>NZ_QKKX01000063.1 GCF_003434305.1 Micromonospora sp. MW-13
CTCAACGGCGCGGTCACCGCCACGGCGACCCTCAGCGCCACGGCGACCGTCGCCGTGCCGGCCGTGATCGCCGCCGCGCCCGCCGACGCCCCGGCCGAGGTCGGGGTGGGGATCGCCCCGAAGCGGCTGGTCGCCCAGGAGAGCGTCCGCGCCGAGGAGGTCGGCGACCCGGCCACCGTGCTCACCGGCGCCCGGTTCCTGATCACCGGGGGCGGGCCGGTCGGGGCGTACCTGGCCGAGTTGCTCGGCCAGCACGGGGCCGGCGGCCAGCTCGGGGTGCTCGACAGCGAGCAGGCCGGCCAGGGCTTCGACGGGGTGCTGGTGCTCGACGGGCTGACCAACCTCGACGAGCCGCTGCTGCCGGACGTGTTCCCGCTGCTGAAGCGGGCCCTGGCGGCCGGCCCGCGCTGGCTGCTCGCCGCCGGGTCGCGGGACGCCACCGGCGCCGCCGACGGCATGCCCGGCCTGTTCCGCACGATCGCCCGCGAGTATCCGCAGCTCACCGCCCGCTTCGTCGAGGTGGACCCGGCGGCGGCGCCCGAGGCGCTGGCCCGGCAGCTCCTCGACGAGCTGGTCACCGCCTCCGACGCCCCGGTGGTCGCCCGGCGCGGATCCGACCGGTACGTCGCGGACCTGGTGCCGGTCGAGCTGGGCGCGCTGGCCGCCGGCGGCGCCGGCCCGGCCGGCGACGGGGTGGCCGAGGCCGCCGCGATCGGACTGGAGCGGGACTCGGTGGTCGTGCTGATCGGCGGGGCGCGGGGCATCACCCCGTGGTTCGCCCGGGCGCTCGCCTCGGCCAGCCGGTGCCGGATCGAGCTGGTCGGCCGTACGCCGCTGCCCGAGGGCCCGGAGGACCCGGCGCTGGCCGCGGCCGGCGACAAGGCGGCGCTGGTCGCCGCGCTGGCCCGGCAGGGGCTGCGGTCGCCGGTCGAGATCGACCGGACCGCGCAGCGGATCCTGGCCGCCCGGGAGGTGACCGCGACCATCGCCGAGCTGACCGAGCTGGGTGGTGAGGTCCGCTACCACGCCCTGGACGTGCGGGACGCGGCGGCGACCCGGCGGCTGCTGGCCGGCATCCACGCCGAGCACGGCCGCCTCGACGGCGTCGTCTACGCCGCCGGGATCATCGAGGACAAGCTGATCGCCGAGAAGGACCCGGCGTCGTTCACCCGGGTCTTCGACACCAAGGTCGACGGGGCGCGGGGGTTGTTGGCCGGCCTGGACGAGTTGCCGGCCGCGCCGCGGTTCGTGGTCTTCTTCGGCAGCATCGCCGCCGCCTACGGCAACCGGGGGCAGGCCGACTACGCGGCGGCCAACGACGCCCTGGACACCATCGGCGCCCGCTACGCGGCCCGTACCGGGGTGCGCTGCCTGACCGTCCACTGGGGGCCGTGGGCCCCCGGCGCCGGCCACGGCGGCATGGTCACCGCCGAGCTGAGCCGGGAGTACGCCCGCCGCGGCATCGGCCTGATCGACCCGGAGGAGGGCGCGCTCGCCCTGCTGCGGGAGCTGGCCTGGGCCGACGCGAAGGTCACCTCGGTCGTCTACACCGCCTCCGGGTGGTGAGCGCGCCGATGCCCCGCCACGCCCCTGCCCGCACCGCACGCCGGAGGTACCGATGAGCAACGGCGCCGACGCGCCCGACCGGGTCGCCATCGTCGGGATGGCCGCCCTGATGCCCTCCGCAGGCGACCTGGAGAGCTACTGGCGCAACCTGGTCGACGGGGTGGACGCGATCACCGAGGTGCCGCCGCACCGCTGGGACGAGGAGTTCTACGACCCGGAGCAGGCGCACCGGGCGGACCGGATGTACTGCCGGCGCGGCGGCTTCGTCGACGAGTACGCCACCTTCGAGCCGCTGCGGTTCGGGGTGATGCCCGCCTCGATCGGTGACATCGAGCCGGACCAGCTGATCACGCTGGAGGTGGCCGCCGCGGCGATCGACGACGCGGGCGGCGCCGAGCGGCTGCCTGCCGGCGACCGGGTCGGCGTCATCCTGGGCCGGGGCGGCATCCTCAGCCCCGCCCAGGCCCGCTACGCCCAGCGGGTACGGATGTCCAGCCAGGTCATCGGGGTCCTGCGCGAGCTGGTGCCCGACCTCGACCCGGCCCGGCTGGAGCTGCTGCGCAGGAAGTTCGACGAGCGGCTCGGCCCGTACCAGCCGGAGGGGACGATCGGCCTGGTGCCGAACCTGGCCGCCTCCCGGGTGGCCAACCGGCTCAACCTGCGCGGCCCCGCGTACACCATCGACGCGGCCTGCGCCTCGTCGCTGATCGCCGTCGACCAGGGCGTCACCGAGCTGCTCAACGGCCGGCTGGACGCGGTGCTCGCCGGCGGCGTGCACCACGTGCACGACATCAGCTTCTGGTCGGTGTTCAACCAGCTCCGGGCGCTGTCCCGGCAGGGCGAGATCCGGCCGTTCGACGCCGCCGCCGACGGGCTGCTGATCGGCGAGGGCACCGGCGTGGTGGTGCTCAAGCGGTACGCCGACGCGGTGCGCGACGGCGACCGGGTCTACGCGGTGATCCGGGGCAGCGGGGTGTCCAGCGACGGCCGCTCGGCGAGCATGTTCAACCCGGCGGTGTCCGGGCAGGTGCTGGCCATCAGGCGGGCCTGGGAGGCCGCCGGCCTGGACCCGACCGCCCCGGACGCGCTGGGCCTGCTGGAGGCGCACGGCACCGGCACCCCGACCGGGGACGCCGCCGAGCTGACCACGGTGGCCGAGGTGTTCGGCCCGTACCGGGGCGGTCCGCGTCCGGTGATCGGCTCGGTCAAGTCGATGATCGGGCACACCATGCCGGCCGCCGGGGTCGCCGGTCTGATCAAGGCCGCGCTCGCCGTGCACCGGGGGGTGCTGCCGCCCACCCTGCACTGCGAGTCGCCCCGGGCCGAGATGGCGGCGACCCGGTTCGCCCCGATCGACAGCGCCCGGCCGTGGGAGGGCGACGGGCCGCGCCGGGCCGGGGTCAACGCGTTCGGGTTCGGCGGGATCAACGCCCACGTGATCATCGAGCAGGCGCCCGACCAGGTGGGCGAGCCGGTCGCGCCGATCGCCGTCCCGGCCGCCGGCACGGTCGCCGGCACGGTCGCCGTCGACGAGCCGGACCAGGTGCTCTGGCTGGCCGCGCCGGACCCGGCCGGGCTCGCCGGGCTGCTGGCCGGCGACGACCAGGAGGTACGCCGGCTCGGCGCCGACCTGGCCGCCCGCTCCGGCGGCGACGCGCCGGGACGGGCCCGGCTCGGGATCGTCAACCCGACGGACAAGCTGCTCGCGGTGGCCCGCAAGACGGTGGCCCGGGGGCGGGCCTGGCGGGGCGGGCGGGACATCTGGTTCAGCCCGGAGCCGCTGCTCGGCGACGGGGCGGGCAAGCTCGCCTTCGTCTTCCCCGGGCTGGAGGCGGAGTTCTCCCCGCGCACCGCCGACCTGGCCGCCCACTTCGGGCTGCCGGACCGCGAGTGGTCCGCCGCCGACCTGGGCCGGCACGGCGCCGGCCTGATCGAGGTGGGCAAGCTGCTCAACGAGGCGCTGGACCGGATCGGCGTGCGGCCCGACGCGGTCGCCGGGCACAGCATCGGCGAGTGGACCGCCGCCGCGGTCAGCGGCCAGGTCAGCACCGCGGCGATGGACGAGTTCCTGGAGCTGTTCAACGCCGACTCGGTGGAGGTCTCCGGGTACGTCTTCGCGGCCGTCGGCGCGGGCGCGGACCAGGTCACCCCGCTGCTCGGCGACTTCCCGCAGGTGGTGCTCTCGCACGACAACGCCCCGGGGCAGTCGGTGGTGAACGGGCCGGAGCCGCAGGTCGACCGCCTCGTCGAGGCGCTGCGTACCCGCAACGTCCTGTGCCAGAAGCTGCCGTTCCGTTCGGCGTTCCACACCCCCGCCTTCGCCGACGGGCTGACCTCGATCGGCGCCGCCCTGGGCCGCTGGGAGGTCCACCCGACCCGGATGCCGGTGTGGTCGGCGACCCTGCACGCGCCGTTCCCGGCCGACGAGGACGAGGTGAACCGCATCTTCGTCCGGCACATGATGGAGCCGGTCTGGTTCCGGCAGACCGTCGAGGCGATGTACGCCGCCGGGTTCCGGGTCTTCCTCCAGGTCGGCGCGGGGCAGCTCGCCTCGCTGATCGGCGACAACCTGCGCGGACGCGACCACCTCGCGATGCCGGTGAACACCGCGCACCGCGGCGGGCTGAACCAGCTTCGGCGGGTGGCCACCGCGCTCTGGGTGGAGGGCGGCGCGCCGGACCTGCGGGCCCTGTCCGCGCCGGAGCGCACCCCGCCGACCACCGCCGCCGGCCCGGCGAAGCCCACCGGCAGCACCGGCCGGCGCGGGCCCCGGGTGAAGCTCGACCTGGGCGGTCCCCTGGTGCGCCTCGGCGCGGACGCGGCCGGCCTGCTCGGCCTGACCGCGTCGCCGACCGCCGGGCCGGGCCCGGCGGCGACACCGTCCCCGGTCACCGGCGGCGGGCAGCCCGCCCGGCCGGCCGCCGCGCCGGAGCGGGCCACCGGTCCCGGGACGTACCCGGGTCCGGCCCGGGGCGCCACCCCGGGCCGCCCGGCCGCCGCGCCGACGCCGGTCGCCCGGCCGCTCGCGCAGCCGGCCGCGCCCCGGGTCACCGCCACGCAGCACGCCGCCGCCGCACAGTCCGACGACCCGGCCACCGCGCTGGCCGCGCTGCACCGGCTCGCCGGCCAGTCCAGCGCGGCGGCGGAACTCGCGGCGCTGCTGCGGGACACCGCGCAGGGCGCGGTCAGCGTGCTGGCCGCCGCCGGCAGCGGCACGGCGGCCCCGCCCGCCGCACCGGCCCGCACCCTGCCGGCGCCGCCCGCCGCGCCGGTGGCGAACCGCCCCGCGCCACCCGGCGCCGCAGCGGGCACCGCCGCGCCCCGGGTGCCGGGGGGCCCGCCGCCCGGGTCCCCGGCCGCCCGGCCCGCCGCCGCACCGCAGGCCGCCCCGGCCCGCCCGGCGCCCGCCGCGGGCGCCGGCACGGAGGTCGGCCGGATCACCCTGCGGGTCTCCCTGGAGACCATGCCGTACCTGCTGGACCACTGCTTCTTCGTGCAGCCGGACGACTGGCCGGACCCGGAGGACCGGTGGCCCGTGGTGCCGGCGACCGCCCTGGTCGCGCACATGGTGGAGGCGGTCGAGCAGTTGGTGCCCGACGTCCGGGTGGTGGCCGTGCACGACGCCAGGTTCAACAAGTGGCTGATCGCCGAGCCGGCGACGGACGTGGAGATCGTGGTGCGGTCCGCCGGGCCGAACCGGTACGCCGTCGTCTTCGCCGGGTACGCCCGGGCCACCATCGAGGTCGGCGTCGGGTACCCGACGCCGCCGCAGGTCTGGACGCACGACGCGGCCACCGAGCGACCGCCCACCCTCGGCGCCGCCGAGATGTACGCGGAGCGGCTGATGTTCCACGGCCCGCAGTTCCAGGGCGTGACGCGGGTGCACGCGCTCGGCGACATGCACGTGCGGGGCGTGGTGACCGCCCCGGTGCCGCCCGGCGCGCTGCTGGACAACGCGCTCCAGCTCATCGGCAACTGGCTGATCACCACCCAGCCGTTCCGGACGGTGGCGCTGCCGGTGGGCCTCGGGCACGTGCGGTTCTTCGGGCCGCCCCCGCCGGCCGGCCGGGCCTTCGAGTGCGTCGCCCGGGTCCGCTCCATCGACGACGGCCAGCTCGTCGCCGACACCCAGCTCAGCTTCCGGGGGCGGGTGTGGGCGCAGATCGAGGGGGCGATCGACCGCCGGTTCGACAGCCACCCGCAGGCCCGGGTGGCGGAACGCTTCCCCGAGCGGCACCCGATGTCGCTGTTGCAGCCCGAGGGCTGGACGATGGCGTTCGACTGCTGGACCGACCTGGTCACCCGGGGCATGGCGGCCCGGGGCATCCTCGGCGGCGCCGCGTACGCCGACTACGAGCGGCAGCCGGCGAAGACCCGCAAGCAGTGGATGCTGGGCCGGATCGCGGCGAAGGACGCGGTGCGGGCCCGGTTGTGGGAGGACGGCCACACCGACATCTACCCGATCGAGCTGACCGTCGGCAACGACGCGGACGGCCGGCCGTGGGTGCGCGGGCGGCCCGGTCGCGGCCTCGGCGACTGCGACGTCTCGCTCGCGCACTGCGCGGAGATCGGGGTGGCGATCGCCCGGCGGCGTGCCCCCGGGGCGACCACCGGCGGTCCCGGCGTCGGCATCGACGTCGCGGAGGTCACCGACCACCCGGAGAGCACGTTCAGCTTCGCCCTCACCGACGCGGAGGCGACGCTGCTGGCGTCGCTGGCCGGCGGGGACGCGGCGGCGCGGCGGCTGTGGTTCACCCGGTTCTGGGCGGCCAAGGAGGCGGTCGGCAAGGCCGAGGGCACCGGGCTGGACGGCCGGCCACGCCGGTTCCGGGTGCGCGAGGCCGCCGACGCCGCGCTGACCGTCGAGGTCGACGGGCGCACGTACCGGGTCGGCCACCGGGACGTGGCCAACCCCGCCGACCTGCCGCCCAGGCGGTACGTCGTCGCCTGGACCTGGGGCCCGGACCCGGACCCCGCAGCCCCGCCCGGGGTGTCCCGACCGTGAACCACCAGCCGAGCGTGACAGCAGGCCAGCCCACCGGATCAGAAGGAGCAACCATCATGCCCGCGGCCCAGGACAGCATCCTCGCCGAGCTCACCGAGATGATCAACGCCGTACTGGGCGACTTCGCGGAGGACCAGGCCGTCACCATGGACACCACGTTCCAGGGCGACCTGGGGATGGAGAGCATCGACGTCGTCTCGCTCGCCGGCCGGCTCCAGGCCCGCTACGGCGACACGGTCAACTTCGCCCACTTCGTCGCCAAGCTGGACCTGGAGACGGTGGGCGAGCTGCGGGTCGGGCAGCTCGTCGAGCACATCGCCACCTCGCTGGCGGGCGCGGACGCGGACGAGGTCGGGGCGGGCAGCCGGTGACCATGGTCCCGGCGAACGGGATCACGCTGCACGTGCAGCGACTCGATCCCACCGGTCCGGCCCCGGGCGGCCGGACCGGACCGACGCCGGCCGCCGTGCTCATCCACGGGATGGCCTCGGACACCATGGCGAGCTGGTACTTCACCATGGCCGAGCCGCTGGCCCGGGCGGGCTTCCCGACCGTGCTGTACGACCTGCGCGGGCACGGGCGCAGCGAGCGCCCCGCCACCGGGTACGCCCTGGACGACCTCGTCGACGACCTGGCGGCGCTGCTGGCCGGCCTGGACGTCACCGGCCCGCTGCTGCTGCTGGGCAACTCGTTCGGCGCGACGATCGCGTTCGGCTACGCCGCCCGCCACCCCGACCGGGTGGCCGGCATCGTGGCCGTCGAGTCCGCGCCGCCCACCCCGGAGTGGATGCGGCGGGTGCGGGTCCGGCTCGACCGGGTCGCCGCCCGGCTGCCGCAGCGGGGGGCCCTGGCCGAGATCGGCGTCGCCCGGGGCCGGGTCGCCGCCCGGCGGGCCGCCGAGACGGGCCGGATGCTCGCCGACACCACCCTGGCGCAGGAGCTTCCGGCCAGCCGGCTGCCGACGACCGAGGCGCTGGCCGCGATCGGGTGCCCCGTGCTCTGCGTCTACGGCGGGGCCTCCGCGGTGCGGGAGCTGGCCCCGGCGGTACGCGGGCTGCTGCCGCAGGCCCGGGTCGTCGTCCTGCCCGAGCAGCGGCACACCGTGCTGATCGACCGGCCGGAGGAGGTCCGCCGGCTCGTCTTCGCCTGGCTCGCCGAGGAGTGCTCGCTCGACGTGGCCCGATCCACCACCGCATGACAGCGCGACACCCAGGAGGTCTTTCGATGGACACCCCGATCACGGGACGGTCGATCATCATCAGCAACGGTCGGTGCGGCTCGACGCTGCTCTCCGACCTCATCCACGAGCAGCGGGACACGCTCTCGGCCCAGGAGTTCTTCATGTCGGTGGCGCCCTGGGCGCGCAGCGCCGAGGTGCTCACCGGCGCCGAGTACTGGGCGGTGCTGGCCAGCCCGAAGGCGGAACTGTCCACGCTGTTCCGGATCGGGCTGCCGCCCAAGGAGGTCCGCTACCCGGAGACCGGCCGGTGGGCGGGCCGGCTGACGGAGCTGCCCCGGATCCTGGCGATCACCCTGTCGAAGCTCACGGCCGACCCGGACGCGCTGTTCGACCAGCTCGCCGAGCGGGTCCCGGAGTTCGGCACCCAGACGGTGGCCCGGCACCACAGCGACTTCCTCGACCTGCTCGCCACCCTGACCGGCAAGAAGCGCTGGGTGGAGCGCTCGGGAGGCTCCAGCCACGTGGCGCCGTACCTGCTGAAGGGCTTCCCGGACTGCAAGATCGTCTACCTGACCCGGAACTGGGAGGACACCGCCCGGTCGATGAGCCGGCACTCGTCGTTCCAGCTCATCCAGCTCCGGGTGGAGTTCCTGGGCCGCTGCGGCCTGGACCCGTTCCGGGTCGGCCCGGGCCAGGAGGTGCCGGCGGACCTGGAACGGTTCCTGCCGGACCGGCTGACCGCCGAGGCGCTGCGGGAGCGCGGCCAGGAGATCCGGCGTTACCTCGCCCTCTGCGCGTTCATGTCCAGCCAGGCCGATCAGGCGCTGGCCGACGTGCCGCCGGAGCACCTGCTGCGGATGCGGTACGAGGACCTGGTCGCCGACCCGGTCGGCGAGCTGACGCAGCTCGGCCACTACCTGGAGTTCGAGGACGCGCCCGAGTGGGCCGGGCGGGTCGCCGGCCGGGTCGTCGCCCCGGCGCGCAGGGCGCAGCCCGCCGCCGTCTGAGCCGTCCTCCCTGTTGTCCCGCCCGCCGGGCGGGTCCGCCTCGCCGGACCCGCGCCACGGGTGTCCACCCTTCCCCGGAAAGAGAGGCAGTTGGTGAATCCACTCCGGATCTCCGCGCGGCGGCTGTTGGCCGTCGTCGCCGTACTCGGGCTCGGGCCCGTGCTGGCGGTTCCCTCGGCGGCGCTCGGCGCGCCGCTCGACGCCGCCGGCGCAGCCGGCGCGCACCCGAGCACCCCGCAGCTACTCGCGAAGGCCGCGGCGGACGAGTGCTTCGCCGGGATCGGACAGCCGTACCCGGCCGGCCCGCCCTGCGCCGCCGGACAGGCCAAGGTCAACCAGTCGTACCTGTGGGGGATGACCCGGGCCGGCAGGACACTGTGGTTCGGCACCGGGGCGAACGTCAACTGCCTGACCAGCGGAAGGGCGCTGCGCAACACCAGGCCGACGGTGAACGCCGACTGGGCCTGCGAGTACGGCGAGAGCCAGATCGCCAAGCGCAACCCGCAGCTGCCGCCCATCCTCGGCGACCACCGCCCGCCGCGCCTCTACGCGTACGACACCAGGACCAGCACGCTGACCGAGAAGACCGACCTGGTGAAGGCCGCCTCCACCGACGACGCCAACCGGCTGCAGACCACGGCCGGCATCCGGGCCGCCGGCAACTTCGGCGGGGTGGCCCTGCTGGGCGGCCCGGCGCTGGGCGAGAGCGTCAACCTGTTCGCGTTCGACACCGACACCGGCGCGTACCTGGGGTCGCGCAACCTCCCCACGTACGGCAACATCCGGCACTTCACGGTGGCCGACGGCGCGCTGTACGCCGGGGTGGGCGTCGGCGCCAACGGCGGCGAACGCGGCCACGTGCTGCGCTGGGCGGGCAGCAAGACCGACCCGTTCGCCTTCACGGTGGTGGCGAACCTGCCGGCGCAGGCCGCCGACCTGACCGTCCACGAGGGACGGGTCTTCGTCACCACCTGGCCGGGCTCGGACGACGAACTGGCCGGCCCGACGGCCGACGTCGCCGTGCCGACGAGCATCGCCGCGGTCTGGATGAGCCCGAAGCTGTCGGCGGGCGCGCCGGGGCTCAACCCCGAGGACGCCGACGGCTGGCAGCAGGTGTGGAACGTGTCCAGCTACGAGCCGGACCCGGTGGTCGCCCGCGCCTACGCCCTGGGCGGCCTGGCCTCCTACGGCGGCTACCTGTACTGGGGCACCATGCACGTGCCGATGAAGGCGACCACCGTGCACCTGGCCACGTACCCGCCGAAGGACGAGACGGCCACCCAGGCCACGATCCAGAACACCCAGCGGTCGATCAGCATCTACCGGGGCAGGGGCTTCGGCTCCGCCCACCACCAGAAGGTCGACCTGCTCTACGGCTCGACCGAGCTGCCCGCGTACGACCCGGCGGCCAACGGCGGGGCCGGGGCCTGGGCGATGCAGTCGACGCACCAGACCCCGAAGTTCGGTCCGGCCGGCTTCGGCAACCCGTACAACAACTACACCTGGAAGATGGTCGTGGCCGGCGGGAAGCTGTACGTCGGCACCATGGACTGGAGCTACCTGGCCAAGGAGCTCGGCCAGGAGACCGCCGCCCAGCTCGGCCTGTCGCCGCAGCTCGGTGACGCGCTGGCCGAGGCGCCGCTCGATGCCGCCGCCGGCGCGCCGGCCGCCGCCGAGCGCCCGGAGGCGGTGTACGGCGGCGACCTGTACGCGTTCTCGTCGCCGAACAGGCCGGCGACGACGATCGACAACTCCGGGGTGGGCAACTACCTGAACTACGGCGTGCGCAACATGGTCACCGACGGCTCGACGCTGTACCTGGGCATGGCGAACCCGATGAACCTACGGACCGACCCGAACGACGACGTCCCCGAGGGCGGCTGGGAGCTGATCCGGCTCAGGGGCGGCTGCTGAGGCCGGGGTCGCCGGCCCGGTGACACGCCGTCGACGGGCCGGCGACCCGTGGCCCTTGCCGAATCCTGGCGCGTTCCTGACATTGCTCGAACATTCCCGGGCGAAAGTGTTCATATGATGCCTTTTACCATTTTTCGCCCCGGGGCCGGACCGGGCGGCGGCCGGCGGCCGGTCCGCCGCCAGCCGGGTCGGCCGGGGGCCGGCGCCGCGTCCCGACTCGCGGGGACGCTCGCGCTGCTCGTCGGCCTGACCTCGCTCGCCGGGTGCAGCCTCGACCGGGAGGACGCCGGGCCCACCGACGGCGGGCCCGGCCCGGCGGTCAGCGCCCAGCCCTCCGGCGGCGCGCTGCCGGCACCGGACGTGCCCGTCGGCACCTCCGAGCGCACCCTCACCGTCGACGGCCGGGAGCGTACCTACCGGCTGTACCGGCCCGCCTCCGCCGAGCTGACCGCCCCGGTCCCGCTCGTGGTCATGCTGCACGGCGCGGCCGGCACCGGCGCCCAGGCCGAGGAGTCGTACGGGTGGACCGAGCAGGCCGACAAGGGCGGCTTCGTGGTCGCCTTCCCGGACGGGCTGAACCGGGCCTGGGCCGTCGGCCCGGAGTGCTGCGGCGCGCCGGCCCGCGACGGGGTCGACGACGTCAGCTTCATCACGGAGCTGGTCGCCACGATCGGCGGCGACCTGCCGGTCGACCCGGCCCGCACGTACGTCACCGGGATCTCCAACGGCGGGCTGCTGGCGTACCGGCTGGTCTGCGACACCACGGTGTTCGCCGCGGTCGGCGCGGTGGCCACCACCCTGACCGGCCAGTGCCCCGCCCCGAAGCCGGTGTCGGTGCTGCACATCCACGGCCAGCAGGACAAGACCATGCCGTACGGCGGCGGACCAGGCCGCCGGGACAACGGCGGCACCGGCCGCAACCCGGTGAAGATCGACGGGCCGCCCACGCCGGAGCTGGCCGCCCGGTGGCGTTCCGTCGACGGCTGCGCCGAGCCGAAGGCGACCACCGACGGCCCGGTCACCCGGACGGCGGCGACCTGCGCCCAGGGGCGCGCCGTCGAGCTGATCACCATCGCCGGGGCGGGCCACCAGTGGCCGGGCGGCAAGCCCAACCCACCCCGGGCGGAGAAGCTGCTCGACCTCGATCCGCCCTCCACCGCCCTGAACGCCACCGACACCATCTGGCGGTTCTTCGCCGCCCACCCCAAGCCCGCCGGCGGCTGACCGCCGGCGCCCGCCGCCCACCGCCGGCCGGCACCGCGCAGGCGGCGGGCGGCGGCACCCCACACCCCCGCACCCCCGCACCCAGGACAGGAGAAGAGATGCTGCCCAGCAGAGCCGGGCCGGCCGTGGTCGAGGTCCACGATCTCGTCAAGCGCTACCCCCGCAGCGACGCGAACGCCGTGGACGGGCTGTCGTTCGCCGTCGCGCCGGGCGAGATCTTCGGCCTGTTCGGACCGAACGGGGCCGGCAAGTCCACCACCGTCGGCATCCTGACCACCCGGCTGCGGGCCACCGGCGGCCGGGCCCTGGTCGGCGGCGTCGACGTGGGCCGCGACCCGGCCACCGCCCGCGCCCAGCTCGCCGTGGTGCCCCAGCACAACAACCTGGACCGGGCGCTGACCCCCCGGCAGAACCTGGTCCACCACGCGACGTACCACGGGGTGAGCCGGCGGGAGGCGCAGGCCCGGGCCGCGGAGCTGCTGGACCGCTTCGGCCTCGCGGAGCGGGCCGACCGGCGGATCGAGGCGCACTCCGGCGGGATGGCCCAGCGGCTGATGATCGCCCGCGCGCTGACCCACGAGCCGTTGGTGCTGTTCCTCGACGAGCCGACCAACGCCCTCGACCCGCAGACCCGGCTGCTGATCTGGGGCCAGATCCGCCGGCTACGCGAGCGCGGGGTGGCGATCGTGCTGACCACCCACGCGATGAACGAGGCGGCCCGGGTGGTCGACCGGGTGGGCATCGTCGACCACGGCCGGCTGCTCACCTGCGACACCCCGGAGAACCTGGTCCGGGGCCTGGCCGGCGACGCGATCCTCGACCTCACGGTCACCCCGGCCCCCACCGACGACCCGGACGCGCTCCGCGCCGCGCTCGGCGAGCTGGACGGCGTACGCAAGGCGGAACGGCTGGCGCTGCCCGCCGGGCCGGCGGACCGGCGGGCGGGCGCGGGTCTCCCGGGCGGCGTCCGGGCCGGGCTCGCCGGGGCCGGCGGTGGCGCCGCGCTGGCCGCACTCGCCGCGCGGGCCGGTGGCGGCGGCCTCGCCGCCCTCGCGGGCGCGGGCCGGCTCGGGCGCAACGGCGCGGGGACGAACGGCGGGAGCCCGGTGGCCGGCGGTCGCGGCCGGCTGCGCTTCCGCCTGCACCTGGCCACCGATCCCGCCGCGCTGCTCGGCCCGGCGGTGACCGTGCTCGCCGGCCGGTCGGCGGCGGTCAACGCCGTCGACGTCGGCGAGCCCAGCCTGGAGGACGTCTTCATCGAACTCACCGGAAGGGAGCCACGGTGACCGCTCTCGACACGCCAACCCCGCTGCGACCGGCGGTCCGCCCGCGCCCCCGCCCGGGGGCGGGCCGGGTGTTCGCCGCCGTGCTGCGTCGCGACCTCATGGTCACCGGCCGGGAACTGTGGGTCATCCTGGTGCAGGTCGGGCTGACGCCGCTGTTCATGCTCTTCGTCTTCGACACCATCCTCGGCGGGCAGGGCATCGTCGGGCGCGACTTCGCCGGCCTCTTCCTGCCCGGCATCATCGCGCTGGCCGCCCTCACCACCGCGTTGCAGAGCGTGGCCCTGCCGCTGGTGAAGGAGTTCGGCTTCACGATGGAGATCGAGGACCGGCTGATGGCCCCGCTGCCGACCGGCCTCGTCGCGATCGGCAAGCTGGTGATCGCGACCGTCCGAGGGCTGCTCGCGGCCGTCCTGATCTACCCGCTCGGCGCCCTGGTGGTCGGCTCGGCGCCGTGGCGCCCGGCGGGGCTGCCCCTGGCGTTCCTGGTGGCGCTGCTCGGCGCCTGGATCGGCGGGGCGATCGGGATGGCCCTGGCCACCACCCTGCCGGTGCAGCGGATCAACGTCACCTTCTCGGTGATCCTCACCCCGATCATCTGGACCGGATGCATCCACTACCCGTGGCCGCGGCTGACGATGCCCTGGTACCAGGTCGTCACCGCCCTCAACCCGATGACGTACGTCTCGGAGGGGGTGCGGGGCGCGCTGCTGCCCGGCGTGCCGCACATCCCGGCGTGGGTGTGCCTGAGCGTGCTGACCGGGGCGGCCGTGGCGCTGACCTGGCTCAGCGTCCGCTGCTTCAGCCGCCGGGCGGTCCAGTGACCGCCCGGGTGTTTCCCCCCGGCCCCTGCGAGGAGCTGCCATGCCTGAGCTGAATCCCCCGGAATCCGACGCGGCGCTCGCCCGGCGGCTCGCCGCCCGCGCCGGCGAGCTGCTGCTCTCGGTACGCGCCGCGCACGGCCACGGCGATCCCGCCGCGCTGAAGGCCGCCGGTGACCGGGCGTCCCACGACCTGCTCCGCGCCGAGCTGGCGAGGTGGCGTCCGGCCGACGCGGTGCTGTCCGAGGAGGACGAGGACTCCCGGCTGGTCGGCACCGCCGACGGGGTGTCCCGGCTGACCGCCGACCGGGTGTGGATCGTCGACCCGCTGGACGGGACGCGGGAGTTCGCCGAGGAGGGCCGCTCGGACTGGGCGGTGCACGTGGCGCTCTGGGCGCGCGACGGGACCACCCCGCACGGCCTGGTGGCCGGCGCGGTCGGGCTTGCGGCGCAGCACCGGGTGCTGGCGACCGACGCCCCTCCCCCGGGGCCGGCGACGCCCGCGCCCTCCGGCGCGGCGATCCGGTTGGCGGCCAGCCGCAGCCGTCCCCCCGCCTTCCTGACCGACCTGGCCGGCGAGGCCGGCGCCGAGCTGGTGCCGATGGGCTCGGCGGGGGCGAAGATCGCCGCGGTGGTGACCGGTGAGGTCGACGCGTACATCCACGCCGGCGGCCAGTACGAGTGGGACTCGGCCGCCCCGGTGGCGGTGGCCACGGCGGCCGGCTTCCACGCGTCCCGGATCGACGGCTCTCCGCTGGCGTACAACCAGGCCGACCCGCGCCTGCCCGACCTGCTGGTGTGCCGCCGGGAACTCGCCGAGCCGCTGCTCGCCGCGCTGCGGCGGCAGCTCACCGGCGCGGTTCCCGCCGGCTCCCCCGTTCCGTCTACCCGAAAGGACTCCCGATGAGCAGCGGTTCGGCCGCGTACCAGGTCTCACACCTCGATGCCCTGGAGGCGGAGAGTGTGTTCGTGATGCGTGAGGTGGTGGCGGAGATGGAGCGGCCGGTGTTGCTGTTCTCCGGTGGTAAGGACTCGATCGTGATGTTGCGGTTGGCGCAGAAGGCGTTCGCGCCGGGGAG
>NZ_QKKX01000064.1 GCF_003434305.1 Micromonospora sp. MW-13
CTGATCTGCTGCCGATCGGTCGGCGGGTGGCGTACTGGCGTGGGCGGCGCAAGCTGTCGCAGCAGGTGTTAGCCGATCGGCTGGGCAAGTCGAAGAGTTGGGTGGACAAGGTCGAGCGGGGTGTCCGGTCGCTGGACAAGGTGTCCACCCTCCGGGACATTGCCGCCGTCCTGCGGATCGACACGGCGGTGCTGCTCGGCCGGGATGACCGGCCGGCCGACGTGGCCGAGCGGGTCGAGGGTGTCGAGCGGGTCCGGGCGGCGCTGTCGACGTATGACATTGCTCTGGGTCGGTCGGTGGCGCGCTGTCCCGCGTTGCCGGCTGACCGGCTGGCGCGGGATGTCGCGCACGCGTGGATCACGTTCCAGCACGCCCGGTACCCGCTGGTGATCGAGCTGGTGCCGGATCTGTTGGCCGGTGCGCAGCGCACCTACGCCGTTGATCCCGTGGCGGGGCGGGTGCCGTTGGTGGGGGCGTATCGGGTGGCCGCATCGCTGCTGGTGAAGCTCGGTGAGGCCGAGTTGGGTTGGTTGGCCGCTGATCGGGCGATGGCTACCGCGACCGGCGATCCCGTGTTGGTGGCCGCCGCCACGGTGCAACTCGGCCAGGTGCTCCGGGCCTCGGGGCGGGCGCGGGCGGCCCTGTCGGCGGCGCTGGCCGCCGCGTACCGGATCGCCCCGCCGAACTCCGACGGCACGCGAGCAGCGGAACTGTCGTTGTGTGGGACGTTGCTCGTCCAGGCCGCCCTGGCGGCAGCCCGCGATGGGGACGACCGGGCCACCGCCGAGCTGATCGACGAGGCGGCAGGCATGGCCCGGCGTGTCGGGGACGGCCACGACCATCACCACACCGCGTTCGGGCCGACAGCGGTCGACCTGGCCCGGGTCGCCGCAGCCGTCGAGCTGGGCGACGCGAACGAGGCCGTCGCCTGGCACGAGAAGACGACCAAGCGGGACGCCTGGCGGTGGCTACCCGCCGAACACCGCGCCGCACACCTACTCGACGCCGCCCGCGCCTACCTCCACACCGACGACCCGACCAACGCCGGCCGGGCCCTGATCGAGGCCGACCGCACGGCACCGGCCGAGGTACGCCAGCGACCCGCCGCCCGGTCGGTGCTCGCCCAGGTCGCCCGCGACCCGTACGCCCCAGCGACGATCATCCAGCTCGCCGCCGCCCTCGGGGTGACCTGACCATGACCGCGCCGTTCCTGTCTCTGGCCCAGATCCGCAACCGGCTTATCCTCACCGCCCGAGCGATCCTCCGCGACCACGAACCCGAAGCCGACGCCCGCTGCCCGATCTGCCGGACACCGGACTGCCCGGTGGCCACCGCCGCCCGCAATGTCATCGACGCCGCCGAGGAAGTACAGCAGCGAAGTACAGCAACCCAACCAACCGAACCCGACCGAGAGGACCCCCAGCAGGCCGAATGACCTCGAACGACGCCCAATCCAACCGCCTCGCCGAGAGTTCACACCGAAGAGGCCACTGTCACCGGATCAGCCATGCCGACCCACCCTAGTGATGAGTTGTCGCGCCCGCACCCGTCACACCTACGACGGGACACGACGAGGCGGAAGGATGACGTGATGAGCGCGGACACGCGGCTGGAGGAACTGGGCGTGAGCGGCCTGGGCGAGGTCGACGAGCCGGCGTTCTCGGGGCTGGCGGAGCGGCACCGGCGGGAGCTGCACGTGCACTGCTACCGGATGCTCGGGTCGTTCGAGGACGCCGAGGACACCGTGCAGGAGACGTTCCTGCGTGCCTGGCGGCGGCGGGAGACCTTCGAGGGGCGGTCGACGTTCCGGGCCTGGCTGTACCGGATCGCCACCAACGCCTGCCTGGACCTGCTCGCCAAGTGCCGCCCGGAGCCTGCGACCGGCGGCGAGGTGCTGTGGCTGCAGCCCTACCCGGACCGGCTGCTCGACGAGCTGCCCGCGGGCGACGCGGACGAGCCGGAGACCGTCGCCGTCGCGCGGGAGACGATCGAGCTGGCGTACCTGGTCGCAGTCCAGCATCTCGCGCCGCGCCCGCGGGCCGTGCTGATCCTGCGGGACGTGCTCGGCTGGCCGGCGAAGGACGTCGCGGAGCTCCTCGGGGACTCCGTCAACTCCGTGAACAGCGCACTGCAGCGGGCCCGCGCCGGCATGCGGGAGCACCTGCCCGCCGAGCGGCAGGACTGGACCGGCGGTGAGGAGGACGCCGGGACGCGCGAGCTGGTGCGCCGCTTCACCGACGCCAGCGTGGCCACGGACATCGACGCGCTCGCCGCAATGCTGCGGGACGACGTCCGCTGCTCGATGCCGCCCGCGCCAGGCCTGGACGTCGGCCGCGACGCGGTGGTGAACAGCTGGGTCGAGGATGGATTCGATGGCATGAAGGGCCTGCGCGCGGTCCCCACCTCGGTGAACCGGCAGCCGGCCGTCGCCTTCTACCTGTGGCGGAAGCGGGAGGGCGCGTACCTGCCGCTGACGATCGACGTCCTGCGCGTCACCGGCGGCGCGATCACCGAGATCGTCATCTTCCACGACGACCAGTTCCCGCGGCTCGGGCTGCCGGAGCGACTGCCGGCCGACGGCACGGAGTAGTCCTGGTGTGGACGCTCGCGCTGCGCGGTGGCGCGGGTGTCGCGGTGGTCGCGGCCCAGCGGTGCGACGCGTTCGGCGTCGTCACCCGCGGGCGGGTGCAGCTGGAGTAGCGCGACGGCGAGCCCGGGCCGGTCCTCGGACGCGACGCCGGGTTCTGGCACACCCCCGTACGCCAGTTACCGAATGACGGAGGAACGACATGAACAGCACGAATGACACCGGGGTTGTCGCAGGCCCGGCATCGGGCCGGACCAGCCACACCCGCCGATTCCGCAGGCTCGCCGGCACCGGCTTCATCGCCACGCTCGCAGCGATGGTGGCCACCACCCTCGCCGCCGCGCTTGCCCAGGCCGTTGGCGTCGACTTCGAGATCCCCGACGGTGGCGAGACGATCCCGTTGTCCGGGTTCGCCGTGGTGACCGGCTTCTTCTCGGTCGTGGGCATCGTCATTGCCGTCGCTCTTCTTCGTTGGAGCGCTCGCCCTGCCGCACGATTCGGGTGGACGGCAGTGTCGCTGACCGCGATCTCGTTGGTCCCGCCCCTCCTCTCCGGGGCAAACACCGCCACCACCGCCGCCCTCCTCGGGCTACACCTCGTCCCTGCCACGGTGATGATCCCCACCCTGGCGCGGAGCCTCCGCACCCGGACCGATTGACGATCCCGCAACGGGACAACGCGCGGCGCAAGGGCGTGCGCGAAGAAGCACAGGGCACCGTGCGGGATGAAGACCGAACGCCATCCGCTTCGGCCGGGGCGCACCGTGTACCTACGCCTGCGGGGGGTTGCCACGCCGTAGCCGGCGGGGCAGGGAGCGCTGTTTGTGACGGGGGAGGTTGGAAAAGGCTCAGTACTTCATGACGCAGTAGACGACAGTCGGGTTCGTGAACCGGTACCAGCGATTCCATCTGCGGTCCCGCGTGCACCTGTTTCCGTTGGAGGCGCCGGGGACTATGTCAATGATGTGGACGGTGCCCTTGGCTTTGCATTTCGTCGCACCGACGACCCAGCCACTGCCCTTCGGGAACTTGTAACAGTAGTAGCGCACCAGGTGAAGTTCCAGACACAGCCGATAGCCGGCTTCGGTGATGTAGGCGGAATCAGGGTCAGCGCATTCGCCTTGGGAGTAGTCCATCGAGACCACCCGGTAGGTGCCACGGGTGCCGTTGCAGTTGCCGATGCCCTGAAAGCTGCCAGCCTCGCTGACTACGACGCACTGCCCGATCTTTGCCGGCGGCGGTGGTGGGGCCGCCTCGGTCGTGGGGACGATCTGGGGCGGCGAGTCCGTCGGCTCAACCTGCGGAAGTGCCCCAGTCGTCGCTATCGGCCAGGGCGAGGATCTGGCCGCGGACTGGCCCTGCGGGCCGCTCCTGGACTTGAAGATGGACACCCCGACCACTGCGGCCCCGCAGACTCCGAGCAGGCACAGTGCCAGCGCTGCGGCGACCACACCGATGATGAGAGGCGTGTTGCTCTTCGCTGGCGTCGGTGGTGGTGGTGCTGGCGGCTGCGGCGGTGCCGCCCCGGGGTTTGGTGGAGTCGCACCCGGTTGGTCGGGCATGCTCGGCGGCGGAGGCAACGTCACTAGCAGAGTGTCACATAGATCGGTTTCGGGTTTCCTCACGGATGTCTCAAGTAGTGGGTGACCTCGGTCGGCGGGGGCTTGGACGTCATGGAGGTGCTGCTGCGCGCCGCGGGGATCAGGGTGCTCCACCGGTCCGGGTCTGCCGCGCCGCTGCTGTCGGTCGCGGTGCCGTCGCGTGACGTCACGCCCGTGCCGCTGCCCGGCGAGTCGCTGCCACCGTGCCGCTCGCCTGCTCGTGCTCGCCCGCCAACTCCTCGACGCGGCCTCCCCGGTAGCTGGCATCAGGGCTAGACCAGTATGAGCAACCCGGCGGCTGGCCCTGCATGATGCTTGTGATCAGCGGAAATATGGTGATGATCGAGATGTCTGCCAGGTTCGAGGTGTGGCCTCGACGGCCCGCACTTGGCCGGTGAGGTCTTGACGTAGCCAGGGGCAGGATGGATTCTCGTTACTGGCATAGACCAATCCTCAGACCCGACCCGACCCGACCCGACCCGGGCTCCGGCCCCGATGGCCCGCTCCGCTCCCTGTCGACCCGGCGGACCGGCGGACCCTGTGCCGGTCAGCCCCTGCATGCCACACCATCGCGCTCCGAGCCGGCGCACGCCGGCACCAGCTACCGACCTGGACCAACAAGTGGAGGTCGCGTGTTCCTTTCACGCTCATCCCGCGGCTGTCGCCGCGCTGTCACATACGCCGCATCGGTCACGCTTGCCGTGGGCGTGCTGGCCCCCCTGCCCGCCAGCGCCGAGCGGCAGGCTCCTAGCCCCGCGGCTCGAGTCCTTCCGGTGCCGCAGCAGATCGACTCGCGGCCGGGAGCCGTGGTGCTACCCGACAACATCGATGTCGTCGTGGGCGAGGCCGCCGACCCGGCGGCACAGACGGCACTCGTGGAGTTGCTCTCCGCGCACGGCGTCACCGCCCGGCTCGTGCGGCACAGTGACCTGGCGGCACGCGCACCGATGATCATCCTGGGCGGACCGCGCGAGACGCCGGCGAGCATCGATGCGCTACGCGCCCTCGATGTCGCGGGTCCGGAGTCGCTGCCCGGCCAGGGGTACGTGTTGGCGGCCGGCCGCGACGATCATGGCCGGTCGCGGATCGTTCTCTCGGGTGTGGATGGCGCCGGCACCTTCTACGCGGTCCAGTCGCTCCGCCAACTGCTCGTACCCAAGGGCTCCCGGGTGTCCGTCGGCGGCGTGCAGATCCGCGACTGGCCGGGGTATCAGGTCCGTGGCGGTATGGAGTCCTTCTACGGACCGGTCTGGTCGCAGGACGACCGGCGCTCGCAGGTCGAGTTCCTGGCGCGGCACAAGATGAACCAGTTCTTCTACGGACCGGCGAACGACCTGCGCACCGGTTCGAACTGGGACTCGTTGTACGACGCGGCGGAACTGGCCCTGATGAGGGAGATCGTCGACCTGGCGAGGTCGCGTCATGTCGACTTCGTGTACCGGATCTCGCCGGAGGCGCCGATGGCGCCCAGTAGGGGGATCTGTCACGTGCGCGAAACCGATCGGGCCAAGCTGCTGGCGCGCTTCGAGCAGATGTGGGAGATCGGTGTCCGAAGCTACGTCATCGCCTGGGACGACGTGTCGGGCGACTTCGCCTGCCAGGAGGACCGGGACGCCTACCGTGGCGACCGGTCACCGCTCGCGGTAGCCCAGTCCGAGGTCACCAACTTCGTGCAGAAGGAGTTCATCGAGAAGCATCCCGGCGCCAGCCGCATGGTGACCGTGCCGACGGAGTACTGGGGCATGACGAAGACCCCGTACACGGACCGCTTCGACGAGTTGCTGAGCACCGAGGTCGACCTCTACTGGACCGGGCCGGCGGTGGTCTCGCCGAATATCACCGAAGCGGACCTCCAGGCTGCCCAGGACGTGTGGTCGCGGCACCGGATCATGATCTGGGACAACTACCCGGTCAACGACTACGCCACCAACCGGCTGCTGCTGGGCCCGCTGAAGAACCGCGCCGCCGGCATGGCGGACAAGACGATCGGCATCTCGTTCAACGAACTCGTCGGTTTCCAGGACGCCTCGCAGTTCGCCCTCGGCACCCAGGCCGACTACGCCTGGAACCCGGGGGCCTACGACGCGGAACGCTCATGGACACACACCCTGCGGATTCTCGGCGGCGACGCGTACGAGGAGCTGAGGCTCTTCGCCGAGAACAACCGGGCCAGCGTCCTGGACGCCACCGCCCGGCCGGAGTTCGCGGCGCTCATCAAGTCTCTCATCGCTGACTACCGGGCCGGCCGACCCGTGAACGCCCAGCTCGACCGGGTCGACCGTGAGCTGCGCCGCCTTGAGGAGCTTCCCGCCTCGCTACGGGCAAAGCTCGACAACCCGGTTCTGCTCAAGCAGATCGGGCCCTGGCTGGACCGCGTCGGCGTGACCGGCCAGGCGGGCCGGGCGGCCCTGCGAATTCTCCGGGCCCAGGACAAGGGCTCCAGCGAAGCCGCCTGGCTGGCCCGACGGGACCAGTCGAGCGCCCGCCTCGTCCTCGACCGCACCTGGCACCAGATCAGTCCCGGTCCGGTCGACGATCTTCTGAGCTTCGCGGCGTCCGAGAGTGACGCCTACATCGGTGACCACTGGTACGGGGACCTCGGGGCCCCCTCCGGTGCGCCGGCCGCCGCACCGGGTTCCGGGTTGGGCAATCTGACCGACCGGCGCGACGACACGGCCTACGTGGCCGCCGGCGAACCACAGGCCGGTGACGCGATCACGGTCCCGATCACCAAGCCGCACCGGCTGTCGGCGGTGACCGTGGTGCAGGACGCGACCGCGCCCGCGGACGGCATGATCCAGGCGCTCGTCGACGGCACCTGGGTGGACCTCGGACAACTCGCCGACGGATTCACCAAGGTGCGGGCCAAGGACCTCGCGGCCAGCGCGGTACGGATCCGGTGGACTCCTGGTAGCGTCGCGCCGCGCGTCTACGAGATCGTCCCGCACTACTCCGACGTGCTGCGCGGTCGAGTCTCGGTCGAACCGTCGGGCGCGCTCATCGCACCCGGGACGACCAGACGGTTCCAGGTCGCTCTCGAGGTGTTCGCCGAGGACCGGGTGCGGGGACGTGTCGTCGCCAGCGGCCCGGACGGCTGGACCGTCACCCCGGCGACGCAGGATCTCCGCGTGCGACCGGATGGTCGGACCATCGTCACGAGCGTGCCGGTTGCCGTTACCGTCCCGGCCGACGCGGCCCGGGGCCAGCACCAGGTGACGGTGACGTTCCACGACGACGCCGCGGCACCGGTGAGCCTGCCGCTGCCGATCATCGTGGGGGAGGGCAGCTATCCGGATTTCGTGACCCGGGCCAACCCGTCCGGCTACTGGAGGCTGGGCGACGCCGCCGATTCCAGGACAGCCGTCGACAGCTCCACCAGCGGGCAGAACGGAACCTATCTCGGCGCTTCGCCGGGTGCCGAGGGTGTGCTTGCCGGCGACGGCGCGGCCGACCTCTCGACCGGCTACGTCGACGTGCCGCGCGCCCCGCGTACGAACCTGACCGGCCCGTTCACGTTGGAAGCGTGGGTCAAGCTCGACACGCTCGTTCCGACGCCCGGACAGGCGATCATCGAGAGCTACACCGGGCCGGCCGTCAACGGGTTCGCGTTGAGGGCGAGCAACGGTGTCCTGGAGGCGTGGTCGCTCGGCGCTCCGGGGAAGGGGTACGGCGTCGTGTCCGGCCGCACCCGGCTGACGCCGAACAAGTGGCACCATGTCGCTGCCGTGTTCGACGGATCGCGGCTGACCGTGTACCTCGACGGCCTCGCGGACAACAGTGTCGCGACGACGGTGGCCCCGGGCAGCGGCACGGCGAGCGTCAAGCTCGGTGGCCGGGGCGACGACACGTCCCAGCGGCTGCAGGGCGACCTCGACGAGGCGGCGATCTATGACCGCGCGCTGACGGCGGCCGAGATCCAGGAGCACTACTTCGCCGGAAACGGGTAGCCAGACCCTCCGGATGCGCGTCAGCCGCCCTGCGGCGGGGGGCTGACGCGCATCTGGATGGCGTAGCGGTCCCCGCGGTAGAGCGACCGCCCGAACTCCACGACCTTGCCCATGTTGTCGACGGAAATGCGCTCTATCAGGAACGCCGGGCTGTCCTCGGCGACTTCGAGTCGCTTCGCCTCGGTGGCGGTCAGCCGCGCGATGGTGACGACCTGCCGGGCCGATTCGAGTCGCACACCGAAGGCGCGACCCAGGAGGTCGTAGAGCGAGTCGTCGCGCCCCAACACGTCGAGCAGGGTGGGGAACCGCGCTGCGGCGAGATTGGTCCGCTCCAATGCCATCGGGATTCCGTCCGCGGTACGGATCCGCTCGATGTAGTGGGTCGGCTCGCCCGGAGCGATGTCGAGGTTGGCGGCGACGGTGCGGGTGGCCGGGCGGGTACGACCGCGGTAGCTCTTGGCGCCCGGCGTCATGCCGCGCATTCGCATGTCCTCGCTGAAGGAGCGGAATATCTCCGAATGGGTCAGGGTCGGATGCTGCACGAAGGTGCCGCGTCCAGGGACCCGCCGGACCATTCCCTTCGTCTCCAGCGCGTCGATGGCGCCCCGGACGGTCATCCGAGCCACTCCGAACCGCTCGGCGAGGACCCGCTCGGAGGGGAGCAGCGCACCATCTCGTGAGTCCAGGACCAAGGCGGTGAGCACGTCGACGATGTGCTTGCCCTTGCCGCGGTTCTGCTCCGCCAGTAGCGACTCAAGCGCTCCGTCGCTCGGCTCGTGTCGCGTCCTTGGCACGAGTTCGTCTCCTTCCTGCGCGATTGACGCCATCGTACGGGCAACCGCGCCCACTTCGGGTGCGGTCGGCCTACCCGTTGACCGTTGGTCTATACCAGTATTACAGTCGAGCTCTCCGCCGGTCGGGTGGGGTGGCGACAACAACGATCGGAGATGTGGATGCCCAGGAAGTACGGTGTGTTGGGAGCGGCGGCGATGCTCGCCGTCACCCTCGCCGGGTGCGCACCAGACAGCGGCGACAGCGGCGGCGACGCCGTCAACCTGAAGGTCTGGGGATGGCGGCAGGAGGATGTCGCGGCCTACAACAAGATCTTCCAGAGCTATGAGGACGCCCACCCCGGTGTCACCGTGGAGTACGTCCCCTACAAGAACACCGAATACGACACAATTCTCAAGACAGGGCTCACCGACGCCAACGGCCCTGACGTGGCACAGCTCCGTTCCTATGGCCTCCTTCAGCCGCTGGTCGCCGCCAGCGGTCTGGTGCCCCTCGACGATCAGGTCAAGGAGTTGGCCGACTTTCCGAAACCGGTCCTCGACGGTGCCCGGGGCGAGAACGACGGAAAGGTCTACGGGGTGCCGTTCGCACTCCAGACCCTGCACGTGATCTACAACGAGAAGCTGTTCGCCGATCACGGCATCACGGCCCCCACCACCTGGGCGGACATGATCGCGGCGTTCGAGAAGCTCAAGGGCGCCAACGTCATCCCGCTGGCGAGCACGGTCACCGACACCTGGATGCTGCCGATCCAGCACGAGATCTTCGGGGCCACGACGTACGGCGGTACCGACTACCTGAACAAGATGCTCACCGGCGGGGCGAAGTTCACCGACGGCCCCTGGGTGAAGTCGCTCGAGACCTGGAAGGGCACCAACAAGTACTGGCCACCGCAGTCGTCCGGGGTGAGCTACGCCGACGCACAGGCACTCTTCACCTCCGGCCGCGCCGCGATGTTCCCCGGCGGGATCTGGGAGCTCGGCGTGTTCGAGAAGGCCAACCCCGACCTGAAGATGGGCATCTTCAACGTGCCGCCCGCGCCCGGCGCGGCGGTCGACAAGACGCTCGTTCCCGGCTACGTCGACGGTTCGTTCGGGGTCTCGGCGAAGTCCCCCAAGCGGGAGGCCGCGCTCAGCCTGGTGCGGTGGATGGCGTCGGAGGAGTTCGGCCGGGCGTACTCCAACGAACTGCGTCAGATCTCCGCCGTACCCAATGTCCAGCCCCAGGACAACCTCCTGGCCCAGGCTCTGCGGGCGTACCAGGAGAACCCGAGCCCGTACGTCACCTACGCGTACTTCTCCGGTGGGTCACCCACGGGCTGGGACCTCGCCTCGGCGGCCTTCTCCGACTATCTGCTCGGGCGACGTGACGCCGCTGGCGCGGCCGGACACATCCAGCGAGGGGTCGATCAGTGGTTCCGGCCCAAGAACTGACTGTCCGTCCTGCCCGGCGGCGACGCCGCCAGGCAGGACGGACCTCACCGGGGTGGATCACGGCATTCTGCCTACCGGCGTTCGCTCTCTACGGCCTCTTCGTCGTGGTACCCCTGGTCACCGCCTTCTACTACGGGCTGTTCCGCTGGGAGGGCACCCGCCAGGCGGGCTTCGTCGGGTTCGGCAACTACCGGGAGATCCTCACCCGCTATCCGTTGAGCGAGGAGATAACCGCCGCGCTGGGGCACAACGTGCTCTTCTTCGTCGGCACCATGGCGATCCAGAACACCATCGGGCTGGGCCTGGCCGTACTCCTCCATCGAAACCCGTGGGGAAAGCGGTTGTTCCAGACCCTCTTCTCGCTTCCCTACCTGATCAGCCCGCTGATCGTCGGCTATATCTGGTCGCTCCTGCTGAGCCCCACCTTCGGCCCGATCAACCACGTGCTCAGAGCTGTCGGCCTGGACTCATGGGCCCGCCCGTGGCTCGGTGAGCCGGACGTCGCGCTGCCGGTACTGATCCTGGTCAACGCCTGGCAGTGGATCGGGGGGCCGCTGCTCATCTTCGGCGCCGCCCTGGCCGGTGTCCCCCGCGAGTTGGAGGAGGCGGCCGCCATCGACGGCGCGTCAGCCGCCCGGACCTTCTGGAGCGTCCGGTTCCCCCTTCTGATTCCGGCTGTCGGGGTGATCACCGTGTTGACGTTCATCGGGTGCTTCAACATCTTCGACCTCGTCTACGCGCTGGGCGGATCCGACGGCGGACCCGGAGGCGCCATGGACGTGCTGGGCCTGCTCTACTACCGGACCGCCTTCCAGGGCGGCAGCAACGCGATCGGAGAGTCCTCGGCGTTGGCCATGCTGATCTTCGTGCTCATCTTCGGGATCTCCGTCGCCCTGGAACGGGCGCTGCGCCGCCGGGAGGTCGCCTAGATGAACGCCCTGACGACCACCCCCCGTACGACGCCGGGAACCGCCAGCCGGTCCTCGGGACCGGACGGTGCCCGCCAGCGTTCGCTCCCCCGCGGAATCGGTGTCCAGGTCATTCTGTGGGCGTACGCCGGAATCGCCTTCGGCCCGCTGCTGCTGGTGCTGATCGGTTCGTTCCGTTCCAACTCGGAGATCCTTCGCGCTCCGGTCGGGTTGCCCGGTTCGCTTGACATGAGCAACTACATCCGCGCCTGGGAGACCGCGTCGATCTCGACGTACCTGATCAACTCCCTGGCGGTGACGGGCGCTTCGGTGGTGCTGTGTGTCGGCGTGTCGGCGCTGGCCGCCTACGCCCTGGCCAGGTGGAGATTCCGGGGACGCGCTCTGCTGGCGGCGTTCTTCCTGTCGGGTCTGATGATTCCCGCGAAGCTCGGCCTGCTGCCGGTGTTCTACATGTTCCAGTCGATGGGCCTGATCGACAGCCGGATCGGGCTGGTGCTGCTCTACGCGGCGAGCGGCGTCCCGTTCTCCGTCTTCGTGATCATGGGCTTCATGCGGGGGTTCCCGGGGGAACTGGAGGAGGCCGCGAGGATCGACGGAGCACACGAGGGACGCCTGTTCGTGTCGATCGTGCTGCCGCTGATGCGTCCGGCGCTCGCGGTGGTCACCGTCTTCCAGTTCGCGCCGACCTGGAACGACTTCTTCTATCCGCTGGTTCTGATGCGCAGCGGCGACAAGTACACCATCCCCGTCGGGCTGACCCGGTTCTTCGGTGAGTTCGCCGCCGATCGCGGCACCCTGTTCGCCGGGCTCGTGATCGCTCTGGTCCCGCTGGCCGTGGTGTTCGCACTGGCGACCAAGCAGATCGTCGCCGGCCTGACCGCCGGGATGTCCCGATGACAGCTACGATCACCATCGACGGCGGGAAATCACAGCTCAGGATGCTGCTGAGCACTCCAGAGGGTCGCCAGTTCGGGGTCGGGCCCGGCTTCGTCTACCGGCCCGACGAGGACAGTGTCGCCCGGATCCTGGACTCCATCCGCGGCGCTGCGGACACCCTCACCCTCCCCGCCCAGGTGGCAGGGGTGCTCGCCGGGCTGACCGGCCTGCCGGGGGAGCACGCCGAGCGTCGACGCCTCGCCTTCGCCATCACGAGGCTCCTCGGCGGTCCCGCCGCGGTCGTGGAGGACAGCGTCCTCGCCCACGCAGGCGCCCTCGGCGGTGCCGGCGTGGTCCTGTGCGTGGGAACCGGGACGACAGTCCTGGCGGTGGCCGCCGACGGAAACTACGTCCGGCTCGACGGGTGGGGTCCACATCTCGGGGACCGCGGCAGCGCGTTCGCCATCGGGCTGGCCGGGATGCGCGCCGCGACCGCGTCGTACGACCGGGTCGGGCCGAGGACCACGCTGGTCGACCGCCTCGTCGCGGCGCTCGGGGGTGGCGACCTGGCGGCGCTCCAGCGGTACTACCGGGACCCCGCCATGATCCCCCGCACGGCGGCCTTCGCCCTCGATGTTCTCGACGAGGCCGCCCAGGCCGACCCGGTGGCGAACCGCATCTGCGCCACGGCCGCGACTGATCTCGCTGACGCGGTGGAGGCGGCGACCGCCCGACTCCGCCTCAGCGGGGCGGAACGCCAGGTGTCGTACAGCGGACGGCTGCTGGCCCCGGGGAACGTTCTCCACCGGGCACTGTCCGCAGAACTCGACGCCAGGGGGCTGCCGCTGGTCAGCCCCAGGGCCGAGCCGCTTGAGGGCGGCCCCACGCTACTGCGCGGCGCCGGTCCCTACGCCCGCCTGCTGGCGGACCAGAACCCGGGTGGAGACGCGTGAGGGTCGGACACGGGACGGCCCGTTTCGCGGTCGTGCCCGGAGAACCCATGGGTGGTTACATCGACCGATCCCAGGGCGTCCAGGGCGTGCTCGACCCGCTCGAGGTCCACGTGGTGACCTTTGCCGACGACGGCCACCGGTTCGCGCTGGTGGTCGCGGACCTGATCTGCGTGAATGTCGACGTCGTCGACCGGATCCGGACCGCCATGCGGGGCATCGGTGTGTCGTCCTGCTGGGTCGCCGCCACGCACACGCACGCGAGCCCCGAGGCGGGCTGTTACCCCGGTGGTGGGGCCACCCCACGGCCCGTCGGCGACCGGCTCGTGGCCGCGTCACTCGGGGCCGCGCGCCAGGCCATGGCAGCCGAGGGGGCAGCCAGGCTCGGCGCCACCCGCACCCTGGTTCCCGGGCTCGCGGGTCGCCGAAACCTCGCGGACCCGCCACCGATGGACATTCCCGTCGACACCATCGTGGTCAGCGCGGGTACCGACGTGGTCGGCCTGATAGTGATCTCCCCGGTCCACCCGACCGTCCTGCCCGCCGACAACAACCAGGTGAGCGCGGACCTGAGCGGCGGCATCCGCCGGGCACTGTCCGCACCCGGCAGATGGGTGGTCGTCGCCACCGGCGCCGCCGGCGACATCAGTACCCGGCACACCCGCCAGGGACACGGGCGGCCCGAAGCGGACCGGCTCGGTGCCCGGGTGGCCAACCGCGTGGAGCCGTCACCACCTGCCGGCCACCACCCAGCGGTACCGGTGGTACGGCCACCGGTCTCGCGGAACGTCCGGCTACGGCCCAAACAGCCGGCAGAGCTCGACGTGCCCGACCGCCCGACCCCGCAGGTCGGAGACGATCGGATCCGCCTGGTCCTGCAACAGGGGCTGCGGATCGCGGAGGAGCAGGCCGCCCGCCAGCGCACCGAACCATATGTGGTCGAGGTCGCGGCGGTCGATCTCGACGGGGTCACGGTCGTCGCCGTGCCCGGCGAGTTGTTCCTGGAGCTGGGCGAAGCGATCCGCTCCGCGGCGGCGGACCAGGCTTCCGACGTCGTCGTCCTCGGCTACGCGAACGGCTACCTCGGCTACCTACCCGCCCGCGACACACCACCTTGCTACGAAACCTATGCCAGCCCGGTCAGCGCCGGCAGCGGCGAGATTCTCGTCGAGGCTGCCGTCGAGGCTGCCGTCGAGGCCGCCCGCGACCGTGACCGTTCCAGGAGGAACAGTGCCTGAACCCGCCTACGCCAACATCGC
The DNA here is from genome assembly GCF_003434305.1 of Micromonospora sp. MW-13. GTDB lineage: Bacteria > Actinomycetota > Actinomycetes > Mycobacteriales > Micromonosporaceae > Micromonospora. Next base: position 14,374 of record NZ_QKKX01000064.1, read on the forward strand.
CCGGACCGCACTCGAACAGATCCTCGCCACCCAGCTCGGTGCCATCGAGTCGGCGGCCACCCTCGTTGCCGACGCGATCGCCGCAGGTGGTGTCCTGCAGGCGTTCGGGACCGGCCACTCGCGGATCGTCACCCTCGAACTCGCGGCGCGGGCCGGCGGTCTCGCGCCCGTCAGCATGCTGGCGGTCAAGGATCTCGTGATGTTCGGCGGCGCCGACCCGGGACCGATCCTCGACCCGACGTACGAGCGCGAGTCCGGCCTGGCCGAGCGGATCTACGCGCTCGCCGCGCCCGCCACGCGGGACGCCTTCCTGATCGTCTCCAACTCCGGCATCAACGCCGCCGTGACCGAGATGGCGGCGCTGGCCCGTGAGCGGGCGCATCCGATCATCGCCATCACCTCACTCGCGCACACCCGCTCCGCCGGGGCACGTACGACCCGGGGAGCCCATCTCGCCGACCTGGCTGATGTGGTGATCGACAACCAGGCCCCGGCCGGGGACGCGGCACTGGAGATCACCCCAGAGGTACGGATCGGGGCGGTCTCGTCGTTCACCGGGGTGCTCATCGCGCAGCTCCTCACCGAACTGGTCTGCCGCCGGCTGCTGGAGCGCGGCATCAACCCGCCGGTACACGTGTCCGCGAATCTCGCCTCGGGCGACGCGCGCAATGCCGCCCTTCTGGAGCGGTACCGCGATCGGGTCCGCCCGATCGAACCCTGACAGCAACTGCGTGGTCACGGAGGGGCGGGCATGCCGGAGGACCTGCCGGCGACGCCCCCCACGTCGGCTCGGCTGCTCATCGGGGGGCCGCGAGCGCGCGGAGGCCCGTCAGGTCGAGAACCGCGATCCGGCGGTACCCGGTGCGGATCAGTCTCTTTGCCCGCAGGGTCCGCAACGCCCGCTGGGTCGTGTCCGTCGCTGCTCCGACCAGGGTCGCGAGTTCGGCGTGGTTCAGGTCGACCCCGATGACGAGTTCGTCGTCGTCGGCCCGGCCGCAGTGCGCCGCGATGTCGGCGAGCACCCGGGCGAGCCTGACGTGCACCGGATACGCGGCGAAGTCCACCCGACGGGTGTTCGCCCACCGTAGCCGCTCGCCCACGGTGGCCGTGACCTGTGCGGCCACCGTGGGATGGCAGCCGAGGTAGGCGAGGAAGTCCGCCTGCCTGATGACGGTGGACACCACGTCGCCGCACGCCGTCACGGTCGCGGTGCGACCCTGACCCGTCATGGCCCCGAACTCGCCGACGAGGTCGCCGGGCAGGCGGATCGCCAGCAGCCGCTCCGTCCCGTCCACGGCTGCGGTGACCTTGACGAAGCCGCGCCGGATCACCTCGACGTGGGTGTCCCGCGCCCCCTCGGTCAGCAGGCGCCGGCCGCCGGACACCGTTCGGGTGACGCCGAGGGCCAGCAGCTCCCGGCGTGTGCTGGAGGCGACCCGGTCCATGAACGACCCGGCGGACCAGGCTGCGTCGTCGTCCGGCGGTGCGGCAGACATGCGGTGTCCTCCCGATGTGTGGCGGGACAGATCCCGTCCTTTCCCGGAATACCGCTCGCCGGATGGGGATGCAATACCCGCATCGGACGGTCCGGCACGTCGAGGGGAGGGGACGTGGAGTCACATCGGGGGCGGTCCTGCCGCTGACAGCCTGTCGCACCTCAGCCCGCCGGTCACGGGACGCGCCCGACGACCGGCGGGCCGGCTGCGTGCGCCCGTCCGTCAGATGAGGGCGGGTGACGCAGGCCGGTGCGGCACGGATCGGAGGAGAGATGGCGACGACCGTCCGACCGTCCGGTCGAGCGGCCGGGCCCGCGGGCGCAGGCAGCCGGCGGGCGGCTGCGGGGCCGGGGTCACCGGCCGGCGGGCGGTGAGGCGGTGCGCCCCGACGATCCGACCAGCCCCGAACCCGCCCCGGTGCCTGGGAAGCTCTCGCCCGGGCAGCGGGAGAGCCTCCGGCGGCTCCTGGAGCGGGAGCTCATCGAGGCGTGGCGCGCCGCGAGGGCGGCGGGGGCGCCCCCGGCCGCCCTCGCGGCCCTGGTGACCGACCGGGCCCGGAGGCTCCGGCTACTGGTGGGCCGCACCGATGACGCGCAGCACCTCGTCGACGACGCGCCGGACGGCATCGGCGTCGGCGAGCAGGGTTGAGACCCACTCGTCGGGGCCCGGTGCGCCGTCGGGCGTCCGGTCGATCTCCTCGCTCCCGGTGCCCGTGCCGAAGACGGCGCCGAGGACCTCCACCACCGTGGCCACCGGGTCCGCTCCGGACCGCAGCCGTCGGCTGATCGCCGCCACGGCGGCGGACGCGAGGTCGGCCAACTGGGCCTCGGCGCGCTCCTGCGAGCCGACGGGCAGCAGCGGGCGGGGGTCCGCGACCCCGTCGCCCGGCGTGGCGAGGACCGGGGGGCGCTTGCCGCCGAGCGGACGCTCCACGTAGTCGGCGTACCAGCGCGGTCGCCGCCGCATGGCGGCCAGCACCCGGTCGACCTCCCGGGACACGGTCGGGCCGTCGCTGCCCGTCAGGTCGCCGGTCACCGACTCCCGCCGCTGCGCCCAACTGTCCAACGGCCAGAGCTGGGTGCCGGCGGTGGTGGCCACGCCGACCCAGGTGAGGATCTGCACGGCGAGGTCGGTCAGCCACGGGTCCCCGCCGAGCTCCGCGGCGAGCCACCCCGGCACCCGGGGGCGTTGCAGCGCGCCCCGCCGGCCGCGCCGGCGGCGGTGACCGTCGACGGTGGCGGCGGTGAGCCGGGCGGACACCCAGCGTTCCACGTCGATGATCGGCACCCTGGCGTTGGCGATCAGGTCGGTGACGACGGCCTCCACGTCGTCGTGGTAGCGGTCGAGGCAGTCGTCGGCGAGCATCTGGACCGCGCTCGCGCAGGCCCAGTGGCCCCGCCGGCGTTCGACCGGCCGGGTCACCCGGTTGAAGACGATCGGCCAGACGATGTCGTACGCGGCGCTGACGAGCCGGGCGCGGGCCGCGGGCGGCGCGGACGCCGCGCGGGCCGCCAGGTCCCCCCGGCGGGCCAGGTCGCGTAGCTCCCGCACCCCGGACCGTGGGCGAGCTGTCCCGCCCACCGCCACGGCATCGGCGGCGGCGCGTGGGGCTGGCAGTGCGGTCGTGCCATTCGCGTTCGTCATGACGCTCCTCCCGGAACAGGTACCGAGCTAGCGGGGTTGTGATCTGCAAATTGCAGATGGGTAAGGTTCTGCCGTTGATCGATACCAATGTGTCGGATGTGTGCACCGGGCGTTGCCCCCCGGCCGGTGGGGAGGCGGTTCGTGGACCATGGACGGCGCTCCCGGCCGGGTGGGGGCCGCCGCGACGTCCGGATTCGGCTGCGCCTGCCGGCCTTCCCGCCGCCCCGGCGTGTCCCCACGGGCGTCGGCGGTCCGATGTGGACACGACAGGTCGGCGGCCCGGGGCGTCGAACGGCCGGCGTGGCGGAACGCCTGCGGCGTCCGCCCGGGTGGCACCGACGATCTCCTCGCTCGAATACGACGTGACGCGCCCATACTCGTGCCGATTACCGATCGGCACTGGCCAGACGATTGCCAATCTGCTGGCCAGATAAGGGTCGTGAAATGGACAGCCGGAGCCGGACGGGCCACGCCGCCGGCCGCGGACCGGTAGCCTCCCCACCGTCCTGACGGACCACCGGCAGAGAGGAGACGACCCTGCGTCCCGGGAGCGAACCCCGTCCCTCGTACGAGGACGGGCTCCGGCAGGAACTGCTCGAGCTGCGTCGGGGGCCCGGCCTGCAGAGCAGCCCCCTGCTGCGTCGCCTGGGGCCGCGACTGGCCGACCTGTGCGACATCTCGCCGGCGGAGCCGGACCCGGTGGTACGCGCGAAGGTGCGGGCCACCCTGCTGGCCCTGTCCGCCGACATGCCCACCGACCTGCGTCGGGCCCTCGTGCTGGCGTACGCGCTCGATCCCGAGCACTCCTACCTGCGGCTGGACCGGCGGACGGACCAACTGGCCCGCGAGCTGTCGTGCCAGCAGCGCACGGCGCGCCGCCGGATCGACGAGGCGGTGGCCCGGCTGGTGCGCGCCGCCGTCGCGGACGCCCCGTCCGACACGGGTCCGTCCTGGCACCTGCACGGCATGCACGCGCTGCTACGGCTCGACACGCCGTCACCCGAGCTCTACGAGACGCGGGACGTCGTGGCGATCCGGCCGGTCGGGGAGATCACCGTGCAGTTCAGCCTGCCCAGGCGGCCGGGCGACGACCGCCCGGAGCACGACGTCGCCGTCGACGTTCTCTACGGAGCCCGGATCCGGGAGGTGACCCGGCACAACGAGGGGCAGTTCTTCCGGCTCGTCCTCACCCTGCCCCGGATCCTGGCACCCGGAGAGCGGCACGAGCTGTGCCTGCACTACCGCATTCCGGCGGGCCAGCCGATCCGGGAGCACTACGTCTTCCAGCCGTTGGCGCCGTGCGCCCGCTGCACCGTGCGGTTGCGGTTCCCGCCCGGGGGCGGCCCCGCGCTGGTCTGGCGCCTGGACGGCGTGCCGCCGCGTTCCGTGGACGACCGCGCGCCGGGCGGGGACCGGCTCCGCCCGGACGGCGTCGGCGAGGTGTGGTCGAGCTTCGACGGCCCGCAACAGGGCTACGCGTACGGCGTGGCCTGGGCCGCGGCCGCCGCCGCGGACGGCTGACGGGGCGGCCGGGCGGCGACGACGTGCGGCGGGACGGCGGCGCGGTCCGTCAGATAGGGACGTGGCGAGCTTTCCCACCCGGTCGCGGGCAGCCGGGTCCCATACCCGAGACGTGGTCCGGCGGCCCACGCCACCGCCGAACCCGGCCGAGGGGACGACCGCCCGGTGAACCCCTTCGCGCTGTTCGAGGACGACACGGACGAGCCGGACGAGGTCGAGTTCGTCACCGACACGCACCGGCGCCGGTTCGTTGCCCTGCTGATCGACACCTCACGCTCGATGGGCGCCACCCAGAGCAACGGGGTGGTGGCCATCGACGCGCTCAACCGGGAGTTGGCCCGCTGGCTGCCGACGGTGCGCGCCGAGGGCCGCGGTCCGCTCCGGGACGTCGAGTTCGTGGTCATCACCTTCGGCGCGGGCGGGGTGGGCGTGGTGTCCGGCGACGGCACGCCGTCGGCCGAGGACGGCGGAGCCTTCGTACCCGCGTCGCGGCTGGAGCTGGCGCCGCTGGTGGCCGGGGGCGCGACGCCCATGGTGGAGGCGGTGGAGTTGGCGCTGTCACTCGTGGAGCGGCGGCGGCAGCATGTGCAGACGGTGCACGCCCAGCAGACCGGCGGCCCCCGGCTGATCCTGGTCAGCGACGGCGCGCCGACCGACGCCGAGGGCAACCCTACGGACGGCTGGCGGTCGCTCGCCCGACGGCTGGAACAGTGGCGCTCGACCGGGCGGATGCGGCTGTTCGCGTTCGGCGTGCCGGGCGTCGACGACGAGGTGATGCGGGCACTCGCCACCGCCAGCGGCTACTTCCCACTGGCGGACCTCGACCTGAGGAAGCTGCTCGACCTGATCCTCGTGGCCACGTCCGAACACGTCGACTTCGATCAGGTGCGCAGCCAGGTGTACGGGGACGAGTTCCGGTGAGGACGCGGTGGTCGGTCCTGGCCGGAAGCGTCGCGGGCGGGGCGCACGCCCGCGCCGGGGTGAGCGGCCAGGACGCGTACGCGGTGCGGGAGATCGACGGGCTCCTGCTGCTCGTCGTCGCCGACGGGGCCGGCGGACGCCGCTGCGCCGCGGCCGGCGCGTCGTTGGTCGTCGCGCTGGCGACACAGGTGTTCGTCGCCCTCGTCCGGGACCGGCCGCCGGGGACCGCCGTCGCCTGGTCGGCCCTGCTGGACGCCGCGCGGGACCAGCTGTTCCGGCGGTTCCGGCGGGCGGCGCGGGCCCTGGCGCGGGCCGCCGGTGGGTTCCGTCCCGAGGATCTCGCCACGACGGTGACCGTGGTGGTCGCCCACCCGCCGTGGGTCGGCGTGCTCGCCGTCGGCGACGGTGTGGTCGTGGTCCGCACCGACGGCGACGACCTCGCCCTGCTGGCCGCCCCGCCGGACGTCGCCGGTCGGCCACCCGGCGCGACGGCGCTGCTGCCGACGGCACGGGCCGTGGCGGACACCCGCCGACTGGTCGCGCGGCTGCCCGATCTGACCGGGCTCGCCGTGTGCACCGACGGCCTGGACAGCCTCCTCGTCGAGTACGACGGGACCCGGCCCAGCAGGCCGGGTGCCGCCGCCTTCGGGCAGCTCTTCGCGCTGGCCGAGGTGGCCGACCCGGACCCGACGGCGCTGACCCGGCTGCTCTGCGGCCGGCGGGTCGGCGCGCTCACCGACGACGACCGGACCCTCGTGCTGGCGGTGCCCCGATGAGCCTCGACGTGTGGCTGATCGCCCCGGACGGCCGCCGGTCGGCCGCCACCCTGGGCGCGCCGGTCGGGTCGGCCGGCTCCCAGGGCCGGGTCTTCGGGCTGCGGGATCGGCCGGACACGGTGGTCAAGGTGCTGCACCGCGCGGACCGGGTGCACCTGGCCGACCGGCTGCGGATCATGCTCGCCGACCCGGCCGGATGGGCCGGGGGGTCCGGTCAGCCGCTGGTGGCCTGGCCGAGCGCCGCGGTGCACCGGCGCGACGACGGCCGGCTGCTCGGGTACGCCGCTCCCCGGCTCGCCCACCCGCGCTTCGTCCCGCTGCCGAGCCTGTTCAACCCGGCCGTCCGGGCCCGGATGCTGCCCGGCGCGACGTGGTCCTGGTGGCTGACCGTGGCGGAGGAGTTGGCACGTGTCGTGCACGTCGTGCACCAGCGCGGGCACGTGGTCGGCGACCTCGCACCGGCGAACGTCTTCGTCTCCGCGTCCGGGGGCGTCTGCCTCATCGACGCGGACGGCTGGCAGCTGCGCGACCCGGTGACCGGGGTGGACCTGACCTGCCCGTTCTCCCGGCCCGAGTACACGGCGCCCGAGCACCTGGCCGGGCCGTCGCGCAGCCGGGAGCCGGCCAGTGACCACTGGGCCCTGGCCGTGCTGGTGGCTCAGCTCACCTGCCTCGGCTTCCACCCCTTCGGGGGCGTGCCCCGCGAGACCGCGGGTCCGGTCGAGGAGGTCGACAACGTCCGGCTCCGCCGGTGCCGGCTGCTCGGCGCCGACGTCCGGGTGCCCGCCGCCGCCGTCCCGCCGGAGGCCCTGCCGGCGGTGCTACGCCGCCGGCTCGGCGATGCCCTCGACGCCGGGTACGCCGCGCCCGCCGCCCGTCCCGGCCCGCAGTCCTGGGCGGCGGCCCTCGCGTACGCCAGGGACAGCCTCGCGCCCTGCCCCGCCGTGGCGACCCACGTGTACCCGCGCGAGGCCCGGAACTGCCCCTGGTGCCGGATGGCCGAGGCCGGGGCACCCGACCCGTTCCCCGGAGGTCAGCGATGACGACGACGATCGGGATCAGCCGGGTCGCCGACCGCACCGCCGTGCTCGGTCCCGGTCTGCGCGCGGTCGTCTGGGTCCGGGGCTGCCCGCTGCGCTGCGCGGGTTGCGTCGCGCCCGAGGACCTGCCCTTCACCGGCGGGACCACCCGCACCGTCGACGACCTGGCCGGCTGGCTCGGCGGCCTGCCGCCGGAGACCACCGGCGTGACGTTCTCCGGCGGCGAGCCGATGGCGCAGGCGGCGGGGCTCAGCGCGCTGGTGGACCGGATCCGGGCCGACCGCGACTGGTCGGTGATGTCGTTCAGCGGGTACCCGATCGAGCACCTGCGCCGGCACGGCGACTCCGCCCAGCGGCGGCTGCTGGGGCAGCTCGACATCCTCGTGGACGGTCCCTACGTGGCGGCTCGCCACGCCGACCTGAGGTGGCGCGGCTCCGCGAACCAGCGGTTGCACTTCCTCACCGACCGGCACGCGCCGCCGGACCGGGACGTCTCGGCGGGGATCGAGCTGCACCTGACCGGCGACGGCGTCGAGTGGATCGGTGTTCCGCCGGTCGCCGACTTCCGCGCCGGGTTCGAGGCCGCCATGGCGGCCCGGGGAGTCGTGCTCGCGCCGTCCGACGGTGCCGTGCCGCCGCCCGGCGATCCCGCGCCGCCCGACGAGAGAGGCCGATGATGTCCGGAAGCCCGAAGTACACGACCGTCGCGCTCGACGCCGCCCGCCGGGCCCAGGTGGAGGCCGCCCGGCGGCGGCGCGAGGAGGAACGTCGGCGACGCCGGGAGGAAGCCCGCCGGCGGCGGCTCGACGCCGGCATCGCAGCCGCGACCGCGCGCAGGGACGCCCTGACGGCGCGGCTGCGCCACCTCGCCGACACGTCCCGGGCGCTGCCCCAGGGCGCCGAGGTGACCGCGGAGGCCGCCCGGGTCGCCGCGCTGCCCCGGCCCGCCGACGAGGCCGGGCTCACCCGGGCCGGCGGGGAACTGCGTCGCGCGGAGCGCCGCGCGGACGCGTTGACCGCCGCCGTGGCGGGGGAGCTGACCCGCCGGGAGCACGGCCTCGCCCTGGACCTCGTCCTCGAACCGCTCCGCGAGCTGGTCGACCGCGAACGCCTCGACCCGGCCGGGCACCGGGCCGTCGCGGCGCTGCGGGCCGAGGCGCAGGACCGTACCGGGGACACCCGGCGGTTCGCCGAGACCCACCGGCGGCTCGGCGAGGCCGTCGGGGCGCACCTGGAGACGGTCCGCGACCGGCAGGGCCACGTGCTGCGGCTGGCCACGGAGACCGACGAACTCGCCAGCCGGCTGACCGTCGTGCTGACCGACGCCGAGGTGGCGGGCGTCGCGGTGACCGAGGCGGCCGAGCTGCGCGCCGAGGTGGCCGACCTGCGCGGGGAACGGGACGCCGGGAACCTGAGCCGCTGGGAGCACCGGTTGGCCGGGCTGCGCCGCCGCGTCGAGGCCGTGACGGCCGACGTCGACGCCCGCCTCGACCGGCTGGAGCGGATGGCGGTCATCGTGGAGGCGGCCAGCGCCGCGCTGCCCGCCGCCGGCCTGCGGGTGGTGCCGGGCAGCCTGGCGGAGCGGGACGCGACGGTGGTCTTCGTCGCCCAGCGCGCCGACGGGTCGGCCATCGAGCTCACCGTGCACGCCGATGACGGCCGGGGCAACCGGCTGGAGTACCGCGGCGACGGGGTCGACACGGTCGTGGAGACCTCGCCGGACGGCGCGAGTTCCCGCTGCGACCTGACCGAGGAACTGCTCGAACGCTTCCACGTCCAGCTCGGCCGGCAGGGCGTGGCCGCCGACGGCCTGTACTGGGAGGGCAAACCCGGCAGGCCCAGGCCACCCGCCCGGCAGGCCCAGGAGCGCGCCGGCCACGACGACCGGAGCCGGCAGTGAGCGACGCCTCGGCCGGTCGGCCCACGGCCCGTCCGGCCGCGGCCTGGCTGGAGCGGGTCACCGCGGAGATCGCCCGGGGCCGGCACGTGATCATCCACGGCAACGTCCGTGACCTGGTCCGCTGGGACCGGTCGTTCCAGCCGTTGCGTAACTCGGTCGCCGGGCTGCTGTCGGTCTTCGGCTACCAGCTGACCGGCTACTACGACCTGATCGACGGGTTGAGCTTCGCGGGCCCGGACGACGAGCGGGAGTTCCAGCGGCTGACCGCCGCGGGCGGCGAGCGGCCCGCAGCGCCCGAGCCGCCAGCGTCGACCGGCCGGGCCGGCGCGGTCCGGAACCGGTTCGCCGCCGCGCTGCGCGACGCCCCGGCGCCGACGTTGAGCAACCCGTACGACGCGCTGGCCGCGATCCGCGCGGTGCTGCGGCAGGGCGCCACCTCGTCGGCGTTCATCGTCGACCTGGTCGATCTGATGCTCGCGCCGCCCGACCGCGGCGGGGACGCCGAGCGCCGCCTGTTGGGCACCATGGCAAAGGCGATGACCGAGGCGGCCCAGACCGGCCCGGTGCGCAATCTGCTCGTGCTGGTCGCCGACGACCTGGGCACCCTGCCGGCCTGGCTCTACCGGGACCGGCCGTACGTCCAGGTGATCGAGGCGGCGCTGCCGACCTTCGACGAGCGGCACGTGTACCTGCACCAGCAGGCCCGCCACTTCCACCAGGCGGCCGACGCCCGGCGGGCCTCCGACGACCTGAGGGTGCTGGCCAACCTCAGCGAGGGCATGGCGATCACCGAGCTGGACGGCCTGTGGCGGATGAGCAAGCTCCAGCGCATCCCGCTGGACGAGCCCCGGACGCTGATGAAACGCACCCTCTTCGGCCCCCGGCGCGACCCCTGGCGGCAGGTCCGGGACCGGCTCACCCGGTTCGCCCCCGCGGTCGAGGACCGGGTCGTCGGCCAGCCCGTCGCGGTCGAACGGGTCCGCCGGGCCCTGACGGCCGCCACCGTCGGCATCGACTTCGTGGCCGACCCGCACAGCTCCGAGTCGCGTCCCAAGGGCATCTTCTTCTTCGTCGGGCCCACCGGCGTCGGCAAGACGGAACTCGCCCGGGCCCTGAGCGAGTTCGTCTTCGACGACGAGACCGCGCTGGCCCGGTTCGACATGTCGACGTTCGCCGAGCCGCACTCCGCGGAACGGCTGACCGGAGCGCCGCCCGGGTACGTCGGCCACGAACGCGGCGGGGAGCTGACGAACCGGGTGAGCCAGCGCCCGTTCAGCGTGCTGCTCTTCGACGAGATCGAGAAGGCACACGCCTCGGTGTTCGACAAGTTCCTCCAGGTGCTCGACGACGGTCGGCTCACCGACGCGTTGGGCAACACCGCCTACTTCTCCGAGACGATCATCATCTTCACGTCGAACCTGGGGGCCGCCGAGACGTACGGCTGGCTGGACGGCGGTGAACTGCCCGACTACGACACGGTCACCGCGCACTTCGAACGCGCCGTGCGCGAGCACTTCACCACCAGGCTCGGGCGGCCTGAGCTGCTCGGCCGGCTGGGCGGCGGGATCACCGTCTTCGACATCCTGCGACCGGAGTTCGTCGATCGCATCGTCCGCAAGCTGCTGGCGCAGCTCACCGCCAGCGCCGGCCGGCAGGGCGTGCGGCTGACCGTCGACGAGGAGGCCGTCGTGCTGCGGGTGCAGGAGGTGATGCGCCGGCCGGAGGCGCTGCGGCTCGGGGTGCGCAGCATCCGCGACGTCCTGGACCGCCTGGTGCGGGACCCCCTGGTGGGGCACGTCTTCGACCATCCCGGGCAGGTGTCCCTGCACCTGTCGGTCGGGCCGCGCGGCACGGTCATCCGCGGCGCCTGAAACGGGTCGGTGCTACGCCCGTGCCCCGTCGCGCAGCGCCGTCAGGAGCGCGACGAAGGCGTCGACTCCCCACTGCCACGCCGCGCCGACCGCGTCGGTCAGGCCGGCGGCGAGCAGGCCGGCGACCAGCACGCCGACCAGGGCGACGAGGATCGCCAGCCGCGCGGCGCGGTGGGCCGGTGGGAGCTGCTGTGGTCCGCCGTCAGTCAAGGCCGCCCCATTCCCGCGTCAGGATCCAACTCGCCGGCCCGGCACCGCCCTCCCGGTCCTGACGTCGCCCGGAGACCAGGAAGTAGGCCACCTCACCGAAGTCGCGCTCGGCGGCCAGGACGAGGTTGCCGAGCCCGACGTCCACCAGCCACGCCCGCACCCCGTCCGGCCCCCCCGGGCCGGCCGACAGCTTCTCCAGCAGGTCCGCCTTGGACACGACGAAGACCAGCCGTCGCCGGCCGGTGCGGACCCCGTAGTCCTGCAAGCGCTGTACGGTGGCGTTGTACGCGTCCTCCGGGTCGTGGCTCGCCGGGTTGGCCGCGGCGAAGACGTCCGGTGCGCCCTCGGCGTGCTCGTCGCGCAGCCGCCGTACCGAGAACGGGTCGAGGACGTAGACCAGCGAGCGGGCGTGGTCGAGGTAGGCCAGCCGGGCGTTCTGTTCCCGGTCGACGAGGTCCTCGCCGGCCGCGTCGAACAGGTGCACCAGCGCGACGCGCGAGCGGCGGGCCAGCCGGAGCGTGACGGCGACGGGGGGGCTGCCGGCCTCCGTCTTCGCCGGTGACCCGCCGTCGCGCAGGAGCCGGTCGTACACCTCGTAGCGCTGCCGGTCGCGCTCGTCCGGCAGGGAGACCTCGGCGCCGGCGTCCTCGCCCGCGCGGTGCAGTCCCACCAGCGCCGACATGATCAGTTGGGTCTTGCCGGCCGACGCCGCGCCGAACACGGGCATCCGGACGTCCGTGACCACCCCGGCGCCCGGCAGCAGGGCCTCTCCGCAGCTCGGGCAGCGCGCCTCCAGTAGGCGGCTGGAGGCGGTGCGCAGGACGGTGGTCGGCAGCCGCCGACCGCAGCCGCACCGCCGCCAGAGCACGCCGAGCCGGCCGGGCCGCAGGTCCCGGTGCAGGTCGTCCCCGGCCAGCCGGTCGGCGACCGGGTGCGGCCCGAGGCACCGGTACGCGGGCACGGCCGCCAACTGGTAGCAGTGCCGGCAACTGGCCCGGGAGTTCGACATCGCCTGCCAGCCCGCGTCCGCCCCGCGCAGCAGGTGGACCACGGCCCCGCCGACCAGCCAACCCCCCGCCGCGACGACCGCCGTGACCAGCGCGACGCCCAGGACCCCGGCGGCGGCGCCCAGCGACACGCCGAGCTGGACCGCGACGACCGGCACGTACAGCGGCCACCAGGCCCGGTGGGCCCGCACCCACGGCAGCGGCCGGGTCCAGACGAGACCGGTGATCGCGAGGGCCCGGTCCGCCACGGCGCGGACGTCGAGCAGCACCTGGGCGGCGAAGTACTGCGGCCAGGCCCGGTCGCGGCGGACGAAGGCCGGCGCCACCCGCCCCGGCAGGCCGCCCCGGCGGACCTGATCGGGAGTGCGCACGCGGGCCCAGGACGCCCGGCCGAGCAGGACGACGCCGGCGAGTGCGAGCGCGACGGCCAGGCCGACGACCAGGGCGGCGGCAGCCCCGACGACGGCCAGCGGCATGGAGACGTAGATCACGCACACCGCGCAGACCCACGCGTAGATGAGGTATCCGACGTACCGCATCGGTCACCGGCGTCCGAACGGGTGGGTCATGCGGTAGCGGCGGCGCCGGTGCCGGTACGCCTCGACGTGTCGCTGCCAGCCGTCGCGCCAGGCGCTGTCGAGATGCGCGAAGTGCCGGCCGGCGCGGTCGATCTGCTCGTCCCGGGCCTGGGTCAGCCAGCGTCCGAGGGCTTGTTCGAGCTGCTCCGCCTGCGCGGCCGGAGGCGGGCCCGCGCCCGCGAGCAGGTAGTAGGACAGGACGGCGGGCGGCACGGCGTCCTCGTGGTGCAGCGTCTCGGCCAGCCGGGTGACGAGGGGCACCAGCAGGGTCGGGTGCCGGTCGAGCACCGCGTCCAGGGGCTGGAAGGCGACCAGCCGCGCCAGCACCGAGGCGACGTCGGCCTGCCGCATCTCCACGAGGCGGGGCGAGCACCCGCGCAGGCGCCGCAGCAGCGTCGCGGCGCGCTCACCGTCCGGGACCCGGCGCAACTCGGCGACGACGGCGGTCAGGGTGTCGTCGTCCGCCAGTTCCCCGCGCACCTGCGGGGTGGCCGTCATCAGCCCCTGGGCGAGCAGCGCCCGGCAGAGGTCGAGCAGCCGTGGGGTCGGCGGCGCGCTGCCGGTGACCTGCGCGACGAGCCGCCGGAACACCCACGCGCCCGGCCGGGCGCCCGCCGGCGCGAGGTCCCGCACCAGTTCCAGCTCGGCGGTCGTGGGCGGGGCCTGGCCCCACAACGCCCCCACCGTCCAGGAGAACCACCCGGGGTCGTGCCGGGCCTCGCGGAGGTGGCGCTCGACGACGGTGGCCCGGTTCTCGCCGCGCCGCACCGTCGCGCCCAGCACCGCCTCCGCCAGTTGCGGCGGCAACGTGCCGACGTGGGGGAGCAGCGGCTCCCGCCAGGTGTCGCCGATCTCGGCCTGGGCCGCCTCGCCGAGCAGGGCGCGTTCGCCCAGCAGGGCGATGAGCCGGTCGTGCAACATGCCGGCGCACGGCCAGCCGCGAGGGCGGACCGCCCGGGGATGGTCCGCCCAGTACCCGACGAACGGCTCGGCGGCGTCCTGGATGTCGTCCCACCGCACGTCGACCCGGAACCGGGTGGCCACCCGCAGCAGGGCGGCGAACCGCAGCGGCGGCACCCCCGAGGTGAGGGCCTCGGTGAGAATCTGCCGAGCCTGGTCGTCGTGGTCCGCGTTCCACTCGCCGTTCGGCAGCGCGGGCAGTGGCCGATCCGTCACCACGCCCCGGGTCCGCGCGGCCTCGACCTCGCTGATCATGAGAGCGAGCCGGACCTCGGCGGCCCGACCGGGCACGAGGCCGTCGCAGCCGACCTCGTCGAGCAGCACCAGCACCTCCTGCGGCCACCGCTCGGGGGTCTCGGCGAACAGGTCGGCGACGTCGACGCCGTACGCGCGGCGCATCCCCGCCGGCCCGGTGCGCAACCAGCCCACGATGGCCTCGGCGTGCCGGGGGTCCGGTCGGCGGTGCAGGATGGCGGCCAGCCCGAGCGCGGCGGCGGCCTCGTCCGGCTGCCCGCCGCCGCCGGTGATCCCGGACTCGGTCGCGACGTGCAGGGCGTCCACCACGTCCCGGGGGTCCTCCGTCAGGAACAGGTCCACCCAGCGGCGGGCGGCGGCGGTCGGCGCGACCGGGGTGTGCGCGTGCCGGCAGAGGTCGAACACCACGTAGCCGAGTTCGTTGTCGACCCGGCCGGCCGAGCCGGCGAACTCCGGCAGCACCGCGACGATCGGCAGCGCGGAACGCGCCGGGTCGGTCGAGAACACCTTGAACCCCAACTCCAGCGCCCGCTCACGCGGCACGAGGAGGGTACCCGCGACGATCCACGACACGACCGACGCCGCGTCGTCGCCGACGAAGAGCACCCGGCGCCGGCCGGGCTGCCCGGCCTCGCCGAGGGCGCAGACCAGGGCGAGCAGCGTCACCGGCCCGTCCGGCTGGGCGAGCACGAAGTCCCGCGCGTGGGCGGGGGAGAGGGCGGCCCCCACCCCGTCGGTGAGCTCCACCGGCGCGCTGCGGGTCGTCGGCGCCAGCTCGGTCGACCAGAACGGCGCGCGGAACAGCTGCGCCGGCCGCAGGTCGTCGTAGCTGGCGGGGTCGGTGGTGACGATGGCGTGGGTGAGCTGGTTGCCCTCCCGGGTGCCGTTGGCCTCGCGACCCAGGTAGACCCCCGACGCCGTGGCCAGGAGGCCGCCGGACCGGATGTGCGCGAACGAGGGCGGGTACTGCGCGACGGGCCGTCGGTCGGCCATCCACGGCGACGGCGGCTCGTAGAGCAGGTTGTTCCTGACCAGGTCCTCCCCCGCGGCGGCCTCGTCGGAGGACCGGGCCTGGAACTGCAACCCCGCGCCGCCCTTGAGCCCCTGCCCCGGGCGGCAGTCGGTGTAGACCAACGTCTCGAACCGACCTGTCATCGGGCGGTCCTGGTGCGCGGCACCACGTTGAACTCGCTGAGCAGCCACAGCAGCGGCTCGTCCACCCGGAACGGCTGGACCCCGCGCGCGTCGACCCTGTTCTCGTCGTAGTCCGGCTCGGCCCCGAGGGCCGAGACGGTGAAGTAGCGGAAGTTGCGGTAGTTGAGGGTGAGGTGGGTGTCGATGTCGTCCGCCCCCCATTCGTGCAGCAACGCGCGGACGTGCTCGTGGGTGACCCGCCCGGCCTGCTCGTCGTAGCGGGGACCGGGCACCGGACGGCGGACCAGGGGATGGTCCGGGCCCAGCACGTCGAAGAACGCGTCGATCTTCGCGAACGCCACCGCCACCGGGATCGTGATGTTCCGGCGGCCACCGAGCCGGTGGCTGATCCGCAGGTTCTCGGTCACCCGGCTGACCACGTCGACGGTGCTGGCGTGCGTGTCGACCGCCGACGCCGGCAGCCGGATCCGGTCCCGCGCCTGCGGGATCATGAACGGGTCGAGCAGCAGGATGAGGGCGTCGGCCGCGCCGAGGTAGCGCAGGTTGTCGACCGTGTCCTGGTCGATCAGGTCCTCCCCGGCGGTGTCGAAGAAGGACAGGAAGGTGGTCTCGTAGCCGGTGATCCCGCGGTTCTGTCGCCAGGCGAACACGATCGGCTCGCGCCGGCCGAACTCCGCCTGGCCGGTGCGCTGGTAGAGCCCGCCGTCGGGGAAGAGCTCGCCGGCCGGGTCGAGGAAGTCCCGGCCGCCGCCGGTCTCGGCCCGGAACTGGCTGTCGCCGACGAGCCGGACGTCGGCGCCGAAGCGCTGCCCCATGCCGTGTCGCAACTGGTACGACAGCACCTTGAGGTACACGCTCTTGCCGGTGTGCCGCGCGCCCGCCATGGCGATGAGCGGGCTGCGCCCCTCGCCGAACGTCGCCGGCAGCCGGCTGTGGCAGGTCGGGCAGACCTTCACCGCGGACTCGGCGCCGCAGTGCGGGCACGTCGAGGCGGTCACCGCCCGCAGGGCGCGACGGGGCCCCGGGAACGACGGCAGCACCAGTTCCTTGATGCCGATCTCCCGGTCCCTGGCCTCGTCCCACTGGGGCTTACAGGGGTCGTTGCCCGGCGACCGGCGCCCCGTGCACCGGAACCACGGCGCCCGCAGGTCGATCTTGGCGTAGCAGTACGGGCAGGAGGGGGTGGTCATGTCAGGACACCTTCATCTCGTGGATCGGGTCGGTGACCCGGGCCCCGCTGGGCTGGATCACGAAGCACCGCAGCCAGTACGGCCTGGCCAGGCCGGAGGGCATCGCGAAGGGCATCTGCCACGGCGCGTCCGGCTGGAGGCAGAGACCGGTCACCCGGGCCACCACGGTGCCCTGCTCCGGTCGTACCGGCATGGCCAGGCCGGACGCGGCCACGAGGATCAGCTCCACCCCCTCGCACGGCTGGTCGACGTCGACGCTCAGCAGCCGCTTGCGGCTGAAGGGCCCGCCGGTGCGCTGGAGGTGGTACCCGATCGCCACGGGAACGCGGTCGACCGGCACGGACTCGGGCACGGAGAACGTCTCCCCGGCCGGGCCGCGCTCGACCGTCCGGACGGAGACCCGGCCGCCGGCGGAGGGGACCGGGATGCGGCAGCCCGACTCGGTGAACTGCCCACGGGTCAGTCGCCGGACCACCGGCGGGCCGTGCGGCGCCGTGAACGTGACCTCCGCCAGGTTCACCGAGGACGGCCACACCCAGGCGACGTTGACCTCGTCCCCGGTGCGGCGGGCGACGAGCTGCCGGACCGGTTCGGTCACCCCGAGCAGGACCGGCTCGCCCACCACGGCGGTACCGGTCGCCGCGTCGACGGTGAACGGCACGTACACGAACCGCCCGCTCGGGACGGTCACCTCCAGCAGGGTCTCCGCCCCCTGCTCCAGCCGGTCGCTGACCAGCGCCTCGCCGTACCCCTCCAGCTCCTCGCGGCGGATCCGCGCTCCCGCCGACCACGACGGGGGCAGCTCCGACCTGCGGACCGACACCGTGCCACCGGTGGGGGTGAGCCAGGCGAGGTGGACGGTCGCGGTCTGCGCGTCGACCGCGGTGACGTGGGCCCGCAGCCGCTCCACGTGCGGCGGGGCCGTGTCGCGCAGCGCCGCGTGGGCCACCACGAGCGGCGAGGCGACCTCCTCGCCGTGTTCGTCGCGGTACACCGTGACGATGCCGTAGTACCGGTCGGTCCTGCCGTCGCCGGTGTCGTCCGAGAGGCCGGTGCGGCCCGCGGCCACCGGCTCCCCGTCCTGCGGGGAGACCGGCGGCCGGCCGAGGGTGCGCCGCACCCGCACGCCCGCCGCGGCCGGGTGCGCCCGCCAGGCGCAGGAGATCTCGTCGGGGCGCACCCACACCTGCACGGCCACCACGGGCGGCACCACCAGGGTCCGCACCGTCGCCGGTCGGGACCAGTCCCCGCCGGTGCTGGCGAAGACGCCGTAGTGCAGGGGCCGGGCGGGCGGCGGGGCCCCGTCCGTCGCTTCCGTCAGGGGGCCCTCGGCGACCACCTCGCCGTCCGCGGACGAGCGGGGCGGCCGGTCGGCGCGGACCACCCGGTAGCGCACCTCCGCCGCCGGGGTGGGCGGCGCCGTCCAGGTCAGGCGGACACCGGTATCCACGGCCCGCGCCGACAGGTCGCGCGGGGGCGGCGGCGCGAGCGCGCCCAGCCGGTCGGCGAGACCGTCGTCGTCACCGGCGATGCGCAGGGCCGAGCGCAGCAGCCGGGCCGCCTCCTCCTCGCGTTCCGTGCGGGCCGCCTCGTCGGCCGCCCGCCGTAGCGCCTCGACCTCGCCCAGCAGGGCGTCGACCTGACCGCGCAGCTCGTCGCGGTGCGGGTCGTCGGCCGGCAGCACCGCCAGGGCCTGCCGGGCCGCGAGAAGCCGCCCGTCGGCGACCAGGTCACGGATCCTGTCCGCCGGGCTGGCCTCGGGGTCCGCGTCGACCGGCAGGCTGGCGACCACCGACTGGGCGTCGCCCTGCGCCAACCCGGCGTCGGTGGCGATCGGCACCAGCATGCCGTCCGCGATTCCCCTGGCCCGTCCGGCCCGGAGCCGCTCGACGACCTGGAACACCGCGAGCGCCCGCAGGTCCACGCCGTCGCTGACGGCCCGCTCCAGCAGACCCAGGGCCTCCTTGCGGGTCCGGACCGCGGTGGTGTCGGCCAACCGGTTCGCCTCCTCAGCGCGGGCGCGCACCGTGGCCGCGTCGAGCGCCACCGCGTCCGGGCCGAGCAGCCGGAACGGCGCGCCGTCGGGGTGCACCACCTGGACGACGGTGGGCACGCCGATCAGGTCCTGGAGCCGGACCAGCGCGCGGTACGCCGTGCGTTCCATGCCGGAGCCGGTCGGCAGCTCGACCGGATCCACCACCGCCAGGCCGGCGCGCCGGACCGCCTCGTCGACCTGACCCGGGTCCAGGCCCGGCCAGTGCCCGGCGATCTCCTTGAGCTGGCCCTGGGTGATCCGGCCCAGCGCGCCGTACGCCCGGGCGAGGTCCCGGGCGAAGCGCTCGGACTCGGCGCGGGACCCGCGGTCGTGCTCCTCGATCCGCTCCCGCCACCACCGTGGCTCGAACATGTCCTCGCCGTGCTCGGCGCGCAGTTGCTCGTCCCGACTGAACAGCTGCGCGCAGACCCGGGCCCCCGCGTCGACGCCGCCGGAACGCTGGTTCCACAGCCGCCGGATCGTCGTCAGGTGCTCGCGGAGCTGTGTCGAGGACATGTCCGGGGTGACCGCGTAGTGCCGGGCCAGGTCCGTGGGCGACAGCCCGCCGGGCTGGTCGCGCAGCGGCATGATCACGTCCCGCAGGTACGCGCGCTGGTCGAACGCCATCAGCTCAGCCCCGCACCGTGAGCGCCGCGACGACCTCCCGGGCCTGGTGCACCTCGTCCTCGCTGAGCACGCTGACCTGGACCTCGATGGTGAGTTCCTGCCCGGAGCCCGGCTCCACCGCGTGCAGCCTCAGCTCTCCCCCCACGCTCACGCCCATGCTGATGGCGACGGGTGAGTGCCTCGGCAGCGGGGGCAGGCCGCCGATGACGCCCGCGCCCCTGTCCACCGGCTTGTTCGCCGCCAGGTCGGGGCTCTCGGCGGCGCCGGCCTGCTCGTAGATCTCGATCCGCACGGCGGTCTGGCCGTCCTCGATGGTGCGGGCGTCCAGCTCGCGGCCCTCGATGGGCAGCGCCTCGTTCGCGTGGATGAGGTGCTCGACGTACATCCTGTCCGGCTGCGACCGCCAGTCGGGCGCCGAGGTGTCCTGCAGCTTCACGCCGAAGGACTTCGGCAGGACGGTGACGATCCGCCTGCTGGCGCTGGCGGCCAGCGACTCCTCGTCCACCCCGAGCGCCAGCGCCAGCGCCGACGCCCGCTCCTGCTTCTCCTCGGCGGTCGGCGCCGCGCCCTGCCCGTCCCACGCCCACAGCGCCCGGCTGAGCGCGAAGCGGGCCGCGCCCTTGGCCACCGCCAGGTCGGGGTCGTGCAGGCGCGGCGTCCAACCCCACTTCTCGGTCAGTCGCCGGGCCACGGCCGGCATCTTGCTGGAGCCCCCGACCAGCAGCACCTCGTCGATGGCCGCCGCCGGCTCGGCGATCCCCAGCTTGTCGCCCAGCGTGTGCAGGGTGCGCTCGGTGTACTCGACGGTCCGGTCGAGCAGGTCCCGCGTGACCTCCTCGAACGTCTCCCGGGTGACCTCCACGGACGTGGACGCGCCCGCGTAGCGCATCGGTACCCGGCGCGACGTCACGGTCGACAGTTGCCGCTTGACCTCCTCCGCGGTCAGCGCGAGGTCCTGCATGAACTCCTCGTCCAGGGTCGGGTCGTCGGCCGGCCCGGCGTGGCCCACGAACTCGTCGACCAGGTACTGGACCAGGCGCGCGTCCCAGTCGGCGCCGCCGAGCTGCTGGTCGCCGTCGGTGCAGAGCACCTCGACGGTGTCCGCGTCGATCCGGATGACCGTGGTGTCGAAGGTGCCGCCGCCCAGGTCGTACACCAGCACCGTCCGGGTGGTCTCGCCGTCGAGGTCGTACTGCAGGGCGGCGGCGACCGGCTCGGGCACGACCTCGACGACGTCCAGGCCGGCGATCCTGCCGGCGTTGCGGGTGGCGTCCCGCTCCAGCAGGCCGAAGTACGCCGGCACGGTGATCACCACCTGGCGCACCGGACGCTTCGTGTAGTACTCGGCGTCCTGGGCAAGCTGCTTGAGGATCAGCGCGGAGATCGACTCAGGGGTGTACGTGGTGCCGTCGAACTCCCACTGCGCCTCCCTGCCCATGCTCCGCTTGACCCGTTCGACCACCCGGGACGGGTAGAGCCGGGACACGTTCTTGGCGGCCTCGCCCACCACCACCTCGCCGCTGCCCTCCTCGAAGTAGACGACCGACGGGGTGGTCTCGTTGTTGGTGATGACGTTGCGGACGACGGCGGGCCGGCCGGTCTCGTCGATGTACGACACGACCGAGTACGTCGTACCCAGGTCGATGCCGAAGAAGGTCAGGTTCTCGTCCGACATGGTGCTCCTGTCCGCTGGTCCGCTCGGGCTGTCACGGGTTGGGCGTGGGGTGGGTGGTGCTCGCGGGCTCCGGCCCGGTTGCGGCCGGGGCGGGATCCGGGTCGGGGAGCCAGCGGTGGACCCGGACCGCGGCGGGCACGACCGTGCGTCCGGCCTCGACGTCGTGATAGCCGTCCAGGACGACCTCGGCGACGGTCGCCTCCTGGCCGGGGTCGACGGCCGGCACCGTCCCGGTGGCCCGCTGCGTCGCCGGGTCGAACGCGGCGCCGGGCACCGGGGCCAGCACGGTGACACCACCCCGTTCGAGGGTCAGCTCAAGGCTGGCGGCATAGCTGCGCAGCATGTCCGCCGCCGCGGCGGCGTCGAACCCGGCGGGCAGTCCCGCGGCGGTGCGTAGCAGGTCGTGGCGCAGCCGCTGGAGGTCGGTCAGCAACGGGCGGAGCAGAAGCAGCCGTTCGCCGGCCCGCAGGCGCTGGTTCTCCTCGTGCAGCCGGTCGATGACCTGCTCGCGGGCCGCCGCGCGGTGGTGTTCGCGGGCGACCTCGGCCCGCAGCCCGGCGAGTTCGTCGCCCAGCCGCTGCGCCAGTTCGTCCAGCCGGTCCGGGCCCGTGGCGGGCTCCGGGGCGATCGCCTGCGGGCCCGTCGTCCCGACGGCGGGTTCCTCCTCGGCGGGACCCTGCGGTTCCTCGTGCACCCCGTGCTCCCTCCCTGGTCCCTTCCGCTGTCGCGGCGGGCGTCTCGGTCATGTCTGACGGACCGCGTCCGCCGGCGTCGGGCGGTCCCGTCCGTCAGGCACAGTCGACGGACGGCACGGGCGGAGGACGATCAGGTGGGCAGTGTTCGACGTACGGCCGCGGGTTTCCTGGCGACGCTCGCGGCGCTGGCCGCCGTGGGTCTGCCCGGCGGCCCGGTGACGGCGGCCCCGGCGACCGGCGACGAGGTGTACGCGGCGCTCGGCGTCAACCGGGTGGCGGGCGACTACGTGGTGCTGGTGGACGTGTCCCGTTCGATGCGCGAGGGCCGGCGGTACGAGCGGGTGAAGGCGTCGCTGCGGTCGTTCCTCGCCGCGCTCGCGCCGGACGACCGGATCGCCCTGGTGACCTTCGCCGACTCGGCGCGGGTGGTGCACGACGGCCCGGCCGGCCGCTCTCCCGACCAGGTCGTCGGCAAGCTGCCGCGCACCGCCGACGGGCGGCACACCGACATCGGCGCGGCGATCGAGACGAGCCTGCGGCTGTTGAACCGCCAGGGCACGCCGCAGATCGCCACGGTCGTCCTGCTCACCGACGGGCGGCACGACCCGCCGGCCGGCAGCGCGTACCCGTTCGAGCAGGGGTACGCGTGGAACCAGCTCGCCGGGGCCGGCCGGTCGTTGCGGAAGACCTCCCTGAACGCGTACGCCGTGCCCCTGGCGGGGTCGACCGGCGCGCCGCTGCTGGCCAGGGTCTACCCGGGCGCCCGGATTCTCGCACCCGCGTCGATCGACCGGCTGGGCGCGCAGCTTGAGCAGCCCAAGTCCGCAGCTCGCGCGGCGAAGGCCCGCAGCGTGCTCGGCGACGACGCGGCCCACGGCATCCAGGTGACCTGGCCCGCCGCCACCGGCCGGCTCGACGGCGGCCGGACCCGGCTGGAGGTCCGGCTCCGGTCGACCGCCACGAGAATCCCGCTGGTGGTCGATCACCTCGCCGTGCGCAGTGACCGGCCGGACCTCCGGGTCACGGTGCCGGCCGGCCCGGTCGAGCTGCCCCCTGGCGGCACCGCGACCGTGCCGGTGACCGTCGAGTGGGACCCCGGACCCCGCCGGGTGGCGCCACTGTCCGAGGTCACGGCGAGCACGACGCTGAGCCTCAGCGGTGACGTGGGTTCGCCGTGGGCGGACGTGCTGACCGGCGATCTCGGGCTGGCCTTCCCGCCGCGACTGGACGGCGGGGTGACGAGCGTGTCCCTCTCCGCCCAGCGCGGCAGCCTCGGGTGGTGGGTCGCCGGCGGCGTCCTGCTGCTGGCCCTGGCCGGGGTCGGGTGGTGGGGGCGCCGGCGGCGGCTGAGCCCGCCCCTGGCCGGGACGCTGCGGGTACGCGCACCCGGCGGAGAGGAGCGCGAGCTGCCGCTGGCGGGCCGTCGGGCCGCGCTCACCGCCGGATCGGCGGGGCTGCCCGGGTACGGCGAGGTGACCGCGTCGCGTTCCTCCGCCGCGTCCGCCGAGATCCGCCTGGTGATCCGCTACTCCCCGGACGGCTCGGCCGCCGGCCGGCAGGCCGGCACCTGCGGCCCGGGCGAGACCGTGGAGCTGGGCGGTGCGGCGTTCACCTGGCGGCCCGCCGCGCCCGGGCGACGCGGCGGGGTGGCGAGCGTCTCGGGGACGGCACGGTGACCGGCGTGGACGCCCGGCGCGAGGACGCGGTCGACGAGTTGCGGGAAGCCGACCTGCTCGCCCACGGTGAACTGGTCCCGGCCGGGGAGCGGGCCCCGGACGGGGGGTTGGCCGCCGCCCCGATCCCGGTGCGCTGCGGGCGGCCCCTGCTGTACCCCGTGCCCGTCGGGGACCTGCCGGTGTACCTGCGCCGCCGGGCCGAGGCGACGGGCGGGTCGTACGTCGGGGCCCTGTTCGCCTTCGACCTCGACGCCCTGCCGAGGGGGCAGCGGTACACGGCCGCGTGGTTCGAGGTGACGCTGGCCGACCTGCGGGCGCTGGCCGCGCGGCTGGACGGCGACGGCGGTGCCCTCGGCCTGACCTACCTCGCCGACGACGCCGAGCCGGCGTCGGCGACCGCGACACACGTCGTGGCGGCGACCCGGACCCGCCCGGGCTGGCTGCGCAGGCTGGCGAGCCGGGCGGGAACGCCCCGCGCCCACGTCTTCGGGATCCACCGTCACGAGTTCGGCTGGGCGTACGAGGACCCGCGCGGCGAGCTGCTGGTGCCCCGTGCCCACGGCATGCACGCGCTGCTGGAGTTGCCCGCCGGGACGACCCGGGTCGCCGGGACCCTCGACGTCCGGGTGCGGGTCGCCGGTGGCCGGGAGCGGTACGGCGCGGGCCTGCGCGAGTCGGTGCGGTTCGACGAGACGCTGTCCCCGGGCTGCCCCGTGGACGGCGCGGCGGTCCGGCTGTGCATGGCCGCCGACGTGTCCGGCTACAGCAGGCGCAGCACCACCGCCGCGGAGCAGGTCCAGCGGGACCTGGTCGCACTGCTGTCCCGGGTGCGGCGGGCGGCCGGGGTGCCGGACTCCGACGTCGCCCCCCAACCGCAGGGCGACGGCCAGTTCACCGTGCTGCCGGTCGGCATCGACGAGGCCGTGGTGATCTCCCGTCTGGTGCGCGGCCTGGAACGGCACCTGCGGGAGCTGAACACCGGCCGGGCACCGGCGGACCGGCTGCGGCTGCGGGTCGCGCTGCACCGGGGGCTGGTCAAGGCGGCTGCCAACGGCTGGGTCGGCGTGGCGGCCGTCGCGGTGCACCGCATCCTGGACAGCCCGCCCCTACGCGAGGCGTTGGCCGCCCGGCCGGCGGTCGACTTCGTCCTCGGCCTGCCCGACGTGCTGTTCCAGGACGTCATCGCGCACGCGACCCAACCGCCCCTGCCGGCGGATTTCGCCCCGGTCACGGTGGACCTGCCGGCCAAGGACTTCGTCGAACACGGCTGGTTGTACGTCGGCCCGGGGGCGGCCGGATGAGCACCCTGTACGCCCTGCTGGTCGGCATCGACAGGTACCGCTCACCGGCGGTGCCGGACCTGCGCGGGTGCCGGACCGACATCGACGACGCCCTGGCCTACCTACAGAGCCGCACGGCCCCCGGGGTCGACCTCGACGCGCTCGTGCTGTCCGACGGGCAGGCCACCCGGGCGGCGGTGATCGGGGCGCTGCGGTCCCACCTCGGTCGGGCCCGCTCCGCGGACACCGCCCTGTTCTGGTTCAGCGGTCACGGGTCGCAGGCTCCCGCCCCGCGGTGGTGGTACGCCGAACCGTCCCACCTGGTGCAGACCCTGGTCTGCGCGGACAGCCGGCACGGCGGCGTGCCCGACCTGCTGGACAAGGAGCTGTCGATCCTGCTCGACGACGTCGCCCGCCGGGCGGGACACGTGGCCGTGGTGCTCGACAGCTGCCACTCCGCGGGCGCCACCCGGGAACTTGAGGACCGGGAACCGGGCGCGCGGGCCCGCGCGGTGGAGCCGATGCCGGCTCCGCCGGCGCGGGAGCTGCTGCCGGAGCTGACGGGCGGCGAGCCCGCCTCGCCGCCCGCGCCGGAGCACGTCGTCCTGGCCGCCAGCCGGTCGCACGAGGCGGCCCAGGAGATGGACCTGGGTGGCCGCCGGCGAGGGCTGTTCAGCTGGGCGCTGCTGCGCGCCCTCGGCCGGCTCGGCCCGACGGCGACGTACCGGGACCTGCTGATCGCCGCGCAGGCCGAGGTGGAGCGGAACGCGTACCGGCAGGTGCCGCAGCTCGTTCCGCCCGGTCGCGGCATCGCCGACCGGCCCTTCCTCGGTGGCCGCCTCGCGCCGCCGCCGTCCGGCCTGGTGTTGCGGTATGCCCGCGACGGGTGGGAGGTCAATGCCGGGAGCTGCCACGGTCTGCCCCCGGCCCCCGACGCCACGGCGGGCGCGGTCCGCGTCGCCGTCGTCGGCGGGCCACCGGCGCGGGAGGCCGAGGTCGTCCAGCTGCTCGCCGAACGGAGCCTGGTGGAGCCGGTGGGGTGGCGGCCCGAGCCGGACAGGCAGTACCGGGTGGTGCTCAGCCGGGTGCCGCTGCCGGCGACCACCGTGGCGGTGGGCGGCGTGGATCAGGACCGGGCCACCGCCGCCGCCCTGCTTGCCGCGCTCGGCACGGCCGGGCCGGACGGCGGGCCGTCACCGCACCTGCGTCCGGTCGACCCGGCGGGCACCGAGACGGTCCCGGAACTGCGGGTACGGACGCCGAGCCCGGGCGTGGTTCGGGTGGAGGACCAGCATGGCGTCCGGTTGACCGGGGACCTGACCGGCGTCGTCGGCGGCGGGGCGCGGCGGGCCGTCCGGGCGCTGGAGCACATCGCCCGGTGGCGGCAGCTGCGCGACCTCACCAACCCGGTGACCGGGTTGGCAGGCGCGGTGGCCGTCGAGGTTGTCGCGGCGCGACCGGGGGAGACGATCGCGCCGCTCACCCGCCCGCCGGTCGAGGCGGACGCGGACGGCGTGGTCAGGCTCCGCTACGAGCCCGGCCCGGCCGGGTGGGTGCCGCCCACCGTCTTCGTCCGGCTGCACAACCGCAGCGACCGGCGGCTGTTCTGCGTCCTGCTGGACCTGACCGAGCGGTTCCGGGCCCACGCGAACCTGTTTCCGGGCGATTACGTCGCCCTGGGCGGGCGCACGGCGGCCCTGCGGGGACGCCGGGTGGTGGCGTCCCTGCCGGCCGGCTCCGTGGTCGAACCGGGGAGGCGGGCGCGGGACTGGCTGAAGTTGGTGGTGGCGGAGGAGCAGTTCAGCGCGGAGCCGTTCGAGATGCCGGCGCTGGACGACCCGCGCGGCGCGGCCCGGGGGCCGCTCGCCGTCCAGGGCTTCCTCGGTCGCGCCGTCCAGCACCGCGACCTGGTGGCGTCCGCCGAGGACGGCGCGTACGACTGGGCGACCGTCACCGTCCCTCTCGTGATCGAGGTGCCCGGACCCGGGGACTGAGCCGGCGGCGCCGGCCGGCTCAGAGCCCGTGGTAGACCATGGCGCTGCGGTACTCCGGGTCGGCGAGGGCCGGGCCGGTGACGTCCATGGGGGCCGGTGTCAGCCCGGCCGGCGTCCTGCGGTCCGGGGACGCCAGCCACCGGCGCACCGCGCGGACCGCTGCGGCCGGCCGTAGCCCGCCGCGGACCAGCCCGGTGTGCAGGACGGCCAGCATCAGCGTGGCGACCGGGCGGGGCACCGGCCGGGCCCAGCCCACCACTCCGGTGAAGCCGGCAGCCAGGAACGCCTCGGCGAGCGGCCCGGACCCGTCGCCGGCGGGCGGCAGGATGACCAGGCCGCCCTCGGTCGCGGTACGCGTCGTCCGCCCGGTGATCGCGGCGGGGTCCAGGTCGGCCGGCCCGGCCAGCTCCAGCGCCCCGGTGACGCTGACGCCGCAGGTCAGGTGCAGCATCGACGCGTCGAGGCGGCGGCGTACCTCCTCCGGCGTGCCGGGGCCGTCGCTGCCTCCGTCGGCGCGGCCCAGGACGACCGCCCGGGGGTAGAGGCGGCGGCACAGGCGCACCAGGCCGGCCTCGTCGTGACCGCCCCGGGGGTCCACCACGAGCACCGGGGCCTCGGTGACCCGGAGTGGGACCCGCCCGGCCAGCTCGCCCGCCTGCCGGGCGGAGGCGACGTGGGAGATCACGGCGTCGTCGTCGGGCAGGGGCTCGGCGCCGACGACCACGACCCGGGGCGGCAGGGCCCCGTCGGGGCGGCCGTCGCGGAACCTGCCGTCGTCGGTGTGCAGCAGCAGGCGCGTCCCGTTCGGCCGGGACCAGGCCAGCGCCTGGACCCGGACGCCGTGCAGCGCCCGCGCCACCGGGACGAACCGGTCGTGGAGGGCGTCGCCGACCCGCCCCTCGGGGTTGCGCCCGTCGAGGAGCCTCGCCAGGTCGACGGCGAGCGGAACGGCGCCGGACGGGTCGGCGGGCAGGGCGTCCGCGGCGGTCGACAACGTCACGGCGGCGGCCCGGACGTCGTCGTCGACGTCCCCCCACCCGTCGTCGGCGTCGTCGCGCCCGCGCAGGTACAGCGCCACGGCCAGCACGGTCCGGTCGGCGGCGGTGGCGGCGGCGCCCGCCGCGTGGGTGACGGAGGTGGCCAGTCCCACCAGGTCGTCGACCAGCCCGGCCGGTGGCGGCGGCGCGTCCGGGCGCAGCAGGGCCGCGAGGGCGGCGTGCGGGTCGCCGCCGCCCGCCACCCGCTCCCGCAGGGCACGCCGCAGCGCCGCCAGGTCGACGGGCGCCGCCGACCGCCGGGCGCGGTCGCCGGCGCTGGGCACCGGCTCCGGCCCGTGCAGGACCGTGACGGGGAAGTCCAGCGGGTCCACGGTGGCCGTCGCCCGAGCGCCGGGGAGGTTCGGCAGCCGCGGCATCCTGCCGGCTTCCACCCCGTCCGCCATCCGTCGCTGCACCTCCTGCATCGTGGCCATCGCCCGCATCACCGGCCCGAAGTCGATCGAGGTGCCGGTGAGGAGGCCGGCGTCGAGCCCGCCGAGCAGGTCCCGTACCGTCTCGGCGCACGTCAGCATGGCCCGCGCTCCCTCGGCGATCTCCGCACCGAGCAGGTCAGCGGCCAGCACCTGCTGAAAACAGTCGATCGCCCGTTCCGCCTCCGCGCGGGCTGGCCGGTGGTCCGCTCCCGCCAGCAGGGTCGACGTTTCGAGCGACTGCAACCCGCGGACGACCGCGGCCAGGTAGAGCTGGCCCAGGTTCAGCCGCGCGACGCACGTGAACACGGGTGGCAGGTTGGTCGCCGCGACCCCTTCCTCCAGCAGCCCGATCGCCCGCTGCCGGTCGCTCTCCGGCCCGCCGTGCATGGCCTGCCGGGTGCCGAGGAACCAGCCCAGATGGCTGGCGACCTGTGCCCGCATCGGGTCGCCGGGCCGGAGATGGCCGTACGCCTCGGCCAGGCAGTCGATCGCCTCGTCGAGCGCGGGCAGGCCGACCGGCTGCCCGGGCCCGGCACGCCAGTACCGGTCGGCGAGGATCTGGAAGAGCTCGAGCAGCGGGCGCGTGCGTGCGGTTCCGGTCAGCCGGGTCAGCCGGGCCCTCAGCTCCTTCTCGGTGTCCTCTGCCACGGTCTCCCTCTCCTGCACGGAGCCACCATCCGGCGGCTCACCATCCCCAGTGGACGAAGCCGGCCCAGGCAGCGACATGGGCGAGCTCCTCGTGGTGCAACTGCTGGCGTAGCCGCGCCGGCATGCGGTCCGGGAACGACCGGTCGGGGTCGAGCATCCAGATCTGCGCCCGCCGCAGCGCCTCCCACACGGGCAGCCCCTCGGCCATCACGTGGTGGTGGAACATGTACATCAGCACCGAGGTGGCCCGGTCGGGGATCGCCCACTGGGTCGACAGCACCGACCGGACCCCGCCGGCGAGGAACGCGGTGCCCAGGCTGTACGCCTCGTCGTACCCGTTGATCGCCAGGCCGGTGCGGCAGGCGGCGAGCACGATCAGGCAGATGTCGCGTTCCGGGGACCGTGCCGTCAGCTCGACCAGTTCCTCGGCGGTCAACCGTCCGCCGCCGTCGAGCAGCAGGTAGGAGGTGGCGGACTCCGGGTCGGTGTTGATGACGCCGTGGCAGGCGAGGTGCAGCACGGCGCCGGAGCCCGGGCCGGTGCTGGTCAGCCAGTCCCGGACCTCGTCGACGCTGCCGGGCCCGGATCTGCTCGTCGAGCCGTCCACCCGCCGGCCGACGTACCTTCCGCCGGGGTAGAAGGACCGGTGGATGGCGTACGCCTCGGCCCGGGCAGCGGCCAGGTCCGGCGCCACCCCACCGGTGTCCGGGTCCCCCACCACCAGGCCGACCGGCGCGGGCGGCACGGGGGCGAGGGCGGCCGAGTGGCAGAGCATGCGCGCGGACGCGGCCTGCGAGAACGCGACCAGTTGCACCGCGTAGGTGCCGTCCGACCGGCGGGCTGCCTGCCACGGGAACCGGGCGAGTTCCCCCATCGGCACCAGGACCACCCGTGGCGGCCGGCCGGCGTCGGGGCGGGCGAGCGTGGGCAGGTACCGCTCCACCAGCGGGCCGATCGCCGCCCGCCAGGCCCAGTCGCACATCGAGTCGAGGCTGGCGGCGAAGTCGGTCGGGTCGTCGAGGGCGGTCAGGTCCCGGCCCGGGTCCGCGATGACCGCGTCCCGCCGGGCCAGGGCCGTGAGGTACCGCTCGACGTCGAGGTCGTTGCGGACGTGCAGGTTCGGCAGGGCGATGTAACCGGTCGGTCCCCGCTGCGGCGCGATGACCGCGAAGCCCGGCACCGGCCTGTTCCCCGGCACCAGGTAGACGAGCGCGTCGGCGTCGAGGGCGGCCAGGGCGGTGCGGATCTCGTCGAGACCCGGCGCGTCCAGCAGCGCCGCGCCGCCACCCGGGGCGGCGAGCACGCTCAGCACCTCGTGGCGCAGGCCGGTCGGGAGGCTCTCCGCCGAGCCGGACGCCGCAGCCTCCCGCCAGCGGCGCGCGAGGTCGGGCCGGTCGGCGTCGTCGAGGCGGCGGGGGATGTTGCCGACCTCGGTGGCCGCGTGGAGGGCGAGTCCCCGGCCGGCGTCGAGGGCCCGGATGGCGTTGTCCGGGTCGTTGAACATGAGGCACTGCCGGGCGACTTCGACCGCGTCCCGTGCCGCCCGGCGCGCGGCGAGGTTCGCGGCCGGCAGGTCGGACTGGAGCAACACCTTCCAGGCGTGTTCCTGGAGCCCCTCCAGGGCCGCCTTGTGCGGGTCCGGCACGGCTCCGCGCCGCCGCCGGGTGTACGACAGCATCTCGTTGATGGCCGCCCACATCGGGTGCGCCGGCCCGCCGGCCAGCGTTCGCGCCTGTTCGAGCAGCCCGTCCGCCTCCTCGACGTCCCGGGTGGAGCTGGTGAGGTCGCCGCGGTGGTACAGGGCGACCGCGAGCCCCAGCAGATGGCCCGCGCGCTTGGGGCTGTCGGGGTCGGCGAGGGCCACCGCTGTGCGGAGATGTTCGATGCCCTGCTCGACGCGGGCCAGGTCGGCCCCCCAGCCGGAGTAGACGGCCGCGCCGCCGACGCCCCCGTGGTACGACGCCCGGCCCTCCGCGCCGAGTTCCGGCCGCAGCGTCAGGTCTGTCATGGCGGTGAGTTGCTCGTCGGTGAGGGCGGGTGCCGGGGCGTTCGGGTCATCGCGGTACATTCCGGCCAGCGGACCGAAGAAAGTCGTAACCTCCTCGAAGGCGTCCCGCAGCGGGTCGTCCGGTGGCAGGTGCTCGACGGCCTGCCGGAGCTGGTCGATGGACGGCCGCAGGTCCTCGTCCCGATGGCTCGCCCCGATGACGTCCACGATTCCGGCGAAGGCGTCCCCGAGGTGCGCCATGGCGGGGATGCTGGCCAGTTGGTCCCGGAGCCGGCGCGCCTCGTCCGGGAAGCGCCGCAGCACGGCCTCGTCGCCGTTGTCGAGAGCCCGCAGGTACGTGAGCATGGTCCGGACCGAGCCGAGTAGCGGCGCGGTCGCCGGGGTGTCGTCACCGCCGACCTGGTCGAGGAGGGTGCCCAGCTCCGTGAGCATCGCCCGGTCGTCCACCACCTCTCCGTCGGCGCCGGCCCGCAGCAGCGCGATGGAGCGGGCGGCCGCGCGCACCTGTGGCCAGTCCGCCGTGTCGGGCGGGTGTCGTTCGGCGATCTCCAGCAGGCCGGCGATCTGCCGGATCCGGTCCCGGTCCGTAGGCGAGACGGACCTCAGGACCGCGGGCAGCAGGTCGGCCGCCAGGACGCCCCGGACGGCCAGCCCGGCGGGGAGCCGGTGCAGGTCGGCGATCGCCGCGTCCAGGTCACCCCGCCCGAAGGCCGCCCGGCTGATGGCGACACACCGTTCGGTGATGCCGGCCGCCTCGTCCACGGTTCCCCCTCGCCACGCTCCGCCCCGACTACCGGACCTGACGGACGGCAGGCGTCGGACGGGCTCCCGGACGGAGTCGAATCCGTCCGGGAGCCCGCTCGGTGCCATCTCGGTGGTGGGGCGGAATCACCGGTTGCTGACCGGCTGCCGGCCGGTCAGGAGAACTTGATCGAACCCGCCCGGTTGCCCCACCCGTCACCGATGTTGGCGAGTTTGGGCGACTGGTCGATCCAGGTCGACGAGGCGCCGGTGAAATTGATTCCGTCGAAGAGCTTGACGTCGCACTGGTGGTAGGTGTGCACCGAGCTGATCTTGTTGTTCAGGTCGCCCACCGCGGTGCTGCGCAGGTCGTCCCACTGCCACTCGGCGTCGTAGGTCGGCGTGCACTCCCGGGCCTGGCTCCAGGCCAGCACCGTGCCGGTGTAGTCCGCCCCGGTGTAGGTACGGGCGATGACCAGACTGGCCTGGGCACCGACCGCGCGCAGCGCCCGGTCCTCGCTGCTCGCGCAGGTCATCGCCCCGGTGTCGAGGTTGACCGCGCAGTTGCGCTGCGGCGCCGCGGCAGCCGGTGCGGCGAACACGCCGAGCAGGCCCAGGGTGCCGAGGGCCGTACCGGTCGCGGTGACCATTCGTGCCTTCATCGTCTTTCTCCTTCGTCTCGGAACGGGTGCGGATCGTCGGACGACGTCCCGTTTCCATTGCTAGTCGCCGGTCCGGTTGACCAGGACGCCCACGGGCCTGGGTCAATCAACTCCGGACAATGCGTGTCCACCGGCGGCCACCCGACAGCCGCCTGGCCAGGCTGGACAGCGTTGGTAACGATGAATCGGATTGCTCGGAGAGCTGGGTGAAGGGGAGTTGAGTGGCTCGTCAGGAGAGACCCGTCGATCCGACCGCCGGCCCGGTGCAGGCCCTCGCCTACGAATTGCGCAAGCTCCGCGCCGAGGCGGGCAACCCCACCTACCGTCAGCTCGCCAGATCCGCCGGCTACGGCGCGACGACCCTGTCGGAGGCGGCCGGCGGAGCCCGTCTGCCGACCCTGGAGGTGCTGCTGGCCTACGTGGGCGCGTGTGGGGGCGACCCCGACGAGTGGCGGCGGCGCTGGCACGAGGCGGCGGCGCGGGCGCGCCCGACGGAGCCCGTTCGGCAGGCGGCCGGGGAACGGGCCGGCCACCCGGAAGAGGGCGGCGGCGCGGG
Organism: Micromonospora sp. MW-13; assembly: GCF_003434305.1. Taxonomy (GTDB): domain Bacteria; phylum Actinomycetota; class Actinomycetes; order Mycobacteriales; family Micromonosporaceae; genus Micromonospora. The sequence continues at coordinate 46,966 of NZ_QKKX01000064.1, forward strand.
CGAGTCGGGCCCGGACCGGCCGGCGGTTGCACCGTCCGCCGGGCGGCAGCCCGGGAGCGGGACGCCCCGGCCGCGCCGGAGGTGGGTCGTACCCGTCGTTGCCGTCGCCGCCGCGATCGGCACCGTCGTCACGGTGGTCGGCCTGCCGGACGACGGCCCGACGGGACCCGGCGCGGCGCGCTGTCCCGCCGTGCCGGACGGGACCGCCTTCACCGCGGTGACCTACGGGGGCGGCGCCCACGTGCGCGCCGGGGCCGCCCGGGACGCGTCCGTGCTGACCACCATCCCGCCGGACTGCACGGTCGGGTTCACCGGCTTCTGCGTGGGCGAGAAGGTCTACGACAACACCGGCGGCATGCCGGACGTGCGCTGGTTCAAGGTGGCCGGCGGCGGGGTCGTCTCCTCCGCGGTGTTGCACGGCAACCCGCCGCGTGACCTGCGGGCGTCGGACTGTCGCCAGGGGCGTCCGACCTCGACCGGCCTCGAACTGTCCGTCGTCACCGGGGCGGGCCGCTCCGGGGCCGTGACGTTGCGGGCCACCGGAAGGGACCTGTACGTCGTGGGCTTCACCACCTCCGCGGGCGACCCGGCGTCGCCCGGCGAGCGCACCTGGCGACAGGTCGCCCTGGCCGACGTGCGGGACCCGGCCGTCGGGGCGAGCGCCCGGCTCGACGCGCTGCCCGGCCCCTCGGCCCGTGGGCCGGTCGTCCTGGTCGCGGCTGCCTGCCTGGGCGGGGACAGCCCGACCGGCCTGGTGCGGGCCCGTCAGGTTCGGCCGGAGGATCCGCGCGAGGCGGTGCCGGTGACGCTCGACCAGCGGCAGCAGGCCGAGGCGGCCCGGTCCGCCTGCCGCTACCCCAGCCGGGGGTGAGGGGCGGCGGGCGTCACCGGGCTGTCACCGGCGGCCCACAGTTCCTGGCACACCGTGACGCTGGGGTGACGCAAGGCCCCGCAGACTCCATTCGCACAGGGCCGGCGAAGGAGACCTCATGATCGGAATGCGGCGGGTGCCCGGAGGCATGGGATGACGGGCGTACGCACGGTGCTCGCGATGCGCACCAGGGAAGGCTGCGAGGAGCGGTTCGAGGCCGAGTGGCTCTCGGCCGCCGAGCAGATCCGCACGCTCGACGGGTGCCTGCGTCAGGACCTGGTCCGCGACGCCGAGGACCCGCGCAGCTATCTGATCATCAGCGACTGGGCGGACCGGGACCGGTTGGACGCCTTCGGCCGCAGCGAGCAACGGGACCGGCTGCTGCGCGTGGTCCGTGAGCTTCGCGAGTCCGCGCAACGGCACACGTACCAGGTCCTGCACGTTCTGCGCAGCGATCCCGAGGAGTCGCGATGACCGAGAACCTCGTCCCCGCGGCGGAGCTCTACACCGACGAGTTCGCCGCCGACCCCTATCCCGCCTACGCCCGGCTGCGGGCGGACAAGCCCGTCTGCCCGGTCAGCTCGCCGCGGTTCGACTCGTACCTGATCAGCAGGTTCGACGACGCCCGGACGGCACTGACCGACCCGAGGCTGTCCAAGGACCTCTACGGCCCCGGCCAGCACTACCTGCGGATCTTCGGGCCGAACTCGGAGGGGTTGAACAAGAACATGCTCAACTCGGATCCGCCGGAGCACACCAGGCTGCGGCGGATCGTGTCGCAGGCGTTCGCGCCGCGCCGGATCGAGGCGCTGCGCCCCCGCGTGGCGGAGATCGTGGACACGCTGCTCGACCGGATCGTTCCGCGGGGCGGGTGCGATCTGATGCGCGACTTCGCCATTCCGTTGCCGATGCTGGTGATCAGCGACCTGCTCGGGATCCCCGAGTCCGACCACGAGCGGGTCCTCGACTGGACACAGGTGATCAGGACGTCCGGGTCCGCCAACCGCAGCCCCGAGAAGGACCGGGCCGCCGTGCAGGAGGCCCAGCTACGCCTGCACGACTACCTCGCCGACCTGGTGCAGGCCAAGCGCGCGCGCCCCGCCGACGACATGATCAGCGCGCTGATCGACGCCTGCGACCGCGACGGGGAGCTGTCCGAGCAGGAACTGGTCACCACCACCTTCCTGCTGCTGTTCGCCGGGCACCAGACCACCGCGGACTTCATCGGCAACGCGACGGTGGCCCTGCTCACCCACCCGGACCAGCTCGAACTGCTGCGGGCCAGCCCGGAGCTGCTGCCGTCGGCGATCGAGGAGCTGCTCCGGTTCGACGGCCCGCTACCGGTGGCCAGCCCTCGGATCGCCACCGAGGACGTCGAGTACCAGGGCGTGTGCATCCCGCGCGGGTCGGTCGTCGGCGTGGTGATCAACGCGGCGAACCACGACCCGGAGCACTTCGCCGACCCGGACCGGCTGGACCTCCGCCGCGAGCGCGCCCCGCACATCGGCTTCGGCTACGGCGTGCACTACTGCCTGGGAGTCTCGCTGGCCCGGATGGAGGCGCAGATCGGCATCGGGACGCTGCTGCGCCGGCTGCCGGGGCTGCGGCTCGGGGTGCCGGTCGCCGAGCTGCGCCGGTTGCCGGCGGCGTCGCCGTTCCGTGGCCTGCTGGAGTTGCCGGTCCGGTTCGCCGCCTGACGTGCCCGGCGCGCCGGTCCGCCCGACCGGACCGTGCCCGGTCCCACCTCCACCCGGCCACCGTCCACCGGCCATCCGGTCACCGTCCACGGGGTTCACCGTCCACCGGGTCACCCGTCCACCCGGTCCACGTCCATCCACCTGAGGAGCAGCCATGATTTACCGGTCCGTGATCGTCTGCCACATCGTTCCCGGCAGCGAGGGCATCGTCGGCGACGTCTTCGGCTACTACGACAAGACGACCCGACCGCAGGATCTCGGGGTGATCGGCCGCACCCTGCTGTCGCTGGACGACCTGTACATCCACGTGATCGAGCGCAACGTGGACCCGAAGGCGTCGCTGGGCAAGGCCCGGGGGCTGCCCGCGTTCCAGCAGATCGCCGAGGCCATCGCCCCGTACGTGACGCCGTACCCGAGGAACTGGCAGAACCCGTCCGACTCCGTCGCCAAGGAGTTCTACAGCTGGGTACCGGCCGAGGGCTCGGTGCCCGCGTCGGAGTCGCCCGACGGGAACCTGACCGTCATCGTCGCCCGGATCAAGCCCGGGGCGGAACCCAACGTCGCCCGCGTCTTCGCCGAGTCCGACGCGGGGTCGCTGCCGGTCGAGCTGGGCGTCACGGGGCGCTGGCTGTACTCGATCGACGACGTCTACCTGCACCTGCTGGAGCGCACCGACGCGGCGTTCGCCGATGCCATGCGGGAGAGCCACGCCAAGCCGGCCTTCGCCAAGATCATGGAGGACCTGAGCACGTTCATCACCCCGTACAGCCCGGAGACCTGGCGCGGCCCGGAGGACGCGGTGGCCAAGGAGTTCTACCGCTGGCGGGCCGAGGACTGAGACCGCGACCCGGGTGGCGTCCTGGCGTCGGCCCGGACGCCGACGCCACGGCGCGCCGGCCGAGCGGTGATCGCCGGCACGGCCTTGAAGAGTGGTTGGTTACTCACCAGTAAAGGGGGCGTGGCGGGGTCGGGTGCGCCGTGCCGGTCAGGGTCGCAGGCCCGCCGACAGCGTCCTGGCCCACGGCGCGTCGACCTGCTCGGCGCCCATGGTCACCACCGCGTTGCACAACGCGCCCCGGGCGAAGAGCTCCTGCACCTGCGCCTGGCTGCCGCCGGAGACGCTACGGGCGTACTCGACCAGGCGGGCGTAGCCCCGCTGGACGGCCTGGCGGATCTCCGGCACCGAGACCGCCGCGCACTGGGCGTGCAGCTGCACCAGCAGCAGCTCCTGGTCCCGGATCAGCAGGACGTACGCGCCGGCCATGGCGGACAGGACGGCCTCGGGCGAGCTGCCCTCGGCCGTCGCCGCGCCCTCGCTCAGGCTCTCCCGGAACCGTTCGAAGCAGCGCTCGACGACCGCGGCGAACAGCGACTCCTTGTCCGGGAACAGCCGGTACAGGTACGCCTGGGAGATGCCGGCACGCTTGGCGACCTCGACGGTGGTGGTGCCGAAGTAACCCCGGGCCGCGAACGCCCCGATGGCCGTGGAGAGGACGTCCTCCCGCCGGTCCTCGGCGGTGGAGAGCGTCCTGGGGCGGGTGGTCGGTGACATGTGAGTAGCCAACCACACTCATCGTGCCCCGGCAAGCGGGTGCCGGTTCAGGGCCGTACGCAGTCCGTCGCCCCGTGCTGCCAGGAGTGGTCGTAGCGGCCGGCGACCTTCGTGACGAACTCGGTGACCGCCCGCTCGTCGAGGGTGTCGAGCCGCTGGAGCCGTTGCCAGCCGCTGAGCCCGATGCCGTGGTCCAGGGCGGGGTAGGGCGCCACCACCACGTCGCGGGGATACCGGCGACCGAGGCGTTCCAGGGCGCGGACGTCGGCCGGGGAGACGTCCGGGGCGTACTGGACCAGGACGTGCCCGTGCTCCAGCGCGTGCACCTGCAACTCCTCCAGCACCGGCTCGCGGTAGATGCCGGGGGTGACCACGCGGGGGGAGTGCGGGCCGGAGGTCGGCGGCACCGTCCGGTACGCCGCGTGCGGCGCCCCCTCGTACGCTATGTGCCGGTTGCCCTCGAACGGCGCCGGCGTGCCGGGCACCCGGTCGCAGGAGAGGGCCTCGGTGTCGTCGGCCAGCCCGAGGACCACGCCGAGGCCGAGGCTCGACATGGTCAGCACGCTGAGGGTGGTGACCACGACGCTGACCAGCGTCCCGAGCCAGCGGCGGCTCACGCGGCGGCCCTCCTCGCCCGGACCCGGTTGCGGACGACCACCCCGAGCGGCAGCAGCACGTTGAGCGAGGTGAACAGCAGCAGCGCGATCCCCTCCCACCAGTAGGGGCTGGCGAACGGCGCGCCGACCAGCACGCCCGCCGCCCAGCCGAGGGTGACCTTCGCGCTCGGCCACAGGAAGTGCACGACGAACCAGGCCATCCAGACCAGCCCGGCGACGTAGAGCAGCCGGTACCAGCGGGACACCCGCAGGTCCCGGGCGTGCGCGTCGCGCAGGATCGCCGCCTCCCCGTCGTCGAGCCGGCGGACCAGGCGCTTGAGCGACAGCCGGGTGATCTGGTGCAGGTTCCGGCAGCCGGTCGCGGTGGCCATCACCAGGTACATGTCGGTGCGCAGGTAGGCCAGCGTCTGGAAGGCCAGCTTCACCGCCTGGCTGAACACCACCATGGCGAGGAACCGGACCATCCCCGGGGGCAGGTCGATCCAGCCGCGCGACCAGGCGAACCGGGGCGCGACCGCGCCGAACAGCAGCACGCAGTCGATCGCCATGCCGGCGAGGAACGGGCCGTAGCGACGCTCGGGCGGCAGCGCCCACAGCCCCGACAGGTCGGTCTCCAGCACCGGGAAGATTCCGCGCCGCTCGACGCGCAGCCGCGACGGCACGCCGACGGCGGCCCCGGCGAGGGCGTGCCAGACCTCGTGCACGATCGTCAGGACGATCACCACCACGTTGGTGATCAGCAGGCTGAGCACGATGTCGGGGAAGATGAAGGTGTCCTCGTACGTGGGCAACAGCGACGGCTCGGCGGCGAACATCGCCACCGTCGCGACGAGGCAGCCGACGTACCCCGTCCAGGCGGCCCGGCCGAACAGCGGCCGGACCACCCGGGCCGGGATCCGCGAGACCGACCAGTGCCGGGCGGTGGCCGGCGCGGCCTCCCCGGCGGTACGCCCGTCGATGATGCCCGCGTCGAGCAGCACCTCGACGAAGTCGAGGGCGTCGACCGCCTCCCCGGTCTCGCGTTCCACCTCGTCGGCGGCCTCGGCGACGGTCCGGCCGGCGGCGAGCAGCCGCACCAGCCGGGCCCCGACCTCGGGTACGACCACGAAGTTGCCGGTGGCCGGGTCGCCGACGACGTACTCGTCGGTGTCCTCCTCGCGGACGACGAGGTGGGCGACCCGGGGCCGGCTGTCGGCGTCGAGGGTGATCACCGCTCCTCCCCGACCCAGCCGCAGGTCCCGCACTTGTGCCCCGGAGTCGGGTTCACCACGTAGTGGTAGGTCAGGTCGGTCAGGCTCAGGTGGTACATCCGGCCGAGCGTGCTGGCGGGGATGCCGCCGAGGTGGTGCACCGCGTCCAGGGCGGCCAGGTGGCCGGTGAGGTTGGCCGACGGGGCGATCACCGCGTGCCCGGTGAACCCGAACAACTCCTCCGGCTCGGCGCCGTGCCGCTCGCGGAGCCGGTCGCCGACGCTCGGCAGACATGCCTGGCAGCAGGTGCGGCCCGGGACGAACAGGCCGACGACGGCCATCGGGCCGGCGTACTGGGCGATCATCCACGGGGTACCGGTGCGCAGGGCGGCGGCGTTCGTCCAGTCGCGGATGGTGTGCAGGGGTTGGTCGGCGCAGAGCACCAGCAGGTCGCGCCCGCGCATCAGCGTCATTGCCGACTCGGTGGAGTCGACCCGGGTCTGCTCGCCGGTGACCGTCACGTAGGAGTTCATCCGGCGGAGGCGGTCGACCGCGACGGCGAGCTTCGGCGCGCCGATGTCGTCCTCGGTGTAGAGGAGCTGACGGGTCAGGTTGCCGGGCTCGACCACGTCGAAGTCGACGCAGTGCACGGCCCCGACCCCGGCGGCGACGAGGGATGCCGCGACGGCCGAGCCGGTGCCGCCCAGTCCGACCACGACCACGCGGCTCGCCTTCAGCCGGGCCTGGACGTCGAAGCGGGACGGGCGCGGGGTGAGGTCGACCCACGCGTGGTAGGTCAACGCCCGCTCGTAGCGGTCGATCTCGGCGGGGCTCAGGGTGGGCGGGGGCGGCGCGGCGGCGTCCTCGACGTATCCGGCGTCGATGATCGTCCGCATCGCGTCGGTCGTCTCGTCGGCGGTCAGGTCGGGTCGTTCGGTGAGCAGGGCGTCGACGATCTCCGCCCGGGTGCGGGTGCCGTCCATCAGGCGTAACAGCGACCAGAGAAAGCCGTCCTCGTCGTCGATCTCCGCCCCGATACCCATTTGTCGACCGCCGATGCTGATGAGCGTCGGAGTCAGTCGCAATGGTTTGTGAATGCCCTTGATCCGTGGTCGCAGCATGCCCGGAAACTCCTCCGCCAGGCCGGCCGGGACGCGAGGTGCCGCGCCCCGGCCGGATGTCCGATCAGCCGCAGAGGTCGTTGCGGCAGCCCGGTTCGATGATGGCGACGGTGGTCTCGAGCTTCTCAAGCTTGCGCACGAGGACCTTGGCCGGCTTGCGCTTCGTCTCGATCTTCTTGTCCATGGGCGGCCTCCAACGAATTGAGAGGGACTGACGCGGCGATCCCGCTCGCGTCGCCATCATTAGAGCACCCGCAAAAACCTTTGACAATATTTAACTGCGTCGAACTAATGTGATCGAACTGGGCTCAAACGGAGGTCTGCCGCCGCGTTCGGCGAATAGTCAGCTAAAGGCCCCGCGGCTGTCGGTGTCGGCGGTAATTCATGGTTTCCGGACAGGTCGTCCAGGTGGGACGAATGGAATTATGGGTGGTTGGCGGTCGGCAAAGGGTGAATGGCAGAATTGGTCCACTGGAGCCCTTTTGCGGTGGATGCTGTGGACGGGGCGGCTGGTCGACGGGATTCCCAGCGGCGGCCCGAGTCCCTGCCGAAATCCGACGCGGTTGTCCGATCACGGGCAGCTACCAGGGCGTATTGATGACTACCATCAGTGGTGTCGCTCGTCCCGGGCCGGCTCGACGGCCGGCTACCTCGGGGAAGGTGTGCGCGATGCCGACAGAACCCGCCCGCAGCCCTTCGCTGAGCCTCACGCGGTCCAGGCTGATCACCGCGCTGGACGTCCGGCCCCGTTCCCTCGGCCTGGTCGTCGCCCCCGCCGGGTCCGGCAAGACCACCCTGCTCGCCCAGTACGCGGCCACCGGGCCCGGGTCCGTGGGCTGGCTGCGCGTCGTGCCGTCCGACGCGGACCCGGCGCGGGCGCTGCGCCGGGTGGAGGCGACGCTGCCCGACGGCGGTGCCGGCCTGCTGGTCGTCGACGACCTGCACCTGGTCGAGGGAACGCCGGGGGAGTCCGTGCTGCTGGACCGGGCCCTCGCCCTGGTGCGCGAGGGCGTCCGGGTGCTGGTCGGCACCCGCCGCATGCCGCCGCTGATCCTGACCCGGCACGAGTTCTCCGACAGCGTCGTCGTCGACGCCGAGCAGCTTCGGTTCCGCACCTGGGAGGTGGAGCGGCTGCTGCGCGACGTCTACCGGGAGCCGCTGCCGGCCGACGACGTGGCGGCCCTGGCCCGGCGGCTCGGCGGCTGGGCGGCCGGCCTGAAGCTCTACTACCTGTCCACCCGCAGCCAGCCGCTGGCCGACCGGCGCCGCGCGGTGGCCTCGCTGGGCGTGCGCTCGGCGCTGTCCCGGGACTACCTCACCCGTACCGTGCTGGCGGAACTCGCCCCCGACCTGCGCCGGTTCCTCGTCCACACCTGCGTGTTCGAGGTGCTCACGGCCCAGCGGTGCGACCGGCTGCTCGGCGGCGGCGACGGGCAGGCCGCGCTGGAGGAGCTGGAGCGCCGGCAGGCGTTCACCGTCTCCCACGACGGTGGCCGGAGTTTCGCGTACCACGAGGTGCTGCGCGCCCACCTGATCGCGGCGCTCGCCGAGGAGTTGGGGGAGCATGCGGCGCGGGCCTGGCACGCCCGCGCCGGCCGGCTGCTCGCCGCGGAGGGCGCGGTGCTGGAGGCGGCCCGGTGCTTCGCCCGCGCCCAGCAGTGGCCCGACGTGCACCGGCTGCTCGACACCGCCGGGGGCGACGTCGCCGTGCGGGGCCTCGACCCGTGGTCGGACGTGCTGCCCGCCTGGTTCATCGCCGAGGACCCGTGGCTGGTGCTCGCCGACGCCCGGCACCGGATCAACGAGGGCCAGCTCGCGGCGGCGGTGCCGCTGTTGCGCCGGGCCGAGGAGATGTTCGACGGCGAGCCGGCCCGGGCGCGGTGCCGCTCCCTGCGCGCCGACGTGACGGCCTGGCTGCCCGACGGCCCGCACTGGCGCGGGCACTGGTCCGGCTGGCTGCGCACGGCCACCCGGCGGCACCCGATGGTGGTCGTCGGCGAGGCGGAACGGCTGACCGGGGCGGCCGACCCGCTGGTGCGGGCGGGCGCGCTGCTGCTGGCCGGGCACGCCGGCGAGGCGGCGCGCGTGCTGGACCGGTGGACACCGTCCGACGCCGGCATGGTCGGGCTGGCCTGCCGGCTGCTGCGCGCCGCCGTCGCGCTGGCCGGCGGGGACCCGCAGGCGCCCGCCGCGGTCGCCGCCGTCGGCCTGGACGCCGACCGGTCCGGCCTGCCCTGGCTGGCCCGGCTGGCCCGGGCGGTGCCCGCGCTGTCCGGGGCGGAGGCCGACCTCAAGGAGGCCGCCGCCGTCGTCGAGGAGTGCGACCGGCTCGGGGACCGGTGGGGCGCCCTGCTCGCGGCCGGCTGCGCCGCGCTGGCCCGCTCCCTGCGCGGCGGGCCGGAGCCGGAGGAGGCCGGCCGGCTGCTCGACCGGGCGCGGGAGGTGGACAGCGGGGTGCTGGCCGCCTGGGCGCAGTCCCTGCTCGCGCTGGCCGCCGTGCGCGGCCGGCTGCCCGACGCCGATGTGGAGGTCCGTCGCGCGGAGAGCACCGCCCGGGCCGCCGGAGTGCCGGGGGCGCGGGTGCTCGCCCTCGCCGCGGGGGTGCCCGCCGGCCCCGGCCGGGCGGTGGGCCTGTCCGCCGTCCACGCCGCCGCCGAGCACGCCGGGCTGCCCCGTCCGGTGGTGACCGCCTGGGTCACCCCCGAGCGCGGTGCCGCACCGGCCGTGCCGGACACCGCCCCGCTGACCGTACGCTGCTTCGGCGGCTTCCGGATCTGCCTGGACGGCGAGCCGCTGAACTGGTCGCCACTGCGCCCCCGGGCCCGCGCCTTGGCCCGGATGCTCGCCATGCACGCCGGCCGGGCCGTGCACCGCGACCGGCTCCTCGACGCGCTCTGGCCCGACACCGACCCGGCCACCGCCACCCGCACCCTGCACGTCGCCCTGTCCAGCCTGCGCCGGTTCCTCGACACCCACCTGCCCACCGGCGACGGGGAGAGCCTGCTGCACCGCGACGGGGACGCGTACCTGCTGGCGCTGCCCCCGGGGAGCTGGTGCGACGTCACGGAGTTCCGGCTCGCGCTGGAACGGGCGTCCAGCCCCGGGGCGACCCGGGACCCGCGCGCGCTCGCCGACCTGCGGGTCGCGGTGGCCGCGTACACCGGCGAACTGCTGCCCGAGGACGGCCCGGCGGAGTGGGTGGTGGCCGAGCGGGAGACGCTGCGCCGGCAGGCCGCGGACGCGGCGGCCCAGCTCGCCGAGGCCGCCCTGCGCGCCGCCGGCGCCGACGGGGCGGTCGCGACGGCGGCCCGGTGCGTCGAGATCGACCCGTGCCACGACGCTGGCTGGCGGCTGCTGATCGCGGCGCACGACCGGGCCGGCAACGCCGCCGCCGCCGAGCACGCCCGCCGCCGGTACGCCGACGTGCTCGTCTCCCTCGGCCTCGACCCGGCACCCGCGGAGACCGCGCCAGCGGGAACCACCGTCAGCGTCGACCGAAGAATTCCGCCTCCCCGATCGCCACGGCCGGATCCAACCCGGGCCCGTACGTCGAGCGGACCACCAGCCTGATCCGCACCACGTTCGCCGCCTCGACGGGGAACTGCTGCTCCCCGGGCTCGTCGCGCAGCTCGATGTCGGTCTTCTCCTGCTTGCCGTCGGCGTCGACGGTGACCACGGTGAGCCCGCGCGGCCGGCCGGCTTCGAGGAACGCCTGCCGCCGCTCGCCGACGCCCGGGGTGATGATGACGGTGAGCAGCCGCACGGGCTCGGTGAAGCGGCCCTCCACCCAGGCGCCGGCGGCCGTGCCGGTCGGCGCCCAGTAGCGGTTGCTCGCCCCGTCGGTGAGCCGGGCCGCGCCGGCACCCAGCTTCTCCGACGACGCGCTCACCGCCGCCGGGACGAGCGACGCCGGTTCCTCGGTGCGGTCGCGCACCGCCTCCACGGCCCGCCGCGCCAGGGGCGGCCCGGCCACCGCGAGCACGCCGACGAGGCAGAGCCCGAGCACGAGCAGCAGCAGCCGCCGGGCCGCCCCGGCGGCCCGGCGGTCCTTCCGGGCGGGGCGGCGGGGCCCCCGGCGGCGCACCCGGTCCCACAGCCGTCGCCACCGGTCCCGCAGCCGCTCCCACCAGGTGGCGCGCTCCGGCGCCGGCCCGACCGGGGCGGTCAGCGACTCCCCACAGAACCGGCAGATCCGGCGGTTCGGCGGGTTGACCCGGCCGCAGTGGGCGCAGGTCAGCTCCCGCTCCGGCGGGCGGGACGCCGGGTCGACCGCAGCGGCCGGCCCCGGCGTCTCCCGGGTGGTGCTCGGTGCCCCGGGTTGCAGCGGCTGGGGCGTGCCGTCGCCCGCGCGGACCGGCTCGTGCCCGCCCGGCTCGTGCCCGCCCGGCTCGTGTCCGCCCGGCTCGTGCCCGCCCGGGCCGGGCGGGTGCGCTACGGGGGCCGGCGGGCCGGCGGTGGACGGCCCGGGGCCCGGCGGGGCCGGCACGGCCGGATCCGTCCGCGCGTCGGTGCTCCGGTCGGTCACCGGCCGGTCCCGGGTCACGGCCGGCCCCGGGGCGGGCGGCGGGCTGCCCTCGTCCCACAGGTACTCGCCGCAGGCCGCGCAGAACTGCCTGCCGTCGGCGTTGGCGGCGCCGCAGCTCGCACAGGTGATCATGACTCGATCTCCAGCGTCAGCCGGACGTGGGCCGGTACGGCGGACGCGACGACCTGCCGCACCAGCGCCTCGTCGGCCGCCCCGGTGACCCGGACCAGCACCCGTGGGGCCTCGTCCGGCGGCGGCCCGCCGGTCGGCGTCGCCGACCAGGTCACCCCGCCGTTGTCGGTGACCTCCACCCGCGCCCCGGTGGCCACCCGCACCGCCAGCTCGACGCCCCGGGCGGTCCCGCGCCACCGGTGCGCCTGCACCGCGTGCCGGACCACCTCCCGGCGCACGTCCGGCGCCCGGTCCCCGTCGACCGGCGCGGCCACCCAGCCGGCCAGCCAGTCCAGGAAGTCCGGCGGGGCCAGGTCCAGGTCGAAGTACGCGTCCAAACAGTCGAGCGTCAGCAGGACCGGCGCCAGCACCTCGTCCAGCCCGGCGGTGAACCGCTGCGCGAAATCGTCCTCCAGGTACACCGCGGGCAACTCCTGCCCGATCGGGTGAGGGCTCGCCAGCCCCGGCACCGCACCCCGCATGATCCCCTCCTGACCTCGACGACCCGCCCGTTCACCCGGTGACCCGCACCTGGTGGGCGTACGAGAAGGCGATGGCGTTGACGTCCAGCTCGATGCGCTGCACGGCCTCGCCGCGTTCCCCGGTGGTCGGATCGGCCCCGAACAACCGGACCTCCTCCACCAGGTCCACCCCGTCGACCCGCTGCAACACGGCGTGCAGCTCACCCGACTGGATCGGCCGGCCGAAGGGCCACCCGTCGCCGTCGGGCCCGCCCCGCACCGGGTCGAGGTAGTCGTACAAAGCGCGCAGCGCCCGCCGGCGCAGCTCCGCGTCGGACCCGCTCGCCCGAGGCCGGGAGCGGACCCGGGCGACCACCGTCACCCCCTGGTAGAACGGCGGCTCCACCAGCACCCGGGCACCCACGCAGCGGCGGGCGTCGAGGAAGGCCCGGATCCGGTCCAGCACCTCGTCACGGGGCCGCAGGGCGGCGAACCGGGCCGCGTCGTCCTCGGCGTCGCCGTGCTCACCCAGCGCCGGCACCACCAGCACCCGCACCGCCGCCGAGCCGTCGCCCGCCGGCACGCACTTCACCCGCAGCACCTCCGGCGCCGCCTCCCGGGCCAACTGCTCGTAGTCCTCGGCGGTGACCGCCCGTTCCCGGGTACGCAGGCTCAGCGGCCCGCGCACCGACGTCTCGGCCAGCGACTCGCCGTCGACGCCGCCGGTGGCCGCCGCCCGGTTGGTCACCGTGGACACGAACGGCACCGGGTCCCGCAGCACGCTCAGCGTGCGGGCGGCCACGTTGCCCCGCCGCCCCCCGCCCGTGCGGTAGGTCGGGATCCGGACCACCGCGCCCTTCGGCGGCACCGCCCCGTACCGGCGTACCGTGCCGTCGGCCTGCCGGACGGCCGGGCCGAAGCCGATCTCCCCGCTGGACCGGTCGACGCACACGTGCCGGTCCTGGGGCCCGGAGCCGGCGAAGCTCGCCACCTCCCGCCAGGTCTGCCAGCCCTCGGCGGCGCTCACCTCGATCCCGATCGCGCCGTCGGCGGCCACGATCGGCGCCCGCTGCACCGTGAACCGCTGCCCCGGCACCCCCTCGGACGCGCCCAGGGTCTCGCCGCCGATCAGCTCGGCGTGGCAGGCGCTCACGGTGCCGCCGATGGTGACCGCCTCCGCCCGGCCCAGTCGGGGCGGGGCGTGGAAGAACGGCTGCCCGGCGACGGCCTCGCGCAGCCGGCAGCGCAGCCAGCCGGCGCGGTGCCGGGCCTCCACCGACGCGGCGTGCCGCGCCGGGACGTGCACGACCACCTCGCCGGCCCGGTTCAGCGCGCCCGTGGTGTCCCGCTCCACCGGGCACTCCTCCCAGCCACCCTCGGTCCACGCCTCCCACACCAGCGGCGGGTTCGTCGGGTCCACCCCGCGCCCGGCCACCACCCAGTCCATGGTGAGCAGCACGGCGCAGCCCGGCACCGCCCTGTCGAGGCCGAACAGCACGGCGTCGCCGGCCACCGGCGGGTCCGCGAACGCCGGGATCCGGTCCGCGCCGCCCAGGTCCCCGGTCCGGTCCGTCGGTCGCCCCCCGGCCGGCACGGTCAGCACCCGGACCAGCCGGCACGGCGGCACGGTCAGCTCGTGCAGCGTCTCGAAGGTCACCGGCTCCGCGTTCTCCGCGCGTACGGTCGCCACGTGCGTGCCGGCCGGGACGACGACCGGGGCGTCGCGGGGCGCGGACAGCCAGAACGTCACGTCCGTCGACGCCACCGCCGGCGGGAACGGGGCGATGCCGAGCAGGTCCAGGAACTTCACGTAGTGCCGGTCCGGCACCCGGTTGAGCCGGTACAGGAGCTGGTCCACCATGTACGCGAACGTCTCGATCAGGGTCACCCCCGGATCGGACACGTTGTGGTCGGTCCACTCCGGGCAGCGCCGCTGCACCAGGCGCTTCGCGTCGTCCACCAGGTCCTGGAAACGGCGGTCGTCGAGGTGCGGGGCGGGCAGGGCCATCACTCGGCTCCCGGTTCGTGCGCGGGGATGACGTAGAACGGGAAGACCAGGTTGCGCGGGTCGTTGTCCTGGCGCAGCCGGTACCGGATGTCGATGTAGAGAGTGCCCCGGGCCGCGTCGGCGAAGTCGACCAGCACGTCGTCCAGCTCGACCCGCGGCTCCCAGCGCTCCAGCGCCAGCCGCACCTGGTACGCGACCTGGCCGGCGGTGGACGGGTCGGCCGGGGCGAACGCCAACTCGTGGATCGCGCAGCCGAACTCGGGGCGACCCGGGCGCTCGCCCGGCGCCGTGCCGAGGATCAGCCGGATGCTCTCCACCACCTCCCGGTCCCCCCGGACCAGGGCGATCCCCCCGGTGGGATCGGTGCGCAGCGGGAACGCCCACCCGGCGCCGACGAAGTCGGTGGCCATCGGCGTCACCCGCCGATCAGCACGGTCGGGCAGCCGGCGAGGATCGGCGCCCCGCAGCCGGCCAGGTCGCCCATGCGGGCGGCGGGCCGGCCGCCGATGAGCACCGTCGGGCAGCCGGGCGGCAGCAGCGGGGACGGGGGGTGCGGCGGGGTGCCCGGGAAGGAGCAGGCGTGCAGGGTGCCCACGGTGGCGGCGGGCTGCCCGCCGATGAGGACGGTGGGCACCCCGGGGCCGCCGACCGTGCCCGGATGGGCGGTGGGGTCACCGACGCGAGCTGCTGGTGGCACGGCACACTCCCTTCACTCACGTACCGTCAGTTGATCCGGACGACGCCGCCGCGGACGGTCACCGGGCCGCCGGCGGTCAGCTCCGCGCCGCCCTGCCCGGCGACCTTCACCGTCGCGCCCTCCACGGACGCGCCGGCCGTGCCCTTCACCCGCACCTGGCCCTGGCCCTCGATACCGACGTCGCTCTTCGAGGTGACGGTGACCCGCTGCCCGGCCAGCTCCAACGACCCGGAGCCGGCGTCGAGGACGATCCCGTCCCTGGCCCGGACGCTCACCTTGCCGTCGCTGACGATCTCGATCTGCCGGCCGGTGCGGTCCAGCCGCAGGGTGAACTTCCGGTCCCCGGTGGCGAGCAGGATCCCGTCCGGGCCGCTGCCGGCCTCCAGCAGCTCCAACCGGTGCCCGGTACGGGAGACCAGGGCCCGCACCGCGATCCGGCCGCTGCTGCCGTCCACCGGGTCGGTGTCCAGCTTCGGCGGCGCGTCCGTGCCGTTGTGCAACCCGCCGAGGACGTACGCGGCGTCGAGGCTGCCGCCGGTGAACCCGACCAACACCTCGTCGCCCACCTCCGGCAGCAGCACCGCCCCCCGCTCCGCGCCCGCGCCGGGCTGCACCACCCGCGCCCAGCCGGTGGTGTACCTCCCGTCCAGCCACGGCAGGGTGAGCCGGACCCGGCCCAGCTTCTTCGGGTCCTTCACGTCGCTGACCACCGCCGGGACCAGTCCGTCGCCGACCCGGTCGGTCGCCGCCGCGCCGGCGGTCAGCCCGTACAGCGAGCGGTCGGAGCGGCCGGAGACGGTGAACGCGGTGGTGTAGCCGGCCTGCTCGCTGAACACGTGCCGGGTGCTGGTCAGCACGTACCTGCCCTGGAACGGCTCGCCGATGTTGGCCAGCGCCACCGCCGCGCCCGCCCGCAGCTTGGCGTTGCCCTTCGCCACCCCCTCGATCTCCGCGCAGCCGCCGCCGAGGTCGCCGGCCAGCGCGCCGGCCACCGCCCGCACCGCCGCGTCCGAGCCGAGGGTCGGGTCGGCGACCAGGTACGGCGGGCTGCCCACCTTCCTGCCCAGCTCGGCCGGATCGGCGCCGATGCCGTCGGCGCCCGGCACCTTCGGGGTGGCGGTCGCGCTGACCGCCCGCTTCGTCGCCGGGTCCCAGCCCCGGACGGCCACCTCGGGCACCTGCGCGGTGGCGGTCACCCCGGCGCGCAGCGCGATCAGGTTCCGGTTGACCTCCAGCACCAGCGGGTCCTGGGTGGCCCGCGCCGACGGGTCGGGCGCGCCAGCCGGGGGCTGCGGCATCCGCAGGTGCAGCGCGCCGTCGAGCACCATCACCTGCGCGCCGACCAGTGCCGCGAGCCGGTGCAGGAACGCCCAGTCGCTGACGTTGTCCTGGCTGAGTTGCGCCTCCGGCTCGCCGCCGATCCCGCTCACCGGGTCGATCCGGCCCGCCTTCAGCCCGGCCCGCTGCGCCACCTGCCGCACGATGTCCGGCACGCTCATCCCCGGGTACGCGGCCACCCGCCGGCCGCGCAGCAGCCGGTGGGCCAGGTCCAGGCCGCGGACCTCGGTGAACGTGCCGGTGGCGTCCAGCTCGCACTCCACGGCGGTGACCTCGCCGGTGAGCAGCGGTGCGGGGCCGCCCGGGTCGGAGGTCTGCACGGTCAGCTTCACCGGGGCACCGATCGTGAAGCCGCCCTTGGCCAGCACCGTCCGGCCCGGGTCCCGGTACCGCAGCACGAACCGGTCGGGCAGGTTGCGGCTGTCGTCGACCGCCGCGTACGTCAGCAGCGCGGCGATCTCCGCGGGCAGCGGGCTGCCGCCCACCTCGACGAGGAGCGCGTTGGCGAACTGCTCATTGGCCACGGGCACCGTCCGGGGCGGTCAGCTCCTCGAGGGCGGGCACCAGCAGGGTGGTGCCGGGGCGTAGCCGCATCGGGTCGTCGATTTCGTTGGCCTCGGCGATGTGCCGCCACAGCCCCGCCCGCCCGTACGCGTGGTGGGCCACCGAGTGCAGGGTGTCCCCGGCGACGACGACGTGGATGTCCCGGACCGCGAGGGCCCCGGAGGTGGGGTTCTGCCCGGGCTGCTCGCCCGAAATCTCCTCCAGGGCGACCGTGCACAGCGCCCGCACCGGCGTGCCGCCCGGGGTGAACAGGGTGTACTTCGCGTTGACGCTGGCCACGAACGCCGGGAAGCCGACCATCCCGCCCCAGTGGAACACCACCCACGGCGGGGAGCCCTTCTTCTGCTGCCGGCTCGCGTCGGTCGGCACGCAGCAGGCGAACAGCTCCTCCACCCGCTTCACCACCGAGCTGTCCATCGTGGCGGTGGCATCGAAGAACATCTCCAGGGTCAGCTTGGCCGGGTCCGAGCCGGTGAACTCCGGCACGCCGCTCTTCTTCGCGTTGCGCTGCGCGTCCCGCTTCCACTTGGCGGTCTTCGTCAGCGCCAGCTCCTTCGGGTTGAACTGGAACGGGATCTGGCCCAGCTTCGGGCCGGGTGCGGCGGTGCCGCCGTTGCGGGGCGGCTCGTGCAGTTGCAGGTACGCGTGGGTGAGCTGCGGCGGCGCGCCACCGCCCCGACCGGCGGGGCTGCCGGCGGCGCTGAAGGTGACCGGGGAGGCGCTCACCGGGTCACCCCCCGGTCCCGGGGCCGAAGAAGCCGTGGTGGGCCAGTTCGAGGGTCTCGACGGCCACCTTCGGACTGTCCGGGCTGAGCTGCGGCCCCGTCCACTTGACGGGGATGACGTCGAGCAGGCCCCACCGGGCGATCACCGTGCCCTCCAGGGTGCGCGCCTCGATGGTGGCGGTCTTGCGGGTGATCCCGTTCGCCATCCCCGAGAACCAGCGCATCAGCTTCGTGCTGTCGGCGGTGACCGGGCGGGACAGCTTGACGTTGGAGAACTTCATCCGGGTCGGGAGCTGCCACACGTGCCCGTTGTTGCCGCCCTCCTCGCGCTGCTCGACGACGACCTCGCAGCCCAGCCCGTCACAGGTGTTGAACGCGCCGAGATCCTGGTCGTCGATCCTGACGACGAAGGCGATCGCGACGGCGACCTCGTCCTTGGCCATTCGTCCCTCCTGGTCCTGCGCGTGTCTCCCGGTCCCGGGCCCTTCTCCGGCGGTTCTGTCAGCCCGGTCCGCCGAGCGCCCCGTGCCGCTCCCGGTCGAGGCGCAGCTCGGTCTTGAGCCGGCGCAGCAGCGGGTCGTACAGCTTCTTCAGCAGCTCCTCCGGCTCGGCCCCGCCGCCCGCGGCCCGCGGAGCGCCCGGCACGGCCGGCTGACCGGCCGCCGCCCCGCCACCGTCGGGCGGCGGGGCCGCCGCAGGCGGCGCGGGCGTGTCGACCGGGGGCGGCGGGGCGGCGTCGTCGACCGGTTCGGCCCGCTGCACGACCGGACCCGACAGCTCACCCATGGCATACGCGGACAGCGGCGGCCCGGGTGGCGCGGTGTCCCGCCCCGGGGGCCGGCCGGCCGACGGCGTGCCAGGAAGCGCGCCCACCCACCGCTGGACGGGCGGGAGCCCGCCGCCGGCCACCGCGCTGGTCGAGCCGGCTGCGTCGGTCGATGCCGCCGTGCCCGGCGCGGTGGCCGGGTACGGGGCGGCCGGGGCCGGGGTCGGGTACGGGGCGGCCGGGTTCGGGTACAGGTCCACGGGGACGGCCCGCTCCGGGGCGGGTGTGGTGGCGGCCCGCCCACCGGCGGCCGTCGCCTCGTCCCGCTGCCAGGTCACCCGCTGCACGGTCGGCCGGTCGGGCAACGGCGCGACCGGGCCGGCCCCGGTCAGCAGCGGGGTCGGACGGTCACCGACGAGCCGGGCCACGACCAGGGGCAGGGGAGGGGGCGGGCTCCCGTCCGGGTCCACCCCTGCGGGGCCCGCGTCGCCGGTGGGGTCCGCCATGCCGCCGTCTCCGCCGACGAGGCCGGCGACGCCCGGTCCGCCGTCGGTCTCCCCGCCGGTCGTGGCGCCACCGACCGGGCTTGTTCCCCCGCCGTACGGGGCACCGGTGCCGGTCGACGCCTCGGCGTGCGGGACCGGTCCGGTGCCGGTCGTCGGCTTCTCGACGCGGGGGCCGGTCGAGGTGGCCGGCGTCGTCAGGCGGGCCACCACCGGCAGGTCGGGGCCGCCGGAGCCCACGTGTCCCGCCCCCGGGCCGCCGGCCGGATCCACGGCCTGAACGCCCGCCGCCGGCCCGCCCTGCGAGGAGGCGACGCCCGGGGGCGTCGACGTGGCCGGCCCGCCCAGCAGCGCGGCCACGCCCGCCTCCGCCGGCACGTCCCCGCTGGCCGTCGCCTCCCCACCGGGCGGCGGCCCCCCGGCGGGCGGTGTCTCTCCGGCGGGCGGTGTCCCCCCGGCGGACGGCACGAACGTCTGGACGGGCGCCGGTGCTCCCGTACCCGGGTCTGCCGCGCCGCCAGCCCAACGGGCGGGCGGCGCGTCGCCGCGCGGCGTACCGGCGAGCGGCAGGCCCTCGGCGGGCGGCGGGGGACCGCCGGCGAGGTGCTCGCCCCCGCCGGCGGTCCCCGGCTCGGCCTGCGGCCCCACGGGGGAGGGGCCGAGACCGGTGGGGAATGCTCCTGTTCCGAGCCGGGAGACGGTGCCGGCCCCCTCGCCCAGAAGCGTGGCCGAGTCTCCCGCCGGCGTCACCTCTGCCGCGTCGGCCGGTCGACCGGCGGCCCCGGGCCCGCTGGCCGGCCCGCTGCCGCCGGCCGGCGACCGCTGGACCAGCGGCGCGGTGGCCATCGACCGGCCGTCTCCGGCGGCAGCGCGGCGCACCTGCTCGGGACCCTCCCCGGCCGCGGAGCGTTGCACCGACGGGAAAGCGGCGTCGCCGGTCGGGCGGGACACCGGAGGAAGCACGGGGGACACGATCGGCTCGCCCAGCCCGAGCCGGCGGGGTGGCCTCGGGCCGGCCCCGACGAGTCGCTGCACGGGCAGGTCCGGTGCGGCCGGTCCGGTGCCGCCGGGGGTGCGGGGCCCGGCTGCCGACGCCGCGTCCGCCGCCGGGCCCGGGACGTCACCGCCGAGGGGCGCCGTCCTGCCGGCTGGGATCGTCACGTCGGCGTCGCCCGTCGCCGGGTCGTCCCGCCCGAGGGTGGGTGCCTCGGGTGAGGCGTCGTCGGGGCGGGCGGCCTCCGCCGTCGGGTCGGCCGGGCGGTCGACGGCGGGCAGGAGCAGCTCCTCCGGCGGCGGGGGCGCGGTCAGCAGTCGGCTGACCGTCACCGGCTCCACGGGCACCGCACGGCCCCGGGTCGGCACGGCCAGCGGGTGTTCCGGCGTCGGTGGGGTTCCCGGCGCGCCGGCGACCTGTCGTTGCAGGGCCGGTGCCGGCGTACGGGCGCCCGCCGACGGCGCCGCGAGCGGCAGCGGCCCGGGGTCGCCGCCACGCGCCCGGCCGACGGGTTCCGGGGCGGGCCGGGGCGGCTCGCTCACCGGCACGGCCGTCTCGTGCAGGACCCCGGCCGGCTCGGCGGCACCGACGAGGTGACCGAGGGGCGCCAGGTACGACGGGTTGCGCCAGGCGGCCAGCGCCCCGGTGAACGTGTCGGGCAGGTTCAGCCGCGGCTCGTCCGGGGTGACCCGCTGGAGCGGCGGGAGGCTCTGCCACGCCGGTGGCCCGTTCCGCAGGTGGGCCGGGGAGCCGTCCCCGGGCGATGCGCCTTCCCGCGATGCGCCTTCCCGCGATGCGCCTTCCCGCGATGCGCCTTCCCGCGATGCGCCTTCCCGCGATGCGGTCGCCTGGGACGCGTCAGAGGTCGTTGCGGCGATCCGCTCGACGGTGGGTGGCGCAGACGCGTCCGCAGTGGACCGTTGCGCGGTCCCCTGCGATCGCCGGCGCCACGGCCACATCGGGTCACCGTCCCTGGCTGATGCGGGTGTTGATGCCGGCGATCTCGGCCACGTAGCGCAGCCGCTCGCCGTGTTCGAGGTCGAGGATCTCGTCCAGCGACCAGTGGAAGTGGTAGGCGACGTACGCGACCTCGGAGTAGATGCGGTCGGCCGCGTACGTCACGATTCCCCCAGGCGCCCACCGGCGAGGTCCACGGCGAACCGGTGCCGGCACTCCGGACAGACCACGCTGGCCCGGGTGTGCCCCTCGCTGTTGATCCGCCGGTACATGTCCTGGAGGAACGCCAGGTCCGAGGCGAACAGGTCCTCCACCACGCCCGGGTGCACGTCCACCAGCGTGCCGATCCGGGTGATCACCCGGCTGAGCAGCACCACCGTGAGGTACGGCGGGTTCTCCCGCACCCGGTCGTCGCGCAGCGGCACCAGCTCGTCCCGGGCGGTCGCCAGCCGCATCACCCCGTCCCGGTGCACCGTGCCCGAGCCGTCGACGTAGCCGCGCGGCAGCTCGAACGGGAACTCCGTGCGCAGCGTCTCGCGGCGGGCGGCGACGGCGGGCGGCTCGGCCGGCTCCGAACCGGGCGGCGGGACCAGGGACGACGTACGGCGCATGGGGTTACTCGACCTCCATCGACTCGTACGTCACCACGAGCTTCTCGGTGAGCACGCTGGTGTCGCCGGCCTTGAGCGAGCTGATCTCCAGGCTCTTCGCCCACGCGTTGGTCAGCCGGTACCGCTTGATCGGGAAGCCCTCGTAGTCGAACACGATGATCGCGCCGCCCTTGCGGGCGTCGCTCATCTTGCCGAAGCGGCAGTCCTTGACCCACCGCTCGAAGCTGTTGTCCGCCGTCAGGCCCCGGGTCAACGTGACCTCGCCGGCCTTCGGCGCGCCCGGCGCCTTGCGTACGACGAACTTGCCGTCGGCGGTGTTCGACTTGTACTCGATGACGTCCTGTTCCATCTTGAGGCCGCTGACCTCGGTGATCTGGCGGATGATGATGCTGTCCACCTCCAGGCCGAACGAGTGGCCGACGGCGGAGTCGAAATCGGGGAGCGGCACGACTGCCTCCTGACGCTGCGGGGACTACTCGTTGACCAGGCTGGTGCCGCCGGACATCTGCGCCAGCTGGAAGATGACGAACTCGGCGGGCTTCACCGGGGCCACGCCGATCTGGCAGACCACCTGGCCGGCGTCGATGCCCTCGGCGGGGTTGGTCTCCCGGTCGCACTTGACGTAGAACGCCTCGTCGGGGGTGAGCCCGAACAGTGCGCCCCGCCGCCACTCGTTGACCAGGAACGCGCTGATGGTGCGCCGGATACGGGCCCAGAGCGCGTCGTCGTTCGGCTCGAACACCACCCATTGCGTGCCGTTGAGGATCGACTCCTCCAGGTAGTTGAACAGCCGCCGCACGTTCAGGTACCGCCACGCCGGGTCCGACGACAGCGTGCGGGCGCCCCACACGAGGATGCCCCGGCCGGGGAAGGTGCGGATGCAGTTGATCCCGATCGGGTTGAGCAGCTCCTGCTCCGCGCGGGTGAGCTGCGTCTCCAGGGCGACCGCGCCCCGGATCACCTCGTTGGCGGGAGCCTTGTGCACGCCCCGCGCGCCGTCGCTGCGCGCCCACACCCCGGCCAGGTGGCCCGACGGCGGCATGAACCGGTTGGTGCCGGTCACCGGGTCGAACACCTTGATCCACGGGTAGTACAGCGTGGCGTACTTCGAGTCGTAGCCGGCCTGGTCGGTGCGCCACTCCTTGACCTGCTGCGGGGACAGCCCCGGCGGCGGGTCCAGAATGGCCATCCGGTCGCCCATCAGCTCACAGTGGGCGATCACCGCGGACTGCACGGCCTTTACCGACTCCAGGTCGATCGCGCCGCGCTGGTAGGCCCCCATCAGGTCGGGCACCGCGACCATGGTCACCTCGTCGACCGCCTCCAGGCCGCCGAACCCGGTACGCTCCGCCGCGTCGCCCACGTACTCGTCGGCTGACACGGACTCGGGGGCGCCGCCGGTGGCCGGCGGGGCGGTCAGCACCACCTCGCCGCCGCGCGGCCGGGCCAGTTGGCCGGTCGGGGCCGCCTCCTCGATGGTGATCAGCTTGGACCGCTCGCGGACCACCGTCACCACGTTGTCCTTGCCGCGCTTGGTGGTCACCGACTCGAACGTCTCGACCACCTGGCCGCCGCGCTTGACGACGAGGTTGAACCGGTCCTCGCCCGCGCCCTCCGGCGGGTCGGCGACCTCGACCGTCAGGTCGTCCGGGGTGCCCTCGGGCAGGGCGCGGGCCACCACCCGGTACGTGCCGAGGATCGCGGTCGGCTCGGGCGCCGCGGGCAGCGCCTCGTCGCTGGCCCGGTCGCCGCCCACCCGCACGATGTACGCGGCCCCGCCGCCCTGCATGAAGTACCCGTACACGGCGTGGCCGAGGTAGCAGTCCGGGGCGAACTCGCCGAAGATCTGCGAGTACTGGCTCCAGTTCGTCACCAGGGTCGGGGTGTTGAACGGCCCCTGCGCGGCGAAGCCGACGAACGCGGCGACCGCCGTGCCGACGCCCTCGATCGGGCGGGAGCCGGACTCCACTTCCTCGACGTACACGCCCGGCGCCAGGTAGTTGGGCATCACGCCTCCTCGTCCCTCGGGGGTCGAGTCGAGCGTCCCGCGTACGAGCGGGGCTTCACACGTCCGGCGGGCCGCCCGCCGGGGAAGAGATCAGTGTCCTTTCAGGCAAGCCGCCTGGCCACGGTGAGGCCCGGGTTGCTCTGCCGGGTTGCTCTGCCGGGCAGCTCTGTCCATCGTGACCTGGTAGCCGTGCAGCTCAAGTGCTGCGGTGACCTTCTCCACCAGAGCGCGCCACGTCTGCCTGATCTACCGACGTCAGGGCGCAGGAATCTGTGTGGCCGCCGGCGACACCTGGCTGATGGACCCAAAGGCGTAGGGCTTACGACTCGTAGTTCCGAAACATCGCCGGGATCGTGGCCGGGTCGCGATCCAGGATCGCTTCGATTTCTTCGGGATCGATTTTGAGGTGGTCGGCATTCGGAAAGTCGGTGTACCTCAGGCCGGGCCGGCAGAGCCAGTAGCCGTTCTCGTCGCGGTAGTAGTCGAAGGGCAGCCCGGCAGCGTAGAGGCGCCGGGTGAGACTCCACTCTCGCTCGCCGGACACCCGCAGTTCCGGAACCCGGTCGTGCAACTGTGGCACCACCTCGCGAAAGCCGCGATCGGATAGCGGATTCCCGGTCAGGTCGATCTCTACGAAGCGGTGCTCGCCCTCGTTGAGCACGTCGATATCACTGATTGCGTTGTTCTTCGCCCGCAGGATTCGCAGCGTGGGAAGGTCCGCGATGACCTCCAGCCCTCGCGCGGCGCTGACCTCGATCTCCAGCGAAACAATCGGCAAGCCGGCCAGCGGTGAAAGGTCTTGCCCTCCGTAGCCGACGAGAATCAGGGTCCGCAGATTCGTGAGCCGTGCGAGGTCGGTGATGTCGACCGGGCGAAGAACGCCCAGCCGTTCCACCGAGGCCAAGGCCTGTTCGGAGAACGGGGGGGCCTGCTGAAGTTGTAGTTGGAGCGCCCGTTCGACGGCCGCGTCAAGACCGGGCATCGTTAGAGCTCCTCTTTCTTGACGGCGTCCTCCGCGTCGAGGAAATTCACCTTGATGTCGGCAAAATTGGCCCGCTGAAGTAGTCCCAGCTCCTCGACCGTCATGGAGATCTTCCCCCTGTCCGTCGACACGAGCGCGTCGACCTGTTTAGTGAGGAACGGCTGATGCTGTTGCCCGAGGTTGCCGTCCCACATGAGGTTAGACAGTTGCGCTCTTAGATGTCCTACGTACGCCAGTGCCGTGCCGCTCCACTGGTCGAAGAGCTTGCGGAGCCGATTGTGGAATGCCTCCTGGTTGTTGGTCAGCGTGAACTTGTGCTTGGTCTTCCCATCCTCCTGGTATGCCTGCCAGAATACGCCCGAATGTCCCTGTGGTGTCGTGCCGACGAGTTCCCAGATCACGTATCTGGTCGGTGAGCGCAGGGCATGGTGCAGAACGACCCACCGGAGCCCCTCCAGAGTTTCGGAGCCTGACCGGTGGTCCATCGCCCGCCGGAGCACGTCGGGGATGTAGTCGGTCGGGATCCACTCGTGTTTTCCGGCGTCAGCGGCCCGGAATCGATCTGCAAGGAAATCCTTCGACGGTTTGTCGTTCTTCCACAAATCGAATATCTTCGTCTCCCATGGTCCTTTCTTGCGGACCACGTGCTTGAAGAATGGAACAATCCCGCCCGCCTCGTTCACCGCCGCGATGAGCTCGGCGTCGGCTCCGGCTCCGGCGCCGGGGATCGGCGCGAATGCGCCGAATTTTCCGATGGCGGAGTGGAAGGCGAGATCGTTCAGTTGGGCATTGACGTCCGCAGCGCGACCGGCTCGCGGTGCCTTGAGTTCGGCAAGAGCGTCCGCCCCCAGTATGGCCAGCAGGCGGCTGCGAATCGCCGGGAACTTGAAAGCGTAAGCGTAGAAAGTATCCGAAGTCGCTCCGCCGGTGCGGTTCTTCGCATGAAAGTAGGGCAGCAAGATGCGATGCGTTCCGGGGTCCTCCAGCACCTTGACTCCTGCCCCAGGCATCTGCTGAGGCGATAGGGGTGGGTCGCCCCAGACCAGCGTTCCGCCGACCGCCGTGCCGGCCAACTCCTTGTTCCACTGGCTCCTCGCCTCGCCGGCGAACCTGTCGCCCATGGGGGGAAGGTGCTGCGCGATTTGCTTGACGTACTCGTCGTCCTTCTTTGTGAGAGGGCCCTGCGGCGGTTGCTGGCCGTCCGTGGCAGTGATCCCGAGGTCGACCTGGCCGGTGGGATTGACCGTGCCGCGAGCCGCCCAACGCCCGTTCGTGAGCACCGGCTCCAACGACGTCATGCCGTAGCGCAGGCGGATACCCGCGAAAACAGCTCGCAAGGCCGTCCTGCTCACACCGCCGCTGCTGAAGCGCCGCGCTGCGGAGACCGCTGCGGCCAATCCCTTTTCCAGGCGCTTCTGCTTGCCCTGCGGACTGTCGTCGCCGCCGCGAACCTTCGCCTTGAATTTGGCCCAGAGTTTCTTGCCGATGGCGGCGATCTTGTCGGCGACCCGGCCCACGGCTTTCATGACGGGTGCGGCGAGCCCCTTGAAGAACTTCTGCACCCGCTGCGCGATCCCGCCGACGCCCAGCACCGCCGCGAGCACCCCGATCAGCACCGGCACCGACCGCGCCAGTGCCTTCTCGATCAGCCCTGGCACCCCGCCCGTCCCGCCGCCCGCGATCGCGATGATCGCGTCGAGGACGGAGTTGACGAACTCGATGATCTGGGCGCCCTGGGTCACGATGAACGTGACGAAGTCGATGATCATCTTGACCGCGCGGACGAACGCCGAGGCGGGGTTGAGCAGGCTGATGATCCAGGTGATGCCGGCCATGAGCACGGTCGGGATCAGGTACTCGCTGATCTTGGAGAACAGGTTGGCCTTGAGGTCGCCGACCTTGTCCTGGATCTCCTCCCACAGCCCACCGAGGCCCTGCGCCTGCACCTTCTGCACCAGGGGTACGGACTTCTCGACCGCGCCCATCGCCGGCTCGGGCACCCCGCGCTTGATGATCAGCCCGCGGATCGACGCCCAGGTCAGCCCGAGCAGTGAGCCGATCATCATGACGATGCCGCGGAGGTCGAACTTCGCGGGTAGTTCGAGGCCGGCGCCGGCCATGGCTCCGGTGAGCCAGCCGACGAGGCCCTTCTTCAGGTGTTCGCCGATGTTGGCCAGGAACTGCTTCAGCCCGGCGCCGACCGCGGAGACGAGGTTGCCGAGGAAACCGATCGGGTCCTTGATGATCGCCATGACAGCCTGGGCGGCCTTGGCCAGGACACCCATCAGCATGTCCTTGAGCTGCATGATCGTCTTGATGACCCCGGCGACGGCGTCGACGGCCTTCGCGACCAGGCCCTTGTTCTTCTCCTTCTCGGCGGCGATCTCCTCGTCGACCGACTTGAGCGCCTCGTTGTACTTCGTGGCGAGGGTCTGCACCAGCTCGGTGCCCTTGTTGTTCACCGACTCGGTCAGCTCGTCGAACTTCCCGGCGAACTCGCCGGCAGCCTCCTTGCCGATCGCCTGGAGATCGGCGGGGAGTTTCTTCACTTCGGCCTGCAACTGGTCCCGGCCGGTGGCGATCCGCTGCTTGGCCCGGGTCAGCTCCGCGCCGATCACATCGGCGACGGCGGAGATGACCTGCTGCATCCGGTCGACGTAGCCCTTGCGGGCGGTGACGAAGATCTGGTTGGCCTCTTCGGGCAGCCCGGCGAACTTGTCTTTGATCCACCGGCCCTTGCCGAGCAGCCCCGAGTACCGCTTGTCCTTGTACTCGTCCATCCGCCGCGTGTGCTCGGCGGTGAACGCGTCCCGGGCCGCCTTCTCGCCCGCGCTGAACTTCTCGTCGACCTTCTTGTCCAGGCCGGACAGGATCTCTTCGACGTCTTTTTTCGTGGCGTCGAAGACCTTCTGCAGGGTTGCGGTGACCTTCTCCCGCTTCGCCTCGTCGGCGGACTTGGCCTGCTCCTTGCCCGCCCCGACCGACTGCCCCGCTTGCTTGCGGTCCCCGGCGAGGGCGGTCATCGCCGTCGCCCCGGCGGCTCCCGCAGCCGCCTTCGCCCCGGACAGCGTCTGCGCCTCGGCCGCCCGCACCTGGCCCGGGGCGGTGGCCGCGTGCTGCTCGACGGCGTCCTTCTCCTTCAACGCCCCGGTGAACTCCGGCTCGTTGGACTTCGCGAGCTGCTCCTCGGTGACCTGCGCCTCGGCCATCTGCTGGTCGACCTGCTTCGGCCCGCCGGAGAGGTCGGTCGCCGCCGGCGGCGCCTTGTCCGGTACGGCCTTCGCCGGGTCCGGCGTCCCCGGGGTGGCCGGGGGCTTGTCCGCCACCAGGGGCGTGACCTGCTTGTCCTTGACCTGGGAAGTGTCCGGCGGGGCCTTCGTGGTGGTCTCGATGGCGTTCGCCGACGCCTTCTTGCCGTCGGTGACCTGACCCTGCACCTGGCCCTTGACCGCGTCCGCCTTGCCCGAGTCGCCGAACTTGTCAGCCTCGTCCAGGTTCTTCGGCGCCTGCGCCGCGATCGCCTCGTTGACCGCGCGCACGAACGCGGCCTTGTCGAACTCCCCGGGCTTCGCGGCGTTCATCTTCTCCGCGTTGGCAGCCTTGCCCTGGGCCTCCTTGTCATCCTGCGGCGCCTTCGCCGCGCCCTGCGCCTTCGACGCCTCCGCAGTCGCGGGCGGGTGCGCGCCGAGCACCTGCTGCTTGCCCCGCACGTCCGCCTTCAGCGCGGCGAACTTCGGGTCGGCCTGCGGCCCGGGGCGGTGCACGGGGCCGGCGTCGGTCGCCAGCCGCTGCACCGGTACGTGGACCGACGGGTCGACAACCTCCGGACCGGTACCACCGGTCGCTGGTGCCGTCGTCGGCTGGACCGTTGCCGAGGAGGACGACGATGTCGAACCCGTCTTCGATGCCCTGCCGCTGGAAGTCGATCGGGCGGTGGTCGCCGATCGACGCGCGGTCGATCCAGCCGCCCTGCGCTGCGCCACCAGGGCGGACACCGCCCGGTTGCCGGCTGCCGCCTGCAACCGCTGAGCCACGGCCGGGCTCAATGGGCGTGCCCCGGTGCCTCGGTGTGTTGCGGTCGTGGCGTCCGAGTCATCAGTCGGCCGGGTCGGTGCAGGCGCTGCCGGGCGTACCGGAGCGCGTTCCGCACCTCGTTCCTCGGCCGGCGCCTTCACGCTGCACCTCCCGGGCCGGGCATGCCACCGTCAGTTCACCGTGAAAACGAGTGTCCGATACTTGGAGTCACTGGTCACTGACCGTGCGGCTTCCTGGGAGTGCCGCGAAAGTTGCCCGATGGGGCAGCGCTCGCGTGGTGGAACCGCGGCGATTCGCGAGGCATGGTCGACGGCCAAAGGCGTGGACGACGTAACCGAAGATCCCTAGCATCGTCGATGCGCTGCGTCATTTCGGGGTTCGCAGGCATACGGGGAGAGGTCTGTCGCTATGGATTGGTCATTAATGGGCCGGAGGTTGGCTACCGCCGTGGTGGCGGTGGTCGGTGCCGGCGGGCTCGCCGTCGTGTCGGCCGCTGGAGCAGTCTCCGCGGCTCCCCACCATGAGACTCAGCTACCGATGCAGATCGGCTACACCGACTCCAGCGACGCGCAGGTCGCCTACGAGTGGGAGGGCGACACCAACGCCCCGCTGGGTACCTGGCAGGACGGGGCGAGTCAGCTCCACACGTCTCGGGTCTACGCCACCTTCGACCTGACCGGCTTCACCGCCCGGCGGACGATCGGCGGCAAGCTGTACCTCCGCGAGCAGAGCGCGGCGGAGTGCCCGAGGCGGGCCATCGAGGTCTGGCGTACCGCAGCGGTGACGCAGACGCCGACCTGGGCGGGTGCACCGGCGGAGATCGAGAAGCTGGACGAGGCGGGTGACTCGCCGTACTGCCCGGTCGATCTGGCGTTCGACATCTCGGCGGCGGCCCTCGACGACGCCCGTGAGGACGACGGGCGGATCACCATCGAGCTGCGGGTGTCGGCGCAGTACGAGAGCGACCTCAGCTATGGCCGCCAGCTCAACTGGTACAAGCGGTTGCAGTTGAGCGTCACCTACAACTCGTTGCCGGCGGTTGACGACGACCACCTCTACAACGGCGGCTTCCCGTGTCGGGAGCAGGCCCCCTACCCGGCGCTGCCGGCCCAGCGTGCGACCCTCCAGGCCGTCGGAAACGACGCCGACGACTTGGACAGCCTGCGGCTCGACGTCGGTGCCTGGCCGGTCGGCGACCCGGCGGCACGGGTCGAACTGAGCCAGGAGCACGGTCGGTCCGGCCGGATCATCACGGTCCAGGTGCCGGACACCGCGCTGGTCGACGGGACGACGTACGCCTGGCAGGCCCGGACCTCCGACGGCCTGGACACCTCCGCCTGGTCCCGGACCTGCTACTTCACGGTCGACCGTACGGTGCCGCCGGCTGCCCAGGTGACGTCGGCCAACTATCCGACCTCGGACACCGGCCTGACCCCGCTTGGCGAGCCGGGGGTGTTCACCCTCTCCGGTGGCGGCGACCCCGACGTGGTCGGCTTCGCGTACGCCTGGGAGTCGATTCCCGTGTCCGGGTGCAGCTACGGCGACCTCGGCCAGCTGGTCTGCCCGGACCCGCTGACCGTACCGGGCACCGTGCAGACCGACGTTCCGGGCGGTTCGGCGACGCTGACGCTGAACCCGCCCCGGGACTTCCTCAACACGCTGGTCGTGCGTTCGCTCGACCGGGCGGGCAACCGGTCGGCCGAGACCCGCTACGAGATCCGGGTGCCGGACACCGACCCGACCGTGACGGTGGTGGGCGACCAGCCCGACTGGGGTGACGAGGCGACCGTCCGGATCACGCCGCACGCCGGGGTCGCTCCGGTCACCGAGTACGAATACCTGCTGACCGGGGGCACGAAGCAGACCGTCCCGGCCGGCCCGGACGGTAGCGCCACGGTCACCTTCACCGCCGACGAACCGACGGGTTACCAGCTCACGGTACGCAGCCGCAGCACGAACGGTTGGGTGTCCTCGGAGGGGTCGTGGTCGTTGCGCTTCAACCACCAGCCGCCGGGCGTCTCCTCCACGGTCTACCCCGGCCTGCAGGCCTCCGGCGGCATCGGCGTGCCGGGGACGTTCGTCTTCTCGCCGCCGTCCAACTGGGACGAGGTGAGCGAGTACCGGTACAAGTTCACCGGTGACTCGGCGTACCAGACGGTGGCGGCGGGCCCGGACGGAACCGCCTCGGTCACCTGGACCCCGCCGTCGAGGGGGATCAAGACCGTCAGCGTGTACGCCGTCCGCCCCGACGGGAAGCAGAGCTACATCGCGAAGTCGTACGCCTTCCGGGTCGCCTGACGGGCCTGCCCCGATCGGCACGATCGGCGTGACCGGGACGGCCGGCGAGGTCAGGAGGTCGAGGGCTCCTCTTCCTCCTCCTCGCCGGCCTCCTGCCGCTGCAGGTACGTCTGCGCCGACTCGTCCTCCTCGGACATCTCCTCGGCGCGCTGCACCTGCGGGTGGTCGTGCCCGTCGTGCTCGACCGCCCGCTGGACGGGGGCGGCGGCCGCCGGGGCGGGGGTGGCCGGAGTGGACATCAACCGGTCGGCGTTGGTGACGGCCTCGCGTTCGAAGCGGTCGGACGGGTCGCTGACCTTCACGCCGCCGCCGTTGTCGGTGCCGTCCACCGGGCCGCTGCGCTGCTGCACGACGTGGGTCAGCTCGTGGGCGAGCATGTGCTGCCCGCCAGGCGATGCCGGGTCGTAGCTGTCGCGCTGGAAGACGATGTTCGACCCGACGGTGTACGCCTGCGCGTTGACCGACTTCGCCGACTCGTGCGCCGCGCCGTCGGTGTGCACCCGGACGTCGCCGAAGTCCTGCCCGCCGAACCGGGCCTCCATGTCGGCCCGCACGTCGGGCGCGAGCGGCGTCCCGCCGCCGGAGTTGACGACGTTGTGCACCGGAGAGCGTTCCGGCTCCAGCAACTCGCCGACGGCCTGGTTGCCGACCGCCCGTTGCAGCCCGAGCAGCCCGGACGCGCCGAGCACGTCGGGCCGGCCGGCGGTGGCGGCGGAGTACGTCAGGTGGTCGGTGTCGCGTTCGGGGCCGGACGGCCGGTCACCGGCCGGGCGTACCGACGCCTCGGAGTCGAATTCACGGTGTCCGCGCATGGTTACCCCCTGTGGCCGGGTGTCCCTCGACCGTGCCCCGAGGCCGCTCACTGCGACAGCGTCAGCCGGACCCGACAGAAGGGCAGGTCCCGGTGCCCGAAAGGGCAGGACGGCCGGTCAGAAGCCCGCGGGCGGCAGAGACCGGTCAGCCCACCGCGAGGGGCAGCCAGCGGCCGAACTCGCTCTCCAGGGTCAACCGGCCGAGCTTGCGGTACTCCCGCCCGACCGCCCCGATCAGCTCGGACATCCCCACCGGCCGGCCCGCCCCGGCGGCCAGGTACCCGGCGGTCACCGCGGCCGAGCGGATGTGCCCGCCGGCCAGCTCGAACGCCTCGGCCAGGAAGCCCAGGTCCACGTCGGGGGCGCGGGGCACCCGGTCGCCGAGGCAGCGGTCCCACAACGCCTTCCGGGCCGCCTCGTCGGGCACCGGGAAGTCGACCACCACGTCCAGGCGGCGGGTGAACGCCTCGTCCAGGTTGGCCCGCAGGTTCGTGGCGAGCACCGCCAGCCCGTCGAAGGTCTCCATCCGTTGCAGCAGGTACGCGCTCTCGATGTTGGCGTACCGGTCGTGGGCGTCGCGGACCTCCGAGCGCTTGCCGAAGATCGCGTCGGCCTCGTCGAAGAGCAGCACCCCGTTGACCCCGGCCGCCTCGCCGAAGATCCGCTCCAGGTTCTTCTCGGTCTCGCCGACGTACTTGTCCACCACCGTGGCCAGGTTGACCGTGTACAGGTCCAGCCCGAGGCTGCCCGCCACCACCTCGGCGGACATCGTCTTGCCGGTGCCGGAGTCCCCGGCGAACAGCGCGGCCACCCCGTGCCCGCGCCCGCCGCCGGGGCGCATCCGCCACTCGCGCAGCACCCGGTCCCGGTGCCGGGCCCGCCCGGCCAGCTCGTGCAGCAGCGACAGCGTCGCCGGCGGCAGCACCAGGTCGTCCCAGCCGACCTCCGGGACGATCCGCCGGGCCAACCGCTCCAGGCCGGCCGCGTTCTGGGTACGCGCACCCGCGCGCAGGTGCGCCGCGCCGACCGGCTCATCGGTGGCGGCGGCGAGCTGGACGGCCACCGAGGCGGCCCGCCGGATCGCCGGGGCGCCGAGGACGAAGTGGGCGGTGGCGGCGGCCGGGTCGAGCCCGTCGGCGAGCTGGCCGGGCAGGGCGGCCCGCCACACGGCGGCCCGCTCGGCGGCGCTCAACGGCACCACGTCGACCTGCACCGGTGCGACGGCCGTCCACGCCGGGTCCCAGGGCTGCGTCCCGTACGCCAGCACGGGGACGGTCCCGGCGGTGAGCCGGGACCAGAGTGCCCACGGCTCGCCGCCCCGCACCGGCCCGACGACCAGGCCCGCCCCGGTGAGCAGGGCCTCCCGGACCAGCACGGTGGCCAGCTCCGCCGCCTGCGGGTCGGCCGCGAGCCGGGGCAGGTCGACGGAGAGCGCGCCACGCCCGGCGAAATCGAGGGCGGCCACCGCGAGCGCCAGGGCGCTGCCGCCGGGCTGCTCCCGCAGGTACGCCAGCCGCGCCCCGGCCCGGCCGAGCTGCCTTGCGCCGGGCGGCGGCGGCCCGACCGCGTCGACCGGCTCGGCGAGTCCGGCGAGGGACGGCTCCGGGGCGTCGGCGCCGAGCAGCCAGCCGCCCACCCGGTCGGGCACCCACAGTCCCCGGCTGAGCACCGGCCGGTCGGGGGAGTCCACCCGCAGCAGCGCCACGTCGATCAGCGGCGCCCCGGCGGCGAGCCGGAGCCGGGCCGGCGCGGCGGCCTCGGGCAGCCCGCACAGCCGCAGCGCCAGCCCGACCGAGGGCCGGCGGCGGGTCACGTCGTCGTTGAGGTAGCCGTAGAACAGCTCGAACCGGCTGTCCACGTCCGGGGCGAGGGCCACCAACAGCAGCGCCTCGTCCAGCGGGGTCAGCCCCGCCGCCCGGGCCAGCGCCGCCAGCCGGTCCGGGCCGGGCTTCCGCCCGGTTCCGTCGGTCCCGCCCGGGGTCGGCCCAGGCCCGGCCGGCGCCGTCTCCTCGGGCCCAACTGTCGGCCCCGATCCGGCCGACGCCCTTGCCGAGGCGTCGGCCGGATCGCCCGGCCACGGGGCGAAAGGCTCCCGGCCGGCGGCGAGGGCGGCGTCGACCGCCTCGTCGGACAGGTACAGCCCCCGGAACGGGTCGTCGGGCTGCGGGTCGGCCTCCCGGCGGGCCGCCACCGCGGCGCGTACCGCCAGCTCCACCCGCTGGAGGCGGCGCAGCAGTGTCGGCGAGTCCCCGGCCACGGCTCTCAGCCCCCGGCTCGGGCCGGCCGGTGCCCGACCCGGTCCCCGGCGGCGTCGTCGCGGGTGTTGTCGGCGACCTCGGCGACCAGGCCCTCGCGGGCCGGCGGACCGGCCTCCACCACCCGGCCGCTGTCGACGGGAGTGCTGACCACCACGTCGAGTGAGGGCTTCAGCTCCCCGCCGAGCGCGGTCCACACGTCGGCGAACGCCCGGTCCTCCGGCGGCGGCAGCGCCACGGTCATCGGCACCGGCATGCCGATCGCGGCCACCGAGCCGGTCAGCACCGCCGGGGGCAGCGCGTCGAGGCGCAGGAAGCACAGCAGCAGCGAGGAGAGCAGCCGGTGCTCGTCCTCGGGGCGCTGCGTCCACGCGGTGACCAGGTAGGACAGCTTGACGTAGCGGGGCGGGGCGACCCGGCGGGCCACCTGGCCGCGCTCGTCGTACTCGTTGACCAGGCCCCGGGACCGGCGGCGCAGGTCCTCCCGGATGTCGTAGAGGTAGACGTTGACGGTGGGGGCGTTGCGCCGGGCCGCCCACTCCTTCGTCGGCGCCTCCAGCACGATGTCCACGCCGGACCCGGGCAGGGCCTCGTCGCGGACCAGCCGGCGCAGCGCGTCGTCGATCTCGTGGATCACCAGGTCACCACCTGCCACGGAAGGGCGGGTCTAGCCCGCGCGGCACCACCAGGAACGGCTCGGTGGCGCGCACCGACCCGAAGGCGGGGCCCCTGTCCCGCGCGGCGGCGAGGTCGCGCGGGCCCAGCTCGTCCTTGCGCAGCACCAGCACCTGGGTACGGAAGCTGCCGTCCGCGTCGACGGTCACCGTGTCGGGAGTGGCGGTGATGCCCGGCTGCCAGCGCAGCCGCACCGTCGCCCCGGGCGGGAAGCCGGTGCCCACGGCGGCGGTCACGAACCCGGGCGGCCCGATCGCCGGGTCGACGCGCAGCCGCGGCGCGACCACCTGCACCGGCGCCTGCGCCGTGCGGGTCGCCGACACCTCCCGTACGCTCGCGGTCAGCCGGCCGGCGACCGTCGCGGTGACCGCCGCCTGCGCGGGCAGCACGACTCTGACCACCTGCTGGCCGCCCGGGCCGAGCGTGCCGAGCAGGCAGAGCCGGCGGCCGGCGCCGCAGCGCGGGTCGGCGCTGACCGGCGGCAGCAGCGGGGCGGGCGGGGTGACGTCCAGCCAGACGTTGTCGGCCGGCAGGGGGCTGGCGTTGCGCACGGTGAAGGTGACCGGGACCGGGTCGCCGCCCACGTAGGCCGGCTGGTTGCCGACGGAGACGGTGAGCGCGAGGTCCGGCGCGGGCAGGCGCTGGAACGCCGGCTCCGAGCCGACCTGCCGGACGACCGTCGTCGGCGGGCCGCCCGCGCCGGGCAGCACGACGATGTCCGGCGGCTCCTCGGACCCCCGGAGGGTCACCGCGATCCGCCGGCCGTCCGGGGACCACGCCGGGTCCGCCACCGAACGGCCGTCCCGGTCGCCGGCGGCGAGCGGATGCCGGGCGGCGGAGCCGTCGGGCGCGACCACGCACAGGTCGGCGGGGCGGCTGCTGTCGGCGAACGCGATCGCGGTCCCGTCCGGGGACCAGGCCGGCGACCGGTCCGTCTCGCGGGCCGGGCAGCCGTCGCCGATCCGGGCGCTGAGGTCGGTCTGGTCGGTGACGGTCAGGGTGCCGGTGAGGCCGCCGTCGAGCCGGGCGAGCCAGATTCGGGTGCCGGTGAGCTGCGGGTCGGACACGATGATCAGTGCCGTGTCGGCGCCGGTGCGGCCGGCCCGGTCGGTGGCCCGGCAGGTCACCACGGTCTGTCCGATCGGGAACCGCGAGCCCGACGGCGGCTCGCAGCGCACGGGCAGCGGCCGGCCCGCCGCGTCCACGGCCGTGGCCTGGTAGGTCACCTGGGCGCCGGCCGGCCCGGTCGGGGCGACCTGCACGTCGTCTACCCGGACCAGCGGCAGGCCGGGCTGCGCGACCCGGACGATCAGCTCCTGCACGGCGTCGGACCCGGCCTCCGGCGGGTCGAGGTCGAAGCGCAGCGTGCAGCGCAGCACGGAACCCGGGACCGCCCCGGGCGAGACGGAGACGGTCTCGGTGAACCGGGCCGGCGTGCCGGCGTCCACCCGGGCCGGGTCCGGGTCGAAGGCGACGGAGAGACCGTCGTCGCAGGTGGCGCTCGGCCTGACGGTGACCTTCAGCTTCCCGATGGCCTCGATGATGGCCGTGATCATCTGCCCCGGGTCGCTGTTGGCCGTGAGCAGCCCGCCGGTGGCCTCGGTCAGCCGGCCGGCCGCGCCGTCGTAGTTCAGCCCGCGCTCGAAGTCCGCGCCGGCGATGGGCACGCCGATCAGCGCGATCCCGGCGGCCTGGAGGGCGCGGGTGAGGTCGCCCTCGTCGATCGTGCCCTCCGCGGGCGGCAGGAGGGTCTTGTCCACGCTGTCGGTGTCGCTGATCAGCACGACGATCCGGCTGCTGTCCGGTCGGAACCCGATCCGGTCGTTGCCGGCGAGCTGCCGCAGCGCGTAGAACCAGTTCTCCGTGCCGTACGGGCTCTGCGCGGTGAGCCGCCGCACGGCGGCGTCCACGGCCGCGTCGTCGGCGGTCACCGGCTGGCGGGGCAGGTACATGTCCGGGTCGTACTCGCCCTCGCTGCCGCGCCCGCTGAACGTGGCCAGGCCGAACCGGGCGTCCGGCTGGCTCGCCCGCACGCTGTCGACCACCTCGGGCAGCCGGTCCTTGAGCTGGTCGATCACGCTCGCCCCGCCCTCCCCGGGCTGGGACATCGAGGCGGTGTCGTCGACGAGGAAGACGATGTCCGGTCGGGGCGGGATCGGCGGGGTGGGCAGCGACTGCTGCACGGTGAACGAGGTGCCCGGCAGCGCCGGCCGGTCCACCCGCGGCACCGCCAGGTCGCTGCGCCGGGGGGTGGCCAGCCGGGAGAACGCGAGCCGCCGGCCGTCCGGCGACCAGGCCGGCTCGGTGTCGCGGCCGATCAGGTGCGGGGGCATCGGCACCTCGGCGAGCAGCCGCCCGTCGGCGACCGCGACGACCAGGATCCGCGAGGGTTCGTCGGTGTCCGACGGCTGCCGGGTGAACGCGACCGCCTCGCCGGTCGGGGACCAGGTCGGGTCGGTGTCCCGGTCCTCCTCGGCGGTGCCCGGCGGGGGGAGGGCGCGCGGGTCGGCGCCCGAGGCGTCGGCGACGACGATCCGGGCCCCGCCGCCGGGCTGGTCGGCGCTGTAGGCGAGCCGGGTGCCGTCGGGGCTGAACGCCGGCCCGGTCTCCGACAGGCCGGGCCGGGCGGTGTGGTCGCGGCGGTCCCCGCCG
This sequence comes from Micromonospora sp. MW-13, assembly GCF_003434305.1. Taxonomy (GTDB): domain Bacteria; phylum Actinomycetota; class Actinomycetes; order Mycobacteriales; family Micromonosporaceae; genus Micromonospora. The sequence continues at coordinate 84,051 of NZ_QKKX01000064.1, forward strand.
GTGGCGTCGGCGGTCCACACGTCGCTGGTGTCGGCCCGCTCGGTGGCCGTCCAGATCAGGTCGCCACCCCGCCAGGCGGGCTCGTGCTCGGGCAGCGGACCGGCGGCGACCGGGGTCACCCGGCCGGCCCGGGCGACGTACACGTCCCCGGCGGGGTCGTCGCGGGTGGAGGTGAAGGCGATCCGCGCGCCGTCGGGGGACCAGGCCGGCTCAGCGGCGTCCCGGGGGCCCGGCACCGCGCGGGTCACCGGGCCGCCGCCGGGGGCCACGGTGGCCACCGTCCGGAAGCCCGGGGCGCCCGCCGGCGCGAACCGGGTGGTGGTGAAGGCGATCCGCGCGCCGTCCGGGGACCAGGCGGGCTGCCCCTCGGCGGCCGGGCCGTCGGTCACCCGGACCGCGGCACCGCCCCCGGCCGGCAGCACCCAGACGTCCCCGGCGGGGTCGGCCCGGGTGCTGCCGAAGGCGATCCGGACCCCGTCCGGCGACCAGGTCGGCCAACTGTCCTCGGCCGGGTGGTCGGTGAGCCGGCGCAGCCCGGAACCGTCGACCCGGACCACCCAGATGTCGGCGTTGCCGGCCCGGTCGCTGGTGAACGCGACCTGCCGGCCGTCGGGGGACAGGGCGGGGTGGGCGACCGTGCCCGGGCCGCCGACCAGCCGCACCGGCGACCCGCCCGGGCGGCGCAGGTAGAGCCCGCCGCCCCGGTCGGCGCCGCCGGGGGCGGCCCGCCGCCCGACCCAGACCAGCTCGCCGGCGCGCGCGTCGACGTCCTGCTCGGCGTCGCCGCGCTCGCTCCCGGACAGCAGCGGACGGGGCTCGGCGGTGCCGGCCACGCTCACCACCAGGGTCGGGCGCTCCTCGCTGCGGTAGCCCAGCCGGTAGCCCACCTCGGCGGCCGGCGGGGCCGGCGCCGGTGCGGGCGGCGTGGGCGCGGGCGGCGCGGGTGGCGCGGGCGCGGCGAACGCCGGCCCGGCCACCAACCCGAGCACCATGACTCCCCAGCGGCGGTTGCCCCAGCGCACGACACCTCCCCGTGGTCACCCCTGTCCCCACCGTGGCCACCCCCGGCGGGGCGGGTAGCGGCGGTCGGTGCCGGTCTGTGGGCAGCACGGCCTGCCCGATGGGGCAGCGCGGCTCAGATCAGGCCGTTGCGCAGCGCGTACGCCACCGCGTGGCAGCGGTTGCGCAGGTGCAGCCGGTTCGTCACGTCGTGCAGGATGTTCTTGATCGTCCGCTGCGAGTAGGACAGCTTCGCGGCGATCTCGGCGGTGTCGAAGCCATCGGCGACCAGGCGCAGCACCTCCACCTCCCGGTCGGCCAGACCCGAGAAGGTTAGCCCGCGCGGCCCGAGCACCTCCCGTTGCAGCGCCCCGACCTGCTGGAGCAGCCGGCCGAGCAGGTCCGGCGGGACGGCGCCCTCGCCCGCCGCAGCGGCTCGGACCACCGCGACGAGGCGGTCCGCGCTGGCCTCCGACCGGCGGACGATCCCCGCCACACCGTGCTCCACCGCGGCGACCAGCCCGGCGTCGTCGACCTGGGTCACCACCAGGACCAGCGCGGGCGTGCCCCGGCTGCGCGTCGCGCGCAGGGTCCGCAGGGACGATTCGTCGATGCCGTCGGTGATGATCACCGCCACCTCGGCCCGGTCGGCCTCGGCCTCGTCGAGCAGCAGCACCTCCGGACGGGGCCGAAGCTGACTGACCACGCCGGCGCGCGAGATGACGTCGGTGGAGGACAGGTGGACTGGTACGCGTCGCATGAGCACCCCCGAGTGCGCTCGGTCGGACGATCGGTGACGCCGAGTATCGCCCGCGGCACCAATCGTGCAGTCAACGTGGGCTCAACGGCCCTCCCGCGTTGCCCCAAGGTCTTCCTCCACGGCGGATTGAGCGGGCGGGCACGCACCTAGAGTCGCGCCATGACCACCGACGCGAACCTGGACACCGACCTCGTCGAGGTCAGCCCGGGCAGCGAGGCGAGCTGCCGGCTGGAGGTCCGCAACACCGGCCCGATCGTCGAGTCGTACGTGCTGGAGCTGCTGGGCGACGCCGCCGGGTGGGCCCACGCCGAGCCGGACACCATCTCGGTCTACCCGGGCTCGGCCGAGACGGTCGCGATCCGCTTCCAGCCACCCCGGTCGCCGCAGGTGGTGGCCGGTGAACGGCCCTTCGCCGTGCGGGTCACCCCGGCCGAGAACCCGGACGGCCAGGTCGTTCCGGAGGCCACGGTGCGGGTGCTGCCGTTCGCCGAGATCGCCCCCGAGATCCTGCCGCGCACCTCGCGGGGGCGCTGGGGTGGCCGGCACGAGCTGTCGGTGTCAAACCTGGGCAACACGCCGCTCGGGCTGGCGTTGGCCGGCAGCGATCCGGACAACCGGCTGCGCGTCGCGGTCCGCCCCTCGCAGCTCGCGGTGGCCCCCGGCGAGGCGGCCTTCGTCCAGGTCCGGGTCCGCGCGCGCCGGCTGCGGTGGCGGGGCCATCCGGTGACGCTGCCCTTCCAGGTCGCGGTCGCCTCGGAGGAGACGCCCCCGGCCGCCCTGGACGCGGCGACCGTGCAGGAGCCGCTGCTGCCGCAGGGGGTGGGTCGGATCCTCGCCGCGCTGGTGGTCCTGGCGCTGCTCGGCGCGGGCCTGTGGTACGCGCTGCTGCGGCCCACGGTGAAGTCCCTGGCCGAGGAGGTCGCGCAGGAGCAGGTGGCCCCGGTGGCGCAGCAGGCCAGCGCCGCTGACAGCCGGGCCCAGCAGGCCGACGACAAGGCCCAGCGGGCGCTCGGCGGCGCGTCTGCCAGCCCACGGCCGTCGGGGCCGACCCCGAGCAACCCGCCGCTGCCGCCGTCGCCCAGCGCGACCGCGCCCGTGCCGGGCATCCCGGCGGGCGGGCAGTCGTTCAGCCGTCGGCTCTCGGTCACCGCCTCGGGCGGCGCCACCCGCACCGACCAGTACACCGTGGCGTCCCGGCGGGTCTTCGTGCTGACCGACATCTTCCTGCAGAACCCGCAGGGCGACGAGGGGCGGCTGGAACTGGTGGTGGACGGGACGACGGTGCTCACCGTGGCGCTGAACAACTTCCGCGACCTCGACTACCACATGGTGTCGCCGATCGAGGTCCGCGCCGGCCGGGTGATCAGCCTGCGGGCCACCTGCCGGAAGGCGGGCACCACGCTCGACGGCGCCGGGGGCGGCGGTGGCCAGTGCCGCGACTTCGCCCTGCTCAACGGCTACACCCGCCCCGCCGGCTGACGACACCGGGTCGACCGGCGCGCCACCGGTCCGCCAGCGGGCAGGTGGCGGACTCCGACCCGACTTCGGGACGCGTCGGCTAGCGTCGCGGCATGGAGCAGATGCTGGTCACCGGCGGTGCGGGGTTCATCGGTGCCAACTTCGTCCACCGGGCGTTGGCCGTCCGGCCGGATCTGCGGCTGACCGTCCTCGATGCGCTCAGCTACGCCGGTAACCGGGGCAACCTCGCCGAGGTGGCCGACCGGATCACCTTCGTCCGTGGCGACGTCTGCGACGGCGACCTGGTCGACGCCCTCGTCCGGGACTGCGACACGGTGGTCCACTTCGCCGCCGAGTCCCATGTGGACAACTCCCTCCAGGACCCCACCCCGTTCCTGCGGACCAACGTCGAGGGCACTTTCGTGCTGCTCGAGGCGGTCCGCCGGCACGACCGGCGGCTGCACCACGTCTCCACCGACGAGGTGTTCGGCAGCCTGCCGCTGCACGGCGGCGGGGCGTTCACCGAGGAGACCCGGTACGACCCGTCGAGCCCGTACTCGGCCACCAAGGCGGCCTCGGACCTGCTGGTCCGGGCCTGGACCCGGTCGTACGGGGTCCGGGCGACGCTGTCGAACTGCGCGAACAACTACGGGCCGTACCAGAACGTGGAGAAGTTCCTGCCCCGGCAGATCACCAACGTGCTGCTCGGGCAGCGGCCGAAGCTCTACGGCACCGGCGAGAACGTGCGGGAGTGGACCCACGTCGACGACCACAACGACGCGGTGCTGGCGATCCTCGACGCCGGCAAGGTCGGCGAGACGTACCTGATCGGCTCCGGCGCGCAGTGGAGCAACCGGGCCCTGGTGGAGCTGACCCTGACGCTGCTCGGCCGGCCCACCGACGACTTCGACAGCGTGCCGGACCGCCCCGCCCACGACCTGCGCTACGCCTGCGACAGCGGGAAGATCCGCCGGGAGCTGGGCTGGCGGCCCCGCTGGGCGGAGCTGCCCGACGGGCTGGCCGCCACCATCGACTGGTACCGGCGCAACGAGTGGTGGTGGGGGCCGCAGAAGGCCGGCACCGAGGCCCGCTACGCGGCCATCGGGCGCTAGCCGGCCGACGGCCCCGGCCGGCCTCGATCGCCCGGTTCTGCCGGGGAGCCAGGACTGACCTCAGCGCAACGACCGATCGCGTCGACCCCGCAGGCCGATCGCGCCACCGATGCGCTGCGCGAGGCGGGCGAGGGCGACGGCGTCCCGGCCGAGGTGAGGAGCTGGCGCAACCGGTGGACCATCGGCAGCGACGTCCAGGTGCGGTACGGCCGGGACGACCGCTGGTACCCGTTCCGGAAGCGGTCGGGGCAATGGAGGCCGGCGGGGCCACCCAGCCCGGACCCGGCGGACGCCCTGCTCGACTTGCCCCGGGGCTGATGATCGGTGACGAGAACGGGCGCGGCCCGACGAGGGAGAGGGACAGGTGGACGCGTCCGCGCCGGTCAGGCCGGGAGTACGCGTTCGAGTTCGGCCTCCAGCGGGTGCCCGAAGGCGTGGCGGTGGTCGTCGCCGAGCGGTCGGCCGAGGCTGCGGGTGCACCCCGTCGCGCAGCGCCTGGGCGTGCCGCGCCGCCGCACCGACCGGTACACCGTGGCGTCCCGGCGGGCCACCGCCCGGTCGGATACCGGACATGGTGCGGCCCACCCCCCGGCTGCTCTGCCATCCTGGATCTTCTCTCCGGTGTCCATCCGCGCCGGCCAGGCCCGGGCCGGCGAGCTGGAGGTGGCGCGGGCGGGGCGGACGGGGGCGCGGATGACCGTAGGTGTGGAAGTCGGCCGCAGGGCCGAGGCGTCGACCGCGACGCTGACCGGGAGCGCGGCCCAGCCGGACCGGGGCGGCCCGGCGCGCTGGCGGGACCCGCTCCGGACGACCCCCGCGCGGATCGTGGTCCACGGGCTCCTCCTCGCGGCCCTGCTCGTCGCCACGGCCGTGGTCGCGCTGCGCGCGGGCGGGCCGGCGACCACGCTGGGCGAACGGTCCGCCGCGGCCGCCGCGCGGACCGGCACGAGCGCCCGCCAGATCTACGTCGGCCTGGCCGACGCCGACGTCGCCGCCAGCGCCGTTTTCCTGCTGCCACCCGGCGCGGACCGGATGGCCGGGCTGAAGGCCGACTACCAGCGGAAGATCCACGAGGTCGAGCACGCGCTGAACGCCTCGATGGGCGCGGCGGTCGACGACCCGGACCGGCTCGCGAAGCTGGCCACGATCGCCGCCCGGTTGCAGGTCTACCAGCGCATCATCTCCGACGCGCTGGCGGTGGCCGAGGCCCGGGGAACGGTCGCCAGCCAGGGGGTGCTCGCCTCCGCGTACGCGCGGGAGGCGTCCTACTACCTGTCCACCCAACTGCTGACCGCCGCCCAGACCCTGTGGGACTACGACACCAGGCTGCTGCGGGAGGCCCGGGTCGACGCCCGGTGGTGGGCGGCAGCCTCCCTGCTGATGCCGTTGCTGACCCTGGCGGCGCTCGGGGCCGTCCAGTGGTGGCTGTGGCGGCGCACCCGCCGCCGGCTCAACGCCGGCCTGCTCGTCGCCTCGGCGGGCGTCGCGGCCGTCCTGGCCCTGGCCGTCGCCTCGTGGTCGCACTGGCCGGCGGCCGACAGCCGGTTCCCCGAGCTGGAGCGGGCCGTGGCCGAGCAGAGCGCCACCCAACAGCGGCTCGGCACCCTGCTGGCCGGCCGCGCGGACGTCTACCTCGGGCTCGGCGCCAGCGTCGACCCGGTGGGCCACCACGAGGACTTCGACGGCCGGAAGCTCTGCGACGTCCCGGACGGGGTGGACTGCGCCACCCTGACCGACGTGTGGACCGCCCGGCAGAGCCAGGAGCCGGACGCGTTCCGCCGGGCCATGGACGCGGTGCTGGACGCCGGGCCGGCCGGGAGGTCGTTCGACGCGGCGACCGCCACCCTCACCGCCCGGCTCGACGAGGGCGACAAGGTGGTCGCCGGGTACGTCGACCGCCTGCCGGCGACGCCGCGCCAGTTCGGCGGGCTCGCCGCGTGGGTCACGTTGCTCGCCGGCGCCGCGGTCGTCGGCGGGTTGCGGCAACGCCTGGCCGAGTACCGGTGAGACGGGCGGGGGAACCGATGACGACACAGGTGACGACACGATCGGCGGCCCGCCGCGGCGGCGGGCCGGTGGCCGCCCGGGCCGCGCGGGCCGGCGTCCTGCTGCTGGCGGTGGCGGCGTGCACGGCGGTTCCGCCGGACTCCACCACCGTCCCCGCCGCGGCGCCCTCGGGCGTGCAGCAGATCGCCGCCGGTGGTGAGCCGGCCAACGCCATCTGCACGGTGCGCAGCAGCTTCGCCCCGAGCAGTACCCCGCCGCGGGCGATCCTCGACCGGGCGCCGGGGCAGGGCCTGGTCGCGGGCGTCGACCCGTCGGACGCCACGATGAGCCACTGGAACGCCGTGACGCAGCAGTTCGAGGGCTTCAACATCGACCTGCTGCTGGCGGTGGTCCGGGCCATCTGGCCGGGGGAGGAGCCGCGCAAGCGGCTCACCTTCAAGGTGGTGCCGCCCGGGCAGGGCGCCTTCGAGATGCTGGCGCCGGACCACCCGGACCGGGTCGACGTCATCGCCACCTCGCTGACGGCGAGCTGCGAGCGGGCGAAGCAGGTCGTCTTCTCCAACGACTACCTCGACTCGGGGCAGACGGCGCTGGTCCGGCGTGTCGACGGGCGGCCGGACGGGCCCCCGGAGTACGCGGGCATCGAGCAGCTCGGCGGCCGTCGGGTCTGCGCGGCGGCGCGGACCACCTCACTCGCGGCGATCGCCAGCTACCGCACGGCCGACGGCGCGCACCCGGTGCCGGTGCAGGCCGCCCACGCGATCGACTGCCTGGTCATGCTGCGCCAGGGCCAGGTCGACGCGGTCAGCACGGACGAGAACATCCTGATCGGCTTCACCCGGATGGCACCCGACACCGTGTTGGTCACCGAGTCGCCCCGGGACAACGCCCCGTTCTGCCGCTACCACGACGGCAGGCGGCCGTGCACCTGGTTCACCGACGAGCCGCACGCCTTCGCGTTCGCCCGGGACAACCCGGACAGCGTCGAGCTGGCCCGGTTCGTCAACCACGTCCTGGAGTCCACCCGCGCCTCCGGGGCGTGGTCGGCGGCGCACCAGCAGTGGCTCGCCGACCACCCCGACCGGGGGCAGCCGACACCGGGCCCGCCGGTCACGTCGTGGCCGCCCGGCTGAGGGGCGGAACGTGATGCCGGACGGCGAACGGCTCGACGCGGTGCGGGCCGCGCACGGCCTGGCCGCCGAGTGGCTGCTGGAGGCGCAGGGGTTGATCACCGGGGAGTTCCACGCCCCGCTCGCCGGGGTCACCGCCGGGACGGAGAGCGCGGCCTGGGACGAGCTGCACGTGCTCGGCTGCCTGTCGCTGGCCCTCGACCCGATGGACGACGGCCCCGACCCGCCGGGCGCCGACCCGCCGGGCGCCGACCCGCCCGGCGCCGACCCCGACCCGCCCGGCGCCGACCCCGACCCGCCCGGCGCCGACCCGGCCGGCCCCGGTGTCCGCCCCGGCCCGGCGGCGCTGCGCGACGACCGCCTCGCCCGGCTGCTCACCGACCCGATCGAGGTCACGTTCACCTCCGCGACGGGGGAGGCGGCCCGGGTCGAGTGGTTGCCCCTCGACGAGATCGTCGCGGCGGCCCGGGAACGCCGGGCCACGATCCGCCGGCTCGTCGACGCGTACCGGACGGCCGTGCGGTTCGTGGAGGCCGACCTCGACCGGCTGCGCAAGGAGGTCGCGGACCTGCGGCACCGGGCCGGGGTGGCCGGCCGGGGCGCGGCGCTGGACGTACCCGCCGCGCGGCTTGCCGGGCTGGAGCGGGAGGCCGCGGCGGACCCGGTGGGCTGCGCCCGCCCCGGCCCCTGGCGGGACGCGCTGGCCGGCCTCGCGGACGACCTCGCCGCCGTGCGCCGGGCGCTCGCCCCGGCCAGCGACGACCCGGACCGGCGGACGGCCGGGGAGCGGCGGCTGCGCTCGTCGGTGCGGCGCCTGCGGGAGCTGGCGGCCGAGGCGGCCCGGGAGGGGCTGGGCGACGGCGGCGACCCCCTGGCCGCCCTCGACGTCGACGGGCTGCTCGCCCGCGCCGCCGGGGCCCGCGCCGCGTCGCCCGGCGATCCGGCGGGCCCCGCCGCCGAGCTGGAGGCTGCCCTCGACCGGGCCGCCGACCTGGTCGACGCCGCCCGGCGGCGGCTGCGCGCCCGCTGCCACCTGGAACTCGGCGGGCGGCTGGAGGCGTACCGGCAGCGCGCCGCCGACGAGGACCGGGCCGAGCATCCCGACCTGGAACGGAGCTACCGCGAGGCGCGGGACAGGCTGCGCCCCGACCGCTTCGCCGTGACCGCTGCGAGCCGGGCGGTCCGCGCCTACCAGCAGGCCGTGAACGAGGTGACGCGATGACGCCGACGAGCCGTTCCTGCGCGGAACGCAACTGCCCCGGGGCGGTGGACCAGGACGGCTTCTGCCGGCTGTGGGGCCACCCGTGCGGCGGCGGCCCGCCGGGCGCGGACTCGACGCCGCCCTCGGCCGTGGCCCCGCAGCCGTCGTCCCGGGTCCACCGGCCCGTCCCGGGGCCGCCCCGTGAGCTGTGGCGCCCCCGGGCCCGGCCGTGGGAGAGCCCGGCGTTCATCCCGTCGGCGCGGGCCCGGGACCCGCTGGAGGCGGTGCTGTCCCAGGCCGTCGTGCCCGAGCACTCCCGGTACTGCCCGCAGACGACGTGCCGGCGCCGGGTGCCCCGGGTCAGCGGGTACTGCCCGAACTGCGGCTCCCGCTACTCGTTCACCCCGCCGCTGGCCAAGGGCGACGTGCGGGCCGGCCGGTACCGGATCGAGGGCTGCCTGGGGCACGGCGGGGTGGGCTGGGTGTTCCTCGCCCGCGACGAGGACATGGACGGTAGCTGGCGGGTGCTGAAGGGGCAGCGCAACCCCGAGGACCGGGAGGCCGCGGCGGCGTTCGTCGGGGAACGGCAGGCGCTGATCGCGCTCAACCACCCCCGCATCGTCACGATCACCCACGCGCTGCGCCCCGAGTCCGACTCCGACGTCGGATACCTGGTGATGGAGTACGTCAACGGCGGCACCCTGGAGGACGCCCGCCGCACCATCGGACCGGACGGCGGCCCGTCGGCCGTCGACGTGCCGCAGGCGCTGGGGTACGGGGTGCAGATCCTCGACGCCTTCGAGTACCTGCACGACCAGGGCTGGCTGTACTGCGACCTCAAGCCCGAGAACGTCATGCTGATCGGCGGGTACGGCCCGGACGGCCCGCTCAAGCTCGTCGACTTCGGCGCGGCCCGGCGGATCGACAACACCGTCAGCCCGCCCTGGGGCACGGCGGGCTTCGAGGCCCCCGAGGTGCAGCGGCTCGGCCCGGCGGGGCCGAGCGTCCGCTCCGACATCTACACCGTCGGCCGTACCCTCGCCGCGTTGACCCTGGCGGTCAGCTCGGCGGACCTGCGTCCCCTGCCGGTGGGGCAGGACCTGCTGCGGCTGCCGCTGCCCGCCCCGCTCGACCCGTTCGCGCGGCTGCTGGCCCGGGCCACCGCCGTCGAGCCCGAGGAGCGGTTCGGCTCCGCCGCCGAGATGCGTGAGCAGGTCAGGGGGGTGCGGCGGCAGGTCCGCTCGGCCGCCGACGGCATCCCCCGGCCGACCCGGTCCACCCTGTTCAGCCCGGCGGCGTGCGCGTTCGCCCTGCACGCCGACGTCGACGCTCTCGACGTGGTGGAGATCGTGCTCGGCCTGCCGATGCCGCTGGTCGACGGCAACGACCCGGCCGCCGGTTTCCTCGCCTCGCTCGGCCCGGCCACCCCCGCCGAGCTGATCGCCCTGCTCGGCACCGCGCCCGAGCACACGGCCGAGGTCACCTACCGGATGGTCCGGGCGTACCTCGCCGCGGGCCGGGCGGACGAGGCGGGCCCGCTGCTCGCCGCCTTCCCCGACGACCTGCGCGACTGGTCGCTGTGGTGGCACCGGGGCCTGGTGGCCCTGGTCGGCCGGCACGGTGCGACCGCCCGGGACTGGTTCGGGCGGGTGTACGGGTGGCTGCCCGGCGAGGTGTCCGCGCGCCTGGCGTACGCGGTGGCCTGCGAGATCGCCGGCGACCACCCGACGGCCGCCGCGCACTACCGGGGGGTGTGGGAGACCGACCAGGGCGTGGTCGCCGCCGCCTTCGGGCTGGCCCGCTGCCTGTTCGTCACCGAGGGCCCGCGCCCCGCCACCGCCGTCCTGCTCACCGTGCCGGAGTCCTCCCGCGCCTCGACGGTGGCGGCGACCTGCGCGGTACGGATGCTGCTGGAGGCGCCGGAGGACGGCCACCGGCTCGACGCTGCCCTCGACGCCGCGGCCGTCGTGGAGAAGCTGCCCCCGTTCGCCGAACGCGACCTGGTCGAGGCGCACATCCTGCGGATCGCCCTCGGCAGCGACCTGGCCGACGGGCGGTACGCCGACCGGCGCCTGTTCGGCCACCGGCTCGACCCGGACACCCTGCGCCGCGCCTTCGAACGCACCTGCCGGTCCCTGGCCGGCCGCACCGGCGACCGGCGGGAGCGGATCGCGCTGGTGGACCTCGCCAACGCGCACCGGCCGGTGACCTGGTGGTGACCCGCGGCGCGCGCGCCGAGCCGGGAGCCGGCCGGGCCTCGGCCGGCGGACCCGACGAAAGGAGCCCCGCGTGACGGCACCGGACGGGCTGCGGCTCGACCTGACCGCCCACCACAGCGAGTACCTGCCGACCGACGGCGGGATCGTCGACGTCGTCGCCGCCGTGCGGGCCGGACCGGCCGGGGGCGACGCGCGTCACCACGGGCTCGCCGAGGTGATCCTGCTCGACTGCTCCGGTTCGATGGGCGCGCCGCAGACCAAGATGCGGGCCGCCCGCGCGGCCACCCTCGCCGCCGTCGACGCGCTGCCCGACGGGGTGGCGTTCGCCGTGGTGGAGGGCACCAGCAGGGCCACGATGATCTACCCCGGCGAGCGGCGGCTCGCGGTCGCGGACGAGGGCACCCGGGCCGCGGCTCGGCGCGCGGTACGCCGGGCGTCGCCGCACGGCGGCACCGCCATCGGCAAGTGGCTGCTGCTGGCCCGGGATCTGCTCGGCACCCGGCCCGACGCGATCGGGCACGCCATCCTGCTGACCGACGGCCGCAACGAGTCCCAGCAGCCCGCCGAGCTGAGGGCGGCGGTGGAGTCCTGCGCGGGCCGGTTCACCGTGGACTGCCGGGCCATCGGCTCGGCGGACGGGGTGCACGACTGGGACGGCCCGGAGTTGCTCGGCATCGCGGACGCGCTGGGCGCCAACCCGGTGGTGCCGGTGGAGGACCTCGACGGCCTCGCCGCCGAGTTCGCGACCGTGCTGGCCCGCGCGCTGGCCCGCCGGGCCGCCGACGCCCGGCTGCGGGTGCGCACCAGCGCGCTGGCCCGGATCCGCTTCGTCAAGCAGGTGTACCCGACCATCGCCGACCTCACCGGCCGGGGCGTGGCCGCCGGCGACCTCACCACCGACTTCCCCATCGGGGCGTGGAGCCCGGCCGACCGGCGCGACTTCCACGTAGCCCTGGAGGTGGACCCGATGACCCCGCAGGCCCGGCGGCGGATCGGCTGGCTGGGCGTCCGGGTCGACGCGGCCCCGGACGCCGCCGAGGTGCCCGTCGACGTGGAGTGGACCGACGAGATCGAGCTGTTCTCCCAGGTGCACGAGACCGTCGCCCACTACACCCACCAGCAGGGGTACGCCGAACAGGTGGGGCTGGCGCTGGCCGCGGCGAACGTCGGCCGGCTCACCGACGCGGAGCTCCACCTCGGGCGGGCCGTGGCGCTCGCCCACGCTGGCGGCCACGACGACAAGCTGCGGCAGCTCGATCGGATCGTGGACGTGCGGGACGCCGCCACCGGCGACGTGCGCCTCAAGCCCCACGTCGACCTGCGACGGTGGCAGTACTCGGCGGCGGTCGCGCCGCAGACGTCCTCCTGGGTGTCCGGGGAGCCGGGGGACGGCCCCGGGCGGTCGGATCCGCCGCCGTACCCGGCCCCCGAGCAGCGGGTGCCGCCGTGGGAGCACTGCGGCGAGCTGCACACCCGCCCGTACTGCGGTGAGTGCGGCAGCCACCACGAGTCGCCGGGCGGGCCGGCCCCGGTGGGCACGTGACCTGGGACTTCTTCGACAAGGTGGCCAGTGTGGTCAGCGGTTCGCTGGCGCTGGCCGCCGCCGTCCTGGCGGTCCGCCGCCACCTGCGCGGGCGGCCCGGGCGCGGCTGGTGGGCCGCCCTGAACCCGCTGTGGAGGGCCCAGTCGGAGGAGGCGATCGTCCACCCGCACCGGATCGCCGGTGGCTACGTCCGCCCCCTGTCGGAGGTGTACGTCGCCCGCCGGGCGGTCGCCCGGCTCGACCCCGCCGCCGGCCCCGTCGACGTCGGGTCGCTGCTCACCGGCCCCGGGCACGTGCTGCTGATCGGCGAGCCGGGCAGCGGGAAGTCGGCGCTGGTACGGCAGGCGTGCGCGAACTCGGCGCGGTGGTGGCTCGCCGGGCGGGGCCGGTTGCGCCGGACCCCTCCCGGGCCGGTGGTGGTGGGCCTGCCGGCGACCGCGCTGGTGCACCAACCGCTGCCCGCCGCGCTCGCCGAGGCGTACCGCGACCAGGCACCCGGCCTGGACTTCGCGCGCGAGCCCGCGCCGGACCGGAGGTGGCTGGTCTGCGTCGACGGGGTCGACGCGGTCGCGGACCCGGACGACCGGGCGGAGGTGCTCAACCGCCTCGCCGCGCTGGCCCGTGCCACCGCGCCCCCGGCCGCGCCGGGAGCCGGGCCGTGGCGGGTCCTGGTGACGACCCGCCAGCTCGCGGAGAACGAGCTTGCGGTCCTGGACCCCGGGTACGCCGCGTACCACCTCGCACCGTTCACCGACCCGGACGTCGGACGGTTCGCGCACCGCTGGTTCCCGGACGCGGTGGCCGCGCGGCGCTTCCTGAACTGGGCCGACCAGCAGCGGGCCCGCCCCGCGCTGCGCAACCCCCTCACCGCCACCATCGCCGCCGCCCTCTGGCAGGCAGGGCTGGCCGGCCCGGACCCGGTGGCCGACCCGGCGGTGCTGCTGGACCGGTTCGTCGGCGCCCTGCTCGGCGGCGGGCGGGCCAGCTTCGACGCTACGTGCGACGCGCTGCGCCGGGCGGTACGCGGCGGGCCGGTCGCCGACTGGTTGACCGAGCGGCACACCGAGCTGGTCGAGGTGGCGGCGGTCGCCGCGGTGACCGGCGCCGACCCGGTCGCGGCGGTGGTCGACTGGTCGGCGGCACAGGCGCCGTACCAGCCGGACCGGGTGCTGCCGGACTGGGACCGGCAGGTGCGGCTGGTCCTGCTCGCCACCGGCCTGTTCTCCGACGCCGGGGCCGGCCGCGCGCCGGCCGCCCGGTCGGGCGCGGTGGGCGGGCCCGTCCCGGCCCCCGGCGCGTTGGCCGCGACCTGGCCCGGCCTGGTCGAGCACCTGGCGGCGGGCCCGCTCGCCCGCGACTGGAGCGCGCAGCGCTGGATCAGGGCGATGACCACCACCTCCCAGCGGGGCGTCGGGCTGTGGGCGATGAGCCGGGCCACGGTCGCGCCGGGGTTCCTCCGGGACGTGGCGCGGGACCCGGCCGGGGCGATCGCCGCCGGGCACTACCTGGCCGCGGGCGGCGCCGCCGACCCGGTGGTCCGGTCCGACGTGCTGGCGGCGCTGCTGGCCCACTGGTCGCCCCGCCCGGGCCCGGTGGACGGCGTCGCCCCGGCGCTCGCCGCCGGACCGCCGCCGGTGCGTGACGTGCGGCAGGAGTGCTTCGCGTTGCTCACCACGCTGACCGCCGCCGCAGTGAACCGGGAACTGCTCCGGGAGGTCGCCGTCGACCCGCGCCGGCCCACCGTCGTCCGGCGGGCCGCCGCGCTGTTCTTCGCCACCCGGCGGCGTCAGCGGCCGTCCCGCACCGGGTGAGCCGGCGCCGGTGGTTCGTCCCGGCCCAGGTCGGTCAGCTCCCGCTCCAGCAGGCTGGCGAGGTGGGCGAACGTCGAGCGGCCCGCAGTCGCGCACCTCGCGCCCTGGACCAAGCTACGGTGGGCGGGGTGCCGGGCCGTAGGATTGCCGCACTATGCCCAGTGAGCGCCGAGGAAAGCCGGACCCCGCCCGCAGCCTGGCCATCCTCTGGCGCACCGCCGAGCCGACGAGCCGCAGCGCGGGCCCCGGGTTGAGTGTGGACCGGATCGTCCGGGCGGCGATCGAGATCGCCGACGCGGAGGGCATCGACGCCCTTACCATGCGTCGGGTCGCCGAGGCGCTGGGCGTCGGGACGATGTCGGTCTACACCTACGTACCCGGCAAGGCCGAGCTGCTGGACGCCATGGTCGACACCCTGTACGGCGAGATGAGCCGCCCGCCCGACGTCGCGGGCGGCTGGCGGGTCCGGCTGGAGCGGATCGCCCGGGAGAACCTGAGCCTCTACCGTGGCCACCCCTGGCTGCTGCGGGCCGAGACCAGCCGGCCGGTGCTCGGCCCGAACCTGATGGCCAAGTACGACTACGAGCTGACCGCCGTCGCCGACACCGGCCTCACCGACGTGGAGATGGACGCGGTGCTCACCCTCGTCCTGGGGCACGTCCGCAGCGCGGCGCGGGCCGTCCTCGACGCGGTGAACCTGGAGCGGGAGACGGGCCTGACCGACGGCCAGTGGTGGCAGGTGCACGCCCCCTGGCTGGCGCGGTTCGTCACCCCGGGCAGCTTCCCGACCGCGTCCCGGGTGGGCACCGCGGCCGGGGCGGCGCACGGCACCGCCCACGACCCGGAGTACGCCTTCGAGTTCGGCCTCCAGCGCGTGCTCGACGGCATCTCCGTGGTGGTCGCCGAGCGTGCGGGCGGGGCCGGCCCGGCCCGCTGACCCCGCCTGCACGGCATGGACGTTGCTCGACGTATTGAACCGGGCGGGCGGAGCGCGGATGCTGTAGGGCATCTACTCTCACCGATGTGTGGAGGCCCGGATGCGTCGCTTCCCCCTGCTCGCCCTCCTGCTCGTCGTCCCCCTGCTGGCGCCGCCGGCGGCTGCCCGGGCCGCCGAGCCGACCGTCGCCCCGCCGATCGCCGCCGCGCCGATCGCCATGGCCGCCACCGCTCCGGCCGGCACCGCGTGGGCCGTGGACCCGGCCACCGGCCGGACCACCGTGGCCGTGGACGACACCGTGGGCGAGAGCCAACTGGCCGCGTTGCGCACCCGGCTGGCCGGAACCGACGCCGTCATCCACCGGGAGCGCGGCCGGCTCAGCACGCTGATCGCCGGTGGGCAGGCCATCTACGCCGGCGGGGGGCGCTGCTCGCTGGGCGCCAACGTCCGCAGCGGCAGCACCTACTACTTCGTCACCGCCGGCCACTGCACGTCGACCGCCGCCACCTGGTACGCCGACGGCGCCGGCAGCACGGTCCTCGGCTCCCGCGCCGGCACCAGCTTCCCCGGCAACGACTACGGGATCGTCCGCTACACCTCCTCGACGATCCCGCACCCGAGCGCCGTCTACACGTACCCCGGGACGCTGACCATCCTCGGCACCGCCACCCCCGTCGTCGGCATGGCCGTCTGCCGCAGCGGCTCCACCACCGGCGTGCGGTGCGGCACGATCACCGCCCTCAACGCCACGGTCAACTACGCCGAGGGTTCGGTCTCGGGGCTGATCCGCACCAACATCTGCGCGGAGCCCGGCGACAGCGGCGGCCCGCTCTACGTCGCCGCCACCGGCCGGATCCTCGGCATCCTCTCCGGCGGCAGCGGCAACTGCACCAGCGGCGGCACCACCTACTACCAGCCGATCAACGAGATCCTGGCCGCGTACGGGGTGACGATCCCGTGAGCCCGGGGCCGGGCGGCCGTACGCGGTGAAGTGCGGGTTCCCCGCGGTCAGCCTGGCCGCGCTGTTCCGGTCGAGGTTGATCCTGAATGCCCCGACGGGTCAGCGCCCGCGTAGGGGGCGCAGCGCGCCGCCCCACGCGACGACCTGGTCGAGCATCTCGCCGACCGCCTTGGCCTGCGCCGGGGCGGGCCGGAACTCGCGGAAGTCGACGAAGTCGGTGACCAGGGACAGCGCCACCTGGGACCGGACGTCGGCGACCTCGACCTGGGAGAGGACCAGCCGCAGGTGCTCCGCCGCCCGGGTGCCCCCGTGCACGCCGTAGCTGACCAGCCCGGCCGCCTTGTTCGTCCACTCCCGGTAGAGGAAGTCGATCGCGTCCTTGAGCACCCCGGGCACCGAGTGGTTGTACTCCGGGGTGACGAACACGTACGCGTCGAACGCGGCGATCCGGGCGGCCCAGCGACGCACCGCCGGGTCGCTCGACGGGGCCATCGACGGCGGCAGCGGCGTGTTCAGGTGCGGCAGGGCGTGGTCGGCGAGGTCCACCAGCTCGGCGGTCGCGTCACCCCGCTGGGCGGCGATGTCGCGCACCCAGCGGGCCACCGCCTCCGCCTTGCGGCCCGGGCGGGTGCTGCCGACAACGACACCAATGCTGATCATGCTGGTTTCCTCTCGGAGAAGCGGCGGCCCGCGATCCGGGCCGACTCAGGGGGACGCGGTCAGGTTCCGGGCCAGCGCCACGGCGCCGTGCAGCGAGGAGAGCCCGCCCAGCGCGGCGGCCCGCACGGCCGGCGCCGGGCGGCCGGGCCGGGCCAGCCGGGCCACCTCCCGCGCGACCAGCCCGACGAAGCCCGGCAGCCCGGCGGCGAACCCGCCGCCCAGCACTGCCACCGACGGGTCGACCAGCTCGCCGAGGCTGACCACGGCCGCTGCGAGGGCCGTACCGCTCGGCTGGACCGCGTCGTGGGCCCACCGCCGGTCCCGCTCCAGCCCGTCGCGCAGCTCGGCGAAGCTCACCGCGGCGCCCCGCGCGGCGGCGGCCCGGCGCAGTGTGGCCGGGCCGGAGGCGATCGCCTGGAGGCAGCCGTGCCGCCCGCAGTCGCAGCGCGGCCCGTCGACGGCGACGACCATGTGCCCGACCTCGGGCGAGCCCCGGCCGGCCCCGGGCAGCGGGCGGCCACCGAGCACCACACCCCCGCCCACCCCGGTCCCCACCCCGAGGTAGACGACGTCGTCCGCGCCGAGGTGCCGGGCCTCGGCGAGCGCCGCGAGGTCACCGTCGTCGGCCCAGGCGGTCCGGCTGCCGGGGAAGATCCGGCGCAGCGCCTTGTCGAGCCGCAGCCCGGCCCAGCTCGGCCGGCCCGGCCAGACGGTCACCCGGCCGGTCGGGTCGGTGGTGCCGGGCATCGCCACCCCGACCGCCGCCAGCCGCCAGCCGGACTCCGCGCGCAGCGCGTCGACCGCGTCCGCCAGCGCCGCCACGTCCGCCTCGGCGCCGCCGGCGGGCCAGGTCAGGGTCCGCTCGTACGCCCGCGACGCGACGGTCCCGGGCTGCTCGTACGCCCCCGGGTCGACGACCGGCGCGGACGCGGCCCGCTCGGCCCGCAGCGCGACCTTGGTGCCCCCGATGTCGACCCCGAGCACGCCGGTGTCGGTCCGTCCCGGCACCGGCGGTCAGCCCTGCAGCACGTGCAGCACCGCGACCGCGGCTGTCGCCAGCCCGAACACGGCGGGCATCGCCGCCACCGAGATCGGGTCCCGGGCGCGCAGGTGGAAGATCACCGCGCCGATCATCTGGAGGGTGAGGCCGATCGCCGCCGCGATCCCGGCCGGTGCCCAGTACAGGCCGAAGATCAGGCCGACGACCGCGGCCAGTTCCAGGTTGCCGATCACCTTGGTCAGCCCGGGGGAGACGCCGAGGTGGGCCATCCGCTCGCGCATCTGCGCCTGGCCGGTGAGCTTGGGGTAGGCCAGCGCGGCGAAGACCGTGGCCAGGATGATGCTGAGGACGATGATGGGAATCTGCACGTTCACTTCCTTCTCGGAGGGGGTCAGGGCCCGGCCGACCCTATCGGCCGGACGGCCGGCTGGCCCGGTACGCGCGGCGCCGGGCCGGGCCGGGCGGCGTCCTCAGTCGACGGTGGCGACCAGCGCGCGGGCGGCCAGCCGGTAGCCCAGCGAGCCCAGCCCGACGATGATCCCGCTGGCCAACGGGGCGAGCACCGAGTCGTGCCGGAAGCTCTCCCGGGCCCACACGTTGGACAGGTGGACCTCCATCCACGGCCGCGGATAGTTGGCCAGCGCGTCGCGCAGGCTCCAGCCCGCGATCATCAGGGCGCCCGGGTTCACGATCGCGCCCACCGTGTCGTAGTTCTCCTGCACGGCGCGGACCAGGGCGCCCTCGCAGTCGTGCTGCACCGCGACCACCCGCCAGCCCCGCGCCGCGACCTCCTCGCCGACGGCCCGCTCGATGTCCGCGAGGGTGTCGGTGCCGTAGATCTCCGGCTCGCGTCGGCCGAGGATGCCGAGGTTCGGACCGTTCAACAGCAGCACGTCGGACACAGCTCACCTCGCGGGAAGCGGCCCGGGTACGGCCACCTCGCATGGCTGGCCCCCGCCGGGCCGGCGACAGATTCCCCGCAGTCTTACTACGCCGCCGGCCCCGCCCGCGCCGCCCGCCCCCGGCCCGCCGTCGAACTAAGGGGTGGGTAGGGGCTGTTAGGGGAGGTGAGCGTCCTGCCGGGTCGGTTAGCGTCCACCGCGAGCCGATGACGCTGTCCGCTCAGACGGTGGCGTCCCCGCTCGACCGGCCGACCGGCGCAGGCCCGCCGCGGCGGGCGAGCCCGGGTCCGCGGGATGCGCGAAGCCGCCGCGGGACGGTCGGGAACCGCTGGTCCTCCTGGATTGGGAAGTGGGAAGTCATGAGTGGTCAGCCGTCAACGGTGCCGGAGTTCCCCGAGTGGCCGCAGTTCGGTGACGAGGAACGAGCCGGCTTGGTCCGCGCCCTGGAGCAGGGTCAGTGGTGGCGGATGGGCGGGAGCGAGGTAGACACCTTCGAGGCGGAGTTCGGCGCGTACCACGGCACGCCGCACGCGCTCGCCGTCACCAACGGCACCCACGCCCTGGAGGTCGCCCTGGAGGTGCTCGGCGTCGGGCCCGGCACCGAGGTGATCGTCCCCGCCTTCACCTTCATCTCGTCGTCGCTGGCCGCGCAGCGCCTCGGCGCGGTCGCGGTGCCGGTCGACGTCGACCTGGACACCTACTGTGTCGACCCGGCCGCCGTCGCCGCCGCGATCACCGACCGCACCAGGGCCATCATGCCGGTGCACATGGCCGGCCAGTTCGCCGACATGGACGCGCTGGACAAGATCGCCGCAGATGCCGGGGTGGCGCTGCTCCAGGACGCCGCGCACGCCCACGGCGCCCAGTGGCAGGGCAAGCGGGCCGGCGCGCTCGGCTCGGTGGCCGCGTTCAGCTTCCAGAACGGCAAGCTGATGACCGCCGGCGAGGGCGGCGCGGTGCTCTTCCCCGACGAGGAGACCCGCGAACGGGCGTTCGTCGTGCACAGCTGCGGCCGGCCCCGCACCGACCGGGACTACCTGCACCGCACCACCGGCTCCAACTACCGGATGAACGAGTTCAGCGCCGCCGTGCTGCGCGCCCAGCTCGCCCGCCTCGACGGCCAGATCGAGGTGCGCGAGCAGCGGTGGCCGCTGCTGTCCAGCCTGCTTGCCGAGATCCCCGGCGTGGTGCCCCAGCGCACCGACCCGCGCACCGACCGCAACCCGCACTACATGGCCATGTTCCGGATCCCGGGGATCACCCTGGAGCGGCGCCGCGCCGTGGTCGACGCGCTCATCGCCCGGGGCGTACCGGCGTTCGTGGCGTTCCGGGCCATCTACCGGTGTGAGGGCTTCTGGGAGGCCGGCGCCCCCGACGAGAGCATCGAGGCGATCGCCGCCCGCTGCCCCAACGTCGAGCAGATCCACTCCGACTGCGTCTGGCTGCACCACCGCACCCTGCTCGGCACCGAGCAGCAGATGCACGACATCGCCGCCGTGCTGGCCGACGTCCTCGCCGAATGACCGGCCTGCCCCCGGCCGCCGCGCCCGACCGTCCGGTCCGGGTCGCGGTGGCCGGCCTCGGCTGGGCCGGGCGGGAGATCTGGCTGCCCCGGCTCGCCGCGCACCCGGCCTTCGAGGTGACCGCCCTGGTCGACCCGCAGCCGGCCGTCCGGGACACCGCCCGCGACACCCACGCGGTGCCCTTCGCGTACGCCGACGTCGACGACCTGCCCGCGGGCGCGGTCGACCTGGTGGTGGTGGCAGTCCCCAACCACCTGCACGCCGCGGTCGCCGCCCGGCTGCTGCGCCGGGGCGTACCGGTGTTCCTGGAGAAGCCGGTCTGCCTCACCTCCGCCGAGGCGGAGCTGCTCGCCGCCGCGGAGCGCGACGGCGGCACCGTGCTGCTGGCCGGCAGCGCCGCCCGGTGGCGGGCCGACGTCCGGGCGCTGGCGGAGGTGGCCGGCGGGCTGGGCCCAGTCCGGCACGTCGACGTGGCCTGGGTCCGCGCCCGGGGGGTGCCCGACGCGGGCGGCTGGTTCACCCGCCGCGACCTCTCCGGCGGCGGCGCGCTGGTCGACCTCGGCTGGCACCTGCTCGACACCGTCCTGCCGATGCTCGGCCCGGACACCCGGGTCAGCCACGCCATCGGCAGCGTCTCCGACGACTTCGTCAACGACAGCGCCGCGCACGCCGCCTGGCGCAGCGAGGCCGGGACCGGGGGCCGGTCCCGCGGCGACGTCGAGGACACCGCCCGGGGGTTCCTGCTCACCGACGGTGGCGCCTCGGTCGCCCTGCACGCCTGCTGGGCGTCGCACGAGGCCCTCGACCGCACCACGATCACCGTGCAGGGCGCCACCGGGTCGGCCACGCTGCGCTGCACGTTCGGGTTCAGCCCGAACCGGGAGCCGGCGCCGGTGCTCACCCGCACCCGCGCCGGCGAGACCGTCCGGCTGCCGCTGCCCGAGGAGGCGATCGGCGCCGAGTACGACCGCCAGCTCGACGCCCTGCCCGGGCTGCTCGCGGCCCCGGCCAGCCGGGGCGTGGCCGTCGCCGAGGCCCGCCGGACCATCGACATCATCGAACGGATCTACCACTCCGCCCGGCCCACCGAGCCGGAGCGGGAGCACGTGCTGGCGGGCCAACGCGACCGGTGAGAACCACCGGCGACCTCACTCGCTCCGGGGAGCAGCCATGAGCCATCCACCGTCCACCGTCGACGTGACCCGCCCGACGCCCGGCCGGGGCCCGATCCGCGCGGTCGTGTTCGACCTCGACGGCGTCATCGTCGACAGCTCCGCCGTCATGCGCGAGGCGTTCAGCATCGCGTACGCGGAGGTGGTGGGCGACGGACCGGCGCCGTTCGAGGAGTACAACCAGCACATGGGCCGGTACTTCCCGGACATCATGCGGCTGATGGGGCTGCCGCTGGAGATGGAGGAACCGTTCGTCCGGGAGAGCTACCGGATGGCCCACCTGGTGCCGCTGTTCCCCGGCGTCCGGGACACCCTGGAGAAGCTGCACGCCCGGGGCATCCGGATGGCCATCGCCACCGGCAAGAGCGGCCCCCGGGCCCGCTCGCTGCTCGACACGCTCGGCGTGCTGGGCCTGTTCGACCAGGTGATCGGCTCCGACGAGGTGGCCCGCCCGAAGCCCGCCCCGGACATCGTGCTCCAGGCGCTCGGCCACCTCGACGTGCCGCCGGCCCAGGCCATGATGGTCGGCGACGCGGTGATCGACCTGCTCAGCGGCCGGGACGCCGGCGCCACCACGGTCGCCACCACCTGGCACGGCGGGGACATCGCCGCGCTGCTCGCCGCCGGCCCGGACGTGGTCGCGCACGCACCGACGGACCTGCTGGCCCACTGCCCGGTGGCCCTCGTCCCCTGACCCGGCCGGGCTCGACCCGGGGCATCTCCAGGCTCGTGCCCAGCATCGTGGGCGACGCCGCCCGACGAATGACTCGCGGAAGCCCCGGTGCTGCGCGAGGCGCGCGGGGCGTGCCGCCCGACTTGTCCGATGTGGTGACAGCGGACAACGGACATGTTCCCGGCATGGACCGTTACGCTCCTGAATCTGGTCGATGTACCGTCCGTGGTGGTGGTCCGTCCGGGTGGAGGCGGCCACCGCCCCGGTCCGCTACCTGGGAAGTGGGCGAAGCCATGGCCATGAAGACCGACACCATCGGTGCCCGGATCCGGTACTGGCGGATGCGCCGTAGCGGGATGACGCAAGCTGTCCTCGCCGGACTCGCCGGCGTCAGCCAGTCCTACATCTCGCAGGTCGAGTCCGGCCGGAAGACCATCGACCGTCGTTCCACTCTCGTCGCCGTAGCCGCCGCTCTCCAGGTGACGGTGGCGGACCTGCTCGGCCAGGGCACGGAACCCGGCGACCCGGCGCGGGACAGCGCGGCCGAGTGCGTTCCGGCGATCTGGTCCGCGCTGATCGAGATCGAGGATGGCGAGCGCCGGCCGTCGACCCGTGGCAGGGACGAGTTGGCCGGCGACATCTCCCGTAGCGATCAGCTCCGTACCCGATCCAACTATCCGGCGATGGCCCGACTCCTCCCCGGCCTCCTGCTCGACGCCGCCGCTGTCGACGGCACCGTGCTCGCCCAGGTGGCCTACCAGGCTTCGACGTGCCTGCGGCACCTCGGCTACCGGCATCTGGCGCTCAACACCGCACGGGTCGCGGTGTCGGCTGCCGAGGAAGTCGAGGATCCGGCGTGGATCGGGGCGTCCCGGTTCGCGTACGCGCAGAGCCTGCCGATCGAATCCGCGCCACTCGCGGCCCGGGCCGCCGACCGGTCGCTGGTCGGGCTCCAGGCCGATGCGGCCGACGAGCGGGTCCGACAGATGCTCGGCCAGCTCCACCTCTCGGCGGCGCTGACCTCGACCGTGAGCGGTCGTCCGGACGTCGCGCGGGACCATCTCGCCGAGGCGGCCCGGGAGGCGGCGACCCTCGGAGACCCGCCGGACGGGGCCGGCTTCAACGGGTGTGGGTTCGGGCCGACCAACGTGAAGCTGTGGGAGATGTCCATCGCGGCCGAGTCGGGTGAGCCCGGCCGGGTGATCGAGCTGTCCCGGACGGTTCGGCCGCAGGTCCTGGTGGCGACGAACCGCCAGATGTCCTACCGGCTCGACGTCGGCCGCGCGTTGGCCGACACCGGTCGCCGGGATGCCGAGGCGCTGGCCGCGTTCGTGCGGGCTGAGCAGGCCGCGCCGGTGCCATTCGCCCTGAACCCCCTCGCTCAGGGCGCGGTCGTGGCGATGGCGCAGCGGGCGAGGCGCTGCGCGATCCCGGACGACCTGCGGGTGCTGGCCGGCCGGATGGGCATCAACCTGCTGCCATAATCCTTGTTGGAGCAGGCCGAGGCGGATCGGATACCGGTGGAGGAGACCACTCGGGCGGTGCCGGACCGGGCGGTGGCGTCGTGGAGAGCGGTGAGCTGCCGATAGGTCGGCGGGTGGCCCAGTGGCGGGTGCGGCGGTCACCTGGCACGAGAAGGCGACCGGCCGAAGCGGGTGGGGGCGCCTGCCGGTCGAGCACCGGGCCGCGCACCTGGTGGCCGCCGCGCGGGCGTACCTGCACGTCGGTGACCTGTTGCGGGCGGGGCGCGCCCTGGTCGACGCCGAACGGACCGCGCCGGCCGAGATCCGGTGCCGGCCGCTGGCGCGTACGGTGATCGCCGACGTGGCGCGCGGCGGCCCGATGCCGGCCGGCGTGGCGCACCTGGCCGCCCTGGTCGGCCTGACCCGGTGAGCGCGCCCTTCCGCTTCCCGGCCCAGATCCGCGACCGGCCCGCCAACGTCGGCGTGACGATGGCGGGCCGGGGCAGCGTCCGGCGGGACCGCTCAGCGAGCGTGGTCGACGCCCTCGGGGCCGGCTTCGAGGAAGCGCAGCATCTCGGCCGCCAGCATCTCGGCGACGGGGGCCGGGACCAGGTCGGTGCGGACGGTGACGCGCAGGAGGACGTCCCCGTTGCCGGGCAGCACCTCGACGAGGCAGGCGCCCGACCACTCCCGGGCGTACGGCTCGACGACCTCCTCGGTCCGGCAGCCCGGCAGCTCCAGCGGAAGGACGACGTTGTCCTGGTAGGCGAAGGAGGGCATGCTGTTGGCCACCTCGCGGGACATGTCGAGGACCGGGTCGGTGGTCATCTCCAGGAACGCGACGTCCTGGGCGGCCATCAGCTCGTCGACGGTCCGCTGGACGGCCCGGATCAGGTTCTTCTCCGGCCCGTCGAACCGGACCCGGAGGCAGTTGGAGCTGATCCGGCTCGTGAAGGTGGAGTCGAGGATCCGGCTGCCGCGCTGGGCGACGATCATCAGCATGGCGATGTCGTCCTGCTGGTGGATGGCGCGCAGCGCGGTGGCGTAGGCGGCGGCGAAGTAGCTGGAGCGGCTGAACCGGTGTTCCCGGGCGGCGCGGTCCCAGCGTTCCAGCACGTCGGGGGTGACGGTGGCGATGTGCCCGGCCTTGGGGCCCCAGGTCGGGGTCTCCACCAGCAGCTCCTGGGGCCGGCCCTCGCCCTGGCGGGAGAGCCCGCGCAGTTGCCTGCGCCAGTAGGCCCGCTGTGCTTCGAGGTCGGCGGCCTCGCGTAGGCGGGTGTGCTCGTCGTAGAACTGG
>NZ_QKKX01000065.1 GCF_003434305.1 Micromonospora sp. MW-13
GACGGCGCTGCGGTCCGCGGGGGTGGACACGTTCTGCGAGGTGGGTCCGGACGCGGTGTTGACGGCGATGGTGGCCGAGGTGGCCGGTGACGGCGAGGTGCGCCGGGTCGCGGTGCTGCGTCGGGACCGTTCCGAGGTGGAGTCGCTGTTGTCGGCGGTCGGTCAGTTGCACGCGGCAGGGGTGTCGGTGGACTGGTCTGCCTATCTGGCGCAGGCGGGTGTCCGGCCGAGAGTGGTCGACCTGCCCAGCTACGCCTTCGACCGCACCTGGTACTGGGCCGAGCCGTCGACCTCGGCCGAGGTCGACACCCCGGCCACCGCCCTCGACGGCCGGTTCTGGGCGGCGGTGGAGTCGGGCGACCCGGGCCTGCTCGGCGGCGAGCTGGGCGTGGGCGCGGACGAGCCGTTCGGCGCGGTGCTGCCGAAGCTCGCCCAGTGGCGTCGGGACGCCCAGCGGCGTTCGACCGTCGACGGTTGGCGCTACCGCGTCGGGTGGCGCTCGCACCAAGTGGACGGGCGTACCGGCCTGACGGGCTCGTGGCTCGTGCTGATGCTGCCCGGCCAGGAGGAGCACCCTGCGGTCGCCGCGTTGGCGGCCCGGGGCGCCCGGGTCGTCCCCGTGGTGATCGACGCCGTGGACCGGGACCGGATCGCGCGGCAGCTCGCCGGCGCGGTGGACACCAGCGAGACCGTCGCCGGGCTGCTGTCCGTGATCTCCCTCGCCGGGGCCGGGGTGGCCGAAGCGTTGACGGTGGCCCAGGCGATGGCCACGACCGACATCGACGGTCGCCTGTGGTGGCTGACCAGCGGTGCGGCCTCCGTGGGCGGCTCCGACGACACGGAAGTCGACGCCACGGCCAGCTCCGTCTGGGGTCTGGGACGGGTGGTGGCGTTGGAGGAGCCGGGCCGTTGGGGTGGCCTGGTGGACCTGCCCGGCGTGGTCGACGAGTGGGCGTGGGATCGGTTGTGCGGGGTGTTGGCGGGTGGCGATGAGGACCAGGTGGCGGTGCGGCCGTCCGGGGTGTTCGTGCGGCGGCTGGTGCGGGCCGGTGCGGACGCTGGCGGTGGCGGTGTGCGGTTGTCGGGAACCGTGTTGGTGACGGGCGGCACGGGCGCGTTGGGTGTACGGGTGGCCGAGTGGGCGGTGGGCGTCGGCGCGGAGCATGTCGTGCTGGTGTCCCGGCGCGGCGAGACCGCGCCGGGGGTGGACAGCGCGGTGGCGGGTCTGCGGGGCTCGGGTGCGCGGGTGTCGGTGGTGGGGTGCGATGTGGCCGATCGTGCTGCCGTGGCGCAGTTGCTGGCGGGATTGGCCGAGCGTGGTGATCGGGTGCGGGCGGTGGTACACGCGGCCGGGGTGGCGCAGATGACGCCGTTGGGCGAGGTGGGCCCGGCAGAGCTGGCGGAGGTGCTGCGGGCGAAGGTCGGCGGCGCGGTGGTGCTGGACGAGCTGTTGGCGGGTGCAGACCTGGACGCGTTCGTGGTGTTCTCGTCGATCGCGGGCGTGTGGGGCAGCGCGGGGCAGGTGGGGTACGCGGCGGCGAACGCGTTCGTCGACGGGTTGGTGGTGTCGCGGCGGGCCCGGGGCCTGGCGGGAACGTCGGTGGCCTGGGGCCCCTGGGCCGAGGCGGGAATGGCGGTGGGTGAGGCCGGTGAACAGCTGAGCCGGCGGGGCCTGGTGAGCATGGCGCCGGAGCTGGCGGTGGCGGGGCTGGAACGGGCGCTCGCGGTGGGTGACGTGTCGGTGGTGGTGGCGGACGTGCGGTGGGACAGGTTCGCGTCGTCGTTCACGGCAATGCGGCCGAGTCCGCTGCTCACCGAGATCCCCGAGGCCCAGGCGGCACTCGCGGCGGCCACCCCGAACCCGGATGCCACCACCGACGGGACGTCCGCGCTGCGTGGGCGGCTCGCGGGCCTGCCGGAGGCGGAGGCCGAGGCATTCCTGCTCGACCTCGTACGGTCCCAGGTCGCCGCGGTGCTCGGCCATTCCGGCGCGCAGGCCGTCCCGGCGGACCGGGCCTTCCAGCGCCTCGGGTTCGACTCGCTCACGGCCGTCGAGCTGCGCAACCGGCTGACCGCCGAGACGGGCCTCACGCTGCCCACCACCCTCGTCTTCGACCACCCGACCCCGGCGGCCCTGACGGCCTTCCTGCGCGACACCGTGATCGGAGCGTCGGGCGACTCGCCCGCCGCCCGCCGCACCGCCGCGCTGGACGACGATCCGATCGTCATCGTCGGGATGGGCTGCCGCCTGCCCGGCGGCGTCGGCACGCCCGACGAGCTGTGGCAACTGCTCGCCGCCGGCCGGGACGGCATCTCGGAGTTCCCGCTCGACCGGGGGTGGGACGGCATCCTGGACAGCGGCATGTCCGACACGTCCTTCGTCCGCAGGGGCGGCTTCGTCTACGACGCCGGCGAGTTCGACGCGGAGTTCTTCGGCATCTCGCCGCGCGAGGCCCTCGCGATGGACCCGCAGCAGCGGCTGCTGCTGGAGACGTCCTGGGAGGCCATCGAGTCGGCGGGCCTCGACCCGACCAGCCTCAAGGGCGGTGCCGTCGGCGTCTTCGCCGGCGCCAGCTTCCAGGGGTACGCCAGCGGATCCGTCGGCCGGGCCCAGGAGGTCGGCGGGCACCTGCTCACCGGCAACGCGACCAGCGTGCTGTCCGGTCGGGTGGCGTACTCGTTCGGGTTCGAGGGGCCGGCGGTGACGGTCGACACCGCCTGCTCGTCCTCGCTGGTGGCGCTGCACCTCGCGGCCCAGGCACTGCGGTCCGGCGAGTGCGACCTCGCGCTGGCCGGCGGCGTCTGCGTCATGGCCTCCCCGGCCACCTTCGCGGAGTTCTCGATCCAGGGCGGGCTCTCGGCCGACGGGCGGTGCAAGTCCTTCGCCGAGGCGGCGGACGGGACGGGTTGGTCGGAGGGCGTCGGTGTGCTGCTGGTGCAGCGGTTGTCGGACGCGCGGCGGGAGGGTCGGCGGGTTCTGGCGGTGGTGCGGGGTTCGGCGGTGAACCAGGACGGTGCGTCGAACGGGCTCACCGCGCCGAACGGTCCGTCGCAGCAGCGGGTGATCCGGCAGGCCCTTGCCAGCGCGGGTCTGTCGCCGGTCGACGTGGACGTCATCGAGGCGCATGGCACGGGTACGACGTTGGGTGATCCGATCGAGGCGCAGGCTCTGCTGGCCACCTACGGGCAGGGCCGGGATGAGCCGTTGCTTCTGGGTTCGGTGAAGTCGAACATCGGTCACACCCAGGCCGCCGCCGGCGTCGCGGGAATCATCAAGATGATCCTGGCGATGCGGGAGGGCGTCGTGCCGGCGACGCTGCACGTGGACGAGCCGTCCTCGCACGTGGACTGGTCGTCGGGCGCGGTGACTCTGGTGACGGAGTCGCGGGAGTGGCCGGGGGTGGACCGTCCGCGTCGGGCGGGGGTGTCGTCGTTCGGCATCTCCGGCACCAACGCCCACGTGATCATCGAGCAGCCCGGTCCGGAGTCGGTGGTGGAGTCGGTTCCGCCGGCGCGGGTGGCTCCCGGGTTGCCGGTGCCGTGGGTGGTGTCGGGGCGTTCGGAGCGGGCGTTGGTGGGTCAGGCGGCGCGGTTGGCGGCGTTCGCGCGGGGTCGGTCCGGCCTGTCGGCCGTGGACGTGTCGTGGTCGTTGGTGTCGTCGCGGGCGGCGTTGGAGCACCGGGCGGTGGTGTGGGGCTCGCGCGTGGACGATCTCGTGGC
>NZ_QKKX01000066.1 GCF_003434305.1 Micromonospora sp. MW-13
GGGTCTGGATGCGGTGGCGGCTGGTGGCGTGGCGGTGGCGGGTGTGGTGTCGGCGGGTCGTCGGGCGGTGTTGTTCACCGGTCAGGGTTCGCAGCGGGTCGGGATGGGTCGGGAGTTGTACGACCGGTTCGGAGTGTTCGCGGAGTCCTTCGACCGGGTGTGCGGGCTGATCGACGGCGAGCTGCCGGGCTCGTTGCGGGACGTCGTGTGGTCCGGTGGGTCGCCGGGTGCGCTGGATCGGACGGTGTTTGCGCAGGCGGGGTTGTTTGCGGTGGAGGTGGCGTTGTGGGAGTTGTTGCGGTCGTGGGGGGTGCGGGCGGACTTCTTTGCGGGGCATTCGGTTGGTGAGGTGACGGCGGCGTATGCGGCGGGGATGTTGTCGTTGGAGGACGCGTGCACGCTGGTGGCGGCGCGTGGTCGGTTGATGCAGGCGTTGCCGGCGGGTGGGGTGATGGCGGCGGTGGCGGCGTCGGAGGCTGATGTGTGTCTGGTCATCGAGGTGACCGGTGCGGCCGTGGACGTGGCGGCGGTGAACGGGCCGGCGGCGGTGGTGGTGTCCGGCGCGGCTGACGAGGTCGAGATGGTGGTGGCCACCTGCCGGGGCCGGGGCTGGCGGACCAGGTCTCTCGCCGTGTCGCATGCGTTCCACTCCCGGTTGATGGAGCCGATGCTGGACGGGTTCCGCGCGGTGGTGGCGGGGTTGGACTGGCGGGTTCCGGCGGTGCCGGTGGTGTCGAACGTGTCGGGTGCAATGGCGGATCCGTTGGAGTTGGTGGACCCGGAGTACTGGGTGCGGCATGTGCGGCAGCCGGTGCGGTTCGCCGACGGGGT
>NZ_QKKX01000067.1 GCF_003434305.1 Micromonospora sp. MW-13
GGGTGCGTTGTGTGCTGCTGGGGTGGACACGTTCCTGGAGGTGGGTCCGGATGCGGTTCTGACGGCGATGGTGGCCGAGGTGGCCGGTGACGGCGAGGTGCGCCGGGTCGCGGTGCTGCGTCGGGACCGTTCCGAGGTGGAGTCCCTGCTGGCGGCGGTCGGTCAGTTGCACGCGGCAGGGGTGTCGGTGGACTGGTCTGCCTATCTGGCGCAGGCGGGTGTCCGGCCGAGAGTGGTCGACCTGCCGACCTACGCCTTCGACCGGCAGCGCTACTGGCTGGCGGACCCCGAGCCGGCAACCGCCCCGGCCGCTGCGGGCGGGCCGTCGGACGAGCGGTTCTGGGCGGCGGTCGAGTCCGGCGACCTCGGCGTCCTGGGCGACGAGTTGGCGGTGGCCGCGGGCGAGTCCTCCGCGGCCCTGCTGCCCAAGCTGGCGCGGTGGCGCCGGGACGCCCAACGGCGATCGGCCGTCGACTCGTGGCGTTACCGGGTGGTGTGGCGTACCGCGACCCTGCCCGCCGCCGGCGCGCTCACCGGAACCTGGCTGGTGCTCGCGTCGCCGGGGCAGGAGGACCACCCGGCCGTGGC
The DNA here is from genome assembly GCF_003434305.1 of Micromonospora sp. MW-13. Taxonomy (GTDB): domain Bacteria; phylum Actinomycetota; class Actinomycetes; order Mycobacteriales; family Micromonosporaceae; genus Micromonospora. Next base: position 589 of record NZ_QKKX01000067.1, read on the forward strand.
CGCGCTGGCGGCCCGGGGCGCGCGGGCCGTCCCGGTGGTGCTGGACAGCGTGGACCGGGACGCGGTGGCGCGACGACTGCGCGAGGCGGCCGGGCCCGACGGCCGGGTCGACGGCGTGCTGTCCCTACTGTCCCTGGCCGCCACGGCCGAGCCGGGCGTGACCCCGGCCGCCGCCGAGCCGGGCGTGACCCCGGCCGCCGCCGAGCCGGGCGTGACCCCGGCCGCCGCCGCCGTGTCGGCGGCGCTGACGGTGGTCCAGGCCCTGACCGTGGCCGGCGTCGGCGGTCGCGTGTGGTGGCTGACCAGTGGTGCGGTGGCGGTGGGTGGTTCGGAGGCTGTCGAGAACGTCGACGGCGCTGCCGTGTGGGGTCTGGGCCGGGTGGTGGGTCTGGAGGAGCCCGGCCTGTGGGGTGGGCTGGTGGATGTGCCCGGTGTGGCGGAGGGGTGGGTGTGGGACCGGTTGTGCGGGGTGCTGGTGGGTGGCGCGGAGGACCAGGTGGCGGTGCGGTCGTCGGGGGTGTTCGTGCGGCGGTTGGTGCGGGCCGACGTGGGTTCCGGCGCGGGTACCGGCGTGCGGTTGTCCGGCACGGTGTTGGTGACGGGTGGCACGGGCGGCCTGGGGTTGCGGGTGGCGGAGTGGGCGGCGGAGGTGGGCGCGGAGCACGTGGTGCTGGTGTCCCGGCGGGGTGAGGACGGGTTGGGTACGGACGGTGCGGGCGTGGTGGAGCGGTTGCGGGGGTCGTCGGTGCGGGTGTCGGTGGTGGCGTGCGACGTGGCGGACCGGGCCGCGATGGCGGCGCTGCTGACGGGGTTGGCGGGGCGTGGTGATCGGGTACGGGCGGTCGTGCACGCGGCGGGGGTGGCGCAGATGTCGCCGCTGGGTGAGGTGGGCAAGGAGGAACTGGGCGAGGTGCTGCGGGCGAAGGTCGGCGGCGCGGTGGTGTTGGACGAGTTGCTGGCCGGCGCGGAGTTGGACGCGTTCGTGGTGTTCTCGTCCATCGCCGGGGTGTGGGGTTCGGCGGGTCAGGCGGGCTACGCGGCGGGGAACGCGTTCGTGGAGGGGCTGGTGGCGTCGCGGCGGGCCCGAGGGCTGGTGGGTACGTCGGTGGCCTGGGGCCCCTGGGCCGAGGTGGGAATGGCCGTCGGTGACGTGGGCGAGCAGCTCAGCCGGCGCGGCCTGGTGGCGATGGCGCCGGAGTCGGCGGTGGTGGGGTTGGCGCGGGCGCTGGAGGTGGGCGACGTGTCGGTGGTGGTGGCGGACGTGCGGTGGGACCGGTTCGCGTCGTCGTTCACGGCGTTGCGGCCGAGTCCGCTGCTCACCGAGATCCCCGAGGCGCAGCCCACGCCCGAGGACCAGCCCCCCGGCGACGCCGGGGGCGCGCCGTCGGCCCTGCGCGAACGGCTGGCCGTCGCGTCGGCGGCCGAGCGCGAGCGCATCCTGCTCGACCTGGTACGCGGCACCGCCGCGACGGTGCTCGGGCACGCCACGCCCGCCGCGATCAGGCCGGGCCGCGGATTCCTCGAACTGGGCTTCGACTCGCTCACCGCAGTCGAGCTGCGCAACCGGCTGACCGCCGAGACCGGTCTCGGCCTGCCCGCGACGCTGATCTTCGACCACCCCACCCCCGGTGCTCTCGCCGAGCACCTGCGGGCCGGGCTGGTGCCGGAGCAGCCGGCGCTGCCGATCGCCGCCGAGGTCGAACGACTCGACCAGCTCCTCGGCGAGGCGGCCGACCAGGTCGACGAGGCGGTCATCGGTCGCCTGGAGAACATGCTGGCCAAGTGGCGGACCCGCCGGCCGGGCGGCACCGCCGTCCCCGCGCCGGCGGAGACCGCCGGGGAACTCGACACGGCCAGCCGGGAGGAGCTGTTCGACATCATCCAACGGGAGTTCGGCAAGTCCTGAGCACAGGGCGAGGACCACCGCCGCCCCGGGGCGGCGGCGCGGGCGGACCGGCAACAGGGCCGGCCCGGCGTAGGCCCACGTCAGCCCTAGGGGTGCCGACCTGCCGGCTAGGGGTGTGCCTGGCCGGGGCGGGCTTCGTAAGGTCGGACCACGTCAGGCCGTCTCGTCCTGCCTCGCGGCGGCCGATCGGCACGGATGTGGGTGCGCGCGGTACCCGGAATGGACGGAGGTCCGGGTGGCCGGATCGGGCCTGCCTCAGTTGCTCGCCATCAGCGACCTGCACGTGGTCTACAAGGAGAACCGGGCCGTCGTCGAGGGGCTGCGGCCGGAGGCCGACGGCGACTGGCTGATCGTCGCCGGCGACGTCGGGGAGTTCCTCAGCGACATCGAGTGGGCGCTGGGCCTGCTCAGCCGCCGCTTCGCGAAGGTGGTCTGGGCCCCGGGCAACCACGAGCTGTGGACGCCCCGCGAGGACCCGGTCCAGCTCCGGGGTGAGGCCCGCTACCAGCACCTGGTGGAGCTGTGCCGCAGCCTCGGCATCGTCACCCCGGAGGATCCCTACCCGATCTGGGACCCGCAGGGCGAACCGGTGCTCGTCGCCCCGCTCTTCGTGCTCTACGACTACACCTTCCGGCCGCCCGGGACGTACACCAAGGAGCAGGCCCTCGCGCGGGCCCACGAGGTCGGCGTGGTCTGCACCGACGAGATCCTGCTGCACCCCGACCCGTACCCGACGCGGGACGCGTGGTGCCGGGCCCGGCTGACCCACACCGAGCGGCGGCTCACCGAGGAACGGAACGGGCTGCCCACCATTCTGGTCAACCACTTTCCGCTCGTTCGGGAACCCACCCGGATTCTGCGCTACCCGGAGTTCGCGCAATGGTGCGGCACCGAGGCCACGGCCGACTGGCACGTGCGCTTCGACGCCCGCGTGGCGGTGTACGGGCACCTGCACATCCCGCGGACGACCTGGTACGACGGGGTCCGTTTCGAGGAGGTCTCGGTCGGCTACCCACGGGAGTGGCGGCGCCGTGCCACGCCGCCCGGACGGCTCCGCCAGATCCTGCCGCCGGCCGTCCAGCACCGCGTCTGACCGGCCCCGTTCGTGCCGATTCCTGCGCTGGTACGCCCACCGCGACGGCCCGTCCGGGCCGGCCGATGAGGGGTCCGTTAGGGGTTGGGGGCGAGGTCGGCGCTCAGTACCGTCCACTCACGGTGGCGGGCATGGGTCGGCAGGGTGGTCGGTGCGGTGCCGCGGCGGGCGCTTGAACAGGTACGACAGGAAACAGAAACTGAAATAGGAATTGCGTCCATACGCCGAATGGTCATGTCTCCACCGAAGTGTGCGCGGAGTCGGGCCGACGGCGGTGGTGTGGTCAGCGAATCGGCAGATTCTGATCGATAGCAAGCTCTGGGCGGGTGGGTCATGGCGGACGAAGACAAGCTCCTCGAACACCTGAAGTGGGTGACCTCCGAGCTCCGTCTGGCGCGCCGGCGCCTGAGCGAGCTGGAGAACGAGGATTCGGAGCCGATCGCGATCGTCGGCATGGCCTGCCGGTTCCCCGGCGGGGTCGCCTCGCCCGAGGACCTGTGGGACCTGGTCGCCGGGGGCGTGGACGCCACCGGCACGTTCCCCGAGGACCGGGGCTGGGACCTGGACCGGCTCTACGACCCGGACCCGGACCACCAGGGCACCACCTACAGCAACCGGGGCGGCTTCCTGGCAGACGCCGGCCTGTTCGACCCGTCCCTGTTCGGGATCTCGCCGCGCGAGGCGCTGGCCATGGACCCGCAGCAGCGGCTCCTGCTGGAGGTGACCTGGGAGGTCTTCGAGCGGGCCGGCATCGACGCCGCGTCGCTGCGGGGCAGCCGCACCGGCGTCTTCGTCGGCACGGCCGGCCAGGACTACACGACCGTCCTGCGGCAACTGCCCGAGGGCACCGAGGGGTACGTCCTCACCGGCACCGCGGCGAGCGTCATGTCGGGCCGGCTGGCGTACTCCTTCGGCCTGGAGGGACCGGCCGTCACGATCGACACCGCCTGCTCGTCCTCCCTGGTGGCCCTGCACCTGGCCGGCCAGGCGCTGCGGGACGGCGAGTGCTCCCTCGCGGTGGCCGGCGGCGTGACCGTGCTGGCCACCCCCGGTGCCTTCGTCGAGTTCTCCCGGCAGCGCGGGCTCGCCTCCGACGGCCGGTGCAAGGCGTTCTCGGCCGACGCCGACGGCACCGGCTGGTCCGAGGGCGTCGCCCTGCTGCTCGTCGAGAAGCTCTCCGACGCCCGGCGCAACGGCCACCCCGTCCTCGCGGTGATCCGCGGCAGCGCCGTCAACCAGGACGGCGCCAGCAGCGGCCTGACCGCCCCCAACGGCCCCGCCCAGCAGCGGGTCATCCGGCAGGCGCTGGAGAACGCCCGGCTGACGCCGGCCGACATCGACGTCGTGGAGGCGCACGGCACCGGCACCCGGCTCGGCGACCCGATCGAGGCGCAGGCGCTGCTGGCCACCTACGGCCAGGGCCGGACGGCCGACCGTCCGCTGTGGCTGGGGTCCCTGAAGTCGAACATCGGCCACCCCCAGGCCGCCGCCGGCGCCGGCGGCGTCATCAAGATGGTGATGGCGATGCGGCACGGCGTGCTGCCGCCCACCCTGCACGTGGCACAGCCGTCCCCGCACGTCGACTGGTCGACGGGGACGGTGTCCCTGCTCGACACCGCCCTCCCGTGGGCCGGCGACGACCACGTCCGGCGGGCGGCCGTCTCGTCCTTCGGCATGAGCGGCACCAACGCCCACCTCGTCCTGGAGCAGGCCCCGGCCCCCGAGACGCCGCCGGACGCCCCCGCGCCGTCCCGCCGGCTCCCGGTCGCCCCGGTCCTGCTCTCCGCCGCGCACCCCGCCGCGCTCGCCGGCCAGGCCGGCCGCTGGGCCGACTGGCTGGCCGGCGCCGGGGACCTGCGCGCCGAGGACATCGCCTGGTCGTCGGTCACGTCCCGGTCGACCCTGGACAACCGGGCCGTGCTGGCCGCCGCCGATCGGGACGGCCTGTTGGCCGGGCTGCGTGCCCTGGCCTCAGGCGAGTCGTCGGGCGTGGTGGTGGCGGGTCAGGCGGCGGACCGGGGTCCGCTGGCGGTGCTGTTCTCCGGTCAGGGTGCGCAGCGGGCCGGGATGGGCCGCGAGTTGTACGGCCAGTTCCCTGTCTTCGCGTCGGCTCTGGACGAGGTGTGTGGGCTGCTGGACGGGCTGTTGCCGCAGCCGCTGAAGCCGGTGCTGTTCGCGGTGGAGGGCTCCGTCGAGGCGGGCCTGCTGGACCAGACGGTGTTCACGCAGGCGGGGTTGTTCGCGGTCGAGGTGGCGTTGTTCCGGTTGGTGGAGTCGTTCGGTGTGGTGCCGGACTTCGTGGGTGGGCATTCGGTCGGTGAGATCACGGCCGCGCATGTGGCGGGGGTGTTGTCGCTGGCGGATGCGTGTGTCCTGGTGGCGGCGCGGGGTCGGTTGATGCAGGCGTTGCCGGCGGGTGGCGGGATGCTGGCGGTGGGTGGGTCCGAGGCGGACGTGCTGTCGAGCCTGGACGGTTTTGCCGGCCGGGTTGGGATCGCGGCGGTGAACGGGCCGGCGTCGGTGGTGGTGTCGGGCGAGGTCCTTGCCTTGGACGAGTTGGAGGAGCTTTGGCGGGGCCGGGGGGCCCGGACCCGTCGGTTGGCGGTGAGTCACGCGTTCCACAGTCCGTTGATGGAGCCGATGCTCGACGAGTTCCGGGCCGTGCTGGCGGGGCTGTCGTTCGTGGCGCCCCGGCTGCCGGTGGTGTCGAATGTGACCGGCGTGATCGCCGGCGGCGAGGAGCTGCGTACCCCGGAGTACTGGGTGCGGCATGTGCGGGAGGCGGTGCGGTTCGCCGACGGGATCACCGCCCTGCACGACGCCGGGGTGGACACGTTCCTGGAGGTCGGCCCGCAGAGTGTCCTGACGGCGCTGGTGGCTGATGCGCTGCCGGCCGGCGGGGACGTGTTGGCGGTGGCGGTGCAGCGCCGGGACCGGTCGGAGTCGCAGGCGCTGCTGGCTGCCCTGGGCGAGTTGCACGTGCACGGCGTGCCGGTGGGGTGGCAGCCGTGGTTCGCCGGGGCCGGGGCGACGCGGGTCGAGCTGCCGACGTACGCGTTCCAGCGGGAGCGGTACTGGCCCGACGCGGTGTCGTGGCGGGCCGGCGACGTGTCCGGCGCCGGGCTGGGCGTCGCGGGCCACCCGCTGCTCGGCGCGGCGGTGCGCCTCGCCGGGGACGACGAGGTGCTGTTGACCGGGCGGCTCTCCGCCGCCACCCACCCGTGGCTGGCCGAGCATGTGGTTGCCGGTTCGGTGGTGGTGCCGGGGACGGCGTTGGTGGAGTTGGCGGTGCGGGCCGGTGACGAGGTGGGCGCGTCGCGGGTGCGGGAGCTGACCGTGCTGACGCCGCTGGCGCTGCCGGCGTCGGGCGGGGTGCGGGTGCAGGTGCGCGTCGGCGCGGCCGACGCCTCCGGCTCGCGGTCCCTGACCGTGCACTCGCAGCCGGACGAGGAGGCCGACGGGGCCTGGGTCCGGCACGCCGAGGGCGTCCTGGAACCGGTGTCGGCCGACGAGCCGGTGCTGGGGGAGTGGCCGCCGGCCGGCGCGTCCGAGGTGGACCTGACCGGGTGGTATGCCGCGCTGGCCGGGCACGGTCTGGCGTACGGGCCGGTGTTCCAGGGCCTGCGCCGGGCGTGGACCGCGGCCGGTGAGGCGTATGCCGAGGTGGCCCTGCCGGAGCAGGTGGCGGGCGACGCGGCGGCGTTCGGGGTGCACCCGGCGCTGCTCGACGCGGCGTTGCACCCGGTGGCGTCGCTGCTGGCCGGTGAGGGCGGTGGGGCGCGGGTGCCGTTCGCGTTCGAGGGCGTGCAGGTGCACGCGTCGGGCGCGTCGGTGCTGCGGGTCCGGCTGACCCGCGAAGGCTCCGGCGTGCGCGTGGTCGCGGTGGACGAGTCGGGCGCGCCCGTGGTGTCCGTCGACTCGCTCGTGCTGCGGGAGGTGACCGGCGTGGCCGCCCCGGGCGCGGCGGCGCGGTCGCTGTTCGAGCTGGCGTGGCTGCCGGAGGAGATCACCCCGGCGGACGACCTGTCCGGCTGGGCGCTGCTCGGGCCGTCGGTCGCCGGGCTCGACCTGCCGGCCTTCCCCGACGTCGACGCGGTCGCCGCCGCGCGGGCCGAGTCCCCCCGTACCCTGCTGTGGGCGCCCGCCGCGGCCATCGGCGCCGACGTGCCCGCCGCGGTGCGCGCGACCACGAACGCCGCTCTGACCGTGGTGCGGTCCTGGCTCGCCGCCGACGCCCTCGCCGACGCGAAGCTCGTCGTGGTCACCCGGGGCGCCGTGGTCGCCCGGGACGAGGACCAGGTGACCGACCTGGCGGGCGCCGCCGTGTGGGGCCTGCTGCGCTCGGCGCAGTCGGAGCACCCCGACCGGATCGTCCTCGCCGACGTCGAGGGCCCGCTCGACCCGGCGACCCTCGCGGTGCTGGCCGGCGTCGCCGCCGACCCGTCGGCGACCGGCGGCCAGCTCGCCGTCCGCGCCGACGGGACGTTCGTGCCCCGGCTGGTCCGGCCCACGGCCGACGAGCTGACCCCGCCGCCGTCCGGGCCGTGGCACCTGGCCGCTGTTGCCCCCGGCACCCTGGACGGGGTCGCGCTGGTGCCGGCCGCCCCGGCCCCCCTGGACGCGGGGCAGGTGCGGGTCGCGGTGCGGGCGGCCGGGGTGAACTTCCGGGACGTGTTGATCGCGTTGGGGATGTACCCGGATCCGTCGGCGGTGATGGGTAGCGAGGGCGCGGGCGTGGTGGTGGAGGTCGGTCCGGGCGTGACCGACCTGGCCCCCGGCGACCGGGTGATGGGCATGTTCGAGCTGGGCTTCGGCCCGCTCGCGGTCGCCCCCCGGCAGCGCCTCGCCCGGATGCCTGCCGGCTGGTCGTTCGCGCAGGCCGCCTCGGTGCCCCTCGTC
>NZ_QKKX01000068.1 GCF_003434305.1 Micromonospora sp. MW-13
GCCGACGTCCGCGATCCGGAGACGGTGGCGGCCGAGCACCCGGGCGTCGCGTACCGGTCGTTCGACCTGAACGAGGCCGGCAGCGCCCGGATCGGGGAGATGCTGGCCGAGCTGCTGGCGCTGTTCGAGCAGGGCGTGCTGCGTCCGCTGCCGGTGCGGGTGTGGGACGTGCGGCAGGCCCGTCAGGCGCTGCGGCACATCAGTCAGGCGCGGCACGTGGGCAAGGTGGTGCTGCGGATCCCCGCCCCGGTGGACCTGGACGGCACCACGTTGATCACCGGCGCGGGCGGGACCCTGGCCGGGGTGGTGGCCCGGCACCTCGTGGCCAGCGGCCAGTCCCGGCACCTGCTGCTCGCCTCCCGCCGGCACCCCGACGACGCGGGCCGGGACGACTACGCCGCCCTGGTCCGCGAGCTGACCGACGCCGGCGCGCGGGTGTCCGCCGTCGCGGTCGACGTCAGCGACCCCGCGCAGGTCAGGGAGCTGATCGACCGGGTCGACCCGGCGCACCCGCTGACCGCGGTGGTGCACACCGCCGGGGTGCTCGCCGACGCCACCGTCACCTCGCTGGACGAGCGGGCCATCGCCACGGTGATGGCGCCGAAGGTCGACGCCGGGTGGGCGCTGCACGAGGCCACCGCCGACCTGGACCTCGCCGCGTTCGTGACGTTCTCCTCCCTCGCGGCCACGCTCGGCTCGCCCGGGCAGGGCAACTACGCGGCGGCGAACGCGTTCCTCGACGCCCTGGCCGCGCACCGCCGGCAGCGGGGCCTGGCCGCGACGAGCGTGGCCTGGGGCCTGTGGGCCACCACCAGCGGGATGACCGCCCACCTCGACGGCGACGACCAGCAGCGGCAGCGGCGGGTCGGGATGACCGGCCTGTCCGCGACCGAGGGCGCCGACCTGTTCGACGCGGCCCTGCCGGCGGTGTCGCCGCTGGTCGTGGCGGCCCGGTTGCAGGTCACCGGCGGCGCGTCGCAGGTGCCGCCGCTGCTGCGGCAGCTCGTGCGTGCCGGTGGCCGGCGGCGGGCCGGCGGTGCCCCCACGGCGGGGACCTCGTGGCGGGACCGGCTCGTCGGCCTGCCGGAGGCGGACGCCCGGCGGCTGCTGGTGGAGCTGGTCTGCGGGCAGGCCGCCGCCGTGCTGGGCCACGCCTCGGCGCAGGCCGTGCCGGCCGCCCGCGCGTTCAAGGAACTGGGCTTCGACTCGCTGACCTCGGTGGAGCTGCGCAACCGGCTGGGCGCGGCGACCGGGCTGCGGCTGCCCGCCACGCTCGCCTTCGACCACCCCACCCCCGCCCGGCTCGCCGAGTACCTGTTCGGGCAGCTCGGTCTCGCCGCGACCGACGCCGCCACGGCCGTGCGCGCCGTCGGCGCCGGCGCGACCGACGAGCCGGTGGCGATCATCGGGATGGCCTGCCGCTACCCGGGTGGGGTCGCCACCCCGGAGCAGCTCTGGCAGCTCGTCACCTCCGGCGCCGACGCGATCGGCGGGTTCCCCACGGACCGGGGCTGGGACCTGGACCGCCTGTACGACACCGGCAGCACCGTCACCGACCAGGGCGGCTTCCTCTACGACGCCGCCGACTTCGACGCCGGCTTCTTCAACATCAGCCCCCGCGAGGCCCTCGCCATGGACCCGCAGCAGCGGCTGCTGCTGGAGACCGCCTGGGAGGCCTTCGAGTACGCCGGAGTCGACCCCGACGGCGTCGCCGGCACCGCGACCGGCGTCTTCGTCGGCGCCGCCTCCTCCGGCTACGCCACCGGCGGGCGCGAGGACCTGGACGGCCTCGAGGGGCACCTGCTGACCGGCACGGCCGGCAGCGTCGCCTCCGGCCGGGTCTCCTACACCTTCGGGCTGGAGGGTCCCGCCGTCACCGTCGACACCGCCTGCTCGTCGTCCCTGGTCGCCCTGCACCTCGCCGCCCAGGCGCTGCGCGGCGGCGAGTGCGACCTGGCGCTGGCCGGCGGCGTCGCCCTGATGGCGCTGCCCGGCATGTTCTCGGAGTTCTCCCGCCAGGGCGGCCTGGCCCCCGACGGCCGGTGCAAGGCGTTCGCCGCGTCCGCCGACGGCACCGGCTGGTCCGAGGGCGTGGGCATGCTGCTGGTGGAGCGGCTGTCGGACGCCCGGCGCAACGGGCACCGGGTGTTGGCGGTGCTGCGGGGCAGCGCCGTGAACCAGGACGGCGCGTCGAACGGCCTCACCGCGCCGAACGGTCCGTCGCAGCAGCGGGTGATCCGGCAGGCCCTGGCCAACGCCCGGCTCGGCGTCGCCGACGTGGACGCCGTCGAGGCGCACGGCACCGGCACCATGCTGGGTGACCCGATCGAGGCGCAGGCGTTGCTGGCCACGTACGGGCAGGGCCGGCCGGCGGACCGGCCGCTGTTCCTCGGGTCGATCAAGTCGAACATCGGGCACTCCCAGGCCGCGGCCGGGGTGGCTGGCGTGATCAAGATGATCATGGCGATCCGGTACGGGCTGCTGCCGTCCACCCTGCACGTGGACCAGCCGTCCCCGCACGTCGACTGGGCCGCCGGCGCGGTGGCGCTGCTCACCGAGCCGCAGCCGTGGCCGGCCGTCGACCGGCCCCGCCGCGCCGCCGTGTCCTCGTTCGGGATCAGCGGCACCAACGTGCACACCATCATCGAGCAGGCGCCCGACGACACCGCCCCGGCCGCCGCCCGGCCGAGCCACGCCCCGGAGCTGCCCGGCCTGGCCGGCCCGGTCGGCGTGCCCCTGCCGGTGTCCGGGCGCAGCCCGCAGGCCCTGCGGGAACAGGCCGCCCGGATCCGTGGGCAGCTCGCCGAGGACGCCGACCTGGACCTCGTCGACCTGGGGTTCTCGCTCGCCACCCGGCGGGCCCACCACCCGTACCGGGCCGTCGTGGTGGCCGGTGACCGGGACGCCGCCCTCGCCGAGCTGGCCGCGCTTGCCGGCTCCGAGGTGCCACCTGCCCCCGTCGACGGCGCGCCGAAGGTCGTCTACGTCTTCCCCGGCCAGGGCTCGCAGTGGGTCGGGATGGCGCTGGACCTGCTGGAGTCGTCCCCGGCCTTCCGGGACGGGATGCGGCAGTGCGCCGAGGAGCTGTCCCGGCTGGTGGACTGGTCGCTGGAGGACGCGCTGCGGCAGGCACCCGGCGCGCCACCGCTGGAGCGGGTCGACGTGGTCCAGCCCGCCCTGTTCTCCGTCATGGTGTCCCTCGCCCGGCTGTGGAAGGCGTGCGGGATCGAGCCGGACGCCGTCGTCGGCCACTCGCAGGGCGAGATCGCCGCCGCGTGCGCCGCCGGCGCCCTCAGCCTCCCGGACGCGATGCGGCTGGTCGTGGCGCGCAGCCTCGGGCTGCTGGCGATCTCGGGTCGGGGCGGCATGCTCTCCGTGCCCCTGTCGGCCGCCGACACCGGGCAGCTCATCGCGCCGTGGGCGGACACCCTGTCCATCGCCGCCCTCAACGGCGCCGCCGTGACCGTCGTCTCCGGCGCCGCGGAGTCCGTCGACGCGCTGCTGGCGCACTGCGCCGAGCGCGAGATCCGGGCCCGGCGGATCGCCGTCGACTACGCCTCGCACAGCGCGCACGTCGAGGCGGTCCGCGACGACGTGACGGCCGCGCTCGGCACCGTCGACCCCCGGTCGACCGGCGTGACCTTCTACTCGACGGTGACCGGCGACCTCATCGACACCGCCGAGCTCGACGCCGACTACTGGTACCGCAATCTACGCGAACCGGTCCGGCTCGCGCCGGTGGTCGACCGGCTGATCGCCGAGGGCTTCCGGGTCTTCGTCGAGGTCAGCCCGCACCCGGTGCTCAAGGTGGCGGTCCAGGACGCGCTCGACCGGGCCGCCGACCGGGGCGGTCCCGGCGTGGTGGTGGGTTCCCTGCGCCGCGACGAGAACGGCCCCCGGCAGATGCTGTCCGGCCTGGCGGAGCTGCACGTCGCGGGCGTCGGTGTGGACTGGGCGGGGGTGTACGCCGGGTCCGGCGCCGCCCCGGTCGACCTGCCCACGTACGCGTTCCAGCGGGAGCGGTTCTGGCCGGCGGTGGACCGCTCGTTCGGCGGCGACGTCTCCGGCGCGGGCCTCGGCGCGGCCGGCCACGGCCTGCTGGGCGCGGCGGTGCGGCTGGCCGGCGGCGACGAGGTGGTGTTGACCGGGCGGCTCTCCGCCGCCACCCATCCGTGGTTGGCCGAGCATGTGGTTGCCGGTTCGGTGGTGGTGCCGGGGACGGCGTTGGTGGAGTTGGCGGTGCGGGCCGGTGACGAGGTGGGCGCGTCGCGGGTGCGGGAGCTGACCGTGCTGACGCCGCTGGCGCTGCCGGCGTCGGGCGGGGCACGGGTGCAGGTGCGCGTCGGCGCGCCCGGCGCGTCGGGCGCCCGGCTGGTGACCGTGCACTCGCAGCCGGAGGAGGACGACGACGCGGGCTGGGCCCGGCACGCGGAGGGCGTGCTGGAGGCCGCCTCCGCGGACGAGCCGGTGCTGGGGGAGTGGCCGCCGGCCGGGGCGTCCGAGGTGGACCTGACCGGTTGGTACGCCGCCCTGGCCGGGCACGGCCTGGCGTACGGGCCGGTGTTCCAGGGCCTGCGCCGGGCGTGGACCGCAACCGGTGAGGCGTACGCCGAGGTTGCCCTGCCGGAGCAGGTGGCGGGCGACGCGGCGCGGTTCGGGGTGCATCCGGCGCTGCTCGACGCGGCCCTGCACCCGATCGGCCTGCTGCTGACCGAGGGGTCCGGCGGGCCGCGGGTGCCGTTCGCGTTCGAGGGCGTGCAGGTGCACGCGTCGGGCGCGTCGGTGCTGCGGGTCCGGCTGACCCGCGCGGGCACCGGGGTACGGGTGGTCGCGGTCGACGGCGCGGGCGCGCCGGTCGTGTCGGTGGACTCGCTCGTGCTGCGGGAGATGACCGGCGGCGCGGCCTCGGGCGCGGCGGCCCGGTCGCTGTTCGAGGTGAGCTGGCAGGCCGAGGAGGTCACCCCCGTCACGGACCCCGCCGGCCGGGTGCTGCTGGGCGACGCGGCCGGGACCGCCGGGCCGGGAGCGGCCGGGTACCCCACCGTGGCCGACCTGGCCGCGGCCGTGGCCGCCGGAACGGCCGACCGGCCGCGCCTGCTGCTGCTGCCGGTGACGATCCCGCAGCCGCCGGACGCCGAGGTGCCGGCGGTCGTGCGGACGGCCACCGCGCACGTGCTCGGCGTGCTCCAGTCCTGGCTGGCCGCCGGGGAGCTGGCGGACACCCGGCTCGTCGTGGTGACCCGGGGCGCCGTGACGGCCCTTCCCGCCGACGAGCTTCGCGACCCGGTGGGCGCGGCGGTGTGGGGCCTGCTGCGCTCGGCGCAGTCGGAGCACCCCGACCGGATCGTCCTCGCCGACGTCGACCGGGACCTCTCACCCGAGCTGTGGGACCTGCTGGCCGGCGCCGCCGAGGACCCGTCGACCACGGGCGGGCAGGTCGCGGTGCGCGGGGGCGAGATCCGCTCCCCGCGCCTGACCCGCACCGGCGCCTCGGCCGGCGACGACCTGACCCCGCCGGACGGGCTGTGGCACCTCGCCGCGACCGCTCCCGGCACCCTCGACGGGATCGGCCTCGCGCCGGCCGCCCCGGCCCCCCTCGACGCGGGCCAGGTGCGCATCGCCATGCGGGCGGCCGGGGTGAACTTCCGGGACGTGTTGATCGCGTTGGGGATGTACCCGGATCCGTCGGCGGTGATGGGTAGCGAGGGCGCGGGCGTGGTGGTGGAGGTCGGTCCGGGCGTGACCGACCTGGCCCCCGGTGACCGGGTGATGGGCATGTTCGAACCCGCCTTCGGCCCCCAGGTCACCGCGACCCGGAAACTGGTCGCCAGGATCCCGGCTGGCTGGACCTTCGCCGAGGCCGCCTCCGTGCCGGTGGTG
>NZ_QKKX01000069.1 GCF_003434305.1 Micromonospora sp. MW-13
ACCGACATCCGTGACCCCCGCCAGGTCGCCGAACGCCACCCGGGCGTGACCTACCGGGCGTTCGACCTCAACGAGGCCGGGCACGACCGGATCGGGGAGATGCTGGCCGAACTGCTGGCCCTGTTCGAGCAGGGCGTGCTGCGTCCGCTGCCGGTGCGGGTGTGGGACGTGCAGCACGCCCGGCGGGCGCTGCGGTACATGAGCCAGGCGCGGCACGTGGGCAAGGTGGTGCTGCGCATTCCCGCCCCGGTGGACCCGGACGGCACCACGTTGATCACCGGCGCGGGCGGCGCCCTGGCCGGCGTGTTCGCCCGGCACCTCGTCGCCACCGGCCAGTCCCGGCACCTGCTGCTCGCCTCCCGCCGCGGCCCCGAGGCGTACCGCGACCTGGTGGCGGAGCTGACCCGGCAGGGCGCCCGCGTCACCACCGCCACCGCCGACGTCGCCGACCCCGACCAGGTCGCCCGCCTGCTGGCGCAGGTGGACCCGGCGCACCCGCTGACCGCGGTGGTGCACACCGCCGGGGTGATCGCCGACGCCACCATCGGCTCCCTCGACGAGTCGGCCCTCGACAAGGTGCTGACCCCGAAGGTCGACGCCGGCTGGGCGCTGCACCGGGCCACCCGCGACGCCGACCTGGCCACCTTCGCGGTGTTCTCCTCGGTGGCGGCCACCCTCGGCTCGCCCGGGCAGGGCAACTACGCGGCGGCGAACGGGTTCCTCGACGCCCTCGCCCGCCTCCGCCAGCAGCAGGGGCTGCCCGCCACGAGTCTCGCCTGGGGACTGTGGGACACCGCCAGCGCGATGACCGCCCACCTCGGCGGCAACGCCCACCGCCGGGCGATCCGGGCCACCAGTGCCCCGCTGACCGAGGTCGAGGGCACCGCCCTGTTCGACCTGGCGCGGCAGTACGGCGGCGTGCACCTCGTACTCATGAACCTGCCGCCGGCCGCGGCCCGACCGGCCGCCGGCGCGGTGCCCGGCATGCTGCGCGAGCTGGTCCGCCCCACCGGACCCGTCCGGCGGACCGCCGGGCAGGCGGCCACCGACACCGCCTCGGAACGCGGGCGGCTGGCCACGCTCAGCCCCGCGCAGCGCCGCAGCCACCTGCTCGACCTGGTCGCCGCGAGCGTGGCCGCCGTGCTGGGGCACCGCTCCGCCGACAGCGTCGACGCCCATCGGGGCTTCAAGGAGCTGGGCTTCGACTCGCTGACCTCGGTGGAACTGCGTAACCGGCTGGCCACCGCCACCGGGCTGCGGCTGCCCGCCACCGTGGCGTTCGACTACCCCACCCCGGTCGTCCTCGCCGAGTTCCTCGACCGGGAGCTCGGCGGCGCGGCGGCGACCGCCCCCGTGGCCGTCGGCACGGCCACCGCCCTCGACGAGCCCATCGCGATCATCGGCATGGCCTGCCGGTTCCCCGGCGACGTGCAGACCCCCGAGCAGCTCTGGGAGCTGGTCACGGCCGGGGCCGACGTCATCGCGCCGTTCCCCACCGACCGCGGCTGGGACCCGGACGACCTGCGGATCGGCGACGACGGCAACGCCCCCCGCCAGGGCGGCTTCCTGCACGACGCGGCCGAGTTCGACGCCGGCTTCTTCGGGATCTCTCCCCGCGAGGCGCTGGCCATGGACCCGCAGCAGCGGCTGTTGCTGGAGACCTCCTGGGAGGCCTTCGAGCGGGCGGGGATCGACCCGCACACGGCCCGGGGCAGCAGCACCGGCGTCTACGTCGGCCTCATCTACCACGACTACGCGTCCCAGGCCGCCGACACCACGGACGAGCTGGACGGCTACGTCGGCAACGGCAGCGCCGGCAGCGTCGCGTCGGGCCGGATCTCGTACCTGTTCGGCCTGGAGGGCCCCGCCGTCACCGTCGACACCGCCTGCTCCTCCTCGCTGGTCGCCCTGCACCTGGCCACCCAGGCGCTGCGTCAGGACGAGTGCCGGCTCGCGCTCGCCGGTGGCGTCAGCGTGATGTCCACCCCCGGGATGCTCACCGAGTTCTCCCGGCAGCGCGGCCTCTCGCCCGACGGGCGGTGCAAGGCCTTCGGCGCGGGCGCCGACGGCACCGGCTTCGCCGAGGGCATCGGCATGCTGCTGCTGGAACGCCTCTCCGACGCGCAGCGCAACGGGCACCGCGTCCTCGCCGTGGTGCGGGGCAGCGCGGTCAACCAGGACGGCGCGAGCAGCGGCCTGACCGCCCCCAACGGCCCCGCCCAGCAGCGGGTGATCCGGCAGGCCCTGGCCAACGCCCGCCTCACGGCGGCGGACGTGGACGCCGTCGAGGCGCACGGCACCGGCACCCCGCTCGGCGACCCGATCGAGGCGCAGGCGCTGCTGGCCACGTACGGGCAGGACCGGCCCGCCGACCGGCCCCTGCTGCTCGGCTCGATCAAGTCGAACATCGGGCACGCGCAGGCCGCCGCCGGTGTCGCCGGGGTGATCAAGATGGTGCTGGCGATGCGGCACGGGATGCTGCCGTCGACCCTGCACGTCGACGAGCCGTCCCCGCACATCGACTGGGACGCCGGGGCGGTGGAGCTGCTCACCGAGACCCGCCGCTGGCCGGCCCTGGACCGCCCCCGCCGTGCGGCAGTGTCCTCCTTCGGGATCAGCGGCACCAACGCGCACACCATCCTCGAGCAGGCGCCGGCGGCGGCCCCCGCGGCCACCCCGGCGGCGACCGGCGAGGTCCCCGGCGGTCTCGTCCCCTGCGTCCTGTCGGCGCGCGACGCCGCCGCCCTGCGCGGGCAGGCCCGCCGGCTGCACGGCCTGGTGGCCGACCGGCCGGACCTGACCGTCGCCGGGATCGGGCGCGCGCTGGCCACCGGCCGGTCCGTCCTCGAACACCGCGCCGTCCTGCTGGTGCCCGACCGGGCCGGCCTGTTGTCCGCCCTGGACGCGTTCGCCGACGGGCAGCCCTCGCCCGCCGTCGTTGAGGGCACCGCCCGGGGCGGGCGCACCGCCGTGGTCTTCTCCGGCCAGGGCGCGCAGCGCGCCGGCATGGGCCGGGAGCTGTCCGCCGGGCACCCCGTCTTCGCCGCCGCGCTGGACGAGGTGTGCGCCCACCTCGACCCGCACCTGCCCCGCCCGCTGCGGGACGTGCTGTTCGCCTCGGCGGGCTCGGCCGACGCCGAACTGCTCGACCAGACCGTCTTCGCCCAGGCCGGCCTGTTCGCCGTCGAGGTGGCCCTGTTCCGCCTCGCCGAGTCGTACGGGATCGTGCCGGACTTCGTCGCCGGTCACTCGATCGGCGAGGTGACCGCCGCGTACGTGGCCGGGGTGCTCTCCCTCGACGACGCGTGCGCCCTGGTGGGCGCGCGGGGCCGGCTGATGCAGGCGCTGCCGGCGGGCGGCGGGATGCTCGCCGTCGCCGCCGACGAGGCGGCGGTCACCGAGTCGCTGGCCGGCCTGACCGACCGGGTCGGGATCGCGGCGGTCAACGGGCCGGCCGCGGTGGTGGTCTCCGGGGCGCTGGACGCCCTGGACGTCCTGGAGCGGACCTGGTCCGCCCGGGGGGCGCGCACCCGCCGGCTGCGGGTCAGCCACGCCTTCCACAGCCCCCTGGTGGAACCCATGCTGGCCGAGTTCCGGACGGTCCTCGACGGGCTCACCTTCCGCCCGCCGCTGCTGCCGGTGGTCTCCAACCTCACCGGCGGGATCGCCGACGCCGAGGAGATCAGCACCCCCGACTACTGGGTGCGGCACGTCCGGGAGGCCGTCCGCTTCGCCGACGGCGTCGCCTGCCTGCGGCAGCGCAACGTCGGCACGTTCCTCGAACTCGGCCCGGACGCGGTCCTCGCCGGCATGGTCCGCACCTGCCTGCCGGACGACGACCCGGCCACCTCCTCGGTCGCGGTCGTCGCGGCGCTGCGCCCCGGCCGGCCGGAACCCGTCTCGCTGCTGCACGCGCTGGCGGAACTGCACGTCCACGGCATGCCCGTGACCTGGTCCACCCTGCTGCCCGAGACCGGCGGCCACCCCGTCGACCTGCCGACGTACGCGTTCCAGCGGCAGCGGTACTGGCCCAACGTCGGCCGGCTGCGCGCCGGTGACGTGGCCGGCGCCGGCCTCGGCGCGGCCGGGCACGGGCTGCTCGGCGCGGCCGTCGACCTGGCCGGCGACGGCGAGGTCGTGCTGACCGGCCGGCTGGCGCTCGCCACCCTGCCGTGGCTCGCCGAACACGCGGTGTCGGGCGCGGTGCTGCTGCCGGGCACCGCGCTGGTGGAACTCGCGGTGCGGGCCGGCGACGAGGTGGGCGCGTCCCGGGTACGGGAGCTGACCATCGCCGCGCCGCTGGTGATCCCGTCCTCCGGCGGCGTGCGCATCCAGGTCCGGGTGTCGGCGCCGGGGTACGCGCCGCAGCGCACCGTCACCATCCACTCCCGCCCCGACGACGCCCCCGACGCGGGCTGGACCCGGCACGCCGACGGTGTGCTGGAACCGGCGTCCGCCGACGAGCCGGGCGTCGGCGCGTGGCCGCCCGCCGGCGCCGACGAGGTCGACCTGACCGGCTGGTACGCGGCGTTCGCCGAGCGCGGCGTGGCGTACGGGCCGGTGTTCCAGGGCCTGCGTCGGGCCTGGACCGGCGGCGGCGAGGTCTTCGCCGAGGTCGCCCTACCCGACGACGCGGCCGGCGACGCCACCCGGTTCGGCGTGCACCCGGCGCTGCTGGACGCCGCCCTGCACCCCGCCGCCCTGCTGTTCGAGGAGTCCGCCGCGCCCCGGGTGCCGTTCGCGTTCGAGGGTGTGCAGGTGCACGCCTCGGGCGCGCGGGTGCTGCGGGTGCGGCTGACCCGCGAGGGCACCGGCGTGCGGCTGGTCGCCGGCGACGAGGCCGGCACGCCGGTGGTGTCCGTGGAGTCGCTGACCCTGCGGGAGCTGATCGGCCGGGCCACTCCGGACGCGGCAGCCCGGTCGCTGTTCGAGGTCGACTGGCGGGCCGCGGAGGTCACCCCGGTCGTGACCGTGCCGGCGTGGGCGGCCCTCGGCGGGCCCGGCCCGGCCGACGCCGTCGGGCGGGTCCAGCGCACCGTCGCCGACCTGCTCACCGCGCTCGACGGCGGCGCCGAACCGCCGGGCCTGCTGCTGCTCCCGGCCACCGCCGGGCAGGAAGGGGCGGTGCCCGAGGCGGTCGACGCCCTCGCCTCGGCCGTACTGGCGGAGCTGCGGGCCTGGCTGGCCGCCGACGCCCTCGCGGAGTCGACGCTGGTGGTGGTGACCCGGGGCGCGGTGGTGGCCCGGGACGGCGATGCGGTGACGGATCTGGCGGGTGCGGCGGTGTGGGGTCTGCTGCGGTCGGCGCAGTCGGAGCACCCGGGCCGGATCGTGCTCGCGGATGTCGACGGTGACGTGGACGCGGGCCTGGTGGCTGTCCTGGCGCGGGTCGCCGAGGACGCCGCGGGCGGTCAGGTGGCCGTCCGCGCGGGTCGGGTGTTCGTGCCGCGGCTGGTGCGCGCGCCGGCGCCGTCGATGCACGCCCCGCTCGTGGCGGACGCCGGCACCGTCCTGGTGACCGGCGGCACCGGCGCGCTGGGCGCCCTCGTCGCGGAGCACCTCGTCCGGACGCACGGCCTCCGGGCGCTGGTGCTGGCGTCCCGGCGGGGTCCGGCTTCCGCCGGCGCCGACGAGCTGGTCGAACGGCTGGCCGGGCTGGGCGCGACCGCCCGGGTGGTGGCGTGCGACGTCACCGACCGGAAGCAGGTGGCCGGGCTGGTCGCGGACGTCACCTCGACGGGCCGGCTGGCGGGCGTGGTCCACCTGGCCGGTGTGCTCGACGACGGCCTCGTCGAGGGACTGACGGCCGACCGGTTGGCGGGCGTCCTGGCGCCGAAGGTGTCGGCGGGCTGGCACCTGCACGAGGCGACGGCCGGCCTGGACCTGGACCTGTTCGTGCTGTTCTCCTCGATCGCGGGGGTGCTCGGCTCGCCGGGCCAGGCGGCGTACGCGACGGGCAACGCGTTCCTGGACGCCCTGGCCGCGCAGCGCCGGCAGGCCGGCCTGCCGGCGGTCAGCCTCGCGTGGGGGATGTGGGACACGGCCGGGATGGCCGCGTCCCTCGGCGACGCCGACCGGGCCCGGTCGGGGCGGGCCGGCCTGACCGCGATGAGCGCCGACATCGGCCTGGCGCTGTTCGACGCGGCGGTGGCCGTGGACCGGCCGACCCTGGTGCCTGCGGTGATCGACGTGCCCGCGCTGCGGGCCGCCGCTGTCGGCGGCGTGGTGCCGCCGATGCTGCGGGCGCTGGTCGGCACGACCACGGCGCGCCGCCAGGCGGGGCAGGGCGGCGACGGTCTGGCCGACCGGCTCGCCCGGCTCACCGAGGACGAGGGCCGGGCGCAGGTCGCCCTGCTCGTCCGGGGTCTGGCCGCGCAGGTGCTGGGGCACGACGGCGTGGAGGCGGTGCCGGCGGACCGGACGTTCCGGGACCTCGGCTTCGACTCGCTGGGCGCGGTCGAGCTGCGCAACCGGGTCAACACCGCGACGGGGCTGCGCCTCGGCTCGACCCTGGTCTTCGACTACCCCACCCCGCAGGCGCTGGCCGAGCACGCGTACGCCGAACTGGTCGGCACCCGGGCCGCCGAGGTCGAGCCGGAGTCGCAGGCGACGGTCGGCGGCGACGAGCCGATCGCGATCGTGGGCATGGCCTGCCGCTACCCGGGCGGGGTGGAGACGCCGGAGCAACTGTGGGCGTTGCTGGCCGGTGGCGGGGACGGGATCGGGGAGTTCCCGGCCGACCGGGGCTGGGACCTGGAGACCCTGTTCGACCCGGACGTGGACCGTCCGGGCACCTCGTACACCCGGCACGGCGGTTTCCTGTACGGGGCGGCCGAGTTCGACCCGGCCTTCTTCGGGATCTCGCCGCGTGAGGCCCTGGCGATGGACCCGCAGCAGCGGCTGCTGCTGGAGGCGTCCTGGGAGACCTTCGAGTCGGCCGGGGTCGACCCGCAGTGGTTGCAGGGCAGCCGGACGGGCGTGTTCGCGGGAGCGATCTACCACGACTACGCGACGCGGCTGATGGAGATGCCGGGGGAGACCGAGGGGTACATCGGCACCGGCAACTCGGGCAGCGTCCTGTCGGGTCGGGTGGCGTACACGTTCGGGCTGGAGGGGCCTGCGGTCACCGTGGACACGGCGTGCTCGTCGTCCCTCGTCGCGTTGCATCTGGCGGCGCAGGCGTTGCGCAGTGGTGAGTGTGATCTGGCGTTGGCCGGTGGTGTGACGGTGATGGCGACGCCGGGGACGTTCATCGAGTTCTCCCGGCAGCGTGGTCTGTCGCAGGATGGCCGGTGCAGGTCGTTCGCGGCCTCCGCCGACGGGACCGGCTGGTCCGAGGGCGTGGGTGTGCTTCTCGTGCAGCGGTTGTCGGATGCGCAGCGGGACGGCCGGCGGATCCTGGCGATCGTGCGGGGCACCGCGGTGAACCAGGACGGCGCGTCGAACGGTTTGACGGCGCCGAATGGTCCGTCGCAGCAGCGGGTGATCCGGCAGGCCCTGGCCAACGCCCGGCTCAGCTCGCAGCAGGTCGACGTGGTGGAGGCGCACGGCACGGGCACGACCCTGGGTGATCCGATCGAGGCGCAGGCCGTGCTGGCCACCTATGGTCAGGATCGGCCGGCGGACCAGCCGCTGCTGCTCGGATCGATCAAGTCGAACATCGGCCACACCCAGGCTGCGGCCGGGGTGGCCGGCGTGATCAAGATGATCATGGCGATGCGGCATGGTGTGGTGCCGGCGACCCTGCACGTGGATGAGCCGTCGCCGCACATCGACTGGTCGGCCGGTGCGGTGGCGCTGGCCACGGAGGCGATGCCGTGGCCGGCGGTCAACCGGCCGCGTCGGGCGGCGGTGTCGTCGTTCGGCATCTCCGGCACCAACGCACACGTGATCATCGAGCAGCCGCCCGCCGAGGTGGTCGAGGGCGAGGCGGCCGGGGACGCCGTGCCGCCGGTGGTTCCGGTGCTGCTGTCGGCGCGCGACGAGGCGGCGCTGGCGGCCCAGGCGGACCGGTGGACCCGGTGGCTCTCCGCCGACCAGCACCTCGGAGCGGTCGAGGTCGCCTGGTCATCGGTAACCACCCGACCGGCCCTGGAGCGCCGGGCCGTCGTCGTCGCGGCGCACCGCGACGACCTGCTGGCGGGGCTGACCGCCCTCGCCGCCGGGAACCCCTCCGGCGCGGTGGTCACCGGCTCCGCCGTGGAACGCGGACCGCTGGCGGTGCTGTTCTCCGGTCAGGGTGCGCAGCGGGCCGGGATGGGCCGGGAGTTGTCCGGTGAGTTCCCGGTCTTCGCCGCCGCGTTGGACGAGGTGTGTGGGCTGCTGGATCCGCTGCTGCCGCGCCCGTTGAGGTCGGTGTTGTTCGCGGCGGAGGGTTCCGCCGAGGCGGGCCTGCTGGATCAGACGGTGTTCACGCAGGCCGGTCTGTTCGCGGTCGAGGTGGCGTTGTTCCGCCTGGTGGAGTCGTTCGGTGTGGTGCCGGACTTCGTGGGTGGGCATTCGGTCGGTGAGATCGCGGCCGCGCATGTGGCGGGGGTGTTGTCGCTGGCGGACGCGGCTGTCCTGGTGGCGGCGCGGGGTCGGTTGATGCAGGCGTTGCCGGCGGGTGGCGGGATGCTGGCGGTGGGCGGGTCCGAGGCGGACGTGCTGTCGAGCCTGGACGGTTTTGCCGGCCGGGTTGGGATCGCGGCGGTGAACGGGCCGTCGTCGGTGGTGGTGTCGGGCGAGGTCCTTGCCTTGGACGAGTTGGAGGAGCTTTGGCGGGGCCGGGGGGCCCGGACCCGTCGGTTGGCGGTGAGTCACGCGTTCCACAGTCCGTTGATGGAGCCGATGCTCGACGAGTTCCGGTCGGTCCTCGGTGGCCTGAGTTTCGCCGCGCCGTTGGTGCCGCTGGTGTCGAACCTGACCGGTGGGCTTGTCGAGGGTGATGAGCTGTGTACGCCGGAGTACTGGGTGCGGCACGTGCGGGAGGCGGTGCGGTTCGCCGACGGGATCACCGCCCTGAAGACCGCCGGGGTGGACACGTTCCTGGAGGTCGGCCCGCAGAGTGTCCTGACGGCGCTGGTGGCTGATGCGCTGCCGGCCGGCGGGGACGTGTTGGCGGTGGCGGTGCAGCGCCGGGACCGGTCGGAGTCGCAGGCGCTGCTGGCGGCCCTGGGCGAGTTGCACGTGCAGGGTGTGCCGGTGAGCTGGTCGAAGTGGTTCGCCGGCGCCGGGGCGTCCCGGGTCGAACTGCCGACGTACGCGTTCCAGCACCAGCGGTACTGGCCCGAGTCGGTGGCCCGGACCCGGCGGACGGCCGGCGACGGCGCGGACGCCGAGTTCTGGACGGCCGTGGAGAGCGGCGACCTCACCGCCCTCGCGACCCAGTTCGGCGGCGACGGCAGCGACCTCGACACACTCGCCCCGGCCCTGCCGGTCCTGTCGACGTGGCACCGGGCCCGCCGGCAACGCGCCCTGGTCGACGGCTGGTCGTACCGGGTCATGTGGAAGCGGACCGACCTGGCCGCGACCCCGGCGGGCACCTGGCTGCTGGTGTCGCCGCAGGACGACGACCCGGTCACCGGCGCGCGGACCGAGGAGGCCGCCAAGGCCCTGGCCTCGGCCGGCGCCGACGTGCTCCGGCTGACCGTCGACCCGGTCCGCACCGACCGGGACGACCTCGCCCGGCGGCTCGCCGAGACGCTGGCCGACCGGACGGTCACCGGCGTGCTCTCCCTGCTCGGCCTCCGCGACCAGCCACACCCGGACAGCCCGGCGGTGCCCGTCGGCACGGCGGCCACCCTGCTGCTGCTCCAGGGGCTGCACGACACCGGGACGAAGACCCGGCTGTGGTGCCTGACCCAGGGCGCGGTCGGCACCGGGGACGGCGACGCGGTCCGCCGGGTCGCCCAGGCCGGGCTGTGGGGCCTCGGACTGGTCGCCGGCCTGGAACACCCACACCTGTGGGGCGGCCTCGTGGACCTGCCCGACGACGTCGAACCCGCCGGCTGGGACCGGCTGGTCCGGGTGGTCGCCGGCGCCGGGGACGAGGACCAGATCGCCGTACGACCCACCGGCGTGTTCGTCCGGCGGCTCGGCCGGGCGGCAGCCGCCGCCCCGGCCGCCGGGGAGCGCTGGCAGCCGTCCGGCACGGTGCTGGTCACCGGCGGCACGGGGGCGCTCGGCGCCCACGTGGCCCGCTGGGCGGTCGCCAACGGCGCCGCGCACGTGGTGCTGACCAGCCGCCGTGGCGAACGGGCCGCGGGCGCGGCGGAGCTGCGGGAGGAACTGGCCGCGCACGGCGCCCGGGTCTCGATCGTGGCCTGCGACGTCGCCGAGCGGGACCAGGTCGCGGCCCTGCTGGCCGAGCTGGACCAGGACCCGGCGCCGCTGACCGCGGTGGTGCACGCCGCCGGGGCCGGTGACGTCGGCCTGCTGGCCGAGACCGACCTCGCCGGCTTCGCCGCCGTCCTCGCCGGCAAGGTGGCCGGCGCGGTGCACCTGGACGAGTTGCTGGGCGACCGGCCGCTGGACGCGTTCGTGCTGTTCTCCTCGATCGCCGGGGTGTGGGGCAGTGGCGGACAGGGCGCCTACGCGGCGGGCAACGCGTTCCTCGACGCGCTGGCCGACCAGCGGCGGGCCCGGGGCCTCGCGGCGACGTCCGTGGCCTGGGGGCCGTGGGCCGACGGGGGCATGGCCGGCGTCGAGGCCCAGCAGGCGCTGGCCCGGCGTGGCCTCAGCGCGATGGTGCCGGACGACGCCGTGCACGCCATGCGGTACGCGGTCGGCCAGCCCCGGCCCACGCTGACCGTGGCCGACGTCGACTGGGCGGTGTTCGCCCCCGCGTACGCCTCGGCCCGCCCCCGGCCGCTGCTCGACGACCTCGCCGAGGCCCGGGAGGCGCTGCGCGCGCCCACCGACGAGCAGCCGGGCGGCGCCGCCGACGGGCTCCGGGAACACCTGCGCGCCCTGCCCCGCACCGAGCAGGCCCGGCACCTGATCGACCTGGTCCGCACCCACGCCTCGGCGGTGCTCGGCCACCCCGGCACGGACCGGGTCAAGCCCCAGCGGGCGTTCAAGGAGCTCGGGTTCGACTCGCTGACCGCGGTGGAGCTGCGCAACCGGCTCAGCGCCGCGAGCGGGCTGCCGCTGCCGGCGACCCTCGTCTTCGACTACCCGAACCCCACCACCCTCGCGGAGCACCTGCTCGACGGGCTGCTCCCCGAGGCGCGGCGGTCGGACGGCGCGGACCCGTCGGAGTCGACGGTCCGGCAGGCCCTCGCGACCATCCCGTTGGCCCGGCTCCGCGACGCGGGCCTGCTGGAACTGCTGCTGAACCTCACCGACGCCGAGACCGGCGCCGCCGCCGAGTCCACCGACGAGAGCCTCGACCTCATCGACGAGATGGACGCCGACACCCTCGTCAAGTTGGCGCTTGACGGATCCGATTCCTGACCGTTGTCCCCAGTACGGAGCTTGTGATGTCTACGTCCGCAGACAAGGTCGTCGAGGCGCTCCGCGCCTCGCTCAAGGAGACGGGCCGCCTCCGTCAGCTCAACCAGCAGCTGACCGCCGCCGCGCGCGAACCGATCGCCATCGTGGCGATGTCCTGCCGTTACCCGGGGGGCGTCGCCACCCCGGAGCAACTGTGGGACCTGGTCGCGTCGGGCAGCGACGCCGTCGGCGGCTTCCCCACCGACCGGGGCTGGGACCTGGACAACCTGTACGACGCCGACGCCGACCGGGCGGGCCGCTCCACCACCCGCGAGGGCGGCTTCCTCTACGACGCGGCCGAGTTCGACGCCGGCTTCTTCGGCATCTCGCCCCGCGAGGCGGTCGCCATGGACCCCCAGCAGCGGCTGCTGCTGGAGACGTCGTGGGAGGCGTTCGAGTACGCGGGGATCGCGCCCGCGTCCATGCGTGGGCAGAAGGTCGGTGTCTTCGTCGGCACCGCCGCCAACGGGTACGGGATGGGCCCGCAGACCGAACTGGAGGGCACCGACGAGGGCTATCTGCTGACGGGCACGGCCACGAGCGTCGTCTCCGGCCGGATCGCGTACGCCCTCGGGCTGGAGGGCCCGGCGGTGACCGTCGACACCGCCTGCTCGTCGTCGCTGGTGGCCCTGCACCTGGCCTGCCAGGCCCTGCGCCAGGGCGACTTCGACCTCGCCCTGGCCGGCGGCGTCTGCATCATGGCCACCCCCAGCCCGTTCGTCGGCTTCTCCCGGCAGCGCGGCCTGGCCCCGGACGGCCGGTGCAAGTCCTTCGCCGCCGCCGCCGACGGCACCGGCTGGGCGGAGGGCGTCGGCCTCCTGCTGGTGGAGCGGCTGTCGGACGCCCAGCGCAAGGGCCACCACGTGCTGGCCGTCGTCCGGGGCAGCGCGGTCAACCAGGACGGCGCGTCCAACGGCCTGACCGCCCCCAACGGCCCCGCCCAGCAGCGGGTCATCCGGCAGGCCCTGGCCAACGCCCGCCTCACCACCGCCGACGTCGACGCCGTCGAGGCGCACGGCACCGGCACCGTCCTCGGCGACCCGATCGAGGCGCAGGCGCTGCTGGCCACGTACGGGCAGGACCGGCCCGCCGACCGGCCGTTGCTGCTCGGCTCGATCAAGTCGAACTTCGGACACAGCCAGTCGGCCGCGGGCGTCGCCGGGATCATCAAGATGGTGATGGCGATGCGGCACGGCGTCGTCCCGTCGACCCTGCACGTGGACTCCCCGACGCCGAAGGTCGACTGGTCGGCGGGCGCCGTGTCGCTGGTGACCGAGGCGCGGCCCTGGCCGGCGACCGGGCGGCCCCGGCGGGCCGCCGTCTCGTCCTTCGGCATCTCCGGGACCAACGCGCACACCATCATCGAGGAACCCCCCGCCCCGGACACCGACGCCGCAGCCGCCCCCGAACCGGCCGTCACCCTGCCGGTGGTGCCGGTGCTGCTGTCCGCCCGCTCCGACGCCGCGCTCGCCGGCCAGGCCGGCCGCTGGGCCAGGTGGCTGGCCGCCGACGAGGACCTGCGTCCCCTGGATGTCGGGTGGTCGTCGGCGGTGTCCCGGTCGGCGCTGGACAACCGGGCCGTGGTGGCCGCGACCGACCGGGACGAGCTGCTGGCCGGGCTGCGGGCCCTGGCCTCGGGCCAGTCGTCGGGCGTGCTGGTGGCGGGCCAGGCGGCGGACCGGGGTCCGCTGGCGGTGCTGTTCTCGGGCCAGGGCGCGCAGCGCGCCGGCATGGGCCGGGAGTTGTACGGGGAGTTCCCGGTCTTCGCCGCCGCGCTAGACGAGGTGTGCGGGCAC
Source organism: Micromonospora sp. MW-13 (assembly GCF_003434305.1). Classification (GTDB taxonomy): domain Bacteria; phylum Actinomycetota; class Actinomycetes; order Mycobacteriales; family Micromonosporaceae; genus Micromonospora. The sequence goes on from NZ_QKKX01000069.1 coordinate 13,272, forward strand.
CTGGACGGCCTGCTGCCGCAGCCGCTGAAGCCGGTGCTGTTCGCCGAGCCGGGCACCGCGGAGGCTGGCCTGCTGGACCAGACGGTGTTCACCCAGGCCGGGCTGTTCGCCGTCGAGGTGGCGCTGTTCCGGCTCGTGGAGTCGTTCGGGATCGTGCCGGACTTCGTGGGCGGGCACTCGATCGGGGAGATCACGGCCGCGCACGTGGCCGGGGTGCTGTCCCTGGCGGACGCGTGCGCCCTGGTGGCGGCGCGGGGTCGGTTGATGCAGGCGTTGCCGGTCGGCGGCGGGATGCTCGCGGTCAACGCGTCGGAGGCCGAGGTGCTGCCGACGCTGGACGGGTTCACCGACCGGGTCGGGATCGCCGCCGTGAACGGTCCGTCGTCCGTGGTGGTCTCCGGGGCGGTGGACGCTCTCGACGAGGTGGAGCGGGTGTGGCGGGACCGGGGGGTGCGGACCCGCCGGTTGACGGTGAGTCACGCGTTCCACAGTCCGCTGATGGAGCCGATGCTCGACGAGTTCCGCAGCGTGCTGGCGGGTTTGACGTTCGCCGCGCCGGTGCTGCCGGTGGTGTCGAACCTGACCGGCGCGCTGGCGACCGCCGAGCAGCTCCGCACCGTCGACTACTGGGTGCGCCACGTCCGCGAGGCGGTCCGCTTCGCCGACGGGATCACCGCCCTGAGGACCGCCGGGGTCGACACGTTCCTGGAGATCGGCCCCCGCAGCGTCCTCACCGCGATGACGCAGGACGTCCTCGGTTCGCAGCCGGTCGACCCCGCCGACGACGTGACCCCGGTCGTCGCCGTGCCCGCGCTGCGCGCCGACCGCCCCGAGGCCCGGGCGCTGCTCGCCGCCCTCGCCGAGCTGCACGTCAACGGCGCGGCCGTCGACTGGCCCCGGGTGTACGCCGACACCGGCGCGACCACGGTCGGCCTGCCCACGTACGCGTTCCAGCGGCAGCGCTACTGGCCGGAGCAGCTTCCGGTCTCCGTCGCCGGCCCGGTCAGCCCCGACGTCATCGACGTCGAGTTCTGGTCCGCCGTGGAGCGCTCCGACGTGGCGGCGCTGGCCGCGCAGTTCGGCGACGACGGCCTGGACGTCCTCGCCCCGGCGCTGCCGGTCCTGTCGTCCTGGCGTCGGGCGCGGCTGCGCGACGCCGTCGTCGACGGCTGGTCGTACCGGGTGGTGTGGAAGCGCACGGCGGCGCCCGTCGCCGCCGCGCCGATCGGCGACTGGCTGCTGCTGGAACCGGCCGGCGAACCGGCGGTGACCCAGTGGACCGACGCGCTGACGGCGGCGCTCGGCGCCGCCGGCGGGACGGTCCACCGCCTGCCGGTGGATCCGCTGACCGACCGGGAGGGGCTGGCGGCCCGGCTGGCCGAGCTGCCGGCGGACCGCCGGTTCGCGGCGGCGGTGTCCCTGCTCGGCCTGCTGGACCGGCCGCACCCCGGCCACCCGGCGGTGCCCACCGGCACCGCCGCGACGGCGACCCTGGTGCAGGCCCTGCACGACGCCGACGTCGCGCTGCCGGTGTGGACCCTCACCCGGGGCGCGGTCGGCACCGGCGACGCCGACGGTGTCCGCAGCGTCGCCCAGGGCGGCCTGTGGGGCCTGGCCCGGGTCGCCGGGCTGGAACACCCCCAGCTCTGGGGCGGCCTGGTCGACCTGCCGGAGCGGCCCGACGCCGCCGGCTGGGACCGGCTCGTGGGCGTGCTGGCCGGGGCCGGCGACGAGGACCAGATCGCCATCCGCCCCTCCGGCGTGTTCGCGCGCCGGCTGGTCCGCGCCGACCCCGCCGGGGTGGGGACTCTCGAACGCTGGCAGCCCTCCGGCACGGTACTGATCACCGGCGGCACCGGGGCGCTCGGCGCCCACGTGGCCCGCTGGGTGGCGGCCAACGGCGCCGCGCACGTGGTGCTGACCAGCCGCCGCGGCGAGCGGGCGCCGGGCGCGGCGGAACTGCGCGACGAGCTGGCCGGGCTCGGCGCGCGGGTGTCGCTGGTCGCCTGCGACGCGGCCGACCGGGCGCAGGTCGAGGCGGTGCTGCGCGACATCGACGCGGACGACGCGCCGCTGACGGCGGTCGTGCACGCCGCCGGCGTGGGCCAGCTCGCCATGCTGGCGGACACCGACCTGGCCGCGCTCGCCGCCGTCCTCGACGGCAAGATCACCGGCGCGGTCCACCTGGACGAGCTGCTGGGCGACCGGCCGCTGGACGCGTTCGTGCTGTTCTCCTCGATCGCCGGGATCTGGGGCAGCGGCGGCCAGGCCGGCTACGCCGCCGGCAACGCCTTCCTGGACGCGCTCGCCGAGCGGCGCCGCGCCCGCGGTCTCGCCGCCACGGCGGTCGCCTGGGGCCCCTGGGCGGACGGCGGCATGGCCAGCGGGGAGGGCCAGGAACTGCTGGCCCGTCGCGGCCTCACCGCGATGTCCCCGGCCCAGGCCGTGTACGCGCTGCGCAGCGCCGTCGGCCGCTCCGTGCCGTCGTTGACCGTGGCGGACGTCGACTGGTCCCTGTTCACCCCGGCGTTCGCCGCCGCGCGGCCCCGGCCGCTGCTCGACGACATCGCCGAGGCCCGGGCCGCCCTGCGCGGCACCGACGAGGAGCCGGCCGACGGGGCCGGCGGCGGCCTGCGGCAGCAACTGCTCACCCTGCCCCGCGCCGAGCAGGACCGGCACCTCACCGACCTGGTCCGGACGGTCGCCGCCACGGTCCTCGGGCACACCGGCCCCGAGCTGGTCAAGGCGAACCGGGCGTTCAAGGAGTTGGGCTTCGACTCGCTGACCGCGGTGGAGCTGCGCAACCGGCTCAGCGCCGCCACCGGGCTCTCCCTGCCCACCACCCTCGTCTTCGACTACCCGAACCCGGCCGCCCTCGCCGACCACCTGTCGGCCGCGCTGCGCCTGCACGAGGTCGATGCCGTGACCACCTGGGGACCCACCGGGCCGGTCGACGACGACCCGATCGTCATCGTGGGCATGAGCTGCCGGTACCCCGGCGGCGTGACCAGCCCCGGCGAGCTGTGGGACCTCGTCGCCACCGGCCGTGACGGCATCACCGGCTTCCCCGAGGACCGTAACTGGGACATCGCCCGGCTGCTGGCCGTCGACGCCGAGGGCCGGCCGGTGTCGCACACCCGCGAGGGTGGCTTCGTCCCCGGCGCCACCGGCTTCGACCCGGGCTTCTTCGGCATCTCGCCGCGCGAGGCCCTGGCCATGGACCCGCAGCAGCGGCTGCTGCTGGAGGCGTCCTGGGAGGCCCTGGAGCAGGCGGGCGTCGACCCGGACCGGCTGCGCGGCAGCCGCACCGGCGTCTTCGTCGGCGCCTCCCCGTCGGGCTACGGCACCACCGACACCCCGGAGGAGCTGGCCGGCTACCAGCTCACCGGGGGCGCGCACAGCGTCATCTCCGGCCGGGTCTCCTACACCCTCGGGCTGGAGGGCCCCGCCGTCACCGTCGACACCGCCTGCTCGTCGTCGCTCGTGGCGGTGCACCTCGCCGCCCAGGCGCTGCGCGGCGGCGAGTGCGACCTGGCCCTGGCCGGCGGCGTGACCGTCATGGTCACCCCCGGCGCGTTCGTGGAGTTCTCCCGGCAGGGCGGCCTCGCCCCCGACGGGCGGTGCAAGTCGTTCGCCGCGTCCGCCGACGGCACCGGCTGGTCCGAGGGCGTCGGCGTGCTGCTGGTCCAGCGCCTGTCCGACGCGCGGCGGCAGGGCCGGCAGGTGCTCGCCGTGCTCGCCGGCAGCGCCGTGAACCAGGACGGCGCGTCCAACGGCCTCACCGCGCCGAACGGGCCCGCGCAGCAGCGGGTCATCCGGGCCGCCCTGGCCAACGCCCGGCTCACCGTCGCCGACGTGGACGCCGTCGAGGCGCACGGCACCGGCACCACGCTGGGCGACCCGATCGAGGCGCAGGCGCTGCTGGCCACCTACGGCCAGGACCGGCCGGCGGACCGGCCGCTGTTCCTCGGCTCGATCAAGTCGAACATCGGGCACGCGCAGGCCGCCGCCGGGGTCGCCGGCATCATCAAGATGATCATGGCGATGCGGTACGGGCTGCTCCCGTCGACCCTGCACCTCGACGAACCCACCCCCCACGTGGACTGGTCGGCCGGCGCCGTGTCGCTGCTGACCGAGGCGCGCTCCTGGCCCGACGTGGACCGCCCCCGCCGGGCCGCCGTGTCCTCGTTCGGGATCAGCGGCACCAACGTCCACCTGATCCTCGAACAGCCCCCCGCCCCGCCGGCCGGGGACGAGGCGGACGCCGGGGAGCCGACCCCCGCCGCCGCGCGGTCGCTGGCCCCGGTGCTGCTGTCCGCCCGCGACGGCGCCGCGCTGTCGGCCCAGGCGGCCCGCTGGGCGGCCTGGCTCGCGGCCGACGAGAACCTCCGCCCGCTGGACGTGGCCCTCTCCTCGGTGGTGTCCCGCGCGACGCTGGACGAGCGCGCGGTCATCGCCGCGACCGACCGGGACGACCTGCTCGCGGCGCTGACCGCCCTCGCCGCCGGAGACCCCTCCGGCGGAGTGGTCGCCGGCGCCGCCGGCCCGCGCGGCCAGCTCGCGCTGCTGTTCTCCGGCCAGGGCGCGCAGCGCGCCGGCATGGGCCGGCACCTGTACGCCGAGTTCCCCGTGTTCGCCGCCGCGTTGGACGAGGTGTGCGGGCACCTGGACCCGCTGCTGCCGCGTCCGCTGCGGGAGGTGCTGTTCGCCGCCGAGGGCTCGGCGGAGGCCGACCTCCTCGATCAGACCGTCTTCACCCAGGCGGGTCTGTTCGCCGTCGAGGTGGCGTTGTTCCGGTTGGTGGAGTCGTTCGGTGTGGTGCCGGACTTCGTGGCCGGGCACTCGGTCGGTGAGATCACTGCCGCGCATGTGGCGGGGGTGTTGTCCCTGGCCGACGCGTGTGCCCTGGTGGCGGCGCGGGGTCGGTTGATGCAGGGGTTGCCGGCCGGCGGCGGGATGGTGGCGATCAACGCGTCGGAGGCCGAGGTGCTGCCGACGCTGGACGGGCTGACCGACCGGGTCGGCATCGCGGCCGTGAACGGCCCGTCGGCCGTCGTCGTCTCCGGAGCGGTCGACGCCCTTGAAGAGGTGGATCGGGCGTGGCGGGGCCGGGGCGTGCGGACGCGCCGGTTGACGGTGAGTCATGCCTTCCACAGTCCGTTGATGGAGCCGATGCTCGACGAGTTCCGCAGTGTGTTGGCGGGGTTGACGTTCGCCGCGCCGTTGCTGCCGGTGGTGTCGAACCTGACCGGGGCGTTGGCCGACGGCGACGAGCTGCGCACCCCGGACTACTGGGTGCGGCATGTGCGGGAGGCGGTCCGGTTCGCCGACGGGGTCACCGCCCTGCGGGCGGTCGGGGTGGACACGTTCCTGGAGGTCGGGCCGCAGAGTGTGCTGACCGCGATGGCCGCCGACGTCCTGCCGGCCGACGACGGTGTGTTGGCCGTCGCCGTCCAGCGCCGGGACCGGCCCGAGGCCCATGCCCTGCTCGCCGCCCTGGCCGAGCTGCACGTGCACGGCGTCCCGGTGACCTGGACCCAGTGGTTCGCCGACACCGGCGCGACCCGGGTCGAGCTGCCGACGTACGCGTTCCAGCACCAGCGGTACTGGCTGTCGCCCGTCGGGCAGGCGGCCGACGTGTCCGGCGCGGGCCTCGGCGTGGCCCGCCACCCGCTGCTCGGCGCGACCGTGTCGGTGGCCGGCGAGGACATGGTGGTGCTGACCGGCCGGCTGTCGCTGTCGTCCCACCCGTGGCTGGGCGACCACGTCGTCTCCGGCGCCGTGGTGGTGCCGGGCACCGCCCTGCTCGACCTCGTGGTCCGGGCCGGCGACGAGGTGGGCGCGTCCCGCGTCCGCGACCTCACCGTGCTCGCCCCGCTGGTGCTGCCCGCCAGCGGCGGCGGAATGCGGGTGCAGGTCCGGGTCGGCCCGGTCGACGCGACGGGCGCCCGGCCGGTCACCGTGCACTCCCAGTTCGAGGAGGACCCGGAGGCCGGCTGGACCCGGCACGCCGACGGCGTCGTCGGCCTCCCCACCACCGACGAGCCCACCGTGGGCGCCTGGCCCCCCGCCGGCGCGGCCGAGGTGGACCTCACCGGCTGGTACCCGACCGTGGCCGGGCACGGGCTCGCCTACGGGCCGGTCTTCCAGGGCCTGCGGCGCGCGTGGACCGCCGACGGCACGGTGTACGCCGAGGTGGCCCTCCCCGACACGGTGATCGGGGACCCGGCCGGATTCGGCGTGCACCCGGCGCTGCTGGACGCCGCGCTGCACCCCGTCGGGCTGCTGCCCGCCGAGGCCGCCGGCGACGGCCCCCGGGTGCCGTTCTCCTTCGAGGGGGTGCAGGTCCACACTATCGGCGCGCGGACCCTCCGGGTTCGGCTGACCGCGAGCGGGTCCTCGGTGCGGCTGGTCGCCGTTGACGAGGCCGGCACGCCGGTGGTGTCGGTGGACTCCCTGACGCTGCGGGAGATGACCGCGGCGAGCACGCCGGACCAGGCGCACCGCTCGCTGTTCGAGGTGTCGTGGCAGCCCGAGCAGGTCGTCCCGGCCGACGCCGGGTACGGCTGGGCGGTGCTCGGCGGCGACGCCACCGACGGCACGCCGCTGACGTCGGCGTACCGGGACGTGGCGGCGGTGGTCGAGGCGGTGACGGACGCGACCGCCCCGGCCCCGGCGGCGCTGCTGCTGCCCGTGTCCCCAGCGACCGAGGCCGACGTGCCCGACGCCGACGTGCCCGACGCGGTGCGCGCCGCGACCGCGGCCGTGCTGCGCGAGGCGCAGGGCTGGCTGGTCGCCGACGCCCTCGCGGACTGCCGGCTGGTCGTCGTCACCCGCGGGGCGGTCGCCGCCCACCCCGACGACCGGGTCACCGACGTGGCGGCGGCGGCCGTCTGGGGCCTGCTGCGGTCCGCGCAGTCGGAGCACCCCGGCCGGATCGTGCTGGCCGACCTCGAACCCGACGCCGACCTCGGCCCGGAGCTGCTGGCCCTGCTGGCCGGGTTCGCCGCCGACCCGGGCGCGGGCGGGCAGCTCGCGGTGCGCGCCGGCACGGCGTACGTCCCGCGGCTGGTCCGCGCGGCCGGCGGCGCGCAGGCCGCGCCGGTGGTCGGCGCGGGCACCGTCCTGGTGACCGGCGGCACCGGCTCACTGGGCGCCCTCGTGGCCGAGCACCTCGTGACGGCGTACGGGGTGCGGTCGCTGGTGCTGGCCTCCCGCCAGGGCCCGGCGGCCCCGGGCGCGGCCGACCTGGTGGAGCGGCTGACCGGCCTCGGCGCCGCCGTCCAGGTCGCCACGGCCGACGTGACCGACCGGACGCAGGTCGACGCGCTGGTCCGCCGGATCACCGCCGACGGGCGGCTGGCCGGCGTGGTCCACACCGCAGGCGTCCTCGACGACGGCGTCGTCACCGGGATCACCGCGGACCGGCTGGCGGACGTGCTGGCGCCCAAGGTCACCGCGGGCTGGTGGCTGCACGAGGCGACGGCGGAGCTGGACCTCGACCTGTTCGCGCTGTTCTCGTCCATCGCCGGCGTGCTCGGTTCCCCCGGCCAGGCCGCGTACGCCGCCGGCAACGCCTTCCTGGACGCCCTCGCCCAGCTCCGCGCCCAGCGGGGCCTGCCGGCGGTGAGCCTGGCGTGGGGCATGTGGGACACCGACGGCATGGCGGCGGCGATCAACGACACCGACCGGGCCCGGGCCAGCCGGGCCGGCCTCACCCCGATGACCGCCCCCGTCGGCCTCGGGCTGTGGGACGCCGCGCTGGCCCACGGTGGCGCCGCGCTGGTGCCGGCCGTGGTCGACCTGCCGGCCATGCGGGCGCAGACCACCGCCGGCCGGGTGCCGCCGATGCTGCGCACCCTGGTCGGCTCCACGGCGAACCGGCGGCGTCCCGCCGCCGGGGGCTGGGCCGACCGGCTCGCCGGGCTCGACCCGCAGGAGGCGCGCACCCAGGTCGCCCTGCTCGTCCGGGGCCTGATCGCGCAGGTCCTCGGGCACAGCGGCGCCGACCAGGTGCCCGCCGACCGGGCGTTCCGGGAGCTGGGCTTCGACTCGCTGACCGCCGTGGAGCTGCGGAACCGGATCAACACCGCGACCGGGCTGCGGCTGACGTCCACCCTCGTCTTCGACTACCCGACCCCCGGCGCGCTGTCGGACCACCTCTACGAGGAGCTGTCCGGGCAGGTCGCCGAGCAGCGCGACGCAGTGGCGACCGCGAACGTCGACGAGCCGATCGCGATCGTGGGCATGGCCTGCCGGTACCCGGGCGGCGTGACGAGCCCGGAGCAGCTCTGGCAACTGGTCGCCACCGGCGCCGACGGGATCGGCGAGTTCCCGGCCGACCGGGGCTGGGACCTCGACCGGATCTTCCACCCCGACCCGGACAACCCCGGGACGTCGTACACCCGGCACGGCGGCTTCCTGTACGGGGCGGCCGAGTTCGACCCGGCCTTCTTCGGGATCTCGCCGCGCGAGGCGGTCGCCATGGACCCGCAGCAGCGGCTGCTGCTGGAGGCGTCCTGGGAGTCGTTCGAGTCCGCCGGGGTGGACCCGGTGCGGCTGCGGGGCAGCCGGACGGGCGTGTTCGCCGGCCTGATGTACCACGACTACGCCTCCCAGGTGCAGGATCTCCCCGAGGGGGTGGGCGGCTACATCGGCACCGGCACGTCGGGCAGTGTGCTGTCCGGTCGGGTCGCGTACACGTTCGGCCTGGAGGGGCCGGCGGTCACCGTGGACACCGCGTGCTCGTCCTCGCTGGTGGCGTTGCACCTGGCGGTGCAGGCGCTGCGTTCCGGTGAGTGTGATCTGGCGTTGGCCGGTGGTGTGACCGTGATGGCGACGCCGGGGACGTTCATCGAGTTCTCCCGGCAGCGGGGCCTGTCGGCCGACGGCCGGTGCAAGTCGTTCGCCGCTTCGGCGGACGGCACCGGCTGGTCCGAAGGTGTGGGTGTGCTGCTGGTGCAGCGGCTGTCCGACGCCCGGCGGGACGGCCGGCGGATCCTGGCGGTGGTGCGGGGCACGGCGGTCAACCAGGACGGCGCGAGCAACGGACTGACCGCGCCGAACGGGCCGTCGCAGCAGCGGGTGATCCGGCAGGCTCTGGCCAACGCCCGGCTGACCACCGCCGACGTGGACGCGGTCGAGGCGCACGGCACGGGCACGACGCTGGGTGACCCGATCGAGGCGCAGGCGTTGCTGGCCACCTACGGTCAGGACCGGCCCGAGGACCGGCCGCTGTGGCTGGGGTCGATCAAGTCGAACATCGGCCACACCCAGGCCGCGGCCGGGGTGGCCGGCGTGATCAAGATGATCATGGCGATGCGGCACGGGACGATGCCGCGCACCCTGCACGTCGACGAGCCGTCCCCGCACATCGACTGGTCGGCGGGCGCGGTCGAACTGCTCACCGAGGCCCGCGAGTGGACCGCCCCGGGCCGGCCGCGCCGGGCCGCCGTGTCCTCCTTCGGGGTCAGCGGCACGAACGCCCACGTGATCATCGAGCAGCCGCCCGCCGAGGACCGGACGGAACCGGCGGACGCCGCCGTACCGCCGCTGGTCCCGGTGCTGCTCTCGGCCCGGACCGAGGCCGCCGTGGCGGCCCAGGCCGACCGCTGGGCCCGCTGGCTCGCCGCCGACGAGACCCCGCGCCCGTCGGACGTCGGCTGGTCCTCGCTGGTCAGCCGGTCGACGCTGGAACACCGCGCGGTCGTCACCGCGACCGACCGGGACGAGCTGCTGGCCGGGCTGCGGGCCCTCGCCGCCGGCTCGCCGTCGGGCACGGTCGTCACCGGTACGGGGTCGCCGCAGGGCCCGCTCGCCGTGCTGTTCTCCGGCCAGGGGGCGCAGCGCGCCGGGATGGGCCGGGAGTTGTCCGCCGAGTTCCCCGTGTTCGCCGCCGCGTTGGACGAGGTGTGCGGGCACCTGGACCCGCTGCTGCCGCGTCCGCTGCGGGAGGTGCTGTTCGCCGCCGAGGGCTCGGCGGAGGCGGACCTGTTGGACCAGACCGTGTTCACCCAGGCCGGTCTGTTCGCCGTCGAGGTGGCGTTGTTCCGGCTGGTGGAGTCGTTCGGTGTGGTGCCGGACTTCGTGGCCGGCCACTCCGTCGGGGAGATCGCCGCCGCGCACGTGGCCGGGGTGCTGTCCCTGGCCGACGCGTGCGCCCTCGTCGCCGCCCGTGGGCGGCTGATGCAGGCGCTGCCCGCCGGCGGCGGGATGCTGGCCGTCGCCGCCCCCGAGGCCGACGTGGCGTCCAGCCTGGACGGACGCACCGACCGGGTCGGGATCGCCGCCGTGAACGGCCCGTCCGCCGTGGTGGTCTCCGGCGACGTCGACGCCCTCGACGAGCTGGAGCAGGTCTGGACGGACCGGGGAGCGCGCACCCGCCGGCTCACGGTCAGCCATGCGTTCCACAGCCCGCTGATGGAGCCGATGCTCGACGACTTCCGGACGGCCCTGGAGGCGCTGACGTTCCGCGCGCCGCTGCTGCCGGTGGTGTCCAACCTGACCGGGACGGTCGTCGACCCGCAGGAGATCACCCGCCCCGACTACTGGGTGCGGCACGTCCGCGGGACCGTCCGGTACGCCGACGGGATCACCGCCCTGCGCGACGCCGGGGTGCACACGTTCCTGGAGGTCGGCCCGCAGAGCGTGCTGACCGCCATGAACGCCGAGCTGCTGGCCGAGGGAACGCTGACGCTGGCCACCCAGCGGCGGGACCGGCCCGCCCCGCAGGCGCTGCTGCACGCGCTGGCGGAGCTGCACGTCAACGGCGTGCCGGTGACCTGGCAGCAGTGGTACGCGGGCACCCGCCCGGAGCGGGTCGACCTGCCCACGTACGCCTTCGAGCACGAGCGGTACTGGCTCGGCGCCGGGCGGCCCCGCACCGGGGACGTCTCCGGCGCCGGGCTGGGCGTCGCGGGCCACCCGCTGCTGGGCGCCGCGGTCACCGTGGCCGGCGAGGACGTCGTCGTGCTGACCGGGCGGCTGTCGGTGTCGACGCACGAGTGGCTGGCCGATCACGCGGTTGCCGGTTCGGTGGTGGTGCCGGGGACGGCGTTGGTGGAGTTGGCGGTGCGGGCCGGTGACGAGGTGGGCGCGTCGCGGGTGCGGGAGCTGACCGTGGCCGCGCCGCTGGTGCTGCCCGCCTCCGGTGGCGTACGGGTGCAGGTGCGGGTCGGCGCGGCCGACGCGTCGGGTTCCCGGGCCGTGACGGTGCACTCCCAGGCCGAGGGCGACCCGGAGGCGGAGTGGGTCCGGCACGCCGAGGGTGTGCTCGAAGCAGCCCTCCCCGACGAGCCGACCATCGGCGCATGGCCGCCGGCCGGTGCGTCCGAGGTGGACCTGACCGACTGGTACGGCCTGTTGGCCGGGCACGGCCTGGTGTACGGGCCGGTGTTCCAGGGCCTGCGGCGGGTGTGGGCTTCCGGTGGCGAGGTGTTCGCCGAGGTGGGGTTGCCGGACGAGGCGGCGGGGGTGGCGGCGTCGTTCGGGGTGCATCCGGCGTTGCTGGACGCGGCCCTGCACCCGGTCGGGCTGCTGCTTTCCGGTGCGGAGTCGGGTGGTCCTCGGGTGCCGTTCGCGTTCGAGGGTGTGCAGGTGCATGCCTCGGGGGCGCGGGTGTTGCGGGTTCGGTTGAGCCGCGAGGGTTCCGGGGTGCGGTTGGTCGCGGTGGACGAGTCGGGTGCCGCGGTGGTGTCGGTGGACTCGCTGGTGCTGCGGGAGATGACCGGCCTGACCGTCCCGAACCTGGCCGCCCGGTCGCTGTTCGAGGTCGCGTGGCAGGCCGAGGAGGTCAGCGAGGCCGGCGACGCGGCCGGCTGGGCGCTGCTCGCCGTCGACGGGCTCCCGGCGGGCCTGGACCTGCCCACCTTCCCGGACGTGGACGCGCTGCTCGCCACGGCCGCCCCCGCGCCGCGTGCGCTGGTGCTGCCCGTGCCCGCCGACGCCCCCGGCGTGGCGGTGCCGGAGTCGGTCCGGGCGGTGACGTCCGACGTGCTGGCGGTCGTGCGGTCCTGGCTGGCCGCCGAGGCTCTCGCGGAGTCGAGGCTGGTGGTGGTGACCCGGGGCGCGGTGGCGGCTCGGGATGGCGATGCGGTGACGGATCTGGCGGGTGCGGCGGTGTGGGGTCTGCTGCGGTCGGCGCAGTCGGAGCACCCGGGCCGGATCGTGCTCGCGGATGTCGACGGTGACGTGGACGCGGGCCTGGTGGCCGTCCTGGCGCGGGTCGCCGAGGACGCCGCGGGCGGTCAGGTGGCCGTCCGGGCTGGGCGGGTGTTCGTGCCGCGGTTGGTGCGGGTGTCGGTGCCGGCGTCGGAGTCCTCGCCCGTGCTGGGTGAGGGCGCGGTGCTGGTGACCGGGGGCACGGGTGCGCTCGGTGCGCTCGTGGCGGAGCACCTGGTGGTGCGGCACGGGGCGCGGTCGTTGGTGCTGGTGTCGCGGCGGGGTCCTGACGCTGCGGGGGCGGGCGAGTTGGTGGAGCGGCTGGCCGGTCTGGGTGCCGTCGCTCGAGTGGTGGCGTGTGACGTGACGGACCGTGAGCAGGTGTTCGGGCTGGTCGCCGAGGTCGCCTCGGCGGGTCGGCTGGCGGGTGTGGTGCACACGGCGGGTGTGCTCGACGACGGTGTGGTGTCGGGGATCAGCGCGGAGCGGTTGGCGGGGGTGTTGGCGCCGAAGGTGTCGGCGGGTTGGTTCCTGCATGAGGCGACGGCGGGCCTGGATCTGGACCTGTTCGTGTTGTTCTCGTCCATTGCCGGGGTGTTGGGTTCGCCCGGTCAGGCGGCGTACGCGGCGGGCAACGCGTTCCTGGATGCCCTTGCGGTGTATCGGCGGCGGGCCGGTCTGCCGGCGGTGTCGTTGGCGTGGGGGATGTGGGAAACGGCCGGGATGGCGGCGTCGGTTGGTGAGGTGGATCGGGCGCGTTCGGCGCGGTCGGGTCTGCCGCCGATGAGTGCCGAGACCGGTCTTGAGTTGTTCGACGCCGGGTTGTTGACGGGGCGGTCGGCGTTGGTGCCGGCGGTCGTGGACGTGCCGGCGTTGCGGGCGGCGGCTTCTGGTGGTGTGATGCCGCCGATGCTGCGGGCGCTGGTCGGCACGACCACCACGCGCCGCCAGGCGGGACAGGGCGGCGACTGGGCCAACCAGTTGGTGGACCTGGCTCCCGAGGAGGCCCGGGCCCAGATCGACGTGCTGATCCGGGGGCTCGTCGCGCAGGTGCTTGGTCATGGTGGGGCGGAGTCGGTGCCGGCGGACCGGGCGTTCCGGGAGTTGGGTTTCGACTCGTTGACGGCGGTGGACCTGCGTAACCGGTTGAACGCGGCGACGGGGTTGCGGTTGGCCTCGACGCTGGTGTTCGACTACCCGACCCCGGCCGTGCTCGCCGACTACCTCTACGAACTGGTCTCCGGTCAGATCACCGCCCGACGGTCCGCGGTGGTGACCGCGGGCACCGACGAGCCGATCGCGATCGTGGGCATGGCCTGCCGCTACCCGGGTGGAGTGGAGACGCCGGAGCAACTGTGGGCGTTGCTGGCCGCCGGAGGCGACGGCATCTCCGAGTTCCCGACCGATCGGGGCTGGGACCTCGGCAACCTCTTCGACCCGGACCCGGACCGCAGCGGCACCTCGTACACCCGACACGGTGGCTTCCTGCACGGCGCGGCGGACTTCGACCCGGCCTTCTTCGGGATCAGCCCGCGCGAGGCGGTCGCCATGGACCCGCAGCAGCGGCTGCTGCTGGAGGCGTCGTGGGAGTCGTTCGAGTCGGCCGGGGTGGACCCGCAGCGGCTGCGGGGCAGCCGGACCGGGGTCTTCGCGGGCGTGATGTACCACGACTACGCGTCCCGGTTGGAGGACCTTCCGCCGGACGCCGAGGGCTACGTCGGCACCGGCACGTCGGGCAGTGTGCTGTCCGGTCGGGTGGCGTACACGTTCGGGCTCGAGGGGCCGGCGGTTACGGTCGACACGGCGTGTTCGTCGTCGCTGGTGGCATTGCATCTGGCGGCGCAGGCGTTGCGTTCTGGTGAGTGTGATCTGGCCCTTGCCGGTGGTGTGACGGTGATGGCGACGCCGGGGACGTTCATCGAGTTCTCCCGGCAGCGGGGTTTGTCGCAGGATGGTCGGTGCAAGTCGTTCGCGGCGTCGGCGGATGGCACGGGTTGGTCCGAGGGTGTTGGTGTGCTTCTCGTGCAGCGGTTGTCGGACGCGCAGCGCGAGGGTCGGAACATCCTGGCGGTGGTGCGGGGCACGGCCGTGAACCAGGATGGTGCGAGTAACGGCCTGACGGCGCCGAATGGTCCGTCGCAGCAGCGGGTGATCCGGCAGGCCCTGGCCAACGCTCGGCTGACCACCTCCGACGTGGACGCGGTGGAGGCGCACGGCACCGGCACCACCCTGGGTGACCCGATCGAGGCGCAGGCGTTGCTGGCGACCTACGGTCAGGACCGGCCCGCTGACCGGCCGTTGTGGCTGGGGTCGATCAAGTCGAACATCGGGCATACCCAGGCTGCGGCCGGGGTGGCGGGTGTGATCAAGATGATCATGGCGATGCGGCATGGTGTGGTGCCGGCGACGCTGCATGTGGACGAGCCGTCGCCGCACATCGACTGGACTGCCGGTGCGGTCACCCTGGCCACCGAAGCGACGCCGTGGCCGGTGGTGAACCGGCCGCGTCGGGCGGCGGTGTCGTCGTTCGGCATCTCGGGCACCAATGCGCATGTGGTCATCGAGCAGCCGCCGGTCCCGGTGGTTGTGGGTGAGGTTGTTGGTCGGGTGGTGCCGCCGGTGGTGCCGGTGGTGTTGTCGGCGCGTACGGATGGTGCGTTGGCGGGGCAGGCGGGCCGGTGGGTGCGCTGGTTGTCCGCCGATGCGGCTGTGCGTCCGGTGGACGTGGCCTGGTCGTCGATCACCACCCGACCCGCCCTGGAGCACCGTGCCGTGGTCACGGCCGCCGACCGGGACGACCTGATCGCGGCGCTGACCGCTCTCGCCGCCGGGGACCCCTCCGGCGTGGTGGTCACCGGCGCCGCCGGCCAGCGCGGTCAGTTGGCCCTGATGTTCTCCGGTCAGGGCGCGCAGCGCGCCGGCATGGGCCGGGAGCTGTCGGAGGCGTTCCCCGTGTTCGCCGCCGCGCTCGACGAGGTGTGCGGGCAGCTTGATCCGCTGCTGCCGCGTCCGCTTCGTGAGGTGCTGAACGGCTCGCCGGGCTCCGAAGAGGCTGGCCTGCTGGACCAGACGGTGTTCACCCAGGCCGGCCTGTTCGCCGTCGAGGTGGCGCTGTTCCGGCTGGTGGAGTCGTTCGGGATCGTGCCGGACTTCGTGGGTGGGCATTCGATCGGTGAGATCACGGCCGCGCATGTGGCCGGGGTGCTGTCCCTGGCGGACGCGTGTGCCCTGGTGGCGGCGCGTGGTCGGTTGATGCAGGCGCTGCCGGCAGGTGGCGGGATGCTCGCGGTCAACGCGTCGGAGGCGGAGGTGCTGCCGACGCTGGAGGGGCTGGCCGACCGGGTCGGTGTCGCGGCCGTGAACGGTCCGTCGTCCGTCGTGGTCTCCGGTGCGGTGGACGGCCTCGACGAGGTGGAGCAGCTTTGGCGGGGCCGGGGGGTGCGGACTCGCCGGTTGACGGTGAGTCATGCGTTCCACAGTCCGTTGATGGAGCCGATGCTCGACGAGTTCCGTGCCGTGCTGGCGGGGTTGACGTTTGCCGCGCCGTTGCTGCCGGTGGTGTCGAACCTGACCGGGGCGTTGGCTGACGGCGACGAGCTGCGCACGGCCGAGTACTGGGTGCGGCATGTGCGGGAGGCGGTCCGGTTCGCCGACGGGGTCACCGCCCTGCGGGCGGTCGGGGTGGACACGTTCCTGGAGGTCGGGCCGCAGAGTGTGCTGACCGCGATGGCCGGCGACATCCTGCCGGCCGACGACGGTGTGTTGGCCGTCGCCGTCCAGCGCCGGGACCGGCCCGAGGGCCACGCCCTGCTCGCCGCCCTGGCCGAGCTGCACGTGCACGGCGTCCCGGTGACCTGGACCCAGTGGTTCGCCGACACCGGCGCGCGGCGCGTCGACCTGCCCACGTACGCGTTCCAGCGGGAGCGGTACTGGCCGGCGGCCGGCCGCCCGAGGGCCGGCGACGTCTCCCGGGCCGGCCTGGGAGACGCCGAGCACCCGATGCTGGGTGCGGCGGTGGACCTGGCCGGCGACGACGAGATGGTGCTGACCGGCCGGCTGTCGCTGGACACCCATCCGTGGCTCGCCGACCACGCGGTCTCCGGCGTGACGCTCGTCCCCGGCGCCGCCCTCGTCGAACTGGCGGTACGCGCCGGCGACGAGGTGGGCCTCTCCCGGCTGCGGGAGCTGACCGTGGCCGCCCCGCTGGTGGTCCCCGACGCCGGAAGCGTGCGAATCCAGGTACGGGTCGACGGGCCCGCCGGCTCCCCGGAGCGGACCGTGACCGTCTACTCGCGCCGCGACGACGACGCCGAGGCGGGCTGGACCCGGCACGCGGACGGTGTGCTCGAAGCAGCCCTCCCGAACGAGCCGGGCATCGGGGCCTGGCCGCCGGCCGGCGCGTCCGAGGTGGACCTGACCGACTGGTACGGCCTGTTGGCTGGGCACGGCCTGGCGTACGGGCCGGTGTTCCAGGGCCTGCGACGTGCCTGGACGGCCGACGGTGCGGCGTACGCAGAGGTGGCCCTGCCGGACGACGCGGCCGGCGACGCTGCGCGGTTCGGCGTCCACCCGGCGTTGCTGGACGCGGCCCTGCACCCGGTCGGGCTGCTGCTTTCCGGTGCGGAGTCGGGTGGTCCTCGGGTGCCGTTCGCGTTCGAGGGTGTGCAGGTGCATGCCTCGGGGGCGCGGGTGTTGCGGGTTCGGTTGAGCCGCGAGGGCTCTGGGGTGCGGCTGGTTGCGGTGGACGAGTCGGGTGCCGCTGTGGTGTCGGTGGACTCGCTCGTGTTGCGGGAGATGACCGGCCTGACCGCCCCGAACCCGGCCGCCCGGTCGCTGTTCGAGGTCGCGTGGCAGGCCGAGGAGAACGCCCCGGCAGGACAGGTCGCCGACTGGGCGCTGCTCACCGGTGACGGTGGGCTCGCCGATGAGCTGGCGGCCCGGAGTGGGCTGGTGGCGTACCCGGACGTGGCGGCGGTCCTGGCGGCGGTCGAGACGGGCGCGGCGACGCCGGCGGCACTGGTGCTGCCGAGCCGTACCGTCCTCGGCCCGGCCGGCGTGGGGGTGCCGGAGTCGGTCCGGTCGGTGACGTCCGACGTGTTGTCGGTCGTGCGGTCCTGGCTGGCCGCGGATGCTCTGGCGGGTTCGAGGCTGGTGGTGGTGACCCGGGGCGCGGTGGTGGCCCGGGACGGTGACGAGGTGACCGACCTGGCGGGTGCGGCGGTGTGGGGTCTGCTGCGGTCGGCGCAGTCGGAGCACCCGGGCCGGATCGTCCTCGCGGATGTCGACGGTGACGTGGAACCCGCGCTGCTCACCACGCTCGCCGGTGCCGCCGCTGCGGGCGGTCAGGTGGCCGTCCGGGCTGGTCGGGTGTTCGTGCCGCGGCTGGTGCGGGCGTCGGCGTCGGGTTCCTCGCTCGTGGTGGGTGAGGGCGCGGTGCTGGTGACCGGTGGTACGGGCGCGTTGGGTGCCCTCGTCGCGGAGCACCTCGTCCGGGCGCACGGGGTGCGGTCGTTGGTGCTGGTGTCGCGGCGGGGTCCTGACGCTGTGGGCGCGGTCGAGCTGGTGGATCGGTTGGCCGGTTTGGGTGCCGCCGCTCGGGTGGTGGCGTGTGACGTGACGGACCGGGAGCAGGTGTTCGGGCTGGTCGCCGATGTTGTTTCGGCGGGTCGGCTGGCGGGTGTGGTGCACACGGCGGGTGTGCTCGACGACGGGGTCGTCGAAGGGCTGTCGGCCGAGCGGCTGGCGGGTGTGCTGGCCCCCAAGGTGTCGGCGGGCTGGTGGCTGCACGAGGCGACGGCGGGCCTGGACTTGGATCTGTTCGTGTTGTTCTCGTCCATTGCCGGGGTGTTGGGTTCGCCCGGTCAGGCGGCGTACGCGGCGGGCAATGCGTTCCTGGATGCCCTTGCGGTCTATCGGCGGCGGGCCGGTCTGCCAGCGGTGTCGCTGGCATGGGGGATGTGGGACACGGCCGGGATGGCGGCGTCGGTTGGTGATGTGGATCGGGCGCGTTCGGCGCGGTCGGGTCTGCCGCCGATGAGCGCGGAGACCGGTCTTGAGTTGTTCGATGCTGCGCTGGCGGTGGGCCGGCCGGTGTTGGTGCCGGTAGTGGTGGACGTGCCGGCGCTGCGGTCGGCGGTCGCCGGCGGTGTGGTGCCGCCGATGCTGCGCGCGCTGGTCGGCACGACCACCACGCGCCGCCAGGCGGGACAGGGCGGCGACGGTTGGGCCGGACGGCTCGCCGGGCTCACCGAGGACGAGGGCCGGGCCCAGGTCGCCCTGCTCGTCCGGGGCCTCGTCGCGCAGGTGCTCGGTCATGGTGGGGCGGAGTCGGTGCCGGCGGAGCGGGCGTTCCGGGAGTTGGGTTTCGACTCGTTGACGGCGGTGGACCTGCGTAACCGGTTGAACGCGGCGACGGGGTTGCGGTTGGCCTCGACGCTGGTGTTCGACTACCCGACCCCGGCCGTGCTCGCCGACCACCTGTGGTCCGAGCTGGCCGGCGTACGCCAGTCGACGGCGCAGCCGACCGCCAGCACGGTCGCCGGACTCGACGAGCCGATCGCGATCGTGGGCATGGCCTGCCGGTACCCGGGCGGGGTCGAAAGCCCCGACCAACTGTGGGAGCTGCTGGCCGGAGGCGGGGACGGGATCGGGGAGTTCCCGGCCGACCGGGGCTGGGACCTGGAGTCGCTGTTCGACCCGGACCCGACCAACAGCGGTACGTCGTACACCCGGCACGGCGGCTTCCTGTACGGCGCGGGGGAGTTCGACCCGGCCTTCTTCGGGATCTCGCCCCGTGAGGCCCTGGCGATGGACCCGCAGCAGCGGCTGCTGCTGGAGGCGTCCTGGGAGACGTTCGAGTCCGCCGGCGTTGACCCACAGCGGGTGCGGGGCAGCCGGACCGGTGTGTTCGCGGGCGTGATGTACCACGACTACGCGTCCCGGCTGATGGACGTGCCCGGCGAGGTGGAGGGTTACGTCGGCACCGGCACGTCGGGCAGTGTGCTGTCGGGTCGGGTGGCGTACACGTTCGGCCTGGAGGGTCCGGCGGTCACCGTGGACACGGCCTGCTCGTCGTCGCTGGTCGCGTTGCATCTGGCGGCGCAGGCGTTGCGTTCTGGTGAGTGTGATCTGGCCCTTGCCGGTGGTGTGACGGTGATGGCGACGCCGGGGACGTTCATCGAGTTCTCCCGGCAGCGTGGTCTGTCGCAGGATGGTCGGTGCAAGTCGTTCGCGGCCTCCGCCGACGGGACCGGCTGGTCCGAGGGCGTCGGTGTGTTGCTGGTGCAGCGGTTGTCGGATGCGCAGCGGGAGGGGCGGAAAATTCTGGCGGTGGTGCGGGGCACTGCCGTCAATCAGGATGGTGCGTCGAACGGTTTGACGGCGCCGAATGGTCCGTCGCAGCAGCGGGTGATCCGGCAGGCCCTGGCCAACGCCCGGCTCAGCTCGCAGCAGGTCGACGTGGTGGAGGCGCACGGCACCGGCACCACCCTCGGTGACCCGATCGAGGCGCAGGCGTTGCTGGCGACCTACGGTCAGGACCGGCCGGCGGACCGGCCGTTGTGGCTGGGGTCGGTGAAGTCGAACATCGGGCATACCCAGGCTGCGGCCGGGGTGGCGGGTGTGATCAAGATGATCATGGCGATGCGGCATGGTGTGGTGCCGGCGACCCTGCACGTGGATGAGCCGTCGCCGCACATCGACTGGTCGGCCGGGTCGGTGGCGCTGGCTACGGAGGCGATGGCGTGGCCGGTGGTGAACCGGCCGCGTCGGGCGGCGGTGTCGTCGTTCGGCATTTCCGGTACCAACGCGCATGTGGTCATCGAGCAGCCGCCGGCCCCGGTGGTTGTGGGTGAGGTTGTTGGTCGGGTGGTGCCGCCGGTGGTGCCGGTGGTGTTGTCGGCGCGTACGGATGGTGCGTTGGCGGGGCAGGCGGGCCGGTGGGTGCGCTGGTTGTCCGCCGATGAGGCTGTGCGTCCGGTGGACGTGGCCTGGTCGTCGATCACCACCCGACCCGCTCTGGAACAGCGGGCCGTCCTTCTGACGAACGACCGGGACGACCTGCTGTCCGCGCTTCGGGCCCTCGACCGGGGCGAGCCCTCCGGCGCGGTCGTCACGGGTGCCGCCACCGGGCGGGGCCGGCTCGCGCTGCTGTTCTCCGGCCAGGGCGCGCAGCGCGCCGGCATGGGCCGGGAGCTGTCGGAGGCGTTCCCCGTGTTCGCCGCCGCGCTGGACGAGGTGTGCGCCGAACTGGACGGTCGGCTGCCGCGCCCCCTCCGGGAGGTGCTGAACGCCGCACCGGGGTCCGAGGCGGCGGGCCTGCTCGACCAGACCGTGTTCACCCAGGCGGGGCTGTTCGCCGTCGAGGTGGCCCTGTTCCGCCTCGTGGAGTCGTTCGGGATCGTGCCGGACTTCGTGGGCGGGCACTCGATCGGGGAGATCACGGCCGCGTACGTGGCCGGGGTGTTGTCCCTGGCGGAGGCGTGCGCTCTTGTTGCCGCCCGTGGTCGCCTGATGCAGGCGCTGCCGACCGGCGGCGGAATGCTCGCCGTGGCCGCGGACGAGGCGGCGGTGGTCGAGTCGATCGCCGGACTGGCCGACCGGGTCGGTGTCGCGGCGGTGAACGGGCCGTCGTCCGTGGTGGTCTCCGGTGCGGTCGACGCCCTCGACGAGGTCGAGCAACTCTGGCAGGGCCGGGGCGTGCGGACTCGCCGGTTGACGGTGAGTCATGCGTTCCACAGTCCGTTGATGGAGCCGATGCTCGACGAGTTCCGTACTGTGCTGGCCGAGCTGACGTTCTCGGCCCCGCTCCTGCCGGTGGTGTCGAACCTGACCGGGACGTTGGCCGACGGCGACGAGATCCGCACGGCCGACTACTGGGTGCGGCATGTGCGGGAGGCCGTCCGGTTCGCCGACGGGATCACCGCCCTGCGGGCGGTCGGGGTGGACACGTTCCTGGAGGTCGGGCCGCAGAGTGTGCTGACCGCGATGGCCGCCGACGTCCTGCCGGCCGACGACGGTGTGTTGGCCGTCGCCGTCCAGCGCCGGGACCGGCCCGAGGCCCATGCCCTGCTCGCCGCCCTGGCCGAGCTGCACGTGCACGGCGTCCCGGTGACCTGGACCCAGTGGTTCGCCGACGCCGGCGCGCAGCGCGTCGACCTGCCCACGTACGCGTTCCAGCACCAGCGGTACTGGCCCGAGGCCCCGGCCCGGCAGCACACCGTCCCCGACGGCGGCGACGCCGACTTCTGGGCCGCCGTCGAACGGGGCGACCTCACCGCCCTCGCCACCCAGCTCGGCGACGACGCCGCCGTGGACGCCCTCACCCCGGCCCTGCCGGTGCTCTCCGAGTGGCGCCGGGCGCGCACCCGGGACACGGCGCTGGACGGGTGGTCGTACCGGATCGGCTGGGAGCCGGTCCGGCCGGCGCCGGCGACCGGACTGTCCGGGCGGTGGCTGGTCGTCACCGTCGGCGGCGGCGCCGACGCGGGCGTGGCGCAGACGCTGACCGAGGCCGGCGCCCACGTCGACACCCTGACCGTGCCACCGACCCAGACCCGGACCGAACTGGCCGAGCGGCTGCGCCGGATCGGCGCCGAGGGCTGGGCGGGGGTGCTGTGCGTCCTGCCCCGGCAGGACCGGCCGCTGCCGCACGCGCCCGGGGTCCCCGCCGGAACCGCGGCGCTGCTCACCCTCACCCAGGCGCTGACCGACACGGGCCTGCCGGGCCGGGTGTGGGCGCTCAGCCGGGCCGCCCTGCCGGTCTCGGCGGCGGAGCGGGTCGGCGACGTCTGGGCGGGGCTCGCCTGGGGCCTCGGCCGGGCCGTCGCCCTGGAGCAGCCCGACCGCTGGGGCGGGCTGGTGGACCTGCCCGCCCGAGCCGACCGCAGCACCCGCGCCGCGCTCGTCGCGGTGCTCGCCGACGGCACCCTGGACCAGGTGGCGGTACGCCGCAACGGCGTCTTCGCCCGCCGCCTCGTGCCCGCCGCCCCGCCCACCGGGCCGGGTTGGCAGCCGTCGGGCACGGTGCTGGTCACCGGCGGCACCGGCGCGCTGGGCCGGCACACCGCCCGGTGGCTGCTGGCCAACGGCGCCGCCGAGGTGGTGCTCGCCTCCCGGCGCGGCCCCGCCGCCCCCGGCGCCGCCGCGCTCGTCGCCGACCTCGCCGACCTGGGCACCGTGCGGGTGGTCGCCTGCGACGTCGCCGACGCCGAGGCTGTCACCGCGCTGGTCGGCGGCCTGCCGGAACTCACCGCCGTCGTGCACACCGCCGGCGCGTCCGGCGGCACCACCCCGGCGTACGGGCTGACCGACGGCGAGCTGTCGGCGACCCTGGCCGGCAAGGTGCTCGGGGCCGTGCACCTGGACACCGCCTGCTGGGGCCGGGACCTCGACGCGTTCGTCGTGTTCTCCTCCGTCGCCGGGGTCTGGGGCGGCGGCGGGCAGGCCGGGTACGCCGCCGGCAACGCCCTGCTCGACACGCTGGTCGCCGCCCGCCGGGCCGCCGGGCTGCCCGCCACCGCCCTCGCCTACGGGCCGTGGGCGTCCGACGGCATGGCGGCCGGGGAGACCGCCGACGGCCTGCGCCGACGCGGTTTCGTCCCGCTCGCGCCCGAGGCCGCCGTGGCGGCGCTGGGCCGCTGGGTCAACGCCCCGGAGGCGGCGCCGGTGATCGCGGACGTGGACTGGTCCCGGTTCGTCGCCGCGTTCACCGCGGCCCGGCCGAGCGGCCTCTTCGACCGGGTCGCCCCGGCCGGCCCCGCCCAACCGGACCCGCAGCCCGAGGACACCGGCGTTACCACCGCGCTGCGGTCCCGGCTCGCCGGGCTGCCGGCGAACGGCCAGGAGACGCTGCTGGTCGACCTCGTCCGGGCGGAGGCGGCGGCGGTCCTCGGCCACGGCTCCACCGACCAGGTGCCGGCCGGCCGCGCCTTCCGGGAGTTGGGCTTCGACTCCCTCGCGGCTGTGCAGCTACGGGACCGGCTCGGCCGGGTCACCGGGCTGACCCTGCCGTCGACCGTGGTCTTCGACCACCCGTCGGCGCTGGAACTGGCCCGCTTCCTGCGTACCGGACTGGTGGCCGGCGCGGCCGACGGCCCGGCGGCCGGCGGCACCGTGGTCCGGCCGGCGGCCGACGAGCCGATCGCGGTCGTGTCGATGGCCTGCCGCTTCCCCGGCGGGGTGTCCTCCCCGCAGGAACTGTGGCGGCTGCTGGCCGACGGGACGGACGCGGTGACGCCGATGCCCACCGACCGGGGCTGGGACCTGGACTCCCTGTTCGACAGCGACCCCGAGCGGGTCGGCACCAGCTACACCTGCAGCGGCGGCTTCCTGGCCGACGTGGCCGGGTTCGACGCCGCGTTCTTCGGCATCAACCCGCGCGAGGCCCTGGCCATGGACCCACAGCAGCGGCTGCTGCTGCACACCACCTGGGAGGTGTTCGAGTCCGCCGGCATCGACCCGCAGCGGGTACGCGGCACCGCCACCGGCGTGTTCATGGGCACCAACGGCCAGGACTACGCCACCCTGCTGCTCGGCGCCCGGTCCCAGGTGGAGGGCTACCAGGCCACCGGCAACGGCGCCTCGGTGGTCTCCGGCCGGCTGGCGTACTCGTTCGGCCTGCACGGGCCGGCGGTCACCGTCGACACGGCCTGCTCGTCGGCGCTGGTTGCCCTGCACCTGGCCGCCCAGGCGCTGCGCTCCGGCGAGTGCGACCTGGCCCTGGCCGGCGGCGTGACGGTAATGTCGACGCCGGGGGCGTTCCTGGAGTTCTCCCGGCAGCGCGGCCTCGCCGAGGACGGCCGGGTCAAGGCGTTCGCCGCCGGCGCGGACGGCACCGGCTGGGGCGAGGGCGTCGGCGTCCTGCTGCTGCAACGGCTCTCCGATGCGCAGCGCGACGGCAACCGGATCCTCGCCGTGGTGCGCGGCAGCGCGGTCAACCAGGACGGCGCCAGCAACGGCCTGACCGCCCCGAACGGGCCGGCGCAGCAGCGGGTGATCCGGCACGCGCTGGACGTCGCCGGCCTGACGCCCGGCGACGTCGACGCGGTGGAGGCGCACGGCACGGGCACCACTTTGGGTGACCCGATCGAGGCGCAGGCGCTGCTGGCCACGTACGGGCACCAGCGGCCGGCGGACCGGCCGCTGTGGCTGGGCTCGGTCAAGTCGAACATCGGGCACACCCAGGCGGCGGCGGGCGCCGCCAGCCTGATCAAGATGGTGCTCGCCCTCCAGCACGAGCTGCTGCCGGCGACGCTGCACGTCGACGCGCCGACCCCGCACGTGGACTGGTCGTCGGGCGCGCTGGCGCTGCTCACCGAGGCCCGGCCGTGGACCGGGACGGACCGGCCCCGCCGGGCCGGCGTCTCCTCGTTCGGGATCAGCGGCACCAACGCCCACGTCATCCTGGAGGAGGCGCCCGCGCCCCGGCCGGCCGCCGGCCCGGGCCGGGAAGCCGACCCCGCTGCGGCGGACGGGCACCCGGTCGACCCGGCACCGGCCGCCGACCGGTCGGCGGACCCCGCCGGGCTGCGCGACCAGGCTGGCCGTTCGGCCGACCCGACGTCCGTGCCGTGGCTGCTCTCCGGGGCGGACCTGGCCGGGCTGCGCGGCCAGGCCGGCCGGCTGGCCGACCTGGTGGCGGCCGGTGCGGGCGACCCCGCCCGGATCGCCTGGGGCCTCGCGGTGGGACGGGCCCACCTCGGCCACCGCGCGGTCGTCGTCGCGGCCGACGGGCCGACCCGGTCGGCGGCGCTGCGGGCGCTGGCCGCCGGCGAGCCGCATCCCGCGCTCACCACGGCCCGGCGCCGCTCCGGCGGCCTCGCCGTCCTCTTCTCCGGCCAGGGCGCGCAGCGCGCCGGCATGGGCCGGGACCTGTACGCCGCGTTCGGGGTGTTCGCGGCGGCGCTGGACGAGGTGTGCGGGCACCTGGACGCGCTGCTGCCGCAGCCGCTGAAGCCGGTGCTGTTCGCCGAGGAGGGCACCGCCGAGGCGGGCCTGTTGGACCAGACGGTGTTCACCCAGGCCGGGCTGTTCGCCGTCGAGGTGGCGCTGTTCCGGCTGGTCGAGTCGTTCGGCGTGGTCCCCGGCCAGGTGGCCGGCCACTCGATCGGCGAGATCGCCGCCGCCCACGTGGCCGGGGTGCTGTCCCTGGCCGACGCGTGTGCCATGGTGGCGGCGCGGGGCCGGTTGATGCAGGCGCTGCCGGACGGCGGCGGGATGCTGGCGGTCAACGCGTCGGAGGCGGAGGTGCTGCCGACGCTGGACGGGTTCACCGACCGGGTCGGTGTCGCGGCCGTCAACGGCCCCACCTCGGTCGTCGTCTCCGGGGCGGTCGACGCCCTCGACGAGATCGAGCGGGCGTGGCGGGACCGGGGCGTTCGCACCCGCCGGCTGACGGTGAGTCACGCGTTCCACAGTCCGCTGATGGAGCCGATGCTCGCCGAGTTCCGTGCCGTGCTGGCCGGGCTGACGTTCGCCGCACCGATCCTGCCGGTGGTGTCGAACCTGACCGGCGCGCTGGCCGAGGGCGACGAGCTGCGCACGCCCGAGTACTGGGTGCGGCACGTGCGGGAGGCGGTCCGGTTCGCCGACGGGGTCAGCGCCCTGCGCGCCGCCGGGGCGGACACGTTCCTGGAACTCGGGCCGCAGGGCGTGTTGACCGCGCTCACCGCCGGCCTGCTGCCCACCGACTCCGACGGGACGGCCGTGGCGGCGCTGCGGGCCGGCGCGGACGAGCCGGCCGCGCTGCTCGCCGCCCTCGCCGCGCTGCACGCCGGCGGGCGGGACGTGGACTGG
The DNA here is from genome assembly GCF_003434305.1 of Micromonospora sp. MW-13. Taxonomy (GTDB): domain Bacteria; phylum Actinomycetota; class Actinomycetes; order Mycobacteriales; family Micromonosporaceae; genus Micromonospora. The sequence continues at coordinate 39,225 of NZ_QKKX01000069.1, forward strand.
TCGGCGGTGCTCGACCCGCTGGCCGGGCCCCGCCCGACCCCCCGCGACCTGCCCGACCTGCCCACGTACGCGTTCCAGCCGCAGCGCTACTGGCCGACGCTGACCGTGGCCCCGGCCCCGGCCGCCGACCCGGTGGACGACGAGTTCTGGCGGGCGGTCACCGACGGCGACCTCGGCCGGCTCGGCATCGACCCGGACCAGCCGCTGCGCCAGGTGCTGCCGGAACTCGACTCGTGGCGGCGACGCCAGCACCGGGACGGCACCCTCGACGGGTGGCGGTACCGGGTCACCTGGCGGCGGCGGCCGATGACCGTCGGCAACCCGGGCACCTGGCTGGTGGTGACCCCACGGCAGCAGGACCCGGGCGGGATCGTCGCCGCGCTCACCGCCGCCGGGGCGACCGTGCACGTGCTGCCGGTCGACCCGGCCACGGTCACCCGCGACGCCCTGGCCGCCGACCTCGACCGGCTCGGCGCGGAGCACGGGCCGACGGGGCTGCTGTCCCTGCTGGCGCTGGACGACGCCCCGCACCCCGAGCAGACCGCCCTGCCGACCGGCCTCGCGGCGAACCTGCTGCTGGTGCAGGCGCACACCCTGCGGCCCGGCCCGGCCGTGCCGCTGTGGCTGGCCACCACCGGCGCCGTCGCCGTCGACGACGAGCCGGTCGCGCGGCCCACGCAGGCCACCACCTGGGGTCTCGGACTGGTCGCGGCGCTGGAACACCCGAGGCACCTCGGGGGCGTCGTGGACCTGCCCGGCAGCCCGGACGAGGCGGCGTACGCGGCGCTGGTCACCGCGCTCACCAACGTCGAGGGGGAGGACCAGCTCGCGGTCCGGGGCACCGAGGTGCACACCCGGCGCCTCGTGCGGGACACCACCCGGCCGGCGGACACCGGTCGGGGCTACACCCCGCACGGGACCGTCGTGCTCACCGGCGGGGCGGGCGAACTGGCCCGGCACGCCGGCGCGTGGCTCGCCCGGCAGGGCGCCGAGGTGCTGCCGCTGGAGGAGCCGGCGGCCGGCAAGCTCACCGACCTGATGGAGCAGCTCGCCGCCGAGAGCCGGCCGGTCACCGGGCTGGTGCACGTCCCGGCGGAGACCGGGTCGGTGCCGCTGGCCGAGCTCACCGTCGCGGCCCTGGCCGCGGACCTCGTCGTGACCGTGGGCGACGTTCCCCGGTACGCCGACGAGCTGGCCCACCGGCCGGTCGACGCCTTCGTCCTGTGCACCTCCACCTCGGGGGTGTGGGGCTCGGGCGGCCGGGCTGGCCAGGCGGCCGGCGACGCGCTGCTGCACGCCCTCGCCGCGAACCGCCGGCATGCCGGGCTGCCGGCCACCGACGTGGCGTGGGGGCCGTGGCAGGACGACCCGGCGTCGCCCGAGCTGGAGCAGCTTCGTCGGCGTGGGCTGCCGGGCCTGCCCCCGGAGCTGGCCGTCGAGGCCCTCGCCCGGGCGGTCCGCGACGAGGCGACCGTCGTGGTGGCGGACGTGCGCTGGGAACGGTTCGTGCCGACGTTCGCCGCCATGCGCCCGTGCCCGCTGCTGACCGAGATCCCCGAGGCGCGCGAGGCGTTGCCCGCCGACGACGTCCGCCAGCCGGCGGACGACGAGGCGGTGGCGGCGCTGCGGGAGCGGCTGCGCCCGCTCGGCGCGGGGGAGCACGAGGTGATCCTCGTCGACCTGGTGTGCGCGCAGGCGTCGAGCGTGCTGGGCCACGCCGACGGCGGGGGGCTGGAACCCGACCGCGCGTTCCGGGAGGTCGGGTTCGACTCGATGACGGCAGTGGAGCTGCGCAACCGGCTCCGCGCCGCCAGCGGGGTGCAACTGCCCCCCAGCGTGGTGTTCGACTACCCGACGCCGATGGCGCTGGCCCGGCACCTGCGCGACCAGCTCGTCGACGACGGCACCGCGACGGCCGCGCCGCTGCTGGCCGAGCTGGAGCGCCTCGACGCCGTCTTCGCGGCCGACACGCCGGACCGGCTGACCCGGCAGAAGCTGCTGGTCCAGCTCCAGGCGTTCGTAGCCCGGTGGGGCGACGACCGGCCGCCGGTCGAGGAGAAGCCCGTCACGCAGACCCTCGACGACGCGACGGACGCCGAGATCTTCGACTTCATCCGACGCGAACTGGGTGGCCCCGGCGGTGATGAGCCTTTCGGTGCGACGCGCTGAGTATGGAGAGTGTGATGATTGCCCGGCCCCTCCTCCTCCACCGGCCGGCAGGGTGATTGCGAAGTCGGGCGGGAGCGCTTGATCAGGGAGTCCGGGGGGTTCCTGGCGTGGGCGTCGCTCCATCGCAGGTATGCCTACCGGCTCCTTTGGAGCTGAGTCGAATACGACATCACCCACGCCCGTCGTGATCGGCGACCGCAGGCGAACGGCCCGGCGGGGTGGTGGGTAACGCGACGGCGGTGGCCCGACCGGCGGTGATGACGTGGACGACTCAGCTCCATAGGCGGCGTACCACGGCATCGAGCCGCCGCGCCCTCAGCTCCGCCCGGGCCACGGTCCCCGGCCGACCGGGGACCGCACCCGCGACAACGCAATGACCCTGCACCGGCCGGGCCGGACAGTGGTCTGTGAGAGGAACACTTCGTAGCAGAGTTCCACGTTCTGAGCACAGCGCGCTTCGTGCTCATAAAATTGTGCGAATGGCTCACTGCACGACGTCATGCATCGTTACGCGGAATGGTTCAATGTGCCACAGTGGAAAGGCCGGCGGGCGCGTGGTGTCGACGAGAACGGCGAAGTCGGCCCGGGCGGTGTCGCACCCGCCCGGCCGCCGGTCGACGGGCACCGGCCGGTGCCCGTCCGAGGGGCGCTTCGTCCCAGCCTGCGGCCCTGCTGCTAGGGGCAGTGGTAGGGGCTCGCTAGGGGTTGGCAGCGCTGTCCGGGGCCAAATACCTTCCTCCGGTAAGTAAGACCTGGTGTGCGCTGCAGCGCTGTTTGTCTGGCAATTCGTGGTCGGCTTTGTGGGCTCTGGTCTTCGCGGCTTGAGGCGTCTGTGGACGGTATTGGGTCGCCTGGTTGTTCCGGCCCGAAGAGGTGGCGCTAATGGCGAACGAAGATACGCTACGGGAGTACCTGAAATGGGTGACGGCGGACCTTCACCAGACCAGGAGGAAGCTCGGCGAGCTTGAGGCGGCCAACCGTGAGCCGATCGCGATCGTCGGCATGGCCTGCCGCTTCCCCGGCGGGGTGCGCTCCCCGGAGGACCTGTGGGAGCTCGTCGCCTCGGGCGAGGACGCCATCTCCGGCTTCCCGGCCGACCGGGGCTGGGACCTGACCCGGCTGTTCCACCCCGACCCCGACCACCCCGGCACGTCGTACGCCTCCGAGGGCGGCTTCCTCGACTCGGCCACCGACTTCGACGCCGGCTTCTTCGGCATCTCCCCGCGCGAGGCGCTCGCCATGGATCCCCAGCAGCGGCTGCTGCTGGAGACGTCGTGGGAGGCGTTCGAGCACGCCGGCATCGACCCGTCCGCGCTGCGCGGCCACCAGGTCGGCGTCTTCGCCAGCACCACCGGCCAGGACTACGTGTCACTGCTCCAGCAGCCGCCGCCCGGCACCGAGGGATACATCCTCACCGGCACGGCGGCGAGCGTGGTGTCCGGCCGTATCTCGTACGCCCTCGGCATCGAGGGCCCCGCCGTCACCGTCGACACCGCCTGCTCCTCGTCGCTGGTCGCCCTGCACCTCGCCTGCCAGGCCCTGCGCCAGGGGGAGTGCACCCTGGCGCTGGCCGGCGGCGCCACCATCATGTCCACCCCGTCCGCCTTCATCGGCTTCAGCCGGCAGCGCGGCCTCGCCGCCGACGGGCGGGTCAAGTCGTTCGCCGCCGCCGCCGACGGCACCGCCTGGGGCGAGGGCGTCGGCCTGCTGCTCGTCGAGCGGCTCTCCGACGCCCGCCGGCACGGGCACCCCGTGCTGGCCGTGGTCCGGGGCAGCGCCGTCAACCAGGACGGCGCGTCCAACGGGCTCACCGCCCCCAACGGCCCGTCCCAGCAGCGCGTCGTCCTCCAGGCCCTGGCCAGCGCCCGCCTCTCGCCCGAGCAGGTCGACGTGGTGGAGGCGCACGGCACCGGCACCACCCTCGGCGACCCGATCGAGGCGCAGGCGCTGCTGGCCACGTACGGGCAGGGTCGGCCGGCGGACCGGCCGCTGCTGCTCGGCTCGGTGAAGTCGAACATCGGCCACACCCAGGCCGCCGCCGGCGTCGCCGGGGTGATCAAGATGGTGATGGCGTTGCGGCACGAGACGGTGCCGGCGACGCTGCACGTCGACGAGCCGACCCCCAACGTGGACTGGACGGCCGGCGCGGTGTCGCTGGTGACCCGGGTCCAGCCGTGGGCCGCCGGGGAGCAGCCGCGCCGGGCCGGCGTGTCGTCGTTCGGGATGAGCGGCACCAACGCCCACGTGATCATCGAGGAGGCGCCGGCCGAGGCCGACCCGGCGGCGGCGGACACCGCCCCCGACGGGGACGCCGGGCGCGGCGCGGCCACCAGCGCCGGGGCCGGTGCGGCCACGTCGGCCGGTGACGGGTCCGCGCCGGTCGACGGCGCCGGCCTCGTGCCGGTGCTGCTCTCTGCCCGCGACGCGGCGGCGCTCGCCGAGCAGGCCACCCGCTGGGCCGACCTGGTCGACGCCCGCCCCGAACTGCGGCTGCCCGACCTGGGCTGGTCGTCGGCCACCACCCGGGCCCGGCTGGAGCACCGGGCCGTGCTGTTCGCCGCCGACCGCGCCGACCTGCTCGCCGGGCTGCGCGCGCTCGCCGCCGGCCACGACGCGCCCGGACTGGTCACCGGCGCCGGGCCGCGCGGCGGCCAGCTCGCGTTCCTCTTCTCCGGGCAGGGCGCGCAGCGCTGCGGCATGGGCCGCGACCTGGCCGACGCGTTCCCGGTCTTCGCCCGCGCGCTCGCCGAGGTCTGCGCCGAGCTGGACCGCCACCTGCCCCGGCCACTGGCCCCGGTGCTCTTCGCGCCCGAGGGCGACGAGGCCGCCGCGCTGCTCAACCAGACCCTGTTCACCCAGGCCGGGCTGTTCGCCGTCGAGGTGGCGCTGTTCCGGCTCCTGGAGAGCTGGGGGATCGTCCCGGACGTCCTGCTCGGCCACTCGATCGGCGAGCTGTCGGCGGCCCACGTCGCCGGCGTGCTGGCCCTGCCGGACGCCGCCGCCGTCGTCGCCGCCCGCGGCCGGCTGATGCAGGCCCTGCCGGCCGGCGGCGCGATGCTGTCCGTCCAGCTCCCCGCCGAGTCGGTCCGGGCCGCCCTGACCGGCCTGGACGACCGGGTCGCCGTCGCCGCCGTGAACGGCCCCACCTCCGTGGTGGTCTCCGGCACCGCCGACGCGGTGGAGGACCTCGAACGACGCTGGGCCGACCAGGGGGTACGGACCAAGCCGCTGCGGGTCAGCCACGCCTTCCACAGCCCGCTGATGGAACCGATGCTCGACGAGTTCGCCGCCGTGCTGCGCGGGGTGGAGCTGCACCCGCCGACCCTGCCGATCGTGTCGAACCTGACCGGCGAGGTCGTCGACCCCGACGCCGTGCGCACCCCCGAGTACTGGGTGCGGCACGTGCGGGAGGCCGTCCGGTTCGCCGACGGCGTGGACCGGCTGTGCGCCATGGGCGTACGCACCTTCCTGGAGGTGGGTCCGAGCGGGGTGCTCACCGCGCTCACCCGCGACGTCCTCGCCGCCACCGGCCGGGACGAGGGCCGGGCCGCGACGGCCCTGCTGCGCCGCGACCGGGGCGAACCCGGCTCCGCGTTCGCCGCCCTCGCCGAGCTGCACGCCGGCGGGGTCGACGTGGACTGGGCCGCGCTGTTCGCGGGCACCGACGTCGCGCGGGTGCCGCTGCCCCGGTACGCCTTCCACCGCCAGCGGTTCTGGCCCGAGCCGCCGCCCGCCCCCGTCGCGGCCACCGCCGCCGGCGACGACGACGGGTTCTGGGCCGCGCTGGAGGGCGCCGACGCCGAGACCCTCGGCGGCGAGCTTGGCGTCGACCCCGACGACGACGCCGTGCGTACCCTGCTGCCGGCCCTGCCGGTGCTCAGCTCGTGGCGCCGGTCCCGCCGCGAGCGGTCGCTGGCCGACGAGTGGTCGTACCAGGTGACCTGGAAGCCGGTGCCGGTCGCCGACCGGGACGCGCCCGCCGGCCACTGGCTGGTCGTGCTGCCCGCCACCGACGCCCCCGCCTGGGCCGCCGGGCTGGCCGACCTGCTGCCCGACGCCGCGCCGCTGACCGTCGGCGCGGCCGACCTGGACCGGGCGGCGCTGGCCGCCCGGCTGCGGGAGGCCGCCGGGGAGCGGCCCGTCGCCGGCGTGCTGCTCGTCGTCGCCGGCCAGGACCGGCTGCTGCCGGAACACCCGGGTGTCACGCTCGCCGCCGCCACCGCCCTCGCGCTGGTCCAGGCCCTGACCGACCTCGACCTGGTCGCGCCGCTGTGGTGCGTCACCAGCGGCGCGGTCGCCGCGGCCCCCGCCGACGCGCTGGAGCACCCGCTACAGAACCAGGTCTGGGGCCTCGGCCGCGCCGCCGCCGTCGAGCAGCCGCACCGCTGGGGCGGCCTGGTCGACCTGCCGGCCACCGTGGACGCCGCCGTCGCCCGCCGGCTGACCGCCGTGCTCGCCGACGGCGGCGAGGACCAGGTGGCCGTCCGCTCCGGCGGCGTCTGGGCCCGCCGGCTCGGGCCCGCCCCGGCGGCCGTGGACGACGTGCCCGCCGTCGACTGGAGCGCCGGCACCGTCCTGGTCACCGGCGGCACCGGCGGGCTCGGCGGCCACGTCACCCGCTGGCTGCTGGACCGTGGCGCCCGGCAGGTGGTGCTGGCCAGCCGCCGGGGCGCCGCCGCCCCCGCCGTGGCCGACCTGCTCGACCGGTACGGTGCCGACGGGCGGGTCACCGCCGCCACCTGCGACGTGACCGACCGGTCGTCGGTGGCCGCACTGCTGGACTCGCTGCCCGGGCTGACCGCCGTCGTGCACGCCGCCGGCACCGACCAGCTCACCCCGCTGACCGACACCACCCTCGACGAGTTCTCCCACGTCGTCGCCGGCAAGGTGCTCGGCGCCCTGAACCTCGACGCCTGCCTGGCCGACCGCCCCCTCGCCGCGTTCGTGCTGTTCTCCTCCATCTCCGGGGTGTGGGGCAGCGCCGGCCAGTGCGCGTACGGGGCCGGCAACTCGCTGCTGGACGCACTCGCGGTCAACCGGCGCGGCCGGGGACTGCCGGCCACCGCCGTGTCCTGGACCGCCTGGGGCGGCGAGGGCGGCATGGCCGCCGAGAACGCGGCCACCGCGCAGCTCAACCGGATGGGCCTGCCCCCGATCGACCCGGAGCGGGCGCTCGTCGCGCTGGACCGGGCCACCCGCCGGCCCACCGGATGCGTCACCGTCGCCGACGTCGACTGGACCCGGTTCCACCCGGCGTTCACCGTGGCCCGGCCCAGCCCGCTGCTCGGCGACCTGCCCCAGGTGCGGGCCCTGCTCGACGCCGAGGAGTCCGCCGCGCCCGCCCCGGGCGCCGTCGCCGAGCCGCTGCGCCACCTGGCCGGCCTGTCCGCCACCGACCAGGAGCGCGACCTGCTGCGGCTGGTCAACGAGCAGACCGCCGCCGTCCTCGGCCACGCCACCCCGGACGAGCTGCGCGGACGCCCGTTCAAGGACCTGGGCTTCGACTCGCTGACCGCGGTGGACTTCCGGGGCCGGATGAACACCGCCACCGGCCTGCGCCTGCCCACCACCGTCGTCTTCGACTACCCCACCCCCGCCGAGCTGGCCGCGCACCTGCGCGAACTGGTCTTCGGGGGCGACGCGGCCGACGCCGTGGCGGCCACCGTCGTGGACGCCGACGAGCCCGTGGCGATCGTCGGCATGGCCTGCCGGTACCCGGGCGGCGTCGGCGGGCCGGAGGAGTTCTGGCGGCTCGTCGCCGACGGCGTCGACGCCGTGTCGGCGTTCCCCACCGACCGGGGCTGGGAGATTCCCGAGGGCCTCGACGGCGCCCAGGCCCCGGCCGGCGGCTTCCTCTACGACGTGCCCGACTTCGACCCCGCGTTCTTCGAGATCTCGCCCCGCGAGGCGCTGGCCATGGACCCGCAGCAGCGGCTCACCCTGGAGGCGTCCTGGGAGGCGCTGGAGCGGGCCGGGATCGACCCCGGCGCGCTGCGCGGCACCCGCACCGGCGTCTTCGTCGGCGCGTCCACCTCCGGCTACGGCACCGGGCTGACCGAGGTCCCCGAGGGCGTCGAGGGGTACCTGATGACCGGCGCCGCGCACAGCGTGATCTCCGGCCGGGTCGCGTACACCCTCGGGCTGGAGGGGCCGGCCGTCACCGTCGACACCGCCTGCTCGTCGTCGCTGGTGGCGCTGCACCTGGCCGGGGCGGCGCTGCGCCGGGGCGAGTGCGACCTGGCGCTGGCCGGTGGCGTGGCCGTGATGGCCACCCCCACCGCGTTCCAGGAGTTCTCCCGGCAGGGCGGGCTGGCCTCCGACGGCCGGTGCAAGTCGTTCGCCGCCTCCGCCGACGGCACCGGCTGGTCCGAGGGCGTCGGCATGCTGCTGGTGCAGCGCCTCTCCGACGCCCGCCGCGAGGGCCGGCGCATCCTCGCCGTGGTCCGCGGGTCCGCGGTCAACTCCGACGGCGCGTCCAACGGGCTGACCGCCCCGAACGGCCCGTCGCAACAGCGGGTGATCCGGCAGGCCCTGGCCAGCGCCCGGCTCACCACCGCCGACGTGGACGTGGTCGAGGCGCACGGCACCGGCACCGTCCTGGGTGACCCGATCGAGGCGCAGGCCCTGCTGGCCACGTACGGCCAGGGCCGCGACGGCGGCGAGCCGCTGCTGCTGGGCTCGGTGAAGTCGAACATCGGGCACTCCCAGGCCGCCGCCGGGGTGGCCGGCGTGATCAAGATGGTGCTGGCGATGCGGGAGGGACTGGTCCCGGCGTCCCTGCACGCCGACGAGCCGTCGCCGCACATCGACTGGTCGGCCGGGGCGGTGGAGCTGGTCACCCGGAACCGCCCCTGGCCGGCCGTGGACCGGCCGCGCCGGGCCGCGGTGTCCTCGTTCGGGATCTCCGGCACCAACGCCCACGTGCTCGTCGAGCTGCCCGCCGCCGACGACGCCGACGCGACCCCCGCGCCCGCCCCCGACCCCGGACTGCTCGCCGCCGACGTGGTGGCGTGGCCGCTGTCGGCGCGTTCCACGGCCGCCCTGGCCGCGCAGGCCGCCCGGCTGGCCCGGCACCTGCGGGAGCACCCCGGGCTCGACCCGGCGGCGGTGGCCTGGTCGCTGGCCACCACCCGGTCGGCGTTCGACCGGCGGGCGGCGGTGCTCGGCGCGGGCACCCCGGACCTGCTCGCCGGCCTGGACGCGCTCGCCGCCGGCGCCCCCGCAGGCAACCTGCTCACCGGCGCCGTCGCCGGCCACGGGCCGGGCCCCGTGTTCGTCCTCCCGGACGCCCGCGCCGCCCTCGACGCGGCGGCCGGGCTGGTCGGCCGGTGCGCGGTCCTCGACGACGCGCTCGCCGACTGCCGCCAGGCCCTCGCCCCCTGGCTGGACGTCGACCCCGCCGCCCTGCTGACCGGCGCGGACCGGTCCTGGACCGACCGGCCGGAGCTGGCCCAGCCCGTCGCCTTCGCCGTCGGCGTGGCCCTGGCCGCCGTGTGGCGGCACGCCGGGGTCACCCCCGCCGCCGTGCTCGGCCACGCCGACGGGGAGGTCACCGCCGCCTGCGTGGCCGGCGTGCTGTCCCTGCCCGACGCGGCCCGTGTGGTCGCCCTGCGGGCCCGGGCCGTCGCGGACCCGGCCGACGGGGCCGCCGACCGCCTCCGCGCCGAGCTGACCGGCCTCGCCCCGCAGCCGGGCACCGCCCGCCTGCTGTCGACCGTGACCGGGGACTGGGCCGACCCGGCGTCCCTGGGCGCCGACCACTGGGCCGACGGGGTTCGCCGGCCCGGGTCCCTCGACGCCGCCGCGCGGACCGCCGTCGCGGCCGGCCACGTCACCTTCGTCGGGCTGTCGCCGGACCCGGCGTCGACCGCCGAGCTGACCGGGGCCCTCGCCGCGGCCGGCGCCGCCGCTCAGGTGCTGGACACCTTGCGCGGGGACGGCGACGGGCCCACCCGGCTACTGGCCGCCCTCGCCGCCGCCCACACCGTCGGGCTGCCGGTCGACCACCGCCGGGTCCTCGCCGGGGCCGACCCGGTCGACCTGCCCACGTACGCGTTCGAGCGGCACCGGTTCTGGCTGGAGCGCACCGGCGCGCACCGGGCCGTCCTGCCCGCCGTCGGCCTCGACGTCGTCGACCACCCGCTGCTCAGCGCCGTCGCCGAACTGCCCGGCGACGAGGGGCTGCTGTTCACCGGCCGGATCTCCCTGACCGCCCAGCCGTGGCTGGCCGACCACGCCGTGCTGGGCACCGTGCTGCTGCCCGGCACCGCGCTGGTCGAGCTGGCGTCCTGGACGGGCCGGCACGCCGACGCCGCATCGGTGGCCGAACTGAACCTGGAAGCGCCCCTGGCGATCCCCGCCGAGGGCGGCGTCGACCTGCGGGTCCGGGTCGGCCCGGCCGACGACACCGGGCACCGCCCGGTCTCCGTGCACTCCCGGCCCGACGACGCCGCCGACGGGGCCCGGCCGTGGCAGCGGCACGCCTCCGGCCTGCTCGCCGCCACCGAGGACCCGGCCGACGCCCCGGCGGCGGTGTGGCCGCCCGCCGACGCCGAGCCGATCGCCCTCGACGGGCTCTACACCCGCCTCGCCGAGCAGGGCTACCACTACGGCCCGGTGTTCCGGTCCCTGCGCGCCGCGTGGCGCTGCGGCACCGACATCCTCGCCGAGGTGGCCCTGGACGCCGACGCGGCGACCGACACCACCGCCTTCTCGGTGCACCCCGCGCTGCTGGACGCGGCGCTGCATGCCATCGGCGCCAGCGTCGCCGGCGCCGACCCCGACGCCGCCCAGCCGCCCGCGACGGGCGGCGCCGACATCCGGCCCGGCCTGCCGTTCACCTGGACCGGCGTGACGATCCGGCCCACCCGCGCCCGGGAACTGCGGATCCGGCTCACCGCCACCGGCTCCGGGGCGGTCGCGCTGACGGTCACCGACACCGGCGCGACGCCGGTCGCCGCCGTCACCGGCCTCGTCCTGCGGCCCATCTCCGGCGAGCAGCTCAGCGCGGCCCGTCGCGCCGCCACCCGGTCCCTGCACCGCCTCGACTGGGTCACCCCCGACGCGGCCCGCGCCGACGGCCCGTACCGGCTGGCCGTCCTGGGCGACGACTGGCCCGCCGCCGACCGCTCCCCGGACCTCGCCGCCCTGGTCGCCGGGGTACGCGCCGGCGCGGCCGTCCCCGACGCGGTGGTCGTCACCTGCGTCGGCCCGGAGCCGGACGAGCCGAACCCGGCCCGGCTGGCCCACCGGGTCAGCCATCGCACGCTCGCGCTCGCCCAGCAGTGGCTGGCCGAGGACACCCTCGCCACCGCCCGGCTGGTGGTGGTCACCCGTGGCGCCGTCCGGGTCGACGCGGGCGACCGGATCGCCGACCTGCCCGCCGCCACCGCGTGGGGGCTGCTGCGCAGCGCCCAGTCGGAGAACCCCGACCGGATCGTGCTCGTCGACGCCGACGACGACCGGGCCGCCGCCGACCTGCTGCCGGCGGCGCTCGCCACCGGAGAGCCGCAGCTCGCGGTGCGCGCCGGCCAGCTCCGCGTCCCCCGGCTGACCCGGCTCGGCCCGCCGCCCGCCGACCGGCCCGACCCCGACCTGGCCGCCGGCACCGTCCTGGTGACCGGCGCGACCGGCGCGCTCGGCCGGCTGGTGGCCCGCCGGCTGGCCGACCGGCACGGCGTACGCCACCTGCTGCTGGTCAGCCGTACCGGCGGGGACGCCCCCGGCGTGGCGGCGCTCGTCGACGAGCTCGCCGAGCTGGGCACGACCGCCCGGGTGGCCGCCTGCGACGTCACCGACCGCGACGCGCTGGCCCTGCTCGTCGACCAGCTCCCCGCCGACCGGCCGCTCACCGGCGTGGTGCACGCGGCGGGCGTGCTCGACGACGGCATCCTCGGCGCGCTCACCCCGGACCGGTTCGACGCCGTGCTCCGGCCCAAGGTCGACGCCGCCTGGCACCTGCACGAGCTGACCGAGAAGCTGGACCTGGCCGCGTTCGTGCTGTTCTCCTCCGCCGCCGGCCTGTTCGGCGGCCCCGGGCAGGCCAACCACGCCGCGGCCAACTGCTTCCTCGACGCCCTCGCCCAGCACCGGCACGACCGGGGGCTGCCCGCCACGGCCATGGCCTGGGGGCCGTGGGCCAACGACACCGGCGACGGGCAGCCCGGGCACGTCGACGAGGACCGGATGAACCGGGGCGGCTTCGTCCCGCTCGCCGCCGAGGAGGGCATGGACCTGTTCAGCGAGGCGCTGCGCCTCGCCGACCCGGTGGTCGTACCGGTCAACCTCGACCTTGCCCTGATCGGCCGGCACGGGCCCGCCGCCGTGCCGCCGGTGCTGCGGTCGCTGGTCCGCCCGGCGACCACCGGCGCGGCCCGCGCCGCCGAGCGCGACCCGGCGGCGGCGCTGCGCGACACCCTCGCCGCCACCCCGGAGGCCGACCGCGACCAGGTGCTGTCCGACCTGGTCCGCACCCACGCCGCCGCCGTGCTCGGGTACGCCTCGATCCGGTCCATCGACGTCGAGCGCGGCTTCGTCGAACTCGGCTTCGACTCGCTCACCGCCGTCGAGTTCCGCAACCGCCTCAACGCGGCCACCGGCCTGCGCCTGCCGTCCACGCTGATCTACGACCGGCCCACCACGGCGGCCCTCGTCGAGCACCTGCGGGGCGCGCTGCTGGCCGAGCGGAGCACGTCCGCGCTGTCGGTGCTCGGCGAGCTGAACAAGCTGGAGCACGTCATGCGGACCGTGGCCGACGGCGACGCCGACCGGGCCGCCGTCGGCGACCGGCTGCGCGAACTGCTCTCCCTGTGGACCTACACCGGCTCCGCCGCCCAGGACGCCACCGACGACGGCGAGAGCCTGTCCTCGGCGTCCGCCGAGGAGATCTTCAGCCTGCTGGACGAAGAACTCGGCGCGGCCTGATCCGGCATGTTCCGCACCCCGATTCCCGATACGGAGTGGCCCGATGCCCACTGAGGCTGAGTTCCTCGACTACCTCCGGCGCGCGACCGCCGACCTGCGCGACGCCCGTCGGCGGGTACGTGAGGTGGAGGCCAAGGACCGCGAGCCGATGGCCGTCATCGGGATGGCGTGCCGGTTCCCGGGCGGGGTGTCCAGCCCGGCGGAGCTGTGGGACCTGGTCGACTCCGATGGCGACGGGGTCGGGAACTTCCCCACCGACCGGGGCTGGGACCTGGAGCGGCTGTTCCACGTCGACCCGGACAACCCGGGCACCTCGTACACCAGCCAGGGCGGGTTCCTCTACGACGCGGCGCAGTTCGACCCGGGCTTCTTCGGCATCAGCCCCCGCGAGGCGCTGGCCATGGACCCGCACCAGCGGCTGCTGCTGGAGACCTCGTGGGAGGCGATCGAGCACGCCGACCTCGACCCGCAGCGGCTGCGCGGCAGCCGCACCGGCGTCTTCGCCGGGGTGATGTACCACGACTACGCGTCCCGGGTGCTGGACCTGCCCGACGGCGTCGAGGGGTACATCGGCACCGGCAACTCCGGCAGCGTCGTGTCCGGCCGGGTGGCGTACACCTTCGGCTGGGAGGGGCCCGCCGTCACCGTCGACACGGCGTGCTCGTCGTCGCTCGTGGCCGTGCACCTCGCCGTGCAGGCGCTGCGCCAGCGCGACTGCGACTTCGCGCTGGCCGGCGGCGTGACCGTGATGTCCACCCCGGGCACCTTCGCCGACTTCTCCCGGCAACGTGGCCTCGCCTCGGACGGGCGGTGCAAGTCGTTCGCCGCGTCCGCCGACGGCACCGGCTGGTCCGAGGGCGTCGGCGTGCTGCTGCTCCAGCGGCTCTCCGACGCCCGCCGCGACGGCCGCCGGATCCTCGCCGTCGTGCGCGGCAGCGCCGTGAACCAGGACGGCGCCAGCAGCGGCCTGACCGCCCCCAACGGACCCTCCCAGGAGCGGGTGATCCGGCAGGCCCTGGCCAACGCCCGGCTCTCCCCGGCGGACGTGGACGTGGTCGAGGCACACGGCACCGGCACCACCCTCGGCGACCCGATCGAGGCGCAGGCGCTGCTCGCCACGTACGGGCAGGACCGGGGCGAGGGCGGGCCGCTGTGGCTCGGCTCGATCAAGTCGAACCTCGGCCACACCCAGGCGGCGGCGGGCGCCGCCGGCCTGATCAAGATGATCGAGGCGATCCGGCACGGCTCGATGCCGCGCACCCTGCACGTCGACGAGCCGTCCCCGCACATCGACTGGACCGCCGGCCAGGTCTCGCTGCTGACCGAGGCCCGCCCGTGGCCGGCGTCCGACCGGCCGCGCCGGGCCGCCGTGTCGTCCTTCGGCATCAGCGGTACGAACGCCCACGTCATCCTGGAGCAGGCCCCGGTCGACGACGCCCCGCCGCCCGCCGACGCCGCCCCGCCCGCCGGACCCGTGGCGCTGCCGCTGGCCCCGGTGCTGCTCTCCGCGCGCACCGCCGAGGCGCTCGCCGGGCAGGCCGCCCGGTGGGCCGAGCACCTCGCCGCCGCCGACGCCCCGCGGCCGGTGGACGTCGCCGTCTCCTCGATCAGCCGCTCCGGCCTCGAACACCGGGCCGTCGTCCTGGCCGAGGGCCCCGACGACCTGCTCGCCGGGCTGCGCGCCCTGGCCGGCGGCGAGCCGAACGGCACCGTCACCACCGGATCGGCGTCCCCGCGCGGCCGGGTGGCGTTCCTGTTCTCCGGCCAGGGCGCGCAGCGTCCCGGCATGGGTCGCGAGCTGTCCGCCGCGTTCCCGGTGTTCGCCGCCGCGTTGGACGAGGTGTGCGGGCACCTGGACCCGCTGCTGCCGCGTCCGCTGCGGGAGGTCATGTTCGCCGCGCCGGCCACGCCCGAGGCGGACCTGCTGGACCAGACCGTGTTCACCCAGGCCGGGCTGTTCGCCGTCGAGGTGGCGCTGTTCCGCCTCGTCGAGTCGTTCGGCCTCGCCCCGGACTTCGTCGCCGGGCACTCGATCGGGGAGATCGCCGCAGCGCACGTGGCCGGGGTGTTCTCCCTGGCGGACGCGTGCGCCCTCGTCGCCGCCCGTGGGCGGCTGATGCAGGCGCTGCCCGCCGGCGGCGGGATGCTCGCGGTCGGCGCCGACGAGGCCGCCGTCACCGCGTCCCTGGCCGGGCTGGCCGACCGGCTGGACATCGCCGCCGTGAACGGTCCCACTGCCGTCGTGGTCTCCGGGGACGCCGACGCCCTCGACGAACTCCAGCGGACCTGGACCGACCGGGGTGCCCCGACCCGCCGGCTGCGGGTCAGCCACGCCTTCCACAGCGTCCGGATGGACCCGATGCTGGCGGAGTTCGCGGCCGTCGCCGACAAGCTGACCTACCACCCGCCGACCATCCCGGTGGTGTCCAACCTGACCGGCCGGCTCGCCGAGCCGGAGCAGCTCCGCGACTCCCGGTACTGGGTGCGGCACGTCCGGGGCACCGTGCGCTTCGCCGACGCCGTCGACAGCCTGCACGCCGAGGAGGTCGGCACCTACCTGGAGCTGGGCCCGAACGGCGTGCTGACCGCGATGGCGCAGGGCTGCCTCGCCGACCGGCCCGGCGACGAGCCCGCGCCCCTGCTGGTCGCGGTGTCCCGGCACGACCGGCCCGAGCCGCAGGCCGCCCTGGAGGCCCTCGCCCAACTCCACGTCCACGGCCTGGCCGTCGACTGGACCCGCCTCCTCGCCGGAGCCGGCGGCGAGCGGGTCGACCTGCCGACGTACGCCTTCCAGCACCAGCGGTACTGGCTGGAGCCCGCCGGCCGGTGGACGGACGTCTCCGGGGCCGGCCTCGGCGCGGCCGGGCACCCGCTGCTCGGCGCCGCCGTGTCGGTGGCCGGCGAGGACATGGTGGTGTTGACCGGGCGGCTGTCGGTGTCGACGCACGAGTGGCTGGCCGATCACGTGGTTGCCGGTTCGGTGGTGGTGCCGGGGACGGCGTTGGTGGAGTTGGCGGTGCGGGCCGGTGACGAGGTGGGCGCGTCGCGGGTGCGGGAGCTGACCGTGGCCGCGCCGCTGGTGCTGCCCGCCTCCGGTGGGGTGCGGGTGCAGGTGCGCGTCGGCACGGCCGACGCGGCCGGCCTGCGGTCGGTGACCGTGCACTCCCAGCCGGAGGAGGACGCCGACCCCGAGTGGGTCCGGCACGCCGAGGGTGTGCTGGAGCCGGTGTCGGCCGACGAGCCCGTGCTGGGGGAGTGGCCGCCGGCCGGGGCGTCCGAGGTGGACCTCGCCGGCTGGTACCCGGCGGTGGCGGAGCGTGGCCTGGTGTACGGGCCGGTGTTCCAGGGCCTGCGCCGGCTCTGGACGGCCGGTGGCGAGGTGTTCGCCGAGGTGGCCCTGCCGGAGCGGGTGGCGGGCGACGCGGCGGCGTTCGGGGTGCACCCGGCGCTGTCGGACGCCGCCCTGCACCCGATCGCGCTGCTGTTCGAGGAGACGGCCGCGCCCCGGGTGCCGTTCGCGTTCGAGGGTGTGCAGGTGCACGCCTCGGGGGCGTCGGTGCTGCGGGTGCGGCTGACCCGCGAGGGCTCCGCGGTACGGCTGGTCGCCGTGGACTCCTCGGGCGCGGCCGTCGTCTCCGTCGACTCGCTCGTGCTACGGGAGATGAGCGGGGTGGCCGCCCCGAACCCGGCCGGGCGGTCGCTGTTCGAGGTGGCCTGGCAGGCGGCGGAGACCGCCCCGGCCGGGCAGGTCGTTGGGTGGGCGCTGCTGGCAGCGCAGCCGGGTCAGCTCCACAGCGCCGGCGACGAGGGCGTTGCCGGGCTGGCCGGCGAGCTGGCGGATCGGGGCGGGCTGGCCTCGTACCCGGACCTGGCCGCAGTGGCGGGCGCGGGCGCGGCGGGCGCGGCGGTGCCGCCGGCGCTGGTGCTGCCGGTGTCCGTCGCCCCCGGGGCGGCGGTCCCGGACGCGGTGCGCGAGGTCACGTCCGGCGTGTTGTCGGTCGTGCGATCGTGGCTGGCCGCCGACGCCCTCGCGGAGTCGAGGCTGGTCGTGGTGACCCGGGGCGCGGTGCCCGCCCGGGACGGCGACGAGGTGACGGACCTGGCGGGTGCGGCGGTGTGGGGTCTGCTGCGGTCGGCGCAGTCGGAGCACCCGGGCCGGATCGTCCTCGCGGATGTCGACGCCGACGCCGACGCGGCGGTGCTGGGCCTGCTCGCCCGGGTGGCGGACGAACCCCTCGCCACCGGCGGCCAGGTCGCGGTCCGGGCCGGCGAGGTCCTCGCGCCGCGCCTGGTGCGGGCGTCCGTGCCGGACCCGTCGCCCGTGGTGGGCGAGGGCGCGGTGCTGGTGACCGGTGGCACGGGTTCGCTCGGTGCGCTGGTCGCGGAGCACCTGGTGGTCGCGCACGGGGTGCGGTCGCTGGTGCTGGTGTCGCGGCGGGGCCCGGACGCTGCGGGCGCGGCCGAGCTGGTGGAGCGGCTGGCGGGTCTGGGCGCGTCGGTCCGGGTGGTGGCGTGTGACGTGACCGACCGGGAGCAGGTGGCCGGCCTGGTCGGCGAGGTGACGTCGGCGGGCCGCCTCGCCGGTGTGGTGCACACCGCCGGCGTGCTGGACGACGGCGTCGTCGAGACGCTGACGGCCGAGCGGCTGGCGGGCGTGCTGGCCCCCAAGGTGTCGGCCGGTTGGTTCCTGCACGAGGCCACCACCGGGCTGGACCTGGACCTGTTCGTGGTGTTCTCGTCGGTTGCCGGGGTGCTCGGTTCGCCGGGTCAGGCGGCGTACGCGGCGGGCAACGCGTTCCTGGACGCCCTGGCCGTGCACCGGCGGCGGGCCGGTCTGCCGGCGGTGTCGCTGGCGTGGGGGATGTGGGACACCCCCGGGATGGCCGCGTCCCTCGGCGAGGCCGGGCGGACCCGTTCGACGACCAGGGGTGGCCTCGCCGCGATGAGCGCCGAGACCGGCCTGGCGCTGTTCGACGCGGCGGTCTCGGGGGGCCGGTCGGCCCTCGTGCCGGCCGTGATCGACGTGGCCGCCCTGCGGGCCGCCGCCGGCACCGGCATGGTGCCGCCGATGCTGCGCGCCCTGGTCGGCGCGACCACCATCCGCCGCCAGGCGGGACAGGGCGCGACCTGGGCGACCCGCATCGCCGGCCTGGCCCCCGAGGAGGCCCGCGCCCAGGTCGACGTGCTGATCCGGGGGCTCGTCGCGCAGGTGCTCGGCCACGGTGGGGCGGAGTCGGTGCCGGCGGACCGGGCGTTCCGGGAGTTGGGCTTCGACTCGTTGACGGCGGTGGACCTGCGCAACCGGGTGAACGCGGCCAGCGGCCTGCGGCTGCCCTCGACGCTGGTGTTCGACTACCCGACGCCGCAGGCGCTGGCCGCCCACGTGCACGCCGAACTGGCCGGGGCCGGCAGCGGCGTCGCCGCGTCGGGCGCGCGGACCACCACCGGACTCGACGAGCCGATCGCGATCGTGGGCATGGCCTGCCGCTACCCGGGCGGGGTGGAGACGCCGGAGCAACTGTGGGCGTTGCTGGCCGGTGGCGGGGACGGGATCGGGGAGTTCCCGGCCGACCGGGGTTGGGACCTGGAGACCCTGTTCGACCCGGATCCCGACCGCCCGGGCAGCTCCTACACCCGGCACGGTGGCTTCCTGTACGGGGCGGCCGAGTTCGACCCGGCCTTCTTCGGCATCTCGCCGCGCGAGGCCCTGGCGATGGACCCGCAGCAGCGCCTGCTGCTGGAGGCGTCGTGGGAGTCGTTCGAGTCGGCGGGCATCGACCCGCAGCGGTTGCGGGGCAGCCGGACCGGCGTGTTCGCGGGCGTGATGTACCACGACTACGCCTCCGTCCTGATGGACGTGCCCGGCGAGGTCGAGGGGTACATCGGCACCGGCAACTCGGGCAGCGTCCTGTCCGGCCGTGTCGCGTACACGTTCGGCCTGGAGGGGCCTGCGGTCACCGTGGACACCGCCTGCTCGTCGTCGCTGGTGGCGTTGCATCTGGCGGCGCAGGCGTTGCGTTCCAGTGAGTGTGATCTGGCCCTTGCCGGTGGTGTGACGGTGATGGCGACGCCGGGGACGTTCATCGAGTTCTCCCGGCAGCGTGGTCTGTCGCAGGACGGTCGGTGCAGGTCGTTCGCGGCGTCGGCGGATGGCACGGGTTGGTCCGAGGGTGTTGGTGTGCTTCTCGTGCAGCGGTTGTCGGACGCGCAGCGCGAGGGGCGGAACATCCTGGCGGTGGTGCGGGGCACGGCCGTGAACCAGGACGGTGCGAGTAACGGCCTGACGGCGCCGAATGGTCCGTCGCAGCAGCGGGTGATCCGGCAGGCCCTGGCCAATGCCCGGCTCACCGCCGCCGACGTGGACGCGGTGGAGGCGCACGGCACCGGCACCACCCTGGGTGACCCGATCGAGGCGCAGGCGTTGCTGGCGACCTACGGTCAGGACCGTCAGGCGGATCGGCCGCTTCTTCTCGGGTCGGTGAAGTCGAACATCGGTCACACGCAGGCTGCGGCGGGTGTGGCGGGTGTGCTCAAGATGATCATGGCGATGCGGCACGGCCTCGTTCCGGCGACGTTGCATGTGGACGAGCCGTCGCCGCACGTCGACTGGGCTTCCGGCGCGGTGGCCCTCGCCACCGAGGCCACCCCGTGGCCGGCCGTGAACCGCCCCCGTCGGGCCGCCGTCTCGTCGTTCGGCATCTCCGGCACCAACGCACACGTGATCATCGAGCAGCCGCCCGCCCCCGTGATCGAGGGCGAACCGGTCGCGGCGCCGCGCACCGGCGTCGTACCCCTGGTGCTGTCCGCCGCCGACGGGCCGGCGCTGCGGGAGCAGGCCGCCCGGCTGCACGCCCACCTCGCGGCGCACCCGGAGATCGAGCCGGCCGACGTCGCGCACGCCCTGGCCACCACCCGGGCCGCGTTCCCGCACCGCGCCGTGCTGCTCGGCCGGGACACCACCGACCTGGTGCGGGCGCTGGACGCGTTCCGCCTCGGCGAGGACGTCCCGGCGGCCGTCACCGGCACGGCGCTGCGCGGCGGTGACCCCGTCCTCGTCTTCCCCGGCGACGCGGAGCAGTGGCCCGACGCGCTGGCCGACCTGCTGGACCGGTCGCCGGTCTTCGCCGAATCCGTCGCCGAGTGCGAGGCCGCCCTCGCGCCGTGGGTGGACTGGTCGCTCACCGCCGTGCTGCGCGGCGCGGACGCCCCGTCGCCGACCCGTCCCGGGGTGGCACAGGCCGCCCGGTGGGCCGTGGCGGTCGCGCTGGCCCGGTTGTGGCGTTCCCTCGGCGTACGACCCGCCGCCGTGCTCGGACACGGCGACGGGGAGGTCGCGGCGGCCTGCGTGGCGGGAGCGCTCTCGCTGGCGGACGCCGCGAAGGTGATCGCCCTCGGCAGCCGGCCCCCGGCCGCCGCCGACCCCGCCGACCCGGACGCCGCGCCGGACCGCCCGACGGCTGGCCTGGCCGGGATCACCCTCCAGGCGGCCGAGGTGCCGCTGCACTCCGCGTCCACCGGGGTACCGGTCGACACCGCCGGCCTCGACGCCGCCGACTGGTACCCGGGCCTGCGCGCCGACGCCGACCCCGACGCCGCCGCGCGGGCCCTGCTCGACGCGGGGCACCAGGTCTTCCTGGAGGTGGCCCCCGGCCCGGCGCTTGCCGCCGGCCTCCGGCGCGCCGTGGCCGCCGCCGGGCACGACGCCGTCGTGGTGGACACCCTCCCCCCCGACGCCGCCGGCTGGCCCGCCCTGGTCGCCGCCCTCGCCGAACTGCACGTCCACGGCGCGCCCGTGGACTGGACGGCGGTCCTCGGCGCCCGCCCCGGCCCGGCCGTGGAACTGCCCACCTACGCCTTCCAGCGGCAGCGGTACTGGCCGCAGCCGACCGGCCCGGCCGGGGCCGCCGTGGCGGCCGGCGGGGACGACGCGGACCGGCACTTCTGGGCGGCCGTGGAACAGTCCGACCCGCGGGCGCTGGCCGCCGCCATGCGGATCGACGAGACGGACGCCCGGTCGCTCGACCCGGCGCTGCCGCTGCTGTCCTCCTGGCGGCGTCGCCGCCGCGACGAGTCCACCGTGGACTCCTGGCGGTACCGGGTGACCTGGAAGCCGCTGCCCACCCCCGCCGACGCGGCCCTGTCCGGCCGCTGGCTGCTGGTGGTGCCGGCCGGCCGGGCCGACCACCCGCTGGCCGTCGCCGCCGCCGCGGCACTCGCCGAGGGCGGCGCGGACGTCGTCCGGGTCCCCGTGGCCGACCCGGACCGGGCGGCGCTGGCCGACCAGCTCGGGCGGTCCGCCGGGGACGCCGCACCGGTCGGCGGGGTGCTCTCCCTGCTCGCGCTCGACGACGACGCGCACCCGGCGCAGCCGGTGCTGCCCGCCGGCCTGGCCGGCACGGTCGCGCTCGTCCAGGCCCTCGGCGACGCCGGCATCGCCGCCCCGCTGTGGTGCGCCAGCACCGGGGCCGTCTGCACCGGCCGGGCGGATCCGCTCGACCGCCCCGGCCAGGCGGCGGTCTGGGGCCTCGGCCGGGTGGTCGCCCTGGAACACCCCGACCGCTGGGGCGGCCTGGTGGACCTGCCCGCCGAGCCGGACGCCCGGGACCGGGCCCGGCTGGTGGCCGTGCTGTCCGGCGTCGACGCCGAGGACCAGCTCGCGCTGCGCCCGTCCGGGGTGTTCGCCCGCCGGCTCGTCCGGGCCCGCGCCGACCGGGCCCCCGCCGACGGCTGGCGCCCCCGGGGCCGCACCGTCCTGGTCACCGGCGGCCTCGGCTCGATCGGGGCGCAGGTGGCCCGCTGGCTGGCCCGGGAGGACGCCGCCCGGCTGGTGCTGACCGGCCGCCAGGGCCCGGCCACCCCCGGCGCCGCCGAGCTGGCGGCCGAACTCACCGCGGCCGGCGCCACCGTCACCGTCGCCGCCTGCGACGTCGCCGACGCCGACGCGCTGCGGGCGCTCGCCGCCGAACTCGCCGCGCAGGGCGTCCGTGTCGACGCCGTGTTCCACACCGCCGGGGTGGCCCACGCCGGCCCGGTCGCGGCCCTCGGCCCGGCAGACCTGGCGGACGCGCTGCGGGCCAAGGTGTCCGGCGCGGTGCACCTCGACGAGGTGTTCGGCGACGACCTGACGGCGTTCGTGCTGTTCTCCTCCGGCGCGGGCGTCTGGGGTGGCGGGCACCAGGGCGGCTACGCCGCCGGCAACGCGTTCCTCGACGCGTTCGCCGAGGACCGGCGCCGCCGGGGCCGGCCCGCCACCGCCGTCGCCTGGGGCGCCTGGGACGGCGGCGGCATGGTCGACGCCGAGGGCGCCGCGGACCAGATGTTCCGCTCCGGCGTCCGGGCGATGCGCCCCGACCTCGCGGTGTCCGTGCTGGCCGACGCGCTCGCCCACGACGAGACCACGCTCACCGTCGCGGACATCGCCTGGGACCGGTTCCTGCACACCTACACGCTGGCCCGCCCCCGGCCGCTGATCGGGGACGTGCCGGAGGTGGCGCGGCTGCTCGCCGCCGCCCCGTCCGGCGATGCCCCGGCCGCCCACTCGCCGCTGCGCGCCCGCCTCGCCGGGCTCGCCGCGCCGGACCGCCGCCGGGTGCTGCTGGACCTGGTCCGGGTGCACGCCGCGGCGGTGCTGCGGCTGCCCTCGGCGGAGGCCCTGGCGGCGGACCGGTCGTTCCGGGAGATCGGCTTCGACTCGCTCAGCGCCGTCGAGATGCGCAACCGGCTCGCCGAGGCGGTCGGTGAGACCCTGCCGGCGACGCTGGTGTTCGACCGGCCGACGCCCGGTGCCCTGGCCGACCACCTGGCGAGCCGGCTGACCGGCGACGACGCTCCGGCGGTCGCGCCCACCCGGGCCGCCACGGCCCTCGACGAGCCGATCGCCGTCGTGTCGATGAGCTGCCGGTTCCCCGGCGGCGTCGCCAGCCCCGAGGACCTGTGGCGGCTGGTCAGCGAGGGGCGCGACGGCATCGCCGAGTTCCCCGCCGACCGGGGCTGGGACCTGGAGGCCATCTACCACCCCGACCCGGACCGGCCCGGCACCTCGTACGTCCGGGAGGGCGGCTTCCTCGCCGACGCCACCGGCTTCGACGCCGCCCTGTTCGGCATCTCCCCGCGCGAGGCGCTGGTGATGGACCCGCAGCAGCGGCTGCTGCTGGAGAGCGCCTGGGAACTGTTCGAGCGCGCCGGCACCGCCCCCGCCGACCTGCGGGAGACCGGCACCGGGGTGTTCGTCGGCACCAACGGGCAGGACTACGCGACCCTGCTGCTCGCCGCGCGGGTCGAGACCGAGGGCTACCAGGCCACCGGCAACGCCGCCGCCGTCATCAGCGGCCGACTGGCGTACCACTTCGGGTTGCAGGGCCCCGCCGTCAGCGTCGACACCGCCTGCTCGTCCTCCCTGGTGGCGCTGCACCTGGCCTGCCAGTCGCTGCGGCAGGGCGAGTGTGACCTCGCCGTCGCCGGAGGCGTCACGGTGATGGCCACCCCCGGACCGTTCCTGGAGTTCGCCCGCCAGCGGGGGCTCGCCCTCGACGGCCGGTGCAAGTCGTTCGCCGGGGCCGCCGACGGCACCGGCTGGGGCGAGGGCGTCGGCCTGGTGCTGCTCCAGCGCCTCTCCGACGCCCAGCGCGACGGCCGACGCATCCTCGCCGTGGTCCGCGGCTCCGCGATGAACCAGGACGGCGCCAGCAACGGCCTCACCGCGCCCAACGGCCCCGCCCAGGAGCGGGTCATCCGGCAGGCCCTCGCCAACGCCCGGCTCGCCGGCGCCGACGTGGACGTCGTCGACGGGCACGGCACCGGCACCCGGCTCGGCGACCCGATCGAGGCGCAGGCGCTGCTCGCCACGTACGGGCGGGACCGGCCGGCGGACCGGCCGCTGTGGCTCGGCTCGGTGAAGTCGAACATCGGCCACACCCAGGCCGCCGCCGGCGTCTCCGGCGTGATCAAGATGATCATGGCGATGCGGCACGACCTGCTGCCGCCCACCCTGCACGTGGACGAGCCCTCCCCGCACGTCGACTGGTCCGCCGGGGCGGTCGCCCTGCTCACCGAGCCGCAGCCGTGGCCCGAGGTGGACCGGCCCCGCCGGGCCGGCGTGTCGTCGTTCGGGGTGAGCGGCACCAACGTGCACGTCATCCTCGAACAGGCCCCCGCCGAACCGGCCGCGCCCGCCGCCACCGCCCGGCCCGCCGACGGGGCCCCCGCCGGGCTGCCGGTGCTGCCCTGGGTGGTCGCCGCCGACGGCGCGGAGAGCCTGCGCGCCCAGGCCGCCCGGCTCGCCGACTGGCTGCCGCACCAGCCGACCCCCGACGTCGACGTCGCCCGGGGCCTGGCCACCGGGCGCTCCCCGCTGCGGCACCGCGCGGTGCTGCTCGCCGCCGACCGGGACGAGGCCCTCGCCGGGCTGCGGGCCCTCGCGGCGGGGCAGGACCACCCCGGCCTCACCCGGGGCGTCGCCGAGCCCGGTGGGGCCCTGGCGGTGCTGTTCTCCGGGCAGGGCGCCCAGCACGCCGGGATGGGCCGCCGGCTGTACGACACCTTCCCCACCTTCGCCCGCGCCGTGGACGAGGCGTGCCAGCACCTCGACGCGTACCTGCCCCGGCCGCTGCGCCCGGTGCTGTTCGCCGAGTCCGGCACCGCCGACGCCGACCTGCTCGACCAGACCGTGTTCACCCAGGCCGGGCTGTTCGCCGTCGAGGTGGCGCTGTACCGCCTCCTCGAACACTGGGGGGTCCGGCCCGACTTCGTGGCCGGCCACTCGGTCGGCGAGATCGTCGCCGCGCACGTCGCCGGGGTGCTGTCCCTGCCGGACGCCTGCGCGCTCGTCGGCAACCGGGGCCGGCTCATGCAGGCGCTGCCCGCCGGCGGCGGCATGCTCGCCGTCGCGGCGGCCGAGGTCGAGGTCACCCAGGCCCTCACCGGGTACGCCGGGCGGGTGGCCGTGGCCGCCGTGAACGGGCCGACCGCCGTCGTCGTGGCCGGGGAACTGGACGCGCTGACCGAACTGGCCGACCACTTCACCGCCCTCGGCGTGCGGACCAAGCGGCTTCGGGTCAGCCACGCCTTCCACAGCCCGCTGATGGAGCCGATGCTCGCCGACTTCGCGGCCGTCGCCGCGACCCTGGAGTACGCCCCGCCGGCGGTGCCCGTCGTGTCGAACCTGACCGGCACGGTTGTCGACGCCGACGAGCTGTGCACCCCCGACTACTGGGTCCGGCACGTCCGCGAGGCCGTCCGGTTCGCCGACACCGTCACCCACCTGCACTCCCACGGGGTGACCCGGTTCCTGGAGGTCGGCCCCGACACGGTGCTGACCGCCCTGACCGCCGACGCGCTCCCCGCCGACGCCCCGGTTACCGTCACCGGCGTGCAGCGGCCCGGCCAGGACGAGGTGTCCACCCTGCTCGGCGCCCTCGCCCGGCTGCACTGCCAGGGCACGGCCGTACGCTGGCCGGCGCTGCTGCCCGGCGCCGGCCCGGTGGACCTGCCCACGTACGCGTTCGCGCACCAGCGGTTCTGGCCCACCCTCCACGCCGCCCCGGCCGACGCCCCCGGCGCGGCCGGCGACGACACCGACTCCGCGTTCTGGCGGGCCGTGGTGGACGGCGACGGCGACGCGCTCGCCGGCCGGCTCGGCGTGGACCCGGACCGGCCGCTGCGCGACCTGCTGCCGGACCTCGCCGCCTGGCGTCGCCAGCAGCGGGAGGACACCCTCGTCGACGGCTGGCGGTACCGGATCACCTGGCGCCCCCAGCCGCTGGCCGCCGGGGCCCCCGGCGGCGACTGGACGCTGGTGCACACCGCCGCCGGCCAGGACGTCGCCGACCGGCTCGCCGCGCTCGTCGCCGCGCGCGGCGGCACGCCCCGGCTGCTCCCCGTCGACCCGGCCACGGCCGACCGGGCCGCCCTCGCCGGGCTGCTCGACGGCGTACCGCCGACCCGGGTCGTCTCCCTGCTCGCCCTCGACGAGCGCCCGCACCCCGACCGGCCGGCCGTCCCCGTCGGCCTGACCGCGAACCTCGCCCTGATCCAGGCCGTCACCGACGCCCTGCCCCCGGTGCCGCTGTGGCTGCTCACCCGGCAGGCCGTCGGCACCGGCGCCGACGACCCGGTCGCCAACCCCGCCCAGGCCACCACCTGGGGGCTCGGCCTGGTCGCCGCGCTGGAGCACCCCCGGCACTGGGGCGGCCTGCTGGACCTGCCGGCCACCCTGGACGATGCCGCCGCCGAGCACGTCCTCGCCGCGCTGACCGGCGCCGGAGGCGAGGACCAGATCGCCGTCCGCCCCGCCGGGGCGTACCTGCGGCGGCTCGCCCGCGCGCCGCGCGCCGACCGGACGGGCAGCCCCGGCTGGCAGCCGCCCGGCACCGTCCTGGTGACCGGCGGCACCGGCGCCGTCGGCCGGTACGCCGCCGGGTGGCTGGCCCGGCACGGCGCGCGCCGGCTGCTGCTGGTCAGCCGGCGCGGCCCCGACGCCCCCGGCGCCGCCGAGGCGGTGGCGGAGCTGGCCGCGCTCGGCGCGCAGGCCCGCGTCCTGGCCTGCGACCTCGCCGACCGGGACGCGGTCGCGGACCTGGTCTCCGGCCTGAACGCCGACGGCGAGACCGTGCACGCGCTGGTGCACGCCGCCGGGGTGGGCCGGCTCAACCCGATCGCCGCGGTCAGCGGGGCGGAACTCGCCGACGTGGTGTCCGGCAAGATCGCCGGCGCCCGGCACCTCGACGAACTCCTCGACCCCGGGCCGCTGGAACTGGTCGTGCACTTCTCGTCCATCGCGGCCGTCTGGGGCGTCGGCGACCACGGCGCGTACGCCGCCGGCAACGCCTTCCTGGACGCGTTCGCGCAGTCCCGACGCGCCTCGGGCACCCGGGTCCTCTCCGTCAACTGGGGACCGTGGGCCGGCGGGGGCATGGTGACCGACGCGCACGCCGCCGCGATGAGCCGGCGCGGGGTGTCCCTGCTCGACCGGGAACCGGCGATGGCCGCCCTGCGCGCCGGCATCGAGGGCGACGACGACGTCCTCACCGTCGCCGACGTCGACTGGGAGCGGTTCGCGCCCGTCTTCGCCTCCGCCCGGCCCCGCCCGCTGATCGGCGACCTCGCCGAGGTGGCCGCCCAGGCCGCCGCCGACCGGGCGGACGCCTCCGACGGCGACCAGGTCGCCGCCGAACTGCGCAAGCGGCTCGGCGAGCTGACCCAGGCCGAGCAGAACCGGGTGCTGGTCGACCTGATCCGCACCGCCGCCGGCGAGGTCATCGGCCACGACAGCCCGTACGCGGTGGAGAGCAGCCGGCCCTTCCGGGACCTCGGCTTCGACTCGCTGACCGCCGTCGAGCTGCGCGGGAAGCTGGCCCGGCTGACCGGGCTGAACCCGCCCAGCTCGGTGGTCTTCGACTACCCGACCCCACTGGCCCTGGCCGAGCACCTGCGGTCCGAGCTGCTCAGCGAGGCTTCGGTGGAGGCGCTGCCGACCCTGGCCGAACTCGACCAGTTGGAGAGCGCCCTCGCCCTGCGCGACCCGGACGACACCGGCCGGGTCCGGATCACCATGCGGCTGCACCACCTCCTCGAACGGCTCGGCGCCGCCGAGCCGCGCCGGGAGGAGGCCGCCGAGGTGGCGGACCGGCTGCGGGTGGCCAGCAACCAGGAGCTGTTCGACCTCATCGACCAGGACCTCGGGCTGTCCTGAGCCGCCCGGCACGGACCTGTGGGTGTCACGAGAAAGCGAGAAGTCATGGCGGACGAAGAGCGGCTGCGCGAATACCTGACGCGGGTCGTCGCCGAGCTGCAGCAGACCCGCCAACGGCTGCGCGAGGTCACCGCCGAGGAGTCCGAGCCGGTGGCGATCGTCGCGATGAGCTGCCGCTACCCGGGCGGCATCGCCTCGCCGGAGGACCTGTGGTCGTTCGTCTCCGCCGGCGGGGACGCGATCGGTGGCTTCCCCACCGACCGGGGCTGGGACCTGGAGCGCCTCCAGCACCCCGACCCCGACCGGCCCGGCACCTCCACCACCAGCTCCGGCGGGTTCCTGCACGACGCGGGGAAGTTCGACGCCGCCCTGTTCGGGATCTCCCCCCGCGAGGCGGTCGCCATGGACCCCCAGCAGCGGCTGCTGCTGGAGGTCACCTGGGAGCTGTTCGAGCGGGCCGGCATCGCCCCGCTGTCGCTGCGCGGCAGCCGCTCCGGCGTCTTCGTCGGCACCTCCGGCCAGGACTACGCCGCCGTACTGCACCGCGCCCCCGGCGTCGAGGGGTACGTGCTCACCGGCACCGCCGCCAGCGTCGTCTCCGGCCGGCTGGCGTACACGTTCGGCCTCGAAGGCCCCACCGTCACCGTGGACACCGCCTGCTCGTCGGCGTCCGTCGCCATCCACCTCGCCTGCCAGGCGCTGCGCCAGCGCGAGTGCGGCCTCGCCCTGGCCGGCGGCGCGACCGTGCTGGCCACCCCCGGCCCGTTCGTCGAGTTCTCCCGCCAGCGCGGGCTGGCCGCCGACGGCCGGTGCAAGTCGTTCGCCGCGTCCGCCGACGGCACCGGCTGGTCCGAGGGCGTCGGCATGCTGCTGCTGGAACGCCTCAGCGACGCCCGCCGCAACGGCCACCCCGTCCTTGCCGTGATCCGGGGCTCCGCCGTCAACCAGGACGGCGCGTCCAACGGCCTCACCGCCCCCAACGGGCCCTCCCAGCAGCGGGTGATCGGCCAGGCCCTGGCCGGCGCGCGACTGTCCACGGCGGACGTGGACGTGGTGGAGGCGCACGGCACCGGCACCGTCCTCGGCGACCCGATCGAGGCGCAGGCGCTGCTGGCCACGTACGGGCAGGAGCGGGGCGACGCCGCACCCCTGCTGCTCGGCTCGATCAAGTCGAACATCGGCCACACCCAGGCCGCCGCCGGCATCGCCGGGGTGATCAAGATGGTGCAGGCGATGCGGCACGGGACCGTACCCGCCACCCTGCACGTCGACGAGCCCACCCCGCACGTCGACTGGTCCACCGGCGCGGTCACCCTGGTCACCGAGCCGACCCCGTGGCCGGCCGTGGACCGGCCCCGCCGGGCCGCCGTCTCCTCGTTCGGGATGAGCGGCACCAACACCCACCTCATCCTCGAACAGCCCGAGGAGCCCGCCGCCGCCGAGCAGCCCGAACCGTCCGGCCCCGCGCCGGTGCTGCTCACCGGCCGCACCCGCACCGCGCTGCGCCGCCAGGCCGAGCGCTGGGCCGCCCACCTCGCCGCCGACTCCGGCCCGCGCCCCGCCGACGTCGCCTGGACCTCGGCGGTGTCCCGGTCCCCCCTCGAACACCGCGCCGTCGTCCTCGCCGACGACCCCGCCGGCCTGCTCACCGCCCTGACCGCCCTCGCCGACGACCGGCCCGCCCCCGGCCTGGTCACCGGCGCCGCCGCCGACCGCGGCGCGGTCGCGTTCCTGTACTCCGGCCAGGGCGCCCAGCGCGCCGGGATGGGCCGCGAGCTGGCCGAGGCGTACCCCGTCTTCGCGGCGGCCCTCGACGAGGCCTGCGCCCACCTCGACCCGCACCTGCCCCGGCCGCTGAAGCCCGTCCTGTTCGCCTCGCCCGGCACCGACGACGCGGCGCTGCTCGACCAGACCGTGTTCACCCAGGCCGGCCTCTTCGCCGTCGAGGTGGCGCTGCACCGGCTGCTCGGCTCCTGGGGACTGGCCCCCGACCTGGTCGCCGGGCACTCCATCGGCGAGATCACCGCCGCCCACGTGGCCGGCGTGCTCACCCTCGCCGACGCCGCCGCCCTGGTCGCCGCCCGGGGCCGGCTCATGCAGGCCCTCCCGGCCGGCGGGGCGATGCTCGCCGTCGCGGCCGGCGAGGCCGACGTCGCCGCCTCCCTGGCGGGGCTGACCGACCGGGTCGCCGTCGCCGCCGTCAACGGGCCCGCCTCCGTCGTCGTCTCCGGCGCCGGCCCGGCCGTCGACGAGCTGGCCGAACTCTGGGCCGGGCGGGGGGTGAAGGTCCGCCGGCTGCGGGTCAGCCACGCCTTCCACAGCCCGCTGATGGAGCCGATGCTCGCCGAGTTCGCGGCCGTCGTCGCCCGCCTCGACCTGCGCGCCCCCACCCTGCCGATCGTGTCCAACCTGACCGGTGCGCTGGCCGACCCGGCGCTGCTGCGCACCCCGGAGTACTGGGTGCGGCACGTCCGCGAGGCCGTCCGGTTCGCCGACGGCGTCCGCGCCCTGCGGGCCCACGGCGCCGGCACGTTCGTCGAGGTCGGCCCCGACGCGGTCCTCACCGCCGCCACCGAGGAGACGCTCGCCACCGTCGAGACCGCCCCGGACGTCGCCCCCGCCGTGGTCGTGCCGGTGCTGCGCCGGGACCGCCCGGAACGCCGCACCCTGCTCGCCGCGCTCGCCCGACTGCACGTCGCCGGCACGCCCGTGGCCTGGGCCGACCTCCTCGCCGACCGGCCCGGCCGCCTCGTCGGCCTGCCCACCTACCCGTTCGAGCAGCAGCACTACTGGGTGCCGGCCGAGGAACCGGCCGACCCGGCCGCCGCCGCGACCGGGCTGCTCGACCGGCGCTTCTGGGCCGCCGTCGAACGGGCCGACCTCGACGCCCTGCGCGACACCCTGGCCGTCGACGACGAGGCCACCGCCGAGTCCCTGCGCACCCTGCTGCCCGTCCTCACCGACTGGCGGCGGCAGCGGCAGGAACACTCGCTGCTCGACGGCTGGCGGTACCGGGCCGACTGGCAGGTCACCGCCGAACCGGCCGCCGGCCGACTCACCGGCACCTGGCTGCTCGCCCTGCCCGCCGGCCTCGACGACGACCCGTCCGCGCAGGCCCTCCGCGCCGCGCTCACCGCCGCCGGCGCCGAACCGCTGCCGCTGACCATCGCCCCCGACACCGACCGGTCCGCCCTCGCCGCCGCCCTCGCCGGCACCGACGTCGCCGGGGTCGTCTCCCTGCTCGCCTGGGAAGCGCCGACCGCCGACCGGGCCGCCCTGCCCGGCCTGGCCGCCACCCTCACCCTGGTCCAGGCGCTCGGCGACGCCGGGATCGACGCCCCGCTGTGGCTGGTCACCCGGGGCGCCGTCGCCGCCGCCTCCTACGACCGGCTCGCCGACCCCGCGCAGGCCGCGATCTGGGGCCTCGGCCGGGTCGTCGGCGTCGAGGCACCGCACCGCTGGGGCGGCCTGGTCGACCTGCCGACCCACCCCGACGACCGCGCCGCCGGCCGGCTCGCCGCGATCCTCACCGGCGCGGGCGGCGAGGACCAGCTCGCGGTACGCGGCCCCGGCGTCTTCGCCCGCCGCCTGGTCCGCGCCGCCGTCGGCGACCGCCCCCCGGTACGCCGGTTCACGCCCACCGGCACCGCGCTGATCACCGGCGGCACCGGCGGGCTCGGCGCCCGCGCCGCCCGCTGGCTCGCTGCCGCCGGCGCCGAACACGTGGTGCTGGCCAGCCGGCGCGGGCCCGCCGCCCCCGGCGCCGCCGAGCTGGAGGCCGAGCTGACCGCCCTCGGCGCCCGGGTCACCGTGGCCGCCTGCGACATCGCCGACCGCGCCGCCCTCGCCGCCCTGCTCGACCGGGTCGAGGCCGACGGCCCGCCCGTCCGCGTCGTCGTGCACACCGCCGGCGTCGCCCAGGCCACCCCGCTGGCCGCCATCACCCCGGCCGAACTGGCCGAGGTGACCGCCGGCAAGACCGCCGGCGCCACCCACCTGCACGACCTGCTCGCCGACCGGGAACTCGACGCCTTCCTCGTCTACTCCTCCATCGCCGCGACCTGGGGCAGCGCCGGCCAGGCCGGCTACGCGGCCGGCAACGCGTACCTCGACGCGCTCGTGCAGCAGCGGCGCGCCGACGGCCGGGCCGGCACCGCCGTCGCCTGGGGCCCGTGGGCCGACGGCGGCATGCACGGGGCCGACTCCGACCAGGGGCTGCGCCGCCGTGGCCTGCCCGCGATGGACCCCGCCGTGGCGATGGGCGCCCTGCAACAGGCCCTCGACCACGACGACGTCGCCGTCACCGTCGCCGACGTCGACTGGTCCCGCTTCGCCCCCGCGTACGCGTCGGCGCGGCGGCGACCGCTGCTCGACGGCGTACCGGAGGCGCGGGCCGCCCTCGACGGCGGCGCGCCCGTCGACGACGGCGACGAGGGCCCCGCCGCGACCCTGCGTCGCCGGCTCACCGGGCTGACCGCCGCCCGACGCGAGGAGACCGTCACCGACCTGGTCCGGGAACTGGCCGCCGACGTGCTCGGCCACGACGGCGGGGCCGCCGCCGTCCCGGCCGGCACGGCGTTCCGCGACCTCGGCTTCGACTCGCTGACCGCCGTGGAACTGCGTAACCGGCTGGTCGCCGCCACCGGGCAGCCGCTGCCCACCACCCTCGTCTTCGACCACCCCAACCCGGTCGTGCTGGCCCGGCACCTGCTCACCGGCCTCCTCGGCGCCGCCGCCGCGCCGGCCCCGACCGCCGCCGCGACCACCGCGGACGACGACGAGCCGATCGCCATCGTCGCCATGGCCTGCCGCTACCCGGGCGGCGCCGACGACCCGGACCGGCTGTGGCAGCTCGTCGCCGACGGCGTCGACGCCATCGGCGACTTTCCCACCAACCGTGGCTGGGACCTCGACCGCCTCTACGACCCCGACCCGGCGCACCCCGGCACCACGTACTCCGACCAGGGCGGATTCCTTTACGACGCGGCGGATTTCGACGCGGCCTTCTTCGGCATCTCGCCGCGGGAAGCCTC
>NZ_QKKX01000070.1 GCF_003434305.1 Micromonospora sp. MW-13
CGATCTCGCCCTGACCGGCGGCGTCACCGTCATGGCCACCCCCGGCACGTTCGCCGAGTTCTCCCGCCAGCGGGCCCTCGCCGCCGACGGCCGCTGCAAGCCGTTCGCGGAGGCGGCGGACGGCACCGGCTGGGGTGAGGGCGTCGGTGTGCTGCTGGTCGAGCGGCTGTCCGACGCGCGCCGCAACGGGCATCACGTGTTGGCGATCGTGCGCGGCAGCGCGGTCAACTCCGACGGCGCGTCCAACGGCCTCACCGCGCCGAACGGGCCCTCCCAGCAGCGGGTGATCCGGCAGGCCCTCGCGTCGGCGCGGCTGTCCACGGCGGACGTGGACGTGGTGGAGGCGCACGGTACCGGCACCACCCTGGGTGACCCGATCGAGGCGCAGGCGCTGCTGGCCACGTACGGCCAGCAGCGGGGCGACGCCGCCCCGCTGCTGCTCGGCTCGATCAAGTCGAACATCGGCCACACCCAGGCCGCCGCCGGCATCGCCGGAATCATCAAGATGGTGCAGGCGATGCGGCACGGGACCGTACCCGCGACGCTGCACGTCGACGCGCCGTCGTCGCACATCGACTGGACGGCCGGGGCGGTCGCCCTCGTCACCGAGGCCACGCCGTGGCCGGAGACGGGCCGGGCGCGGCGGGCGGCGGTGTCGTCGTTCGGCATGTCCGGCACCAACGCGCACGTCATCATCGAGCAGGCCGACGAGCCCGCCGGTCCGAACGTCGTCGCCGTGGCCCCGGGCCTGGTCGACGCGGACGTGACGGTGTGGCCGGTGTCGGCCCGGTCGAAGGCCGCCCTCGCCGGCCAGGCCGCCCGCCTCGCCGCCCACCTCCGGGGACGCGGCGACCTCGACGCCGCCGCCGTGGCGTGGTCCCTCGCCACGACCCGGTCCACGTTCGACCAGCGGTCGTCGGTCGTCGGGGCGACCGTCGAGGAGCTTCTGGCGGGCCTGGAAGCGCTCGCGGGCGGCCTGCCGGCCGCCGACGTGGTGACGGGCGTGGCCGCGTCCCACGGTGCCGGTCCGGTGTTCGTGTTCCCCGGGCAGGGTGCGCAGTCGGCGCGGATGGCCGCCGGCCTGATCGGTCGGACGCCGGTGTTCGACGCGAAGCTGGCGGAGTGCCAGCGGGCCTTGGCCCCGTTCCTGGACGTGGATCTGGTCGCGGTGCTCACCGGTGAGGACGAGTCGTGGTTGGACCGGGTCGAGGTGGTGCAGCCGGTGCTGTGGGCCGTCGGGATCGCCCTGGCGGCGGTGTGGCGGCACGCGGGCGTCGCCCCGCAGGCGGTCATCGGTCACTCGCAGGGTGAGATCGGCGCGGCCTGCGTGGCGGGCATCCTGTCGCTGGACGACGCGGCGCGGACGGTGGCTCTGCGTTCGCGTGCCTTGGCGGTGCTGCGGGGTACGGGGGCGATGGCGTCGGTGGACCTGTCCGCGCAGGCGGTCGCCGAGCGGCTGCCGGGCTTCCCGGGGGTCGGGGTGGCGGCGGTCAACGGTCCCGGGACGGTGGTCGTCTCCGGCCCGCCGCAGCCCGTGGCGGACCTGGTGCAGGCGTGCACCGACGACGGCATCCGCGCCCGGCTGATTCCGGTGGACTACGCGTCGCACTCGGCGTCGGTGCAGGAGGTCGCCGAGCAGTTGCGCACCGACCTGGCCGACGTGTCACCGCAGGCCGGGCACACCCGTCTCGTGTCCACGCTGACCGGGGACTGGGCCGACCCGGCGTCGATGACCGCCGACTACTGGTACGACAACCTGCGCCGGACCGTGCAGTTCGACGCCGCCGTCCGGGTCGCCATCGCGGCGGGACACTCCACGTTCGTGGAGATCAGCCCGCATCCGGTGTTGACCATGCCGGTGACGGCGATCCTCGACGACGCCGGCGCCACCGGGCACACGCTGGGCAGCCTGCGCCGGGGCGACGACGACGCGACCCGGCTGCTGACCAACCTGGCCACCGCGCACGCCGTCGGCCTGCCCGTCGACCTGGCGAACGTCCTCGCCGCCACGGCCACCGTCGACCTGCCCAGCTACGCCTTCCACCGGGGCAGCTACTGGCTGGAGCCGCCCGCCCACCGGGTCCGGGACGTCGGCTCCGCCGGCCTCCAGGACGCCGGCCACCCGCTGCTCAGCGCGGCGATCCCCGTCGCCGACGACCAGACTGTGGTGCTCACCGGCCGGCTGTCGGTGCGTACCCACCCGTGGCTGGCCGACCACGCCGTCGGCGGGGCGGTGATCGTTCCCGGCACCGGCGTCGTCGACATGGTGGTCCGGGCCGGCGACGAGGTCGACGCCGGCCACGTGGGCGACCTGACGCTGATCAGCCCCCTCGTGCTCCCGCCCGGCGGTGCCGTGCAGGTGCAGGTGCGCGTCGGCGCGCCGAGCGACACCGGCGAGCGGGTCGTCACCGTGCACTCCCGGCCCGAGTCCGACGGCACGGGCGAGTGGACCCGGCACGCCGAGGGCCTGCTGCTCCCGCAGCTTCCCGCCCCGATGGTCGTTGCGGGGCAGTGGCCGCCGGCCGACGCGGTCGAGGTCGACGCCGACCTCGACGCCTGGTACGCGACGATGGCCGAGGGCGGCCTCGGCTACGGCCCCGCCTTCCGGGGCCTGCGCCGGGTGTGGCGCGGCGCCGACGAGGTCTACGCCGAGGTGGCCCTGCCCGACTCCGCCGCCGCCGAGGCGCCCCGGTTCGGGCTGCACCCGGCCCTGTTCGACGCGGCCCTCCAGGTCAGCGGGCTCACCGCCCTGCTGGGCGAGGACGCCGCCGCCGGCACCGGCTGGATGCCGTTCGCCTTCCGCGCGGTCGGCCTGCACGCCCACGGCGCGACCCGGCTGCGGGTGCGGATGCGGTCGCTGGGCCCGGACACCGTCTCGGTCACCCTCGCCGACACCGCCGGCCAGCCGGTCGCCACCGTCGAGTCGCTGACCTTCCGCCCGGTCGCCGCCGGCCACGCCGACGAGGCCGCCGCGCTGCGCCGCAACGCGCTGTTCCACCTGGACTGGACGCCGCTGCCGCCGGCCGACGCGACGGCGGCGGCGACCCGCTGGGCGCTGCTCGGCGACGACACCCCCGGCCTCGGTGACGTGCTTGCCGCCGCCGGTCACCCCGTCGCCGGCCACCCCGACCTGGCGGCGCTGGTCGCCGCGATGGAGCGCGGCGGGGACGTACCCGACGTGGTGGTCGACCTGGGGACCGACGCGGACCCGGCGCGGGCGGCCGAGGCCGCGCACGACGCGGCCCGGCACGCCCTCGCCCTGGTGCAGGCGTGGCTCGGCGAGCCCCGGCTGGACCGGGCCCGGCTGGTCCTGCACACCGCCGGCGCGGTCGGCGCGGCCCCCGGCGAGGCCCCCCGCCACCTGGCCGGCGCCGCCGTGTGGGGGCTGGTCCGGTCGGCCCAGTCCGAGCACCCGGGCCGGTTCACGCTGCTCGACACCGACGGGGCCGCCGCCTCCCTCGCGGCCGTTCCGGCGGCGGTCGCCTCCGGCGCGCCGCAGCTTGCGGTCCGCGACGGCGCGCCGTTGGCACCCAGGCTGGTCCGGGCCCGCGACGCCGGGGTGCTGCCGCTGCCGGCCGACGGCACGCCGTGGCGGCTCGACGTCACCGAGCAGGGGACGCTGGAGAACCTGGCCCTGCTGCCCGCCCCGGCGCAGGGCGACCTGCCGGCCGGGCACGTCCTCGTCGCGCTGCGCGCCTCCGGGCTGAACTTCCGCGACGTGGTGCTGGCGCTGGGCATGGTGCCCGACCAGGAGGTGCTGGGCAACGAGGGGGCCGGCGTGGTGCTCGGCGTCGGGCCGGGGGTCACCGACCTCGCCCCCGGCGACCGGGTGATGGGCATCTTCTCCGGCTCGTTCTCCTCCGTCGCGGCCACCGACCACCGCCTGCTCACCCGCATCCCCGACGACTGGTCGTACGCCGACGCCGCCGCCGTTCCGGTGGTGTTCCTGACCGCCTGGTACGGCCTGGTCGAGCTGGGCCGGCTGACGGCGGGGGAGTCGGTGCTGGTGCACGCGGCGGCCGGCGGCGTCGGGATGGCCGCCGTGCAGATCGCCCGCCACCTCGGCGCGGAGGTCTACGGCACGGCCAGCCCCGGCAAGTGGCCGGCGCTGCGCGCCACCGGCCTCGACGACGCGCACCTCGCCTCCTCCCGCACCCTCGACTTCGCCGAGGAGTTCCGCGACCGCACCGGCGGGCGGGGCGTCGACGTGGTGCTCAACGCGCTCAGCGGCGAGTTCGTCGACGGGTCCCTGCGGCTGCTCGCCCCGGGCGGCCGGTTCGTCGAGATGGGCAAGACCGACAAGCGGGACCCGCAGCGGGTCGCCGCGGCCCACCCCGGCGTCAGCTACCAGGTCTTCGACCTCATCGAGGCCGGGCCGGACGCCATCGGCCGGATGCTCGGCGAGCTGATGGCGCTGTTCGCCGCCGGCGCGCTGCGCCCGCTGCCCCGGCGCACCTGGGACGTGCGGCGGGCCCCGGAGGCGTTCCGCTTCCTCAGCCAGGCCCGGCACGTCGGCAAGCTCGCCCTGAGTATCCCGCAGCCGCCCCGGCTCGACGGCACGGTCCTCGTCTCGGGCGCCACCGGCACCCTCGGCGCGCTGCTCTGCCGGCACCTGGTCACCGCGCACGACGCCCGGCAGTTCCTCCTGGTCAGCCGGCGCGGCCCGGACGCCGAGGGCGCCGACGAGCTGCTGGCCGACCTCAAGGCGCTCGGCGCGGACGTGTCGATCGTCGCCGCCGACCTGGCCGACCCGGACGCCGTCGCCGACGTGCTGTCCATGGTGGACGCCCGGCACCCGCTGCGCGCCGTCGTGCACGCCGCCGGGGTCCTCGACGACGGCACCGTCTCCTCGCTCACCCCGGACCGGCTCGACGCGGTGCTGCGGCCGAAGGTCGACGCGGCCTGGAACCTGCACCGGGCCACGCTCGGCCACGAGCTGACCGCGTTCGTGCTGTTCTCCGCCGCCGCCGGGGTGTTCGGCGGCCCGGGGCAGGGCAACTACGCCGCCGGCAACGCGTTCCTCGACGCCCTCGCCGAGCACCGCCGGGCCCTCGGCCTGCCGGCCGTCGCACTGGCCTGGGGCCGGTGGGCACAGGCCAGCGGCATGACCGGGCACCTCGACGCCGCCGACATCCGCCGGCTCGACCGGGGCGGCATGGCCGCGCTGTCCAACGACGAGGCCCTGGCCCTGTTCGACGCCGGCTGGCGGTCCGAACGCCCCGTCCTCGTGCCGGCGAAGATCAGCACCGGGGCGGCGGCGCCGGGCGCGCCCGTGCACCCGCTGCTTGCCGGGCTGGTCCGCGCCGCCGGCCGCCGGGTCGCCGCCGGGGAGGCCGCCGACGGGCAGGCGTTCGCCGCGACCCTGGCCGGCCTCTCCGACGACAAGCGGGTACGCGCCCTGCGCGACCTGGTGCTGTCGAACGTGGCCGTCGTCCTCGGCCACGGCGACCCGGCCGGCATCGAGCCGACCCGCGCGTTCCGGGAACTCGGCTTCGACTCGCTCACCGCGGTCGAGCTGCGCAACCGGCTCGGCGCGGCCACCGGGCTGCGGCTGCCGGCGACGCTGGTCTTCGACAACCCGACGCCGGCGGCGCTCGCCGCGCACCTGGCCGGGCAGTTCGCCCCGGCCGAGACGGCGGACCGGTCGGCGGTGGCCGGGCGGGAACTCGACCGCATCGAGGCGGCGCTCGCCGGCCTCGACCCGGCCGACGACGAGTTCCGCCGGATCACCGACCGGCTGCACGGCCTGCTGGACCGGCTGGCCGAGCGGCAGTCGGAAGCGGACGGCGACGACGACCTGGAGTCGGCCACCGCCGAGAACATCTTCGACCTGATCGACCGCGAGCTGGAGACGTCGTGACCACCAGCCGCAACGACCACGGCATGCCGAGTGAGGTGGGTCCACGGTGAGCAACGAGGACGAGAAGTACGTCGAGTACCTGAAGCGTACGACCTCGGAGCTGCGGCGCACCCGGCGGCGGCTGCGCGAGCTGGAGGACCGGGCGCAGGAGCCCATCGCCATCGTGGCGATGAGCTGCCGCTACCCCGGCGGCGTCTCCTCACCGGAGCAGCTCTGGGAGCTCGTCCGTGACGGCGGGGACGGCATCGGCCCGTTCCCCGCCGACCGGGGCTGGGACCTCGACCGGCTGTTCCACCCCGACCCCGACCACCCGGGCACCAGCTACGTCTCCGAGGGCGGCTTCGTCTACGACGCCGCCGACTTCGACGCCGACGTGTTCGGCATCTCGCCCCGCGAGGCCGTCGCCATGGACCCGCAGCAGCGGCTGCTGCTGGAGACGTCCTGGGAGGCGTTCGAGCGGGCCGGGCTGCCGCTGCCGGCGGTGCGGGGCAGCCGTACCGGCGTGTTCGTCGGGGCCGCGTCGCACGGCTACGACGGGATGATGGCCCAGGCCCAGGCCGAGAACGGCGAGGGGCACCTGCTCACCGGCAACGCCACCAGCGTCATCTCCGGCCGGGTCGCGTACACCCTCGGCCTGGAGGGGCCGGCGGTCACCGTCGACACCGCCTGCTCGTCGTCGCTGGTCGCCGTGCACCTCGCCGCGCAGGCGCTGCGTAACGGCGACTGCGAGCTGGCGCTGGCCGGCGGCGTGACGGTCATGCCCACCCCGGCGGTCTTCGTCGGCTTCTCCCGGCAGCGCGGGCTGGCCGCCGACGGCCGGTGCAAGGCGTTCGCCGCCGGCGCGGACGGCACCTCCTGGTCCGAGGGCATCGGCATGCTGCTGCTCGCCCGCCTCTCCGAGGCCCAGCGCCACGGGTACCCGGTGCTTGCCGTGGTGCGGGGCAGCGCCGTCAACCAGGACGGCGCGTCCAACGGGCTGAGCGCCCCGCACGGCCCCTCCCAGGTGCGGGTCATCCGGCAGGCGCTGGCCAACGCCCGGCTCACCCCCGAACAGGTCGACGTGGTGGAGGCGCACGGCACCGGCACCCGGCTCGGCGACCCGATCGAGGCGCAGGCGCTGCTGACCACGTACGGGCAGGACCGGGGTGACGCCGCGCCGCTGCTGCTCGGCTCGGTCAAGTCGAACATCGGCCACACCCAGGCCGCCGCTGGCGTCGCCGGGCTGATCAAGATGGTGCTGGCCATCCGGCACGGGATCGTCCCGCCCACCCTGCACGTGGACCAGCCGTCCCCGCACATCGACTGGACCGCCGGGGCCGTCAGCCTCGCCACCGAGGCGACCCCGTGGCCGGCCGTGGACCGGCCCCGCCGGGCGGCGGTGTCGTCGTTCGGGGTGTCCGGCACCAACGCGCACACCATCGTCGAGCAGGCGCCCGCCCCCGAGGCGGGCGAGGACGCCCCGGCTCCGACGGCCGACCGTCCGGTCGTACCGGTGCTGCTGTCGGCCCGGTCGCGGGCCGCGCTCGCCGCGCAGGCCGGCCGCTGGGCCGGGTGGCTGGACGCCGCCGCCGATCCGCGCCCCCTCGACGTCGCCTTCTCGTCGGTCGCCTCCCGGTCCGCCCTGGACACCCGCGCGGTCGTCGTCGCCACCGGCCGGGACGACCTGCTCGCCGGGCTGCGGGCCCTCGCGGCCGGCTCGCCGGCCGGCACCGTGCTCACCGGTACGGGCTCGACCCGCGGCCAGCTCGCGGTCCTCTTCTCCGGCCAGGGCGCGCAGCGCGCCGGGATGGGCCGGGAGCTGTACGAGACCTTCCCGGTCTTCGCCGCCGCCCTCGACGAGGCGTGCGGGCACCTGGACCGGGCCCTGCCGCGCCCCCTGCGGGAGGTGCTGAACGCCTCGCCGGGTTCGGCGGCGGCCGGGCTGCTGGACCAGACCGTGTTCACCCAGGCCGGCCTGTTCGCCGTCGAGGTGGCCCTGTTCCGGCTCGTCGAGTCGTTCGGGATCGCGCCCGACTTCGTGGGCGGTCACTCGATCGGCGAGATCACCGCCGCGTACGTGGCCGGGGTGCTCTCCCTCGAACACGCCTGCGCGCTGGTCGCCGCCCGGGGCCGGCTGATGCAGGCCCTGCCGGCCGGCGGCGGGATGCTCGCCGTCGCCGCGACCGAGGCCGACGTCCTGGCGTCGCTGGCCGGCCTGACCGACCGGGTCGGGATCGCCGCCGTCAACGGGCCCACCTCCGTCGTCGTGTCGGGCGACGCCGAGGCCCTCGACGAGGTCGAGCGGGCCTGGCGGGACCGGGGCGCGCGTACCCGCCGGCTCACCGTCAGCCACGCCTTCCACAGCCCGCTGATGGAGCCGATGCTGGCCCGGTTCCGCGCCGTGCTCGACAAGCTGACGTTCGCCGCGCCGACGCTGCCGGTGGTGTCGAACCTGACCGGCGCGCTCGCCGATCCCGACGAGATCCGCACGGCCGACTACTGGGTGCGGCACGTCCGCGAGGCAGTCCGGTACGCCGACGGCGTGCGGGCGCTGCGCGCCGCGGGCGTCGACACGTTCCTGGAGGTCGGGCCGCGCAGCGTGCTCACCGCGATGACCGCCGACGCGCTGTCCGGCGTCGAGGGCGTGCTCGCCGTCGCCGCCCAGCGTAAGGACCGGACCGAGGCCGCAGCCCTGCTCGCCGCCCTCGGCGAGCTGCACGTGCACGGCGTCCCGGTCACCTGGCAGCCGTGGTTCGCCGACACCGGCGCGACCCGGGTCGACCTGCCCACGTACGCCTTCCAGCACCAGCGGTACTGGCCCGATTTCGGCCCCGCCGCCGACCAGGCCGGGCCGGCCGACGGCACGGAGGGCGACTTCTGGGCGGCCGTGGAACGCGGCGACCTGCCCGCCGTGGCGTCCCACCTCGCCGTGCAGGACGACCCGGCCGCCGTCGAGGCGCTCGCCCCGGCCGTGCCCGTGCTGTCGTCCTGGCGCAGGGCCCGCCTCCGCGACGCCGCCCTGGACGCCTGGTCGTACCGCGTCGACTGGGAACCGGTCCGCCCCACCCCGGCCCCGGCCCTGACGGGCCGCTGGCTGATCGTCACCACCCCCACCCCCGCCGATCTTGCGCCGGCGGCCCCCGAGACGGGTGTTCCGCGGCTCTCGTCGGGGCCCGAAGTGCAAGATCGCGCGGAGCCGTCGGGGGTGGCGGGCGTGCTGGCCGGGGCGGGGGCGCGCGTTGACCGGCTTGTCGTCAGCCCCGACACGGCGCGGGGCGAGCTGGGCGAGGCGCTGCGGGAGTTCGGGGAGTCGGGGTGGGCCGGGGTGGTGTGCGTGCTGCCCGAGGGCGACGCGACGCTGCCGGACGCGCCGGCCGTGCCCGCCGGCACCGCGCTGCTGCTCACCCTCACCCAGGCCCTCGCCGACACCGGCCTGCCCGGCCGGCTCTGGTGCCTCACCCGGGGCGCGGTGGCCGTCGGCGGGGGTGAGCAGGTCGCCGACCCGGCGTCGGCCGCGGCCTGGGGGCTCGGCCGGGTCGTCGCCCTGGAGCAGCCCGACCGCTGGGGCGGCCTGATCGACCTGCCCGCCGACGGCACCCGGTCCGGCGAGGCCGACCCGACCGGCGGGACCGTCGACCGCCTCGACCGGAGCACCGGCGACGCGCTGCTCGCCGTCCTCGCCGACGCCGGCCACGACCAGGTCGCCATCCGCCCGCAGGGCACCTTCGGCCGCCGGCTCGTCCCGGCCGCCGCGCCCGCCGGCCCCGGCTGGCGGCCGTCGGGCACGGTGCTGGTCACCGGCGGCACCGGCGCGCTGGGCCGGCACACCGCCCGGTGGCTGCTGGCCAACGGCGCCGCCGAGGTGGTGCTCGCCTCCCGCCGGGGCCCGGACGCTCCCGGCGCCGCCGAGCTGACCGGGGAGCTGGCCGAGCTGGGCGCCGCCCGCATCGTCGCCTGCGACGTGGCCGACGCCGACGCCGTCGCCGCGCTGGTCGCCGGCCTGCCCGGGCTGACCGCCGTCGTGCACACCGCCGGGATCGTCGACGACGGCGTCCTCGACGGCCTCGACGCGGCCCGGATGCAGGCCGTCCTCGCCGGCAAGGTCCGCGCCGCCCGGGTGCTGCACGACGCCACCGCCGGCCGGGACCTCGACGCGTTCGTGCTCTTCTCCTCCCTCGCCGGCGTCGTCGGCAGCGCCGGCCAGGGCAACTACGCGGCGGCCAACGCGTACCTCGACGCGTTCGCCGCCTGGCGGCGCGGCCAGGGGCTGCCCGCCACCGCGCTCGCCTGGGGCGCCTGGGCCGCCGACGGGATGGCCGCGGCCAGCGCCGCGCTGACCGCCCGGCTCACCCGCGGCGGCGTCAACCCGCTGTCCCCCGCCGAGGCGGTCACCGCGCTCGGTCGGCTCGTCAACTCCGCCGAGCCGGCCCTCACCGTCGCCGACGTCGACTGGGGACGCCTCGCCGCCTCCTGGGGCCGGCCCACCCCGCTGATCGCCGCCCTGCCCGGGGTGCCCGCCGTGCCCGCCGGCCCCGTCCGCGCCGTGGTCGTCGGCCGGTCCCTGCCGCAGCTCACCGAGCTGGTCCGCACCCAGGCCGCCGCGGTGCTCGGCTACCCGGCCGGCCAGCCGCTGCCCGAGCGCACCTTCCGCGACCTCGGCTTCGACTCGCTCACCGCCGTCGAGCTGCGCAACCGGCTCACCGCCGAGACGGGCACGACCCTGCCCGCGACCCTCGTCTTCGACCACCCCACCGTCGCCGAGTTGGCCGCTCACCTGCACGACCGTACCGCTGGCCACGCTCCCGGCGAGGTGGTCGCCGACGGCACCGACCTGCACCGCGAGCCGATCGCCATCGTCGCGATGAGCTGCCGCTTCCCCGGCGGGGTGTCCTCGCCCGAGCAACTGTGGGACCTGGTCTCCGGGGGCACCGACGCGATGACCCTGATGCCCGGCGAGCGCGGCTGGAACATCGCCGAGCTGTACCACCCCGACCCCGAGCACCTCGGCACCAGCTACGTCCGCGAGGGCGGCTTCGTCGCCGGGGCCGGCGAGTTCGACCCCGCCTTCTTCGGCATCAGCCCCCGCGAGGCCCTGGCCATGGACCCGCAGCAGCGGCTGCTGCTGGAGACCACCTGGGAGGCGTTCGAGCGGGCCCGGATCGACCCGACCGCGCTGCGCGGCAGCCGCACCGGCGTGTACGTCGGCACCAACGGCCAGGACTACGGCTCGCTGCTGATGGCCGCCGGGGGCGTCGACGAGAACTACCTCGCCACCGGCACCTCCGCCAGCGTCATCTCCGGCCGGCTCGCGTACTCCTTCGGGTTGCACGGGCCCGCCGTCACCGTCGACACCGCCTGCTCGTCGTCGCTGGTCGCCATGCACCTCGCCGCGCAGGCCCTCCAGGCGGGGGAGTGTGACCTGGCCCTGGCCGGCGGCGCCACCGTGATGGCCACCCCCGGCATCTTCGTCGGCTTCTCCCGGCAGCGCGGGCTGGCCGCCGACGGCCGGTGCAAGCCGTTCGCCGGGGCCGCCGACGGCACCGGCTGGGGCGAGGGCGTCGGCCTGCTGGTCCTCCAGCGGCTCTCCGACGCCCGCCGCGACGGCAACCCGGTCCTCGCCGTCGTCCGGGGCAGCGCCGTCAACCAGGACGGCGCGTCCAACGGGCTCACCGCCCCCAACGGCCCCGCGCAGCAGCGGGTCATCCGGCAGGCCCTGGCCAACGCCCGGCTCACCGCCGACCAGGTCGA
Source organism: Micromonospora sp. MW-13 (assembly GCF_003434305.1). Taxonomy (GTDB): domain Bacteria; phylum Actinomycetota; class Actinomycetes; order Mycobacteriales; family Micromonosporaceae; genus Micromonospora. Next base: position 11,588 of record NZ_QKKX01000070.1, read on the forward strand.
CGCCGTCGAGGCGCACGGCACCGGCACCACCCTCGGCGACCCGATCGAGGCGCAGGCGCTCATCGCCACGTACGGCCACGAGCGTCCCGCCGGCCGGCCGCTGTGGCTCGGCTCGATCAAGTCGAACATCGGCCACACCCAGGCCGCCGCCGGCGTCGCCGGCGTGATCAAGATGGTCCTCGCCATGCGGCACGGGGTGCTGCCGCCCACCCTGCACGTGGACGAGCCCACCCCGCACGTCGACTGGTCCGCCGGCAGCGTCGAGCTGCTCACCGCCGCCCGCCCCTGGGAACCGGCCGACGGCGTCCGCCGCGCCGGGATCTCCTCGTTCGGCATCAGCGGCACCAACGTGCACACCATCCTCGAACAGGCCCCCGCCGACGAGCCCGCCCCGGCCGCCGGCGGGCCGACCGGCGCCCCGACCGGGGAACTGCCCTGGGTGCTGTCCGGGCGCACCGCCGCCGCCCTCGCCGCCCGCGCCCGCGACCTGACCGCCCACCTCGCCGCCCTCGCCGACGCCGGGCCTGCCGACGCCACGCTCGCCGACGTCGGCTGGTCGCTGGTGGCCACCCGGGCGTCCCAGGACCACCGGGCCGTCGTCTTCGCCGCCGACCGGGCGGGCCTGACCGCCGCGCTGGGCGCGCTCGCCGACGGCCGGCCCGACCCGCAGACCGTCACCCGACCAGCCGGTACGCCGGGCGAGGTCGCCTTCGTCTTTCCCGGCCAGGGCTCCCAGTGGATCGGCATGGCCGCCGAGCTGCTCGACACTGCCCCCGTCTTCGCCGAGAAGTTCGCCGCCTGCGCCGAGGCGCTGCGCCCGTACGTCGACTGGTCGCCGACCGACGTGGTGCGCGGCGCGCCCGACGCCCCCTCCCTGGACCGGGTCGACGTCGTGCAGCCCACCCTGTTCGCGGTCGGCGTCTCCCTCGCCGCGCTCTGGCAGTCGTACGGCGTCCGCCCGGCCGCCGTCGTCGGCCACTCGCAGGGCGAGATCGCCGCCGCGCACGTCGCCGGCGCCCTCACCCTCGACGACGCGGCGGCCGTGGTCGCCCTGCGCAGCCGGATCATCGCCGGCATCGCCGGGGACGGCGGGATGGTCTCCGTCGCCACCACCGCCGACGAGGCCACCGGCACCATCGCCCGCTGGGACGGCCGGGTCGCCCTCGCCGCCGTCAACGGGCCCACCTCGGTCGTCGTCTCCGGCGACAGCGCAGCCCTCGACGAACTCGTCGCCCACTACGAGTCCCGCGAGGTGCGGGTCCGCCGGATCCCCGTCGACTACGCCTCGCACTCCGCGCACGTCGAGCCGCTGCGCGAGCAGCTCCTGGAACTCCTCGCCGGGCTGACGCCGCGCACCAGCGAGATCCGGTTCCGGTCCACGGTGGAGGGCGACTGGCTCGACACCGCCGGCCTCGACGCCGACTACTGGTACCGCAACCTGCGGCAGACCGTCCGCTTCGACGACGCCGTGCGCAGCCTGGTCACCGCCGGCTACCAGACCTTCGTCGAGGTCAGCGCCCACCCGGTGCTCACCATGGCCGTGCAGGAGAGCGTCGAGCTGGCCGCCGCCGACCCGGGCGCGGTGACCGTCACCGGCACGCTGCGCCGCAACGAGGGCGGCCTCGGCCGTTTCCTCCGCGCCGCGGCCGAGGTCTACGCCGGGGGTACGCCCGTCGACTGGCGGCCCGCGTTCGCCGGGCTCGCCGCGCGCCGCCGCGACCTGCCCACGTACCCGTTCCAGCGGCAGGTGTACTGGCCGCAGCCGGCCCCGGCGTCCGCCCCGTCCGCCTCCGCCGGCCCGGTCGAGGTCGACGAGGTCGACGCCCGGTTCTGGGCCGCCGTCGAGGCCGAGGACCTCAACGCCCTCGCCGCCGAACTCGCCGCCGACGCGGCCGACCCGCTGCCCGAGGCGGCCGTCGCCGACGTGCTGCCGGTCCTCGCCGCCTGGCGCCGCCGGCACCGTGACCAGGCCACCGTGGACTCCTGGCGGTACCGCGACGCGTGGCTGCCCGTCCCCGTCGACGGGACCGGCGAGCCCACCGCCGCCGGCACCTGGTGGCTGGTCACCGGCCCCGACGACACCGCCGTCGAGCAGGCCGCGTTCTGCCGGGACGCCCTCGACCGCCGCGGCGGCACCGTCGTACCCCTGACCCTGGACGCCGAGCGGACGGACCGCGCCGCCCTCGCCGACCGGCTGCGCGACCTCGCCGCGGCGGGGCCGGTCGCCGGGATCGTGTCGCTGCTCGCGCTCGACGAGACGCCCGCCCCGGCGCACCCGTCCGCGCCGGTCGGCTTCGCCGGCACGGTCATCCTCACGCAGGCCCTCGGCGACGCCGGCGTCCGCGCCCCGCTGTGGACGCTGACCTGCGGCGCCGTCTCCACCGACCCCGCCGACCCGCTGCCGCACCCGGTGCAGCAGCTCGCCTGGGGCTTCGGCCGGGTCGCCGCCCTGGAACACCCCGACCGCTGGGGCGGCCTCGTCGACCTGCCCGACGAGCTGGACGACGCCGCCGGCCGGCGGCTGGTCCGCGTCCTCACCGGCGTCGACGGGGAGGACCAGGTGGCGCTGCGCCGGGGCGGCGCGTTCGGCCGCCGGCTGCTGCGCGCCCCGCTCGGCGACACCCCCGCCACCCGCACCTGGCGGCCCTCCGGCACCGCCCTGGTCACCGGCGGAACCGGGGCCCTCGGCGGGCACATGGCCCGCTGGCTCGCCGCCAACGGCGCGTCCCACCTGGTGCTGCTGAGCCGGCGCGGCCGGCAGGCCGAGGGGATCGCCGAGCTGGAGGCCGAGCTGGTCGGCCTCGGCGCCCGGGTCACCGTGGCCGCCTGCGACGCCGCCGACCGCGACGCGCTCGCCGCCGTCATCGCCGACGTGCCCGCCGAGCACCCGCTGACCACCGTCGTGCACACCGCCGCCGTCCTCGACGACTCGGTGATCAACTCGCTCACCCTGGAGCAGGTCGACTACGCGCTCAGCGCCAAGGTCACCGCCGCGCTGAACCTGCACGAGCTGACCCGCGACCGGAACCTCGACGCGTTCGTCCTGTTCTCCTCGATGGCCGGGACCGTCGGCAGCTCCGGCGTCGGCAACTACGCCCCCGGCAACGCGTTCCTCAACGCCCTCGCCGAGCACCGGCGCGGCCTCGGCCTGCCCGCCACCTCCATCGGCTGGGGCGCCTGGGGTGGCGGCGGCATGGCCGAGGGCGACTTCGGCCGGATGCTGCACCGCCACGGCGCGCCCGAGATGCACCCCCGGCTCGCCGTCGCCGCGCTGCACCAGGCCGTCGAGCACGACGAGACGTTCCTGACCATCTCCAACATCGCCTGGGACCGGTTCTACGTGGCGTTCACCGCCACCCGGCCCGGGCCGCTGATCGCCGAGATCCCCGAGGCGCAGCGCCTTGCGGCCACCAAGGGCCTCGTCGAGGCGAAGGAGGCGGAGGAGCCCAGCCCGGCCGGGGCGTTCACCCGGATGAGCGCCGCCGAGCGCCAGCAGGCGCTGCTCGACCTGGTCCGCGACCAGGCGGCCACCGTCCTCAAGTACGACGGCGGCCAGGCCGTCGACCCGCACCACGCGTTCCGGGACCTCGGCTTCGACTCGGTGACCGCCGTGGAGCTGCGCAACCGGCTCGCCACCGCCACCGGGCTGCGCCTACCGGTGACCCTGGTCTTCGACTACCCCACCGCGACCGCGCTCGCCCGGCACCTGCACGAGGAACTGGGCGGCGGGGCCGAGGCCCCGGTGGAGACCGCCCTCGTCCCGCTCGGCGACGACGAGCCGGTGGCCATCGTCGCCATGTCCTGCCGGTTCCCCGGCGGCGCGACCGACCCGGAGCGGTTCTGGCAGATGCTGCACGCCGGCCGGGACGCCGTCTCCGACCTGCCCGGCGACCGGGGCTGGGACGTCGAGCGCCTGTACGACCCCGACCCCTATTCCACCGGCACCTCCTACGTCCGCAGCGGGGCATTCCTGTACGAGGCGGCGGATTTCGACGCGGGGTTCTTCGGGATCTCGCCGCGTGAGGCGTT
>NZ_QKKX01000071.1 GCF_003434305.1 Micromonospora sp. MW-13
TGACCTGGCGTTCGCGGGCGGCGTGACGGTGATGGCGACGCCGGGGCTGTTCGTGGAGTTCTCCCGGCAGCGGGGACTGGCCGCCGACGGGCGGTGCAAGGCGTTCGCGGCGGGCGCGGACGGTACGGGCTGGGGTGAGGGTGTCGGCGTGCTGCTGGTGGAGCGGCTTGCCGACGCGCGGCGCAACGGGCACCGGGTCCTGGCGATCGTGCGGGGTAGCGCGGTCAACCAGGACGGTGCCAGCAATGGTCTGACGGCGCCGAACGGTCCGTCGCAGCAGCGGGTGATCCGGCAGGCCCTCGCGTCGGCGCGGCTGTCCACGGCGGACGTGGACGTGGTCGAGGCGCACGGCACCGGCACCACGCTGGGTGACCCGATCGAGGCGCAGGCGCTGCTGGCCACCTACGGCCGGGAGCGGGGCGACGCCGCGCCGCTGCTGCTGGGCTCGGTGAAGTCCAACATCGGGCACACCCAGGCGGCGGCCGGCGTCGCCGGCGTCATCAAGATGGTGCTGGCCATGCAGGAGGGCGTCGTCCCGGCGACCCTGCACGTCGACGAGCCATCGCCGCACATCGACTGGTCGTCGGGCGCGGTGGAGCTGGTCACCGAGTCCCGCCCCTGGCCGGGAGTGGACCGGCCGCGCCGGGCGGCGGTGTCGTCGTTCGGCATCTCCGGCACCAACGCGCACGTGATCATCGAACTGCCCGAGGACCCGCCCGCCGAGCAGGCGGTCGAGGAGCCGGTCGGGTCCGGGTCGGGCCCGGGGCTGGTCGCCTCGGGTGCGACGGTGTGGCCGGTGTCGGCCCGGTCGCGGGCCGCCCTGTCCGGCCAGGCCGCCCGCCTGGCCCGGTACGTCCGCGCCCACGACGGCCTCGATGCCCCGGCGGTGGCGTGGTCCCTGGCCACCACCCGTGCGGTCTTCGACCAGCGGGCCGCCGTGGTCGGGTCGACG
>NZ_QKKX01000072.1 GCF_003434305.1 Micromonospora sp. MW-13
AAGACGCTGTCCATCTGGCTCATGCAGCGGCGCTCCGATGTGACCATCACGATTACCGGCCCGGGCGGCCGCAAGACACATGTCTCCACGAAGCGCACCAAGGATCCCGAGGCGGTCATCCGAGAGGTGCTCGACGCGACCACCGAGCAACAGTGATCCGCCTCCCGGATCCGGCTCGCTCCTATGCCATCCTGGTCGGTGTCTGGTCCTACGATGCGGACGCCGTCTTGGACCTGCCCGCCGTCGAGAACAATCTCGCCACGTTACGGGCGGTCCTCACCGACTCCGACCGGACTGCACTGCCCCCAGAACGCTGCATCGTCATTCGCAACCCGCGCGACGCGCGAACGGTGTTCCGGCAGCTGAAGAAGTACGCTACTTCCGCCGAGGACACTCTGCTGTTCTACTTCGCCGGCCACGGCTTCACCGGCGACCGCAACGAGCTGTACCTGAGCTTGGCCGAGACGCATCCGGACGAGTTGCCGGTCAGCGCCATCGCATATGACGTGGTCCGCCAACTGGTCAAGGAGAGCCCGGCTCGGAACCGGATCGTCGTGCTGGACACCTGTTTCTCTGGGCTGGCCGTGCAGGACATGGCGGGCGGCACGACAGCTGCGGTGCTCGGCCAGGTCGGCATCGAAGGCACCTACATCCTCACCGCCACCGAGCGCAATGCCCCGGCTCTCGCCCCTGCTGGTGCCAGATATACGGCGTTCACCGGTGAGCTGCTCCGTCTGCTCGTCGGCGGTGTGCCCGACGGCCCGAACCTGCTCACGTTTAGCGAGATCTATCGGCACCTGTATGCCAGCATGGTCGCCAGGGGTCTGCCGGTCCCAGGCCAGCGGGGAACCGGCACGATCGACCAGCTGGCTCTCACCCGCAACGGATGGCAGCACCGGGCCGAAACGAGGCAAGCCCAGCAGAGGCGGACCGAACCGCACCGGGCAGGCGCGGGCGGACTGCAGATTCGCCGGGTGGTCTTCGACGGCATTGTGGCGCACTGCCTCGCGGTCCATCCGATGACTGCATGCGGGCTGGTCGCCGGCCCGATGGGGTCGGACAGAGCGGAGCGGTTCATCCCCATGTGGAACGCCTCGGCGTCCGAAACCTTCTATGAGTTTGATGGGGCACAGCAGTTGGCCGTCTGGCGGGAGATGGAAAACAACAACGAGGACGCGGTGGCGATTTACTACTCGCATACCGCCACCAAGGCGTATCCGGCCCGGACGACCACCGCGTTCGCCTTGGCCGACGCCCACTACATCATCGTGTCGACCCGCGATCCTGACGCCGTCGAGTTCCGCTCATTCCGGATCAGGGACGGCGTCGTAACCGAGGAGTCAGTCGACGTCATCTGATTTCACCTGGGTGGAGGCAGCCAACTGCTGCCCGATCGGTGCGGCGTGCAGCATCCGCTGCTGGCGCGGCCAGCCGGGGTGGTCGTAGGACTGCCAGACACTCAGCCCGGTCCCACTCCGACAGGCCACGATCTCTCAGATCAATCGCAGCATCGCCCCGGATCGAGCACCGACCTCCGACGACGCTCCGCACGCCTCCTGCGGCCAACAGGCAATCAGCTTCTCCTCGTCGCCCCGAGTGGGGCGCCGCAATCCCGAGCACCACGATCAAATACTTGAAGGCATCCGTGCTGGGATCGGTGTCGGCCGCGAGGCGCGGGCGGATGACGGCGGCTCCGCTGCCCTCAGCGCCGGGCGCCGCCCGGTCGGCCTCGACCGGTCCCGGAGGCCCGGTGACCGACGCGCGGAGCCTGTACCACCGAGGAGTTGCCCGCCCCGGGCCGGAAGTCCCGCGCCGCGCCAGCAACCATCTCGTCGGGATCGCGACCGAGCGCCTGCCGGATGTGCGGCGGGACCACCTCCGACGTCGCCATCGCCATCCGCACCTGCACCGAGCGGTCGTCAACCAGGCGTCGCAGATCCGCCTCGGTCAACTCGACCGCGAGCACCAGCGCGACGCGGACGTCCACCACTGGATCCTGGGCAAGTGCGCTGCGCTGGGCGGTGGTGGTCCGCGGGTTGCGGGCGAGCCCCTTGCGCACGCGCACGGTGCGATCGGCCATCAGAGCGGTGATCACATCGGGGTCGTGGGTGTGGGTGGCGAGTCGTTCCCGCACCTCGGGTGAGACGTCGTCGACCAGCCGCGCGGCCAGTTCGGGCGCCAGTTCGCGCGACTCCGCGAGGAGACCGCGAAGCTCCTTGTCGGGAGCCTCCGCCATCACCCGGCGAACCGACTCGTCGCAGGCCGGGTTGCCGGCGACCGCCCAGCGGACCCACCGGTCGGCGTCCTTGACGAGTCGCAGGAGATTGGCGATCGAGGTCGAGGGGTTTCTCGCCACGGCCTCCCGGACAAGACGATCATGGTCCCGGGTCAGCGGCCGCAGTGCCTGCGCGGGCGCGTCGGTGCGGCTCGCGACCGCCTTACGGACCAAGGGCGACGGGTCGGACGCCAGGTCGATGAGGGTCAACTGTGGCGTTGTGGGGTCCTGCGCGAGGGCGAGCCGCACGTCGACACTGCCACCCGTCGCACCGTCCGCGGCGGCACCTGACCCACTGCGACGGTTGGGCCCGCCGACGTCCTGCTGGTTCCCCATGGGCGCCATCATCTCACGGGCCGACCGGGGAACCGCGAGCCCTCGCCAGCGCACTGGTGGTGGCCGAAGCGCCACTTCCGCGGATCCCCGGCAGGTCGACACCGACAGCCGGCTCCCGCAGAGAATGCCGTCCACGGCACCGTGTCGTCGTCCAGGTATCCCACCGGGCGCGCCGGCACGCCAGTTGCGGATCCCAGGCCGAGGATGGCAGTGGCAGTGGAACCCGGGCCTGGCCCGCGCCCCCGCGAAGCTCACCCCGCTTGCCTGGATGTCAACGGCTGGTGCGCGCGGCGCCCTCGGTCAGTCCGCGGCGGGCGGTTCGTCGCCGACCGCGAGGGCGCGCAGCGGGACGGGCTTGACCGGCGCCTGCGCGGTGAACGCCCCGACCTGCTCCGGCCCCCGGCCGGTCAGCGTGGAGATGAGCTGGCAGAGGCCCGGCTGGCAGGACCGCCCCTGGCACAGGCCCATCCCGGCGCGGGTCACCAGCTTCACCGCGTTCGCGGTGCCGAGGTGCGGATTGGCGCGCAGCGCGCGGCGCACGTCGCCGGCCCGCACCTCCTCGCACCGGCAGAGCACGGTGTCGTCGGTGACCAGGCTGCCCAGGGCCGCCCGGTCCGGCGCGAACCGGTCGAGTACCTGCGTGACGAAACGTCGTCGGCGGCGCAGCTCCCGGCGGACCGGGCGGGCCAGCGTGACGGCCCGGTGCTCGTCGAGCAGCCCCAGGTCGCGCAGCACGCCGAGGGCGGCGAGCCGGCCCTCGACCTCCGCCTGCTCGGCGCCCGCGACGCCGGTCAGCTCGCCGGCCACCGCGATCTGAGGCACCGAGGTCCGCAGCCACTCGTCGTGCCGGACCACCCAGCCGCCCGCGGGGGAATCCCAGGTCACCGCGCAACCGGCCTGCCGGGCCAGCTCGACGGAGGGGACGAAGCCGTACCCCAGCGCCAGCACGTCGCAGGGCACGTCCCGGTCGGTCCCGGACACCGGCAGCCCGGTGGGGCCGACCTCGGCGAGGGTCACCGTGGTCAGGTCAGGGTCGCCGGCGGCGCGGCGGACCACCGTGCCGAACCGGACCGGCACGCCCGCCCGTCGCAGGACGCGCAGCGCGTCGACGCCCTCGGCGATCTTGCCTCCCGCGCCCGCCGCGGCGGCCAGCCCGGCCGGTCCGGGCAGAAGGTCGCGGCGGCGTTGGATCAGCGCGACCTCGACCACCCGGGCGCCGGCCCGGACCAGTTGGGCGGCCACCACCAGCAGCAGCGGGTGGCCCCCGGCCAGGACGAACCGGCCGCCCGGCAGCAGGCCCTGCGCCTTGACGAACGTCTGCACACCGCCTGCCGTGAGCACTCCCGGCAGGGTCCAGCCCGGAAACGGCACCGGCAGGTCGTACGCGCCGGCGGTGAGCAGCACCGCCCGCGGTTCGAGCAGGCGGACACCGACCGGACCGTGCGTGGCGACCCGGTAGCGGCCCGGCGGGGGCTGGTCGCCCGCGTACCCGTCGAGGCCGGCCCGGGTGCCGAGGACGCCCCACACCGTGGTGTCGGCGAGCCAGCGGACGCCGGGAGCGGCGGTGGCCTCGGCCAGCAGCGCCCGACCGGCGGGGGACGATCCGGCCGGCGGGGTGAACCCGGCCGGCGGCTGGCGGTAGATCTGCCCGCCCGGCTGCTCCTGCTCGTCGACGACGGTGACGGCGGCGCCATGCCGGCCGAGGGTGGCGGCGGCGGCCAGCCCGGCCGGGCCAGCGCCGACCACCACCACGTCGGGCGCGCTCACCGGGGCACCGCCGTGCGGACCCGCATGTCGGCCCGTACCCGGATCAGGCAGGAGCGCTGGCAGGGCACGTCGTCCACCGTGACGACGCACTCGAAGCAGATCCCCATGTTGCAGTAGGGCGCCCGGCGGGCGCCGCCGCGGGTGGTGCCGACGGCCCGTTCACCAGCGGCAAGCAGCGCGGTGGCCAGCGACTCGCCCGGGTGGGCGGGAACGGTCCGCCCGTCCACCTCGATGGTGACCGGCTCGGGTCGGTCCATCGGGGTGCGCCTCGGCGCGTCCGGAGGATTCGACGGGCGGTGTTCAGACAAAGTTCAGCGCTCCGAAACGGGAGGGTGAGTAGTCCTCGATCGACCGGTCGGTCTCGCCGGTCACGACCATGCGGGCGAGGAGCCGGGCGTAGGTGAGGCCGAGGGTGAAGGCCGAGCCGCCGGTGGCGACGAACAGTCCGGGCCGGCGCGGGACCGCGCCGAGCAGCGGCAGGTGGTCCGGGGTGAGCGTGGTCATGCCCGTCCACGTCCGGATCACCGGCAGGTCGAACACCGCCGGGACCACCCGGGCGGCGTCGGCGTTGCCGACCAGCGACTCGTACCGCAACTCCGGGTTGGTCTCCAGGTCGACCTGTCCGGCCCGGCTGACCAGCTTGGCCGGCCACCCGCCACCGATCAGCACGTTGCCGTCCTCGGTCTGCTTCATCGACAGCCGCCGGCCGACGTGCTGGATCAGGTGCGGCAGGAACGGCCGGCTGCGGGCGGTGGCGCTCATCGTCAGCCCGACCGGGAAGACCGGCAGCCGGACGTCGGCCATCGCGGCCAGCTCGGCGGTCCAGACCCCGCCGGCGAGCACCACCGTGTCGGCCAGGTGGGTCTCCCCGGCGGTGTCCCCGGGCCCGGTCCCGGTTCGCAGTTCCCAGTGCCGGCCGCGCCGGTGCAGCCCGGTGACCCGGCAGCCGGTGCGCAGCACGGCGCCGTACCGGCCGGCGGCCCGGGCCAGCGCCGGGGTGACCAGTCGGGGGTTGGCCTTGCCCTCGCCGGGCACGTGACCGGCGGCGAGCACGGTGTCCGCCAGGTACGGCGCGAACCGGCGCAGCTCGGGGCCGGAGAGCACGGCGACGTCGAGACCGTACTCGCGTTCCAGGGCCGCCTTCCGGTCCAGCACGGCGATCTCCGCCGGGGTCTCGGCGAGCATCAGCCCGCCGGTACGGGACACCCCGCACCGCTCACCGAGCTCGTCCTCGACGGTGGCCCAGGCCCGCATGGCATCCAGGTGCAGCGGGAGCGCACGGGCCGCCGCACGGGCCGCGTCGTCGCCGTGCTCGACCATCCGGAACTCCAGCTGAAAGTGCAGGCTGCCCGCGTTCTGCCCGGAGGCGTGCCGGTTGACCTGGTCCTTCTCGACGAGCAGGACCCGGTTGCCGGCGCGGGCCAGGTGCCAGGCGGTCGCGCAGCCGAGCAGACCGCCGCCGATGACCGCCGTGTCGTACGAAGTCATGGGAGCAGGTCGAGCTGGGTCATGGTGGCCCGGACGCGGTCCTGTTCGGCGGGGGTCAGCGGGAGCAGCGGCGCGCGGACGTGCCCGGCCGGTACGCCGCGCAGGGTGAGCGCGTACTTCATGATCGCCTGAGCGTTGCCGAACCGGGCGCCGTAGTCCGGCCCGAACCAGTCCTCCATGATCACCCGGTCGCGGGCGCCGAGGACCCGGGCCCGGTCGAGGTCCCCGGCGCGCAGGGCGCGGAAGAAGTCGGGGTGGTCGGCGCCAAGCACGGCGCCGGCTCCCATCAGCCCGTCGCCACCGATCGTGGTCATCAACTCGATGCCGACCTCGTTGGTGGGGATGCCGAAGTAGCGCACGCGGTGGCGCAGGGCGACGAGGCTACGGACGAATCCGCCGAAGTCCGGGGTGGAGTTCTTGACCGCCACCACGGTGTCCAGCCCGCTCAGCTCCGACAGCAGGTCGGCGTCCAGGTCGACGCCGGTGCCACGGGGCCAGTTGTAGACGCAGAGCGGCATGTCCACCGCCTCGGAGACGGCCCGGTAGAAGGCTACGATCTCCGACCGGGTGGGCACCACGTACGGCGGCGGGGTGAGCAGGATGCCGTGCAGGCCTGCGTCCCGGGCGGCCTCGGCGTGCCGGATCGCCTCCGCGGGCGTGTACGCGTTGCAGCCGCCGAGCACCGTGAGGCGGTCGCCGACCCGTTCGGCGGCCGTCCGGAACAGCGCGGCGCGTTCCTGTTCGGTGAGGCTGAACCACTCGCCCGTGGTACCGCCGACGATCACCCCGTGCAGCCGCTCGGCGGCGAGCCAGTCCAGTTGGACGCGCCAGGCGGCGAGGTCCAGTTCGCCGGTGGCGGTGAACGGGGTGGTGACGGCCGGGAGGTAGCCGAACCAGTCGACGCTGTCACGGTCCATTTCGGGTCCTTTCGACGGGCGGCGTCGTACCGCCCACGTGCGCGACGCGGGCCGGGTGACGTGCCGGGGTGGGTCAGGGGGTCGGCGGGGTGACCGCGATGACGAGCCGGGCGCGCTGGTCGCTGGCGTTGCGGTAGAGGTGGGGCAGCCGGGAGTCGAAGGTGATCGCCTCGCCGGTCTTCAGGACGTACTTCTCGCCACCGATCTCGGCGACGATCTCGCCGGTGACGGCGATCGCGCACTCGGTCGAGGGGTGGGCCCACGGCTCGCCGGAGCTGGCGTCGCCGGGTGCCAGCTCGGCTTCGAGCACCTCCAGGTCGCCCCGCCCCGGGGTGAGCCGGTCGTAGGCGATCTGCCCCGGAGGAGCGGCGAGCCGGGTCCGCGAACCGGGACGGCTGATGTGCACCAGCGGCGCGTCCGGCTCGGAGAACAGCGCCGCGATGGAGGTGTCGAAGACCTTGGCGAGCTTACGGAGGGTGGCCAGGCTGGGGTCCGTGGCGCCGTTCTCGATCTGGCTGAGCAGGGCAGGTGAGACGTCGGCCGCAGCCGCGAGCTGGCGCAGCGTGAGGGAGTGCTGCTGGCGCAGGTCGCGGAGCTGGTCACCGAGCATGCGTCTTCCTCGTTCCAACAGTGTGACTAGAAATGTTTGACGTAACTATACGCGGTTGTCTAGCATGGTCAAACACAAGGCGAACGTGTTTGGCGTAACTAGACAAGCCGCGCTGAGGAACGAACCGGACAGGAGTCCCGTCCGGATACATCCAACCTCATGACGGTGTACGGGCGAAGACCCGCAAGCCGCCCATTGGTTGGCACCGGCGGCCCCGGCCGCAGCGTCACCGGTGACGCCGGGCGCGACAACCCAAGAGCCCGTCCCGCGCGGGCCGGCCCATTCGAAGGTAGGAACAGCATGTCGGTGTCCCCTCGCCGGCTCCGCGTCGGAGCGATCGCTCTGGCTGCGCTGGCCATAGCCTCCAGCACCGCGTGCAGCGCGGGCGGCAGCGGAGGAAACGGTAACGGCGGTTCGGCCAAGACCCTCACCGTCAACACCTCGTTCGTCCTCAAGACCCTCGACCCCGGCCGGATCTACGAGGCCACCGGGCTCACGGCCGTGCACTCCCTCTACGACACCCTGCTGACCTTCAAGGGCTCGGACGTCGGCAAGCCGGTCCCGGCGCTGGCCGAGTCGTACGAGGCCTCCGCCGACGCGAAGACCTTCACCTTCAAGCTCCGCGAGGGGGTGAAGTTCTCCGACGGCAGCCCGCTGACCGCCGACGACGTGGTCTTCTCCCTCAACCGGCTGAAGAACGTCAAGGCCAGCCCGGCGGTCATGGTCAGCGGCCTCACGGTCGCCAAGACCGACGACCGGACCGTGGTGGTCACCTCGGCGACCGCCGACCCGAACATCCCGGTGGTGTTGGCCATGCCCTCGACCGGGGTGGTCAACTCCAAGGTTGCCAAGGAGCACGGCGCGACGGACGGCCCCGACGCCGCGAAGAGCGACACCGCGCAGCAGTACCTCGACAAGAACTCCATCGGCAGCGGCCCGTACGTGCTGAAGTCGTACGACCCGTCGGCGCAGGTGGTGCTGGAGGCCAACCCCAACTACTGGGGCACCAAGCCCGAGTTCGGCCGCGTCGTGCTGCGCAACATGGACGTGCAGACCCAGAAGCTGACCATGCAGCGGGCCGGCGGCTCGGAGATCGCGCTGGACATCTCCGGCAAGCTCCTGGAGGGGCTGCCGGACACGCTGAAGACCTCCGCCATGCAGGACACCGTCTACTTCCTCTTCCTCAACGCCGACCCGGCCGTCTCGCCGGTGACCTCGAACCAGAAGTTCAACCAGGCACTGCGCGCCTCCATCGACTACCAGGGCATCGCCGGGCTGTACGGCAAGGGCGCCGCCCCCGGCGCAGGGCTGGTGGCCCCGGCCTACCCGGGCACGCTGCCCGCCGGCGAGGAGTCGAAGCGTGACGTGGCGAAGGCCAAGGCGTTGCTCGCCGAGGCGGGGCTGACCAACCCCAAGGTCAAGTTCAACTACCCGGCCATCACCTACAAGGGGGTCGACCTGGGCACGGTGGCCACCAAGGTGCAGGGCGACGCCGCCGAGGCCGGCATCAAGCTGGAGCTGACCCCGCAGCCGCTGACCACGTTCCTCGACGAGATGCGTACGGGCAAGATGGCCCTCGGGTTCACCCCGCAGAGCCTGAACTACCCGGTCGCCGACTCGCTGATCAACAACATGTCCCCCGGCCAGGCCACCGCGCTGCGCTCGGGCTGGACGGTGGAGCGGGCCGACCCGGCCGTCGTGGCCGCCGGCAAGAAGGTCACCGAGACCCTCGACCTGGCTGCCCGGGCCACCGCCATGCAGGAGTGGCAGCGGGCGATGAACGCCGCCTCGCCCTACATCGTCCTGGCCAACAACTCCTCCACCGTCGTAGCCAGCGGCGACCTGACCGGCACCGACTACACCGCTGCGGGCTGGCAGGTCGACCTGGCCGCCGTCGGCCGGGAGTAGACCACCTCATGACGACGACAGTCGACGACGCCGAGCCGGGCGCGGTCACCACGACCGCGTCCCGGCCCCGGCCGCGCCGGGCGCTGCTGGTGTTCCTGGCCAAGCGGGTGGCGATCACGGCCGGGCTGCTGCTGGGCGTCACGATCGTGACGTTCGGCCTGGTGACCGTGGTGCCCGGTGACCCGGTCACCGCCAACCTCTCCGACCAGGCGCTCAACGACCCCGCCACGGTGGCCGCGTTCCGCGAGAAGTGGGGCCTGGACCAGCCGCTGTACGTGCAGTACCTGCAGTACCTCGGCAACCTGTTCCGGGGCGACCTCGGCATCTCCCAGCAGACCGGCCGGACCGTGACGGACGACCTGTTCCAGTACGTGCCGGCGACCATGGAACTGGCCATCCCCACCATGGTGCTGGCGCTGCTGATCGGCACCGGGATCGGCATGCTCGCCGCCGTGCGCAACGGCCGGATCACCGACCAGCTGATCCGGGTCGGCGCGCTGCTCGGCCTGTCCACCCCGCCGTTCTGGCTGTCGCTCGTCGTGCTCTACGTCTTCTTCTACCAGCTCGGCCTGGCGCCCAGCGGGGGACGGCTCTCCACCGACTTCAGCCCGCCGCCGACGGTGACCGGCATGTACACGGTCGACGCCGCCCTCGCCGGCCAGTGGGACGTGGCCTGGGACGCCGCCCAGCACCTGGTCCTGCCGGTGCTCGTGCTGACCAGCCTGACCGTGGCGATGCTGGTCCGGTTCGTCCGCTCGTCCATGCTGGAGGTGCTCCAGCAGGACTACATCCGGGCCGCGTACGCCAAGGGCCTGCCCACCCGGGTGGTGTTCCGCCGGCACCTGCTGCGGGCCGGGCTGGTCCCGGTGATCACCGTCTCCGGTCTGGCCTTCGCCTCGCTGCTCTCCGGCACGGTGCTGGTGGAGAACATCTTCGGCTGGCCGGGCCTCGGCCAGTACGCGTACCGCAGCGCGACGGCGCTGGACCTGCCCGCGATCCTCGGCGTCAGCCTGTTCGTGGCGCTGGTCTACACGCTGGTCAACCTCACGGTCGACCTGCTGTACGGGCTCATCGACCCGAGGATCCGGCTGTCATGACCACACTCGCACCCGACCCCGTGGCGCCCGACCCGAAGGCGACCGACGCGCTGGCCCGGCGCCGGTTGCTGGGCCGGCTGCGCGGTCGCTCGACCGGGCGGCCCATCTGGCGGCAGCCGATCGCCGTGGCGGCCCTGGTCATCCTCGGCGGGTGGCTGCTGATGGCACTGTTCGCCCCGGTCGTCGCGCCGTACGACCCGTTGGCGCAGAGCCCGGACGCGTACGCCCCGCCGTCGGGCACGCACTGGTTCGGCACCGACTCCCTCGGCCGGGACGTGTTCAGCCGGGTGATCCACGGCTCCCGCCTGTCGATCCCGCTCGCGCTCGCCATCGTCTCCCTCGCCCTGCTGATCGGCGGCCTGCTCGGCCTGGTCGCCGGCTACGTGGGACGGTTCGTCGACGAGGCGCTGATGCGCCTGACGGACCTGGTCTTCGCGTTCCCGCAGATCATCCTGGCGATGGCGGTGACCGCCGCGTTCGGGCCCAGCACCCGCAACGCCGTCCTCGCGCTGGTCATCGTCTCCTGGCCGGTCTACGCCCGGGTCATCCGCAGCGCCGTGCTGACCATGCGCGGCGAGGACTACCTCAGCGCCGCCCGGCTGCTCGGCATCGGGCCGGTCCGCGCGCTGCGCCGCGACGTCCTGCCCAACAGCGTGGGGCCGGCGATCGTGCTGGCCACCCTGGAGCTCGGCAACGCCGTGCTGCTGCTGTCCGCGCTGTCCTTCCTCGGCCTCGGCCCCCGCCCGCCGGCCGCCGAGTGGGGCTCGATGGTGGCGCTCGGCTCGCAGGACCTCTCCATGTGGTGGGTCAGCGTGTTCCCCGGCCTGGCCATCCTCACCGTGGTGATGGCCTTCAACGTGCTCGGCGACGCGCTGCGCGACCGGATCGACCCCCGCTACGCGAAGGGACGTTGACAATGCCACCCCTGCTCGAGGTCGACTCCCTGGCCGTCACCCTGCCCGGCCCCACGGGGCCGCTGCCGATCCTGCACGACGTGTCGTTCACCGTCGGTGAGGGCGAGATGGTCGGCATCGCGGGAGAGAGCGGGTGCGGCAAGAGCCTCACCGCGCAGACCCTGCTCGGGCTGCTGCCCGCCGGCGCCAAGGTCACCGGGTCGGCCCGGTTCGCCGGGACCGAACTGCTCAGCCTGGACACCAGGCGCTGGCAGAAGGTGCGCGGCGCCGGAATCGCGATGGTCTTCCAGGACCCCACCGCGGCGCTGCACCCGATGCTCACGGTGGGCCGGCAACTGACCGAACACATGCGGGTCCACCTGGGCCTGGACCGGCGGGCGGCGGACCGGCGGGCGGTGGAACTGCTCGACCAGGTCCGCATCCCCGACCCGCAGCGGGCGGTGCGGGCATACCCGCACCAGTTCTCCGGCGGCATGCGGCAGCGGGCGGCCATCGCGATCGCCCTCGCCGCCCGCCCCCGGCTGCTGATCGCCGACGAGCCGACCACCGCGCTCGACGTGACGGTGCAGGCCGGCATCCTCGCGCTGCTGGACCAGTTGCGCGCCGAGACCGGGTTGGCCGTCGCCTTCATCACCCACGACCTCGGGGTGCTCAGCGCGCTCACCACCCGCGGGTACGTCTTCTACGCCGGGCGGGTGGTGGAGACCGGCCCCACCGGAGCGCTGCTCACCGCGCCGCGCCACCCGTACACGGCCGCGCTGCTCGGCGCCCGCCCGCACGGCACCCAGGCCGTCGGCACGCTGCGTCCCATCCCGGGCGGGCCGCCGGCACCGGGGCAGGCGCCGCCCGGATGTCCGTTCCAACCCCGGTGCGGGTACGCCGAGCCGTCCTGCGGCACCGTGCCTCCCCCGCTGTCCCCGGCCGGCACCGACCGGTCGGTGGCCTGCGTGGTCCGTCCGCACCTGGAGGTGGCGGCATGAACGAGCCGGTCGGGTCAGGCAACCTGCTCGAGATCAGCGACGTCGAGGTGGAGTACAGGCCGCGCGGCCGGGGGCCGGTCCGGGCCGTGGCCGGGGTGAGCCTGGAGGTGGCGCCCGGCCAGATCGTCGGCCTGGTCGGCGAGTCCGGCTGCGGCAAGTCGTCGCTGGCCCGGGTGGCGGTCGGGCTGGCCGCGCCGAGCGCCGGGACGATCCGGTTCGCCGGCCGCCCGGTCACCCCGCTCGGCTGGCGGCGCCGGCCGGTGCCGGAGATCGGGCTCCAGATGGTCTTCCAGAATCCGTACGCGTCGCTGAACCCCCGGCGCACCATCGGCACCCAACTCCTCGACGGGGTGCCGGACACGGTGACCGGCGCCGCCCGCCGGGCGAGGGTCGCCGACCTGCTGGACCGGGTCGGCATGCCGGCCGGGGCCGCGGAGCGGTACCCGCATCAGTTCTCCGGCGGCCAGCGGCAGCGGCTCGCGATCGCCCGGGCGCTGGCGCCGGAACCCCGGATGATCATCGCGGACGAGCCGGTCACCGCACTGGACGCGTCGTCGCAGGCGCAGGTGGTCAACCTGCTCGTCGGGCTGGTCCGGGACCTGGACATGGGCATGCTGTTCATCTCCCACGACCTGTCCCTGGTGCACGAGATCGCCGACGTCACGGCCGTGATGTACCTGGGCCGGATCGTCGAGACCGCACCCACCCGCCAGCTGTGGCGCTCGCCCCGGCACCCGTACAGCCGGGCGTTGATCGACGCGGTGCCGCAGATCGGCCCGCACCCGCAACTGCCCAGGACGCTCGCCGGGGAGGTGCCCGACCCGGCGCAGGCGCCGGTGGGGTGCCGGTTCCGGCCGCGTTGCCCGCACGCCTTCGGGCCGTGCGGCGAGCAGCCGCCCACGCTCGATCTCGGCGACCGCAGCGCCGCCTGCTGGCTCAACGACCCCACGGTGGCGCCGACCACCGTGCCCGCCGCGTAGAGGACACCGCATGCACATCCCCACCGAACAGGTCCTGGTCAACCTCGCGCTCTACGACGGCGTACGGGACGACGTCCAGCGCGACAGCGGCATCTGGGTCGGTGCCGACGGCACGATCCGCGCGGTCGGGCCGGTCGACGACGTCCTCGCCGAGGCGGGCGGCGCCCGGGTGGTCGACCTGCACGGCGACCACGTCATGCCCGGCCTGACCAACATGCACGTCCACCTGTCGCTCGGCCTGCCCGGCCACTTCGGCGACGAGGTGCACCGGTCGAACCTCGCCGAGTTGGTGCTGCTGATGGCCGACTCGGCGCGCCGGACCCTACACTCCGGGGTCACCACCGCCCGGCTCGTCGGCGAGAGCCGGTACGCCGACTTCGCCCTGCGCAAGGGGATCGAACGCGGCGCGGTGGACGGCCCGCGGATCTTCACCGCCGGGCACGCCCTGTGCTGCACCGGGGGACACGGCTGGGAGGCCGACGCGCTGGAGGCCGACGGGGCGGACGGCTTCCGCCGGCTCACCCGGCAGCAGATCCGGGCCGGCGCCGACCTGATCAAGGTGTGCATCTCCGGCGGGATCGCCGGCCAGTTCGAGTCGATCGACACCCCGCAACTGCTCGACGACGAGCTGGCGGCGGTGATCCGGGTGGCGCACGACTGGGGACGCAAGGTCACCGCGCACGCCGGCCCGGTCGAGTCGGTGCGCCGGGCCGTGGAACTCGGGCTGGACTGCGTCGAGCACGGCTACGAGCTGACCGACGAGGTGACCCGGCTGATGGCCGAGCGGAACGTCTGGTACGTCCCGACCATCGTGGTCAGCCGCTGCGAGCAGTTCTTCCGCGACTCCGGCGTGCCGGGCTGGCTGATGGACCGCGCCCTGGCCGCCGGGCCCCGACACTGGGAGAGCCTCCAGCACGCCATCCGCAACGGGGTGCCGATCGCGCTGGGCAGCGACATGCCGCCACACGCCGGCTACGACGAGACGACCGCGACCGTGCGCGAGCTGGAGTTCATGGTGGACGCCGGGATGCCCGTCGCCGACGCCCTGAAGTCCGCCACCATCCGCCCCGCGCAGTGGCTGGGCCAGGCCGACACGCTCGGCAGCGTCGAGGTGGGCAAGCACGCCGACCTGCTGGTCCTGCGCGACGATCCCACCCGCTCGGTGTCCGCGCTGCGCACCCTGCACACGGTGCTCAAGGGTGGCGTCGGGTACCGCGACGACCACGGCCGCCTCGGCGTCGCCCGATGACGACGATCACCGAGGTCGCCGACCGGTACCTCGACGCGCTCGCCGGGCTGGATCCGGAGGCCGCCGAGGCGGCGGGTCGTACGCCCGACTCGCACTTCGCGGACCTCTCCCCCGACGGCTTCGCCGCCCGCGCGGAGCTGGCCCGCGGCACCGCCACGGCGGCGGCCGGCGCCGGTGTCGACGGCACGTCGCAGCGGGCCCTCGCCGGCGCCCTGCTCGACCGGCTGGCCAGCGAGGTCGACCTCTACGACGCGGGCTTCACCACCCGGCTGCTCGCCCCGCTGGCGACGCCGGTGCACCTGGTCCGGCAGGTCTTCGACAACCTGCCCCGCAACACCGCGCAGGACTGGGCGGTCGTCGCCGCGCACCTGCGCCGGGTGCCCACGGCCCTCGGCCAGTACGCCGAGACGCTGCGCTGGTCGGCCCAACGGCGACGCCTGGTGGCGCGCCGGCAGGTGCTGGCCGTCGCCGACCAGTGCACCGCCTGGGTCACCTCCGACGACTTCTACGGCCGGCTGGTGGCCGGGGGTCCGGAAGGGCCGCTGGCCGGGGAGCTGGCCGCCGGGGCCCGCTCGGCCACCGCCGCGACGGCGGACTTCGCCGCGTTCCTGCGCACCGAGCTGGCGCCACGGGCCACCGACGTCGACGGCGTCGGTCGCGACCTGTACGCCGTCACCGCGCGCAGCTTCCTCGGCGCGACCGTCGACCTGGACGAGCTGTACGCGTACGGCTGGGAGGAGCTGGCCCGGACCGCCGCCGAGCAGCGGGCGGTCGCCGCCGAGCTCGGGTACCCGGACGTGGCGGGCGCACGGGCCGGGCTGGACGCCGACCCCGCCGGCCGGGTGCCGGTCGGGCCCGACCTGGAGGAGTGGCTGCGGGAACGCACCGAGCGGCTCACCGACGCCCTGGACGGCCCGCACTTCGACATCCCGGCCGCCACCCGCCGGGTGGTGTGCCGAATCAGCCCCGCCGCCTCCGGGGTCATGTACTACACCCCGCCCGACGCCGGGTTGACCCGCCCGGGCGGAATCTGGTGGTCGACGCCCCCCGGCGAGTCGACGGTGCCGGTGTGGCGGCACGTCGGGACGCTCTGCCACGAGGGGCTGCCCGGGCACCACCTCCAGCACGCAATCACCCTCACCACCGCCGACCTGCACCCGTGGCAGCGGTCGCTGTGCCAGGTCCACGGGTACGCCGAGGGCTGGGCGCACTACGCCGAACGCCTCGCCGACGAGCTCGGCCTCTACGCCGGTCCCGCCGAGCGGCTCGGGATGCTCGACGGGCAGATGTGGCGCGCCGCCCGGGTGGTCATCGACCTCGGCCTGCACCTGGACGTGCCGATCCCGGCCGGGACCGGCTTCACCGACGCGCGCCGGTGGACCCCCGAGCTGGCCGTGGACTTCCTCGTCCGCGTCGCCGGGCTGGACGCGGCGACCGCGCGGTTCGAGGTCGACCGGTACCTCGGCTGGCCGGCGCAGGCGCTGGCCTTCAAGGCCGGGGCGCGGCTCTGGCAGCAGGCCCGCCGGGAGGTCGAACGGCGCGAGGGCGCCGCGTTCGACCGCAAGCGGTTCCACCACCGGGCACTGCGGCTCGGGCCGATGGGGCTCGACCCGCTGCGCGCCCGCCTCGCCGAGCTCTCCTGATCCCCGACACCCCCGTCCGCCCCGACCGGAAGCGAGCCCCGATGACCGTTGACGATCTCACCGCCGCCATCACCGACATGTACCGGTCGTTGGGGGACCGGGCGGCGTTCGACACCCGGCTGCACCCCGAACTGACGATCTGGGAGTCCGACGCGCCCGACCTGCTGGACGGTCTGGCAGCCCTGGACGACCTGCGGGATCGCCGGGCGGCGACCCGGGGACCGGCCGCGCCCCCGACCTCGGTCGCCCCCGAGCAGTTCCGGGCCGAGGCGTGGGAGGACACGGGCCTGGTCCGCTACGTCCTGCGGGCCCGGTACGCGACCGGGCAGCCGGACGACTGTTTCCGGGTGACGGACGTGCTGCGCCGCGACGAGCGAGGCTGGCGGATCGTGCACCACCACGCGGAAGCCCTCCGGTGAACGCCGAGGAAACCGGTCGCCGACCTCCCATGACCTCCAAACGCGTCGCGAGCATCGACACGCGCTGAAGCAACTGCTCGGTGCCCGGCCCACCGGCGAACCAGCGCAGGATCACAGCATAGTTCAGACTTTACTTAATTAAGCTGATGCTGACATAGTTCGTGGGTGCACGCGTTCGATGTCCTCGGCGACCCGGTGCGACGCCGAATACTGGAGCTACTCGCCGACGGAGAGCAGGCCGCCGGGGCCGTCAGCGAGGTCATCCGGGCAGAGTTCGGCATCTCGCCACCTGCGGTGTCGCAGCACCTGCGAGTGCTGAGGGAGTGGGGTTTCGTCACCGTCCGTCCGGACGGCACGCGGCGCCTCTATGCGGTGGAGGCAGCGCCTCTGCAGGAGGTCGACATCTGGCTGGAGCGCTTCCGGCAGTTCTGGAGTCAGCGCCTGGACGCGTTGACCACCGAACTCGCCCGCGGCAGACGCCACCAGCGCGACAACCGTGGGTTCGCTGCCGGGACATCGGATCGTCGTCAGGAAGCCGAGTCCGTTAGCGAGGAGGAATCGTGATCGACATCGTCAGCCAGATCAACGCCACGCAACGGGAGATCGCCAACCAGGCGGTTGCTACCGGTGAAGGGCGGTCGCTGCTGCTGTGCCGGGTCTACGACGCCCCGATCGAGGACGTCTGGAGCGCCTGCACCGACCCGGAGCGGCTCAGCCGATGGCTGGGCCCGATCGAAGGCGACCTGCGGGCCGGCGGCACGTTCCAGCTCAAGGACAACGCCGGCGGCGACATCCTGCGCTGCGAGGAACCCCGTCTGATCAAGGTGACCTGGGTCCTCGGCGAAGGCATGCCGACCGAGGTCGAGGTGCGCCTGGCGACCGGCTACGACGGCCGCACCGTCTTCGAGCTGGAGCACGCCTCACCCGCCCAGATCGTCGACGAACTCGTGCGCAGCTACGGTCCCGGTGGCACGATCGGAATCGGCTGTGGCTGGGACCTCGCGCTGCTCGGCCTCGACCTCTTCCTGCACGGCGGCGTGAGGTTCGACCCCGCCACGTGGCAGGACACCCCCGAGGGAAAGGAATTCGCCATCCGCAGCTGCCACGCCTGGGGGCCCGCGATCCAGGCTGCCTGGGGAACCAGTGCCGACGACATCGCCACGGCCATCGCGTTCGTGGTGCAGCACTTCGCCCCCGAAACCAGCGGCGACCGCTGATGACCCGCGGGCGAACACCGGATGGCACCCGCTGCGCGAGTGATCCACGTGATAGGCAGGAGGCTGAGGTGACTGAGACGACGGCGGCCGAGGTGATGGCCGAGCTGGCCGCGCTTGAGGACCCGAAGACGCGCAAGGTGAACGAGAAACACGGTGACGATCACGGTGTGCACCTCAGCAAGCTGCGCGCGCTCGCGAAGCGGCTGAAGACGCAGCAGGAACTCGCGCGCCAGCTCTGGGAGACGGATGACACCGCGGCGAGGCTGCTGGCAATCCTGATCTGCCGTCCGAAGGCGTTCGAGCGTGACGAGTTGGACGTCATGTTGCGCGAGGCGCGCACACCCAAGGTGCATGGCTGGCTCGTGAACTACGTGGTGAAGAAGAACCCGCACTCCGAACAGCTGCGCCTGGCCTGGTTCTCCGATCCGGATCCAGTGGTCGCGAGTGCCGGCTGGGCGCTGACCACCGAACGCGTGACGAAGAAGCCCGAGGGCCTCGACCTCGCGGGGCTGCTTGACACCATCGAGGCGCAGATGAGAGACGCCCCGGACCGCCTGCAGTGGGCGATGAACGAGTGCCTGGGTCATATCGGGATCGAGCACGCCGAGTACAGTGCCCGCGCAATCGACATCGGTGAGCGCCTGGAAGTGCTCAAGGACTACCCGACTCCCCCGGGCTGCACGTCTCCGTTCGCGCCCATCTGGATCGCCGAGATGCTGCGCCGACAGCACGACAAGTAGGCAGTTTCCTGTCCACGCGCGTGCCGCTACCCGTCCGGGCCTGCCGGCGCACCCGGACCCCGTAGCCCGGCCGGGTGGTCTCCCGCTCCTGCCAGCCGGCCCGGTCCGACCACCACCGGCGCAGCGCCAGGCCGGCGGCCGGTCCGTGGTCGCGGACCACAAACCACACCTCGGCGATCGCCGCCGCGTGCGCGACGGGCCGTTCAAGCGGTTTCGACGATCCGGTTCTCCCAGGCCCAGACGGCGATCTCGGTGCGGTTGCGCAGGCCGAGTTTCGTTTGGATGGTCGAGACGTGGCTTTTGACCGTACTGAGGGAGATGAACAGTTCGGCCCCGATCTCCAGGTTGGTGCGACCGCGTGCGATCTCCCGGACCACCTCGACTTCGCGTTCGGACAACGACGGCAGCGACTTGTCGGGTTCTGGTTTCGGCGTGGTCAGGTGGCGTAGCAGCCGGACGGTGATCGACGGGGAGACGAGCGCGTCGCCGTTGTGGGCGGCGCGTACCGCCTCGACGAGCAGGGCCGGGCCGGCGTCCTTGAGGATGAAGCCGGCCGCGCCGCCGTGCAGCGCGCCGTACACGTATTCGTCGAGGTCGAACGTGGTGACCACGATGACCCGCATCGGGTTGGGTACCCGGGGCCCGGCCAGTGCCCGGGTCACCTCGATGCCGTCGAGCCGGGGCATCCGGATGTCCACCAGGCAGACGTCGGGACGCAGTTGGCGGGCCTGCGCGATCGCGTCGACACCGTCTGCCGCCTCGGCGATGACGCTGATGTCCGGCTGGTCTTCGAGGATGAGCTTCAGGCCGCTACGGATCATCGCCTGGTCGTCGGCGAGTAGTACGCGGATCGTCATCGTGACCGCCCGTCGTGGATGGGCAGGGTGGCCAGGACCGACCAGCCTGCGTCGGGGCGGGGGCCGGTGTGCAGCGTACCGCCGAGGGTTTCGACGCGCTCGCGCATGCCGATGAGGCCGTACCCGCCGCGGTGCGAGGCGCGGGCGGGGCCCGGTGCCGCGTCGTCGACCACTTCGACCGTGACGCCGGAGGGGTTCTGGTCGACGGTGACGGTGACGCCGTAGGCGTGCGGCGCGTGGCGGGCCACGTTCGTCAGCGCCTCCCGGACGATCCGGTACACGGTGCTCGTCACCTCCGGTGGCCATGCGGCGCTCTCGTCGGGTACCCGTAGGCGCACCGGTGGGCCTTGCCGGTCGAAGCGCTCGACGAGCACGCCGAGCTGCTCCTGCCCTGCCGAGGCGGGTGGCGCGTCCTCGGCATCGCGGAGCAGGCCGACCACGCGGCGCATGGCGCGCAGCGCCTCGGTGCCGGCGGCCTCGATCGCGGTCATCGACTCGGCCACCTGACCCGGGTTCTTGCGCGCGACGACGTGGGCGGCCTGCGCCTGGATCAGCATGCCGGTGATGTGGTGGGCCACCACGTCGTGCAGTTCCCGGGCCAGCTCCAGCCGCTCGTCGCGGCGTACTTTCTCCGCGGTGGCCGCCGCCCGGTCGTCCAGCAGCCGCAGCGCCAGCCCGACCGCGACCGCGCCGAGCCAGGCCGCGACGTTCATCGCCACGACCCCCGAGGCGCCCGAGGACTGCGGCCGGGCGGCGAGATAGGCGCCGCCGATGACTGCGAGCCCTCCGGCGGCGAGCGCACCAGCCGGTACGGCAGGCAGCGCGCGCACCGCCGACCCGACGAGTACGGCGAGCGCCAGCGCCATGGCCGGTCCCGGCTCGGTCGGGAGGTGGAACACCCGGGCCACCGCGACGGCCAGCCCAGCGATCCCGAGACCGGCGACAGCCGCCCACGCCCGTTGCCGCCGCCGTACCAGCGCCAGCACACAGACCACGACGGCGGCGGCGGCACCGGCGATCCAGTACCGGGTGCCCCACGTCTGCGCGATCGCCGCAGCCTCAATGACGATCGCGGCGAGGAAGACCATGGCGAGTCCCGCCGTGGCCGCGACCCCGAACAGCCGGTCCCAGATGCTCACCCTGTTCAACTTACGAGTCCCGCCCGGCCGTGCGCAGACTGATCCCGAGCGCCACGGCGACCAGCCAGGTGACCGTGTTCACGACGGTCACCACGGTGAAGCCCGCCGCGTCCGGAAGCGCGGTCAGCCAGGTACCCACCACCACCGCGAACCCGCCCGCCGCAACGGCCGCGGCGCGCGGTCCCGGCAGCGTCCGGATCCCCGAACCGACGAGTACGGCCAGCGCCAGTGCGGTGACCGGTCCCGGCTCCTGCGGCAGGTCGGCGACCCCGGCCACCACGATCGCCACCGCCGCGACCGCGAGTCCTCCCGCCACCGGCCAGGTCCGCTGCGGCCCGCGCAGCAGCGCGAGCAGCCCTGTCACCGCCCCGGCCACGCAGTCGAACAGCCAATAGAGCCCGCCCCAACTGTCCGCGACCAGATACGCCGTGAGCCCGAGTCCGGTGACGAAGACCAGCCCGAGTACGGCGTTCACTGCCGTTCGGTGTGTCGTGTTCATGCCAACGACGCTAGGAAATCGCCGGCCCACGCGAACCGGCCAAAAGTAGGGTCGTCCGCGTACCGGCCCCTGCCTTGGACCGATGCCCGGACCGCCCGCCGTTCGCAGGATTAGCCCATGGAAACACCACTCGTGCTGCACGCCGAGCAACTGACCAAGCGGTACGGCCGCCGCACGGCACTAACCGACTGTGACCTGAGAATCCCGCGCGGGCATGTCGTCGGGCTGGTCGGTCCGAACGGCGCCGGCAAGTCCACACTCCTCCAACTCGCCTGCGGCCTGATCGCACCGACCGCGGGTACGTTGTCCGTGCTCGGGTCCAGACCGGCAGCCAACGCGGCGCACCTGGCCCGGGTCGGCTTCGTCGCCCAGGACACTCCGGTGTACGCCTCGTTCAGCGTCGCCGACCACCTGAGGATGGGTGCCTGGCTGAACCCGTCCTGGGACCCGGCGCTGGCCAAGCGGCGCATCGCCGAGGTCGGCCTGGACCCGGCGCAGAAGGCGGGCCGGCTCTCCGGCGGCCAGCGCGCGCAGCTCGCGTTGGCCATCGCCGCCGCGAAACGACCCGAGCTGCTCATCTTCGACGAGCCCGCCGCCGCGCTGGATCCCCTGGCGCGCATGGGCTTCATGCGGAGTCTCATGGAGTTCGTGGTAGAACTCGGCGCCAGTGCCGTGCTCTCCTCGCACCTGTTGAGCGATGTCGAGCAGGTCTGTAACTACCTCGTCGTACTCTGCGACTCGCGCATCCAGGTCGCCGGTCCGGTACGGGATCTGCTCGCCTCGCACCACAGGATCGCTGGCGATCCGGCCAGGATGGCCGCCGGGGTCGAGGTTATCTGGGCGGAGCGTGGCCACGCCCTGGTACGGGACGGTGCGGCGGTACGGAACGGTGCGGCGGCCCGGGACGCCGAGCCGGTCACGCTGGAGGAACTGGTCCTCGCCTACCTGTCGCGGGCCGCCGGAGCCGGTGCCGCGCCCCGCGTGAGTGCGGCGGTGGCGCGATGATCAGGATGAGCTTGCGGCAGTTCCGGATCCAGGCGCTCGTCGGAGCGTTCCTGTTGGTCGTGGCCGCCATCTACCTGGTGCGCCTCGGCGCGGACATCCGTGCCGTGCGGGACACCTCCCAGCTTCCGATCCAGTACGGGCAGACGATGCTGTTCCTCGCCGCCGGTTTCGGTCTGGTACCCGCGCTCATCGGTGCGTTCTGGGGCGCGCCGCTCATCGCTCGCGAACTGGAGACCGGTACCCATCGGCTGGTGTGGAACCAGAGTGTGCCCCGCCGCCGCTGGCTCGCGGTCAAGCTGATGGTGCTCGGCCTTGCCAGCATGGCCGTCGCCGGTACGCTCAGCGCGCTGTTGACGTGGGCGGCGGTTCCGGTCGACCAGGTGGCCGGCGACCGGTTCAGCGCGATCCTGTTCGGCGCGCGTGGTGTCGCGCCCATCGGGTACGCCGTCTTCGGCTTCACGTTCGGCGCCGTCACCGGGCTGCTGGTCCGCCGTACCCAGCCGGCGATGGCGATGGTGTTCCTAGCCGTGATCGCGGTCCAGTTCGCCGTGCCGAACCTGCTGCGACCGCACTACCTGCCCGCCGAGCGGGTCACCGTACCGATGAGTGCCGACACCATCAACCAAGCCCGGGCGCTGGGCAGCATCACCGGTGGGCCGGTCGTCGGAGGGGTAGAGATAGCGGACTCCTGGGTCACGGATACCAGTAAGCTCCTGACACCTGACGGCCGGCAACTGTCCGACGCCGCGTTCAACGAGTGTTTCAACAACGCCCCGGAGACTGGCGCCAGCGGCAGGTTCGGTGACACCGCGGTGTGTCTCGGCAAGCTCGACCTCCACGTCGACCTGGCCTACCAGCCCAACGGGCGCTTCTGGCCCTTCCAATGGATCGAACTGGCGTTGTATCTCGCGTTCAGCGCGCTGCTCGCGGCGGCCGGCCTGTGGCGCGTTGCGGGCGTAAGGGCACCATGACGAAAGCGCCGTGGCATGGCTATCTTGGGCCGGATGGACGGAGTGATCGTTGAGGCGGGCTCAGCACCAGGTGTTTTCGTGGCGACCGATCCGCTGGGACGGCACGTCGCCACCCTCGCCGGTGACGTGTTGACCGTGCACGACCTGGCCCGCGAATTGACCGGCGTCGTGTCGCAACCCATGCCGCCGCCGCGCCACGTCACGGTCCATCCCAGCGGAACGTCGATCGCGGTGCTGTCCGAGCCTTGGAAACTCGAGGTGTGGCGCCATGGTAAACGGGAGCGGGCCGTCCCCATCGAGGCCTGCGACTGGCTCGCCTACACCGCCGGTGGTGCGCACCTGCTGCTCGGCGTGGCGGGTGAGCCGGCGCGGCTGCACCTGCACGATGCGGTCACGCTCGACCGGCTTGATACCAGCGGGCCGCTGCATCTGGACGTGAATCCGTTGGCCGGATGGGGTGAGGGTGTCGAGGTCACGCACGCCGCGTCGGCCGTGGGCTTCGCCGCGAACGTTGGAGACGATCCGCAGGTCCTCGCCGTCGCCGAGGTCCGCGACGGCCGGCTGCGGGTGCACGGCGCGGAGACCGGCCAGGTGTACGCGCGGCACCTCCCCGGCGAACGCGTCAACGGCATCGGGCTCAGCGAGCATGAGCTGTTTGCGCTCGACGACGATGGGATCGTCACCGCGTTCGCCTGGCAGGCGCCGGAGGTTACCCGCCGGTGGGTCGCCAGCGGCACAGAGCTGTTCGACGACGAGGATCTGCAGTTGGGCGGTGCGGTGTTCACGCGTGACGGCATCGTGACGCTGGATGTCGTACGGGACAACGAACTCGTCGCCCTCGCACTGGTCGATGCCGCGTCGGGGCGGCGCACCGGGCTGCTGGCCCCGTCAACGCACTGGCGGAACGAGCACGCCATCCTCGACAACGGCTTCCTACGGCGCACCATCGACGACCGGACCTGGTTCGCCCGCGTGTGCTGACCAAGTGGGGCAACTGGACCTCGTCCGGCTCGGCAACGGCATCGACCAGACGATCATCCGCGCCTACGGTCTCCGACCTGGGCTGACTGACAGAGGGAAAGGGTGGGCCCGGGTCGTCGACCCGGGCCCACCCTTGTCACGCCACCGGGCGGATACGTCCCCAGTGCCACCAGGGCACGGAGTAACCGAGCTGATCGGCCCAGCCGAAGAACTTCTCGCTGCGCGGGTAGTACATCCCGTACCAGAAGAGCGGGACCCATTCGATGTCCCGGGCCCACACCTGCTGCAACTGCTGGTAGTGCTCGCGGCGCTCCTCCCGGGTGTCCGCGCGGCGCGCGGCCAGGTAGGCGGCGTCCACGTCGGGGTTGCGGTGCAGTCCCATGTTGTTCTGCCCACCGGAGGAGTACTTCGTCGCGGTGATCTCCGGGTCGGGTTCCATCGAACCACCGACGATGATCAGGTCGAAGTCATGTGCCTTGCGAACCTGACGGGACCAGTCCTCCGAGGCCAGACCGTCGAAGGACACCTCGAAGCCGACCTCGCCGAGCTGGCGGGCGATCAGTTCGGCCAGCGGCCGGTGACCGTGGAACATGTCCATGTAGAACATGGTCAGCCGGCCCCGTACGCCCGACGCGTCCGCGGTGACCCCGGCGTCGTCGAGCAGGGCGCGGGCCCGCTCCACGTCGTGGCCGGGCGCCTTGGCCTCCCGGTTCAACGCCCACGACGTGCCCAGCAGGTAGTGGTCCCAGGCCTGGGAGACGCCCGGATCGCCCAGCTCGGCGATCTCGTCCCGGTTGACCGCGTACGCCACCGCCTCCCGGACCCGCTGGTCCTGCCAGAGCGCACGGCCGTGGTTGAAGTCCAGCAACGCCATGCCCGGCCCCTGCCGCGTGAAGATATCCACCCCCGACACGCCTTCGACCAGGTGCAAGCGGTCCCGGGTGAGGGTGTCCTGCGGAACGATGTGGG
>NZ_QKKX01000073.1 GCF_003434305.1 Micromonospora sp. MW-13
GCGCGAAGATGAAGTTGCCGAGCAGGACCAGGAAACCGGCATTCGCGGTGTGCAGGTGATAGTCGACGGTATGGTCGTCGACCGCGACGATCGTCTCCACGTCCTTGAGGAACATCGCCCCCTGATAGCCCATCTTCATGGCGTGCAGGTGGGTGTAGACCACGTCGTGCGCGGTCAACGGCGTGCCGTCCTGCCAGCGGGCCGCCTGGTTCAGGTGGAACCGCCACCGACGCGAGCCGTCCAACTGCTCCCAGTGGGTGGCCAGATCCGGGAACGGGTTGATCTCGTACCACTCGTTCAGCACGACCCGGTTGTAGATGTTGTTGCAGGCAAGATAGCCGGCACTGCCGGTTACATTGCGGTAGACATCATTGAATTCAACTGCGTCGTGTGGCGTGGCCACCACAAAATCTACTGGCATACGCGCCTCTTTCTATCCTGAAAGAAAATGACAGGAATGGGCTTGCCGGGACTGATCGCTATAGGAGGTCACCGTGCGCACACGGCGGCAGGTTGTCGGTCTCCGTCGGCCACCGGCGTTGCAGGAACCGGGGCTTGGCCCGTTCGATCCGTGGGTCGGGCACTGGCACCGCGGCGAGCAGTTCCCGGGTGTAGGGGTGCCGGGCCTCGGTGATCACCTGGCGGGTCGGGCCCAACTCGACCATCTGGCCGCCGTACATCACGCCCACCCGCTGGGAGATCTCGGCGACCACCGCCAGGTCATGCGCGACGAAAAGGTAGGAGACCCCGCGCTCCCGCTGCAACTCCCTGAGCAGGCTCAGGATCTCCGCCTGGACCGAGACGTCCAGCGCCGACACCGGTTCGTCGAGCACGATCAGTTTCGGGTTCAGGGCCAGCGCACGGGCGATCGCGATGCGTTGCCGCTGGCCGCCGGAGAACTCGTGCGGAAACTTCCGCAACCCGGTGGCCGGTAGGCGTACCTGGTCGAGCAGGGTCCGGGCCTTCTGGGCGTTGGCCGCCAGGCCGTGGATCTGCGCCGGCTCCGCGAGGATGTCCGCCACCGTCATCCGGGGATCCAATGACGTGTACGGGTCCTGGAAGACCACCGAGATCTCCCGCTGCAGTGCGAGGTCGCTCCTGCCCTTGCGTTGGGAGACGTCCCGGCCCAGGAAGAGCACCTGCCCCGAGGTCGGCTGTTGCAACCCGAGAATGGTGCGTAACAGGGTGGTCTTCCCCGAACCCGATTCGCCGACGATGCCGAGGGTCTCGGCGGAACCGACCGAGAAGGAGACCGCGCAGAGGGCGTGCACGACCGCCTGTCCACGTCGCCGGGCCGCCCTCGGTGCCCGGAAGTGCTTGACCAGATCGGTAACCCGCAACAGCTCGGTCGCCGGCGGCTCCGGCGTGGCCGCGCCGGCCCGCGTCTGCCCGCTCATGGCCTCTCCACCGAACTGTCCGTGCTGATCCTCGGCGCCAGAGACAGCAGCTTTCTTGTGTATTCGGAGCGCGGATTGTCAAAGAGCGAGAACACATCCTGCTCTTCGACGATGTCGCCTTGATACATGACGGCGACCCGGTCCGCGATGCCGGCGACCAGGGCCAGGTCGTGGGTGATGAAGAGCATCGCCGCGCCGGTGCGCTCCCGGGCCATAGCGAGAGTGGCCATCACCTGGGCCTGCACCGTGACATCCAGGGCGGTGGTCGGTTCATCGGCGATGATCAGATCCGGGTCGTGCACCATGGCCAGGGCGATCGCGATTCGTTGCCGCATGCCGCCGGAGAGCTGATGTGGATACTGATCGAGCCGCGCCTGCGCATCCTTGATTGCCACGCTCTCCATCAGCTCGGCCGCGCGCCGACGGGCCTCCGTCCGGTTGACCGCGCTGGTCAACCGCATCGAGTCCGCGAACTGGGTGGCGATGGTGAGCACCGGATTGAGCGTGGTCGACGGGTCCTGGAGGATCATCGCGATCCGCCGACCCCGGTATTCCCGCCACTGCTCAAAGCTCAGATCGGTGAGCTCATTACCGGCGAAGACCACCGAACCGGTGCCGACCGCGTTGGTCGGCAGCAGCCCCACCACGGAGAGCCCGGTGAGCGACTTGCCTGAGCCGGACTCGCCGACCAGGGCCAGCACCTCACCCGGCTTGATCTCCAGGTTGATCGGCTTCACCGCCGTCTGCGGGCCGAACCGCACCGACAGGTCCCGGACCGTCAGCAGCGCCGCAGGTTGCGATGCCTGCGCCTGCTTCTCCCTGGTACCGGTACGCCTGCTCCGAGCCGTACGCCGAGGGGTGGTCAACGGGTTGTCCGGCGCGGACTTCGGGTTGAAGGCCTCCCGCAGTCCTTCCCCGACGTAGTTGACCGACAGCACGATCGTAATGATCAACAAACCGGGGAAGTAGAAGAGCCACGGCCGGGTCAGTACCGCCGACTGGGCGTTGGCCACCAGCAGGCCCAGCGAGGTGTCCGGTGGCTGTACACCGAATCCGAGGAAGGAGAGGCTGCTCTCGGCCAGGATGGCCACACCGAACATCAGCGTGCCGGCCACCACGATGTGGTCGGAGACGTTGGGCACCAGGTGCCGGAACATGATCCGGGTCGAACTGGCTCCCATCACCCGGGCCGCGTCGACGAAGGCCAACTCACGCAGGCTCAGTACGACGCCCCGGACCAGCCGGGCCACCGAGGTCCACATCAGCGAGCCGAGGACCATCGCCAGTCCGAGCCAGGAGACTCCCCGGCCGGCGACCAGCGAGCCCAGGAACGCGGCCAACGCCAGGGTGGGCAGGGTGAGCACCAGATCGACGGCCCGCATCACCGTGGCGTCGACAAGACTGCCGAAATAGCCGGCCACCACCCCCAGGACCACACCGATGAGACTGGCGATGATGGTGACCGAGAACGCAATCAGCAACGACTGCTGCATGCCCCGCAGGACCAGGGCCAACAGGTCCCGACCGAGGGTGTCGGTGCCCATCGGGTGTGCCAGCGACGGCGACTGGGAGAGGTCCGGTGTGATCTCGGCATGGTCGTACGGCCAGAGCATCGGCAGGAAGATCGCCGTCAGGATGACGACGAACAGCACACAGAGCGCACTCATTCCCACCTTGTGCCGAACGAACCTACCGAAGGTGACCGCCAGCTTGCCGGCTCCCGCCTCACCCATCGGATCGGGCGACGGCACCGGATCAACCAGCGGCGCCGGTTCTTTGAGCAGGTCAGGATTTGGCATAGCGCACCCGCGGATCCACCAGTCCGTACAGGATGTCGGCGATCAGATTGAACAGAACCACCGCGGTCGCCGCGATGAGCAACCAGGCGAGTACGGCGTTCGTGTCCCGCAAGGCGATCGACTCCAACAGGAAGCCCCCCATGCCACGCCACTGGAAGACCGTTTCGGTGATCACCGCTCCGGAGAAGACAACCGGGAGGTCCAGCGCGACGATCGTCACGATCGGGATCAGCGCCGGACGGACGACGTACGAGCCGACGATCCGACGCCGGGAGAGTCCCTTGAGTACGGCGAACCGGACGTGGTCACCGGCCAGCCCCTCCGCGACCGCAGCCCGCTGATAGCGGCTCCAGGTCGCGAAGTGCGTCAGGGCCAGCACGATCGTCGGCAGGACCATGTGCCCGGCGATGTCGGCGACCAGCGGGAGGAATTCCCTCGGTGCGGGCACCGAGACCGCCCCAACCGTGTAGAAGGTCTGGTAGCCGGTCGCGTTGTTGAACGCGATCCCCCACTGCTTCAGCAGCACCGCCAGCCAGAACGACGGCAGCGCCAGCAGGATGAACGCGCTGGGGGTCAGGATCAGATCCGGCCAGCGCCGCTGGTGGAGCGCGGAGACCGTACCGGCGAGCAGGGAGAGCACGAGCGCGATGATGATGGCCAGGATCACTAGTCGTAGGGTGACCCCGACCCGGCTGCCCAACTCCACCCCGATATCCCGGGTGGCGATGGTCGACGGGCCGAAATCTCCGGTGACGAGGCCCTGTAGCCAGGACAGATAGCGCACCGGCAGTGGGTCGGTGAGACCCAGCCTGGCCTCCTCGGCTGCGATCACCGACCCCGGGACCGGCGGCTGCCGGTCCCGGAGCTCAGCCAGCGGATCACCCGAGACCGAGATCACAGTAAAGATCACGATGGAGGCGAGCAGCAAGACCAGGACGGCGCTTGCCAGCCGTCTAAAGATCAGCTGAACCATTCCCCAGCTCCTCCTTCCCTCGGGTAGATCCGCATTCAGATCACCACGTGTCTCTGGCTAGACCGGACGGATCCGGCCCCAGTGCCACCAGGGCACCGAGTAACCGACCTGGTCCGCCCAGCCGAAGAACTCCCGGCTACGGGCGAAGTACGTGCCGTACCAGAACAGGGGCACCCATTCGGTGTCCCGGGCCCAGACCTCCTGCAGCCGCTTGTAGTGCTCGCCGCGTTCGGCGAGCGTGCCCGCCGTACGGGCGGCGAGGTAGGCGGCGTCCACGTCCGGGTTGTGGTGCTGGGCCATGTTGCCCTGCCCACCGCTGGAGTACTTCGGGGCGGTGATCTCCGGGTCGGGCGCCATCGAGCCACCCACGATGATCAGGTCGAAGTCGTGTTCCGCGCCGACGCGCCGGGCCCAGTCCGGCGAACTCAACCCCTCGAAGCTGACCTCGAAGCCGATCTCGGCAAGCTGACGGACCATCATCTCCGCCAACGGCTTGTGACCGTGGAAGCTGTCCATGTAGAACATCGACAGCCTGGCCCGCACACCGGAGGCGTCAGCGGTGACGCCGGCCTCGTCGAGCAGGGCGCGGGCCTTCGCCAGGTCGTGGCCGGGCGCCTTGGCGTCCGGGTTGAACGCCCACTGCACCGAGCCCAGCAGGTAGTGGTCCCAGGCCTGGGAGACGCCCGGATCGCCCAGCTCGGCGATCTCGTCCCGGTTGACCGCGTACGCCACCGCCTCCCGGACCCGCTGGTCCTGCCAGAGCGCACGGCCGTGGTTGAAGTCCAGCAACGCCATGCCCGGCCCCTGATCGGTCATCAGTTCGACATCCGCCGTCGCGCCATCGAGCAGATAGAGCCGGTCCCGGGTCAGGGTGTCCTGCGGGAAGAAGTGCG
>NZ_QKKX01000074.1 GCF_003434305.1 Micromonospora sp. MW-13
GGGTGAAGATGAAGTTGCCGAGCAGGACCAGGAAACCGGCATTCGCGGTGTGCAGGTGATAGTCGACGGTATGGTCGTCGACCGCGACGATCGTCTCCACATCCTTGAGAAACCGGCTACCGGTGTAGCCCATCTTCATGGCGTGCAGGTGGGTGTAGACCACGTCGTGCGCGGTCAACGGCGTGCCGTCCTGCCAGCGGGCCGCCTGGTTC
This sequence comes from Micromonospora sp. MW-13, assembly GCF_003434305.1. GTDB lineage: Bacteria > Actinomycetota > Actinomycetes > Mycobacteriales > Micromonosporaceae > Micromonospora. The sequence goes on from NZ_QKKX01000074.1 coordinate 213, forward strand.
AGGTGGAACCGCCACCGACGCGAGCCGTCCAACTGCTCCCAGTGGGTGGCCAGATCCGGAAACGGGTTGATCTCGAACCACTCGTTCAGCACGACCCGGTTGTAGATGTTGTTACAGGCGATGTACCCGGCACTCGCGGTGGTGTTCCGGTAGACATCGTTGAACTCGACTGCGTCATGCGGCGTGGCCACCACAAAGTCGATAGTCATGTTTTCCTCTCCTGGCGCTGTTGCGCGGTTACTTGCGCAGGCCCCAGTGCTCGACGTTCATGGTCGTGCCGTACTTGCTCGGGTTGATGAAGATGTTCGCGAACTTGTCCGAATAGGCGGCCATCTGCGGGCTGGCGAAGAGCGGCAGCACCACACCGTCGGCCATCAGGACCCGGTCGACCTGGTTCATCAAATCGACCCGCTTGGCCGGGTCGAGCTCGGTCGAGGCCGCCTCGAAGAGCCGGTCCGCCTCGGTTGACGAGTAGCCGAACGAGCGGGCCCCACCGGTGCCGTACCACTGCTGCATGGAGAGCGCGCCAAGGTCGAGGGCGGTGCCGGTGGCCATCAGGTCGAAGCTGCCCGACCGCAGTGCCGGCGAGTAGCGCGCACCATCCGCCGCGTCGATGACGACGGCGATACCCAGATCCTTGAGCTGGGACTGGGTGATCTGGGCCAGCTCCATGCGCAGCACGTCGGTGGATAGGGTCAGCATGGTCAGGTCACGCAGCGGCTTGCCGTCGGGGAGCATCAGCTTGCCGTTGGTCAGCTTGTATCCGGCCTGCTCAAGAATTCCGAGCGCGGCCTTGGTGTCGCCCTTGCCGATGTTGAGCGCGTCGATGTTCTCCTGATAGGCGGCGATGTCACCCACCTTCTGCCCGGGGACGTACACGCTGCTCTTCATGGTGGTCAGCTCCGGCGCGTACTGGCCGACGGTGCGCTTGCGCATGTCGTCCAGGTTGAGCCGGGTGGAGATCGCCTTACGCAGCGCCGCGTCGGCCATCACGTCGCCGGTGGTCTTCATCCCGAGGTGGAAGTAGGTGAGCGTCGAGCCGAGCCGCATCGTCGTACCGCTCATCGCCTTGACCTGGGTGACCGTGTCGAGCGTCGGGTTCTGGTAGACCAGGTCGATCTCGCCGTTCTGCAGGGCGGTGATCTGTGCGCCCTGGCCGGAGATGTAACGGGTGGTGATGGTGTCCAGATGCGCCGGGTCGCCGTACCACTTGGGGTTCTTGACCATCGTCATCGAGACGCCGTCCTGAACCTCCTTGATGATGTACGGCCCGCCCGAGACCTTCGGCGCGTTCTTGCCGAAGCCCTCGTTGAAGGAGGCCGCAAGATTCCCGTAGGTGTCGGCCACGTGCGCCGGCAGGATGTAGTTGAACAGCGCCTGCCACTCGGAGAACGGCTTCGAGTAGGTCATCGTCACCGTCTTGCCGTCACTGCTCGTCTGCACGGAGTCGATCAGTGAGTAGCCCTCGGTGAAGGCCGCCTTACACTCGGCGCACTTCTCCGGATCCTGCACGGCCTGGGTGTATTCGAAGTCCTTGCCGGAGATGGGGGTGCCATCAGACCAGACGGCCTTCTGCTGGATCTTGTACTTGATCGTCATCGGAGCGGTGCTGACCACCTCGGCGGATTCCAGGAGCGCCGCGTTGAGCACGACACTGGTATCCGGGTTGGTCAGGAACGGATGCGGATAGAACGGCCACTGCTGCTGACGCTGGCCGGTGGTGTCCCCGGCTGCAGACAGCGGGTTCCAGTCCACGATCGGGCTGGTGGCCGCGAGGGTCATCGTCCCACCGTCCGCCACCTCACTGGCAGAGCTCGGAGCATTCGACGAATTGTCATCGGAGATCTTCGTGCAGCCGGCGGCCAAAGCGGCTAGCGCGATAACGGCCACGAGGCTTCGAGAGGCTTTCACAGCACACGATCCTCTAACTCAGGGGTGAGCGAATACCAGCGTTTTACGCTGATTGAGCGGTATGCGATGTCGCGGGGGGTCGCGACACGGGACGGCTGCCAGGGTGGCTGGACTCCGCGGCCGGGCCTGCGTCACCGCAGGTCAACACCCATGAAGCTAAGTTCGAGTTATGTTCTGGTCAACAGCAATATGTCCATGGACACATTGGGTGACGGCTGGCGGCGCTGAGCCCCGGGCACCTCAGTCGGCACTGGGCTTCCCTCGGGTGATTCGATACGCTCCGGGCCTCGGTGCCGCCGCGCGAATCCGTCATCCCATCAGCGCACCCTGCCGTCTGCCGGCAGGCAGAAGCGGTGCACCATGCGGAGGACACCAGACGTGACACCACCAGCACCCTTGGACGGCCAGCGATGCATGCAACTCATCCAGGCACGCCTCACCCTGCGGACAAGCAACGCCCTGGCACACGCCATCCTCGACCTGATCGCCTCCGGCGAACTGCCCGCCCAGTCCCAACTTCCCACCGTACGGGACCTGGCCGGCGGGCTGGGGATGAGCAAGTCAGCAGTCGCGCAGGCCTGGAGCACGCTCAGTACGCGGCACGTCATCGAGACCCGGCGTCGCGGCGGGACCCTTGTCCTCGGACCACCGCAACCGCCCAGGGCGCGGCGGTTCGACAGCATGATCCGCACATCCTTACTTACGCATACCGATTTGGGGAACCTACGGACCGATGACCTGCCGCCGCCGGATCTGACCGCCGCACTGCAGTACGCATTGGGCAACCCGTCCCTGCACAACACTTTCGCTGAACCGATGACCGCAGAACTCGTCGCGGCGGTGAAACCGCGCTGGCCGACCGAGGCGACCCACTTCCTCGCCACCCATGGCATCGTCGACGCGATCGAGCTGGCCCTCACCTCGGTGGCTCGCCCAGGCGACCGGGTGATAATCGAATCTCCCACCCAGGCACGAGTCCTCGACATTCTTGAATCCATCGGTGCGACGGCTATTCCCATCGACTACCGACACGACGGACCAGACCTTGAACAGTTGCGGGTCGCGTTGATCAGCAAGCCGAGCGCGATGATCTATCAGCCCAACGGAAACTCCCCCTCCGCCCGGTCGGTCGACGACCGGTGGATCGAGGCTGCGGCAGAATTGCTCAAGGACGAGACGTTTCCCATATTCGAAACGTCCCAAACATCCCTGATGAGACCCCACCAACGGTCCCTGGCGACACATCTGCCCGCCCGGGTTGTCCACATGCAGAGCTACAACTTCTTTTTCGGAGCCGATCTGCGCGTCGCCGCAGTCGGCGGAGCAGCGGAGTACATCGATATGATGTCGCTGCGACTCACCTACTCCTCCCGCTGGGTCAGCCGAATCCTGCAACTCGCGCTGGCGTTCCAACTGACCAACGAGGAATCCGTTCGGCACACGAACGCTTTCATCGCAGAGTGCAAGCGTAGACATGCCGAGTTCAGTCAGTCCCTGATCGAGCACGGATTTGCTCTCGAAACATCCGATGGCCCAAGTATCTGGTTACCCGTTCCCGACGAACACTCGGTCTGCACCCGGCTGAGCAGAGACGGCATCGTGGTCCACCCCGGTCGCTTCTTCCACGCCGAGCCGACCAGGCAGCAGCATGTGCACATCAACGGCACGGCATTGGGCGGTGGCACGCAGGAGATGGCCAGGATAATCGCTCAAGCCTGCCAGATGCCCACCAGGCTCAACCGGCTCAGCACCACCGGCATGGAAATCTGACCGTCGGAAGACCCGTGGACCTTGTCCTGACGCCGGTGTCGAACCGGCCTGGCGCCTGGGCTGGTTGAGTGCAGCCGTACTCCTCACGGCGACGCATGCGGCATTGCCCACTTCGGTGCCCAGGTCTTGGCGTCATGGTGGTGGCGTTGCATAGCGCGGATGCAGTTGCGGAGTGCGGCCAGGCCAGGGTGTGGATTGTCGCGGTGCCAGATCAGCGAGTGCGGGTAGACCGGCGTCGGTTCGCGAACCGGTATGCGCCGCAGGTCGTAGTCGGCCGGCCAGAGCAACCGGACCTGCTCGCCGGTGAGGCTGGCCAGAGTCGAGGAGTCCGCAAGCATGTCCAGCAGGTGGTCAGTGCCGAAGTTGGGGCCGACCCGCTCGATGGTGAGCCCGAACGCGGCAGCGAGATCGTCGTAGTAGGCGGCCCATTCGGTTCCAGGGACGATACCGGGTATCCAGATCCGGTGCCCGACGAGATCGGCGGGCGTGACCGCGCGAGCAGCGGCCAGTTGGTGGGTCGGTCCGGTAAGCAGTTCATGGGGATCGTCCAGCACTCGCGCTGCCGTGACGCCATCCCGTAGTTGCTGTTCGGGTGCGGTGACGGCCCGGAATGAGGCGTCGATTGCTCCGGATCTAATAGCGGCGATAGCCGTGTCGACATCGGTGTCGATGAGAGTCACGACGTCGAGCTCGATGTCAGGGTGCGCCCGGTGGAAATTGCGCAGGAGCGCTGCTGGTCCGATCCGATGGTTGAGCACGTCGATGCGCAGCGCGCGACGCCCGGGACGCACGGCGGCAACGGCACGTGCTTCGACTCGGAGAAGCTTGCGCGCGTGCGGAAGAAACGCCTGCCCGTCGACGGTGAGCTGGGCGCCGCGAGAGGTGCGGCTGAGCAGCGCCACGCCGAGGTCCTTCTCCAGCATGGCGATGCGCTTGGAGACGGCCTGCTGGCTGATGCCGAGCCGGGCCGCGGCCTCGCTGAAGTAGCGCTCCTCGGTGACCGCCACGAAGGCGCGGACCTCGCCGACATCAAGATCCGCCGCAGCCCCGTCCACAACTGTTGGTTGTGGTTCTTCGGTGTGTTGGTTGTTGGACAACCGCGCCTGCTCTCGGGTCGAATGCTCGGATCGAGGGCGATCCTACAACCAGGGAGTGTGGTAGTCAGTGGGGTCCTTCGTGCATCTTCACGTGCACACCGAGTACAGCATGCTCGACGGGGCGGCCAAGGTGGGCCTGCTGATGGAGGAGGTGGCCCGGCAGGGGATGCCGGCCGTGGCGATGAGTGACCACGGCAACGTGCACGGGGCGTACGAGTTCTACCAGACGGCCCGCAAGGCAGGGATCAAACCGGTCATCGGCATCGAGGCCTACGTCGCTCCCGCCTCGCGCTATCGCCGGCAGCCGGTGTACTACAGCGACAACCTCGCGATGCGCCGGTCCGACGACGAAACCGGCGAGGGCGGTGACGTCTCCGGGCGGGGCCTGTACACGCACATGACGATGTGGGCGGGCGACGCTCAGGGCCTGCGGAACCTGTTCCGACTCCAGTCGCGGGCCTGGCTGGAGGGCCACGTCCAGAAGTACCCGCGGATGGACGACGAGCTGCTCGCCGAGCACGGCCAGGGCATCATCGCCACCACCGGCTGCCCGTCCGGTGAGGTACAGACCAGGCTGCGCCTCGGCCAGTACGACCGGGCCGTCGAGGCTGCCGCGCGGTACCGCGACATCTTCGGCAGGGACAACTACTTCCTGGAGTTGATGGACCACGGCCTAGCCATCGAGCGCCGGGTCCGCAGCGAACTGCTCAAGCTCGGCAAGGAACTAGACCTGCCGCCGCTGGCCACCAATGACTCGCACTACGTCACCGAGAGCCAGGCCCCGGCACACGACGCGCTGCTGTGCGTCGGCACCGGGAAGCGGCTCGCCGACGTCGACCGTTTCCGGTTCGGCGGCAGCGGCTACTACCTCAAGTCTGCCGGACAGATGCGGGCGCTGTGGGACGGTGAGGTACCCGGTGCCTGCGACAACACGCTGCTGATCGCCGAGCGAACCGGCGACTACGGGAAGGTGTTCGCCCACCGGGACCTGACCCCTCGCTTTCCCGTCCCAGAGGGCGAGAGCGAGTCCAGCTGGCTGCGCAAGGAGACCCTGCAGGGGGCACGCCGTCGCTACGGCGAGCACCCGCCGCAGGAGGTGCTGGACCGCATCGACTACGAGTTGTCGGTCATCGGCGCCATGGGCTTTCCCGGCTACTTCCTGGTGGTCGCCGACATCTGCCGGTACGCCCGCGAGCACGGCATCGGCCTGGGTCCCGGCCGCGGCTCGGCCACCGGCTCGATCGTCGCCTACTGCACCGGGATCACCCAGCTCGACCCGATCGAGCACAAGCTGATCTTCGAACGGTTCCTCAACCCCGAGCGCGTCACCATGCCGGACGTCGACCTCGACTTCGACGACCGACGGCGCGACGAAATGATCGACTACGTCACCCGCAGGTACGGCGAGGACCGGGTCTGCCAGATCGTCACGTTCAGCACCATCAAGGCCAAGGCCGCCGCCAAGGACGCGTGCCGGGTGCTCGGCCTGCCGTACGCCCTGGGGGACCGCATCACCAAGGCGTTCCCGGCGGCGGACGGCGGCAAGGAGATCCCGCTGGCCGCCATTCACGACGAGCACCACCCCCGGCACGGTGAAGCGGCCGAGCTGCGCCAGATGTACGAGCAGGACCCGGACGTCAAACGGGTGATCGACACCGCGGTCGGCCTGGAGGGCCTCACCCGGGGCACCGGCGTGCACGCCGCTGGCGTGATCCTCTCCAGCGAGCCCCTGGTCGACGTGATCCCGCTGGTCAAGCCGAAGGCCGGCGGGCCGGTGATCACCGGCTTCCCCTTCACCCAGGCTGAGGACATGGGCCTGTTGAAGATGGACTTCCTCGGCCTGCGCAACCTCACCGTGATCGGCGACGCGATCGCCAACGTCCGCGCCAACAAGGGCATCGACATCGACATCCTCGACGTCCCGCTCGACGACGCCAGGACCTACGAGCTGCTGGCACGCGGCGACACCCTCGGGGTCTTTCAACTGGACAGCGGCGGTATGCGAGTTCTGCTGAAGCTCATGCAGCCCAGCACATTTACCGACATCGCCGCGGTGAACGCGCTGTACCGGCCCGGCCCGATGGAGATGAACGCCCACACCAACTACGCCCTGCGCAAGACCGGCAAGCAGTCGGTCGAACCGATCCATCCCGAACTCGAGACGGTGCTCGAACCCATCCTCGGTGACACCTACCACCTGGTCGTCTTCCAGGAGCAGGTCATGGCCATTGCACAGCAGCTCGCCGGGTACTCCCTCGGCGCCGCCGACCTGCTGCGCCGCGCCATGGGCAAGAAGAAGAAAGAGGTCCTGGACGCCGAATGGGATCGCTTCTCCGCCGGGATGCGCACGCGGGGCTTCTCTGACAAGGCGATCAAGGCGGTCTGGGACGTGCTGGTCCCGTTCAGCGGCTACGGCTTCAACAAGTCGCACACCGCAGGGTATGGCTTGGTCTCCTACTGGACCGCGTACCTCAAAGCCAACCACCCCCAGGAGTACCTCGCCGCGCTGCTCACCTCGGTCGGCGACGACAAGGACAAGATGGCCGTCTACCTGTCGGACTGTCGGCGCCTGGGCATCAGGGTGCTGCCGCCGGACGTCAACGCCAGCCGGTTGGACTTCGCCGCTGTCGGCTCCGACATCCGGTTCGGCTTGGGCGCCGTACGCAACGTCGGAGCCGGCGTCGTGGACGCCATCATCACCACACGCGAGACCAAGGGCCCGTACACGGACTTCAACGACTTCCTCGCCAAGGTCCCATCCACCGTCTGCAACAAGCGGGTCATCGAATCACTGGCGAAGGCGGGCGCGTTCGACAGCCTGGGGCACCACCGCAAAGCCCTGGTCAGCGTGCACGAGCAGGCCGTCGACGCGGTCGTCGACGTCAAGCGCAACGAAGCCCACGGCCAGCACTCGCTGTTCGGCGAGACCGCCCAGAGCGCCACCTTCTCGATCACGATCCCACCGGGAGAGTGGGACAGGGCCACCCTCCTCGCCTTCGAACGCGAGATGCTCGGCCTGTACGTCTCCAGCCACCCGCTCGACGGCGCCGAACACGTACTGTGCGCCAACCGCGACACCACCATCGCCGACCTGCTCACCACTGGGCGGCCGGACCGGGCGACCCGGGTCAGCGGCATCATCTCTGGCCTGCACCGCAAGGTCACCAAGCAGGGCAACCCGTGGGCGATCGTCACCCTCGAAGACCACGACGCCGCCGTGGAGTGTCTGATCTTCCCCAAGACCTACGCCCTGTACGGCGACACGCTGACCCAGGACCGGGTCGTCTCCGTACGGGGCCGGATCAACGTACGCGACGAGACGATAAGCCTCTACGGCGAGGAGATCACGCTGCTCGACGTCTCCCGGGCGAACAGCGAGCCACCCGTGGTGATCGCGCTCCAGGCGAACCAGGTGAGCCCGCGACTCGTGCAGGATCTCAAACACATCCTGACCACCCATCCAGGCCGGGCACCCGTACACGTGCGCCTGGACCGGCACGGCGCCCGGAGCCTGCTGTTGAACCTCAAGCCCTTCCGGGTCACTCCAGAACCGGCGTTCTACGGGGACGTCAAGGCGCTGCTCGGCCCGGACGCGATCGGACGCGCATGACCCGTGACCTGCCGTGCCACCGATGCGGCACCGACAACGTCCTGGCCGTCCTGCGCCTTCCCGGCACCTGTACGAACGCGTCCGGGAACCGGTACCCGGTCGTCCATGAGCTTCACCTGTGCGTCCGCTGCGACGCAGACAATCCTCTCGCCGGCCCGGTCGTCGGGTACCTCACCGCCGACGAGGCCAGACAGACGGAAAACGTAGCTCAGCTCGCGCGGGATCTGCTCCGCTGGATCGATCAGGCCCGACCGGCGAGACCGGACGAGGATGCACTCGAAGCCGAGGTCGACGCCTGGTACCGCGGCGAGCTGTGACCGCTCGCCTCGACCTCCTTGCCGACGGCCTCGGCGAGGTTGTGCCACAGATGCCAGCGGTCCGCGACCTGCAACGCCTCGCGAAGTCGTCCACCCCGAGCACCCTGGGCACCTGCCGCACGGGCAGCGGCAGACGCAGCAGCGCCCGCAACGCGGTGTGCCGGGACACGACCACCGCCAGAGCCGACAACAACCGAGCGCCACCACGGCCGGCAACTCGCGCACCACCGCACCGACCTGACCGATCAACCGGGATGTCCGACGCTGATAACGCCCCAAGACTCCCGGCAACTGTTCCCGGAACGTCTGGTCGATCATGGCGATGCGGATCATTACGCGTCAGGGCCATGCCGTTAACGGGATGGCCCTGACGTGTATCCGGGATCGCTCTCCACGGCCGGAGGCGGCTCACCCCGGGCTGGCCGGCGACGGGCAGGTGCTCCCGGCGTAGGCGAAGAGGGAGTCGGTCACACTCACCCGGATCGATCTGCGCCGGAACATCGAGTCGGTATTGACGATCGGGGCCGAGGCTAGCGGGTCCGGGTGCACCGGGCAGGCGTCGATGCGGTCGAGCAGCCACACCCGCTGCCCGCTCGGGCCGGTGCCCGGGCTGAAGGACAGGCTCAGGGCGGTGGTGCCGATGTACCGCGGCACCGGCACCTCCTCTGGTGGCCGGGTCAGGCAGGACGGGGTCGTCTCGACCACCCGGACGTCGATCACCGTGACGCCGCCCGGCGCGACGCTCACCCGGACCGTCGAGCGTTGCGGGCGCACCTCGATGCGCTGCGGGTCGTCCCAGAAGCCCGTCGGTGGCCCGGAAGCGTCCGGGGTGGGCGTGGGCGGGTCGGTCGGCAGCACCGCCCGGCAGGACCGGACGGCCCGGTTCGCCGCGCGGAGGGCGGCGGCGTGGTCGTCATCGCGGTGCAGCGCGCTGAGGTACGGCCCGACGTCGCCGCCGGGGACCTGGGCACCGAGCAGGACGAACAACCGGTCCAGGTAGGCGTCGACCAACGCCGGGCCCGGGCGGACCTCGTCGGCCGGTATCGAGAGCAGGTGCCGCAGCCCCACCGGGCAACGGCTGGCGAAGGCCGGCATGTTGATCACCATGGCCGCGGCGGAGATCGGGTCGTTGCAGGCCCGTTCGAACAGGGCCCGCTCGTCCTGGCGCCGCTGCTGCTCCAGCGAGTCGGTCCGCCGCTCGATGTACCAGGTGGCCGTCGAGGCCAGGCCGAGAAGGACGGCGGTGAGCACGGCGGCGATCGGCCGGGCGGGCCGGCCGCCCGGGTGACCGGCGCGGGGGCCGGACGGGGTGTCTCCGGCGGTGCGGCCTGCGTCATCCATGCCCGGAACCCCCTCATCGTCGCGCCCAGAGTAGCCAGGGCCCGCGACCGGGGCCCCGGCTGAGCGTGACGCCGACGCCGTCCCCGGCGGCGGCCAGGAGCGCCTCGCCGTCCGTCTCCACGTCTGACGGCGCGAAGAGGATCAAGGGACGCAACCGGCACATCGCTACCGACACCCTCGGCTTGCTGCTGGCGGTAGTCGTCACTGCCGCGTCGGTGCCGGACTCCACCGCCGGCCGGCACCTGCTCGACACCCATGTCCGCGGACCATCCGACCGTGGTCAAGGCATGGGTCGACGGCGGTCACAACACGGCCGTACTGTGCGCACGGCGCCGGGCTCGGCATCGACGTCGAACGCGTACCCCGCCACGCCGGGAAGGGCACCAGGCCCGACGCCGGTGTCGGCGGCCGCGCCGCCACCCACGACCTGCAAGAAGTCTTCAGTGCGACCCTCTACGTCAACCGCAACGGCATCGCCTGGCGCTACTGTGGCCACGAGGGGCGCGCGACAACGGACACCTATGATGGGCGGATGGCGCGGACACAGGGCACCACGTTCCCGCAGGTGGTGACCTACGACGGACTGCCCAGGGCTGCGGGCGGTGCGCACTCGCTTCGCGCCAAGCATCCTGATGAGGCATTCCAGCGCCTGCAGAGCTTCGCCAATGCCTGCACCGAACCGGTGTCGTCAGCATCGTGGGCGTTCGAGATCTTTGCAGGCGGACCGCCTGCGTCGACCGAGCAGCTGGTAGCGCTCGCCACCGAGCGCTTCGGCGGACCCCGCTACCGTGCGCAAACCCACACGGAATGGAACGTTCGACCCGAATCCGTGAACCACGCGCTCGCTGCCCTCATCGCCGTCGGCCCCGACGCGGTCACGACCCACGGACGTTCCCTGGCCGCGCTGACCTACAACACGCCCGTGCGCCTCATCGACCCGGACGCCCACGCCCCGTACCCCGACATCACTCCCGACGCCTTCGGCCGCTTCGCCGTGGACGGGTACGGCCGGCTTCTGGGCGACTCAGGCATACGCGCAACCCTCGGCACCGCAGCATCCTCACTCTCCCTGTGGTTCAACCTGCCCGACGACCAACGGCTGTCCCCCGGTGCTCGTCATCTACAAAGCCATCTCCCGTTCAAGCTGTCCGCGAAACACTGGCGCCTCTGGCGCCCCACCCGGAGCGGCGACTCCTACCACGCCACCAAGATTCCCTCGCCCGTACACGACCGGGCCTGAACCACACCGAACACCCCGACGGCCTCTTAGGGCATCGGTCATCATCGACGGCATGGTCGATACAAGCCAAGAGAACATCATCGCGATCTGTCGGGGTCAGTTGCGCGCCCAGTTGAACGCCGAACCGGAAGATCTCACCCGTGCGCTGCGGGAGGCGTTCCGATGGGCAGCCTGGATCCGTGAGCAACCGATCAGTCCGCGCCGAACCCGGGCCGGCTCGATCGCGCACTATGACGGCGAGGGTGCTCTACGGGTCTTCGGCGAAATTGCCCAGCCGCTGATCGCCGTCCTCAGCTTCGCGTTCCGCGAGGCAGGCGAGGCACTCGAGGCGGCCACGGCCATTGACCCGGCCGAGGTCCTTCAGCAAAACCGGTGCTTGGTGCTTCCGCGCGCCCGGCGGTTCCGGGAGCTGTGCGCACGTCCCGTAGCCGATTACGACATCCTCAGCGGCTGGGCTGCCGTCCAATTGACCGCGGCGGTCAGGGCGGACGCGGGGATGGTGCGGGTCGAGGACGCCTCCGTCCTGCGACCCGGCCGGGGCTACCAGCTGCGCCGCGAGACCGTCACCCTCGATCCCTCTTGGCGCCCACCCGCCTGGACCGGGGTTCCGGTGCCGGGCGTCGTGCCCTTGGTCGCGCCCCTGACCGAAGGGCATCCTGAGGGGACCATCCTGACGGATGTGCCGCCGGTGGTGCCGGAGGCCCTGATCGACTACGCGCGAGCGCTTCTGACCAACTGGGCACTGACCCGGGAATTAGAACTCGCCGACCCTGACCCGGACACGGCACTCAACACCGGCACCCGCTACCTACATCCCCGAGAGGTCGCCGCCCGACTCGTGGACCAGGCAGAACAGCGCCTCCGCCGCACCGTGCACGAGCCCTGAGTCAGCTCCTGCCGGTCAGGATGCGCCGGGCGCGCTCCAAGGCGCCAGGCGGATCGAGCTGGGCGCGGAGCCCGAGCAGATATCCGGCCGCGCTGGTGCGTCGCTCACCTGCGGACTCACGGGCCGAACGGACAGCCGTGAAGGCCTGGACGGCGAGCATTCCGCCGGCGCCGATCACCGGCGAGAGATGCAGGGCATGTGCGGCAAGGGCCGCCACCGTCGGCAGCTCCAGGGACTTCAGGCCGAACATCGCCCTGATCGGCTCCAGGCCGAGGGCTCGTAGGCCCTGTTCGAGTTCCCGGATCGAGCCGCTCAGGTCCAACTCGACCATCGCGGCCAGCCGCGCCCTGAGGATCTCGGGATCCTCGATGCCGTCCAGCCGCGCAAACTCCTCCGCCAGGCCGGTCAGGTGCGCACGGAACGCGTCGAACTCGGCGGCCAACGTCCGTCGCGCCCGGACGATGTCCTGAGCGGACACCTGTTCCAGGCCGGCGGGCAGCACAGACCGCAGCGCCGCGCAGGCATACAGCACCGAGCTGCCAGACGAGGAGGCGCCGGGCGGCCGGGTGTTCACCAGCGCCGCGCCCAACTCCCGCACCGTCCAGTCCTCGGGCAGAGCGAACAGCCGCGGATCGTGCGTCACTGGCAGCAGCTGGTTGGCCCGGGCGATCCGCTGCGCCAAGGCACAGGAGTACACGGCCACCAGGTGCGGGTGCATACCCACCCATCGCGCGTCGTCCCGCAGCCCTGTCAGGGGATCGAACCGTGACCTCGTCCCGAGCCCGAGATCGCACAGCAGCTCGATGAGCGCCCTGTCGCCCAGTTGGCTGGCGTGGATCCACGCGAAACGCGTCTCGTCCTGAAACCATGGGTTATGGCTTTCTATCCCAAAGCCACCGCCTCCCGGGTAGTCAGGGAGCAGGTAGCGCTCCAGAGCGTCGGCGTCTTGCTGAACGAACTCCCCGAACTCCCGCGCCGTGCTCGCGGCCTGCGGACCCGGGTCGACGTCGAGGAGGAAGTCGAGCTCGGCGCGCAGCACAGTGGCGGTCTCCGAGTCGAGCACCGGATAGCCCGGCGGTCGGATCCGCGCGACCTGCGGCAGGTAGAGGGCCGCCGCCTTCAGCCAGGTGTCGTCCCGGACGTGAAAGTACGGGTAGTAAAGCCCGATGTCGCTCATCCGCATCCCTGCCGGCCGCCGGTCGATTGTCCACCATGTATGAGGATCCCACGGAATCGGTGACCATCGGCGTCGGCCGGCGACGTGCCGGGCGACGACATCGGCTTCCTCGCCCCCAGCTTCCCTGCCCCGGGTCGCCACGACGCTGGGTGCCGCGCTTGGGCCGGACTGGACGGCCGAGGCCCTGGACGCGGGTACGCCCCGCCCGATCCCGGCCCCTGCTGGTCGAGCCCCGCGACCCGGTGGCGTACCTGCGCGCCGTCGGTGGGGCATTGACCGGTTGAGACCGCCAGTGATTCCGAAAGTGATGGACAGCCGCGTCAGAGGGTACGGCCGAGCAGTTGGCCGGGCCAGCCGTCGACGACGAAGGTCGAGATCCGCTCGTAGCCACAGGACTCGTAGAAGCGGACCAGGGCTCCAGTACCGCCGCCGTAGCAGTCCACTCGTAGGCGGCTGACGCCTGCGGCGCGGGCCTGGTCGTCGGCAAGGGCGAGCAGCCGTCGTCCGACGCCCTTCGCTCGTGGATCACGTGAGCCGATGACGAGCCGGACGTAGACCTCGGGGTCGGTCGCCGGAGGGACATACGGCATGGCGTCGCCGAGCACAAGCGCCCCGCACACGCCCAGCTCGGCGTGCTCCGTGACCCAGGCACCCGGGAGCGCGCACGCTTCCGTGACGCGCTCGATCTGGCGCTCCTGCGTCGACCAGGGTTCGGTGCCCCACTGTTCGTCGTTGCCGATGCTCACGAACCACGCGATCACGTCGTCGAAGAGGCGGAGCACCGCAGGGACGTCCTCGGGCGTCGCACGGCGGAAGGTGAAATTCATCGATATCTCCATGGTGAGTGGTCAGATGGGTCGGGAGCGTCGAGCTCACCTGCAGACGGGAAGGCAACACCGCCAACCATCCGTCGCGAGGACCTGACGTGGCTCACGAGTGGGATGGGTCTTCAGAGGCTGATGGCGTGTTCGATGAACTGGCCGCAGTCGCGGAAGCCCAAGCGGTGGTAGACGGGTTGGCCGTCCGCAGATGCTTGTAGGACGGCGGTCCGATAGTCGTGGTCGCGGGCGGTGTGCAGGGCGGCGAGGGTGATGGCGCCGCCGTAGCCGCGTCGGCGGTGGGTGGCCAGGGTGGCGATGTTGTAGATCCCTGCGACCCCCGCGTGGAGGAAGACCTCCGCCGAGCAAACCGGCCGGCCATTCACGTAACCGACCAGGTAGCGGGCCGGACAGTCGGCGGCGAGTGCATGCTCCGCGGCCAGGGCGAAGAAGTGTCGGACGGTGGCGGCGGGCGGATCCCAGTTCGCGGCCAGGACCGTGGCGTACTCGGCGAGGCCTTCGGGCGTCGTCACGAGGCGGATGTCGAGCCCGGCGGCGTTCTGCGGTGGCGGGACCTCGTCCAGGGGCGCCCACATCGCCGCCTCCCGTTCGGATGCTTCAAAGCCTGCGGCGGCCAGCCGGGTGGACAGATCCGCCGGAGTCGAGGCCGGGCCCACCCACCACGAGAACGGGCGGCCGCCGGCGGTCAGCTTCCGGGCGGTGTCGGCGATGCGTGCATCGGCGCTGGCCCGGCTGAAACGGGCCAGGGCGACGATGTTGAAGGTGTCGTCGCCCAGCCCACTGTCCGCGACCAGGAGGTCGTCCGCGTCGGTAACCGCCATGCCCGCGATGTGTCGATGCAGGTGACACGCGTGCTCGGCCAGGTTCTGCTCCATCCTGACCAGGAGATCACCATCGTCCAAAACCGGGTACTCCACCTCGCCCATAGCGCTTGATTCCATCACCCGGAGGCTGGGACCGCCTCTGATTTAAGTCGTTCTCGATTACGCGGGCTGCGGCGACTGCCGGCCGCGGTGCTGGCGACGTCCGGAGCGTCTAGAAACCACGGATCGTGGCGGCTGCCCGACGGAGCTGGGTTGTCCGCGCGGGGGCGGGCGAAGCGGGAGGCGGTGCGGTGGCAGGCGGCCGGGTGGTTCGCGCAACGGCACCCCGTACCTGCTGCACCGGATCGGCTGGTCGGTGCAGGTGCCGCAACCTCGCCGTCCGAGGCGTCGACCACCTACTCGCGATCATCCGCAACCGCCTCACGCGGATCCAGTATCGACCCGACCTGCTCGACAGCTTCCTGACCCACACCGGCCTGGCCCTCGAACCCGACACAACCTGACCATTCAAGATCTGTAGCGGTCGCCTGTCGCCCGCCGATCAGCCGCGCTGGGGTGACAGACGCAGCTCGCGACCCGGCCAGCGGGAGCGCAGCCAGCGGTCGTGGCTGGCGACCGCGATCGCGCCGGGTCCCGTGGCCAGAGCCTCCTCCAGCTCGTCGCAGAGCCGCGGCGAGAGGTGGTTGGTCGGCTCGTCGAGCAGCAGCAGCTGGGGCGGGTCGGCCACCAGCAGCGCCAGGGCGAGCCGGCGCCGCTGGCCGACCGAGAGTTGCCCGACCGGCCGGTCCAGGTCCGCGGAGCCGAGCAGCCCGAGCGAGAGCAGCGGTACGGACTCGGCGCGCTCGGCACCGAGCGCCACCTCGTAGGTCTCCCGCGCGGTGCGGCCCGGCCGGTCGAACAGGGTGTCCTGGGCGAGCAGGCCGACCCGCAGGTTACGCCGTCGGCGCAGCTCACCGGTGGCGTGCAGTCGGCCGGCCAGCACCGCGAGCAGTGTCGACTTTCCCGTCCCGTTCGGCCCGGTGATCAGTAGCCGGTCGGTGGCCGGGACGTCCAGCCGGTCGAGCGCGAGCCGGCCGGGTACGCGGATGTCCCGCAAGGACACCAGGATCCCGTCTGCGGCGGTGCTGGCCAGCGTGGTGACCCGGAACCGGAGCGGTTCCGGCGGCTGGCCGACCTGCTCACGTTCCAGCTCGTCGAGGCGGCGGGCGGCGTTGCGCACACGTCGTGAGATCTGGTTCTGTACCCGCCCGGCGGTGTGGCCGTAGCCCATCTTCTCGTTGTCGCGCCGGGCGCGCCCCGGTGCGACCTCGTGCGCGGTCACCTCGACGGAGCGGTGCAGTTCGGCGAGTTCCTCCTGCTCCTCGGTGAAGCGGCGCTGCCAGCGTTCTCGCTCCGCCCGTTTGGCGGCCTGGTAGTCGGTGTAGTTGCCGCCGTAGCGGGTCGGGCCGTCCAGGGCCGGATCGAGGTCGATCAGATCCGTGCAGACCGCGTCGAGGAACGCCCGGTCGTGGCTTGCCACCACCACGACCCCGGGCAGGCCACGCAGCTGCTCCTCGAGGAAGGCCGCGGCGTCGTCGTCGAGGTGGTTGGTGGGCTCGTCGAGCAGCAGCGCCGTGGGCCGCCGTACCAGGAGGGCGGCCAACGCGACCCGGCTGCGCTGCCCGCCCGACAGGGATGCGATCGGGCGCTCGCGTGGGAGCGCCCCGAGGCCGAGACCGGCCAGTACCATCTCGGCGCGCCGGTCGGCGTCCCAGGCGTCGCTGGCCTGCGCGCGGTCGAGCCGATCGCCGTACGCGGCGAGCAGGTCGGCGTACTCCGGCGCGTCCTGCGGGGTGTCGGCCAGCGCGCCGCTGAGCCGGTCCAGCTCGGCGAGATCCTCACGGGCCTCGCGCAGCGCCTCGTCGAGCACGGCGGCGATCGTGGCGGCCGGCTCGAAGGGCATCTCCTGGTGCAGGAACCCCAGCTCCGGTGGGCGGACGACGGTACCGGCGTCGGGCTCGTCCGCCCCCGCGAGCAGCCGCAACAGGGTGGACTTGCCGGTACCGTTCTCGCCGATCAGCCCGATCCGCTGCCCGGGCGCGGCGGTGAGGGAGACGCCGTCGAGCACCCGGCGGGTACCGAGCGTGCGGACCAGATCGTGGGCGAGCAGGGCAAACTTGGACATGAGGCACACACCATCATGGAGATCGTCTTCGGCCCGCCGGCCAGTGCCGCCTACGGGGCGTGGGGAAGGGTCAGGGGCTCACCGGCACCGGTGTGGCTCCACGTCGGACCGCCCCGCAAACCGGGGCGGCCCGAGGCGGGTCAGTCGACGTCCGGGGGGCCGGTCTCCAGCAGGCGCCCCTCGGCGAGCCGCAGCCAGCGGTTGACCTTGATCTCCGCGAGGAACCGCTCGTCGTGGCTGACCACCAGTAACGCTCCCTCGTAGGCGTTGAGCGCGCTCTCCAGCTGACCGACGCTGACCAGGTCGAGGTTGTTGGTCGGCTCGTCGAGCAGAAGTAGTTGCGGCGCGGGCTCGGCGCCCAGGACGCAGGCCAGGGTGGCGCGCAGCCGTTCGCCGCCGGAGAGCACCCCGACCGGCAGGTGGGCCCGGGGGCCGCGGAACAGGAAGCGGGCGAGCAGGTTCATCCGCTGCGAGTCCGGCGTCTCCGGCGCGAACGCGGCCAGGTTCTCCGCCACCGTACGGTCCAGGTCCAGCAGGTCCAGCCGCTGGGACAGGTACGCGATGCGGCCATCGGCCCGCTTGATCTGGCCGCCCTCGGGTTCCAGATCGCCGTTGATCAACCGCAGCAGGGTGGACTTGCCGGCGCCGTTGGGGCCGAGCAGGGCGATCCGCTCCGGCCCCCGGATCGTCAGGTCGACGCCGTCGGCGGCGAAGAGGGACCGCTCGCCGTAACGGACGTGCATCCGTTCACCGGTGAAGAGCGTGCGTCCGGCCGGTACGTTGGTGCCGGGCAGCACCAGCGAGATCTTCTGCTCGTTGCGCAGCGCGCGCCCCGCCTCGTCGAGCCGGGCTTTGGCGTCGTTGACCCGCGAGGAGTGCATCTCGT
This sequence comes from Micromonospora sp. MW-13, assembly GCF_003434305.1. Taxonomy (GTDB): domain Bacteria; phylum Actinomycetota; class Actinomycetes; order Mycobacteriales; family Micromonosporaceae; genus Micromonospora. Next base: position 18,275 of record NZ_QKKX01000074.1, read on the forward strand.
TCGCCTTGCCCGCGGACTCCTGGGCGTCCCGCTTCATGGTACCGGCGAAGATCTTCGGCAGGCCGGCGTTCTTGAGGTTGCGAGAGGCGTTACTGGCTCGCCGTGCCGCCCGCTCGCGGGCCTCCTGCAGCTCCCGCTTCTCCCGCTTAAGCTCCTGCTCGGCGTTGCGGACGTTCTTCTCCGCCACCTCCTGCGCGGCGCGCACAGCCACCTCGTACTCGGTGAAGTTCCCGCCGTAGAACCGCAACTCGCCGCGGTCGAGTTCGGCGATGCGGTCCATCCGATCCAGCAGTGCCCGGTCGTGGCTGACCAGCAGCAGGCAGCCATTCCACTGCGCCAACACGTCGTAGAGCTTGTGCCGGGCCTCGAGGTCGAGATTGTTGGTCGGCTCGTCCAGCAGTAGCACGTCAGGCCGCTTCAACAGCTGCGCCGCCAAGCCGAGGGAGACGACCTGGCCGCCGCTGAGGGTGTCCAGGCGCCGGTCGAAGGCGAGGTCGCCGAGGCCGAGCCGGTCCAGCTGGGCGCGGGTCCGCTCCTCGATGTCCCAGTCGTTGCCGATCGTGGTGAAGTGTTCCTCGCCGGCATCTCCGGACTCGATGGCATGTAGTGCCCGGATCAGCGGAGCGATCTCCAGAACCTCGGCCACGGTCAGGTCGCCGACCAGCGGCAGACTCTGCGGGAGGTAGCCGAGCACCCCCTGGACCGAGATGGACCCGGCGGTGGGCCGGTACTCGTTGGCGATCAACTTGAGCAGCGTGCTCTTACCGGCACCGTTCGGCGCGACCAGCCCGGTACGGCCGCCACCGATCGTGAACGAGAGGTTCTGGAAGACCGGGGTGTCATCCGGCCAGGAGAAGGTCAGGTTCGAGCAGACGATGAAAGAATCGGACATCGGGAAACAACCTCGGATGTGAGGGCAGGCGACCGCAGCCGCCCGACAGGGGACATGGTCTCGAATAGCGACGACACGACCACGGCAACGGCGCTCATAGGCGCGGGCCGGTGGCCGATCACATGTCCGGTCTCACCCGGAGATGTCGTCGTCACCCACCATGTCTCGTCTCCCATGCTTGTCTGATCATCCATGTGCAGATCGTTCGCGATCTACCGTAGCACCGGCGGCACTCGGCCCGCCGGGCGAAGCCAAGGTAGTTGGCGGGTGGCGGAAGTGTGCGCTCGCAATACGGTACGAGATCAATCACACACGAGCGGGCGGGGACACGTGATCTGGCACTACGGGCTGTGCACCGGTGCGATCGATCAAGGTTGCCCGCGCATGTACGCCGACCCCACCCAGGACCCGAGGATGCAGCAGTGACCAGCACTCTTCGTACGGGCAACACTGACAGTGAGCGAGGACGGCCGATGGCGCAGGTGGACACGGCGGAGACCGGGCAGGGCGGCATCCGCCGGGATACCGGCTCCGGGACCTGGCGCGCGGGCATCCGCCGGGCGATCCGCGTCGGCTCCCGGCCGGGGCCCTGGAAGCGCGGCCTGGTGCTCGCGGCGCTGGCGCTGCTGCTGGGCCTGTTCATGCTGCTGCACGCGAAGATCCCGAACCGGATCGGGAACCTCGGCAGCCTGGCGGAGACCTTCCTGCCGTGGTTCGGCCTGTTCATCCCGGTGCTGCTGGCCGGGGCGCTCTGGCGCCGCTCCGCCTCCGCGGTGGCCGCGCTGCTGCTGCCGGTCATGGTGTGGCTGAACCTCTTCGGCGGGCTGCTCGGCGACAAGTCCCACCCGGGCAGCGACCTCACCGTGGCCAGCCACAACGTCGGCGCCGACAACCCCGACCCGGCCGGCACCGCCCGCGACCTGGCCGCCTCCGGCGCGGACGTGCTGGCCCTGCAGGAGATGACCGAGCAGGCCCGGGACACGTACGAGAAGGAGCTGGCGAAGGCGTACCCGTACCACACGGTGCTGGGCACGGTCGGGCTGTGGAGCAAGCTGCCGCTGTCGGACACCCAGCCGGTCGACATCAAGATGGACTACGGGCCGCTGGCGGACACCAAGCCGGTCGACATGAAGATGGCCTACACCCGGGCGCTGCGCACCACGGTGGCCACGGACCAGGGTCCGCTGGCGGTGTATGTGGCCCACCTGGGGTCCGTACGGGTGAATCCCAGGACGGGTTTTTGGACGGACTCGCGGGACAGAGGAGCACAGGCGCTCGGCAAGGCCATCGCCGCCGAGCAGAACGAGCGCGTGGTGCTGCTCGGCGACCTGAACGGCACCATGGACGACCGCGCGTTCGCCGACATCACCTCGCAACTGCACTCGGCCCAGGACGCGGCCGGGGATGGCTTCGGCTTCAGCTGGCCGGCAAAGTTCCCGGTGGCGCGGATCGACCAGATCCTGGTCAGAGGCGTGGAGCCGGAGAGCTCGTGGATGCTGCCGGCCACCGGCAGCGACCACCTGCCGGTGGCGGCCGGAATCAGCTGGTGAACACCGCCAGCCACGGCAGGCTTGCGAACTCGTTCCGCATCAGGTGGCGCTCACTGCGGAACTGGCGGGCCTCTGGCGGCGCGACCCGCAGGATCACCGGCTCCGCCCGCCCGGCCCAGGGTGAGGCGGTAGACGTTGTTGTACATACCCGTGCCCAGCCCGACAGCGGGCACGGGCGTGGCGTCGCCTCCGAAGGCCCGTCGGCAGACCTTCCCGATCTCCTCCGCGGTCAGTGGCTGCTGGAACGCCTCCGCGCGGCCCGCTAAACCGGCTGGAGGTCCATGCCGCTCAGGATGCCCCGCCCGGAGGCTGTTCGTCACATACACCGCGTACGGCGGTACCGCGGCACAGCGGCCGCCCTGGTCCCGCTACATCCGGCGCCGGTTTGCTATCGCGCGGACCAGCATGACCACCCAGCCGACTGCGGCAACCGCGCCGGCCACGGCGAGCCCGGTGAACAGCAGCCAACTGTTGCCGCCCCGGGCGGCGAAGACCCCCCTGCGGGCGCCGGTGTCGCGGGCCGCCACGACGGCCCCCGACGTCAGTCCATCCGGCTCGCCGTAGACGATGACGTCGTTGCGCGGCGTTCCGTCCCCGTCCGGGACGAAGTCGCCGTGCCAAGTGCAGGCGCGGCCGCACTCCTCGTATCGCGCAGTGAATGTGCCCGCCACGCCGTCACCGGATTTCGCCCGCCAGGCCGGGGCAACGTCGGGTGCGGCAACGGCCAGCCCGACGAGGGCGAGGACGGGAAGCCCAATCCACAGCAGGAACTTCATCCCCCAGCCAGCCGGTCCGTCAGCCACGAGCACACCGTAACGAGGCCGGGCAAGCTGTGCTGTCACAGGTACTCACCGTCGCGCCGCCGCCCAGTGGCCAGCCGCCCCGTGTTCCCCGCATGCTCCCTGCGCCGCCCCAGCCGTCAGCGCGATGCCTCGTGGTGGTTCTGAGGTCGCCCGACCTACTGGAAGCACCGTTGTTCCCGAGCCGCCGTACTCCTTTGGCCGCCAGTCGCGACAGCCGAAGGGTTGTTCGAACTGACGTCCTCCGCACACGATCACCCCACCCCGGCGCGTGCGGCGGCCAGAGCCGTGGCTGCGGCGCGGTCCGCCGCCTCGTCGTCCAACGCTTCCCCGGTGTTGAGCAGGGCGTAGTACAGGGGCGCGGAGACGTTGGCGATGACGCGGCCGGGGTCGGTCCCGTGGGGCAGTTCGCCGCGTCCCATGGCGTCGGTGACGCAGCCGGCCCAATCGTCGATGCGTACGGCGTAGAAGCGGTGTAGCGCCTGGGCTGCCTGTTCGTTGCAGAGCGAGGCGGCGATCAGGGCCTTGAAGAGACGTCCTTGGCGGGGGTCGGTCAGGGTTTTGACGACCAGTCGCGCGTTCTCCTGGAGATCCTTGTCCACGCTGCCGTTTCGGGCGCGGGGCAGGGACTGTTCGGCCATGTGGTCGAGAAGGTCGGCGGCGAGTGCGCCGGGGGTGCCCCAGCGGCGGTAGACGGTGGTCTTTCCCACGCCTGCGGTGCGGGCGATCTCGGCGAGGTCCAGGGCGTCGAACCCCTTCTCGGCGAGGGTGTCACCGGCGGCTTGCAGGACGGCTTCGCGGACGCGGGCGGTACGTCCGCCGGGGCGGATGCTGCCGGGCTGGGGTGCGGTGGCCATCGGGTTGACTCCTTCCCCACAAGGGCCCGTATCGGGACTCGGGTTCCCTTAAGACGGCGCTCGGTGCTACGATTCCCATCGTAACGGAACGGAAGAACCGTTTAGACGGGTGGGCTGCCCCCGCATCACCGACGACGCCTCGCGCAACGACTGCTGTCGGCTCACGTCGACAGACCCGGAAGAAAGTTCCTGTCATGTCCCCCACCAAGCCCGCCCGTGGGCGCTGTCACGCCGCCTCCCGCTGCCGATGCCTTCCCGCCGCAGCTGACCGGCCGTCTCAAGGTGGTCAGCGTGGACTACCGGCTCGCGCCACGGCACCGACACCCGAGCGCCATGCAGGACGTCCTTACCGCCCTCGCCTGGGCCACAGACCACGAGGCGGGAGCGCCTGTCGCGGTGGGCGACGACAGCGCTGGCGGCACACTCGCTGTCCCGCTAACGGCACCTCTCTGTGTCAAGTCGTTGGCAGCAGAGAGGTGCCGTTATCCACAGACCCTGAGTTAGTTGGTTTCGCTTCCTTCTTGGCGGGTGTGCCGGTGTTCGTCCTGGCCGCGTGGGCGTCGTAGTGACTCTGCCCAGCGGCCCCGCTACGGGTACGTCGCCGTCTCAGATGAGCCCGTGGGCGAGCATCGCCTCGGCGACGAGCCGGAAGCCGTCGATGTTGGCTCCGGCGACGTAGTTGCCCGGCATGCCGTACTCGTCGGCGGTGGCGTAGCAGCGGGCGTGGATGGTCCGCATGATCTCCCGCAGCCGCTGCTCGGAATGGGTGAAGGTCCACGAGTCGCGGCTGGCGTTCTGCTGCATTTCCAGCGCGCTGGCCGCGACTCCACCGGCGTTGGCCGCCTTACCGGGCGCGAACCGCACCCCGGCCTCGGCGAAACCCCGCACCGCCTCCGGCGTGGTGGGCATGTTGGCCCCCTCCACCACGATGGTGCAGCCACCCGCGATCAGGGTGACCGCGTCGGCGGCGGTGAGCTCGTTCTGCGTCGCGCAGGGGATCGCCACCTGGCAGGGCACGTCCCAGACCCGGCGACCTGCGACGAACGCGGCGTGCGGGCGGGCGTCGACGTACTCGGCGATCCGTGCCCGGCGGACCTCCTTGACCTGCTTGAGCACGTCGACGTTGATGCCCTTCTCATCGCGTATGTAGCCGGAGGAGTCCGAGCATGCCACCACGGTGCCACCGAGCTGATGCACCTTCTCAATCGCGTAGACAGCCACGTTGCCCGAGCCGGAAACCACCACCCGCTTTCCGTCGAGGCTGTCACCGCCGTCGGCGCGTAGCATCTCCTCGGCGAAGAACACCGCACCGTAGCCGGTAGCCTCCCGGCGCACCTGGGCACCGCCGTAACTGAGGCCCTTGCCGGTCAGCACCCCGGACTCGTACCGGTTGGTGATCCGCTTGTACTGCCCGAACAGGTAGCCGATCTCCCGGCCACCGACTCCGATGTCGCCGGCCGGCACGTCCGTGTACTCGCCGATGTGCCGGTACAACTCGGTCATGAACGACTGGCAGAACCGCATCACCTCCCGGTCGGAGCGGCCCTTGGGGTCGAAGTCCGACCCACCCTTGCCGCCACCGATCGGCATGCCAGTCAACGCGTTCTTGAACAGTTGTTCAAAACCGAGGAACTTCACGATCCCCAGATAGACCGACGGGTGGAAGCGAAGACCTCCCTTGTACGGGCCCAGAGCACTGTTGAACTCCACCCGGAAGCCGCGGTTGATGTGGACCTCACCGCGATCGTCCTCCCATGGCACCCGGAAGATGACCTGCCGCTCCGGCTCGCAGATCCGCTCAATAATCTTCGCTTCGGCGTACTCGGGATGCCTCTCCAAGGCCGGCACGACACTGTCGAGCACCTCCCGCACCGATTGGTGGAACTCGTCCTCGCCAGGGTTGCGCCGCACCACCGAAGTGAAGATCGACTCTAGCTTGTCCTGTGCCGACACATATACTCCTCGGTGTGCAAACATGGCCGGTTTGCCCCGCACGCTGGGCGACCCGCAGGTCACCTACACCGCCACGACCACGCCAAGATCACAATGTCACTGTCGGAAGCAACCGTCGTGGTACGGCAACGTCGGCGTATTGAGCGAGAAGCTCCGGCAGGACGAGAGCTTCTCACGGACCTTGTCCCTGACAGCCTCCGTCGTGGTTCAGTGTGACATTCCCGCTACTGGTCCCGTTCCCAACGGTGCCGTTTCGCGAGGTGACGGCGCCGCCGATACGCGCCACGGCCTGCCGCGGAGTTGCTGGCCGGGGTATCGGACGGCCGGCCGTCGCGGGGCCGGGACCATCCGGCTGGTCGTCCTGACGCTCGCTATGGCGACGGCGGCGGGGGTGAGTAGCTATGCATCGGGTCGACGATCTGGCGGGTCTTGCCCCAACGTCGACCCGCAGGCCGTCGACTCGGCGATTGGAACGTGGGCCGCAAGCCGGTGGCTGGCGGCGACACCGCGCCTGCCGGACACGACGATGCCGCTGGACGAGCGACGCGCCCTGCTCATGTTCGCGCGCTACGGCAGTGACACCACCGACGACCACGACCAAAGACTCACCGCCGAAAACACCCCAACCTGGCGATACGACCAAACCCACATAGCCGGCAAAATACGCGCTGAGACGTCCTCTAAATAGCACTGCTACCGCAGGTCCTCACAACGGGAAAGCCGGGCCTGTGCATGACGCCAAAGTGCTGTTGCGCGCTGGCTACTGACTCGCACCCCCGGATAGGTGCACGCAGTGACCTGGCCGGAGCAATGCTCAAGACCTGTGGATCGACCGGGATGGGGCCGTACCTTCCCGGTGATCGATTCGTGTAGGTCTCGAGCAAGGCCGACGTTGCAGCGTCGGTTGGGAAGGCACGCCCGTGCTGACTGTAGTCACCGAGGACGGGCAGCGACGTGATGGCGTCTCGCTGCTGGATGACATTGTTCGTGAGGGGGCGCGGCGGATGTTGGCGGCCGCGTTGGAGGCCGAGGTCGACGCCTACCTGGCGGAGCTGGCAGACGAACGCGACGAGCAGGGCCGGCGGCTGGTGGTGCGCAACGGCCATGCGCAGCCCCGGCAGGTGACGACCGCGGCCGGCGCGATCGAGGTGGTCGGCCCGCGGGTCAACGACAAGCGCGTCGATCCGGCCACCGGCGAGCGCCGCCGGTTTCGATCGGTGATCCTGCCGCCGTGGTGCCGCAAGAGCCCGAAGATCGCCGAGGTGTTGCCGCTGCTGTACCTGCATGGCCTGTCGAGCGGGGACTTCGTGCCCGCGCTGGAGTCGTTCCTGGGCTCCGCGGCCGGACTGTCGGCAGCGGCCATCACCCGACTGATCAAGCAATGGACCGATGACTATCACGCGTGGTGCAAGCGGGACTTGTCGCAGGTTGACTACGTGTACGTGTGGGCCGACGGTATCCACGTCAACGTGCGCTTGGACGAGAACAAGCTATGCCTGCTGGTCATCGTTGGAGTCCGTGCCGACGGCAGCAAGGAACTGGTCGCCCTCGCTGACGGCTACCGCGAGTCGACCGGCTCGTGGGCCGACCTGCTGCGCGACTGTGCCCGCCGCGGTATGCGGGCCCCGGTCCTCGCGGTCGGCGACGGGGCATTGGGATTCTGGGCCGCGCTGCGCGAGGTGTTTCCCGAGACCCGCGTCCAGCGGGACTGGGTGCACAAGGTCGCCAACGTCCTCGCCGCACTACCGAAGTCCGCCCACCCCGGCGCGAAGACCGCCCTGGCCGAGATCTACAACGCCGAAGGTAAGCAACACGCCGCAGTGGCCGCGAAACGATTCGCCACCGCCTACGGGGCGAAGTTCCCCAAGGCCGCCGCGAAGATCACCGACGATCTCGACGTGCTGCTGACCTTCTACGACTACCCGGCCGAGCACTGGATCCACCTGCGCACCTCCAACCCGATCGAGTCGACCTTCGCCACTGTGCGCCACCGCACCCGCGTCACCAAAGGGCCAGGAAGCCGGGCCGCCGGGCTGGCCATGGCGTTCAAGCTCATCGAGGCCGCCCCGGACCGATGGCGGGCCGTCAACGCCCCACACCTGGTCGCCCTGGTCCGCGCCGGCGCCGTCTTCGTCGACGGGCGCCTCATCGAGCGACACGACCAGGCAGTGGCATGATCACCTTACTGACCGCGTTGGCCGAACTCACCCACCAGGACGCCCGGCAGCGCGACCTCGCCGCCGAAGCCCTCGGCGACCTGCTGCGTACCGGCACGCTCGACGCCGCCGATGCCGAAGCTGCGGTGACCGCGCTTGTCGACCCGGCTATCAACGATCCGGACGCAGCCGTAAAGGAGTCCGCGCTGCACGCCATAGCCGAGGCGTTCGATCACTATGAGTTGCCGCTGCGGCTGTTCCATCCCCTTCAGCGACAGCTGCCGGCGATGCCACCGATCCTGCTCGCCGAGTACGCCCTCGACATCCTCGCCGCCACCCACGACCCCGACGCACACTCCACCATCGATGTGTTCGTCAATCACCCCGAGCCGCCAGTACGACGCGCCGCAGCCCAGGCGATCGCCGAGCTATCAGGCCGGAGCGGCTTAATAGGACTACTGCATCCACAACTCTTGACAATTGCTCACATCGCCGCCAGGGCGGGCGATGTGCAAGAGGTGGCTCGGCTGGTAGCCGCAGGCGCAGTCGTGGACGCCGGCAACTACCGTATGTATACGCCGTTGCACATCGCCGCCGGGATGGCGGCGTCCGAGGTCGTCGCGGTGCTGCTGGCCACCGGCGCGGACGCCGGGGCCCTTTCGACATTCAAGACCACACCGCTGCATGAGGTGGCCCGCGGTGGAGTTGGCGCTGCCACCGATGCTCCACTGGAGATCATCGACAGGCTCCTCGCCGCTGGCTGCCCGATCAACGCTGTGGACAGCACCGGACGCACCGCGCTGTGGCATACGGCGGCCACCGGTACCGCACCGTGGCCAGCCGAGCAACAGGCCGCCCGCTGCCGCGTCCTACAGCGCCTGCTCGATCGAGGCGCTGATCCCTGCATCGCAGCGCGCGGCACGCAAGGCCGGCCGATCGACGCGGCTCGGGGATTGCACCAAGCCAAGAAGTATCGGATCGAGTGGGCCCAGGGCGCGGCGCTGCTGGAAGACCACGGCCAATGAGCGGATCGATTCTCGGTCGGTGAACTGGGTCGTCGACGGCTGCATGCACAGGTGCTGGCCTGGTGGGACCAGGCGCCCGACGCACGCTCATCGGCAGATGCGTGCAGTTCCGAGTGGCGGTGCCGACGACCTCAACCGTCACACACCGTTATTTAACGCAGGCAAGATCATCGTCAGGTGGGGCCAGTTATGGCCGTCCTCGTGGACGGCGGGAAGCCGAGCCGAGCTCAGCCGCTCCGCCTTCTGACTGCCTCGCCGTACCGGCGGGTGGCTACGCCCACTCCCCTGCGAAAAGCGGCTCGACCGGGCGATCCCGGCGTCCGATCCGCAGGTCCCCGAAGATCGTGCTCCGCGCCGCCCGTTCGACCTCCGCGTCCAGGTCGATCCGTAGCTCCTCGGAGGCGTCGTGGGCCGCGCCGACGAGGACGAGTTCGGTGCCGGCATGGTCGAGGAAGTTCGGCGGGTCGAGCGGGGCGAAACGACGGCCGTGGAACTTCCCCTGCAGCTGGGCGGGCAGTTTGACCTTCTGGTCCCCGCGCAGCCCGACCCTGGGCGGGGAGGGTGCTTGCGGGTTCTTCACCGTGATGATGTAGCTCGCCTCCGGCTCGATGCTCAGCTCGTGCTGCGGCGCTCCGAGGCGCAGCGGGAGTTCGAGTTCGTACGCCAGATGGGTGTGGTCGTCGTGCCGGGCGATCACGTACGCCCCCTCCGCCACCGGCCGGGCCGGCGGCTGCTCCCGTCCGCCGCGGGTGTTTGTCCGGTACGCGCGCGCCTGGAGGGCCTTGTGCAACTGCTCGGGCCGGTCCACCACCTCGTCGACGAACGCCCAGAAGCGGTCGTGCTGGTCGATTCCGGGCAGGCGCTTGCGCCCGACCACGAGCAGCCGCAGGTGTCGTCCCCGCCACGGGTGCATCACGACCAGCAGCCGCTGCACCTCCTCCAGCGAGTCGACGTGCTCCTCCTCCACCCGTGGCCGGTAGAGGAAGTAGATGTCCCCGTCTTCAAGTACCTCCGCCATCCGTGCCGGGTACCCGCAACCACGGCCGGGCAACGCCGGCTCCGCACACAAGCCTCCGCACCGATCCTTCGCAGAAACAGGGGTGCGGAGACCCAGACCATCAGGTAGGCGAGTACGGACCGGCAAGGCCATGCCGAGTCGCCCAACCGCATCCAGAGCAGTGATCCACCGGTTTGCGGCGCGTCGGCCAGGGTAGCCCCAGACAGCGAGTTGCCGCGACGAGGAGACGTGGATGCAACGCGGGTGGCCGGCGGTCCAGCTCAGCCTGATCACGGGAGGCCTCTTCCATGGTCCAGAGGTTGCGCCCAGGCGTTTGGCGGATCTCCGAACATTCTCGCGTCTCCACCGCGGAGCTCTTCTTCGACGTGGTGTTCGTCTTCGCGTTCATTCAGGTCACCACGCTGATGACCGCCGGCAAGGGTGGGCTCGGTGTCGTGCACGGGCTGCTTGTCCTGACCCTGCTCTGGTGGTTGTGGTCGCTCTTCGCCTGGCTGAGCAACCGGGTACGGGCAAACTTCGGCCTGGCCAGGCTCACCCTGCTGGCGACAACGCCGGTGTTGTTCGTGCTGGCGGCTATCACGCTGGACGCGTTCAGGGATGTTCCCGGCGGCGTGGCAGCCCCTGTCGGGTTCGTTGGCTGCTACGCCACAGTCCGGCTTCTGTACCTGGGACTACGCTGGTACGCCACGCCGAGCCTGCGGGGCCACGAGATCGTGTCGCTCACCGTGCCGGCGCTCGCCGCCATCGGCCTACTGCTCAGCGCCGCGTTGCTGCCGCTGGGCGGGCTCGGCAGCACGACAACGCTGGCCGGCCAGATAGCCCTGTGGGTACTGGCCATCAGCATCGACTACGGCACCGGGATGGCGCTACCCGTGCGTCGGCAGATCTTCTCCGCCCGGCACTGGGCCGAGCGACACAACCTGATCATCATCCTGGCCTTAGGCGAGGTGCTGGTGTCGATCGGCGTCACCGGCAGCTACCTGCACGCCACAGCGAGCTTCCTCATCGCCTCGGCGCTCGCCGCCGTCATCGCCTGCTCCCTCGAATGGATCTACTTCGACCTCTCCGCGCTCGTCGGAGAGCACGCACTGCGCACCGCCGACCCGCTCCACCGGGTACGACTCGCCCGGGACGCCTACACCTACCTGCACCTACCCATGATCGCAGGGATCATCCTGCTCTCCCTCGGACTGAAACACACGCCCGGCCTCATCGAGACCGCCAACTCATACAACCGCGGCGATCCGCTCGACCGGACCGGCCGGTACGCGATGTACGGCGGCGTCGCCCTGTTCCTGCTCGCCCACGCCGCGTTCCACGGGCGGCTAGGTCACGGCATCCTCATCGTCATCTGGCCCCGACTCGGCGCCGCCGCACTCCTGCTGGCCCTACTGCCGGTCACCGCCTGGCTGCCCGCTCTGCAGGCCCTAGCCGGCCTTGCCGGGGTCTGCCTGGTGACGGCTGTCACCGAGTTCCTAATCAGTCGCCGGCACCGGTGGCGACTGCGCCAGACGCTCTTCGAAGAGGCGGAGGGCGAACTCACAGCCAGAGGCAACAGCGACTCGGGCGGAGGGGCTATCCCGTAGGAGCTGACGCGGGCCGCCACCGGAACGCGTCGCTGACCATCAACCGAAGCATCGAAGATGCTTGACAGACCTCGACGCAGCCTGGCTTGAATGCGCCTCCATGATCTACGTCCACGTAGAGGTGACCCGGCAGTCCCAGCGGTCGACCACAGACAAGCTCGGTTATCTGTTCGATGCCTGACGTAGGGGCCACCAAAAGGAGTCAGGGCCGGTCTGAACGACCGGCCCTGAGGGTGTTACTGCTGGTGCGCCGCCAGGGACTCGAACCCCGAACCCGCGGATTAACTACCTGTACGGCCTGTCCTCGCAGGACTTCGTGCCCGCCCTGGAGCAGTTCCTGGGCACCAGCGCCGGGCTGTCCGCGGCCACGATCACCCGGCTCACCGTGCAGTGGCAGGACGAGGCCCGCGCCTTCAACGGGCGGGACCTGTCGGCGGCCGACTACGTATACGTGTGGGCCGACGGCGTGCACCTCAACGTGCGCCTCGACGAGGCGAAACTGTGCCTGCTCGTCGTGGTCGGGGTGCGCGTCGACGGCCGCAAGGAACTCATCGCACTGGCCGAGGGCTACCGTGAGTCGGCCGGCTCGTGGGCCGACCTGCTACGCGACTGCAAGCGGCGCGGCATGCGCGCCCCGGTCCTCGCCGTCGGCGACGGTGCGCTCGGGTTCTGGAACGCGCTACGTGAGGTGTTCCCCGAGACACGGGAACAGCGCTGCTGGTTCCACAAGATCGGCAACGTTCTCGCCGCCCTCCCGAAATCGGCGCATCCCGGGGCGAAGAAGGCCCTCGCGGAGATCTGGAACGCCGAGGACCGTGACCACGCCCGCCGCGCCGTGGCCGCGTTCAAGCTCGCCTACGGGGCGAAGTTCGGCAAGGCCGTCGCCAAGGTCGTCGACGACCTCGACGAACTCCTCGCGTTCTACGACTTCCCGGCTGAGCACTGGGTGCATCTGCGCACCACCAACCCGATCGAGTCGACCTTCGCCACGGTCCGGCACCGCACCAAGGTCACCAAGGGGCCCGGCTCGAAGGCCGCCGGCCTCGCGATGGCGTTCAAGCTGATCGAAGCCGCCCAGCAGCGGTGGCGAGCGGTCAACGCACCGCACCTGGTCGCCCTGGTCCGCGCCGGCGCCCGCTTCGAACGCGGCAAACTCGTCGAACGACCCGCCGCCGAGCCCGTCACGAGCACGGCCACGGCTGCCTAATCAAGATTTCTCATCCACAAGTCTTGACTATTGCTCACCTGGCCGTCGCTGGCGGGGGCTGCGCCGACGAGCAGCCACCGAGCAACCGGACGTCCACAGGGGACGAAGAAGCAGAGAGCCTGATCGGGCCGACCGCGATGCGGATCTGCGCGGCCACCCTCGGCGTCCACCACTTCGTGCTGGACATCGGGGGCAGGCGGGTGCACATGGCCGAGTCGTCGTCCGACGAGTCCGCGATCGAACGGGCCGCGGCGGCGGTGGGTGGGGTGGCCGCCAGCCGGGCCCTCGGCGCCCGCATCCGGGGCAGCGACGGCTTCGCGCGCTACGACAGCAACGATCGGCAGGATCAACGGCGGGCAGGACGCCGCCGTACCGCCGACGAGCTGCCGCGCCGAGGGCGTGGTGTTCTCGGTGCCGGACATGTCCCGTGACGACGTGCGGGAGCTGCTGACGTCGCGGCTGCGCGAGCTGACGCCGGGCCACGCGGCGCTGCGGCTGACCCGGATGTCGTTCCCGGGAACACCCCGGCGGAGGACGGCGCCTGTCCGCCGCCCTCCGCCGGCTGCCCTGGCTACCGCCGGGCGGCCGGCGGAGCACCCCGGCTTCCCCTCCCCCTGCGACCTGCGGCTCTACCGCGCCTTCGCGTCGGCCGCCTGCGGCCCGGGAAGCCTGGCGCAGACCCACGCGCCCGACGAGCACGTCGGTGCCGACGACCTCGTCCACTACGCTGAAGTGATCAGCCACCTGATCGTCAAAACCACCGGCGCCGATCTTAAAATGGAAGAAACGCTATGACCGAACCACGACTCCACGCCACTGTAGAGATTCCGGAGAATGCGGTGCAGGCGCTGTTCTCCAGCCGCGGACTGACGGTATCGAGAATCACGCCGATAAGCGGCGGCATCATCAACACCAACATGCGGGTCGATTGCGACGATGCGGCCTACCTGTTGCGCGTCTACCACAGCGAGCGCAGCGTCGAGGAGATTGAGTTCGAGCTGTCGGCCCTGCGCCACATCACCGACGCCGGACTGCCGGCGCAGCGCCCGGTCGACCCGGCCGGCACCGGCCCGGCACGGATCGACGGCCACCTGTGCGCCATCCTGACCTTCATCGAGGGCGAGGTCCTCGACGAGGCGGATCTCTCCCGGGAGGTCTCACGGCAGACGGGGCGGCTGCTGGGCGAGATGCAGAACGCCCTCGCGGAGTTCACCCCGGCCGGCCACAAGGAACGCTGCGACGTCGACTTCATCGACAGCCTCGTCGAGGAGTCGACCCGGCTGCTGCGCGAGCACGGCGACGACGAGTTCGCCGACTGGATCGCCGCCACCTGGGTGCGCGCGCGGGCGCCGTTCGCGGCGGACGACCTGCCCCTCGGGTTGGTGCACGCCGATCTCTATCCGGGTAACACCATCGTCCGCGACGGCATGATCGTCGGCGTCATCGACTTCGACGACGCCTACTACGGCACGCAATTCTTCGACGTCGCGATCGCGGCCATGGAGTTCGCGTTCCGCGGCGACACGGAGCTCGACGTCTATTTCGTCCGCGAATTCCTGACCGCGTACGAGGAGGTGCGCGGCGGCGTCGACGACAGCCTGTTGCTGGAGGCGATGCTGTTGAATTGTTTCCGCTTTTTCGGCTACACCCTGCCGTTGACGTTCCAGCAGGACGAGCCGGCGGCCAAGAACGTCTATGCCCAGCGGATCGCGCTGTTCGCGGACGAGGCGTTCCGGCGGCGCATGCTCGACCAGCTCGGGAGGTGCTGAGTGAGCGGCCACCGGGATCCCGTGGACGAGCTGGCGCATCAGTTAAAGGCTGTAGTTGGGCGAGGTGCAGCTTTCAATCGGGCGTGCCGAACTGCAGCCAGACGCGGATCCGCTCGGTGACCTTGTCGCGCCCTCCGAGGGCGTCGCGGACCTCGGCGGTAAACGTGGCTCGGCCCTGCATGGAGGGCAGTCGGTCGGCCGACATGGCGGAGAAGACGCCGCCAACCATGTCGTCGATGGTGAGCGGAGCGTCGTATTGCACCAACGACTCCGTGTATCGGTAGCCGGCGCGAACGAGGGCGTTCTGGTTGTGTAGGCGGCCGGCCTCGTCGGTTTGGCACGTCGCTGTGACGGGGTGCCCGAGCAGCCGTTCCAGGCATTCGCGCAGTGCCCCGGACCACTCGGCGTCCTGCAGCCATAGCGGTGCGCCGTTAGTGACCACGGCGACGCCGCCGCCTGGACGCAGCAGCGGTCGGACGGCCCTGAACAGCGCGTCGCGGTCCATGAAGTGGATAGCGACGGCAACGGTCAGCGCGCCGATCGTCCGGTCGCCGAGTAGCCGGCCCAGCGCGGGCAGGTCGCTGTCATCGCCGAGCAGCCACGTGGCGTTGGGTCTTGCAGCGTTGAGGGCGGCCTGGCGGGCCAAGGCCAGCATGTCCGGCTCCGGGTCCATGCCGATGACGGCCCCGACCCGGGCGGCGAGCGGGAGGCTCAACTGGCCGGTGCCGCAGCCGAGGTCGACCACCGTGTCTGCGGGGCCGAGGCCGAACGCTTCGACGAGGGCGTCGAGCACCTCGGGCGGGTAACCGCGTCGGTGCCTCGCGTAGTACGTCGCCACCTCACCGCTGAAGCTCGCTCTCACTTCGACAGCCTGCCGGCAGCACAGATCGGGAAGCGAGCGATTCTGCTTAGGGCATGGTCAAGGTGTTGCTGCTTGCGCAACGCCACGGCGAGGTCCTCGGTTGCGGAAGCTGTAGCCATGAGCTTGTTCTCAAGCCGCGTAGCGCTGCTCTTCCACGCGTTGGAGGTGACGCTCACCCGCGTCGGCCTCGGCCTGCCGGATCCAGTTCCGCAACGCCTCGTGATGCACGCCGAGCTGCTCGGCCAGGCGCCGGATCACCGGCTTCGGGTCCGACTCGCGGTACAAGCGCACAGCGCGCTGGCGTAGCTCATCGGGGTATCTCTTCGGTGCTGCCACGGACGACTACCTCCCCACGGCCATCAGATTATGATCAAGAAACTCTGAGTTCCCCCCGCTTTGATGGAGCGATGAAAGTGGGGTGGCTCACCACAAGGCAAGCCACCTCAGGTGTCACTTCCTGGTGGCAGACCAAGCTTCATCTCACAATCGTCAGCTTGGCGCCGAAATCCTGGAGCTTCTACATCGCGGCGTAGCCGGACCCAGCCCGAACGACTCGGTCCAGTGCTGCCTTGGCCGCCGGGGCAGCCAAGGCAGCAGTCACGGATCAACTAGCGATCCGGCCTATCGCGCCATAGCCGAGCTGCCGCGACGGCGTTTGGGCATCCACGTCCAGACCCGGATCCGGACGCCAGTCCGCCATCAGGGTCACCCCCGGATCAATCAGTTCCATACTCTCGAACCAGGACGTGAACGTCGCCTTGTCCCGCACGTAGAGGGTCGCACCGACCCCGGCCTGGTAGGCGGCGACCATTCGGTCTACCTGTGCTCTTGTTTCGGCGTCCACCGTGTCGGCGGTGAGGTGGGAGATCGCGAGGTAACTGCCAGGTGCCAAGGCGTCCCGGTACGCCGCGACGAGCCCCTTCGGGTCATCCTCGTCGGAGACGAACACGAGCAGCCCACCCATGATGATCCCCACCGGCTGAGAGAGGTCGATCAACTCGCGGGTTGCTGGGTGTGCCCACACCTGCTCAGGGTGCCTTCCGTCGACTTCCGCCATGGCGGCGAGCGGCTCCTTCGCGAGGATCTCCTCGCCGTGGATGACGGCCGATGGGTCATTGTCCACGTAGATCACCCGCGCGCGGGGGTTGAGGGCGTGCGCCACCTCGTGTGTGTTGTTGGCAGTCGGCAGACCCGCCGCGATGTCGATGAACTGCTCCACCCCCTGCGCCACCAGATGCCGCACGGATCGGCGCAGCCAGTCCCGGTTACCGCGAGCCAGCAGGTCGACGCTGGGCAGCATCAGCTTGATGCGCTCCGCTTTCTGCCGGTCGATTTCGAAGTTGTAGAGGCCTCCCAGATAGTAATCGTAAATCCGTGCGATGTTGGCGTTCTCCAGGTCAACTACCGCCCCATCCAGGCGGTTGGTGATTGCCGTCATTCGAGCCCCTTCGGAGGTTGCTACGGCGCGGGACCGGCTCGCCGGTCCGCCACATGCTAATCCGACAACCATGGATAGTGCGATGCGCTGTCCACCATGGATTCGGCTGTTTCGACGTTCTTACGGCAGTCGCCGCTCGTGGTCGTTGCTTCCGCCTGGCCCGCGACTACGAGACCCACCCCAGCACGTCAGCGTCCATGATCCGATGGGCCGCCCTCGGCGGCATGCTCCGCCGTCTCACCCGAGGCAGACCCGCCAGCCGCCAGCAACGCCACACGTTCAACACACCCGACTAACGCAGAAACGCTCTCTTTAGACAGTTCCCGGTTGGCGCAGCGTCTGCTCGTCGATGCCGAGGTGCCGCGCCATGGCCTGGCGCCCTGTTGTGGTGATGGTGACCGCACGGCTGGTGCCGATACGAGTGATCCAGCCGGCGGTGAACGCGTGCCGGCACAGGGCGGCGCCGACCGTGCCAGCCAGGTGAGGACGACGGACGGTGAAGTCCAGGCAGGCGCGTAGCACCGGTCGACGGCTGTCGCCGGTGTCGGGTAGGGCGATGCCGAGATCTTCCAGCCAGGTCAGTCCGTCGGTGGTCAGCGCCAGGCCGTGACGCCAGGTCAGCAGACCCTGATGGGTCATGGCCTCAGCGATAGCCACCGCGACGGTGCCGGCCAGGTGGTCGTAGCACGTTCGCGCATGCGCCAGCGCGCGATCGCGGTGCACGCCGGACAGCGACCGCGCCGGCGCCGGATGGTGCCCGGCCGCGGCGGCCACCGCCTCGATCAGCGAGGCGGTGTGCGCGTCGGCCAGCTGCAGGTAACGGTGCCGGCCCTGACGATGCTGCACCAGCAGGCCGGCGGCGACGAGCCGATCGGCGTGCTGGCTCAGCGTCGATACCGCCACCCGGGCGTGGCGGGCCAGCTCACCGAGGGTCCAGGCGCGGCCATCAAGCAGTGCCAGGCACACCGTCGCACGGGTGTGGTCGGCCAGCAACGCCGCCCAGCTGGCCACCGCCGCGGCCGCGCTCCCGGAATCCATCCGCCAATCATGACGCACCGACGTTTCGGCGACCACCGAAGTATCCCGGCCCTACCGTCGACGACCATGACGACCCTCAGCGACCCGGCGGCCACCACGCACGTGACGATCAACCCGAAGATCTTGTACTTCGGCACCCCGGTGGTACTGCTGAGCACCGAGAACGACGACGGCAGCGCCAACCTGGCCCCCATGTCCTCGGCCTGGGCACTCGGCCACACCATCGTGCTCGGCCTGGGGACCGACGGGTGCAGCGGGCACAACCTCACCGCACGCCCGGACATGGTCGTCAACCTGCCGGCCGCGCACCAGTGGCAGGCGGTCGAACGACTCGCGCCGCTGACCGGCCGACACCCGGTACCGGCAAGCAAAAGTGACCGTTTCCGCTACGAACCAGCGAAGTTCACCGCCGCCGGCCTGCGCCCACAACCCTCGGTGCGCGTACGCCCACCACGAGTGGCCGACTGCCCTCTGCAGTTGGAGGCGCGCACCACCGCAATCCACACCGCTGCCGACGGCGATTTCTTCATCATCGAGGCCCAAGTGCTAGCCGTACACGCCGACGCACGCATCGTCGTAGCCGACACCGGCCACATCGACCCCGGCGCCTGGAACCCACTGATCTACAACTTCCGCCACTACTTCGGCCTCGGTGAACAGCTCGGGCACAGCTTCCGCTCCGAAACCCCCACCAGTAACCCCGGCGGGTCACGGCCTAACGAATCGGACTGAGATAACACGAAGCCGCCCGCCGCAGCCGTGCTCGCCGCGGCCGACGCTGGCGAAGAAGGCGCCCGGCAGCGCGGTCGCGCGCCCGCCGTGCTGCCTCCTGACCTGGACGCCGTGCTGGCCCTCCACGTCGGCCAGCTGGACACGGTAACGATGTTCGGCGCCGACACCCGCCGCGCCTACACCTCCCGAGTCCGCGGATGCCTCGCCTGGCTCGCCGCACTTTTACCGACCTATTGCCGCTTTCCGGCGTACTCCGATCGCCCTACCGGTCAAGATCGGGTGCTTGGATCTGCCGCAGACCGCGCCCAGGGGCAGTGGCGACCCGAAGGCAGCATTCGGACAGTTCTGATATCCCACATCGCCGGCAGACATCACCCGCGCGGTGCGGCCACTGCCAGCCGGTGTGGTCCCGGACGGGAAACTGGTGGTGTGGCAGCACGAGCCGACGAGTTTCGCCCTGCTGCAACGACGGGTCACCGCAGGGACCGGCCTGCTCCGGATGGCCCGGCAGCATCCCGCGCACTACGTCGTGTTCGATCTGTTGGCCGATGCGGAGGGGCGCTCATGGATGCGCCGCTGGCGCGGCGGCGGGCGCGTCTCGCCGACGTCCTCGCCGGCGCGGCGCCGCAGCTCACCCTCAGCCCGCACACCACCGATGCCGATGAGGCGGCCGACTGGTTGGCCACCTGGACCGCGGCAGGGATCGAGGGGGTCGTCGCGAAGCGCTCGACACCCCGGGTGCTCCGGCCCGGCTCCAGCCGTCGGCGGAGGCCGCCGCGCCGAATCACCCGATTCAGTGAATGCCCTCGTCACCTACCGGCAACGCGCACTTACGGCTCCCCGAGGGGATTGGCTAGACCGGAGTGACCGCGTGCCGGAGCCGGTGTCGCGTGCCGGCGAAGGAGGTGAGCATCGTGCAGACCCAGTGCCCGAGCGCCGTGTTCAACGGTGCCGAGGCGATCGCGGATGCGATCCTGTACGAGGGCTACCTGCTCTACCCGTATCGGCGTTCCTCGGCCAAGAACCGGGTCCGCTGGCAGTTCGGTGTCCTCGTGCCCCCCGCCTGGGGTGAGGCCCACGGCCTGGTCGACAGCAGCGTTGCGGGCTCGGCCGAGTCGTCCTGGCAGCAGACCGAATGCCTGATGGAGGCGCCGGAGACGGCGGTCGTCCGGATCCGGTTACGGTTCCTGCACCTGCAAGGCAAGGTGACCGAGCTACGCACGACCGACGGTGGGTACCGGCCGGTCGACCGGATCGAGGCCGGTGGCCGTACGGAGCTCAGCTTCGACGAGGCGGTGCCGCGGGAGTTCGACATCGAGGCACCGGTCGGCGACTTTCGGCGTGGCCGACGCCTCGACGTCCACGTGCCCGGCGGAGAGGACGTCGAGCTGTTGGCCGACGAGCGGGGCGAGCCGGTCGGGCGGGTGGTACGCCGGCGATGGCCGTTGTCCGCCTCGGTCGCCGTCTCCGCCGTCCCGTCCCCGGCGCCGTTCCGGTTGCTGCGGCTCGGGCTGCGCGTCGAGAACACGGACCGAACGACACCGGCGGACAGCCCTCGGGATGAGGCGTTGCGCTGCTGCCTGATCGCGGCGCACACGCTGACCACCGTCAGCCAGGGGCGATTCCTGTCCCTGCTCGACCCGCCCGAATGGGCGGCACCGGCCGCGCGGGAGTGCCGCAACGTGCACACGTTCCCGGTGCTCGCCGGCGCGTCCGGCACTTCTGAGGTCGTTCTCTCCTCGCCCATCATCCTCTACGACCACCCTCGGATCGCGCCGGAAAGCCCCGGTGACCTGCACGACGCGACCGAGATCGACGAAATTCTCTCGCTTCGTACCCTCACCCTCTCCGATGCGGAGAAACGGGAGGCCCGGGCCACCGACCCCCGCGCCGCCGCGATCCTCGACCGCGTCGACGCGATGCCGCCCGAGGTACTCGAACGGTTGCACGGCGCGATTCGGTCCTTGGAGCCCGTCCACCGGCCGGGCGATTCCGCCACCGGGCCGGAACGACCCCGGCGGGGGTTCGACACCGATGCGGAAATCGCGCCGGACCCGGAGACCGTCCTCGTCGCGGGCACCCGGCTGTCGCGGGGCAGCCGGGTCCGGTTACGACCCCGGCGGCGCGGCACCGACGCGCACGACATGTTCCTGGAGGGCCGTACCGGCCGGGTGGAGCAGGTGCTGCTCGACATCGACGGGTCGCGGTTCCTAGCCGTGACCGTGGACGACGACCCGGGCGCCGAGCTGCACCAGTGGTACGGGCGCCTGCGTCACTTCCGCCCGGAAGAGGTGGAGCCGCTGGCCGGCGAGGTGGAGGCGCGATGAACAGCGACGGCAACCGTCGGATCCTCGTCGCCGGCATCGGCAACATCTTCCTCGCGGATGACGCCTTCGGCGTGGAGGTCGTCCAGCGCCTCCGGGACGCCGTCCTACCCGCGGGGGTGGATGTGTCCGATTACGGGATACGCGGGATGCACCTGGCCTACGATCTGCTGGACGGGCACCACGACGTGCTTGTCATGGTGGACGCGTTGCCGCTGGACGAGGCCCCTGGGACGCTGGCCGTCCTCGAGGTGGACCTCGACGACCCCGGCTGGGCACTGCGGCCGGCGGACGTACTGGAGGCGCCGGCCGCCGACGGTCACGGCATGGATCCGGAGTCGGTGCTGCGCCTGCTGCGCGGTCTGGGCGGCAGCGTTGGCCGGATCCTCGTGGTGGGTTGCCAACCCGCTGTCCTCGACGAGCGTATGGGGTTGTCGGCTCCGCTCGCCGCCGCGGTCGACCAGGCGGTCCGGATGGTGGTCGAAATCGTCCACGAGGAATCCGCGCGGCTCCACACCGCACCCAAGCGGCAGGAGAGCCCGCGGCGAACGGCAGGCGAGAGGGGGGTGACCGCCGATGCATGAGACAGGTCTGTCCGAGGCGATCGTGGCGGCGGTGGTCCGCCGGGCCGCCGGGCGCCGGGTCACCGGTCTGCGGGTGCGGATCGGCGGTCACGCGGTTGACCGTGATGTCGTTACGCAGGGCATCCAGGTGGCCGCGGTGGGCACGGTGGTCGCGGACGCCGCCCTTGATCTGGTGCTGGAGCCGATGACGGTGCGGTGTCATGACTGTGGTCGTAACGCGCGGGTCGACGACCACCTCGCGATGGTGGCCTGCCCCGGCTGCGGGGGCGTCGACGTCGAGGTCACCGGCAGCGACGACGTCGTCCTGGAGTCCATCACGCTGGACGGCGTCGCGTCGGGAGCGCGCTGATGGACGCCACCGAGTTGCTGCGGCACGACCACCGCGTGGTGGAGCAGCTGTTCCGGGACTACCGGGCAGCGGCATCGGACGCGCAACGGCGGGGCGTGGTGGAGATCCTCGTCCGCGAACTGTCGAAGCACGCCGCGGTCGAGGAGGTCCTCCTCTATCCGTTCGCCGCGAAGGTGCTGGCCGATCCGCGGGTGGTCGACCGGCATCTCGCCGGGCACCGGCCGATCAAGGAGTTGCTCCTCGAACTCGACCGCTGCCGGGCCGGCGATCGCGCAGAGGACGAGCTGATGGAGCTGCTGGCGTCCGCCGTCGCTCGGCACGTGCGGGACGACGAGAACGAACTCATGCCGCTGCTCTGCGACCGGGCCGACAAGCAGTCCCTCCGCGAGCTGGGCCAGGAAATCGACCAGGGCAAGCAGCGGGCCCCGACACGCCCGCACCCGCATGCACCGGAAGAGCCCCCGCCGCTGGCCTTCGTGGCGCCGCTGGCGGCCATCTACGACCGGCTGCGGGATCGGATGCAAGGGAGGCCACGCACATGACGCAGAGCATCGGCGACACCGGTGCGGTGATCCCGCACGAGACCGGGTTCGACGAGGTCACCGTCCTCTGGATCTCCGAGGGCATGAGTTGCGACGGAGACTCCGTGTCCATGACGGCCTCCGGTCAGCCGGCGATCGAGGACATCGTTCTCGGGCTCGTTCCCGGCCTGCCCAAGGTCAACCTGCACAACAAGGTGTTGTCGCCGGCGGCCGGCGGCGAGGAGTTCCTGGCGCCGTACCGCCGGGCGGCCCGTGGGGAGATGACCGAGCCGTTCATCCTCGTCATCGAGGGGTCCATCCCGAACGAGAACATCAACGGCGAGGGGTACTGGACGTCGTTCGGTAATGACGAGACGACCGGCGAGCCGCTGACCCTGAACTGGTGGATCGACCAGTTGGCGCCCAAGGCGTGGGCGGTCGTGGCGGCCGGCACGTGCGCGACGTACGGCGGCATCCACGCCATGGCGGGCAACCCGACGGGGTGCATGGGCCTGGCGGACTATCTCGGGTGGGACTTCCGGTCCCAGGGTGGCTTGCCGATCGTCAACGTACCCGGCTGCCCGATCCAGCCGGAGAACTTCATGGAGACCCTGACCTGGGTGCTCTACCACGCCGCCGGCTCGGCTCCGCCCCCGCCGCTGGACCACATGCTGCGGCCACAGTGGCTGTTCGGCAAGACCGTGCACGAGGGCTGCGACCGGGCCGCCTACTACGAGCAGGCCGACTTCGCCAAGGACTACAACTCGCCCAAGTGCCAGGTGAAGATCGGCTGCTGGGGGCCGGTCATCAACTGCAACGTCCCGAAACGTGGCTGGATGGGCGGCGTGGGTGGCTGCCCCAACGTCGGCGGCATCTGCATCGGCTGCACCATGCCGGGATTCCCCGACAAGTTCATGCCGTTCATGGACATGCCGCCCGGCGGCAGCCTGTCCACGTTGCTCATCAAGCCGTACGGCGCCCTGATCCGCCGCCTGCGCGGCATCACCAACGTCACCGCCAACCGGGAACCGAAGTGGCACCACAACGGTCCGGAGCTCACCAGCGGCTACAACCCCCGGTGGCGCCCGTACGCCGCGGCAGATCCCCGGCGACAGGCGGCAATCGAAAGGAACCAACCGTGACAGCGACCGAAGCCAAGACGGCCGCCGGCCAGAAACCCGGCGAACTGGTGGAGATGGCGTGGGATCCGATCACCCGGATCATCGGCAACCTCGGCGTCTACACGAAGATCGACTTCGCGAACCGGGTGGTCGCCGAGTGCCACACCACGTCGTCGCTGTTCCGCGGCTACTCGGTGTTCATGAAGGGAAAGGACCCGCGCGACGCCGGCTTCATCACCAGCCGGATCTGCGGCATCTGCGGCGACAACCACACGACCTGCTCCGTCTACGCGCAGAACATGGCGTACGGCATCAAGACCCCACCCCTGGCTGAGTGGATCATCAATCTCGGCGAGGCCGCCGAGTACATGTTCGACCACACCCTCTTCCAGGACAATCTCGTCTTCGTCGACTTCTGCGAGGCGATGGTCAAACAGACCAACCCGAGCGTGCTCGCCCGCGCCGAGAAGACCGCCGCACCGGGCCGGGACATCCACGGCTACCGGACGATCGCCGACATCATGCGGGCCTACAACCCGTTCGAGGGCGAGGTCTACAAGGAGGCGCTGAAGGTCAGCCGGACGACCCGGGAGATGTTCTGCCTGATGGAGGGCCGACACGTCCACCCGTCGACGGTCTATCCCGGTGGCGTCGGCACCATGCCCCAGCCGACGCTGTTCACCGACTACCTGAGCCGGTTGATCAGCATCATGGACTTCGTCAAGAAGGCCGTCGCCCTCAACGACGACATCTTCGACTTCTGGTACGAGGCGCTGCCCGGCTACGAGGAGGTCGGCCGCCGCCGGGTCCTGCTCGGCTGCTGGGGCGCGTTCCAGAATCCGGACGTCGTCGACTACCGGTACGAGACCATGACGAACTGGGGGCGGGCGATGCACGTCACGCCCGGCATCGTCGTCGACGGCAAGCTGCTCACCACCGACCTGGTCGACATCAACCTCGGCATCCGGATCCTGCTCGGCAGCTCGTACTACAAGGACTGGGTCGGCGAGGAGGAGCCGTTCGTCAGCCACGACCCGCTCGGCAACCCGGTCGACATCCGCCATCCCTGGAACCAGACCACCCTCCCCGATCCACAGAAGCGCGACTTCGGCGACAAGTACAGCTGGGTGATGAGCCCCCGCTGGTTCGACAAGAGCAGCGGAGAGCACCTCGCGCTGGACACCGGCGGCGGCTGCTTCGCCCGGCTGTACACCACGGCGCTGGCGAAGATGGTCGACACCCCGTACGTCAAGTCGACCGGACACAGCGTGCTGATCACGCTGCCGAAGAGCCAGCGGCTGCCCGAGACGACGTTGGAGTGGAAGATCCCGCGCTGGTCGAACGCGCTGGAGCGGGACCGCTCGCGGGCCTACTTCATCGCGTACGCCGCGGCGATGTCGCTGCACTTCCTGGAGCGGGCGATGGAGCGGATGCGCGGCGGCGACATGCGGGTCTTCACCGAGTTCGACGTGCCGGACGACGCCATCGGCTGCGGCTTCCACGAGGCCGTCCGGGGCGCGCTGTCGCATCACCTCGTGATCAGGGACCGCAAGATCGCCAACTACCATCCGTACCCGCCGACGCCGTGGAACGGCAGTCCCCGCGACAGCTACGGCACACCCGGTCCGTACGAGGACGCGATCCAGAACACCCCCATCTTCGAGGAGAACGGGCCGGACAACTTCAAGGGTGTGGACATCATGCGGGCGGTACGCAGCTTCGATCCCTGCCTGCCGTGCGGGGTGCACATGTACGTCGGCGGCGGGCGCACCCTCAAAAAGATCCACTCGCCGATGTTCGGCGCCTCCCATGGCTGATCAGCCGGACGTCCAGCGGCTCGACGACGGGGCCGTCGAGCCTCGGCTGGCCCACCTGGACGCCGTGCTCGCCCAGCTCGAGCAGACCCCCGGCCGCACCGCCGAGCTGGCGCTGGACGCCGTCGAGATCCTGACCGAGGTGTACGGCGAGGCGCTGGCCCGCGTCATCGACCTCGCCGCCGGCAGCCCCCGCGTGCTCGACCGCCTCACCGACGACGAGCTGCTGCGGCACCTGCTGCTGTTGCACCGCATCCACCCGGATCCGCTCGACCGGCGGGTGGCCCGGGCGGTGGACGACCTCCGGCCACAGCTGCGCACGCAGGGCGCCGAGATCGCGCTGGTCGGTGTCCAGGACGAGGTGGCCAGGATCAGCCTGTCGGCGAGTTCGTGCGGCGGTGGCGGCGCAGCGCTGCGGGACCAGGTCCGGGAGTTGGTGTTGACGTTCGCCCCGGAGCTGTCCGGGGTCGACGTGGTGACGCCGGCGCCGGCGCCGGCGCTGATCCCGGTCGCCACCTTGTGGCAGCGCCCAGACCGGACCGATGAGCCATCGACGAACGAGGGGCGAGCTGCGGGGTCGCTCGCGGTGGGTGGCACGACATGACGACGGGCGCCCTGCAGCGGGCGATCCGCCGCGCGCGGCAGCGCGCGGCCTCGGTCGAGCGCTGCGGCATGTGCGCCGGGCCGGTCGGCCCGGAGCACCGGCACGTGTGGGACGACCAGGACGGGGAGCTGATGTGCGCCTGCACGCCGTGCTCTCTGCTCTTCGAACGGGAGTCGGCCGGCGGCGGCCGGTACCAGCTCGTCCCCACCCGCGGCAGACGGTTGTCGGGCCTGTCCGCCGACGAACTCGGCGTGCCGGTCGGTCTGGTGTTCTTCGTCAAGCAGCGTGACGGCCGCGTGCTCGGGCACTACCCGAGCCCGCTCGGCACCACGGAGTCGGAGATCGATGCCGGTGCCTGGCAGGCCGTCGAGGCGCGATCACCTGAGCTGGCCGGGCTGCTGCCACAGGTCGAGGCGTTCCTGGTGTGGACGGGCAACCTGCGCGGCGCCGGCCAACAGTGGGTGGTGCCGGTTGACGACTGCTTCCGGCTCGTCGCGCTCATCCGCCGGCACTGGACGGGCATGTCGGGGGGAAGCGCGGTGTGGCGGGAGATTCCCCGGTTCTTCGACGATCTCGGCCGACGACATGGTCGGCCGTCAGGCGACGACTGATGGAGGAGGCGGGTATGGGCGAGATCCGGGTGGGCGATCCCGACGTCGAACTCGACGCCCCGGCGCACACCAAGGGTGTGGAGGAGGGCAACTCGCGGCGGAGGAGGCAGTCGGGCCATCACGATGACGGCACGGTGGACGCCCACCGTTCGACCGGCATCCGGCCCGATCAGCACGGCCCGATCCTGCCGATCATGCCGAACCTGCCGCCGGGCTGACCGGGGCGGAAGGAGGTGAGCTGTGCGGAAGCTGTTGGTGCTGCTGGCCGGCGTGGCCGTCGCCGGGGTGTTCTGGAAGGAACTTCCCGCGCTGCGACGCTACATCAAGATCGAGAAAATGTGACCGGAGAGGACGAGTAGGCCGATGTGTCTTGGGATCCCGGGCGAGATCGTCGAGATCAAGGCCGGCCGTGACGACCTGGCCATCGTCGACGTCGTGGGCGTGCGGCGGGCGATCAACATCGGCCTGCTCGGTCCGGACCAGATCGGTATCGGCGACTGGGTGCTCGTCCATGTCGGCTTCGCCATGTCGAAGATCGACGAGGCCGAGGCGGCCGCCACGTTGGCCATGTTGACCGGTCTCGGACAGGCGTACACCGACGAGCTGCAGGCGCTCGCCGAATCCGACATCAGTTAGGGAAGACGACATGCGTTTCGTCGACGAGTACCGCGACGCGGACAAGGCCCAGGCGTTGGCCACCCAGATCGCCGCGTTGTGCGAGCCGGGACGGCAGTACAAGTTCATGGAGGTCTGCGGCGGCCACACGCACACCATCTACAAGCACGGAATCGAGGACTACCTGCCGGAGAGCGTCTCGCTGGTGCACGGTCCGGGCTGCCCGGTCTGCGTCATCCCGATGGGCCGGGTGGACGACGCCATCGCCATCGCCAACGAGCCGGGCGTCATCATGACCGCGTTCGGCGACATGATGCGGGTCCCGGGTGGGAGCGGCTCGTTCCTGGACGCCAAGGCGGCCGGTGCGGACATCCGAATGGTGTACTCGCCGCTGGACGCGCTGAAGATCGCGCGGACCAACCCGGACCGCAAGGTGGTCTTCATGGCGATCGGGTTCGAGACCACCTCGCCGTCGACCGCCATGACCGTGCTGCGGGCGGCCGCCGAGGGCATCAGGAACTTCTCGGTCTTCTGCAACCACGTCACGATCCTTCCGGCGATCAAGGCGATCCTCGACTCACCGGACCTGCGTCTCGACGGCTTCCTCGGGCCGGGGCACGTCTCCACCGTCATCGGCTGCCGGCCGTACGAGTTCATCGCCCGGGACTACGGCAAGCCGCTGGTGTGCGCCGGGTTCGAACCGTTGGATCTGCTGCAGTCGGTCCACCTGCTGCTCAAGCAGCTCGCCGACGGGCGCTGCGAGGTGGAGAACCAGTACACCCGGGTGGTGCCGTGGGACGGCAACCTGCGGGCGTTGGAGGCGATCGGCCAGGTCATGCAGCTACGACCGTACTTCGAGTGGCGTGGCCTCGGCTTCATCTCACACTCCGCCCTGCGGATGCGGGACGAGTACGCGGCGTACGACGCCGAGCGGCTCTTCGACGTACCCGGGGTGCGGGTGGCGGACCCGAAGGCCTGCCAGTGCGGCGAAGTCCTCAAGGGGGTGCTCAAGCCCTGGGAGTGCAAGGTGTTCGGCACCGCGTGCACACCGGAGACGCCCATCGGCACGTGCATGGTCTCCTCGGAGGGCGCGTGCGCGGCTTACTACAACTTCGGCCGCTTCACGAGGCAGCGGCTCGCGGAGGCGACGAGGGTATGACGACCGAACGCACCGCCGGATGGGCCGAGCGCGCGGTGGCCGAAGCCGAAGCGACGACCGAGCGTACGCCGGGAATTCTCTCGCCGGAGCAGCAGGTGTTGCAGCGCATCGAACGGGCCCGTCGGCGCGCGCCGAGGATCAGGGAGAGCCGGATCACGCTCGCGCACGGCGCGGGCGGGAAGGCGACGCACAGCCTGATCGAAGGGCTGTTCGTCGAGGCGTTCCGCAACCCGGCGCTGGAGGCGCTCGACGACGGCGCGGTGCTCTCCGTGGGCGCCGGCCGGGTGGCCTTCACCACCGACTCGTACGTGGTGTCGCCGCTGTTCTTCCCGGGCGGGGACATCGGCGATCTCGCCGTCAACGGCACCGTCAACGACCTGGCGGTCAGCGGGGCCCGTCCGCTGTATCTGGCGGCCGGGTTCATCCTGGAGGAGGGCTTCCCCGTCGCCGACCTGCGACGGATCACCGCCTCCATGGCCGCCGCGGCGGAGCACGCCGGGGTCCAGGTGGTCACCGGCGACACGAAGGTGGTGCAACGTGGCAAGGCCGACGGCTGCTACATCAACACCGCGGGCGTCGGCGTGCTGGAGCGGCCGGTGAGCCTGGGCGCCCCGCACGTCCGCCCCGGTGACGCGGTCGTCGTCTCCGGGCCGATCGGCGACCACGGCGTGACGATCATGCTCGCCCGGGGCGAGCTCGACATCGCCGCCGACATCGTCTCGGACACCGCGGCGCTGCATGGGCTGGTGGACACCCTGCTGGACGCGGCTCCCGGGGTGCGACTGCTGCGCGATGCCACCCGGGGCGGCGTGGCGACCATCCTCAACGAGGTGGCGCAGGCGGCCCAGGTCGCGGTCGTCGTCGACGAATCCTCGGTACCGGTGCGTCCCGCCGTGACCGGCGCGTGCGAGCTGCTCGGCATCGACCCGCTCTACGTGGCGTGCGAGGGACGCCTGGTGGCCGTGGTGGACGGCACGCAGGCCGAGGCGGCGGTGGCGGCGCTGCGCGGCCACCCGCTCGGTGACGGTGCGGCGGTCATCGGTCGCGTCGCCGCCGACCCGCCCGGGATGGTGCTGCTCCACACGGCGTTCGGTGGCACCAGGGTGGTCGACATGCTGGTCGGGGACCCGCTCCCCCGCATCTGCTGACGGCTGTTCCCGCCTCAGCCGGCGGGAACAGCCCGGGCCGCGGCCACCACGGCCTGGCCGAGGGAGATCCCGCCGTCGTTGGGCGGCACCCGCGAGTGCACGAGTACCCGGAAGCCGTCCTGCTCCAGCCCGCCCACCACCCGTTCGAGCAGCAGCACGTTCTGGAAGACACCCCCGGAGAGCGCGACCGTGGCCAGGCCGGTGCTCTCCCGGACGGTGCCGGCCGCCCGTACCACGGCGTCCGCCAGGCCGTGGTGAAAGCGCGCGGCGATCCGGCTGGGATCCACCTTGGCGAGCAGGTCGTCAACGACACAGCGGACCAGCCCGCGTCCGGCGTCCCGGAGCGGGACCGGACCGGCTGCCTCGACCCGGTAGCCGCCCCGCTCGTCGGGGTCGGCCCGCTGCTCCAGGGCGATCGCGGCCTGTCCCTCGTACGTGACGCGGTCGTGCAGGCCGAGGATCGCCGAGACGGCGTCGAACAGCCGGCCCGCGCTGGAGGTACGCGGCGAGTTGGTCCCGGTCCGCGCCAGCCCCACCACCGCGGGCCAGTGCCGCTCGTGGCGGCGCAGAACCGGCAGGTCGGGCACGGCGTCGCCGTAGATCTCGTCGAGGTAGGCCGCCGCCATCCGCCACGGCTCGTGCACTGCGGCGGCCCCGCCCGGCATCGGCACCGCGCCCAGGTGGCCGACCCGCTCGAACCCGGTCAGGTCCGCGGCGAGCAGCTCGCCTCCCCAGAGGGTGCCGTCCGGGCCGTACCCGAGACCGTCGAAGGCGACGCCGATCACCGGTCCGGGGTCGGCGTTGTCGGCCAGGCAGGACGCGATGTGGGCGTGGTGGTGCTGAACGCCGAGCAGCTCGACGTCCTCACGCTGTAGCGCGTACTTCGTGGACAGGTACTCGGGATGCAGGTCGTGGGCGACGATCTCCGGCCGGACGTCGAAGAGCCGGGTGAAGTGCGCGATCCCGTCGGTGAACGCCCGCAGGGTCTCGTAGTTCTCCAGGTCGCCGATGTGGTGCGAGACGAACGCACGCCGGCCCTTCGCCACGCAGAACGTGTTCTTCAACTCCGCCCCGCAGGCCAGCACGGGGCGGTCGAACCGCCACGGGAGGGTGAGCGGCGCGGGCACGTACCCACGGGAGCGTCGTACCGGCAGTTCACGGCCCCGGAACACGCGGACCACCGAGTCATCGGTCCGGACGTGGATGCGCCGGTCGTGCGTCAGGAACCCGTCGGCGATCCGCGCCAGTCGCCGACGGGCGTCGCCGTCGCGGTGGGCGATCGGTTCGTCGGAGACGTTGCCGCTGGTCAGCACGATCGGCATGCCGAGCCGGGCGAGCAGCAGATGGTGCAGCGGGGTGTACGGCAGCATCACGCCCAGCTCGCGGTTTCCCGGGGCCACCGACGCGGCGACCGGGGCGTCAGCGCGCCGGGGCAACAGCACCACGGGACGGCGGACGCCGGTGAGCACCGGCTCGGCCGCCGGCGCCACGTCGACCAGGGTGCGCGCCGCCTGCAGGTCGGCCGCCATCAGAGCGAACGGCTTCTCCTCGCGATGCTTGCGGGCACGCAGCGTCGAGACGGTCCGGTCGTGGTCGGCCCGGGTGGCCAGGTGGTAGCCGCCGAGACCCTTGACCGCGACGATCAGGCCGTCCCGCAGCCACCGTACGGCGGTGTCCAGGGGATCGCCGGACAGCGGGTCGCCGGCGGCGTCGACGAGCCGGAGGCCGGGACCGCACGCCGGGCAGCACACCGGCTCGGCGTGGAACCGGCGGTCGCCGGGATCGGCGTACTCGGCGGCGCAGTCGGAGCAGAGCGGGAACTCGGCCATCGTGGTGGTGCGGCGGTCGTACGGCACGTCCTCGACGATGGTGAACCGCGGGCCGCAGTTGGTGCAGTTCGTGAACGGGTAGCCGTGGCGCCGGTCCGTCGGGGCGGACATCTCCGCGAGGCAGTCCGCGCAGGTGGCGGTGTCCGGGGAGATCAACGCCTCCCGGCCGGCACCGGTGACGCTGGTGACGATGACGAAGCCGGGTCGGCCGGTCGGCGGGACCGCCTCGGTGGTGAGCCGCTCGACCTGGGCCAGGGTCGGTGCCCGCCGGCTGAGGTCGGCCACGAAGGCGGCCAGCCGGTCCGCGTCCCCTTCGGCCTCGACGAAGACCCCGGCGGTGTCGTTGCCGACGAACCCGGCCAGGTCGTACTCGGTGGCCAGCGCGTACACGAACGGCCGGAAGCCGACCCCCTGCACGATGCCCTCGACGCGGACGTGCACCCGGTGCACGCTGGCGAGATCCACGGCAGCCGTCAGCGTTCGTCGGCCAGCGCCTGCTGGGTGAGTTCCCAGAGCACGTGGTAGACCGTCGTCTGCGCCTCCTGGACCCGGTGCACCGATGCCGACGGCACCACGAACAGGTGGTCGACGGCCTCGGACTCCGCCATCCGGCCGCCGTCGTATCCGGCGATCCCGACCGTGACCATGCCCCGCCGGGCCGCCTCCTCGAACGCCCGCAGGACGTTGTTCGAACCGCCGCTCGTGGACAGCCCCACCGCGATGTCCCCGGCCCGGCCGAACGCCGCCAACTGTCGGGCGAAGACCACCTCGAACCCCACGTCGTTGGAGAGCGCCGTGATCAGGGCGACGTCGTGGGTCAGCGAGATGGCCGGCAGCGGGCGGGCGGCCTTCGGCGGGTTCAGGAACAGCTGCGTGACGTCCTGGGCGTCCGTACTGCTGCCGCCGTTGCCGAACGAGAACAGCGTGCCGCCGGCGCGGAACGCTTCGGCGCACCGGCGGGCGCAGTCGAGCAAACGCTGCCCGTGCTCGGCGACCAGGGATTCGCGGAGGGCGACGATCTCCGCCGCCTTCTCCGCGGTGGACCTCGCCACCGCGGCGAGCACCGCGTCCACGTCGGTCGGCCGGGCGTCGAGGAACGGGTAGAGGGCTCCGATCGCGCCCTCGACCCGGGCGCTCACGAGTTCTGCTCCACGACAGCGATGGCCTCTTTGGCGTGCACCAGCACGACGTCGCCCGGTCCCGCCTCGACGAGAGCCACGCTGACCTTCTCCGGTCCGGCGTCCGTGTCGACCACGGCCAGCCCGTCGGTCGTCAGTTCGCGTACCCGGACGGCGACCGCCATGTCCGAGCACGTGATGCAGACCCCGTCGTGGCAGTCGGGCCCGGTCCGGGCTGCCTGCTGACCGGGCGTAACGGGTCTCGGATTCACCGGACCACCGCCGGCTCCAGCAGTCCGGGCTGTTCGAAGAACACATGCACCAGCTCCCACAGGATGTGATAGATCGTCACGTGCACCTCCTTGACGATGCACGGGTCGTCGGAGCGGGCGACGACGGCATGGTCGGCGATCGCATCCCGGGCGATGTCACCGCCATCCCCGCCGAGGAGCCCGACGGTGAGGAGACCGAGGTCGCGGGCCGCCACGAGGCCGCGGCGGACGTTGGCGCACCGGCCGTCGACGGACAGTCCGAGCGCGATGTCCTCCGGGGCGGCGAGCAGGCGCAGCTGAGCGGCGAACACCTCGTCGAAGCCCGCCGTCCGGGAGATCCCGGTGAGGGTCGCGGCGTCGTTCGTCAGCGAGATCGCGGGCAGCGCCCGCTTTCCCACGATGACCGGGTGGACGAACTCCACCACGACGTGCTGGGCATCGGTTGCCGGCCCTCCGTTGCCGAAAACGATCAGCTTTCCGCCGCGATGGAAGCGTAGAGCCATCTCGTAGCAGGCCTGCGCGATCCGCACGGCGTCGCCGGCGAGGGCCTCCCCCGGCGCCACCCGACGGGCGAACGCCCGCTGGACGGCCGGAAACACGGGCGAATGCGATTGGTTCTGCAATTGGTTATCCGTTCAGCGTCGGGAAGCGGCATACGGATGAGGCGCGCCCTCGCGGTCCCGTGAAGGCGTCCGCCGAGCGCTGCAGGCAGGCACTGATGACCTGATCGAGTTGCGGCCAGGCGAGCGACGCGCCATCGCCTTGAGGCGCTCGATCAGGTCGTAGTCGTGACCGGGCAGCTCGAAGATCAGGAGCAGGAGAAACGGATGCAGCAGGCCGCGCAGCTCGCGTCCGGCATGTCAGCCCCCTTCCTCGGCGGAACGCACTGCTCCCCTGAAGCAAAACATGCCTTTACCTCCCAAAGGTGTCGATTGGCGGATTGGGGGGATCTGAGCCGGACGGTGCTGTCTCGCTAACGGTGTTTCCGGCGATCTTGGCTAGCAGGTTTCAGCGGCCGGGAAGCGGTCGCGGGCGGGATGCGCCGAGTCTTGGACGGCCTTGGATCTGATGCTGGTGTGCGGCTGCGGCTCAGATGCCGCACGAGGCCGTAGCGCCTCCGCCGGAGAGCAGGTCGCTTCGGGACCAGCCCGACACGCCGGTCGCGCGGTTGTGCAGGTAGGTCCAGCGGGCGCCGTCGTGCCCGGTCGTCCAGCAGCGGAACGTCGCGGTCTGACCGGGCTGGCCCTGGCCGCGTGAGGTGCAGTCGGAGCCGGGCCCGGTGCGGATGTTGATGCCGGTCCCGGCGAACGTGCCGTTGACCTGTGGCTCGAAGCTGGCGATCCCCTGCGGGCAGGACGCTTGGGCCGGAGCGGCGACCGCCAGCACGGCGGCGCTGCCCAACATTACGGCGGCGATCGAAATTCGTGCGAGTCTCATGCGGACCTCGCTTGACGATGTGACGGAACTTCTGCCCACGAGCGCATGATTTCCTTCTCAGTGCTGTCGCCTCGGATAAGCCGACCTCCTGAGACGAGACTGCCCGCCGCATCCACATCTGTCGTTGTGACTGGGTGCACAGGTGTTTAGTCTCCGTGCACGGTCGGGAGCTGCTGGCGAAACTCGGTGGGCGATTGGCCGTAACGGGCGCGGAACGCCTGGCTGAAATGCGCGGCGCTGGTGAATCCCCACCGGGCGGCGATCGCGTTGATCGTACGGCCGGCGAGCCGGGGTTCGGCGAGGTCGCGGCGGCACCGCTCGAGGCGCTGTACGCGGATCCAGCCGGCGACCGTGTGCTCCTCCTGCTGGAACAGCTTGTGGAGGTAGCGCACGGAGATGTGGTGCGCTGCCGCGATCACGTTCGGGGTCAGGTCCGGATTACCGAGATGGTCGCGGATGAAGGCGTGGATGCGGGCGGTCAGCGCCCGCTGGCGCGTGTCCGCGGGGACGACCTTCTGGATGTCCAGTGCGTCGGCCAACGCCGTGATCAGCACGTCGAGCGTCAGGGTGGCCAGACGCGCGGTCTCGGCCGGGGTCAGTTCGTCCATCTGGTCGGCGAGTTGCAGCAGGAAGCGCGACGACAACGCGCCGACGCCGCGGGCGCCGGGAATGCGGACGGCGCTCAGTTCACGCAGTTCCTGGGGAGGAAACGGCAGCAGAGCCCGTGGGAAACGCAGGAGCAGCATCCGGCTCGTCGAATCGTCCGGCCGGAGTTCGGCCACGTACGGACGCGAGGTGTCGTAGAGCACGAGATCCCCGGTGCCGAACTCCGCGCGTCTGCCGTCCTGCGTCAGCGTGCCGCTGCCACTGACCATGCAGCTCACTTTGAACACTTCCGGGTCGGCCTGCCGGATCAGCCGGGGCGTGCGGCGCACCGAGTGCGCCATCGTCGTCATCAGGGTCGCCTGCACCGGGCCGAACTCGCTGATGCCGACCCGCGCCTCGAATCCGGTTTCCGCCTGCCGTTCCCGGGCCAGGTCGTACGGTACCCAGAGCTTCGCGCTGACCTCGCGCCAGAAGGCGAACCGGTCGCCCGGCGAGACGTCGGCAGTGCTGACAACGTCCATCGACCAACCATAGTGACCAACACGGGCGAGCCCATCCAATTAAGCCCGTCCAACGGCCACGTCGAAGGCGCCGAAGCCCCATTCTGCTGGCGGACCGGCGGGCAACCGCCCAGGGGACCTCACGTATACCGCGCGGTCTGATCAGCGCCACTGCTCGTCGGTGACATCGCTGGGGTACGGCTTTCGATCACCCATGGCCGGCATAACACCGCTGCCGTCCGACGGTCACGACCCGGATTCACCTTCCTGGCATCGAGGGACCGCTGAACAGCGACTTTCCGGCAATAGACGCCCTGCCGGGGCGGGTAGCACGAGTTGCGCGCCGGAGGGAACCGGATCGCACGTCCGACGGTAACCGGTTACAGTCCTCGAACCGGATCAACCACGACCGCCAGGAGGTACCCGGTGACGAACGCCAGCCGACCCGAGTCGTCCGACGCCCGGACCGATTGGGAAGCCCGCATCGCCCGTCGCAGCGACGAAGGCGGCACGGCCGCGCTACCCGACCTGCCACCGCCGGCCGGGCTGACCGCCACCCCCGGCCACGGACACGTCCGCCTCTCCTGGCAGCCCGTCGACGGCGCGGTCGGCTACCTGGTGCATCGCGCAACGCTGGACGACGACGACCGGGTGTCCGGGCCGTTCACCCCGGTGGACCACCTCGGCGGAGACGTGCTCTCCGTTCCCGACACCTGGTACGTCGACACCACCGGCACCCCGGGCGAACGGTACGCGTACGCCGTGGCCGCCGTACCCGAGGTGACCGTGATCGGCGCGCTGAGCGACCCGGTCCCGGCGGCCGCCCTGCCGGCCGGCGGCGACCCGCCCACCGTCACGCTGCACCTCGACTCGGACGCCGCAGGCGCCACCTTGCACCGGCCCTGGCAGCCGATGATCGGCAGCGAGCGGCTGTCCCAACTGCTCTGCCGGGACCGCTCCGGCGGCCGGGAGATCGGCACCGAACTGCTGGCCGCCCTCCGCCGGGTACGCGACGAGATCGGCGTGACCACCGTACGGGCGCACTCGATCCTGCACGACGACCTCGGCGTCTACCGCGAGGTCGACGGCGAGCCGGTGTACGACTTCAGCCGGGTGGACCAGGTCTACGACCTGCTCCTGGGCATCGGGATGACGCCGGTGGTGGAGATCGGGTTCATGCCCCGCGACCTGGCCAGCGACCCGGACCGCACCGTCTTCGCCTACCGCGGCATCATCTCTCCGCCGCGCGACTGGGACCGGTGGTCCGGGCTGGTTCGGGCGCTGGTGGCCCACCTGCTGGAACGGTACGGCGAGCAGGTGCTCGGTTGGGACTTCGAGGTGTGGAACGAGGCCAACCTGGAGGTTTTCTGGTCCGGCAGCCGGGAGGAGTGGATGCGGCTGTACGACGTGACCGCCCGCGCCGTCAAAGACGTCGACCCGCGCATCCCGGTCGGCGGCCCGTCCTCGGCGGCCGCCGGCTGGGTGGATGCGCTGCTGGAGCACGCCGCCCGATCCGGGGCGCCGGTCGACTTCGTCTCCACCCACACATACGGCAGCCCGCCACTGGACCTGCGGCACACGCTGGCCCGGCTCGGCTTCCCGGACGCGCGGATCCTGTGGACCGAGTGGGGCGTCACCCCCACCCACTTCCACCCGGTCAACGACGGCACCTCGGCCGGCACCTTCCTGCTCACCGGCATGCGGTCGGCCGCCGGCAGGGTCGACGCGCTGTCCTACTGGGTGGCCAGCGACCACTTCGAGGAACTCGGCCGGCCGCCGAGGCTGCTGCACGGCGGGTTCGGGCTGCTCACCGTCGGCGGCATCGCCAAGCCGCGGTACCACGCGCTGCGCATGCTCGCCCAGCTCGGCGAGACCGAACTGCCGGTACGGGCCACCGGCGACGGCGCCGACGGCCTGGTACAGACCTGGGCCAGCCGGCGCGCGGACGGGAGCCTCGCCGTGCTGCTCTGGGTGTCCACCCTCGACCAAAGCAAGCGGGACGGGGATCCGGCGCTGGCCCGGCGGATCCGGCTGGTCATCGACCATGCCGCCGGGCGGCCGGCGCTCGTCACCCGGCTGGAC
This sequence comes from Micromonospora sp. MW-13, assembly GCF_003434305.1. Taxonomy (GTDB): domain Bacteria; phylum Actinomycetota; class Actinomycetes; order Mycobacteriales; family Micromonosporaceae; genus Micromonospora. Next base: position 55,852 of record NZ_QKKX01000074.1, read on the forward strand.
CGGGAGCACGGCGACATCACCACCCTCGCCGACCGGCTGGGCGTCGCCGACTGGCCGACCGACGAGCAGTGGGCGGCCCTGCGCGCCGCTGACCAGCTCACGGCGCAGAAGGTGCAGCCGGACGTCGAGGACGGGGCCGCGGTGATCGAGCTGACCCTGCCGCAACCCGGGGCGGTGCTGGTCGAGGTCTCCGGGGCCTGAGGGCGGGCCCGGGCAGCAGGGCCTTGGCGGCGTCGCCGTCGATGAGCCGGCCGTCGACGGGTTGGCCGGGCAGGCTCGTGCAGTTCCTCGCAGACCGTACTTCCGGAAGTAGGCCCCAGCCGGTGGCTGAGGGCCTACTTCCCGGATCGAACGTGACCAGGGCCTTTGCCTAACCGAACGACGCACGCCCCATGGCCCGGTCCACGGCTCGAACAGGTGCCTACACCTGCGTCACGATGCCACTCGCCGTCATGAACCGGCCCCGCGCAGCTGCGGAAGGTCCTGGTTGGCCGGAACGTTGAACGTCTCCTGGGCGATCAGTGGGCGGATCCGGCGTTCGAACTGCGGCGAGACGAACGCGTGGCGGACGAGGTCGTTGGCGAGCTCGTTGCCGAGCGCCCCCATGATCATGGCCTGGTCGAGCGAGAGGTACCGCTTGGCCACGGTGCCGCTGCCGACCGCAATCGCGTCGTAGAAGCCGCCGGGGCCGTACGAGTCGAAGTTGGCCTTGAGCCGGGAGAGGTTGTCGACCACCGCTCCCTTGGCGTACGGGAGCGCGAGGAACGCCGCGTGCGGGGTCACCACGCCGTCGCCGTAGTCGGGGTCCGGGCCGGCCGGGCGGCAGTCGCCGAACCCGGCGTCGTACTTCGAGCGCTCCATGTCGGACGGGTAGCCGTCGGTGTCCATGCCCATCGCGTCGACACCCCAGGCCATGTAACCGCCGGCCGGGTCGCTGGCCGGGGAGAAGCCCCAGTAACCGTACCGGGCGTCATTCATCCCGTGCTCGATCTGGCCGGCGACCGTCGCGGGGTGGTTGCGGCCCCAACTGTTGGGTGCCCACCTTGCTTCGGGCACGAACAGGTCGGGCATCAGCGCCTCGAACATGTCGCCGCCCCAGCTAGGTACGAACTGGATGCCGCGGTACTGGTACGCGCCCTCGTACACCGGAACGCCCTCGTAGGTGGTGTCGAAGCCGACCGGCTGCATCTCGTGCCAGCTCCAGTCGCAGGTGGCCGGCAGGGTGCGCATCGTGTTGTAGTAGGCCTTTGGCGGGATCTGGCCCATCGCGATGCCGAGGTACGTCGCGATGCGCGGTTCGGTGACGGTGATGTCGTAGTGGTTGCAGGTGAACCAGACGCCGTCGCGCTGCCGCGAGCATCCCGGGGGCGGCGCGTCCCAGAAGCCGCCGGCGATCAGGCCGCTGGCCCCGGACGGGGTCGCCGCCGCCGGGTTGTAGTAGAAGCCGAAGTTCATCTTCCGCAGGATCGCGTCGGCCTTGCCGCGCAGCTCCGGCACGGCGCCCTTGACCACGTTGAGCGCGGCCGCGAGCCAGCCGTTGTCCACGCTGGACAGGAACGGGTAGACGGTGCTGCCGTTGTCGGGCCAGACCGTGACGACCGAGCCGTCCCGCGGGTCGTACCAGTTGTAATACATGCCCGACGCGGTGTGGTGCCTGAGCCGGGCGAGCGTGTCGAGAGTCTTGGCGATCCGGTCGCGGCCTTCCGCCCTGGAGATGATGCCGAGCTCGCGGGCGACCACCGCGGACCACATGTAGCCGCCGATGTTGGTGGGGGACGTGTAGGTGGCGCGGCCGCCGGCGGCCAGGTCACCGGTGATGTTGTCGGCGACCAGGCCGGTGCCGGGGTCGGTCATGGCGGCCATCGACCGCCACGTGTCCTTGGCATAGCCGAGCAGGGCCCGGTCGGCGCCGCGCTCGTCGGGTGCCGCGACGGCGGGGGAGCCGCCTGCCAGCACGAGCGCCAGCGCGAGGAGCGGTGCGAAAAGGCGTCGCATGGGTCTCCTTGTCTCGTTCCGGGGATGGACTATTTGATTCCGGTGGTCGCGATGCCGCGCAGGAAATGCCGCTGGAGGAGCAGGAACACGATGAGCACCGGAAGCACGACGACGACCGCTCCAGAGAGCAGCAGACCGTAGTTGATGCGGTTCTGGCCGACGCTGTAGAGCGCGAGGGCGACCGGCAACGTGTACTTGTCCTCCGTGGTGGCGACCACGAGGGGCCACAGGAAGTTGTTCCAGGAACCGAGGAACGTGAGGATCCCGAGGGTGGCCAGTGCCGGCCGGCACAGCGGAAGCACCACCCGCCAGAAGATCCGGAACTCGCCGGCGCCGTCGACCCGGGCCGCCTCGATGAGGTCGTCGGGGATCGACAGGAGAAACTGCCGCATGAGGAACACGCCGAACGGTCCGACGAGGAACGGCAGGATCAGGCCGGTGTACGTGTTGGTCAGGCCCATGTTGCTGACCAGCACGAACTGCGGGACGAAGGTCACCATGCCGGGCACCATGAGCATGCCGAGCACGGCCAGGAAGAGCACTCGCCTGCCGGGGTACCGCAGCTTTGCCAGCGCGTACCCGACGAGCGAGCAGAACAGCAGGTTACCGGCCGTGACCAGGGTCGCGACCAGCGCCGAGTTGAAGAAGTAGAGCGGGAAGTCCAGCCGGGAGAACAGCTCGCGGAAGTTGTCGAGCGTGAAGGTCTCGGGCCACCAGGTCGGCGGTACCTGGCGGATCTCCCGTTCGGGCTTGGCCGACGAGAGCGCCATCCAGACGAACGGTCCGGCCACGGCAAGCAGCCCGAGGGCCAGGACGACGTAGAGCACGGTCTTGGCGACCCGGTCACGGGTACGCAAGGCGGCGTCCTTTGCGACCATCGTCAGTTCCTCTCCCCCAGCAGGCGGAACTGCACGACCGACAGCGCCACGATCGCCAGGAAGAGCACGTAGCTGGCGGCGGCCGCGTAGCCGTAGTTGCCGAAGCCGAACTGGTTGTAGATGTGGAACGACACCGACAGCGTCGAGGAGAGCGGACCGCCCTGCGTCATGACGAACGGCTCCTCGAAGAGCTGGAGGTAGCCGATGCCGGTGATCACCCCGCCGAAGAGCAGCGTCGGCCGCAGCATCGGCAGGGTGACGTTGCGGAACTGCTGCCACCGCGTCGCGCCGTCGAGCGTCGCCGCCTCGTAGAGGTCGGCCGGCACCGCCTGGAGTCCGGCCAGGAAGATCACCATCAGGAAGCCGAAGTTGCGCCACGCCGCCATGACGATCAGCGACGGCAGCGCGAGCCTGGTGTCGAACAGCCAGCTCGGCCCGTCGATCCCGACCAGTCGCAGCAGGTTGTTGACCAGCCCGATCTCGGGGTCGAGCAGGAAGCGCCAGACCACCGCGATCGCCACGATGCTGGTCACGACCGGCAGGTAGAAACCGACCCGGAACAGCGCGCGGAAGCGGACGAGCCCGGAGTTGAGCGCCGTCGCCGCGGCCAGCGCCAGCACCATGGTCAGCGGCACCCCGACGACGACGAAGACCAGCGTGTTGACCGACGACCGCAGGAACAGGTCGTCGGAGAACAGGCGGGTGTAGTTGTCGATGCCGACGACGTTGACGGCGAGCGGGTTGCGCAGGTCGGTCGAGCGCAGGTCGGTGAAGCTCATGACCAGCGACGCCACCACCGGCAGCGCCATGAACACGAGGAACAACACGGTGAAGGGCGCGGAGAAGGCCCAGCCGGTCAGCGCCCGCCGCAGGCGTTGACGCCGCCGGACCGACCCGGCGGGCCGGTCGGTGCTGGTCGCCCCGGCCGGTCGCGCCGGTGCCGTCGCCGGGGAGGCGCCGGTCATGTCAGCTCCCGGTCCCGATGGCGCTCGCCTGCTGCTGGATCGCCTTCGCGGTCGCGGCCGGGTCGGCGTTCTGCTTGCACAGCTTCTCGACCTCGAGGTCGAACGCGGCCGCGATCTGCTCCCAGGTCGTGATCGCCGGCGGCGCCTTGGCACTCTTGAGCTGCTGGCCGAACGCGGTCAGGAGGGTGTCGCCGGTGAGCGTCGGGTCGTTCCAGGCCGACTGCACGGAGGGCAGGTCCTTGACCGCCTGGTACCACTTGACCTGCACCTCGGGCTTGCTCAGCCACTGCACGAACTTCCAGCCACCGGCACGGTTCTTGGCGTCCTTGAAGACCGCGAGGTTGCTGCCGCCGATGAACGAGGTCGACGACTTCTTCGTCGGCATCTGCGCGACCGCGTACTTGTCCTTGAAGCCGGCGCCGCCCTGATCCTCGACGATGCCCATGTGCCACGGGCCGGAGATGAACGCGCCGATCTCACCCTTGACGAAGCCGGGCTCGAGCGAGCCGTCCGGCAGCGCGGTCGGGGACAGGCCCTCCTTGTAGAAGGACTGGTAGTAGGCAAGCGCCTCGGTCATCTCCGGGGTGTCGAAGCTCAGCTTGTCTGCGCTGGCCACGTCGGCGCCGTTGGACCAGGCGAACGGCATAACCGACTGCCAACTGCCGGTCTTGCCGGGCTGGAGGTTGAGGCCCCACTTGGCGCCGGCCTTCTCCTTCATGCCCTTGGCCATGGCCTTGAGGTCGTCCCATGTCTTCGGGCCGCCCGGGAACCCGGCCTTGGCTGCCATGTCCTTGCGGTAGTAGATCAGCCGGGTCTCGACGTACCACGGGACGCCGTACGAGGTGCTGTCGACGATCGTGGTGTCCCAGGCGCCGGGGAAGAAGTCGTCTTTCTTGATCAGATCCGACGGGGTCGGGTCGAGCGCGCCGGTCTTGGCGAACTCGCCCTGCCAGGTGGTACCGATCATCGACACGTCCGGCGTCTGCTTCGCGGCGATGGCGCTCGCGATCTTCTGGTGCGCCGCGTCCCAGGGCACCGCCGTCACGGAGACCTTGGCGTCGGGGTTCTCGGTGGAGAACTCCTTCGCGAACTCGGCGAGCTTCTCACCTTCGGTGCCCATCGCCCAGACGGTGATGTCCCCGCTCGCCTTGCCTGCGCCGACAGATTTCGCCTCTTCCTGGCCGCCGCCCGAGTCACGGCCACAACCGGCCAGCGCGACCGACGCGGCCAAGACGATCCCCGCCGCAGCGGCTAACCGCCTGCTTCTCATGTCGTACCTCCAGGGGTTGGTGGTTTTCAGGGTGTGAGCTGTTACCTGCCGGTGCCTCCGGTCGGGGGCGCCGGGCAGCCGCAACTGCGGCGCAGGACGAGTTCGGTGGGCAGCACGAGACCGCCCCCAGGGATGTCGCCGGGCTGGCCGGCGGCACGCAGGATCAGCCGGGCCGCCTCGGCGGCCAGCTCGCGTACGGGTTGCCGGACGGTGGTCAGTGCGGGGGCGACGAGAGCGGCGACCGGCACGTCGTCGAAGCCGGTGATGATCAGGTCCTGCGGCACCCGCAAGCCTCGGCCGAGCGCGCCGACCAGCACGCCGAGGGCGGTCTCGTCGTTGGCGCAGACCACCCCGGCGGGCCGGGGTGTTTCGCCGCCCAGCAACTGGTCGGCGGCGAGCACCCCGTCGGCCTGCTGCATGCTGACCGCGACCGGCTCGGCGGGCGGCTCGATGCCGAGGTCGTGGTGCGCCCGCCGGAAGGCGGCCCAGCGTTCACTGACGTCGGGCGAGCCCGCCGGGGTGCCGACGAAGACCAGGTCGCGCAGGTCGTGGTCGGCGAGCAGGTGCCGGGTGAGCGCCAGCATGCTGCCGACGTTGTCGGCGCGTACCGAGGGGATGTCGCCGGGCCCCTCGCCGGCGACCACCACCACGGGGACCAGCTTGGCGAGCCGGAGCAGCGCCTCGTCGGAGATGGTGCCGCCCATGACGGCGACACCGTCCACCCGGCGGCCCATTTCCAGCACCTGGTCGTCGGAGTCGGAGCGCAGGTGCGTGCAGAGGATGTGCACGCTGGCCCGGGACGGCACCGCCTCCGACTCGAAGCCCTGGATCAGTTCGGTGAAGTAGGGGCCGGACAGGCCGGGGAAGACCAAGCCGAGGGCGCCGTGCCGGCCCGCGGCCAGGGCCCGACCGAGGTGGTCGGGGCGATATCCGTGCTTCTCGATCGCGTCCAGCACCCGGCGGCGCATCTCCTCGGAGACCTGGCCGGTGCCGTTGGAGACCCGGGAGACGGTGGCCACGGAGACGCCGGCGAGCTTCGCTATCTCGCGAACCGTCATGCGGCTGTTGCTCATCGCTCCCTCGATCCGTAACGTGCGGGTAACAGAAACCGGTTTCAGCCGACCATAGGCAGCCGAGACGAAGTTCACAAGTCTCTGATCCACAATCTCCCGTGTGAGGAGCTCTGCCCCATATGACAGAAGTGCTACTCCGGGATCGCAGGATCCTCGTCGACGGCCGGCCCGAGCTGCTGCTCGCCGGCGAGGTGCACTACTTCCGCCTCGCCCGGGCCGATTGGGCGGACCGGCTCGACCAGCTCCGCGACTGCGGAGGCGACACCGTCGCCACCTACGTGCCGTGGCTGTGGCACGAACTCCCCGACCGCTCGGCCGACCTGACCGGGCGTACCCACGAGCAACGCGACCTGGCCGGCTTCCTCGACCTCGCGCACCAACACGGGCTGCGGGCCGTGGTCCGCCCCGGCCCGTTCATCATGGCCGAGCTCAAGAACGAGGGCATCCCCTACCGGGTGTACGACGAGCACCCCCACCTGCTCCCCACCACCTGGGACGGCGCACCGGTCAGCACCCGCACCATCGACTACCTGGCGCCCGAGTTCCTCGCCGCGGCCGACGGCTGGTACGCCCAGGTGATGCCACTGATCGCGGAGCGCCTCGCACCGCGCGGCGGCCCCGTGGTGGCGGTCCAACTGGACAACGAAATCGGGATGCTGTCCTGGGTGACCAACTCCCCCGACCTCACCGACGGCCTCTGCGCCGACCTGGCACGCTGGGCCGTCGAACGGTACGGCAAGGACACCGCCGCGGCGCGGATCGGCGCCGACCCGGCCGATCCGGCGCCGTGGTCTGCCGCGCTGCGTACCCCCGTCGAGGAACGCTCCCTGGCGCTGCACGACGACCTCGGGCGCTACATGCGGGACCGCTACCGCCGGTACGTGACGGCGCTGCGGACCAGCGCCGAGCGATACGGGGTGACCGGGGTGCCGTTCCTGGTCAACGTGCACGGCACCGGCGGCGGGCGGGGGCGCACCTTCCCGATCGGGATCAGCCAGCTCATGGAGTCGTACCGTGGGCAGCCGCAGCTCACCTCCGGCTCGGACTACTACCTCGGCGACCTCACCGTCACCAACGTCGCCGACCTGTACGTGTCCAACGCGTTCCTGGCCGCGGCGCACGACGGCGACCAGCCGCTGACCTGCCTGGAGTTCGAGGCCGGCAACGGCGACTACGGCGAGGACCTGTCGACGCTGTACCCGCCCGAGGCTATCGACCTGAAAACCCGACTCTGCGTGGCGCAGGGCAACCGGCTGCTCAACCTCTACCTGTTCGCCGGCGGTCACAACCCGCCCCTGGCCGAGCCGGTCAGCGACGGCAACGATCGGATCGCGTTCACCGGCGAGCGGCACGGCTTCGCCGCCCCGGTCGACCCGGAGGGCCGCCTCAACCCGACGTACCCCGCAGCCCGACGGGCGCTACACGCCGTACGCGGGGTAGCCGACCTGCTCGCCGACGGCGACGAGGAACACGACGGGTTCGCCCTCGGATTCGTACCCGACCACTACCTGACCGAGTACCACCACCCGGCGTCCAGCAACCGGGCGGAGCAGGTCGCCGAGCTGGAACGGTTCCGCGGCATGGGCGCGCGGGACGTGCTGGCGCGGGCGCTGCTGCTCGCCGGCTACTCGTTTCCCGCAGTGGACCTGCAGACTCCGGCACCGGGCGGCGCAGCACAGGTGCCGGGCGGCACGCCGCCGGTGGTGGTGCTGGCCACCGCCCCCACCCTCGGTTCGCACGTTCAGCAGCGGCTGGTCGACCACCTGCGGGCCGGCGGCCGGCTGCTGCTGCACGGACCGCTGCCCACCCGCGACCACGACGGCACACCGTGCACCCTGCTGGCCGACGCGCTCGGGCTGCGGGCGGACGGCTGGCTGGAGGGCGGCCCGCACTACTTCCCATCGGTGGTGGGCCGCGGCTGGGCGGCCGGCCCCGCCGAGGTCCGGGGCGGCTACGCCCAACTGCTCACCGGGTCCGGTGAACGGCTGCTCATTGAGGTCGGCTCCGGCCGGGCTTGCGGCGTCGAGGTGACCGTGGGCGCCGGCCGGGTCGTGGTGATCGCCACCGACTACCCGTGCCACCTGGACTTCTGGCGAGCAGCGCTGGACCGGCTCGGGGTGCGGCCTCGGCTCCGACACGACGCAGGCGCACCCGGGCTGCTGCTCACCTCAACCGTGGACCGGTCCGGCCAGCGGCTGCTTCACCTGGTCAACGTCGCGCCGTCGGCGATCGAGTTCGGCCTGTGGCATCGGGACGAGCCGGTACTGTCCGGCCGGCGGCTGCGGATCGGCGCCCGCGCCGGGCTAATGCTGCCCGCCGGAATCCGCGTCGGGCCGGCCACGCTGCTGGAGAGCAGCTGCGAACTGGTGGCCCGGAACGGCTCGGAGGTGCTACTCCAGCCGACCCAGGCCGAGGATGTCGCTGTCTTCGCCACCGACCGGCCGGTACACGCCGACCGGGGCGAGGTGACCGTCGCCGATGGTCGGGCCACCCTGACCGTCCGGGCCCCGGATGGCGAACCGGTCCGGGTCAGCATCGGCTGACCGCCCGGTGAGTTGACTGACCTCGATGTGGTCGCCCGGCTGCATGATGCGGCGGGCGGTACCGGCCGGCGGCGATCTCCCGTGCCAGGTCACGTCCGCCGAGCCCGACGAGCGCCGCCACGGGGTAGGACATCACGTCAGTGGATCGCGGATGCGCCACGCGCCTCTTGTCGGGCGGGCTAGGTTCGGCTCAGGTATGTTGGAGAAATTGCATGAGCTGCGCGGTGAGTTCGGCCGGCTGTTCCTCGAAGATCCAGTGGCCAGAGTCCTCGATGACGCCACCGGTTACCGTCGTGGCGTACTGCGCGACCTGGGTAGGTACCGCCTCCCCGAGGCTGGCTCGGGCACCGAGTGCGAGAACCGGCATGTTCAGCTTCGTCTTGCCGTACTCAGCGTTGTCGGCGACATCCTGGGGAAATGCTCGGAAGTAGTCGAAGCTGGCCCGCAGGTGAGCGTCGTCTTGCAGGTACCGGGCGTACTCACGGACATCCTCATCACCGATGCCGGTCTTCTGGACTTTGATCGAATCGGTGAACCGATCCACCCAGGCGGCCTCCCGACCGTCCACGATCTGTTCCGGCAGTCCGTTTGCGAGGCTGAAGAAGCCGAAGTTCCAGAAACCCGGTCCCTTCGGGGTCAGTGACGGGACCTGGTACAGGCTCTGGTCAGGGATAGGCGCTTCCGTAAGCACAAGCTTGCGCACGTCGTCGCGGTGAGCAGCGGCATACGCGTACGCGACCATGGTCCCGATATCGTGTCGGACGATACTGACGTCGCCATCAAGGCCGAGTTGGGTGAGCAGGCCGTACACGTCGCCGGCGAGAGTCTTCTTGTCATAACCTCCTGCCGGGGCGTCGCTGCCCCCGGCTCCCCGAAGGTCAGGCGCGAGGACCGTGTAGTGCTTGGCAAGCTCCGGCAGAACCTTGCGCCACATGTACCACGTCTGCGGATAGCCGTGCAGCAGGACCAGTGTGCTGCCCCGACCGCCCCGAACATAGTTGATCGTGACGTCACCGACCTGCGCCGTCTGCTCGGTGAAGGAACCCGGAATCCGCTCGCCGCCCATTGCCACTCCTTCTGATGACATACGCGGTCCGTGGGCTACCCAACCCCGGGCTTGCACACCTCCAAGCGCCAGTGCATACCAGGGTCGTACCTGGCCTTCGCCACGAACAGGGGCATCGTGGGGACGAAGGTCATGCGGGTGCGCGGGTGGCTCGGAGGAAGCGGGCACCCCACTCCTGGATGTGCGCGGCGAACTCCGGCGGCCTCAGGATCTCGAACTCGGCACCTACGTTGCCCAGTGCCTGGGTCGGCCAGTCGAGGGAGGTCGAGGTCATGGTGAGCCGGCAGCTGTCCTGATCGAGCGGTTCAATCGTGCCCCAGCGGCCGACCACCTGCCGCACCCGCGCGGAGGGCGCGTACACAAGGACCTCGACCGTGTACGGGGCCGGGGCCCCGCTCGCTGCCTCGACGAAGGCCACGGCGTCCTCGGCCGGGATCAGGCGTGGCCGGAAGCGGGTGCCGGTCGCCGTCGGCTCGGTCAGCCGGTCGAGGCGGAAACTACGCCAGTCGTGCCGACCCAGGTCGTAGGCCACCAGGTACCAGCGTCCGCCGAGTGCGACGACGCGGTGCGGCTCGACCTCGCGCTCAGTGGGTGCGGAGCCCCTGGCCGTGTAGCCGAACCGCAGCCGCTCCTCGTCCCGGCAAGCCTGGGCGACCGCGGTGAGCACCCCCGCCGCGACGACTGGCCCGGACACGACAGCGGAGAGGGTCATCGCCCGCAGGGCGTCCACCCTGGCCCGCAGCCGGGGCGGCAGGACCCGCACCACCTTGGTGAGTGCGCGCAGCGACGCCTCCTCCATCCCCGCGATCCCGCTCTGCGCAGCGTCGCCCACGCCCACCGCGAGGGCCACCGCCTCCTCGTCGTCCAGCAGCAGCGGCGGCAGGACGGCGCCGGGCGCGAGTTGGTAGCCGCCGTCGGTGCCCCGGGCCGAGCCGACCGGGTAGCCGAGCTCGCGCAGCCGCTCGACATCGCGGCGCAGTGTCCGCTCGGAGACCCCGAGCCGATCGGCCAGTTCCGGGCCGGACCAGTGCCGGTGGGTCTGCAGCAGCGAGAGCAGCCTGAGGGTCCGTGAGCTGGTGTTCGCCATGCTGACATCCTGCCTCGACTTCCGGTCAGGAACTGGCCGGAAGCCTCCCTAGAGGCGATCTCGACGGCCACACCCCATAAGGACCGAAAATGATCACTCGTGAGATCCAGCTGACGGCCCAGATCACCGGCACCCCCGCACTCGACCATTTCACCGTCGCCAAGACCGAGGTGGACGGCGAGGTCCTGGTACGCACCGACCAGATCGGGCTCGCCGCGACCTACCTGGAGCTGATGCGGGCCGACTGCACCATCCCGGTCCCGGCCTGGCAGCCGGGGCAGCGGGTAGGGGTGGCCGCCATCGGCACCGTGGTCCGATCCGACAGCCCCGAACTCGAGGTCGGCGACCTGGTCCAGTCGATGACCGGCTGGAGCGAGTACTCGGCCGGCCCGGCCGGCTCGTACCTCAAGCTCAATCGTGAGCTCTTCGCCGACCCCGGCTACTACCTCGGTCAGGGACCGACCGCCTACTACGGGATGGCCGAGGTAGCGGCCGTCGGCGAAGGCGACGTGGTGTTCGTCTCCGGCGCGGCGGGCGGAGTTGGCTCGCTGGCGGGACAGATCGCCAAATGCCGTGGCGCCGCGCGGGTGATCGGCAGCGCCGGCAGCCCGGCGAAGGTCGACTACCTGGTGAACGAGCTCGGCTACGACGCCGCTTTCGACTACCACGACGGCTCGACGGCCGACCGGCTGCGGGAGCTCGCGCCCGAGGGCATCTCGGTCTTCTTCGACGTCGCGGGCGGCGAGCAGTACCAGGGCGCGCTGCAGGCGGCCCGGCCCGGAGCGCGCTTCGCCCTCTGCGGCTCACTGTCCAGCCAGCTCGGTGGCGCGGCGCAGCGCTTTCCGCAGCCCGATCGGGCGGCGGCCGAGGCCAGGGGCGTCGAGCTGCTGCCGTTCTCCTGCTACCACACGCCCGATCAGATCGCGGCCTGGCGCGAGCACTTCAGCAGCTGGCTCGGCGGGGGCCGCTTCGTCTACCCCCAGACCGTGGTCGAGGGCGGGATCGAGGACGTGCCGCAGGCGTTCCTCTCCTTCCTGCAGGGTTCCTACCGGGGCAATGTCTCGGTGCGGCTGTCGTGACCACACTCCCCCTCCGGGCCCTGAACCGGGCGCTGATGGACCGCCAGTTCCTGCTGCGGCGCACCGATCACACCGCGCTGGAGGTGATCGGGCGACTGGTCGCGCTGCAGGCACAGGAGCCCAACTGGGCCTATGTCGGGCTGTGGAGCAGAATCCACGCCTTCACGCAGTCCGAGCTCACCACACTGCTGGAGGACCGGCAGGTGGTTCGCTCCGCTCTGCTCCGCAGTACCCAGCACCTCGCCGCGGCCGACGACTTCCGTCGGCTGCGGCCGCTGCTGCAGCCCGTGCTCGACCGCACGGCCGGCTCGCCCCACTTCACCCGAAACAGCGCAGGCCTGGACGCGGTGTCCTTGGTGGCCGAAGGACTCGGCCTGCTCGCGGGAGCGACGCTGCCGCGCAAGGAGTTGGCCCGGCGGTTGGCCGAACGCCATCCGGGACGCGACGGCCGGATTCTGGCCGGGCAGGTGGAATTGCGCACTCCCCTCGTCCATGGCGCGGCCACCGGCGCATGGGGCTCCTGGGGCAACCGGTCGGCGGTCTCGGTCACGCCCGCCGAGGTCTGGCTGGGACAGCCGATGGCGACGGCAGCGACGGCGACTGCCGCCAAGGATTCGGCCAAGGAGCTGATCCGCCGCTATCTGGCCGCCTTCGGCCCGGCCGGAGTGAAGGACGTCCAGGCCTGGTGCGGGCTGACCCGCCTGGGCGAGGTCGTCGCAGATATGCGCACCGAACTGCGCCGATACTCCGGCCCCGACGGCAGGGACCTGATCGATCTGGCCGACGCTGAGCTGCCCGACCCCGAAACGCCCGCTCCAGTACGGCTGCTGCCCGCCTTCGACAACGCCCTGCTCGGCCACGCCGACCGGACCCGGATCATCAGCGACGAGGACCGGAAGCGGGTAATGCCCGGCCAGGCACAGGTACGGCCCACCTTCCTCGTGGACGGCTGGGTGCACGGAACGTGGTCCCTCGACGCCGGGACGCTGCGGCTCACCCCGTTCCGACCGCTCTGCGCAACCGATCGGGCAGCCCTGGAACAGGAAGCCAACCGGCTGCTGCAGTTCGTGGGGGGCAGGGTGGTGTCCTACAGCGATCCTGTCGCGGCCCAGTCGTCTTGATGACGGGCCGAACAAGCGGACCCGTCTGCTGACGACGGTGCACAACGCGCAGATCCGCCGCGCCAGCGGCAGTACTTGGTCGCGTTCCTCAACGCCGTGACGAACCCGGCCGGTATGCTGCGCTGCCGTCGACGCGCCTCGGACGGACAGGTGCAGCGCGAGAAGCCGCCGGGTCACGGCTGCTGGCCGAGCCGGATCAGGGACTGGACGTCGCACCGATCGGCGGCGTCGAGGTAGGTCGCGAACCAGGCACGCTGCGCCGGCTCTGGTAACGCGCGGAGCCTCGCGTGGGGCACGTCGTCGGCGGATGCTGCCTCGTCGAGCATCCAGTCGGTTGCCAAGGTGTCGGTGCGGTAGACCAGCTGGTCGATTCCGCGTACCCCGAACGGGTCCTCGCATCTGGCGCGGGTCACCTGCCGGAAGTCCGCACGCAAGTGCTCCGGGCTGGCCAAGCCACCGAGCGCGGTGGACTGGTAGTCGAGGTTGAGCCAGACCGTGTCGTCAGCTTCTGACCGGTGCGGTTCCAGACCGAACTGATCTCGTTGTCGCCGTCCCATCCGGGGATGTCGAACGTCGTCTCCGTGGAGTGCACGTACCGGTTACCACCCTTGAACGGGTCCTCCCACATGCACACACGACCATCGTCGCAGGCGGCGGCCTCGGTAAACGGCTGCGGAGAGGCAGCGGCGGGAGCGGCAA
>NZ_QKKX01000075.1 GCF_003434305.1 Micromonospora sp. MW-13
TTCCCGGATCGCGACCGGGGCCGCTCCGGCGTGACCGCCCCAGTGCGGCCCCGGGGGCACCCGCTCAGGAGCGGGTCTGCACGTCCTCGCGGATCCGCCGCATGAGGCCACCGGCGGCGTCCACCGTGCGCCCCGGGAACATGGCCATCGCGACGCTGCCGTGGTCCGCCCAGCCGCAGACGGCGAAGTCGCCGCCGTCGCCGCTGGTGGTGCCGCACTTCATCACCCCACCGAACCCGCCCGCCGGCACCTCGCGCAGCCCGGTGACCTTCCCGGTCTCGTCGGCCATCAGGCCGAAGAGGGTGTCCAGGTCACGTTCGGGCTGCCACAGCAGGGTGGTGCCGCCGAAGATCAGCACCGAGCGCCTGTCGTCCGCCGGGTCGCGGTACACGGCACCGAGGCTGCGATCCAGGTCGATGTCGGCGGCCAGCCCGGCGCGCAGGTAGTCGGCGGTGCTGCGGGCCCGCTCGCTGTCGTCGCGTTGCAGCCCGGCGACGGTGGCCGGGGCGGCCAGCCGGGCGTCCTTCTGCTGCGCCACCCGCCAGCCGGCGACGCCCAGCGCCCCGATGCCGGCGAGGCCCGCCGCCAGGACCACCGTGAGGGCGATCCGTCGGCGCCGGGACCGGGGACCGCGCCGCCCGGCGGCGTCCTCCGGGTCCCGGTTGCTGAGCCGGATCGGTTCCTCGGTGAGGTTGATCGGCTCTGGCTCGTCGGCGAGCGGTCGCTCGGTGAGATGTGCGTCGGACATAGCCGACACCGTACGCGAAGGGCAGGTGGCGCACGTCGGGTCCGCGGAAGCGCTCCGTAGACTTTCAGGGTGACCGAGAGACTGGATGCCCGACGCCCCGACGCCCCGACCCTGCCCGCCCAGTACCAGCCCGGCGAGGTAGAGCAGCGACGGTACGAGCAGTGGGTAGCCGCCGGGCACTTCCGGGCGTCGGCCCGCAGCGACAAGCCGCCCTTCGCCATCGTCATCCCGCCGCCCAACGTGACCGGCTCGCTGCACATGGGCCACGCGTTCGAGCACACCCTGATGGACGCCCTGACCCGGCGCAAGCGGATGCAGGGCTTCGAGGCGCTCTGGCTGCCGGGCATGGACCACGCCGGTATCGCCACCCAGAACCTGGTCGAGCGGCAGCTTGCTGGCGAGGGCCTGTCCCGCCACAACCTGGGCCGGGAGAAGTTCGTCGAGCGGGTGTGGCAGTGGAAGGCCGAGTCCGGCGGCGCGATCCTGGGCCAGATGCGCCGCCTCGGCGACGGGGTCGACTGGGACCGCGAGCGCTTCACCATGGACGCGGGGCTGTCCCGGGCCGTGCAGACCATGTTCAAGAAGCTCTTCGACGACGGGTTGATCTACCGGGCCAACCGGATCATCAACTGGTGCCCGCGCTGCCTGACCGCCCTGTCCGACATCGAGGTGGAGCACACCGACGACGACGGTGAGCTGATCTCGATCCGGTACGGCGACGAGGTCGTGGTGGCCACCACCCGCGCCGAGACGATGCTCGGCGACACCGCGGTGGCGGTGCACCCCGACGACGAGCGGTACCGGCACCTGATCGGCACCGAGGTCGCCCTGCCGCTGACGGACCGGCGCATCCCGATCGTCGCCGACGAGCACGTCGACCCGAGCTTCGGCACCGGCATGGTGAAGGTGACCCCCGCGCACGACCCGAACGACTTCGAGATCGGCCAGCGGCACGACCTGCCGGCCCTGACGATCATGGA
This sequence comes from Micromonospora sp. MW-13, assembly GCF_003434305.1. Classification (GTDB taxonomy): domain Bacteria; phylum Actinomycetota; class Actinomycetes; order Mycobacteriales; family Micromonosporaceae; genus Micromonospora. The sequence continues at coordinate 1,729 of NZ_QKKX01000075.1, forward strand.
CGAGCGCGGCATCATCACGGCGCCGGGCCCGTTCGAGGGCCTGGACCGGTACGAGGCCCGCCCGGCGATCGTCGCCGCGCTGCGCGAGCAGGGCCTGATCGTGGCCGAGAAGCGGCCGTACGTGCACGCGGTGGGCCACTGCTCGCGGTGCAGGACCACGGTCGAGCCGCGGCTGTCGTTGCAGTGGTTCGTCAACACCACGCCGCTGGCCAAGGCGGCCGGGGACGCGGTGCGCGACGGCCGGGTGAAGGTCGAGCCGGCCGAGCTGGCCAAGCGCTACTTCGCCTGGGTCGACAACATGCACGACTGGTGCATCTCCCGCCAGCTCTGGTGGGGCCACCGCATCCCGGTCTGGTACGGCCCGGACGGCGAGATCGTCTGCGTCGGCCCGGACGAGGAGCCGCCGGCCGGCGAGGGCTGGCACCAGGACGAGGACGTCCTGGACACCTGGTTCTCCAGCGGCCTGTGGCCGTTCTCCACCCTCGGCTGGCCGGAGCAGACCCCGGACCTGGCGAAGTTCTACCCGACCAGCGTCCTGGTCACCGGGTACGACATCCTGTTCTTCTGGGTCGCCCGGATGATGATGTTCGGCCTCTACGCGATGGACGGCCGGCAGCCGTTCGACGTGGTCGCCCTGCACGGGATGGTGCGCGACGAGCACGGCAAGAAGATGTCGAAGTCGTTCGGCAACGTGGTCGACCCGCTGGACTGGATCGACCGGTTCGGCGCGGACGCCACCCGGTTCACCCTCGCCCGGGGCGCCAACCCCGGCCAGGACGTCCCGGTCAGCGAGGACTGGTGCCAGGGCTCCCGCAACTTCTGCAACAAGCTGTGGAACGCCACCCGGTTCGCGCTGATGAACGGTGCCAACACCGGCGGTCCGCTGCCCCCGGCCGAGCAGCTCTCCACCGTCGACCGGTGGATCCTGTCCCGGCTGGCGCACGTCACCGCCGAGGTGGACGAGCAGTTCGAGGCGTACGAGTTCGCGAAGGTCTGCGACCTGCTGTACCACTTCGCCTGGGACGACGTCTGCGACTGGTACGTGGAGTTGAGCAAGCCGGTGCTCGCCGAGGGCGGGGCGGCGGCCGACGCCACCCGGCGCGTGCTCGGGCACGTGCTGGACCAGCTCCTGCGGCTGCTGCACCCGGTGATCCCGTTCGTCACCGAGGAGCTGTGGATCGCGCTGACCGGCGGGGAGACGGTGCTGACCGCCGCGTGGCCGGTCGCCGACCGTACCGGGATCGACGACGCCGCGGAGGGCGAGGTCGGCACCGTCCAGCGGGTGGTGACCGAGATCCGGCGGTTCCGCTCGGACCAGGGCCTGCGGCCCACCCAGCGGGTGGTCGCCCGGCTCGACGGCCTGGCCGGCGCGGGCATCGCCGCCCACGAGCGGCTGGTCCGCTCGCTGGTCCGGCTCGACCCGGCCGGCGACGACTTCCAGGCCAGCGCGACCCTGGCCATGCCCGGCGAGGTGAGCGTCGCGCTGGACACCCGGGGCTCGATCGACGTGGCCGCCGAGCGGGCCCGGCTGACCAAGGACCGCGCCGCCGCCGAGAAGGAGGTGGCGCAGGCCCGCGCGAAGCTGGACAACCCGGCGTTCGTGGGGAAGGCCCCGGAGCCGGTGGTCGCCAAGATCCGTGGTCGGCTCGCCACCGCCGAGGCCGACCTGGTCCGCATCGACGCCGCTCTGGAGGCGCTGCCCTCGTGACCGACCGTAACGATCGCACCCACCGCGCCGCTCGCGACGGCGGCGGCGACCGCGGCGAGTTCGCCGCCGTCGACGCCGAGCTGGCCGCGCGCGGGTTCACCCGCATGCACTTCGAGCTGGACCGGATCGAGACGCTGCTCGACCTGCTCGGCAGCCCGCAGCGGGCGTACCCGTCGATCCACCTGACCGGGACCAACGGCAAGACCTCGACCGCCCGGATGATCGACTCGCTGCTGCGGGCGTTCGGGCTGCACACCGGCCGGTACACCAGCCCGCACCTGGAGACCGTCCGGGAGCGGATCAGCCTGGACGGGGAGCCGGTCAGCGAGGAACGCTTCGTGGCCACGTACCGCGAGGTGGTGCCGTTGGCCGAGCTGGTCGACCAGCGTTCCGCCGAGCCGCTGACCTACTTCGACCTGACCACCGCGCTGGCGTTCGCCACCTTCGCGGACGCCCCGGTCGACGTCGCGGTGGTCGAGGTGGGCCTCGGCGGGGCGGAGGACGCCACCAACGTGATCCAGGCCGGCGTCGCGGTGCTCACCCCGATCGGGCTGGACCACACCGAGTGGCTGGGCGACACCCTCCAGGACATCGCCCTGCACAAGGCCGGGATCATCCACAAGGGGGCCACGGTCGTCTGCGCGGCGCAGGAGGAGGAGGCGGCCCGGCCGATCCTGGAGCGCTGCGCCGAGGTCGGCGCGACGGTCGCCCGCGAGGGGTCGGAGTTCGGCGTGCTGCGCCGTTCGGTGGCGGTCGGCGGCCAGGTGCTCAACATCCAGGGCCTCGGCGGGGTGTACGAGGAGGTCTTCGTCCCGCTGCACGGCGCGCACCAGGCGCAGAACGCGGCGGTGGCGCTCGCCGCCGTGGAGGCGTTCCTCGGGGCCGGGGCGAACCGGCAGCTCGACGTGGAGGCCGTCCGGGAGGGCTTCGCCACCGCCAGCTCGCCCGGCCGGCTGGAGAAGGTGCGCACCGCGCCGACGATCCTGCTCGACGGGGCGCACAACCCGCACGGGATGGCGGCCACGGTGAGCGCCGTCCAGGAGGAGTTCGCGTTCAGCAAGCTGGTCGGTGTGCTCGCCGTGCTCGGCGACAAGGACGCGGCGAGCCTGCTGGAACTGCTGGAGCCGGTGCTCGACTCGCTGGTGGTCACCCGCAACAGCTCGCCGCGGGCGATGCCGGCCGACGAACTGGCCGCGCTGGCCCGGGAGGTCTTCGGGGCGGACCGGGTGGAGGTGGCCGAGGAGATGCCCGAGGCGATCGAGGCGGCGGTGGCCGAGGCCGAGTCCGACGTCCCCGGCGAGCTGTCCGGGGTCGGCGTGCTGATCACCGGGTCGGTGGTGACCGTGGCCGACGCCCGCCGGCTGCTGAAGCGATGACCGCCCCGGACCCCGACCGCCAGGCGGAGGACGCCGGCGACGGGGCGGGTCAGCGGCGCTCCGGGCTACGCAACCCCGAGGGGGCGGTGCGCGGCCTGGGCGCCGGGACACTCGGCCTGGAGGCGCTGGTGCTGCTGCTCGCGATCCAGCCGATCCGGGTGGTCGGCGGGGAACTCAGCGGCGCGGCCGTCGCGGTGATCGTGGCGCTGGCCGTGACGGCGGTGGTGCTCGCCGGAATGATGCGCCGGCGGTGGGCCTGGCACGCCGGCACGGTGCTCCAGGGGGCGCTGCTGCTCGCCGGGCTGCTGCACTGGTCGCTCCTGGTGCTGGGGATCATCTTCGCCCTGGTCTGGGGGTACGCCCTGCACGTGCGCCGGGTGATCCTCGGCCGCTGAGCCACCGCCCGCCGGGGTGGGCGTGGCGGCAGCGGGGCGGTGGTCAGGGCGGGCCTGCGGCGCGGGATCCGGTGCCGGGCTGCCTGGTCCCGTCCCGCCGCTCAGGCGTCGGCGCGGGTGCGCCACTGGGTGAGGGCGACGCCGTGGCCGTCCGGGTCGCGGAAGGCCGCCGCCCAGACCTCCAGCTTGGTGCCCCGGTTCACCACCCGGGGGGCGTACGTGAAGCGGACGCCGGAGTCGCGCAGTCGCTCGTACGCGCCCTGGATGTCGTCGACCTCCAGGTTGACGTGGACCAGGCGGCGGCTCATCGGGGCGGCGCCGGTGACCTCGCGCAGCACCAGCCGGGTCGCCCCGGAGGCGAGCACGGCGTTGCCGGTGCCCCGGTCGACCTCCTCGAAGCCGAGGGTGTCCCGGTAGAACTCCAGCGACCGGTCCAGGACGGTGACCAGCAGGGTGATGCCGACCCCGCTGATCGGGGCCGCCGCGTCGACGGCCTCGGCCTCCGGGTCGTAGCCGAAGATCGCCTCGTCCAGCTCGTGCTGGTCGGGGGCCGGCCCGGGGCGCGGGGCCGGGTCGTCCAGCGGCACGTCGATGGGGTCGGCCGGGGCGCCCGCGTCGATGGTCTCGACGGCGACGGTCGGCTCGAAGCGTTCGTCGGCCGGCGGGCGGGGGGCCGGGGTGGCCCGCCGGGGCAGCGGGCCGGGGGCCGGCTCCACCACCGTCCCCTCCAGCACGACCGGGCCGCCCGGACGCTGGTGCATCACGACCGGCTCCCGGCCCTCCGGCAGCGGGCCGAGGTCGTCGTCGCGCAGCGGGTCGGGCCCAAGCGGGTCACGCAGGTCGTCGGGGAAGCCGGGCGGGTCGCGGAGATCGTCGCGGAAGTCGTCGTCCGGATTGCGGCCGGCCCACGGCGGCGCCTCCTGCTGGATCAGCACCTCGTCGACCGGGTCGGCGCCGGCGTACTCGGGCGGGAGGTCGGCCATCGTCGCCGCGGCGGTCTCGGCGTGCGTGGGCACCTCGTCCCAGAGGACGCGGACGTGCCGCTGGTCGTCAAGGGCCACCCGGATCGGCAGGGCCTGCCCGATCGAGGGCCACTTCGCCACCGGGACCCGCGGCTCGATGATCTTCTTCGACCGGGGCGGCAGGCCGGGCGCGTCGATGACGAGCTGCAACTCGCACCGGCCGAACGCGTACGCGCTGGGCGGCTCGGAGGCGCTGTGCACGTGGCCGACGCCGACCACCCAGGTCCGGCCGCCGCCGCGCACCGTGGCCAGCGCGATCGCCAGCACCAGCAGGGCCACCCCGAGCGCCACGATCGCCCAGCTGGTCATGCCCAGCCCGAACAGGACCACGAAGGTCGCCACGGTGCCCAGCACCGCCGCGATGAGCTTGCGTACCGGCGCGATGGGTCGGTTCCCGCCATTCGCCACTGTGGACCTCCCAGGGGTCAAGGGCCAGGCTAGGCCGGATCGGCGACCCAGGGAATAGCGCAGCCGCCGCGCCGGCGCCCGCACCGGGTCGCTAGGCTGACCGTACCCAGCCGAGCCGCCTTCCGCGCACAGGAGGAACCCAGCGTGTCCAGCAGCAGCCCGGACGAGCGCACCCTCGTCCTGATCAAGCCCGACGCGGTCCGCCGTGGCCTGGTCGGTGAGATCCTCTCCCGCTTCGAGCGCAAGGGCCTGCGGATCGACGCCATGGTGTCCCGGACGATGGACGGCGACTTCGCCGACCAGCACTACGCCGAGCACGTCGAGAAGGCCTTCTACCCGCCGCTGAAGGGGTTCATGACCAGCGGTCCGCTGGTGGCCGTGGTGCTCTCCGGCGACCAGGTCATCGAGGTGGTGCGCGGCATGATCGGCAGCACGGACGGCCGCAGGGCCGCCGCCGGCACCATCCGCGGCGACCTCTCCCTGTCCAACCGGGAGAACCTGGTGCACGCCTCCGACTCGACCGACAGCGCCAAGCGCGAGATCGCGCTCTGGTTCCCCGAACTGGGCTGACGGCTTTCCGACGCCGGGCGCGGCGGGGTGGGCCCGGCCGCCGGCTCACCCGGCCAGCCGGGTGAGCTTCTCCGGCCGCCGGTCATCCCGCCGCCGCCGGGGCGGTGAATAGTCGGAGGCGGGCGCCGGGGCGGGTCGCGTATTGTTGGGGGACCAGGCGACGACCCGGCCATCACCGGCGAGCCTCCGGAAGAACAGCCGGCTCACCCCGGCCCAGTAGAACCGGACGGGTCCGGCCCGTCACAGCCGGCCAACGAGCGGGCGGTCGATCCTGACCGCCAAGCGGGGTGGTACCGCGGGCCCGCCCCGGGCGCCGGCGACGGCGTACCGGAGGGGCTCGTCCTCGCAGACCACACGACCAGTGAGGTCGACGGCTCCGGGCCGTCACGCGGCGTCAGCCGCGCCGAGCCGGAGTTGTCGCGACGCGAGGAGAGCGACTCCCGATGGCCTATCCGTTGCACGACCCGACCGCCGCCGGCGTCCCGGCGAGCCCGGACCTGCCCGCGGTCGAGCGCCGGGTCCTGGAGCACTGGGCGGCCGACAAGACCTTCGAGGCCTCGGTGGAGGCCCGGGGCGCCGGCCGCGACGGGGACAACGAGTACGTCTTCTACGACGGCCCGCCGTTCGCCAACGGCCTGCCGCACTACGGCCACCTCTTCACCGGGTACGTCAAGGACGCGGTGCCGCGCTACCAGACCATGCGCGGGCGTCGGGTGGAGCGGCGCTTCGGCTGGGACTGCCACGGCCTGCCCGCCGAGGTGGTGGCCGAGAAGCAGCTCGGCATCACCAGCAAGGCGGAGATCCTCGACCTCGGCGTGGCCCGGTTCAACGAGGCGTGCCGCAGCTCGGTGCTGGAGTTCACCCAGGACTGGGAGCGGTACGTCACCCGGCAGGCCCGCTGGGTCGACTTCGCCAACGACTACAAGACCCTCGACCTGGACTACATGGAAAGCGTCATGTGGGCCTTCAAGACCCTGCACGACAAGGGTCTGGTGTACGAGGGCTTCCGGGTGCTGGCGTACTGCTGGCGGTGCGAGACCCCGCTGTCGAACACCGAGACCCGGATGGACGACGTCTACCGGGACCGGCACGACCCGACCCTGTCGGTCTGGTTCGAGCTGACCGCCGACGGGAACGCGCCGGAGCTGGTGCGGGGGCCGGTGCGTCTCGGCGTGTGGACCACCACGCCGTGGACCCTGCCGTCGAACCTGGCGCTCGCCGTCGGCCCCGACATCGACTACGCGGTGCTGGAGCGCGACGGCCAGCGGTACGTGGTGGGCGCGGCGCGGCTCGGCGCGTACGCCAAGGAGCTGGACGGCTACGAGCAGGTCGGCACCGTGCGCGGCGCGGACCTGGTCGGGCGCCGGTACACCCCGCTGTACGACTTCCTCGTCGAGCGGGCCGGCGAGAACGCCTACCAGGTGCTCGGCGCGGAGTTCGTCACCACCGAGGACGGCACCGGGATCGTCCACCTGGCCCCCGCCTTCGGCGAGGACGACCAGAACGTGTGCAACGCGGCCGGCATCCCGACCGTGGTCACGGTGGACGACCACACCCGGTTCACCGCGCTGGTCCCGCCGTACCAGGGCGAGCAGGTGTTCGACGTCAACAAGCCGGTGATCCGGGAGTTGAAGGAGCGGGGGGTGGTGCTCAAGCAGGACACCTACACCCACTCGTACCCGCACTGCTGGCGCTGCGACACCCCGCTGGTCTACAAGGCGGTGTCGTCCTGGTTCGTCGCGGTGACCAGGTTCAAGGACCGGATGGTCGAGCTGAACCAGCAGATCAACTGGACCCCGGGGCACATCAGGGACGGCTCGTTCGGCAAGTGGCTGGCCAACGCCCGGGACTGGTCGATCAGCCGGAACCGGTTCTGGGGCTCGCCGATCCCGGTGTGGCGCTCCGACGACCCGAGCTACCCCCGGACGGACGTGTACGGCTCGCTGGAGGAGATCGAGCGGGACTTCGGCGTACGGCTGACCGACCTGCACCGGCCGGCGGTGGACGACCTGGTCCGCCCCAACCCGGACGACCCCACCGGGAAGTCGGTGATGCGCCGGGTGCCGGAGGTGCTGGACTGCTGGTTCGAGTCCGGCTCGATGCCGTTCGCCCAGGTGCACTACCCGTTCGAGAACGCCGACTGGTTCGAGCACCACTACCCGGGCGACTTCATCGTCGAGTACATCGGGCAGACCCGGGGCTGGTTCTACACCATGCACGTGCTGGCCACCGCGCTGTTCGACCGGCCGGCGTTCCGCAACTGCCTCAGCCACGGCATCCTGCTCGGCTCCGACGGGCGCAAGATGTCCAAGAGCCTGCGCAACTACCCGGACGTGTACCACGTCTTCGACGCGTACGGCTCGGACGCGATGCGCTGGATGCTGATGTCCTCGCCGGTGCTGCGCGGCGGGGACATGCCGGTCACCGAGGCGGGCATCCGGGACGCCGTCCGGCAGGTGCTGCTGCCGCTGTGGAACGTCTGGTACTTCTTCTCGCTCTACGCCAACGCCGACGGCCACACCGCGCGGCGCAGGACCGACTCGACGCACCTGCTCGACCGGTACGTGCTGGCGAAGACGAACGAGCTGGTCGCCACGGCGCAGGGGCAGCTCGACGCGTACGACATCTCCGGCGCCTGCGCCACCGTCCGGTCCTTCCTGGACGCGCTGACCAACTGGTACGTCCGCCGGTCCCGGGACCGGTTCTGGTCCGGTGACGCCGAGGCGTTCGACACGCTGTGGACGGTGCTGGAGACGCTCTGCCGGGTGGTGGCGCCGCTGGCGCCGCTGACCGCCGAGGAGATCTGGCGCGGCCTCACCGGGGAGCGGTCGGTGCACCTGACCGACTGGCCGGCCGCGGACGGGTTCCCGGCCGACCACGACCTCGTCGCCGCCATGGACGCCGTCCGGGACGTCTGCTCGGCGGCGCTGTCGCTGCGCAAGGCCAAGGGCCTGCGGGTGCGGCTGCCGCTGGCGCGGCTGACCGTGGCCTCGTCGGCGGCGGCGCAGCTACGCCCGTTCGCCGACCTGGTCGCCGACGAGGTCAACGTGAAGGTCGTGGAGTTCTCCGAGGAGGTGTCCGCGTACTGCCAGCAGGTGCTGACCGTGGTGCCCCGGGCGCTGGGGCCCCGGGTCGGCAAGCAGGTCCAGCAGGTGATCAAGGCGGTCAAGGCGGGGGAGTGGGAGCTGGTCGACGGCGCCCCGGTCGCCGCCGGGGTCACCCTCGCCGAGGGCGAGTACGAGCTGCGCCTGGTCGCCGCCGACGTGGAGCACTCCGCGCCGCTGCCCGGCGGCGAGGGCGTGGTCGTGCTGGACACCGGGGTCACTCCGGAGCTGGCCGCCGAAGGGCTGGCCCGGGACGTGGTCCGGGTGGTGCAGCAGGCCCGTCGGGACGCCGGCCTGGACGTCTCCGACCGGATCGCGCTGACGCTGTCGGCGTCGGCGGAGGTCCGGGCGGCCGTGTCGGCGTACACCGACTTCGTGGCCCGGGAGGTGCTCGCCGACACCGTCGACGTGACCGACGGGGTCACCGGCTTCACCGGCGAGGTCGGCGAGGGCGAACCGGTGACGGTGGCCGTCCGCCGGGTGTGAGATGTGGGGGAGGGGCCCGGTTCCGTGCCGGCCCCTCCCCGGCCGACCTCCGCCACGCGGCGGACGGCCGGCCACCCGTTCGGTCCGGCGTGACCGCGTCGGCTACCGTGACACCGCCCCGTTCAGTACGACCGCCGGAGGACCAGTGCCGCTGCTCTACACCATCGGCAGGCTCACCGTGGCGCCCGCGCTCCGGTTGGCCTTCCGACCGACCGTGGAGGGTTTGGAGCACATCCCGGAGACCGGCGGTGCCATCTTCGCCGGCAACCACCTCTCCGTCGCCGACGAGCTGTTCCTCGGCACGGTCGTGCCCCGACACCTGGCGTTCTGGGCCAAGTCGGAGTACTTCAAGGGCACCGGCCCGAAGGGCGCGTTCTCGAAGTTCGTGCTCACCGGGCTGGGGGCCATCCCGGTCGAGCGGGCCGGCGGCCGGGCCGCGCTGTCCGCGTTCGACGCGGCGATCCCGGTGCTGAAGGCCGGTGACCTGGTCGCCGTCTACCCGGAGGGGACCCGCTCGCCCGACGGCCGGCTCTACCGTGGCCGCACCGGGGCCGCCCGGCTGGCGGTCGCTGCCGGTGTCCCGATCATCCCGGTCGGCATGATCGGCACCGACAAGGCGCAGCCGATCGGCACCAGGGTGCCCCGGCCGGGCCGGGCGGACATCGTCGTGCGGTTCGGCAAGCCACTGGACTTCACCGGCCGCCCGGACGACCGGACCTCGCTGCGGGAGATGACCGACGAGGTGATGAGCGAGATCCAGAAGCTCACCGGCCAGGAGTACGTGCCGCGCCACACCCCGCCCCGCGCGCATCCGTCGGCCGAGGGCGAGCCGCCGGCCCGGGCCTGACCGGCCCACCACCCCGCGCGGCCACGGTGGGTCGTTGCCGCGCCGCCTCTCCCGGGCGCCGACCGCATCGACGTCGGCGAGCCGGTCGAGCCGCTTCCTGACGCGGGCCGTCCGGGCATCGTCGCGGCTGCGGACCGCCGGGGGCTCAGCCCGCCGCGCCGGTGCCCTGGTGGGGCGTGACGATCTGCTCGCGCATGGTGTCCAGCAGTCGGGCGCTGTCGTCGACGGAGAGCTGGGTGAACACGCCGGTGGTGAGGCTGCCGTGGTCGACCGAGGTGCAGACCACCACGTCGGTACCGTCGAGCGCGCCGACGGCGCAGCGCTCGAACCGGCCCCGGACGCCGGTCTCCACCACCTGCTTCTCCCGGAGCTGGTAGGGCTGCGTCAGCCGGGTCAGCTCGTCGTCCGCGTCGCTCTCCGGGGTCAGCCGGAACCCGGTGCCGCCGAACACCGCCACCGGCTTGCCCGCCGATGAGGTGTACACGCCGGCGAAGGTGTCCTCGGTCAGCACGTGCGCCTGGCGTACCCCGTTCTCCAGTTCCCTCGCGACGGCCTGGCTGCGGGCGTCGTCCCGCAGCGACAGGTCGGAGATCTGTTGCGGCAGCGCGGCCTTCGCCGGGTACTGCTCCCACATCGGCTTCACCCAGTAGGCCGGGCAGCCGCAGCAGCAGGCGATGCTGAGCAGCAGCACCCACGGCCAGCGCCGACGGCGCCGGCGGGGGGCCCTCGGCGCGATCGGCGGCGTCGGCGGTGGGGCCGGCCGGCTCGGCGGCGGCTGGGGCAACGCGACCGGCCGGGCCGGCGGCAGGTGGCGCGGCGGGGCCGGCGGCGACACCTGACGCGGCGGGGTCGGCGACACGTGACGCGGCGGGGTCGGCGACACGTGACGCGGCGGGGTCGGCGACACGTGACGCGGCGGGGTCGGCGGCGACACCTGACGCGGCGGGGCGGGCGGCGACATCTGACGGGTCGGCGTCAGTGGCCGGGCCACGGGCGGCGGCGGGCTGACGGGCCGGGCCGCGGGCGAGACCGGCCAGGCCCCCTGCGGTGGGGTGGCCGGATGGGCCGACGGCGGCGGGGTCGCGGGCCCGACGACGGGCGCCGAGCCGGCGGCCGGCCCGGGGTACCGCCCGGTGGCCGGCGGCGTCGGGTACGACAGCGTCGGCGGCAGCGGTGGCAACTCGGCGGAGTGCAGGTCCCAACTGCCGGTGTCCACGCCGGCCCACGGGTCCACCGGCACCTGGCTCTCCGGGGGCGGCAGCGGGCCGTGCCCGACCGGGGCGGGTGGCGGCGGGGTGGGCTCCGCCGACTCGCCCCAGCTCCGTTTGCGGTGCGGCGGTGGTGGGACCGGCGCGGAGCCGCTCCACCTTGGCGACGGCGGTGCGGCGGCGGGGTCGACGGTGGTCCGGTCCGGCCGGGCGTCGACCTTCGTCGGGTCGGGGGCGACCGCCCGGGCCGGCCCACCGCCGCCCCGCGCCGGGTCCGGGCCGGCCCGTCC
>NZ_QKKX01000076.1 GCF_003434305.1 Micromonospora sp. MW-13
CGGGGTGGCCTCGACCGCGGTGGGGTCCGGGCCGGTCGGCCGCGGGGCGGTGTCGGCCGGCGGGGCCGGGATGACCGGCTCGGGCCGGGTTCCCGGGGCCGGGTCGGGGTCGACGCGGGTGGGCTCCGGCGGGGCCGGCGCCTCGGCCGTCGGCCGGGAGTCGCCGACCGGGGTGGTCGCGTCGGGAGCGTCGCCGACCGGGGCGCCGGCGGAACCGGCCGGGTCGGGGGCGTCACCCGCCGGGGTGGCGGCCTCCGTCGGGTCTGCGACGGGCACCGCCGTCGCGGCGGACGTGCCCTGCGGGGCTGCGAACGGCACCTCCGCGTCGGCGGGCGGCTCGGCGGCGCCGCGCGGGTCCGGCGCGGCGGGCGACGGTTCGGGGGAGGGGGGCGACTCGCCGGCGACGGTCGGATCCTGGTCCCGGTCGGCGGCCGGGGTGCCCCCGTCGGCCGGTCGATCTGCTCCCGGCTGCGGGTGCGGCATCGCGGCAATCTCCTCTCGCGCCGGTCCGAGGTTAGTACCGGCGTGCCACCGACGGCGATCCGCCCGCGTCCCGGGCGGCGGGCCCGGTCCTCCCCGGGGCGGGACCGGACGCGCGGCGGATGCGACGCGGCGGCCGGTGGACGGACGCGTACCCTTGGGCATCATGAGCGTCCCGTCCACCACCCCGCGCCCCGCCGCGGCCAACTCCGTCTGGCCCCGGCTGGAGCCGCTGCTGCCCCAGGTGACCAAGCCCATCCAGTACGTCGGTGGCGAGCTGGGCGCGGTGGTCAAGGACTGGGACGCGGCGACCGTCCGCTGGGCGTTGATGTACCCCGACGCGTACGAGGTCGGGCTGCCCAACCAGGGCGTGCAGATCCTGTACGAGGTCCTCAACGAGCTGCCCGACGTGCTCGCCGAGCGGACGTACGCGGTCTGGCCCGACCTGGAGAAGCTGATGCGCGCGCACGGCGTGCCGCAGTTCACCGTCGACGCCCACCGCGCGGTGCGCGACTTCGACGTGTTCGGTGTCTCCTTCTCCACCGAGCTGGGCTACACCAACCTGCTCACCGCGATCGACCTGGCCGGCATCCCGCTGTTCGCGGCGGACCGCACCGACGCCGACCCGGTGATCGTGGCCGGCGGGCACGCCGCGTTCAACCCGGAGCCGATCGCCGACTTCGTCGACGCCGCCGTGCTCGGCGACGGCGAGGAGGCGGTCCTGGAGATCACCACGATCGTCCGGGAGTGGAAGGCCGAGGGCTCCCCGGGCGGGCGCGACGAGCTGCTGCTGCGGCTGGCCCGCACCGAGAGCGTCTACGTGCCGCGCTTCTACGACGTGGACTACCTGCCCGACGGGCGGATCCAGCGGGTCGTGCCGAACCGGGCGGACGTGCCGTTCCGGGTGCACAAGCGCACGACGATGGACCTGGACGCCTGGCCGTACCCGAAGAAGCCCCTGGTCCCGCTCGCCGAGACCGTGCACGAGCGGTACGCGGTGGAGATCTTCCGGGGCTGCACCCGGGGCTGCCGGTTCTGCCAGGCCGGCATGATCACCCGGCCGGTCCGGGAACGGTCGATCACCACGGTGGGGCAGATGGTGCAGCAGGGGCTGGAGTTCTCCGGCTTCCACGAGGTGGGCCTGCTGTCGCTGTCCTCGGCCGACCACTCCGAGATCGGCGACATGTGCTCCGGCCTGGCCGAGCAGTACGCGGGCACCAACGTGTCGCTGTCGCTGCCGTCGACCCGGGTGGACGCGTTCAACATCGACCTGGCCCAGGAGTTGTCCCGCAACGGGCGGCGCACCGGCCTGACCTTCGCCCCCGAGGGCGGGTCGGAGCGGATCCGCAAGGTGATCAACAAGATGGTGTCGGAGGAGGACCTCATCCGCACCGTCGTCACCGCGTACACCAACGGCTGGCGGCAGGTGAAGCTCTACTTCATGTGCGGCCTGCCCACCGAGACGGACTCCGACGTGCTCCAGATCGCCCGGATGGCCCACGAGGTCATCAAGGCGGGCCGGGCCGCCACCGGCTCGAAGGACATCCGCTGCACGGTCTCCATCGGCGGGTTCGTGCCGAAGCCGCACACCCCGTTCCAGTGGGCGGCGATGGAGCGGCCGGAGGTCATCGACCACCGGCTGAAGCTGCTCAAGCAGGAGATCAACTCGGACCGCTCGCTCGGCCGGGCGATCGGCTTCCGCTACCACGACGGCGAGCCGTCGCTGATCGAGGGCCTGCTCAGCCGCGGCGACCGCCGGGTCGGCGCGGTGATCCGCCGGGTCTGGGAGAACGGCGGCCGGTTCGACGGCTGGAGCGAGCACTTCTCGTACCAGCGCTGGGTGGACGCCGCCGCCGAGGTGCTGCCGGCCTTCGGCGTGGACCTGGACTGGTACACCACCCGGGAGCGCGACGAGCTGGAGGTCCTGCCCTGGGACCACCTGGACTCGGGCCTGGACAAGGACTGGCTCTGGCAGGACTGGCAGGACTCGCTGTCCGAGTACGAGCAGGACGACTGCCGGTGGACCCCGTGCTTCGACTGCGGGGTCTGCCCGTCCATGGACACCGAGATCCAGATCGGCCCGACGGGCAAGAAGCTGCTCCCGCTCACCCCGATCAACGGCGCCGGCATGAAGGTGCCCACCCCCACCCACCCCTGACCCACGGCCGGCCCTGTCGCCCGCTGCGTTGACCAGGTAGGTGTCGTCACGGTCACGGCGTGTCGGCGACGGCACCCGCCCGACCAACCGGTTCTGAGTCCGAGGAGCACGACGATCAGCAGGAAACCACAGCCGGAGGGCGGCCAGGCCCCGGTCGTCCAGCGTGTCCGGATCCGGTACGCCAAGCGTGGACCGCTGCGGTTCACCTCGCACCGCGACTTCGCCCGTGCCTTCGAGCGGGCGCTGCGCCGGGCGGGCGTACCGATCGCCTTCTCGCAGGGCTTCACCCCACATCCCAAGATCTCCTACGCCAGTGCCGCCCCGACCGGCGTGGCCAGCGAGGCGGAGTACCTCGAGATCGGGCTCCGCGAGCCGGTCGACCCGGAGCGGCTACGGGCCGCGCTGGACGCCGCCCTCTCGCCCGGCCTCGACGTCCTGGACGCCGTCGTCGCCTCCGGCGGCGGTCTTGCCGACCGGATCGAGGCGTCGCACTGGCGTATCGAGTTGCCGGAGGTCGACCCGGCCGTGCTGGGACGCGCGGTGGCCGCCTTCACCGCCGCCGAGGAGGTCCAGGTCGAGCGGCTGACCAAACAGGGACGGCGTACCTTCGACGCCCGTGCGGCAGTCATCAGCATCGATGTGATCGCCCCTCTGCGGACGCCTTCCGGGGCCGCGGCCGTACCGTGTGCGATACTCGAACTGGTCGTCCGGCAGGTCACCCCGTCCGTACGACCCGATGACGTCCTTTCCGGCCTCCGCGCGGTGGCCGACCTGGAGCCGCCGGTGTCACCGAGGGTGATCCGGCTGGCGCAGGGCACGTTGACCGCGCAGGGCGCGATCGTGGATCCGTTGGACGCGGATCGCGACGGGGCAGCCATCGTATGAGCGTTGACCGTCGGTCAGCGTTCAGGCAGGCAGACTTCGGCGGTCGCGCACCTCGCGCGCCCGGCGGAAACACTTTTGCGGCGACCCTGCGTGGCAGCGCTCAACCGCGCCCGGGGCAGCCAGAACTGGAGAACGTCCATGCTCGAGAACGAGCCCGAGGGCGGCGAACGGACCGGTTCACAGCCGGCCGGCGAGACCGCTGACCGCACCACCACCGACGCCGGTGGCACCGTCACCGGCGCCGCCGAGGGTGCCGCCCCGGTCGGCGGCCCCACCGCCGCCCAGCAGGCGCCCGGTGGGGAACCGGCCACCGAGGCGCCGGCCACCCCGCCCCGTAAGCGGGCCACCCGGCGGCGGGCCGCCCCGCTGAACCAGCCGGAGCGGACCGACGCGCCGGTGGAGGCGTCCACCTCCGCCGGCTCGACCAGCGGCGAGGCCCCCCAGGCCGAGGTCTTCGCCCCGATCGCCGGTGAGCTGGAGGAGGCCCCGAAGACGCCGCGCCGCCGCCGCAAGGCGACCCCGGCGAAGGCGGCGGAGGCAGCGGAGGAACCGGTCGTCGCGGCCGGCGCGGTGGAGGCGTCCGCCGAGGTCGTACCCCCGGTGAAGGTGACCCGGACCCGCCGCCGCAAGGCCACCGCGCCCGCGGCGGAGGCCCCGGCCGAGCCCACCGTGGAGGCGGCCACCGCCCCGGCGGAGGCGTCGTCCGCGCCCGCCGCCGACCGGACCACGTCCGCGCCCGAGCCGGCCGAGGCGCCGGTCGACGGCGCGGCGCCGGCCGAGGAGGAGGCCGACGAGGCCGCCCGGGCCGCCGAGGCGCAGGCCGACCGCCCGGCCACCGCCGGCACCCGGTCCAGGGGCGCGCAGAGGCGTGCCGGGGAGGTCCCGCCCGGCGTGGCCGTGCCCGCCGGGCCGCCGGCCAGGACGGCCGAGCCCGTCGAGGCGGCCGAGCCGGCCGAGGCGACCGAGCCAGCTGAGCCGAAGACCCGGCGGCGTCGGGCCGCGCTCTCCGCGCCGACCGTGCTCTTCATGGCCCCCCAGCCGGAGGAGACCCCGGTCGTCCGGGTCGTGGTGCCCGTCGTGACCGAGGAGGAGCCGGCCGAGGAGCCGGTCGAGCCGACCCGCCGGCGTCGCCGCGGTCGCCGCGAGGCCGAGCCGGCCGAGGCCGTCGAGGTGGCGGAGGCCGTCGAGGAGCCCGCCGTCGAGGAGGCCGACGAGGCCGCCGAGGGCGAAGAGGACGAGGACGAGGACGAGACCGCCGCCGGCCGTCGGCGCCGCCGGCGTGGCCGCCGGGGCCGGGGCCGGGGCAAGGGTGGCGCGGAAGACTCCGACGACGAGGACGCCGAGGAGGCGGCCCAGGCCGAGGAGGAGGCCGCCGAGGCTGAGGCTGAGGCCGAGGGGGACGAGGACGAGGGCGAGGAGAACGGGGACGGGGACGGGCTGACCCGGCGCCGCCGCCGTCGTCGGCGGCGGGGCGCCGGGGAGAACGACGGAGGGGCCGACGACGGCGTGCCCACCGTCGTGAAGATCCGCGAGCCGCGCAAGGCCGTCGACGAGGTGCAGGGCGTCTCCGGGTCGACCCGGCTGGAGGCGAAGCGGCAGCGCCGCCGCGACGGCCGGGAGCAGCGGCGGACCCGTCCGCCGATCCTCAGCGAGTCGGAGTTCCTGGCCCGCCGCGAGGCGGTCGACCGGGTGATGGCGGTGCGCCAGCGCGGCGACCGCACCCAGATCGCCGTTCTGGAGGACGGCGTGCTGGTCGAGCACTACGTCACCCGCAACTCCTCCGGCACGATGGCCGGCAACGTCTACCTCGGCAAGGTGCAGAACGTCCTGCCGAGCATGGAGGCGGCCTTCGTCGACGTGGGCCGGGGTCGCAACGCCGTGCTGTACGCGGGCGAGGTGAACTGGGACACCACGGGCCTGGAGGGTCGGGCCCGCTCGATCGAGCACGCCCTCAAGTCCGGCGACTCGGTGCTGGTGCAGGTCACCAAGGACCCGATCGGGCACAAGGGCGCCCGGCTGACCAGCCACATCGCCCTGTCCGGCCGGCACCTGGTGTACGTGCCGAACGGCAACGCCTCCGGCATCAGCCGCAAGCTGCCCGACACCGAGCGCAAGCGGCTGCGCGACGTGCTCAAGAAGCTGGTCCCCGACGGCGCGGGCGTGATCGTCCGGACCGCCGCCGAGGGGGCGAGCGAGGACGAGCTGGCCCGCGACGTCAAGCGGCTCCAGGCCCAGTGGGAGGACATCCAGGCCAAGGCGGCCGAGGGCGGCGCCCCGGTGCTGCTCTACGAGGAGCCGGACCTGGTCATCCGGGTCGTGCGGGACCTGTTCAACGAGGACTTCCGCGAGCTGGTGATCGAGGGCGACGAGTCGTACGGGATGGTCGATTCGTACCTTTCGCACGTCTCGCCGGACCTGGTCGACCGGGTGCGCCGGTACGTCGGCACCAGCGACGTGTTCGCCGAGTACCGGATCGACGAGCAGATCCTCAAGGGTCTGGACCGGAAGGTCTTCCTGCCCTCCGGCGGTCACCTGGTGATCGACCGGACCGAGGCGATGACCGTGGTCGACGTCAACACCGGCAAGTACACCGGCGCGGGCGGCAACCTGGAGGAGACGGTCACCCGCAACAACCTGGAGGCGGCGGAGGAGATCGTCCGCCAGCTCCGGCTGCGGGACATCGGCGGCATCGTGGTGATCGACTTCATCGACATGGTGCTGGAGTCGAACCGCGAGCTGGTGCTGCGTCGGCTCACCGAGTGCCTGGGCCGGGACCGCACCAAGCACCAGGTCACCGAGATCACCTCGCTGGGCCTGGTGCAGATGACCCGCAAGCGGATCGGCGCGGGGCTGCTGGAGGCGTTCAGCGAGACCTGCGACTGCTGCAAGGGCCGTGGCGTGGTCATCCACACCGAGCCGGTGCCGGAGAAGCCGCGTTCCGGGGGCGCGGGGGAGAAGGTCAAGGCGGTCGCCTCGGCCGTCACCACCCCCGCCCCGGCCGAGCAGGTCGGTGGGGCACCGTCGCGGCGGCGGGCCCGCAAGAGCGCCACGCCGGAGCGCGCGGTGGTCGAGGTGGCCGAGGTGACCGAGGCTCCCGAGGTGCCGGGTGCGAGCGCGGACGCCGAGTACCACGACACCATGGGCTACGACCTGTCCCGGTACGAGGCGGACACGGCTGCCGCGCCGGCCGTGCTGGACAGCCAGCAGGGCGAGTCCGCCCGGCTGGCCGGGGCCGACGACCCGGACGCCCTGGGCGACGAGGCCGACGGCGACAACGAGGGCGGTGTCGGCCGGCGCCGGTCCCGCCGGGGCGGTACCCGGCGGCGCACCCGCCCGTGACCGGCTGACCTCCCGCGCGTCCGACAGGGCCCCTCCCCCGGCAACAGCACCGGTGGGCGGGGCCCTGTCGGTCTTCCCGGCCCCGGTTAGGATCGGCCACCCCCCGGTCAGGAGAAGAAGAATGCGTCGTCTGCTCGCCCTCACCGTCGCCGTGGCGGTCCTGTCCGCCGGGGCGGCCTGCTCCGCCGAGCGCTCCGGTTCCGAGCCCGGACCGAGCGGTTCACCGCCGGCGGCCGGGGCCACCCCGGGGGCGGCGGGAGCCGGGCCGGGCGCGGCCGGTGGGTCGCCCGGGCCGAGCGGGCCGGCCGGCGGGAACGGCCCGGAGGTCTGCGCCACCGCCCAGCAGGCCAGCGGCGCGGCGGTCCGCACGTACGTGGCGGAGCTGGGCCGGATGATCGGCGCGGTCGGGGCGAACGACAGCGCGACGGCGGAGGCCGCCCGGAAGCGGGCCGAGGCCGCGCTGGCCGGCTGGCGCACCGCGCTGCGGCAGCAGTCCGCCCGGGCCACCGACCCGCAGCTCAGGACGCTGCTGGCCGACCTGGCCAGCGAGGTCGGCACCCTGGGCACCGACGTGGACGCGATCGACGAGGAGGAGCTGGACAAGCTCCAGCAGCGCCTCGACCAGCTCTGCGCCCGCTGAGGGGCGGGGCCTCTTCCGCACCGCCCGGAGAGGGGCCGCCCGGTCCCGGTGGCCGCCAGCGCCCGTCCGGGTCCCGGTGGCCGCCCGCGTCCGTCCTGGTCCCGGTGACCGGCGGGAACGCCGGGAACGGGGAGCCCCGTTTGGGCGTGGGCCCGCCGATGGCGTAGGCTATCTTGCGGCGCACTTTGGTGTGCCGAGTTCCCCCGTGCCCGCGCCGCCGTGCCTCTGCTACCCGGCGAGCCGCCGAGGGAACGACCGCCAGCAGCCTCAACGACAGGGAGTCCGCCTCCGATGTACGCGATCGTCAAGACCGGCGGCAAGCAGTACAAGGTCGCCGAGGGCGACGTGATCGAGGTCGAGAAGCTCGCCGGTGCCCCCGGCGACGCGGTGAAGCTCACCGCGGTGCTCCTCGTCGACGGTGACGACCTGGTGACCGACGCGACGAAGCTTGCCGATGTCGCGGTGTCCGGCGAGATCGCCGCGCACACCAAGGGCCCGAAGATCAAGATCCACAAGTTCAAGAACAAGACCGGCTACCACAAGCGCCAGGGTCACCGTCAGCCGCTGACCCAGGTCAAGGTGACCGGCATCTCCAGCGGGAAGTAGGTCGTCCTCAGATGGCTCACAAAAAGGGTGCGTCCAGCTCGCGCAACGGCCGTGATTCCGCGGCCCAGCGGCTCGGCGTGAAGCGCTTCGGTGGTCAGGTCGTCAGCGCGGGTGAGATCCTCATCCGGCAGCGTGGCACCAAGTTCCACCCCGGTGACCTGGTCGGCCGTGGTGGCGACGACACGCTCTTCGCGCTGGCCGCCGGCTCGGTCCAGTTCGGCACCAGGCGCGGTCGCAAGACCGTCAGCATCGTGCCGCAGCAGTAGTTCGAAGGCGTCGCGGGCCGCGGACCGGTAGGTCCCGGCCCGCTTTGCCTTTTTCTCGTACGCGCGGGCGCATCCCGCCGGAAGGATTGACGACGTGACGATGTTCGTGGACCGGGTCGTCCTGCACCTGCAGGCCGGCGACGGCGGGCACGGCTGTGTCTCGATCCACCGGGAGAAGTTCAAGCCTTTCGGCGGCCCGGACGGCGGCAACGGCGGGCACGGCGCCAGCGTGACCATGGTCGTCGACCCGCAGGTGCACACCCTGCTCGACTTCCACTTCCACCCGCACGTCAAGGCCGAGAACGGCAAGGGCGGCGCGGGCTCGAACCGGGACGGCGCGAACGGGCGTCAGCTGGTGCTCAAGGTGCCCAACGGCACCGTCGTGCAGACCCCGGACGGCGAGGTACTGGCCGACCTGGTCGGCGCCGGCACCACCTTTGAGGTGGCCCGGGGTGGCCGGGGTGGCCGGGGCAACGCCTCGCTGGCCAACGCCCGGCGCAAGGCCCCCGGCTTCGCCGAGTTGGGCGAGCCCGGCGACCAGCTCGACGTGGTGCTGGAGCTCAAGAGCGTCGCCGACGTGGGCCTGGTCGGCTTCCCGTCGGCCGGCAAGTCGTCGCTGATCTCGGTCATCTCGGCGGCCAGGCCGAAGATCGCCGACTACCCGTTCACCACGCTGGTGCCCAACCTGGGCGTGGTCCGGGTCGACAACCACACCTTCACCGTCGCCGACGTGCCCGGCCTGATCCCCGGGGCGGCCACCGGCAAGGGCCTCGGGCTGGAGTTCCTCCGGCACGTCGAGCGCTGCGCGGTGCTGGTGCACGTGATCGACACCGCCACCCTGGAGCCCGGCCGGGACCCGCTGGCCGACATCGACTCCATCGAGGCCGAGCTCGCCGAGTACGGCGGGCTCGCCGACCGGCCCCGCCTGGTCGCCCTCAACAAGGTCGACGTGCCGGACGGCCGGGACCTCGCCGAGATCGTCCGCCCCGACCTGGAGGCCCGCGGCCTGCGGGTCTTCGAGGTTTCCGCGGCCACCCGCGAGGGCCTCAAGGAGCTGATGTTCGCCATGGCGGAGCTGGTCGAGCAGGGCCGCGCCGCCGCGCCGCCGGCCGAGCCGACCCGGATCGTCATCCGCCCGAAGGCGGTCGACGACACCGGCTTCACCATTGAGGCGGAGCCGGACGGCTCGTTCACCGTCCGGGGCGTCCGGCCGGAGCGCTGGGTGCGGCAGACGAACTTCGACAACGACGAGGCCGTGGGGTACCTGGCCGACCGGCTGGCCCGCCTCGGCGTCGAGGACAAGCTGGCCCGGGCCGGGGCGAACCCCGGCGACCTGGTGCGGATCGGCGAGCGCGAGTTCGACTGGCAGCCCACCCTCTACGCGGGCGTCGACTTCGTCCCGGGCAACCGGGGAACCGACGTGCGGCTGGAGGAGAAGTCGTCCCGGGCCTCGGCCGCCGACCGGCTCGCCGCGCGCAAGGCCCGCCGGCAGCGACCGGCCGACGAGTTGGCCACCGGCGCGGCGGACGACGAGTCCGACGCCGACCTCGACGAATAGCCCCGGCGGTCCGGGCAGGCGGCCCGACGACGAACCGCTCGCTGGGCTCCGCCGCCGGGTCGCCCGCCGGAAACCTGGAGGAAATCCGGCCGGCCTACGGTCTCGGGATGCTGATCGAATCGCGGCCCACCACCGACCCGGAGATCGCCGCTCTGGTCACGGCGCAGCAGCGGGAGCTGCGGGAGGCCGACGGCGGCCTGGACGGGCAGGTGACCGTCACCCACGACGACATCCGCTACCTCGCGGTCGTGGCCGCCGGCCGGGCCGTCGCCTGCGGCGGCATCCAGGAGCTCGACCCGCGCACCGGGGAGCTGAAGCGGATGTACGTCCGACCCGCGTACCGGGGGCGGGGGATCGCCCGGCAGTTGCTGGCCGCCCTGGAGGAGCTGGCCTTCCAACAGGGGTACGCCGAGATCCGGCTGGAGACCGGCAGCTACCTGCCGGCCGCCATCGGCCTCTACACCTCCGGCGGGTACGCCCCGATCCCGGTGTACGGCGAGTACGTCGCCAACCCGTACAGCCGTTGCTTCGCCAAGCGCCTTCCGGTCGCGGCCTGAGGCCCGTACCCGCGGTGGTGTCGAACCGCCCGGGGGCGGTCAGGGACGGTCGATCGGGTTGTCCAGCCGGCCGCCCGTGCCGGCCCGCTCGGACAGCAGCAGGCCCAGGACGAGCATGCCGAAGCCGAGCGCCAGGTGCAGCCAGTTGTCCGCGCCGTTGAGCGGGACGAAGTTGGCCGCGCTGTGCTCGGCGGAGAACTCGATGGCGAACCCGTAGAGCCAGAGCCCGAGGTAGATCGCCCCGCCGCCGGCCAGGAAGAGCCGCGCGCCGCCGACGCTGCGGGCCAGGACCAGCCCCGCCAGCCCGAAGATCAGGTGCAGGGCGTTGTGCAGGATCGACACCTGGAACAGGTCGAACAGCTTCGCGCCGGAGGTGTGCCCGGCGAAGGTCAGATCGTCGTACCCGGTGGTGACGCGGGGGACGAAGCCGAGCACGCCGAGCAGGATGAACAGCGCGGCCACCGCGGCGGCGGCCTGCCGCACCCGGGGCTTGGGGGTCCCGTGCGCCATCGCTGTCACCTCCGTGGATCGGCAGCTCCCGACGATCCTCCATTCTGTGTGCGCGCTCACACACTCCGCAGAGAAATCAGGAATCAGGTATGGAGGGCCGGACCGGGGGTAGGTCAAAAAGACGCCGGCGGTATCAACCTCTACGGTCAGGCACGCGACCAGCTTGTCGGCCAGACCGGTGAGCGGCAGCGCCGGGCCGCCGGCGGGCTGCGCTCGCTGGCCGACGAGATGCGCTCGCTGGCACAGCAGGGCGGTCAGGCCGGCCCGGTGACCGAGCTGGACCACCAGGCCGCCGACCGGGTCAACGGCCGCGAGCTGTCGGGTACGGGTGCGGGTGCGTGGGCCCCGCTACGCCTCGGGCGTCGACCGGGCGTTCCGCCTCGCCCGCAGGGCGCCGGGGGAGTTGGCGGCGCGGGTGATGCGGGCCCCGGCGTAGGGCACGCCGCCCAGCCCCCGGTGGGCGACGGCGAGCCACGAGCAGACGCCGCGCTCAACCAGCCACAGCGGGGCGGCCAGCGCCGCCGTGTGGGGGAAGACCCGCGCCCCGCCGGCCCGGCGGCGACCCACCTCGGCGAGCGCCACCACGGCCACCGCCGCGCCGAGCAGCAGGCCGGGCCGGCGGGCCACCAGCGCGGCCAGCACGGCGGGCAGCACCGCCAGCGAGGCCGCCAGCCGCGCCGGCTGGGCCAGGTCGTCGTACGCCTGGCGGACCCGCTGCCCGCGGAAGTGCGCGCCGTCCGGCGGGAGCCGGCGGACGTACAGCCCGGGCGGGGCCGCCTCGGTGCCCCCGTACGCCCGCACGGTGCGGACCAGCTCCAGGTTCTCGAAGAGCACGTCCGGGTCGTACCCGCCCATCGCGACGAAGGTGCTCCGGCGCACGGCCAGGGTGCCCGGCCAGTCCGCGCCGAGGGCGCGGTTGAGCAGGATCCGGCCGGTGTCCCACCAGGCGTGCCAGGGCACCGGGTCGAAGTGGTTCTGCGGGCGGACCAGGTCGACGCCGTCGAGCAGCCGGTGCGCGGCGCGCAGCCCCGCCTCGTCGTAGCGGACGTCGTCGTCGGCGATGACCACATGCTCGTGCCGGGCCGCCGCCACCCCGGTCAACACCCCGACGACCTTGCCGTTGCCGCCGCGCACCGCCGGGTCGGGGGCGAGGTGGCGTACCAGGCCCCGCCACGCGGCGGCGTGCCGGGCGAAGACGTCGGGGGCGGAGCCGTCGACCACGGTCACGTCGACGAGGCGGCCCAGTCCGCGCAGGTAGCCGGTCAGCTCGGCCAGCCCGGCGTCGCCGGACCAGCGCAGCGGCAGGACGTACTCGACGGGGAGCCGGCGGCGGACCGGGGCGGCGTCCGCGAGGCCCCCCGGCCGGCCCACCGCCCGTGCCGCGTCCGCCCCGTCGGGGACGGCGGCCCGCCGGCCGGCCGCGCTGACGTCGAAGGGCACCGGTGCCTCCCGTGGTGTCGATCGGCCGGGGCCGCAGTGGATGCCCGCATCCCGGCTGGCCAAACGCCCGGCGCTCGGCCGGAACATGTCGCTGTGGCGGCCGGACCTTCAGCATCCCGCACGTCGCCGGCCCGGGGAGGGGCCAGCGGATCCGCGCCCGGCTGGCCCCTCCCCGGGCGGCGGAAACCTGGTTCGCTGGATCGCACGGGCCGACGGGCGGCCCGCGGTCGGCGAGGACGGGGAGGACCGCATGCGGGAGAACGGGTCGCGGCGCTGGCGGGAGCGGCGGGCGGTCGACGGGTTGGGCGTCGGCCCGGCGGGCGGCGGGATCGGCGTACCGGACCGCCCGCTGCTCGCCCCGCCCCGGCGGCAGACGCCGCCGCGCCACTTCACGGTGCACCTCGGGTTCGCGGCCGACGGCACCGACCGGGCCCGCGAGCTGGCCGTCGCGTACGCGGAGGGGCTGAGCGTGCTCCGCCCCGAGCTGGCCCTCGGGGCCGCCGCGTTGTCCCCGGCCGACGCCTGGCACCGGGCCGAGCGGCTGTTCTGCGGGGCGGTCGGCCCGGACCGCGAGCGGTGTGCCGACGTGGCCGGCCATCCCGGCTTCCACCACGCGCCGGGCCCGGGCGGCCTGGGCTGGGGGGATGGCGACTGAGCGGGGCCAGGCGAGGTGCGGCTACTGCGTCGAGGCGGTCGGCAACCTGCCCGGGCTGACCGTCGCCTGCCCCGTCGGCAGCGGTGTGGCGACCCGATCGGGGTGCGCCACCCCGCCGCCGACGGGAGGTCGACGTCGCGGGTGACCAGCCGTCACATCGACTGGCCTGTCCCGACCGGCCGTCGCGCCGACCGGCCTGTCTCGACTGGCCTGTCTCGATCGGCTCAGTCCAGGTCGAACTCGCCGTCCTGGGCGCCGGCGACGAAGGCGTCCCACTCGGCCTGGGTGAAGACGAGCACGGGGCCGTCCGGCTCGGCGGAGTTGCGCATGCCGATCAGATCATCGACGAAGGCCACCTCGACCGCGCTGTCCGAGGTGTCGCCCTCGGCCCGTTGCCAGACCGCCCGGGACAGGTCGAAGTCGCCCTTGGGGTGCTGACCCATTGTTGATTCCTCCATTGCAGAGCGTATCGGGAAGCAAGTGTGGTTCCCCATCGGGCAGGATAAGCGGATGCCGAGCCTGAGCCATGTAGAGGCGACCGCGCGTGGCGCGTTGATTACCGTCGAGTCCTACCAGGTGGACCTCGACGTGACGGGAAGCGACGAGCGGTTCCGCTCGCACACCACGATCAGCTTCCGGGCGACCCCCGGGGCGGAGACGTTCGTCGAGGTCAGCCCCGCGAGACTGCGGGCCGTACGCCTGAACGGCCGGGACCTCGATCCCGGGACCCTCGTGGACAACCGGCTTGCGCTGGCCGGGCTGGCCGAGGCCAACACGCTTGTCGTCGAGGCCGAGATGGCGTACTCGAACACCGGCGAGGGGCTGCACCGGTTCGTCGACCCCGCCGACGGCGAGACGTACCTGTACGCCATGTCCTTCCTGGACAACGCCCAGCGCGTCTTCGCCGCCTTCGACCAGCCGGACCTGAAGGCCCCGGTCACCCTCGCCGTCACCGCCCCTGCGGAGTGGACGGTCGCGGCCAACGGCGAGCTGGCCGCCAACCCCCGGCCGGGGCGTTGGGAGTTCGCCCCGACGGCCCCGCTGGCGCCGTACCTGGTCACGCTGATCGCCGGGCCGTGGCACGTGCGCCGGGCCGAGCACGACGGCGTCCCGCTGGGCCTCTGGTGCCGGCGGTCGCTGGCGGAGCACCTGGACGCCGACGCCGAGGAGATCCTCACCGTCACCCGGCAGTGCCTGGACCGGTTCCACGAGCTGTTCGCCGAGCGCTACCCGTTCGGCAAGTACGACCAGGCGTTCGTGCCGGAGTTCAACGCCGGCGCGATGGAGAACCCCGGCCTGGTGACCTTCCGCGACGACCTCGTCTTCCGCTCGGCGGTCACCGACACCCAGCGCGAGCAGCGGGCCACCACGATCGCCCACGAGATGGCGCACATGTGGTTCGGCGACCTGGTCACCATGCGCTGGTGGGACGACCTGTGGCTGAACGAGTCGTTCGCCGAGTACCTGGGCACCCGGGTCACCGCCGAGGCGACCCGGTTCGACCGGGCGTGGACCACCTTCGCGCTGCGCCGCAAGGGCTGGGGGTACGCGGCAGACCAGCGTCCGTCCACCCATCCCGTCGCGCCCGAGGAGGTCGCCGACTCGGCCCTGGCGTTGCTCAACTTCGACGGCATCTCGTACGCCAAGGGCGCCAGCGTGCTGCGTCAGCTCGTGGCGTGGGTGGGCGACGAGGCTTTCCTGGCCGGGCTGAACGCGCACTTCGCGGCGCACCGGTTCGGCAACGCCACCCTCGCCGACCTGCTCGGCGCCCTCTCCGCAGCCAGCGGCCGGGACCTGTCCGGCTGGGCCGGGCGCTGGCTGCGTCGGGCCCAGGTGAACACCCTGCGCGCCGAGGTCGCCGTCGACGCCGACGGCCGGTACGCGCAGGCGGCGATCGTGCAGACCGCCCCGGCCACCCACCCGGTGCTGCGCCCGCACCGGATCGGCGTCGACCGGTACGACGCCGACGGCACGGTCACCCGGGTCGAGGTCGACCTCGATCCGGACGCCGACGGGGGCCGGACGATCCTCGCCGGGCTGGTCGGCCAGCCGGCCGCCCGGCTGCTGCTGCCCAACGCCGGGGACCTCACCTTCGCCAAGATCCGTCTCGACCCCGCCTCGGCGGACGCCGTACCGCTGGTGCTGCCGACCGTGACCGACCCGTTGGCCCGGGCCCTGCTCTGGGGCGAGGCGCTGGACGCCGCCACCGACGGCGAGCGGCCGGTCGCCGGGCTGGTGGGGCTGGTCGACGCCGCGCTGCCGGGCGAGACCGAGGTGGTCATCGTCGAGGACGTGCTGCGGTCGGTCCGGCCGCTGGTCGACCGCTACCTCGACCCGCTGGCCCGGGAGGCGGCGCTGCTCCGGCTCGCCGGGGCCGGCGAGCGGATGCTCGCCACCGCCGGGGCGGGCGGGTCCCGGCAGTTGGCCGCCGCGCGGGCCCTGATCGACGCGACCACCGACGTCGACCTGCTGACCGGCTGGCTGGCCGGCCGGGGCGTGCCCGACGGGCTGGCCGTGGACACGGAGCTGCGCTGGTCGCTGCTCGGCCGGCTGGTGGTGCTCGGTGCGGCCGGGGAGGCCGAGATCGCCGCCGAGGCGGCGGCCGACCTGAGCGCCGCCGGCGCCGAGCGGGCCGCCCGGTGCCGGGCCGCGCTGCCCGACCCGGCTGCCAAGGCGGCGGCGTGGGAGATCGTGGTGCGCAACACCGAGCTGTCCGGTCGGCTGGTCGGGGCCGTCGCGGAGGGCTTCTGGCAGCCCGACCAGGCCGAGCTGACCGGCCCGTACGTGGCGCGGTACTTCGCCGACATGCCGGTGGCGTGGCCCCGGCGTACCGCCTGGGTCGCCGAGTCCGTCGCGCACCTGGCCTTCCCCCGGTACGCCGTGGCGCAGCCCACCCGGGACCTGGCGGCGGCGTTGCTGGCCCGCGACGACCTTCCCGCCGGCCTGCGTCGGGTGGTCACCGACCTGGACGACGACCTGCGCCGGGCACTGGTCGCCCGGACGGCCGTGGCCGCCGCCACTGCCTGAGCGGGGCCGGGCCCGCCCGCCCGGTCCGCCCCGGGTCGGGACCCGCCCTGGTCGGCGGGCGCGGCGCTGTCGCGGGGCCCGGTTCGGGCCGGTCGGGGCCGGCATACGATCTCCGGATGGAGGAAGACACCCGCCGGGTCGGGATCATGGGCGGCACCTTCGACCCGATCCACCACGGCCACCTGGTCGCCGCCAGCGAGGTGGCGGACCGGTTCGGGCTGGACGAGGTCGTCTTCGTGCCGACCGGGCAGCCGTGGCAGAAGGCGGACCAGCCGGTCACCCCGGCCGAGGACCGCTACCTGATGACGGTGATCGCCACCGCCTCCAACCCCCGGTTCCAGGTCAGCCGGGTGGACATCGACCGGGGCGGGCCGACGTACACCGTCGACACGCTGCGCGACCTGCACGCCCAGTACGGCCCGAAGGTGCAGCTCTACTTCATCACCGGGGCGGACGCGCTGGAGCGCATCCTGTCCTGGAAAGACCTGGACGAGATCTTCGAGCTGGCCCACTTCATCGGGGTCACCCGCCCCGGGTTCGAGCTGTCCGCCAAGCACCTCCCCGCCGACACCCTCAGCCTGGTGCAGGTGCCCGCGATGGCGATCTCGTCGACCGACTGCCGGGACCGGGTGGCCCGAGGGGAGCCGGTGTGGTACCTCGTGCCCGACGGTGTGGTGCAGTACATCGCGAAACGGCGACTCTATCTCGGCTGATCGCGCCGGATACATGCCATCTTGTCCGGGAAATCGGCCAGAACTGCCAAGTCGTCGCGCCGCCGGGTGTGAGACGCTTGGAGAGTCGCACGGTTGATCGAAGGAGAACGGTGACAGTTTCCGAACGCGCTCACGAGCTGGCGATGGCCGCCGCCCAGGCCGCGGCCGACAAGAAGGCGCAGGACATCGTCATCATCGACGTGGGTGACCAGCTCGCCATCACCGACGCGTTCCTGCTCGCCGCCGCCCCCAACGAGCGTCAGGTGCTGGCCATCGTCGACGCCATCGAGGAGCGGTTGCTCGAGCTGCCGGAGAAGGCCAAGCCGGTCCGGCGCGAGGGCGAGCGGGGCGGCCGGTGGGTGCTGCTCGACTACATCGATGTCGTGGTGCACGTCCAGCACACCGAGGAACGCGAGTTCTACGCCCTCGACCGGCTGTGGAAGGACTGCCCGCAGATCCCGTTCGTCGACCGGGACCTGGTCGAGGCCGAGGCCTCCGCCGGCCCCGCCGCCGGCGAATGACCCGACTGATCGTCTGGCGGCACGGCAACACCGACTGGAACGCCGCCGACCGGGTGCAGGGCCAGACCGACGTACCGCTCAACGACCTCGGCCGGGAGCAGGCCGCAGCCGCCGCCCCGCTGCTCGCCGCGCTGCGCCCCGACGCGATCGTGGCCAGCGACCTGAGCCGCGCCGCGGACACCGCCGCCGCCCTGGCCGCGCTCACCGGGCTGCCGGTGCGCGCCGACGCCCGGCTGCGCGAGCGGCACTTCGGGCGGTGGCAGGGGCTCGCGCGCACCGAGGCGGCCGAGCGGTACCCGGACGAGTACGCCCGGTGGCGGGCCGGCGACCCGGACCCGGGCGCGGACATCGAGAGCCTCGACGACCTCGGCAAACGGGTCGGCACCGCCCTCCAGGACGCGGCCGACGCGGTGCCCGGTGGCACGGTCGTCGTCGCCACCCACGGCGGCGGGGCCCGGCAGGGCTGCGGGCACCTGCTCGGCTGGGACCACGGGGTGCTGCGGTCGATCGGCCCGTTGCAGAACTGCCACTGGACCGAGCTGCGGCACAACGACGCCCGGGGCTGGCACCTGCGGGCGCACAATGTCGGCCTGATCACCCGGGCGGCCCCGGCCGAGGTGGTCTGACCACGGGCTTCCGGGCGGGCGGGGCCGACATCGGCTACCGTGCCGGCATGCCCGTCGCGGTCGTCACCGACTCCACCGCCTACCTCCCGCCCGAGCTGGCGCGGGCACACCGGCTCACCGTCGTCCCACTGACCGTGGTGCTCAACGGGGCCGAGGGGCTGGAGGGCGTCGAGACCTTCCCCGAGGACGCCACCCGGGCGCTGGGCGGTCGCCGGGTCTCGGTCAGCACCTCCCGGCCGTCGCCGGAGCAGTTCGCCGGGACGTACCGGAAGCTGCTCGACGCGGGCGCGGACGCGGTGGTGTCGGTGCACCTGTCGGCCGAGCTGTCCGGGACGGTGGAGGCGGCCCGGCTGGCCGCCGCCGAGGTCGGCGACCGGGTCGCGGTCGTCGACAGCCGCTCCACCGGCATGGGCCTCGGCTTCCCGGCGCTCGCCGCCGCCGAGGCCGCCGCCGGGGGCGCCGACCTGGCCGGGGTACGCCGGGCGACGGTCGACGCCATCGACCGCACCACCATCTTCTTCTACGTCGACACCCTGGAGTTCCTGCGCCGGGGCGGCCGGATCAACGCCGCCGAGGCGCTGTTCGGCACCGCCCTGTCGGTGAAGCCGATCATGCACATGCCGGACGGGGCGATCGTGCTGAGGGACAAGGTGCGCACCGCGAGCCGGGGGGTGGCCCGCCTGGTCGACCTGGCGGTCGAGGCGGCCGGCGACGCCGACGTGGACCTCGCCGTGCACCACCTCGCCGCCCCGCAGCGCGCCGAGCAGCTCCTCGCCGCGCTCACCGACCGGCTCGGCGACCGGCTGCGCTCCTCGTACGTCACGGAGGCCGGCGCCGTGGTCGCCGCCCACGCCGGCCCCGGGCTGGCCTGCGTGGTCGTGCACCGCCGCCCCGGCCCGGCCGGCCAACGGGCGGAGGTGGCCGGCGGGATCCGTCCCGACGAGCCGACGGCGGACTGAGATTGACCGGGACGCATCCCGCCGGGGACCGGGTGCGCACCGGAGGCCCACCGAGCCGTCGCCCTTAGCACACCGGGTGCATGATCAGGCGGTCGTCCACAGGGGAACCCGTCGTCCACAGGTGACGGCGCGTGGCCCGTCCGTGCTCCTAGCCTCGCGCCGTGTCAGACGACGAGGAGACGGTCGTACGGCGGCGGCTGCGGTGGCTGGCCGCCCCTCCGGTGCCGGCCGGCGACCCGACGCCGGCCGGGGGCGGGGCCGCGCCGCCGACGGCGCGCCGAGCTTCCCCGCCGGGACCGGCCGGGTCCGGCGAGCCGGCGGCCCTGGACAGCCTGTCGGCGGGCCCGGTCGCGCCCGGCCCCGCCGAGCCGGCGGGCGAAGGTGGCCTGTCGGCGCGCCCGGCCGGGGGCCGGGACCCGGTGGTGCCGCCCGAGGTCCGGTGGGCGACGCACGGTGGACGGGTGGTCGAGCGGCCGATCCCGCCGGAGGACCGGTGGGCTCCGGCCGGCGGTCCGGCCGACGAGCGGCCGGTGCCCTGGCCGGGCCGGACGGGCCCAGGGCCGCGCCGCCGGGACGCCCCCGGCTCCGTCCGCCCCGAGCCCGACGACGAGCCCGACGACGAGCCGGCGTCCGGGCCCCGGCCGTCCCGGTTGCCGGGTCCCGGGGCGTTCGACCCCGGGCGGCGCGGCGTGCGGGCGCTGGCGGCGGTCGCCGTGCTGGTGGTGCTCGGCGCGGGCTGGTGGGCGTGGCGCTCCCGCCCGCAGGCCGAGCCCGTCGGGGCCGCCGCGGCCGTCGCCGAGGCGACGTCGGAGGGGACGCCGCCGGCCGTCGCCGGGTCGACGCCGGGCGGCGAGCTGGTGGTGGCGGTCGCCGGGAAGGTGCTCCGCCCGGGGCTCGTCCGGCTGCCGGCGGGCGCCCGGGTCGCCGACGCGGTGCGGGCGGCCGGCGGGGCGTTGCCTGGCGTGGACGTGTCGCTGCTGAACCCGGCCCGTAAGGTCACCGACGGGGAGTTGATCCTGGTTGGCGTGCCCGCCCCGGCGGGTCAGCCCACCGCCGCGCCCGCCGGGGCCGGCCCGCCCGCCGGCGCGGGACCGGCGGGCGCCGGAGGCCTGGTCAACCTGAACACGGCCACCCTGGCGCAGCTCGACGCGCTGCCCGGGGTGGGCCCGGTGCTCGCCCAGCGCATCCTGACCCACCGCGACCAGCACGGCGGGTTCCGCTCGGTGGGCGACCTGCGTCAGGTGGAGGGCATCGGCGACGCCCGGTACGAGCAGCTCAAGGAACTGGTGACCGTGTGAGCGGCCCGCCGGGGCCGGACGCCGGTCCCACCGTCGACGGCGGGAGCCTCCCCGACCTGCGGCTGGCCGGGCTGGCGGTAGCCGCCTGGCTGGCCGCGCTGGCCGGGCTGCACCTGGGCCCCCGTCCGGCGGCGCTGCTCGCGGCCGGTGCCGCCGGGCTGGCCACGCTCACCGCGGGCCACCTGCTCGGCGTGCTGGGCCGTCCGGCGGCTCCCGTGCGCCGCTACGGATGGATCGCGGTGGCCGTGCTGCTCGGCGTGGTGTGCGGCGCGGCGTCGACCGCGGCCCGGCTGGTCGTCCGGGACGCCCCTGCCGTCCGGGCTCTCGTCGACGACCGGGCCACGGTCGACGTCGAGCTGGTCGTCCGGGACGATCCGCGCCCGGTCCGGGGCGTCCCCGGCCGGCCCGCCACGCTGCTGGTCCGGGCCGACCTGGTGGCCCTGACCGGCCCGGACGGGGTCCGGGTCGCCGCCCCGGTCCGGGTGCTGGTGCTCGCCGCCGATCCGGCCTGGCGCGGCCTGCTGCCCGGGCAGCGGCTCACGGCCGAGGGGCGGTTGGGCGCGCCGCGCGGCGGTGACCTGACCGCCGCCGTGCTCACCGTGCGGGGTCCGCCGGCCCGGCACGGCCCGCCGCCGTGGTCCCAGCGCGCCGCCGGGGTGCTGCGCGCCGGCCTGCAACGGGCCTGCGCGCCGCTGCCCGACGAACGGGGCGGGCTGCTGCCCGGACTGGTGGTCGGCGACACCAGCCGGCTGCCGTCCGCGGTCGAGGAGGACTTCCGGGACACCGGCATGACGCACCTCAACGCGGTGTCCGGCTCCAACGTCGCGATCGTCGTGGGCGCGGTGTTGCTGCTGGCCCGCTGGTCCCGGGCCGGCCCCCGGGTGGCCGCCGGGTTGTGCGGGCTGGCCCTGGTCGGCTTCGTCATCCTGGTCCGTCCCTCGCCCAGCGTGGTGCGCGCCGCCACCATGGGCGCGATCGGCCTCGCGGCGTTGGCCGCCGGCCGGCCCCGGGCGGCCCTGCCGGCGCTCGCCGCGGGGGTGGCCGGGCTGGTGCTGCTCGACCCGGAGCTGGCCGGCGATCCCGGGTTCGCGCTGTCCGTGCTGGCCACCGGCGGCCTGCTGCTGCTCGCCCCCGGGTGGCGGGACGGCCTGCGGCGGCGGGGCGTGCCGTCGGGGCTCGCCGAGGCGCTGGCCGTGCCGGCCGCCGCCCAGGTCGCCTGCGGCCCGGTGGTGGCCGGAATCTCCGGCACGGTGAGCCTGGTCGCCGTGCCCGCGAACCTGCTGGCGGTGCCGGCGATCGCGCCCGCCACGGTGCTCGGCGTGGCGGCGGCGGTGCTCTCGCCGGTCTGGCCGGCGGGCGCGGAGTTCGCGGCCTGGCTGGCGAGCTGGCCCGCGTGGTGGCTGGTCACGGTGGCCCGGCACGGGGCGCGGCTGCCGGCGGGCGCGCTGCCCTGGCCGGGCGGGGTGCCGGGCGCGCTGCTGCTGGCCGGGCTGACCGTGGCGCTGCTGGTCGCCACCCGCCGGCCGCTGGTACGCCGGCTGGTGGCGGTGGTCGCGGTCGCCGTGATCGCCGGCACCCTGCCCGTACGCCTGGTGGCCGCCGGCTGGCCACCGGCCGGCTGGGTGGCGGTGGCGTGCGCGGTGGGCCAGGGCGACGCGCTGGTGCTGCCGGCGGGCACCGGCCGGGCGGTGGTGGTCGACGCCGGGCCGGATCCGGCGGCCGTGGACGGCTGCCTGCGCCGGCTGGGCGTGCGGGCGGTCCCGCTGCTGCTGTTCAGCCACTTCCACGTCGACCACACCGGCGGGGTGGCGGGGATCTTCCGGGGCCGGCGGGTGGCGGCGGTGCGCACGCCACAGTGGCCCGAGCCCGCCGCCGGGCGGGAGTTGGTGCGCGCGGCCGCCGCAGCGGGCGGGGCGGGGACGGCCGCGGCCACGGCGGGGTGGACGTACCGGGTCGGCGGGCTGGAACTCGTCGTGCTCGGTCCGCCGTACCCGCTGCGGGGGACCCGGTCCGACCCGAACAACAACTCGCTCGTGCTGCGCGCCACGGTGGCCGGGGTGCGGATCCTGCTCGCCGGGGACGCCGAGACCGAGGAGCAGCGGGCGCTGCTCGACCGGGCGCCGCCCGGCGGCGTACGCGCCGACGTGCTGAAGGTTGCCCACCACGGGTCGGCGTACCAGGAGCCGGCGTTCCTGGACGCGGTCCGACCGAGGGTCGCGCTGGTCCCGGTGGGGGTCGGCAACTCGTACGGGCACCCGAACGGTGCCGTGCTCGCCCGGATCGCCCGGGGCGGGGCGCGGGTGCTGCGTACGGACACCGACGGCGACGTGGCGGTGGTGCTCGGGCGCGGCGGGTTGGCCGTGGTGAACCGGGGCGTCGACCCGGGGCGACGGCAGCCGTGAGGAGTGACGGTCATTGGCGGCATTAGCGGGGAGAGCGGTATAAATGTCTTGATTTGCGCTGAGTGCGGGCTCTGCCGTCGGCGGCCTCGACGAGCAGGCACGATCCCGGGGCCGGCGTGCGAATATGGGCGGCGTGACCGCCGCCGATCTCGCTCCCATTCTGCTCGTCCTCGGCGACGAGGAACTGCTCGCCACGCGCGCGGTGACCGAGGCCGTGGCCAGGGCCCGCGGCGTCGACCCCGACGTCGACGTCCGGGAGTACCAGACCGGGGTGCTGGCCGTCGGTGAGATCGCCGAGATGCTCAGTCCGTCGCTGTTCGGCGGCCGGCGGGTGCTGGTGCTGCGCTCCGGTCAGGACGCCCGCAAGGACCTGGTCGCCGCCCTGCTGGCGTACGCGAAGAACCCGGACCCGGACGTCCAGCTCGTCGTGCTGCACCTCGGGGGGGCCAAGGGCAAGGCGTTCGCGGACGGGCTGCGGGCGGCGGGCGCCACGGTGGTGCCGGCCGCGAAGCTCAAGGGGCACCGCGAGCGGGTGGCCTTCGTCCGCGACGAGATCCGCCGGGCCGGCGGCAAGTGCACCGAGGACGCGGCCGAGGCGCTCATCGCGGCGGTCGGCACCGACCTGCGCGAGCTGGCCGCCGCGTGCTCCCAGCTGATCGCCGACACCGACGGGCGGATCGGGGCCGACACCGTGGCCCGCTACTACCGGGGCCGGGTCGAGGTGAGCGGCTTCACCGTCGCCGACGCCACCCTCGTCGGCGACGTGCCGGCGGCGCTGGAGGCGCTGCGCTGGGCACTGCACGTCGGCGTCGACCCGGTCCCGATCGCGGACGCCCTCGCCGACGGCGTCCGCACCGTCGCCCGGGTCGCCGCGGCCGGGCGGGGCGACCCGTACCAGCTGGCGGGCACCCTCGGCATGCCGGCCTGGAAGGTCAAGAGCGCGCAGCAGCGGGCCCGGGGCTGGACGCCGGAGGGCCTGGTACAGGCGATGCGGGCCGCCGCCGAATGCAACGCGGCGGTCAAGGGTGGCTCGGACGACCGTGCGTACGCGCTGGAAAGGGCGGTGTTCTCGGTGGCGGCGGCCCGGCAGGGTGCCCGGTGAACCGGCCGGTCCGGGCGTCGTGGGCGACCGTCTCCTTCGCCGAGGAACGGTACCGCCCCTTCTACGCCCGGGCCCTCGGCCTGCGCTTCGTCAACCCAGGCGGGGTGCTCTGCTTCCTCTTCTTCGAGGGGACCGTCGCGCTGGCCGTCCTGCTCGCCCTGGCCGAGCTGGTGACCTGGTGGGCGGTGCTCGTCCTGCCCACCGCCGTGGCGGCGATGGTCAAGCTGAACGACATGGTGGCCGAGATGGTGGTCCGGACGGCCGCGCTCGTGCCGGAGCAGGAGCGGGACCGGTTCCGCCGGCAGATGGAGCCCGTGGTCGGCCGCGCCGTGGTACGCGGCGTCGGTGGCGGCCCGGGCGCGGTAGGCCACGCTGCCTGGGGTGCGGCCGGTCACCCGGGGACCGGTCACGCGGGCGGGGGAGCCGGTGGGTGGGGCGCGGTCGGTGTCGCCGGCTCACCCGGCGCCGGCCCGCGCGTCGCACCGGGGACGGCCTCGCGGGCCGTCCCGGGCGTCCTCGTCCACCCCGACCCGGCCGTACGTGCCGAACGGCCCCGCCCCGGCCTGCGCCGTCCGGAGCCCGGCCTCCCGGAGCACGCCCGCGGCCCCCGCCCCTGATCCGGGCGCGGATCGCCGTCACGGGAGGGCGGCCCGGCCCACTGCCGTCGCACGGCCCGTCCCCGCCGGCGCGGGCACGGACAGAGCGGTGCGGACAGAGCGGTGCGGACAGAGCGGTGCGGACAGACAGAAAGCCGGAAGCCCCGGTTGACCCGGGGCTTCCGGTCAGGTCTGTGGT
Organism: Micromonospora sp. MW-13; assembly: GCF_003434305.1. Taxonomy (GTDB): domain Bacteria; phylum Actinomycetota; class Actinomycetes; order Mycobacteriales; family Micromonosporaceae; genus Micromonospora. The sequence continues at coordinate 24,538 of NZ_QKKX01000076.1, forward strand.
CGCCGGTCAGGCAGAGAACGAGGCGACGCGCTTGGCGATCGCCGACTTGCGGTTCGCTGCCTGGTTCGAGTGGATCACGCCCTTGCTGGCAGCCTTGTCCAGCTTGCGCGAGGCGTCGCGCATGAGGGCGGTGGCCTTCTCGGAGTCGCCGGCCTCCGCAGCCTCGTGGAACTTGCGGATGGCGGTCTTCAGCGACGACTTGACCGACTTGTTACGCAGCCGGCGCTTCTCGTTCTGCCGGTTGCGCTTGATCTGGGACTTGATGTTCGCCACGCGACAGCCTCGTCTTGATAGCTCGGGTTGGTCTGCTTCCGCGCGCGACGAGCATGCGTCATCACTGCGCGAATAGCCAGGTTACCAGGTCCGCCCGGACGAGCCAAAACGGCTCACTTCCACGGCCCGGGGGCGGTCGGTTACCGGCCCGTCGGCGCCGCCGCCCAGCCCTGCCGGACGGCGAGCCAGCCCAGCGCCTGCCCGCCGCTCCACCGCTGGTGTGCCCGGATGTGCGGGGAAGCGCTCGTCGGCCCGGCCGCGGCCGAGGTGAGCAGGTACCCGGAGAGCGCGGCGAGGGTCACGTCCAGGGCGTCCGGGGGCGCGCCGGCCGCCGCCGGGTGCCCGGCGAAGAGCCCGTCGGCGTCCAGGCCGCTGGCGTGGGCGGTGATCAGCAGGCTGACCAGGTCGAACCAGGCCGGCCCCTGGCAGATCCAGTTCCAGTCGCAGAACCACGCCCGGCCGGCCGGGTCGATGAGCACGTTGTCCAGCCGCAGGTCGCCGTGGGCCAGCCCGCCGCGTTCGGCGTACCCGGGCAGGCGCGCCTCCAGCGCGACCAGCTCGGGCAGCCGGTCCCGCGCCGGGGGTGGCAGCTGCGGGGCCGGCTCCCGGCCGGCGGCCACCTCGCCCCACCAGAGGATGTCCTCCCGCGCCAGGTCGGCGAGCCGGGGCAGACCGAGCGCCACCAGCTCGGGAGGCGGGTCGGCCAGCGCGGCGGCCACCTCGGCGTACCCGGCCAGAGCCGCGTCGAGGTCCGTCGGGGTCCACGGCAGCGCGGGCGTGCGGCCGTCGATCGCGTCCAGGCCGAGCGCGTACCAGCCGGCCGCCGCCACCGCCCAGCGCGGGCGGGGGACCGGCAGCCCGGCGGGGAGCCGGTCCAGGACGGCTGCCTCCCTGGCGTACCAGTCGACGAGGTGGCGCTGCTCCGTCAGCGACGCCGCCTTGACGAAGGTCCGCCGCCCGTCGGCGGTCTCCAGCACGGCGGCGAAGCCCCGGGTGAATCCGGCACCGGCCACCCGGGCCGCCGCCACCGGGCCGCCCAGCCGGGCGGTCACCGCCGCCCGCAGGCCGGCCGGCAGCTCCGTCCAGCCGGGGCGCAGCGCGGTCGCGTCGTACGGCACCGGGGGAAGCGAGATCGGGACCACCCGACCATGCTGCCCCACCCGCGCCCGCCCCGCCGCCCGCCGTGCGCTGCGGTCCGTCGGCGGATGTCGTACCGCCGCGCGACGATGCCGCCGTGGACACCGAGGAGTTCTGGGCGCTCGTGGAGGCGTCCGACCGGGCCGTCGACGGCCCGGACGAGCGGCTGACCTGGCTTACGGACCGGCTCGCCGGCCTGCCCACGGCTGAGGTGGTCGACTTCCAGCTCCGGCTAAACGAGGCCCACGCCCGGGCCGACACCACGCGGCTCTGGGACGCCGCGCTGCGGATCTGCGGCGGGCTCTGCTCCGACGACGGGTCCACTACTTCCATGCCTGGCTGGTCGGGCTGGGGCGGTCGGTCTTCGAGCGCGCGGTGGCCGACCCGGACACGCTCGCCGACGTTCCCCGGGTGCGCCGGCTGGCCGGCCGCCCCACCGGCGAGTGGTCCGACGAGGAGTGGCCGGACTGGGAGTCCCTCGACTATGTGGCGGACGAGGCGTACGAGCGGATCACCGGCGTCGCCGAGGGCCTGGAGGACGCGGTGCTCGCGCGCGGCGAGCCGGGCGACGACTCGTCCGACCCCGGCGACGAGCCGGAGGAGCCGGTGGAGTCGGACGATCCGGCCGAGTTCGCCCGCCGGTACCCACGCCTGGCGGCGATGTTCCCACCCGTGCCTGGCCGCCCGTGACCCCGTCCGGCCGGTGCCCGGCCGTCCGTGACCTCGCCCCATGGGCGGCGCGGGGTAGTCGCGCGCCGCGCGCCCGCCGTGGCGGCGGCCGGCGGGCTGCTCTGTCAGACTGCCAGGCCATGAGGACCGACGACTTCTGGCAGTTGATCGACCGGGCCCGGGCCGGTGGGGGCGGGGCGGCCGGCCCGGTCGCCGCCCGGGCCGGCGCGCTGCTGGCCGAGCGCGACGCCGCCGACATCGTCGGGTACGCGCGGCACCAGCGCCGGGTGATGGCGGCGTCCTACCGGGCCGATCTCTGGGGCGCGGCGTACCTGATCAACGGGGGCGCGTCCGACGACGGGTTCGAGTACTTCCGGGGCTGGCTGATCGCCCAGGGACGGGAGGTGTTCGCCCGCGCGGTGGCCGACCCGGACTCGCTGGCGGAGCTGCCGCAGATCCGTCAGGCGGCGCTCACGGGCGAGGAGTTCGAGGCCGAGCAGATGCTCACGGTCGCCGAGGAGGCGTACCGGAAGGCGACCGCCAGCGAGCTGCCGGCGGTGCCGGAGACGCCCTATCCGGAGCTGGGCGAGTTCTGGGACTTCGACGACGAGGAGGAGGCCCGCCGCCGGCTGCCGAAGCTCGCCGCGCTCTTCGTCGAGCCGCCCGAGGAGTGAGCCGCCGCCCGCGCGAGATGCGCCGCCCGCCCGCCCCCGAGTGCGCCGCCGGCCCCGCCCCGGAGTGAGCCGACGCGACCCCGTGAGGGGTGGGCCGCGGCCGGGGCGGCGGGTGCCGGCCGGGCGGCGGGAGGAGTGATCCGATCGCGCCCGGGGCGACGTGGGAGCATAGAGGGGGCCGGCGTCGCGTCGGCCCGCTCACGTCAGCCGACCAGAACGGACCGCTGTGCCACCGACGCTCGATTCCGGCGCGAACGCTCCCGGTGCCACCGACCCGGCGCGCATCCGGAACTTCTGCATCATCGCCCACATCGACCACGGGAAGTCGACCCTGGCCGACCGGATGCTGCAGCTCACCGGCGTGGTCGACCCCCGGCAGATGCGCGCGCAGTACCTCGACCGGATGGACATCGAGCGCGAGCGCGGCATCACCATCAAGAGCCAGGCCGTCCGGATGCCGTGGACGATCCGCGAGGGCGACCGGGCCGGCGAACCGGCCGTGCTCAACATGATCGACACCCCTGGCCACGTCGACTTCACCTACGAGGTGTCCCGGTCGCTCGCCGCCTGCGAGGGGGCGGTCCTGCTGGTCGACGCCGCCCAGGGCATCGAGGCGCAGACCCTGGCGAACCTCTACCTGGCGCTCGAGAACGACATGCGGATCATTCCGGTGCTCAACAAGATCGACCTGCCGGCCGCCCAGCCCGAGAAGTACGCCGAGGAACTGGCCCACCTGATCGGCGGCGATCCGGCGGACTGCATCAGGGTCTCCGGCAAGACCGGCGTCGGCGTGCCGCACCTCCTCGACGAGATCGTCCGGCAGCTCGCCCCGCCGGTCGGCGACGCCGACGTCTCCGCCCGCGCGATGATCTTCGACTCGGTGTACGACGTCTACCGGGGTGTGGTCACCTACGTCCGGGTGATCGACGGCCGGATCGGTGCCCGGGACCGGATCAAGATGATGTCCACCGGCGCCGTCCACGAGTTGCTGGAGATCGGCGTCATCTCGCCGGAGATGGTGAAGGCCGACGCGCTCGGCGTCGGCGAGGTGGGTTACCTGATCACCGGCGTGAAGGACGTCCGCCAGTCCCGGGTCGGCGACACGATCACCATCAACGCCAAGCCGGCGACGCAGGCGCTCAGCGGCTACAAGGACCCGAAGCCGATGGTCTACTCCGGCCTATACCCGATCGACGGGTCCGACTACCCCAACCTGCGCGAGGCGCTGGACAAGCTCAAGCTCAACGACGCCGCGCTCGACTACGAGCCGGAGACCTCCGGCGCGCTCGGGTTCGGCTTCCGGTGCGGCTTCCTCGGCCTGCTGCACCTGGAGATCATCCGGGAGCGGCTGGAGCGGGAGTACAACCTCGACCTGATCTCCACCGCCCCGAACGTGGTCTACCGGGCCATCACCGAGGACGGCCAGGAGATCGTCGTGACCAACCCGAGCGAGTACCCCACCGGCAAGATCGCCGAGGTGTACGAGCCGGTCGTGCGGGCCACCGTGCTCACCCCGAACGACTACGTGGGCGCGGTGATGGAGCTGTGCCAGGGCCGCCGGGGCAACCTGCTCGGGATGGACTACCTCTCGGCCGACCGGGTGGAGCTGCGCTACACGCTGCCCCTCGCGGAGATCATCTTCGACTTCTTCGACCAGCTCAAGAGCCGCACCAAGGGCTACGCCTCGCTGGACTACGAGCCCTCGGGCGAGCAGGCGTCTGACCTGGTCAAGGTGGACATCCTGCTGCACGGCGAGCCGGTGGACGCGTTCAGCGCCATCGTGCACAAGGACAAGGCGTACAACTACGGGGTCACGATCGCCGCGAAGCTGCGCAACCTGATCCCCCGGCAGCAGTTCGAGGTGCCCATCCAGGCCGCCATCGGCAGCCGGGTGATCGCCCGGGAGACCATCCGGGCCATCCGCAAGGACGTGCTCGCCAAGTGCTACGGCGGTGACATCAGCCGCAAGCGCAAGCTGCTGGAGAAGCAGAAGGAGGGCAAGAAGCGGATGAAGATGGTGGGCCGGGTCGAGGTGCCCCAGGAGGCCTTCATCGCCGCGCTCTCCTCCGACTCCGGCGACGGCAAGGCCACCGGCAAGAAGTAGTCGCGCCGCCGCGCCCCGGGGTTTCCGGCACCGTGGGTGACCGTGACGGACGCCGTCCACGCCGTCCCCCGGGGCGGGCGTCCGGTCGTACCGGAGGGATTTCTCCCGGCCCCGTGGCGCGCGCCGCGGGGCCGGCGGGAGCCCTCCCGCCTGGGCTTATCCCTCCTCACGGCTGGCCGGAGCCGGCGGCGACATCGACGTGTGGCAGTGGATGGGCGGCCGACCCGGTTTGGATTTTCGGGCCCTCGGGAACTTAGCGGTCACGACAGCGACATCACACCGTCGTGACACATCTTGAGGAGGAGGGCGACCGTGGAGCTCACCGTTTGGGGCATCATCACCGCGCTCGTTGTTGGTCTCATCGTCGGCGCTCTGGGCCGCCTGGTCGTCCCGGGCCGGCAGAACATGCCGATCTGGCTGCACATGCTGATCGGGGTCGGCGCCGCGCTGCTCGGCACCGTGCTCGCCCGCGCCATGGGCATCGCCACCGAGACGGCCGGGATCGACTGGACCGAGCTGCTGGTACAGGTCGTGCTGGCCGCCATCGCCGTGGCCCTGGTCGCCGGTGTCGGCCGTCGCCGCAGCGTCACCCACCGGTAACGGCACACCGCTTTCTCGAAAGGGCGCCCGACCACTGTGGTCGGGCGCCCTTCGCGTGTCGCCCGGCCCTTTCCGCGCCCGCCCGCAGGCGCGGCAGAAACTGTGTGCGAGAGCCTTTTGTGAATGGGTTCTCCGGTGTTCCCGGCCTTCCGAGGATTGCGCCGAGGGGCGACGATATGGGTCCTGAGCTGCGCAGATGTCCCCGGCCGCCACATCTCTCACGCGATGTCCGGATGACGGGTTTGGAATTCTGGCGGGCCGGGAACTTAGCTGTCACCACAGCGAACAACACTTGTGAAGCTTCTGAGGAGAACGACCATGACCGTTACCGGAATCATCACCGCGCTCATCGTCGGTCTGATCGTGGGCGCGCTGGGCCGCCTGGTCGTCCCGGGCCGGCAGAACATGCCGATCTGGCTGCACATGCTCGTCGGCGTGGGCGCCGCCCTGCTCGGCACCGTGCTGGCCAACGCGATCGGCATCTCCACCGACACCGCCGGGGTCGACTGGGGCGAGCTGCTGGTCCAGGTCGTCGTCGCCGCCATCGCGGTCGCGATCGTGGCCGGCGTGGGCGGTCGCCGCAGCGTCACCCACCGGTAGTCAGCCACCGTCCCACGAACGGGCGCCCGACCCTCCCCGGTCGGGCGCCCGTTCGCTTGGGTACGCCCGGGTCCGTCCCGTCGTCGGGCTGCCCCCGAGCCCTTCGCCTGGGGTACGGTCGCCTCGCTTCCGCGCCGCCCCCTGTCGTAAAGGAATTTTTCCTACTAAGGTGCGGCGGAGAAGGTTAGTGCCAGGACGGCGCGAGGGAGATGTGGCGTGAACAGGTGGAAACGGCTGGCCCCGGTCACCGCCGTGGTGGCGTCGGCCGCGATGGTGCTCGCCGGTTGCGGCGGCTCGGGGGACGACGAGGCCGCCGACAACAGCAAGCTGACGGTCTGGATGATGGGCGAGGGCAGCGAGGCGCAGACCGCGTTCCTCGACGGTGTCGAGACCGAGTTCAAGAAGAAGCACCCCGACACCGACGTGGTCGTGCAGTACATCCCCTGGCTCGAGGCGCCGAAGAAGTTCCAGGCGGCGCTCGCCGGCGGTGAGGGTCCCGACGTGACCGAACTCGGCAACACCGAGACCCAGGGCTGGGCCGACCAGGAGGCGCTGGCCGACGTCACCAGCAAGTTCGGCGCCTGGCCGGAGGGCAAGGACATCCTCCCCGACCTGGTCAAGAACGCCCAGCTCGACGGCAAGCAGTACGGCGTGCCGTGGTACGCCGGCGTCCGGGCGCTGTACTACCGCACCGACTGGTTCGCCGAGGCCGGCGTGAAGCCGCCGACGAACTGGGACGAGTTGGTCGCCGCCGCGAAGGCCGTGCAGGCCAAGAAGCCGGGCACCTACGGCATCGCCCTGCCGGGCAACTCGGAGCTGCCGTTCTACTCCTTCCTCTGGGGCGCGGGCGGCGAGATCGCCACCAAGCAGGGCGACACCTGGAAGTCCGGCTACAACACCCCGGAGGCCCAGAAGGCGGTCAAGTTCTGGACCGAGCTGGTCACCGTGCACAAGGTCGCTCCGCCCGCCGCGGCCGGCTGGAACGAGATCGACGCCCGGACCCAGTTCGCCACCGGCAAGGCGGCGATGGCCTTCGCCGGTAGCTGGCAGGGCGGCGCCATCAAGAAGGACAACCCCGAGATCGAGAAGGTCTGGGGCACCTTCCCCATCCCCGGCCCGGACGGCAAGCCGGCCCCGGCCTTCGCCGGCGGCTCGGACATCGCCCTGTGGAAGGACAGCAAGAAGCAGGATCTCGCCTGGGACTACCTGACCGTGCTGCTGAGCAAGCAGAAGGACAAGGAGTTCGCCAGCAGCCTCGGCTTCTTCCCGGTCTACTCCGACCTGGTCAGCGGCGGCGAGTACGCCAACGACAAGATCATGGCGGCGTTCGCCACCGCCCTGCAGAACACGAAGCTGACCCCGCTCACCCCGAAGTGGGTCGAGGTCAGCCGTACCAAGACGGTGACCCAGGCCATGAACAGCTCGGTCATCAAGGGTCAGAAGACGGTCGACAAGGCCACCGCCGACGCGGCCGCCGAGATGGAAAGCATCCTCAACGCGAAGTGACCACGCTGACCCAGGCGCCGGAGACGTCCGCCGCGCGGGAGACCCCCGCGCGGCGGCGTCGCCGGGTGGACCGCCTGCCCTACCTGCTGCTCCTGCCCTGCCTGGTGATCATCGGCGTGCTGCTGCTGTGGCCGCTCGGCCAGGTGGTGGCGATGTCCTTCTTCCGGCTGAACAACGTCCGGCAGTTGCGCGGCGACCGGGAATGGCCCTGGGTCGGTTTCGGCAACTACGCCGAGATCCTCGGCGACCCGTTCTTCCTCACCGTCCTGCGCAACACGGTCCTGTTCGCCGTGGCCAACGTGGCGCTGACGATGATCCTGGGCACCCTGGTCGGGCTGCTGCTCAACCGGCTCGGCAAGCGGATGGCCACCTTCGTGGCCAGCTGCGTGATGCTGGCCTGGGCCACCCCGGCGCTGACCGGCACCATCGTCTGGAAGTGGATGTTCGACGACACCTCCGGCCTGGTGACCTGGCTGTTCAACGCCCTGCCCGACGGGCTTTCGAACGCGCTGTTCGGCCGTGCCGACTGGACCGGCTACGGCTGGTTCAACTCGCCGCTGCTGTTCTTCGCCATCCTCACCCTCGTGGTGGTCTGGCACTCGTTCCCGTTCATCGCGGTCAGCGTGCTGGCCGGGCTCAAGAGCGTGCCGAGCGAGCTGCACGAGGCCGCCCGGGTCGACGGGGCCGGGCCGTGGAAGGTCTTCTGGAAGGTCACCTTCCCGCTGCTGCGCCCGGTCTTCGGGATCCTGGTGGTGCTCTCCACCATCTGGGACTTCAAGGTGTTCACCCAGCAGTTCGTGCTGGCTGGCGGCACCCAGGACCGGCCGACGTTCATGCTGTCGATCTACTCGTACGCCGAGGCGTTCTCCCCACCCCCGAAGTACGGCCTGGGCGCGGCGATCGCGGTCGTCCTGACGCTGATCCTGCTCCTGGTGACCGGGATCTACGTGCGGATGGTGCTCAAGCAGGAGGAGGAGTCGTGAGGCGCGGCGCGGTGGTGAAGCGGGTCGCCCTCAACGGCGCCGGCCTGCTGGTGGCGCTCTTCGCGGCGTTCCCGGTCTACTGGATGATCGCGACGTCGCTCAAGCCGAACCGGGAGATATTCTCGGCCACGCCCCGGCCGGTGCCGGCCGAGCCGACGCTGGAGCACTACCGGCAGATCCTCACCGGGAACCTGATCCCCGGGGTGACGTTCGCGGACTTCTTCCTCAACAGCGCCCTGGTGGCGATCTCGACCGTGCTGCTCAGCGGCCTGGTGGCGCTGCTCGCGGCGACCGCGGTGGCCCGGTTCCGGTTCAAGCTGCGGACCAGCTTCCTGATCATGCTGCTGGTGGTGCAGATGATCCCGCTGGAGGCGCTGGTCATCCCGCTGTTCCTGATGATCCAGCGGCTGGGCCTCTACAACACCCTGCCCAGCCTGATCCTCACCTACCTCGGCTTCTCGCTGCCGTTCGCGGTCTGGATGCTGCGCGGCTTCGTGGCCGCGGTGCCCAAGGAGCTGGAGGAGGCCGCGGCGATCGACGGGGCGAGCCGGTTGCAGACCTTCCGCCGCATCCTGTTCCCGCTGGTCGCGCCCGGTCTGGTGGCGACCAGCATCTTCTCCTTCATCACCGCCTGGAACGAGCTGATCTTCGCGCTGACGTTCGTCAACGACCAGGACCGGTACACCCTGCCGGTGGCGATGACGTTCTTCTTCGGCCGGGACGACACCGCGTGGGGCCCGGTGATGGCCGCCTCCACGCTGTTCACCCTGCCGGTGATCATCTTCTTCCTGCTGGTGCAGCGCCGGATGGTCTCCGGCCTGGTGGCGGGCGCCGTCAAGGGCTGAGCTGCGGGCACGGTCTCCGCTGGCGCGCACGTGTCCAGAGCGGACCCCCGCTCACCGGCCGGCGGCGAGGGACCGCCGCCGTGCCGGGGGCGGCGGTCATCGACGGCTGGACCGTAGGCTGGCGCCATGACGGGCAGGCTGGTGACGGTGAACCTCGGCGTGGTGACCGAGGCGGAATGGGCGAGCGACGCGAGCGGTCGCAGCGGGATCGACAAGCGGCCGGCCGACGGGCCGGTGCTGCTGCGGGCCGACGGCGTGGCCGGGGACTTCATCGCCGAGCGGGCCCACCACGGCGGCCCCGACCAGACGGTCTACGCGTACGCCGAGGAGGACGCGGCCTGGTGGGCGGCCGAGCTGGGCCGGGACATCCGGCCGGGTGGCTTCGGCGAGAACCTGACCACGTACGCCGTGGACGTGACCGGGGCGGTGATCGGGGAGCAGTGGCTGGTCGGCTCGGCCCTGCTCCAGGTGACCAAGCCGCGCACGCCGTGCACCACGTTCGCCGGGTTCTGGGGCGTGCCCGACCTGATCAGGCGGTTCACCGCGCGGGCCGCGCCCGGGGCGTACCTGCGGGTGCTGCGGGAGGGCGAGGTCGGCGCGGGCGACCCGATCGAGGTGGTGGACCGGCCGGCGCACGGGGTCACCGTCGGCGAGGTGTTCCGGGCCGGCACCCTGGAGCCGGAGCTGCTGCCCCGGCTGCTCGACGTCCCCGAGCTGCCGGAGTCGATCCGGGAGAAGGCCCGCCGCCGCCTCGCCACCGGGCGGTCCTGACCGCGTCCGGATGTGGAGAAGGGCCCCCTGCCGCGCGAGGCGCGTCGACCGGGGGCCCTTTCCTACCGGCTCAGCGGAGCCAGGGGATGCTGCGGTCCAGCAGACCGCGCTCCTTGAGCTCCTTGCGCAGCGGGATCTCGTCGTCGACGTACCCGTTCCAGTTGATGCCCCAGTAGTTCGCGGTGTGGGTGCCCTCGCCGCAGAGCTGGCGCTGCACCGGCGTGCGGTTGGCCCACCACTCGGCCTCGGGGTTGATGTGCAGCTCGTCGAGGGGGCGGATCCACCGGTAGGTGTAGCCGACGAAGAGCATCTTGCGGGTGATGTTGGACAGGTTCGTCGACCGGGAGTGCCACTGGCGGCGGTCGAAGATGAACGCGTCGCCCGGGTTGGCGGTGATCTCCACCGTGCCCTCCGGGTCCGGGTTGTGCACCGTCAGGTCGTCCGGCCGGGGCAGGGAGTTCCACAGGTGGCTGCCCGGGATCACCTTGGTCGCGCCGCGGCCGGTCTCCGACAGGTCGGAGAGCACGTACGCCACCTTCAGCGAGAACATCGGCCGGGGCAGGTTCGGGTCCATCGTCTCCGGGTCGGAGTTCTGCCGGTACCCGTCCTGGTGCCAGCCCCAGTACGGCTTCTCCGGCTCCAGGGCCGGTGGGGTGACGTCCAGGTGGTTGTGGTGGGTGTAGATGTTCCACCCGGCCAGGCCCCACATGTACGGGAAGGCGATCGGGTGGGTCAGCAGGTCGCCGAAGAGTTCGTCCCGCTCCAGGAAGCCCAGCAGGTGCAGGGTGCCGTCCTTGGTGGTGTTGCCCTTGGCCTTCTCCTCCGCGTAGACGCGGTCGACGGCCTCCTCCAGGGCGGCCCGGTGGTCCTCCGTCAGCACGTTCCGCAGCAGCAGGAACCCCTGCTCGTGGAACTCCTTGCGGTCGGTGTCGCTGATCGGTTCGTAGCCGGTCCGGCCGTCGTAATCGAACACCGCGTAGTACCCCTCCCCATGAGGTGAAACCATTTCTGGCACAGGCAGCCGATGGTACTGCGCCGGCATGAGGGGTGGACGTCGCGCCTGTCCGACACCGGTCGGATCCCCGACGAACGGCAGCCAGCCAGGTGCGGAGGTGACATTTAGATGCCACTGAGGGGCTTATGCCTGATATGACGAATTGTGCGGTGACCGTCGGTAGGGAGATCCGGGGGCGGTCAGGCGTCTCCGAAGACCTCCGCGACGACCCGCCGGTCGGTCTCCGGTCCGTCGGCCACCCGGCCCCAGGTGCCGCCCTCGGCGGTCCACTCCAACCCGCCGAAGCGCACCCGCTTCACCCCGTGGTCGGAGGCGTGCGAGACGAGCCAGTGCGCGTACCGCCAGCCGTTGCGCTGGTCGGTGGTCGGCACCGCGAGCCCGGTCAGCTCGGCCGGCGACACCGTCTCCGGCAGCCCCCAGTCCAGGCTCAGGCCCCGGGTCAGCGCCGCCGCCGCGGCCTCGCCGCGCATCACCGGCGTCGACCCCACGGTGCAGGCCACGGCCCCGGTCGCCTCGCCGAGCAGCGCCCGGGTCAACACCTGCGACTCGTCGGCCCACTTCTGGTACGCCTCCGGGTAGGCCGAGCGCTGCACCTTCTGCGCCGCCTCGGTGACCCGCATCTTCTCCCAGCCGCGCACCCGCTTGAGCGCGGCGTAGAACTTGTTGGCCGCGTACCGGGGGTCGCCGATCTGCTCCTTGCTGCCCCAGCCCTGGCTCGGCCGCTGCTGGAACAGCCCCACCGAGTCGCGGTCGCCACCGTCGAGGTTGCGCAGCCCGGACTCCTGGTACGCCGTGGCGAGAGCCACCACCACGGCACGTTCCGGCATCTTCCGCTGGGTGCCGATCGCCGCGATGGTGGCGGCGTTGGCCATCTGGTCGGCGTCGAGCCGTACCTGGCCGTCCGCCTGCACGAGGCAGGTGCGGCTGGCCAGGGGGAGACGTAGGCGCTCACCCACCTGCCGGGCCACGAGCCAGATCCCGAGAACGGCGACGACGGCGACGACAACACCGGCCGCGACGACTGCCCGACTTCGCACCCGCACCCCCCGTTCGACGGCGTCCGCCAAGAGTACGTCCCCGTCGCCGCCGACCGGCTCGTCCGACCGGTTCACTCCGATCCGTAGCGAGTCGACCACATTCCGCCCCCCGGTGGGGATAGTTCCCGCCCGGCCCGACCGCGCGGTGTCGCCCGGCCCGGCGGCGGAACGGGCGCGGCGGAACGGGCGCGGCGGCGGCCGGCTTTCCCGCCGGCCGGGCCGGGAAACGCCTCAGGCGGTCGGCACCCAGCTCGCGTCCCGCTTCTCCCGGAACGCCAGCACCCCCTCGCGCCCCTCCTCGGAGAGGAAGTACCCGGTCGACAGGGCGGCCAGCTCGGCGATCTCGGCGCGCAGGTCGGCGGCCGACGGTCGGCGCAGCAGTTCCTTCGCCCCGGCCAGCGCGCGCGGCGCGCCCCGCACCAGCGACGCGCAGAGCCGCTGCACCGCCGCGTCCAGCCCGTCGGCCGGCACGGCGGTGGTGACCAGGCCGATCTCGGCGGCCCGCCGGCCGTCGAAGGTGTCGCCGGTCAGGTACAGCTCGGCGGCGGCCCGGGGGGCCAACCGGGGGAGCACGGTCGCCGAGATAACCGCCGGGATCACCCCAATCCGCACCTCGGTGAAGGCGAACGTCGCCTCCTGCGCGCAGACCGCCAGGTCGGCCGCCGCGATCAGGCCCAGCCCGCCGGCCCGGGCCGGCCCGGCCACCCGGGCCACCACCGGCTTCGGGCACTCCCAGACCGCCGCGAGCACGTCGCCGAGCATCCCCGCCGGGACGCTGCCGCTGGCGTACGCGGCGGCGGTCTCCTTCAGGTCGGCGCCGGAGCAGAAGACCGGGCCGGTGTGGTCGAGCACGACCACCCGGACCGCGTCGTCGGCCACGGCGGCGGACAGCCCGGCCAGCAGCTCGGTCATCAGCGGAGTGGACAGCGCGTTGCGGTTGTGCGGGCTGTTCAGGGTGAGGGTGGTCACCCCACGGGCCGTGGCGACCCGCACGAGCGCGTCGGAGGAGGTCATGCGGGCACACTAGTGGCCATGCCCGGCGTCCTTCCAGAAGGCGAAGCCGTCCCCGTCGACGGCTCGCTGCCCGCCACCGCCACCCGCGCTGTCGGCGCGAGCGGTTTCGGCGTGTACGTGCACGTGCCGTTCTGCGCCAGCCGGTGCGGCTACTGCGACTTCAACACGTACACCGCCGACGAGCTGGGCGGCGGGGGCAGCCGCGAGTCGTACGCCGACACCGTGCTGGCCGAGCTGGCCCTCGCGGGCCGGGTGCTCGGCGACAGCCCGCCGCCGAGGGTCGACACCGTCTTCGTCGGCGGCGGCACGCCCACCCTGCTGCCCGCCGACGACCTGGCCCGGATCCTCGACGGCATCGACCGCGCCTGGGGGCTGGCCGCCGACGCCGAGGTGACCACCGAGGCCAATCCGGAGTCGGTGACGCCGGAGTCGCTGAAGACCCTGCGGGCGGCCGGGTACACCCGGATCTCGCTGGGCATGCAGTCCGCCGCGCCCGGGGTGCTGGCGGTGCTGGACCGCCGGCACCGTGCCGGCCGGGCCACCGCCGCCGCGGCCGAGGCCCGCGACGCCGGGTTCGACCACGTCAACCTGGACCTGATCTACGGCACGCCGGGGGAGCGCGCCGAGGACTTCGCCGCCTCCCTCGACCAGGTGGTCGCCGCCGGGGTGGACCACGTCAGCGCGTACGCCCTGATCGTGGAGGACGGCACCCGGCTGGCCGCGCGGATGCGGCGCGGCGAGCTGCCGTACCCCTCCGACGACGTGGCGGCGGACCGCTACCTGGCCGCCGAGGCCGCCCTCGGCGCGGCCGGCTTCTCCTGGTACGAGGTGTCCAACTGGGCCCGCACACCGGCCGGCCGGTGCCGGCACAACCTGCTTTACTGGACCGGCGCGGACTGGTGGGGCCTGGGCCCGGGAGCGCACAGCCACGTCGGCGGGGTGCGCTGGTGGAACGTCAAGCACCCGAGCGCGTACGCGAAGCGGCTCGCGGCGGGGGAGTCCCCCGGCCTGGCCCGGGAGGTGCTCACGCCCCGCGAGGCGCACATGGAGGACGTGATGCTGCGGCTGCGGCTCGCCTCCGGCCTGCCACTGGACGTGCTGGACGCGCCCGGCCGGGCCGGCGCCGAGCGGGCCGTGGCGGGCGGGCTGCTCGACCCGGCCGGGTACGCGGCCGGCCGGGCCGTGCTCACCCTGCGCGGCCGGCTGTTGGCCGACGCGGTCGTCCGCGACCTGCTGCCCTGACCGGGTGCCCCGGCCCGTGCCCCCGTCGCGCCGGGCAGACCGCTCCCGGCCGGCCCACGAGGCCGGCCGGGGCGGGTCACTTCACGAGGTTGTAGGTCATCGGGTAGCGGTAGAGGGTGCCCTCGTTGGCCTTCACGCCGCCGATGATGCCGAAGATGATCGGCACCAGGGCGACCAGCAGCGGGACGAAGAACAGCAGCCCGCAGGTGACCACGGCGAGCACGAAGCTGACCACCAGGGCGATCGCCCAGGTGAGCTGGAAGTTCAGCGCCGCTACGGCGTGCGCGCGCACGGTCGGCGACTGCTGGCCCTTGACCGCGAGCGCGATCAGCGGGGCGACCCAGCCGAGCAGGCTGCCGCCGACCACCACGCCGAGCGGGCCGCCGAAGTGCGCGACCAGCGCCCAGGTCTTGTCGTCGTTGGTCGGGTAGCCGCCGGTCGGGCCCGGGTACGCGCCGCCGGTCGGATGTCCGCCACCCGGGGGGAAACCGCCACCCGGGGGGAAACCGCCACCCGGGGGGAAACCGCCGGGCGGGGGGTAGCTGCCGGGGGGCGGGTAGCCGCCCGACGGCGGCTGGTCGCCGGTGGGCGGGGGATAGCCACCGGGCGGGGGATAGCCGCCCACCCCGGGCGCCCCGGAAAGTGGCGCGGTGGGCGGCTCGTCCGGCGACGAACCGTACGGTGCCGACGGCGGGTTGGCCTCGGGCGGGTAGCCGCCGGAGTCGCCTCCGGGAGGGCGAGGTGGTTCAGTCATGTACGTCACGGTAGGTGCTGTCGGCAAGGAGGCACCAGAGCGACACTGGTCGGGTCCGAGGGGATGATCGGCCGGCGGAGCCGGCGCACCGCCCCGTCGCCCGGCTGCCGCCGCCGGGCCGACGGTCCGTCGGTGATCTTACCGACGGCGGGGCAGCCGACGTAGACTGGCACTCGTTACAGTCGAGTGCCAGGCTTCGACGACCGGCAGGCCGGCCCCGGGTGCCGCCACCGCGACGCCGGGCCCCGACGTGCGACAGGAGGTAAGGGGAGTGGGTCTCGACGACCGCAAGCTCGCCGTGCTCCGCGCGATCGTCGAGGACTACGTCGCCACCCAGGAGCCGGTCGGCAGCAAGTCCCTGGTCGAGCGCCACCAGCTCGGCGTCTCGTCGGCGACCGTCCGCAACGACATGGCGGTGCTGGAGGAGGAGGGGTACATCCGGCAGCCGCACACCAGCGCCGGGCGGGTGCCCACCGACCGGGGCTACCGGCTCTTCGTCGACCGGCTCTCCCGGGTCAAGCCGCTCAGCCCCGCCGAGCGCCGGGCCATCGAGCGCTTCCTGGTCGGCGCGGTCGACCTGGACGACGTGGTGCACCGCACCGTCCGGCTGCTGGCCCAGCTCACCCGGCAGGTCGCCGTGGTGCAGTACCCGTCGCTGGCCCGGTCCTCGGTGCGGCACCTGGAGCTGGTGCCGATCTCCACCACCCGACTGATGCTGGTGATGATCGCCGACACGGGCCGGGTCGAGCAGCGGCTGGTCGAGCTGCCCGCGCCGGTCCCCGCCGCCGACGTCACCGACCTGCGCCGGCTGGTCAACGAGAAGCTGGTCGGCAGCCGGCTGTCGGAGACCCCGCCGCTGGTGCAGGCGCTGGTCGAGGAGTCGGCGGCGCACCTGCGCCCAGCCATGACCACGCTGTCCACGGTGCTGCTGGAGACGCTGGTCGAGCGGCACGAGGAGCGCATCGCGCTGGCCGGCACCGCCAACCTCACCCGGGGCGGCCTGCTGGACTTCCAGGGTTCGCTGCGGCCGATCCTGGAGGCACTGGAGGAGGAGGTGGTGATGCTCAAGCTCATCGGCGAGGTCGAGTCGACCACCACCCGGGTACTGATCGGCGACGAGAACGAGATCGACAACCTGCGCGCCGCCTCGGTGGTGAGCACCGGGTACGGGCCGGGGGCGACCGCGCTCGGCGGCCTGGGCGTGCTCGGCCCCACCCGGATGGACTACCCCGGCACCATCGCCACGGTGCGGGCCGTGGCACGCTACGTGGGCGAGCTGCTGGCCCAGAACTGACCAGTCAGGGCCGACGGCCGGCTCCGGCCGCCGACCGGCGCAACGCGAGACGAACATGAGGACACGGAACGCAGTGGCCAGGGACTACTACGGCATCCTCGGCGTGAGCCGGGAAGCCTCCGACGACGAGATCAAGCGCGCCTACCGCAAGCTGGCGCGGCAGTTCCACCCGGACGTGAATCCGGACCCGGAGGCACAGGAGAAGTTCAAGGACATCAACGCCGCGTACGAGGTCCTCTCGGACGACCGGAAACGGCAGATCGTCGATCTGGGCGGCGACCCGCTGGCCCCGGGTGGCGGGGGCGCCGGCCCGGGCGGGCCCGGTGGGGCCGGCCCGTTCGTCGGCTTCCAGGACATCATGGACGCCTTCTTCGGCGGCGCGGCCGGCGGCGCGCGCGGGCCGCGCCCGCGTACCCGGCCGGGGGCCGACGCGATCCTGCGGCTGGAGCTGGACCTGCACGAGACGGCGTTCGGCGTCGAGGCGCCGATCACCGTCGACACCGCCGTGCTCTGCACCACCTGCTCCGGCGCGGGCACCGCCGCCGGCACCCACCTGGCCACCTGCGAGGCGTGCGCCGGCCGGGGCGAGGTGCAGTCGGTGCAGCGCACCTTCCTCGGTCAGGTGGTCTCCGCCCGGCCGTGCACGGTCTGCCAGGGCTACGGCACCACGATCCCGCACCCCTGCCCGACCTGCGCCGGCGACGGGCGGGTGCGCACCCGCCGCTCGCTGACCGTCAAGATCCCGGCCGGGGTCGAGGACGGCATGCGCATCCGGCTGGCCCAGCAGGGCGAGGTCGGTCCCGGCGGCGGCACCGCCGGCGACCTGTACGTGGAGATCCACGAGCGACCGCACGACGTCTACTCCCGCAAGAGCGACGACCTGCACTGCCGGGTGACCGTCCCGATGACCGCCGCCGCGCTCGGCACCCGGCTGACCATCAAGACGCTGGACAGCGAGGAGACGGTCGACGTCAAGGCCGGCACCCAGCCGGGCAGCACCCTGCGGCTGCGCGCCCGGGGCGTGCCGCACCTGCGCGGCACCGGTCGCGGCGACCTCTACGTCCACCTCGACGTGCGGACCCCGACCAAGCTCGACGCCGACCAGGAGAAGATGCTGCGCGACTTCGCCAAGACCCGGGGCGAGGAGGTCGCCGAGCTGTCCAAGCAGGGCGGCTTCTTCTCCCGGATGCGCGACGCGTTCAACGGGCACCCCTGACCCCGTCTTCCGGCCTCGCCGCCCCGGTTCCCCGCCGGGGCGGCTAGCCTGATCGTCGTGTCCGCGCCGCTGTTCCTGGTCGAGTCGCTGCCCACCGCCGACCAGCTCACCCTGGACGGCCCCGAGGGGCACCACGCCGCCACCGTGCAGCGGCTGCGGGTGGGCGAGGAGCTGCTGCTCGCCGACGGCCGGGGCGGCACCGCGTCCGCCGTGGTCACCGCCGTCGGCCGGGGCAGCCTGGAACTCGCCGTCACCTCCCGGGGGTACGTCGACGCGTCCGTGCCCCGGCTCGTGGTGGTGCAGGGCATCGCCAAGGGCGACCGGGGCGAGCTGGCCGTGCAGGCGATGACCGAGGTCGGGGTGGACGAGATCGTCCCCTGGGCGGCGTCCCGCTCGGTGGTGCAGTGGCGCGGCGACCGGGGCGTACGGGCGCGGGAGAAGTGGGCGGCCACCGCCCGGGAGGCGGCGAAGCAGGCTCGTCGGGCGTGGCTGCCGGTGCTGGCCGGGTCCCCGGACGAGTCAACCGCCACGGTGGCCCGGCGGATCGCCGGGGCCGCCGCCGCGTTCGTCCTGCACGAGGAGGCAGACGACCGGCTGACCACCGTGGAGCTGCCCGACGCGGGCGAGATCGTGCTGGTCGTCGGCCCGGAGGGCGGCATCGCCGAGCCCGAGCTGACCGCCTTCACCGCCGCCGGCGCCCGCCCCGTCCGCCTGGGCCCGTCGGTCCTGCGCACCTCCACGGCCGGCGTGGCCGCCCTCTCGGTCCTCTCCACCCGCCTCCCCCGCTGGTAACCCCCACCCCATTCGCCGATCTTGCAGTGGGGGTGGGGGTCAGGTGCGGAGGTATGAGGCGCCGTTGAGGTCGACCACCGTGCCGGAGGTCCACTCCGACTCGGGGCTGGCCAGCCAGTGGACGGCGGCGGCGATCTCGTCGGGGCGGGCCACCCGGTTGAACGGGCTCTGGGCGCGGATCGCCGCGCCCCGCTCGCCGGCCAGGTGCTCCGTGGTCATGTCGGTCTCCACGAACCCGGGGGCCACCGTGGCCACCGCGATGCCGTACGGGGCGAGGGCCACCGCGAGGGACTGGCCGAGCGCGTTCAGCCCCGCCTTGCTCGCCCCGTACGCCGGCTGGTCCGGCTCGCCCCGGAACGCGCCCCGGGAGGAGACGTTCACGATCCGCCCACCCCGCTCGCGCATGTGCTGGGCGGCGCACCAGGTCACGTTGGCCGCCCCGGTCAGGTTGGTCTCCAGCACCTGCCGCCAGCGCCGCTGCCAGTCGGCGTAGGACGCGCCGAAGACCGGGTGCGGGGCGTCCCGCTCGCCGTACACGCCGGCGTTGTTGACCAGCACGTCCAGCCCGCCGAGGCGGGCCGCCGCGTCGTCGACCATGGCCCGTACCGCCTCGGGGTCGGTCAGGTCCGCGCGGACCACGACATGGCCGTCGCCCGGCAGTTCGGCGCGCAGCCGCTCGGCCAGCTCCGCCGAGTCCCGGTGGTGGATCGCCACCCGGTCCCCGCCCGCCGCGAACCTCGCCGCCACCGCGCGCCCGATACCGCGCGAGGCCCCCGTCACCAGTACCGCCCGTGAAGTCACGGCGCCATCATGCCCGAGCCGGTCGGCACGCCTTACCATGCCCCGATGGGATCCGACTGCCTGTTCTGCCGCATCGTCGCCGGGGAGATCCCGGCCACCATCGTCCGGGAGACCGACACCACCCTGGCGTTCCGGGACATCTCCCCGAAGGCCCCGGTGCACGTGCTGGTCATCCCCAAGGAGCACTACGCCGACGTGGCCACCCTGGGCCAGGGCGACCCGGCGCTGGCCGGGGAGCTGCTGGCCGCGGCGGCCGTGGTGGCCGAGGACGAGGGGCTGCTCGGCGACGGTTACCGACTGATGTTCAACACCGGGGCGTACGGGGGCCAGGAGGTCTTCCACGTCCACGCGCATGTGCTCGGCGGCGCGCCGCTCGGCCCGATGCTCTGCCGGTAGGGGGACGACCATGGTCTTCTCCATCGACGGCCGCCTGGAGCGGATGGTGCGGCGGGTCCAGGCCGACGGGCGGGTGCCGGCCGTGTCGGCCGCCCTGCACCGGGCCGACCGCCCGCTGTGGACGTGCGCGGTCGGCGGCACCGGCAACGACGGGGTCCTCGGCCCGGAGACGCTGTTCCGGATCGGCTCGGTCACCAAGACCTTCACCGCCGTGCTGGTCCTCCAGTGCCGCGACGCGGGCCTGCTCGACCTGGACGACCCGGTGGGCCGGCACCTCGACGTCCCGGCGCACGGCGAGCTGACCGTGCGCCGGCTGCTGTCGCACACCTCCGGCCTGCAACGGGAGCCGCACGGTGACGTCTGGGACACCCTGGCCGCCCCCGACGTGGAGGCGCTGCTGGCCGACCTGGCCCGGGCCGAGCGGGTGCTGCCGCCGGCCCGCCGCTTCCACTACTCCAACCTCGGCATGGCGCTGCTCGGCCAGCTCGTCGCGCGGCTGCGCGGCGGCACCTGGGCGGAGGTGCTCGCCGAGCGGGTGCTCGCCCCGCTCGGGCTGGCCGCCACCACCGACCGGCCGGGCCCGGCGGCGGCGACCGGGTTCCTGGTCGACGCGTACTCCGACGAGGCGCACCCGGAGCCGCCGACCGACTTCGGCGCGGTCGGCCCGGCCGCCCAGCTCTGGAGCACCGCCTCGGACATGGCCCGGTGGGCGGCGTTCCTGGCCGACCCGGCGGCGCTGGACCCGGCCGGCGCGGTGCTCGCCCCGGCCACCCTGGACGAGATGCGCTGGCCGCTGACCGTCACCGACGAGACGTCCTGGGGTGCGGGCTTCGGGCTGGGGCTGATCCTCGTGCCGCAGGGCGAGCGGGTGGTGCACGTCGGGCACGACGGGGCGATGCCCGGGTTCCTGGCCGCCGTCTACGGCCGGCGCGGCGGCGACGGCACCGCCGGGGCGATGGGCGCGGCGGTGCTCGGCTCGTCCGGGACCGGGGTGCAGGTGATGGACCTGCCGCACCGGCTGCTGGCGGCGTCCGCCGAGCACGACCCGGCCGACGTCGAGCCGTGGCGGCCGGGGGAGCCCGCTCCGGCGCACCTGCGCGGGATGCTGGGCCGCTGGTGGGGCGAGGGCTTCGAGTACGTCTTCGGCTGGCACGACGGGACCCTGCGGGCCCGGGGCGCGGACGATCCGGCCGGGAAGCCCCCGGCGGTCTTCGCCCCGCTGCCGGACCGGCCGGACGTGTTCCGCACCGTCTCCGGGCGGGAGGTCGGCGAGCTGCTCCGGCTCACCCGGGACGCGGACGGGACGGTGGTCGGGCTGCACTGGGCCACGTACCGGTTGACCCGGGCCCAGCAGACCTTCGACCGGTACGACTTCCGGCGCTGAGCCACCGGGCGCCGCCGGCCGGCCCGGGGCGGCGGCCGGCCGGTCCGTCGGCCCGCCCGGACGACGTGGCCGCGGGCGCTCCCGGCCCCGGCTCCCGGAGCGGCGGCGGCAGGCCCGGTGGCCCGGCAAAATGGGCGAGGTGCCGCCGAGCGGGAAACGATACGATGGAGGTAACGTCCGACCGCCGGGCCAGCAGGTTTCGGCGCCGAGATCGAGAGCAGGTGGCGCAGGGCCCCTCGGCCCGACCTATGACCGGCACCCCACCTCCCGGCCCGCCCCGGGTGCAGACCAGGATCACCATTCCGGACTCCAAAATCATGGTCAACCTGCTGGGCGCGGGCGACGAGATCCTGCGACTCGTCGAACGCTCGGTCACCAGCGACGTGCACGTCCGCGGCAACGAGATCACCATCACCGGTGCCCCCGCGGACAACGCCCTCGCCGAGCGCTTGTTCGGCGAGCTGCTCGAACTGATCGAGAAAGGCGAGACCCTGACCACTGACGCCGTGCGGCGTACCGTCGGCATGCTCGAACAGGGCGGCGCCGAGCGGCCCGCCGAGGTCCTGACGCTCAACATCCTCTCCCGGCGCGGGCGCACCATCCGCCCCAAGACCCTCGGGCAGAAGCGCTACGTCGACGCCATCGACGCGCACACCATCGTCTTCGGCATCGGCCCGGCGGGCACCGGCAAGACGTACCTGGCCATGGCCAAGGCCGTCCAGGCGCTCCAGGCCAAGCAGGTCAACCGGATCATCCTCACCCGGCCGGCGGTCGAGGCGGGGGAGCGGCTCGGCTTCCTGCCCGGCACGCTGAACGAGAAGATCGACCCCTACCTGCGCCCGCTCTACGACGCGCTGCACGACATGCTCGACCCGGAGACGATCCCGAAGCTGATGGCGGCCGGGACCATCGAGGTCGCGCCGCTGGCGTACATGCGGGGGCGTACCCTCAACGACGCGTTCATCATCCTCGACGAGGCCCAGAACACCACGCCCGAGCAGATGAAGATGTTCCTCACCCGGCTCGGCTTCGGTTCCAAGATCGTGGTCACCGGCGACGTCACCCAGGTGGACCTTCCCGGCGGGACGAGCAGCGGCCTGCGGGTGGTCCGGGAGATCCTGGAGAACGTCGAGGACGTGCACTTCGCGCAGCTCTCCAGCTCCGACGTGGTGCGTCACCGGCTGGTCGGGGAGATCGTCGACGCGTACGCCCGCTGGGACGCCGAGCGGGAGAACCAGCAGGCGCAGGGCGTGCACGCCGTGCCGGGGCGGACCGCCCAGGGCGGTCGGGCCGGCCGGCGCCGACAGACCTAGGGAACCCAGTTGTCCATCGAGATCGCCAACGAGTCCGGTGCCGAGGTCGACACCGACGCCGTGCTCGCCGTCGCCCGGTACGCCCTCGACGAGATGGGGGTCAACCCCCTCGCCGAGCTGTCCGTGCTGCTGGTCGACATCGACTACATGACCGAGCTGAACCACCGCTGGATGGGCGGCGACGGCCCGACCGACGTGCTCGCCTTCCCCATGGACGAGGGCAGCGTCGACCACGGGCCGGGCGAGGCCAGCGCGTCCGGCGGCGAGCCGGCCCTGCTCGGCGACATCGTGCTCTGCCCGGAGGTGGCGGCCAAGCAGGCCGCGACCGCCGGCCACGCGGCGGCGGACGAGCTGCACCTGCTCACCGTGCACGGGGTCCTGCACCTGCTCGGATACGACCACGCCGAGCCGGAGGAGGAGCGGGAGATGTTCGAGCTCCAGGCCCGGCTGCTGGCCGGCTGGCGGTCGACCCGCTCCCGGTGATGCCCACCCCGATATTGGCGGCCGGCGCCCCCGCCGGCCTGCCCGACCTGCAACTGCTCGTCTTCGCGGCCGGGCTGGTGGTGCTCGCCGGCCTGATCGCGATGACCGAGGCGGCGCTCGCCGCCGTCTCCCCGGCCCGGGCGGCCGAGTTGGCCCGCGACGGCGCCCGGGGCGCCCGGACCCTCCAGGCGGTCGCCGGCGACGTGGTCCGCCACCTCAACCTGCTGCTGCTGCTCCGGCTGCTGGCCGAGCTGACCGCCACCACGCTGGTCGCGCTGGTGGCGGTCGACACGTTCGGCGCCGGCTGGCGGGCGGCCCTGGTCACCGCCGGCGCGATGACCGTGATCAGCTTCGTGGTGGTCGGCGTCGGCCCGCGTACCCTGGGCCGGCAGCACGCTTACGCGGTCGGCCGGGCGGTCGCCCCGCTGGTGCGCTGGCTCGGGCGGGCGCTCAACCCGCTCGCCTCGCTGCTGATCCTGATCGGCAACGCGGTCACCCCGGGGCGCGGCTTCCGGGAGGGGCCGTTCGCCACCCAGGTGGAGCTGCGCGAGCTGGTCGACCTGGCCGAGCAGCGCGGCGTCGTGGAGCACGGCGAGCGGCAGATGATCCACTCGGTCTTCGCGCTCGGCGACACCATCGCCCGCGAGGTGATGGTGCCGCGCACCGAGATGGTGTGGATAGAGGAGCGCAAGACCCTCTCCCAGGCGCTGACGCTGTTCCTGCGTTCCGGCTTCTCCCGCATCCCGGTGATCGGGGAGAGCGTCGACGACGTGCTGGGCGTGCTCTACCTCAAGGACCTGATCCGGCGGACCCGGGGCGGCGATCCCGCCGCGGCCCGGCTGCCGGTGGCCGAGCTGATGCGCCCGGCGACCTTCGTCCCGGAGTCCAAGCCGGTCGACGACCTGCTGTCGGAGATGCAGGCGGCCCGCAACCACCTGGTCATCGTCGTCGACGAGTACGGCGGCACCGGCGGCCTGGTCACCATCGAGGACATCCTTGAGGAGATCGTCGGGGAGATCACCGACGAGTACGATGTCGAGCGCCCGCCGGTCGAGCGGCTGGAGGACGGCTCGGTGCGGGTCACCGCCCGGCTGCCGGTCGAGACCCTCGGCGAGCTGTTCGACGTCGAGCTGCCCGCCGACGAGGTCGAGACGGTCGGCGGCCTGCTCGCCCAGGCCCTGGGCCGGGTTCCGATCCCCGGCGCGGAGGCCGAGGTGGCCGGGCTCCGGCTGCACGCCGAGGGCACCACCGGCCGGCGCAACCGGATAGACACCGTGCTGGTCAGCCGGGTCGAGCCGACCGGCCAGCCCGACACCACCCCCGGGCGCGGCGAGCCCGCCGAACACCGGGGCAACCAGAACCGATCCGAGGAGAGGCAACCCGCCGATGCCTGAGTCACCCGCCGCGCCCGCCGCCCTGCCCACCCCGACCGCGCCGGTCGAGCTGACCACCGAGGACGGCAAGCTGGTCGTCCTGGCCCGGGGGGCGCGGGGCCGGGTGGGCGCCGTGGAGGGAGCGGCGGTACGCGACCAGGACGGCCGCACGTACGCGGCGGCGAGCGTCTCGCTGCCCTCGCTGACCCTCACCGCGCTCCAGCTCGCGGTGGCCTGCGCCGTGGCGGCCGGAGCCACCCGGCTGGAGGCCGCCGTGGTGGTGACCGAGGCGTCGACCCTGGACGGGGCGGGGCACGCCGCCGTCCGCGACCTGGCCGCCGACGCGCCGGTCCACGTGGCCGCCCCGGACGGCACCGTCCTCGGCACGGTGGTCGAGTGACCGGCCGTCCCGCAGCCGGTCGTCGCGACGGTCGTCCCGCAGCCGGTCGCGACGGCGGGGGCGCTGCGGCCGGTGGCCGCGCGTCCGGCGGCGGTGAGCCGGGGGCCAGCCCGTACCGGGCCGGGTTCGCCTGCTTCGTGGGCCGGCCGAACGCCGGCAAGTCGACGCTGACCAACGCCATCATCGGCACGAAGATCGCGATCACCTCGAACAAGCCGCAGACCACCCGGCACATCATCCGGGCCGTGCTGCACCGGCCGGAGTCGCAGCTCGTCCTGGTCGACACCCCGGGCCTGCACCGCCCCCGGACGCTGCTCGGCGAGCGCCTGAACGACCTGGTCCGCGCCACCTGGAGCGAGGTCGACGTGATCGGCCTGTGCATCCCGGCGAACGAGCCGGTCGGCCGGGGGGACCGGTTCATCACCGGCGAGCTGGCCGAGCTGAAGGCCACCGTGATGGCCGTGGTGACCAAGACCGATCTGGTGGACAAGCGGCAACTGGCCGAGCAGCTTCTCGCGGTCAGCAAGCTGGGCGAGTTCGCCGAGGTGGTGCCGGTCAGCGCGGTCTCCGGTCACCAGGTCGACACCCTGGTCGACGTGATGACCGGCTACCTGCCCGAGTCGCCGCAGCTCTACCCGGACGACATGCTCACCGAGGACCCGGAGCAGGTGCTGATCGCCGAGATGATCCGGGAGGCGGCCCTGGAAGGGGTCCGCGACGAGCTGCCGCACTCCATCGCCGTGGTGGTGGAGGAGATGATCCCCGAGGGTCAGCTCATGAAGATCTACGCCGACGTCTACGTCGAGCGGTCCAGCCAGAAGGCGATCGTGCTCGGTCACCAGGCCAGCCGGCTCAAGCAGGTCGGCATCACCGCCCGCCGGCAGATCGAGGAGCTGCTCGGCACCCGGGTCTACCTGGACCTGCACGTCCGGGTGGCCAAGGAGTGGCAGCGCGACCCCAACCAGCTTCGCAAGCTCGGCTTCTGACCCGGGCCGCCCCGCGC
Source organism: Micromonospora sp. MW-13 (assembly GCF_003434305.1). Lineage (GTDB taxonomy): Bacteria > Actinomycetota > Actinomycetes > Mycobacteriales > Micromonosporaceae > Micromonospora. The sequence goes on from NZ_QKKX01000076.1 coordinate 50,217, forward strand.
GCCGCCTCGCCGGCGTGCGGGGCGGATCTGGGGAGTCACGCGCTTCGCGCGGTCCGGCAGCGGATGGACATGACCCGGATCGACTTCGGTCGGGTCATCCACCTCTCGGACTCGCACGCGCCCTCCCGCTGATCCATCCCCGGCGCGGCGGTCCCGGGTCAGGCCCGGGTATGGCTTATTTCACTTTAAGCCCGCGATGGTGGGCGTTTGCCGGCGTTCGGTCGGAGGGTAGGAAGCGTTTGCGCCCTGCCCCCTGACATTGAAGCAGGCTGATGCGGAATCGATACCTGGACCTGCTGCGCTTCCTGGCGATCGTCCGAGTCGTCGTCTACCACGTGACCGGCTGGGCCACGCTGACGCTGATCTTCCCGGCCATGTCGGTGATGTTCGCGCTGGCCGGATCGCTCATGGCGGCGTCGCTGGACAGGTCCGGGGTGCCGGCGGTGGGCCGGCGGCTGCGCCGGCTGCTGCCGTCGCTGTGGGTGGTGGCCGCGGTCTTCGTGCCCGCCATGCTGCTCACCGGGCTGCCGCTGACGCCGAGGGTGCTGCTCTGGGCGTTCCCGGTCGCCGACCCGCCGGCCAACTACTGGGGGGCGCTGGCGCTCAGCGTGATCTGGTACCTGCGCGACTACCTCTGGTTCGTGTTCGCCTCGCCCCTCGCGCTCTGGCTGTTCCGGCGCGCCCCGTGGCCCACCCTGCTCGCCCCGTACGCCCTGCTGGCCGCCATCGAGGCGGGCATGCTGCCGAACGCGCCGGCGGTGCTGCGGGAGTTCGGCCTGTACTTCGGGGCCTGGCTGCTCGGCTTCGCCCACCACGACGGCCTGCTGCGCCGCACGGCCAACCGGGTGTTGATCCCCACCGCGCTCACCCTCGGCGCCGCCGGAGCGGCGTGGATCGTCACCCACCCGGGCCCCCGGGGGTACGACCTGAACGACATTCCGCTGGGCAACGCGCTCTGGTCGGCGGCGTTCATCCTGGTGGCGATCGGCCGGGCCCCGGCGTCGGCGGCCTGGGTGGACCGCAGCGAGCTGCTCGGCCGCGCGGTGACCGTGCTGAACCGGCGGGCGCTGACCGTCTACCTCTGGCACATGCCGTTCGTGGTGGCGCTCACCCCGCTGGTCGACGTCGTCGGCTGGTCCCACCAGGACCCGGTCGGGCTGGCGATCCGGGTGGTGTTGGTCTTCGCGCTGGTCGGCGTGGTCACCGTGCTGGTCGGCTGGGTGGAGGACGTCGCCGCGCGCCGCCCCCCGGAGCTGATCCCCGGCGGCCGGACCCGCAGGGCGAGCCGCTCCGGCGGTGCGGCGGCCCGCCCCGGGATCGCTGCCCCGGTCGGTGGTTCCGTGGTGCCGGTCAGCCCCGCGCCGGCGGGGCGGGCGGTGGCGCCGACGCCCCGGGCAGCCGAGGAGCACACCCTCAAGCTCAGCGCGCGCTGACCGTCACGCTCCCGCTGCCGGCGCTGACGTCGACCAGCAGCGACGCGGTCGGGTCGTCGGTGATGCCGAGGTCGGCATCGCCCGAGCCGACGTTCGACCGCACCCGGTACCGGCCGGCGGGCACGATGAGGTCCACGTCCCCGCTGGCGGCGTGTGCCCGGGCCGAGGCCGGGACGGACAGCTCCACGTCGACGTTGCCCGAGCCGGTCTCGGCGTCGACCTGACCGCCGAGGCCCCGTCCCGTGATGTTGCCGGACCCGGCGCGCAGGGTGGCCGGACCGGACACGTCGGTCACCTCCACGTCGCCGGAACCGGTCTCGGCGCGCACCGCGCCGGTGGCCCCGCTCACGTCCACGTTGCCCGAGCCGAGCCGCAGCTCCACCGCGCCGACCTGGGTCAGGTCGATGTTGCCCGAGCCGCCCTCGCCGCGCACCGCCGTCCCCGGGGGCACGGTCACGTCGTACGACACCGAGCAGCGGGGGCCGCAGTCGGTGTCCAGCACCAGCTCGTCGCCGTTCAGTTCGTACCGGGTGTCGGGCTGTTCGCCGTGGTAGCGCAGCACCCGCTTGACGCGTATCTGTCCGGTCGGGCCGGTTCCGCGTACCGTCACGTCGCCCGCCCCGGGGCGCAGGACGACCCGGGCCACGGTGGCGGTCTCGGTGGTGTCGAAGTCGAGCCGCCGCATCGACAACGTGTCGCATCCGGCGACGAGGATCAGGGCGGCGGCGGCGCCGGCGGCGACGGCGGAGCGGCCCGCCGGCCGCCGGGCGGCGACGGTGGCGCGGCGCGGCGTGGCGGCCCGGGCGGGCGCGGCGGTGGGATGCGGAGCCATGCCGGCACGCTACGGCCGGGCCGGCCCGGCGCGCATCCGGGATCGCGTGCCGGCTACCCCGAACCGACCCTGATTTCGTACCCCGAGGAGAATGACCGGATGACCGGGTACCGCCGACAGCTCTACCGCGACGACGCGGTCGTGCTGCGCGTGCAGAAGCTCGGCGAGTCCGACCGGATCATCACCCTGCTCACCCGTCGGCACGGCCGGCTCCGCGCGGTGGCCCGGGGGGTCCGCCGCACCACCAGCAAGTTCGGTGCCCGGTTGGAGCCGTTCGGCCACGTCGACGTGCAGCTCGCCGGCGATCCCAAGGGCAACACCGGCAGCTCGCTGCACACCGTCAGCCAGGTCGAGGGGATCGACCTGTTCGGCAAGCGGTTCCTCGGCGACTACCCGCGCTACACGGCGGCCAGCGCGATCGCCGAGACGGCCGAGCGGCTCACCCCCGTCGAGCGGGAGCCCTCGCTGCGGCTGTTCCAGCTCACCCTCGGCGCGCTGAAGTCCCTCGCCCGGGGCGACCACGCCACCACGCTGGTGCTCGACGCCTACCTGCTGCGCGGGATGACCCTCGCGGGGTGGGCCCCCGCCCTGACGGCGTGCGCGGTCTGCGGCACCCCGGGGCGGCACCGGGCGTTCTCCGTGCCGGCGGGCGGCGCGGTCTGCCCCGACTGCCGGCCCCCCGGCGCGGCCCACCCCGCACCGGCCACCGTCGACCTGATGTCCGCGCTCACCACCGGCGACTGGGTGCTCGCCGACGCCACCGGGACCGGCGTACGCCGGGAGTGCAGCGGCCTGGTCGCCGCGCACCTGCAGTGGCACCTGGAGCGCGCGCTACGCTCGCTGCCGCTGGTCGACCGGGGCGCCCCGGTCGCCGGCCCGGGGGCGCAGGACGTGAGCAGGGAGAGAACCGAGTGATCCGATCGATGAGGGCCGGCCGGCGCGCGCCGGTGCCGCCGACTCCGCACCCGTCGGGCGCCCGGCCCCCGGCGCTGCCCCCCGAGGCGGTGCCCCGGCACGTCGCCGTGGTGATGGACGGCAACGGCCGGTGGGCCAAGGACCGCGGGCTGCCCCGCACCAAGGGCCACGAGGCGGGGGAGTTCAGCCTCTTCGACACCATCGAGGGCGCGATCGAGCTGGGCGTGCCCTACCTCTCGGCGTACGCGTTCTCCACGGAGAACTGGCGGCGCTCGCCCGACGAGGTCCGGTTCCTGATGGGCTTCAACCGGGACGTCATCCGTCGCCGCCGCGACCAGCTCGTCGACCTCGGCGTCCGGGTGGTCTGGTCCGGCCGGGCCGGGCGACTCTGGAAGAGCGTCATCTCCGAGTTGCAGACCGCCGAGGAGATGTCCCGGGGGAACTCGACGCTGACCCTCCAGTTCTGCGTCAACTACGGCGGGCAGGCGGAGATCGCCGACGCCGCCGCCGCGATCGCCCGCGACGTGGCGGCCGGCCGGCTCGACCCGGGCAAGGTCAACGAGAAGTTGATCGCGAAGTACCTCTACCACCCGGAGATCCCGGAGGTGGACCTCTTCCTCCGGCCGTCCGGCGAGGAGCGGATCTCCAACTTCCTGCTCTGGCAGACCGCGTACGCGGAGCTGGTGTTCCTCGACACCCTCTGGCCGGACTTCGACCGCCGCCACCTCTGGTACGCCTGCGAGCTGTACGCCCAGCGGGACCGGCGCTTCGGTGGGGCGCTGCCGAATCCGGTCGCCCCGGCGACCTGAGCCCAGGCTTACCGGCGTGGCCGGCTGGGTATCACCTTCTCAGCAGCGACGACGCGGAGGTGAACCCACATGATTCAGAAGCGGATAGCCCAGTGGGCGGTCATGGCGGTCGCCGTGCCGCTGGCCGCGGCCGGCGCGCGCCGGCTCAGCCACACGCTGGAGGCCCGACGTGGCCCGACCGGCGTGAGCCGGGTGCTCAGCAAGGGCGCCGACCTGCTGCGCCCGCAGAAGGCGAAGCGCCGCCGGTTCTGGTGAGCCGTTCGTCGGCCCCGGGCCGGGGCGGGGCCGACGCGTACCCGCGCCGGGGCTGGCGTCCCCCCAGGGGCGGCGCTGACGCGTTTCCCGAGATCGCGGCGCTGGCCGGGCATAGGATCGGCCCCGGGCGCGCGCCGTGGCGGACGCGCCTGCCACGGGGGTGGGAAATGCGGGATCTCCGGTACGAGATGACAGCCGCGCTGGCCGCGGCGGACCTGGTGGAGGCGTCGCGCCGGGAACAGGTCGCCGACCTGTGCGCCGGAGTCGCCGAGCGGTACTGCGCCGAGCAGGGGCACACTCCGGGCGTCCGGTCCGGCGAGATCGCCGAGCTGGCCACCGGCGACCCGGCCCCGGCCTGGGCCCCGACGCCACCCGACGCCGCCCGGTGGCCCTGAGGAGCCAGCCGGCACCGGCGAGGTGCTGAGGCGGGGCCGCCGCCCGGCGTGGGTCGACCGGGCCGGCCGGGGCGAGCACCCCGGCCGGCCCGGTCGTGCTGGCCGTCAGCGCGGCGCGCGTCACGCCTCCACTTCGGAGCGGTCGCCCGCCCACAGCGTGTGGAACGATCCCGCCCGGTCCACCCGCTGGTAGGTGTGCGCGCCGAAGTTGTCCCGCAGCCCCTGGATCAGCGCGGCGGGCAGTCGCTCCGCGCGCAGCCCGTCGAAGTACGCCAGCGACGAGGAGAACGCCGGAGTCGGCACGCCGGCCCGGGTCGCGTCGACCACCACCCGCCGCCAGCTCGGCACGCCGGCGCTGACCGCCTCGGCGAACCACGGCGCCACCAGCAGCGACGGCAGCTCCGGCTGGGCGTCGTACGCCTCCTTGATCCGGTCCAGGAAGCGGGCCCGGATGATGCAGCCGCCCCGCCAGATTGTCGCGGTGCCGCCCAGGTCGATGTCCCAGTCGTACTCCGCGCTGCCGGCGCGGATGTGGTCGAAGCCCTGCGCGTACGCGACGATCTTGCTGGCCAGCAGCGCGCGCCGCACGTCCTCGACGAAGGCGTCCCGGTCCTCGACCTGCCACTTCTCCCCGGCGTCGCCGAACGCCCGGCGGGCGGCCTCGCGCTGGTCGGCGTGCCCGGACAGCGACCGGGCGAAGGTGGCCTCGGCGATACCGGTGATCGGGATGCCCAGGTCCAGCGCGCTCTGCACCGTCCAGCGGCCGGTGCCCTTCTGCTCGGCCTGGTCCAGCACGACGTCGACGAACGCCCGCCCGGTCGCCGCGTCGGTGTGCCCCAGCACCTCGGCGGTGATCTCGATGAGGAAGGACTCCAGCTCGCCGGTGTTCCACTCCCGGAAGATGTCCGCGATCTCCGCCGGGCTCGCCGACAGCCCGGCCCGCAACAGGTCGTACGCCTCCGCGATGAGCTGCATGTCGGCGTACTCGATGCCGTTGTGCACCATCTTCACGAAGTGGCCGGCGCCGTCCGGGCCGATGTGCCGGCAGCACGGGGTGCCGTCCACCTGGGCGGCGATCTTCTCGAACATCGGGCCGAGCTTCGCGTACGACTCGGCGGAGCCGCCGGGCATGATGCTCGGCCCGCGCAGCGCGCCCTCCTCGCCGCCGGACACGCCGGTGCCGGAGAAGTGCAGCCCGTGCCCGCGCAGCGCCTCCTCCCGCCGCCGGGTGTCGGCGAAGTGGGCGTTGCCGCAGTCGACGACGATGTCGCCCTCCTCCAGCAGCGGGACCAGCTCGTCGATCACCGCGTCGGTGGGGGCGCCCGCCTTCACCATCACGATCACCGCTCGGGGGCGCTCCAGCGAGGCCACGAAGTCCGCGAGGGACTCCGACGGCACGAACGTGCCCTCGTCGCCGTGCTCGGCGACGAGGCTGCGGGTACGCTCCGGAGAGCGGTTGTGCACCGCCACCGGGAACCCGTTACGGGCCAGGTTCCGGGCCAGGTTGCGGCCCATCACCGCCAGCCCGGTCACACCGATCTGCGCCGTCGCCTGCTGCGTCATCCGTACTCGCCACCTCTCGCGTCGCCTGTGGTGCTGCGACCGTATCGCGCCCGGCGGGCGGCGGGGCCAGGCGGCGGACGCGGTGTCACGATGTGGTGGCGGCCGGGCCGGCGACGGCCGCGACCGGGCGGGTCAGCCCTCGGCGAGCCGGGCCTCGACGTGCGCGACCTTCGCCGTGAGCGCGTCGGTCACGCCCGGACGCACGTCCGCCTTGAGCACCACGCTCACCCGGGGCGCCTGCGCGGCCACCACGTCGACCGCTCGCTTGACCACCGCCATCACCTCGTCCCACTCGCCCTCCACAGTGGTGAACATGGCGTCGGTGCGGTTCGGCAGCCCGGACTCCCGAACCACCCGGACCGCCTCGGCGACCAGGTCGCCGACGGACTCGCCGACGCCGAGCGGGGTGACGGAGAACGCGATCAGCATGTCGACGATCGTGCCAGTAATTCGGGTGCGGCGGGTGGGACGGGCGGCTATCGTCACGTACATGCGTAACTGACGCCCCACTTTGCCGAAGCCGGCCCGCCGCCATCGCCGCGGGTCCGGGTGCTCCGGGCGTCCGCATTCCCCACGCCGCCGTTCCCGTGCGGCTCCTGTCGTGGTCGGCCCGCCCGGGCACTCCCCGTTCCCGTCCGCCCCGCCGTCGCCCGACGGCAGCGGCGCGCCGCATGGTCGGCGTACCGCGACCCGTCGTGGGCCGTCGCCCCGCAAGCCGCCACGTCGTCGGCGCCCCGCAGCTCGCGGACGAGCCGACGCCCGCAGTCAGGAGGCCGTGTATGCCTGCCAAGCGCAGTTCCCGCAAGCCCCGTAAGCCGTCCCCGCGACCCTTCCAGGTGGACGTGAACCCGCCCGACCACGACGGCAGCGCCATCCGGGCCAGGGCCATCGCCGCCGCCGGCCCGCCGGCCCTGTCGGTCCCGCCGGTGGCGGGAACGCCGTCGCCGGTGCCGCCGACGGGGGAGGCCCTCCCGGTCCCGCCGGTGGCGGAGGCGTCGTCCCTGGTTCCGCTGGTGGCGGAGGCGTCGTCCCTGGTCCCGCCGGTGGTGGAGGCACCGCCCGCGCCGAAGGCCGGTCCGCCGGCCGGCAAGGACCGGTTCCCCGCCGGCCGCACCCAGCGCGCCGGCCAGGCCCGCCGCTACGCCTTCCGCCGTAGCTGACCGGCCACGATCGACTCCAGGTGCGGCACATCGGGGTCTCCCAGCACTCGGAGACGCCGACATGCCGCACCCGGAGTCGATCTTCGATCCGCGCGGCCCGGTCCGGGCTGGCCAGGGCCGGTGGGAGTCCGGGCGGGCCGGGCCGATCGGGCCCCGATCAGGGCTGGCCAGGTTCCGTCCCGGCACGTTCGGGCCGGCTGGTCAGCCGATCAGGGGACGGAACGCGCCCAGTGCGACGCTGACCGCCAGCGCCGCCCCGGCCAGCACCGCCGCGCCGACGATCAGCGCGCCGTCGGCGGCGGTGAACCGCTGCCGACGGGCGACGGTGCGCGGGGTGCCCGCGTCGAACCCCCGGGCGTCCATCGCCACGGCCAGCCGGGTGCCCCGCCGGATCGCCCCCACGAGCAGCGCGAACGCGGTCGAGACGAACAGTCGCATCCGGGCCAGGGGGTTGCGCCCGGCGTCGACCCCGCGTGCCCGCCGCGCCATGCTGATCATCTGCCACTCCTGGCCCAGCAATGGCACCAGCCGGAACGCCGCCAGCGCGCCGATCGCGAACCGGGCCGGTGCCTTCGCGTTCTGGATCAGCGCGTCGGCCAGGTCGGTCGGGTCGGTGGTGGCGAAGACGATCACGCCGGGCAGCGCCACGGCCAGCATGCGCAGCGCCAGCCCGAGCGCGGTCAGCAGCACCCCGGTGGTGACCAGCACCGGCCCCGCGTCGACCAGCACCCGGCCGGAACGGTCGGCCGCGAACAGGACCAGGGCGACCACGATGCCGACCGCGCTGAGCAGCAACGGCGCGGCCCGCCGGGCGAGCACCCGGTACCGGATGCCGAACAACGGCAGCACGGCCAGCTCGACGCCGAGGGCGATCGCCGGGGCGACCGGGTCGAGGGTGGCGAGCAGGGTGAACGAGAAGACCAACGCCGCCGCGACCTTCGCCACCGGATTGCGCCGGGCCAGCGGCGCGCCGGGCGCCGCCACCGGTTCGATACTGATCACGTGGCCTCCACCACCTCGCCGGCCGCGCCGGTCACGTCGCCCGGCGGTTGGTGGTCCGTACCGGTGGCGCTGTCCGTCGCTTCGTGGTTCGTGTCGGTCACGTCGCCGGCGCCGGCTCGCGGGTCACGGTGATCCGCCGGTCGGCCAGGGCCGCGACGAAGTCCGGGTCGTGGGTGACCGTGACGACGCCGTGCCCGGCGTCGCGCAGCTCGGCGAAGAGGTCGACCAGCTCCAGCCAGGTCCGCCGGTCCTGACCGAAGGTGGGCTCGTCGCAGACCAGCAGCCGGGGCGCGGTGGCCAGGGCGGTCGCCACGCTCAGCCGCCGCGCCTCCCCACCCGAGAGGGTGTACGGGTTCGCGCGGGCCAGCGCCGCCAGGCGCAGCCGCTCCAGCAGCGCGTCCACGGTGGCCCGGACGGCGGTCTCCGGCCGGCCGGTGCGGCGCGGGCCGAGGGCCAGCTCGTCGAAGACCGTGCCGGTGACGAACTGGTGCTCCGGGTCCTGGAAGACCGACCCGATCCGGCTCGCCAGCGCGGGCGCCCGCCACCGGTACGGGGGAGTCCGGGCGTCCCTGCCGGCCAGTTCCCCGGTCGCCGTCACCCGGCCGGACCCGGGCCGGAGCAGGCCGCCCAGCAGCAGTGCCAGGGTGGACTTGCCGGCGCCGTTGGGGCCGAGCACGGCCAGCGCCTCGCCAGCGCGTACCGCGAGGTCGATCGGGGCGAGACGGGGCGGCAGGGCGACCCGGTCGGCGCTGAGCAGCAGGCTGCCCGGCGCCGCGCCGGCATGCCGGGGCGGTACGGTCCGGCCGGGCACCCAGACCCCCTCGGCGGCGAGCGCGTCGCCGTGGGCGGCGAAGACCGCCTCCGGCGGCCCGTCGGCGCGTACCCCGCCGCCGGGCTCCAGCACCACCACCCGGTCGACCAGCGGCAGCGCCTCGGCGACCCGGTGCTCGACCAGGATCAGCGTGGTGTCGCCGTCCAGCGCGTCGGCCACCGCGCAACGGACCAGCGCCGCCCCGGCCGGGTCGAGGTTCGCGGTCGGCTCGTCGAGCAGCAGCAGCCCCGGCCGCAGGGCGAGCGTCCCGGCAAGGGCGAGCCGCTGCTGCTCCCCGCCGGAGAGGGCGGCGGTCGGCCGGTCCCGGCCGTACGGGAAGCCGACCCGGCGCAGCGCCTCGTCCACCCGGGGCCAGATCTGGTCGGCCGGTACGCCCCGGTTCTCCAGCCCGAACGCCACGTCGTCGCCGCAGCGGGCCATGACGAGTTGGGTGTCCGGGTCCTGGAAGACGATGCCGACCCGCTCCCGGTCCTTGCGGGGATCCACCCCGTCGACCTCTACGGTGCCCTCCTGCTCGCCCGAGTCCTCGGGCAGGAGCCCGGCCAGCGCGGCCAGCAGCGTGCTCTTGCCCGCCCCCGACGGCCCGAGCAGTAACACCCGCTCGCCGCGCTCCACGCGCAGGTCCACCCCGCGCACCGCCCAGGCCCGCCGCCCGGCATGCCGCCACCCGAACCCCCGAACCGAAACCCCACCCACCCCACCCACCCAAACCCCCTCCCACCCAACCCCACCCCGCCACCAGCCTGGGTGATCAAGAGGTCTGCGTCCGGAGAACCGGGTTCGGCTGACGCAAACCTCTTGACCAACGCGGTCAGACGGGGGCGCGGTAGTCGCGGGCGGCCGGGAAGCGGTCCAGGACGCCCGTGCCGGCCAGGGCGCGGGTGAGGACCCAGGCGCCGGCGCCGGAGATCACCGTGGCGCTGACGATGGTGAGCAGGGCGTACGGGATGCGGTAGCTGGTCAGGTCGTACTCGGCGTTCCAGACGAGGAAGTCGAACAGGGCGGCGCTGAGGCCGGTGAGCGCCCCGGCGAACAGCGCGGTCGGCAGCCGGAACGAGCGGTACCGGAACGCGGCGAAGGCCAACTCCGCGCCGATGCCCTGGACCATGCCCTGCGGGATCACCGTGCCGGCCCACTGGCTGCCCAGCAGGGCGGACAGGACGGCGGCGACGGTCTCGCAGTACAGGGCCGCGCCCGGCTTGCGGATCACCAGGCCGCCGAGCACGGCCGGCATCAGCCAGACCCCGTAGAGCAGGGTCTGCGCGGGCGGGAAGAACCCGAACGCCCCCTCGGTGGCGCTCCAGACCAGGCCCCAGGCCCAGAAGATGACGCCGAAGGCGACCGCGATCACCGAGGCGACCACGATGTCGATCGTGCGCCAGCGGTGGCTGTCGGTGTGGTTCATGTGATGGCTCCCAGTCCTGAGCGAACCAGGAGAAGACGCACGCCGCGCCCGGTGCCCTGGTGGGACCGGACGGCGGCGCGGCTGGAGGTCGACCGAACTCCCTGCGCTGGCATTACCCAGATCAGGTTCGAGGGTCTGCGGGCGGTGCCCGCACTCTCAGCGCTGTGCGCTCCCCTGTCGGATGTGAAGTTGTCTCGCCGACGCTAACACCTCGGAAGATCGCCGGGCAAAGTGATCTAATCGCAGCTCACCCCCGACGCGGAAACCGTCATCTCGCCGTACTTCATCGACCCGGCCCGCTGGGCGCGATAGTGTCGCGCCGCCGAACCGTCGACCAAGCAGGGGGCGAGCCGTGACGTCACCGACCGACCGTTCCCCGCCACCCGCCGGCGTCGACGGGCGGGCCCCGGCGACGGGGCCGGTCGGCGTGGCCGCGCCGGACGTACCGGCGGGGGAGGCGGCGGGCGGGCGGCGCCGCCCGGTCGGCTCGGTCGAGGTGCTGGCCGCGGTGCTGGTGCTGGTGGTGGTGTTCCGCGAGCCGCTGGCCAACGCGCTGGCCGCGCCCCGGGTGCAGACCTGGACCACCGTGTTCGTCTCGGTGCTGGTGCAGGCCGTGCCCTTCCTGGTCTTCGGGGTGCTGCTGTCGGCGGCGATCGCGGTCTTCGTCCCGCGCGCGTTCTGGGCCCGGGCGCTGCCCCGGCACCCGGCCCTGGCGGTGCCGGTGGCCAGCGTCGCCGGCGTGGTGCTGCCGGGCTGCGAGTGCGGCTCCGTGCCGATCGCCGGCTCCCTGATCCGGCGCGGCGTCACCCCGGCGGCGGCCCTGGCCTTCCTGCTCGCCGCCCCGGCGGTCAACCCGGTCGTGCTCACCGCCACCGCGGTCGCCTTCCCGGGCAACCCCGGGATGGTGCTCGCCCGGGCGCTCGCCAGCCTGGCCGTCGCCATGATCATGGGGTGGCTCTGGCTGCGGCTCGGTCGCGCCGACTGGCTCCGGCTACCGCGCCGGCCGGAGCTGGACGGCGTCGGGCGGGGGATGGCCTTCTGGGCCGCCGTGCGGCACGACGTCGTGCACGCCGGGGGGTTCCTGGTCGTCGGCGCGATGGCCGCCGCGACCATCAACGTGCTCGTGCCGGAGCGCTGGTTGCAGACCCTCGCCGACGACCCGGTGCTGTCGGTGCTCGCCCTGGCCGTGCTCGCCGTGCTGCTGTCCATCTGCTCGGAGGCGGACGCCTTCGTCGCGGCGTCGCTGTCGCAGTTCTCCCTCACCTCCCGGCTGGTCTTCCTGGTGGTCGGGCCGATGGTCGACCTCAAGCTGATCTCCATGCAGGCCGGTGTCCTCGGCCGCCGGTTCGCGTTCCGGTTCGCCCCGGCGACCTTCGTCGTCGCCGTCGGGGTGGCCACCCTCGCCGGGGCGGTGCTGTTGTGAACCGGCAGGCGCAGGCGGTCGTCCTGCTGCTGCTCGGCGGGGCGGTGGTCCGGGCCAGCGTCACCGACCTCTACCTGCGCTACGTCAAGGAGGGGCTGCGCCCGTTCCTGATCGCCGCCGGGCTGGTGCTGGTGGCCACCGCCGTGACGACACTGTGGTACGAGCTGCGCCCGCCCGCCACCGGGGAGCACGAGCCCGGCGACGGGCCTGGGGAGCACGGCCACGAACCCGGCGACGGGGCCGGGCACCACGAGCCGCGGGTCGGCTGGCTGCTCCTGCTGCCGGTGTTCGGCCTGCTGCTGGTCGCCCCGCCGGCCCTCGGCTCGTACGCGGCGGAACAGGCCGGCACGGCGCTCGCCGCCGAAGCGCAGCCGTCCGACTACCCGCCGCTTCCGCCCGGCGACCCGGCCCCGGTCACGGTGCTCGACTACGCCTCCCGGGCGCTGTTCGACCGGGGCACCTCGATCGGCGACCGCCGGGTCCGGCTCACCGGGTTCATCGTCGCCGGCCCCGACGGGCAGCCGTTGCTGGCCCGGATGGTGCTGTCCTGCTGCGCCGCCGACGGCCGCCCGGTCAAGCTGGGCCTGACCGGCGACGTGCCCCTCGGCCTGCCGAACGACACCTGGGTCGAGGCCACCGGCCGGTACAGCGCCCGGGTCGGCCGGGACCCGGTCAACGACGCCGAGATCCCGTACCTGGCCGTGGAGTCCTGGCGGGAGGTGCCCGCCCCGCGAAACCAGTACGAGTGAGCCCGGCCCCGCTGGGTAGGCTGCCGATCATGCAGGTGGAGGCGCGAGGGCTGACGTTCGAGGCCCGCACCGGCGGGCCAACCGACGGCGAACCGGTGCTGCTGCTGCACGGGTTCCCGCAGCACGGCGGCGAGTGGGACGGGGTGGTGCCGGCGCTGCACGCCGCCGGGCTGCGCACGTACGCGCCGGACCAGCGGGGGTACTCGCCGCTCGCCCGGCCCGGGGCGGTCGAGGCCTACCGGCTCCCCGAGCTGGTCGCCGACGCGGCGGCCCTGCTCGACGCGCTGGGCGTGGACGCGGCGCACGTGGTGGGGCACGACTGGGGCGCGATCGTGGCCTGGGGTCTGGCCGCGGGCCGCCCCGACCGGGTGCGCAGCCTCACCGCCGTGTCCGTCCCGCACCCCGCCGCCATGGCGCACGCTCTGGCCACGGACACCGGGCAGAAGGCCCGCTCGTCGTACATCGCCCTGTTCCGCAAGCCGGGCACGGCGGAGAGGGTGCTGCTGGCGTTGCGGGCCGCCGCCCTGCGCAGGCTGCTCGGCGGGGTCGGCGACGCCGCCCGGGTGGCCCGGTACGCCGACCCGATGCGCGAGCCGGGCGCGCTGAGCGCCGCGCTGAACTGGTACCGGGCGATGTCCCGGGCCGATCTCGCGGCGGTCGGGCCGGTGCCGGTGCCGACCACGTTCGTGTGGAGCAACCGGGACATCGCGATCGGCCGGACCGCCGCCGAGGCGTGCGCCGCCCACGTCACCGGGGACTACCGCCCCGTCGTGCTGCCCGGCGTCTCGCACTGGATCCCCGACGAGGCGCCCGGCCCGCTCGCCGAGGCGATCCTGGCCCGTACGGGCGCCGGGCGATGACCCCCGCCCCGCCCCCGCCCGCCCCGGGCCGGCCGGTGGCCCCGGGTCCGTCGGCCACCTCAGGCGCGGCGGCCCGGCCGCACACCCGCGCGTCGCTCGCCGCGCAGGTGCACGAGCTGGGGGTACGCCCCGGCGGCATCGTGCTGGTGCACGCCGGGCTGCGGGCGCTCGGGTTCGTCTGCGGCGGCCCGCAGACGGTGGCCCTCGCCCTGCGTGACGTGCTCGGCCCCGAGGGCACGCTGGTGGTGCCGACGCACACGCCGGAGAACAGCGACCCGGCCGGGTGGAGCAACCCGCCGGTGCCAATGCACTGGTGGCCGGTGATCCGGACCGAGACCCCCGGCTTCGACCCGGCGGTCACCCCGAGCCGGTTCATGGGGGCGCTGGCCGAGACGGTCCGGGGCTGGCCGGGGGCCCGGCGCAGCGACCACCCGCACGTCTCGTTCGCCGCGCTCGGGCCCGCCGCCGAGGAGATCGTGGCCGGGCACCCGCTGGCCGACATGCTCGGCCCCGGCTCGCCGCTGGGCCGGCTGTACGACCTGGACGCCGACGTGCTGCTACTCGGCGTCGACCACGGCTGCAACACGTCGCTGCATCTGGCGGAGTACCGGCAGGCCGCCCCGCCGAGGGAACGGGTGGGCGCGGCGGTGCGTACCCCCGGCGGCGGCCAGGACTGGGCATGGTGGGAGGACGTGGCGATCGACTCGGCCGACTTCCCCCGGCTCGGGGCGGATCTGGATGCCACCGGCGTGGTCCGGATCGGCCCGGTCGGCGACGGGACGGGCAGGTCGATGCGCCAGCGGGCGGCGGTCGACTTCGCGGTGGACTGGCTGGCCCGCAACCGACGGACGGAGGAAGCATGACGGTCAGCGCCGAGGACTATCTGGCGGTGGTGACGGAGACGATCGGCCGGGTGTCGTCCGGCCAGCGGGAGGCGGTGGGTCGGGCGGCCGACCTGGTCGCCGACGCGCTGCGCGCCGACGGGGTGGTTCACGCGTTCGGCACCGGCCACTCCGAGGCCCTCGCCATGGAGATCGCCGGCCGGGCCGGCGGCCTGGTACCGACCAACCGGATCGCGCTGCGCGACCTCGTGCTGTACGGCGGGGCCCCGGCCGACGTCCTGGGCCCGCTGCTGGAGCGGGACCCCTCGGTGGCCCACCGCCTGTACGAGCTGGCCCCGGTCCGCCCGGCGGATGTCTTCGTGGTCGCCTCCAACTCCGGCGTCAACGGGGCCATCGTGGAATTCGCCGCCCTGGTGAAGGAGCGCGGTCACGGCCTCGTCGCGATCACCTCGGCGCTGCACTCGGCGCGGATGACGTCCCGCCACTCGTCCGGCCGGAAGCTGGCCGACTTCGCCGACGTGGTGCTGGACAACGGCGCCCCGTACGGCGACGCGACCCTGCCGCTGCCCGGCGGGGGCGCGGTCGGCGCGGTCTCCTCCATCACCGCCGCCCTGCTGGCGCAGCAGCTCACGGTCGAGGTGGTGGCCCGGCTGCTCGCGGCGGGGGAGCGGCCCCCGGTCTACCTGTCGGCCAACATCGCCGGCGGCGACGAGCACAACAACGCCCTGGAGGCCCGGTACGCCGGCCGTATCCGTCGGGGGTCCTGACCGCGCCCGGCGGACCGGGTCGTGAGGCGGTTTCGCCGTCCGCCCGACGGGGCAAAGGCGATGCTGCCGGCGGGGTGGACCCCGCCGGCAGTACCGTCGTCCCGGAGGTAGCGCGTGTCGAAGGAAACCGAGAAGCAGCGCTGGCAGCGCAACTTCGCCGACCTGCTCCAGGAGTTGCGGGTCGCGCAGACCGGCGTGCAGATCCTGTTCGCCTTCCTGCTGACCCTGCCGTTCAGCAACGGTTTCACGCGTACCAGCGAGTTCCAGAAGGACGTCTACATCGTCGCGTTGCTGTCGGCGGCCGGCGCCACCGCGATGATCATCTCCCCGGTCGCCTTCCACCGGGCGCTGTTCCGGCAGGGGCGCAAACCGGAGCTGGTCCGGTTCGCCCACCGGATGGCCAGCGGCGGGCTCGCCTTCATGCTCGTCTCGATGGTCAGCGCGGTTCTGCTGATCACCGACTTCGTGCTGGACCGGGGCATCGCCTTCGTGCTCACCGCGATCACGGCGGTCTGGTTCCTGACCTTCTGGGTGGTCCTGCCGTTCGCCCGCCGGAACTGGGGGGACGACGACATCGACGACGACGATGACGACCCGCAGCCGCTCACTGCCGGCTGACCCCGCCGACCAGCGGTGACGCCGGCCGAAATCCGAGGTGCACGCGACGCTACCCCTGGGTAACAACCAGGGGTAGCGTCGCTCTTGTCGAGCGCGTCGACGCATCCGGACCGAGGTTCGAGGGGGCAGCCGTGACCACGACGCAGAACAGCCGACCCGCGCCCGACCCGCCGGGGGGAGCCGCCGCGGGCGGCCCCACCGGCCGGGTCGCGCCGATCGACGATCCGGCCCCGGCCGTCCCGGGGCCCGCCACCGCCGATGCCACCGCGGCCACCGCCGATGCCGCCGAGGCCACCGCCGACGCCGCGGCGGTCGACGCCGCCGGGGGCGCGGGGGCGCTGCCGACGGAGGCCGGTCAGGTGTCCGAGAAGGAGGCCCGGCAGGTCGCCGAGGCGGCCCGCGAGTCCGCCTGGGACCGGCCCAGCTTCGGCAAGGAGTTGTTCCTCGGCCGGTTCCGGCTCGACCTGATCCACCCCTGGCCGCGTACCGACCCGGCCGAGGACGCCCGGGCCGGGGAGTTCCTCGGCCGGCTGCGCGCGTACCTGGAGGCCGAGGTGGACGGGGCGGCGATCGAGCGCGACGCCCGCATCCCCGACGAGGTGTTCCAGGGGCTGGCCCGGCTCGGCGCGTTCGGCATGAAGATCGACCGGTCCCACGGCGGGCTCGGGCTGAGCAACCTGCACTACTGCCGGGCGTTGATGCTGGCCGGCTCGGTCAGCCCGGCGATCGGGGCGCTGCTGTCGGCACACCAGTCGATCGGCGTCCCGCAGCCGCTGAAGATGTTCGGCACCGACGAGCAGAAGCAGCGCTTCCTGCCCCGGCTCGCCGCCGGCGAGGTGTCGGCGTTCCTGCTCACCGAGCCGGACGTCGGCTCCGACCCGGCGCGGCTGGGCACCACGGCCGAGCCGACCGCCGACGGCACCGGGTACCGGCTCAACGGGGTGAAGCTGTGGGCCACCAACGGCACCGTGGCCACCCTGCTGGTGGTGATGGCCCGGGTGCCGGCCGCCGAGGGGCGGCGCGGCGGGATCACCGCCTTCGTCGTCGACGGCGACGCCGAGGGCATCACGGTGGAGCGGCGCAACGAGTTCACCGGCCTGCGCGGCCTGGAGAACAGCCTCACCCGGTTCCACGACGTGTTCGTGCCGAACTCCGACGTCATCGGCGGCGAGGGCAAGGGGCTGAAGATCGCCCTGACCACGCTGAACACCGGGCGGCTCTCGCTGCCGGCGATGTGCGTCGGCGCCGGCAAGTGGTCGCTGAACGTGGCCCGGGACTGGGCCGCCGACCGGGTCCAGTGGGGCCGGCCCGTGGGCGAGCACGAGGCCGTCGCGCAGAAGCTCGCGTTCGTCGCCGCCACCACGTACGGCATGGAGACCATGCTGGACCTGTGCTGCCTGCTCGCCGACGACGACCGCAACGACATCCGGATCGAGGCGGCCCTGGTCAAGCTGTACGCCAGCGAGATGGCCTGGAAGATCGGCGACGAGCTGATCCAGATCCGCGGCGGGCGCGGCTACGAGACGGCCGACTCCCTGGCCGCCCGGGGCGAGCGCCCGGCCGCGGTCGAGCAGATGCTGCGGGACCTGCGGATCAACCGGATCTTCGAGGGCTCCACCGAGATCATGCACCTGCTCATCGCCCGCGAGGCGGTCGACGCCCACCTCTCCGTCGCCGGGGACATCATCGACCCCGACGCCGGGCTCGGCCGCAAGGCGAAGGCCGGCGCCCGGGCCGGGGCCTTCTACGCGAAGTGGCTGCCCACCCTCGCCGTCGGCCGGGGCCAGTCGCCGCGGGCGTACGCCGAGTTCGGCCCGCTCGCCGGCCACCTGCGCCAGGTCGAGCGGTACAGCCGCAAGCTGGCCCGGTCGACGTTCTACGCGATGTCCCGCTGGCAGGGGAAGATGGAGCGTAAGCAGGCGTTCCTCGGCCGGATTGTGGACATCGGCGCGGAACTGTTCGCGATGTCCGCGGTCTGCGTCCGGGCGTACGCCGAGAAGGACACCCGACCGGAGAACGTCGAGCTGGCCGACCTGTTCTGCCGCCAGGCCCGGCTACGGGTCGACGCCCTGTTCACCGGCCTGTGGGCGAACACCGACTCCGTCGACGTGGCGGCGGCGAAGCGGATCCTCGCCGGCCGGTACGCCGCCCTGGAGGACGGGGTGCTCACCCCGCCCGCCGACCTGCCCTGGGTGGCCCGGTGGACCCCCGGCCCGTCGACCGCCCGGGACGTCCGCCGTCGTGTCCCCCGCCCCGAGTGACGACCAGGGGCCCCTGTCGTGGGGCGGGGGCCCCGCGCTCCTCGCCGACCCGGGCCGGGCGCGGGCTCAGCGGGCGATGGCCCAGGCCAGCACGGCGGCCAGGATCAGCCCGTTGAGCGCCGCCAGCACCAGGTACGCCGCCGGCGGGATCTTGCGGCCTCGGCGGACGAAGCTGACCAGCACGGCGGCGTAGGCCAGCAGCAGCACGGCGACGACGATCAGGAAGTAGAGCACCGGACCACCCTATCGGCCACCCCGGAGCCCGAGTCGGCGCAGCTCCAGCGCGGCGAGCGCGTCGACCGTGGCGTCGTCGCCGCGCCGCCACGCCTCGGCCACGTCCGGGGCGATCCGGGTCAGCTTGCCGATCGGCTGACCGGCCAGCGCCCGCAGGGCCAGCAGGTCCCGCCCGGCCGGTACGGCGGCCAGCGCCTTGGCCGAGGCGGCCCGGCGCATCCAGCGCAGCCGCAGCGGCAGCCAGCCGAACAGCACCAGGCCGAGCGGGAACACCAGCACCGCGATGGTGAGCGCCAGGGCGAGCTGGCCGACCAGCTCCTGCTGGTCCCGGCCCGCCTCGGCCATCGCCCGGGCGGCGTCGGCGGCCTTCGTGAACGGGGCGGTCAGCTCGTCGCCGACCAGCGGCACCCGGCGTACCTTGCCGCCGGCGTCGGCGAGGTTGTCGGCGAGGCTGCCGCCGGCCCCCTCCAGCTTCTGCCCGGGTACGGCGAGCTTCTGCACCAGGTCGTGCACCCAGAACGCGAAGCGGATCGCGGCGTACACCCAGACGACGACGAGCAGGTCGGTCAGGAACTGGCGGACGGCGGTCGGGATGCGATCGGCGTAGATCTTCACGCCGGACAGCGTGCCACGGTCCGCCCCGCCCGGCACGGGTCGGATTTCCCGCCCGGCGCGGACGCGACCCGGCCGGGGTCAGCCGGCGCAGGCCGGGCAGGTGCCGAAGATCTCCAGGGTGTGGCTGACGTCGGCGTACCCGTGCTGCGCCGCGACCCGCTCCGCCCAGGCCTCCACGGTCGGCCCGGCCACCTCGACGGTGCGCCCGCAGGCCCGGCAGACCAGGTGGTGGTGGTGGCCCTCGCTGCACCGCCGGTAGAGGTGCTCCCCGCCGGGCGGGCGCATCACGTCGATCTCGCCCGCGTCGGCGAGCCCCTGGAGGGTGCGGTAGACGGTGGTCAGCCCCACCCGCTCGCCGCGCCCGCGGAGCATGGCGTGCAGGTCCTGCGCGCTGTGGAATCCCTCCAGCTCGGCGAGTAGCGCGCTCACCGCCGAGCGCTGCCGGGTGTTCCGGACGACGGTCCCCTCGGTCACGATGCCTCCCCGGCGTGGCTGACCGCGTCGGCCACGATGTGCGCGACGTGCTCGTCGACCAGCGCGTACGCGATCTCCCGGCCGCGCCGGGAGCCGCGGACCACGCCGGCCCCCCGCAGCACCCGCAGGTGCTGCGAGACCAGCGGCTGCGCCGCCCCGAGCTTCTCCACCAGCTCGTGTACGCACCGTTCACCCTGCGCCAGTTCGCTCACGATCGCCAGCCGGATCGGGGCCGCGAGGGCGCGCAGCAGCTCACCGGCGTCCTCGTACGCCTCGTACCCTGATCCGTCGGTCACCTCGTAACGGTAACCAATACCACCGGCGTGCCGGAGCGCAGGATCAACGCAGCACCACCTCGGGCGGCTCGGCGACCGGCGGGCCGGCCTTCGTCCGGCGTCGGCGCACCGCCCGCCAGCCGGCGCCGGCGACCGCGACGACGAGGAACAAGGCGATCGCCAGCAGCACCACGGACGCGCCGGGGGCGGTGTCGGCGTTGGCGGCCACCCAGACCCCGGAACCGGCGGCGAACAGCCCGAGCGCCATCGCCACGGTCATCGTTCCCCGGAAGCCCCGGGTGACCTGCTGGGCGGTGGCCACCGGGACCACCATCAGGGCGCTGATCAGCAGCACCCCGACGGCCCGCATGGCGATCGTCACGGTGACCGCGGTGCCGACCGCGAGCAGCATGTTCAGCGCCCGCACGGGCAGCCCGGCGACCCGGGCGTACTCCTCGTCGTGGCAGACCGCGAACAGCGCCGGGCGCAGCGCCAGCATGGTCACCAGGAGCGCCGCGCCGAGCACCAGGATGGTGGTCAGGTCCTGCGGCGAGATGGTGGTCAGCGACCCGAACAGGTACGCGTTGAGGTTCGCGCTGGTGGCGTCGGAGAGCCCGACCAGCGTTACGCCGCCCGCGATTCCCCCGTAGAACAGCAGCGCCAGCGCGAGGTCGCCCGAGGTGCGCCCGCGCGCCCGGACCAGCTCGACGGCGACCGCGCCGAGCGTCGCCACCACCACCGCCACCAGCACCGGCGAGCGGTTGAGCAGCAGGCCGGCGCCGACGCCGGTGAGCGCCACGTGCCCGACCCCGTCGCCGATCAGGGCCAGCCGGCGCTGCACCAGGTAGATGCCGAGCGCCGGGGCGGCCAGGCCGATGACCAGCGCGCCGATCAGGGCGCGCTGCATGTACGGGTACTGGAAAAGCTCCATGCTCAACTGCTCCACAGCCCTACGGGCTCGTCGGGTCCGTGCGGGTGCACGTGGTCGTGGTCGGGCTCGGCGTGGTGGCCGGCCGGCTCGGGGACCGCGCCGTCGTGCGCGATCCCGCCGTGGTGCACCACCACCGCCCGGCTGATCAGTGGTCGCAGCGGCCCCAGCTCGTGGGCGACCAGGAGCACCGTCCCGCCGCCGTCGACGAAGTCGCGCAGCGCCCCGGCGAACGCCTCCTGGCTGGCGGCGTCGACCCCGGCGGTCGGCTCGTCGAGGACCAGCAGCTCCGGCTCGCCGGCCAGGGCCCGGGCGATCAGGGTTCGCTGCTGTTGCCCGCCGGAGAGGGTGGCCACCGGGTCGCCGGCCCGGTCGGCCAGCCCGACGGCGGCCAACGCGGCGTCGACCGCCGCCCGGTCGGCCCGGCCCGGCGGGCGCAGCACGCCCCGGCGGGCCAGCCGGCCCGAGGCGACCACCTCGCGGACGGTGGCCGGGACGCCGCCGCCGGCGCCGAGGCGCTGCGGGACGTACCCGATCCGCTGCCACTGCCGGAACCGGCCCAGCGGGGCGCCGAAGAGCGAGACCGACCCGGCGTGCAGCGGGACCAGCCCGAGCACCGCGCGGATCAGGGTGGACTTGCCGGAGCCGTTGGCGCCGAGCACGGCGACCACCTCGCCGGCGGTGACGGTCAGCGAGACGTCGCGCAGCACCGGGCGGCCGTCGTAGCCGACCGCTGCGTGGGTGACGGTGATGACAGGCGTGCTCACGAGCAGCTCAACGCCGTCCGCAGGGTCGCCAGGTTGGTGCGCATCACCGAAAGGTAGTCGCCGTCGTGGCCGGCGGACAGTCCCTCCAGCGGGTCGAGCACCGCGGTCTTCGCCCCCACCTCGCGGGCGATGGTCTCGGCGACCTTCGGGCTGACCAGGGTCTCGAAGAAGATCGTGGTGGCCCGGTGCTCCCGGGCCTCCCGGGCGACCTCGGCGAGGCGCTGCGGGGAGGGTTCGTTGTCCGGGGCCAGCCCGGTGATGCCGACCTGGTCGAGCTGGTAGCGCTCGGTCAGGTAGCCGAACGCGGTGTGGCTCACCACGATCTCGCGGCGCTGGCAGGTCCTCAGCCCGGCGGCGAACTCGGCGTCCAGCCTCTCCAACTCGGCGCGCAGCGCGCCCGCCCGGGCGGTGTAGTCGGCGGCGCGGTCCGGGTCGGCCCGGCCGAGCCGCTCGGCCAGCCGGTCGCCGACGGTGGCCAGCCGGGTCGGGTCGAGCCACAGGTGCGGATCCCTGGCGCCCTCCTCCTCGGCGTGCCCGGCCTCCTCGCCCTCGTGCCCGGCCTCCTCGCCCTCGTGCCCGGCCTCCTCGCCCTCGTGGTCGTGCCCGCCGGCGCTTGCGGCCAGCAGCGGCTGCACCCCGGCGACGTCGAAGGCCCGGTCGCCCCCGGTCTGGTCGACCGCCTCGTCCACCGCGGGCTGGAAGCCCTTGAGGTAGACGATCAGCTCGGCCTGGTTCACCTCGCCGACCTGGCGTGGGGTCAGTTCCAGGTCGTGCGGCTCGGCGCCGGGCTTGGTCAGGTTCGTCACCCGGACCGCGTCGCCGCCGATCCGCTCGGCCACGAACTGGAGCGGGTAGAAGGCGGCGGCCACGTCGACCCGCTGCGGGTCGGCGCCGGTGCCGTCCGCGGCGCAGGCGGTGACGGCGCCGAGAGCCACCAGGGCGGTCGCGGTGGCCAGGGCACGTACGGTGGGGCGGAGCGTCATGCCCCAACTCTCCGCGATAACGAAATTGATTGTCAAAAACGCATGCTTGCATGCGAGCGACGTGTCTGCTATTGCCCCGTTCGGATGGGTCCCACGCGGGTGCGGATCAGAGCAGCTTCGTCAGCGCCGCGGTGATCAGCAGGGTGAGCATCACCAGCCGGATCACCCGGGTCGCCGGCGCCTGCACCGCCCAGGTGGTCAGCAGCAGCGCGACCAGGGCGGCGGCGAGCGCCAGCAGCAGCACCCCGCCGGCCACGCCCGGGGTGAACAGCGCCACCAGCACCAGCGCCAGCGTGACCAGGAAGACCGTCGTCGGGTTCGCCCGGGCCAACCGACCCAGCAGGGGGCGCTGCGTACGCTGCATCCCACAGACTCTACGAGGAGGACCCGGTGCTGGTCACCAACCGGTTCGTGGTCGACGAGGACGTCGCTCCCGCCTTCACCGAACGCGCGCACGCCGCCCTGGCCGCGCTCGCCGCCCGCCCCGGCTACCTGCGCGGGGAACTGCTCCGGGCGTTGGACGACCCACGCCACTGGTGCCTGGTCACCGAGTGGGAGTCCGTCGGCGCCTACCGGCGGGCGCTGGGCGGGTTCGACGTCAAGGTGCACGCCACACCGCTGCTGGCCGAGTCGCTCGACGAGCCGTCCGCGTACGAGGCGCTGGCCGCAGCCGCCCCGGGCGGGACGGTCGAGGTGAACCCCAGTGATCGGGCCGCTGCTCCGTACCGCTGAGCCGGCGGGCACTACCCTGCACCTATGACCGCACCCGGACCGGCCGGTCCACCCCCGTACCCCGTGGCGCCCGGGCCCGGCGGCCCGCCGACGCACCCGGAGCCGGGCGTGCCCGAGCCCCCGGCGGGCCCCGGGGTGGCCCCGCCGTTCGCCGCGCCGCCGACCGAGGGACGCAGCGCCCGGCTCTGGCTCGGCCTCGGGGCCGGGGCGCTGGCCGTGCTGCTCTGCTGCGGCGGGGGCGGGGCGGCCGTGGTCGGCCTGGTGATCAGCAACGTGCAGGCGGTGCGGGAGCAGGGCCGCGCGGTGACTGACGACTACTACCAGGGGCTGGTCGAGCGGAAGTACGGCAAGTCGTACGACGCGCTCTGCGACGACGCGCAGCGCCGGGAGTCCCGGGCGGAGTTCGAGCGCCGGGTCGCCGCCGAGCCGCAGATCGACTCGTACCGGGTGGGCGAGGTGGACCCCACCACCCTGACCGTGCCGGTCTCCGTCACCTTCAGCGGCGGCAACCGGGGCGACCAGGAGGTCACCCTCGCCGCCGACGGGCAGACCGGGGCCATGGAGGTCTGCGGGGTGAGCTGACCACCCGCCCCGGCGGCCGGGCGGAGGCTCGCGGGGGTGGCTGGCCCCGCCCCCGGTATTCTGCTGGGCTCGGGGCCCGGACGGTCGTACCGTTGTCCCGAACCGACCGATCCATCCACATCTCGCCCCCGCCGACCGCCAGCCGGCGTAGGAGGAAACATGCCAGCCGACCGTATCGACGCCGTCGTCAGCCTCGCCAAGCGCCGGGGCTTCGTCTTCCCCTCCAGTGAGATCTACGGGGGCACCCGGTCGGCGTGGGACTACGGTCCGCTCGGCGTGGAGCTGAAGGAGAACGTCCGCCGGCAGTGGTGGAAGACCATGGTCCAGCAGCGCGACGACGTCGTCGGCCTGGACTCCGCGGTCATCCTGGCCCGCAAGGTCTGGGAGGCCAGCGGCCACATCGCCGAGTTCGTCGACCCGCTGACGGAGTGCCAGTCCTGCCACAAGCGGTTCCGCGCCGACCACCTGGAGGAGGCGTACGCCGAGAAGCACGGCAGGCCGCTGGCCTCGCTGTCGGAGCTGAACTGCCCGAACTGCGGCAACAAGGGCACCTTCACCGAGCCGAAGATGTTCAACGGCCTGATGAAGACCTACCTCGGCCCGGTGGAGAGCGACGAGGGCATGCACTACCTGCGCCCGGAGACCGCCCAGGGCATCTTCGTCAACTACAAGAACGTGGAGACGGTCGCCCGCAAGAAGCCGCCGTTCGGCATCGCGCAGACCGGCAAGTCGTTCCGCAACGAGATCACCCCGGGCAACTTCATCTTCCGCACCCGCGAGTTCGAGCAGATGGAGATGGAGTTCTTCGTCGAGCCGGGCTCCGACGAGCAGTGGCACGAGTACTGGCTCGCCGAGCGCTGGAACTGGTACCTCGACCTCGGGCTGTCCGAGGAGAACCTGCGCTTCTACGAGCACCCCAAGGAGAAGCTCTCCCACTACTCGAAGCGCACCGTCGACATCGAGTACCGGTTCCGGTTCGGCGGCAGCGAGTTCGCCGAGCTGGAGGGCATCGCCAACCGCACCGACTTCGACCTGTCCACGCACAGCAAGCACTCCGGCGTCGACCTGTCGTACTTCGACCAGGGCAAGAGCGAGCGCTGGATGCCGTACGTGATCGAGCCGGCCGCCGGCCTGACCCGCGCGGTGCTGGCGTTCCTGCTGGAGGCGTACGACGAGGACGAGGCCCCGAACACCAAGGGCGGGGTGGACAAGCGCACCGTCATGCGCTTCGACCCGCGGCTGGCCCCGGTCAAGGTGGCGGTCCTCCCGCTGTCCCGCAACGAGGCGCTCTCCCCGAAGGCCAAGGGCCTCGCCGCCGACCTGCGCAAGCGCTGGGTGGTCGAGTTCGACGACTCGCAGGCCATCGGCCGCCGGTACCGCCGCCAGGACGAGATCGGTACCCCGTTCTGCGTGACGGTCGACTTCGACACCCTCGACGACAACGCGGTGACCGTGCGCAACCGGGACACCATGGCCCAGGAGCGGATCTCGCTGGACCAGGTCGAGCGGTACCTGATCGAGCGCCTCCCCGGCTGCTGAGCGCCGTCGACGGGGCCCCGGCCGGTGCGGGAACGTGCCGGTCGGGGCCCCGTACACTTGTCCGGTGACCGCCCCGACCGTGCCCGCGCCGCGTCCGTTGACCCTCGGGCGGTACCAGGTGTGGCCGCCGGTGGTGCTCGCGCCGATGGCCGGGATCACCAACGTCGGGTTCCGCCGGCTCTGCCGGGAGCAGGGCGGCGGCATCTACGTCTGCGAGATGATCACCACCGTCGCGCTGGTCGAGCGGAACCCGAAGACCCTGCGCATGATCGCCTTCGGCGACGACGAGCAGCCGCGCAGCCTTCAGCTCTACGGCACCGATCCGGAGATCACCGCCGCCGCCGTGCGGATCGTGGTGGAGAAGAACCTCGCCGATCACATCGACCTGAACTTCGGCTGCCCGGTCCCCAAGGTCACCCGCAGGGGCGGCGGGTCGGCCCTGCCGTGGCGGCGCCGGCTCTTCGCCCGGCTGGTGCGGGCCGCGGTGGACGCCGCGTCGCCCGCCGGGGTGCCGGTCACCGTGAAGATGCGCAAGGGCATCGACGACGACCACCTGACGTACGTCGAGGCGGGGCTCGCCGCCCAGGACGCCGGTGTCGCGGCGGTCGCCCTGCACGGGCGCACGGCCGCGCAGCGCTACTCGGGCACCGCCGACTGGGACGCTATCGCCACCCTCAAGCAGGCCCTCGACGTGCCGGTGCTCGGCAACGGCGACATCTGGGAGGCCGAGGACGCGTTGCGGATGGTCGCCCACACCGGGGTCGACGGCGTGGTGATCGGGCGTGGCTGCCTGGGCCGGCCGTGGCTCTTCGCCGACCTGGAGGCCGCGTTCGACGGGCGGCCGGAGCGGCGGCTGCCCACCCTCGGCGAGGTGGCGGCGACCATGCGCCGGCACGCCGAGCTGCTGGTCGACCAGTTCGTGGCGGGGGCGCGGAACCCGGCCAGGGGCGAGCGGGACGGCTGCACCGACTTCCGCAAGCACGTCGCCTGGTACCTCAAGGGCTTCCCGGTCGGCAGCGAGCTGCGCCGCTCCCTCGCCATGATCGACAGCCTGGCCCAGCTCGACGACCTGCTCGGCAAGCTCGACCCGGCGGAGCCGTTCCCCGTGGCGACGCTCGGCCAGCCGCGCGGCCGGACGAACTCCCCGGGCAAGGTCCACCTCCCGGAGGGCTGGCTGGCCAGCCGGGACGACGACACCGTGCCCGAGGGCGCGGAGCTGGCCGACTCCGGCGGCTGACCCACGCCGACGACAAGGGCCGGTCCCCGGGTGGGGGCCGGCCCTTTGTCGTGTGTGGGGTCAGGAGGTGGCGTAGCCGCGGGTGGCGATCCAGTCGGCGAGGTTGTCGATGGTGATCTGGTAGCTGGCCTGGTCGGGGTTGGCGGAGTCGGCGATGGTGACGATCTTGCCGTTGTCGTGGTAGCCGACGACGCTGATGTAGTGGCCGCCCTCGAAGGAGTGGGTGGTGCCGGTGGTGTCGC
>NZ_QKKX01000077.1 GCF_003434305.1 Micromonospora sp. MW-13
TACCAACGCCGTTCAGTTAGGCGGTTGGTGTGGGCGTCAAGGGTCGGGGATGACGACGTCGATGTTGGTGGTGGCTTGATACAGTAACGGCGGTTGATCTTCGCAAACAACTGGGGACGATCACCCGCCGATAGAACGCGCGGGGCCGATCGATGTCCCGGACGATCAGCAGGTGCGTGAGCACCCGCCCCGCCCTCGGGCTCGAAGTAGTCAGGTGTCTCGTCTGCCATCACCGCTCCCCTGGGTAGAAGCATCGGTTACGCGGGTGGCGGGCGGCGAACCGCGGGCGCCGCAACGAACGGCGGACCATACTGGCACGGTGGAGGAGGACCTCGTCGAACTACTGGCCTCGACCGGAGTCACCTGCCGGTTGTTTGTCGAGCAGACGCGAGGCCCATACCACCGAGCTGTGCATCCCGAGCGTCGGGAGATCACCGAGGACCGCGATGGTCTCCCACTGCGCCTCGGACTACGCCTACTGGCGGCGGACGCCACCACCCCCCTCGCGGACGTCCTCGTCGAGGTCTGGCAGGCCGACCACGTGGGCCGATACTCCGGCTTCCAGCCATTTGAAGCGAGGCCGGGACAGGTGGTCACCTCGGAGTCGGTGCCGCACGATGTGATCGCCGCCGGTGAGACGTACCTGCGGGGCAGCCAGCGCACCGACGAGCGCGGGATGTGCGCGTTCAACACGATCTACCCGGGCTGGTACGCCAGCCGCACCGTGCACATCCACCTCATCGCACACCTCGACGACCGCTCGGTGACCACGCAGCTCTACTTTCCCGACACGGTCACCGACGAGGCTTTCAGTCGCCCGCCCTATCAGGGCCGGCCGCAGCGCGACACCATCAACGCCACCGACAGCATCTTCGCCGACGGCGGTGAGCAGATGATCCTGGACCTGCGAGGAGATCCGACGACCGGCTACACCGGGGTCCTCTGCGTCGTCCTCGACAGGCAAGCGCGACCTGCCTCGGCTGCGGGTCCTTCGGCGGAAAGCGACGGTTGATCGTGGCCAGCACGGAGCAGATCAGGGCCACCATCGAGGCTCACCTTGCCGCCGTCGGCGCCGCCGACGCTACCGCGCTGGCAGATCTCTACACACCGGATGCCCGCCTGCATGACCCCGCTGGCGGACCCCCAGTCACCGGCCGAACGGCCATCGAGCAGCACTTTGCCGGCGTGCTCACCGAGCAACGGACAATGGAACTCGTTATGGTGGCGATCGCCGACCGCCACGCCGCGTTCCACTTCCGCGCCACACCAGCCGACGGCCCCACCAGAGAGGTCATCGACACCATGACCTTCGACGACCAGGCCATGATCACTTCAATGCAGGCGTACGCGAGCTAAACCACGTACTCAACTTGGCATGTCCGGACACTCCGAGGGCTGCTGCTGGATGGTCACGCTTTGCAGCACTCGGATCGCGGCATGACCGGATGCTCTTGTGCATCCTGCACCGCAACGGCGGGTGTTGTTCCCGGAGCCGAGCCGTGGCAATACCGGTCGCGGAAAGTTGGACTCACCGCGATGATGCCGGTCGTGAGTAGTCGACTGCGGGCGATCGCCCGCGACACGGTGGCCATTGTCGGGCGTGGCGCCTACCGTAGCGCTGACGGCGAGGTGGCCATCGGATCGCAGGTCGCGCGGGCGGTGGCCAGCACCCGGTTATACCTACCCGACGACGCCATGGCGGCGTCCTCGCCAATCGACGCCGCACCCGCCATCGAAGTGACCAACGAATCGACCCTGGAAGCGACCCGCCGGCTCGGCGGCAACCTCGCATGCCTGGTCTTCGCCTCGGCACGCAACCCCGGTGGTGGCTTCCTCAACGGCGCCCAGGCACAGGAGGAGAGCCTGGCCCGCGGTTCAGCGCTGTACCCCTGCCTGCGCGCGGCCGGCGACTTCTACGCCCACCACCGCACCCACCCAGAGCTGATTTACAGCGATCGGGTGATCTACTCGCCGGCCGTGCCGGTGTTCCGCGACGACAAGGGGGCTCTGCTGCCGGCGCCCTACCCGGTGTCGTTTCTGACCGCCGCCGCACCCAATCGCTCGGCGATCGTGCGCAGCCAGCCGCAACATCTGCCCGACCTACCAGTGGTGTTGACCCGCCGGGCGATGCGGATCCTTCAGGTAGCCGCCACCAACGGCCACCGCAGGCTCGTGCTCGGCGCATGGGGCTGCGGCGTGTTCGGCAACGATCCGGTCACCGTCGCCAGCGCGTTCGCCACCGCCCTGCACCACAGCCCCTGGTTCGACACGGTGGTGTTCGCCATCCTGGACCGCCAGCCCGCCACTCCGACCCACGCCGCGTTCGCCGGCGCCCTGCATCATCCGACGCCCGGCCAGCCGCCCCCCACGACACCCTGATGCACCAGCCACCCGAGAACACCACGCACCCCAGGCAGTCGACGCCTTCGGACCCCTACCGCCGTACGCGAATCCGGTCGACTGACCGCCGGCCACCGGCGCCCGTCCGTGACCGTGCGGACAGCCGGAAATGCGTTTGTCCGATTGCAGGCACTCCATAGGATCTCTGGTGATCAAGGAGGATGACACGGTGGGCGATTTCCAGCAGTTCGTGACGGATGTGACTATACGTCTGTCCGCGATGTCCAAGGGCGAGTTGTACGTCGTCGGCGACGGTCTCGACGGGGACTCACTCTGGCTCACCTTTCTCGATTCCTTCCCCGCCGGCACCAATCTCCGGTTCCGTGAGCGGTCCGAGTACGACTGCTCGACCTGCCGCGGGTTCATCAAGAGCTTCGGTAACATCGTCGAGATCCACAACGGACAGGTTCGCTCCGTCTGGTCCGGGGTGTCTGCGTCCGACCCGGTCTTCTCCGTCGTCGCCGCCGCAATGGACGAATTCGTCAGCACGCTGCCGTTGTCCACCATTTTCCGGTCCACCGAGGCGCAGTACGGGACGAGGACGACCCGGACGCTGCGCGACGGCCAGGTCGAGGTGTGGCACCACCTGCATGGCCGGGTGGAGAAGCGGCATCGCATCAAAGACGTCGGCGCGGCACGGGGCACCTTCGACGCCGCGGTGCAGGTGTTCCAGCGTGGCCTGGCCGAGCTGACCCAGCACGCTCTGGACACCGTCGTCGACCTCATCGACGACAACGCCCTCTACCGCGGCACTGAGCATCGTCGGGCGGTGACCGAGTTCCGGTCACTGCAGAACCGGTGGACGAAGGCGACCGACGGACAGGCCTTCATTTTCGCCAACGCCATGAATCCGGCGGCCCGGTTCCGCAACACGGTGATCGGCACCCTCGTCCAGGATCTCTCCGCGGGCGTCGACCTAAAGCAGGCGGTCCGGTCGTTCGAGACGAAGGTGGCACCGCAGAATTACCAGCGCCCCACGGCGTTGATCACCCCGGCCATGGTCAAGGCTGCCATGAAGACCATCGACGAGTTGGGCATCGAGGAGTCGTTGCAGCGACGGTTCGCCCGGCTGTCCGACGTGTCGGTCACCAACGTGCTATGGGTCGACAACGACACACAGTCGCGAATGAAGGACGGCATCGAAGGGCTGCTCATGCAGGCGGCCACCATGAGGTCGGCAGGTGCACGCCTTCGTGACGCGAAGCCGGAGGAGATCCCCGTGGTCACCTTCATGAAAGACATCCTGCCTGGCGCCGCGACCATCGACCTGTGGGTCGCCAACAGCCACGAACCGCACTTCGTCAGTCTCACCACCGGCCGGCACCCGGCCGCCCCGCGGCTGTTCACCTGGGACAACGATTTCGGCTGGTCCTACAACGGCAACGTCACCGACTCGATCAAGGAGAAGGTCAAGCGGGCCGGCGGCAACGTCACCGGCAAGCTGCGGGTGAGCCTGTCCTGGTTCAACCACGACGACCTCGACCTGCACGTGTTCGAACCCAACGGCGACCACATCTGGTACAAGGACAAACGCAACAAGCTGGACGTCGACATGAACGCGGGCGGGACGTTCTCGCGCGAGCCGGTGGAGAACGTTACCTGGACCGACAACGTCCCCGACGGCGAGTACCGGATCGAGGTGAACCAGTTCAACAAGCGGGAAAGCACCGAGTTCGGCTTCGTGATCGAGACCGAGAGCAACGGGAAGATCGAGCATTACAGCCACGAGCGGGCGGTCGGCCACAAGGAGACCGTCGAGGTGGGCCGGATGACGGTCGCCGACGAGGTGATCACCGCTTTCCGGCCGGGTAAGGACATGCAGCCGGGCAGCGCAGGCAAGGACCTGTGGGGAATCACCACCGAACAGTTCGTGCCGGTGTCCACCATCATGTACTCGCCGAACTACTTCGACGACGGCGAGGTCGGCAACCGCCACTACCTCTTCATGCTGAAAGGGTGCGTGAACGACCAGCCGACCCGGGGAATCTACAACGAGTTCCTCCGCGGCGACCTGCAACCGCACCGCAAGGTGTTCGAGGTTCTCGGCGATCGCACCAAGTGCGAGCCGTCCCCGGATCAGCTGTCCGGCCTCGGCTTCAGCTCCACGGTCCGCAGCTCGGTGGTCGCCAAGGTGACCATGACCGACGGCCGGCGCCACCTCATCAGTATCCAGTTCTGATTTCCTACCCAGAAAATCTGAGAGAGGCCATCGTGACCATTTTTGAAAAGGCCACGCGGGAGAAATTCCGCTACCCGTCGGCCAAGGGACTGCTGACCACGGAACAGCTGTGGGAGCTTCCGCTGACCGCCAAGTCCGGCTTCAGCCTCGATGACGTGGCCAAGGCGGTCAACGCCGAACTCAAGGCCATCGACACCGAGTCGTTCGTGGCCACCGAGACCAATCCGGCCAAGGCAACCTTGGAGACCAAGTTGGAGGTCGTCAAGCACGTCATCGCCATCCGCCTCGCGGAGGACCAGTCGGCGAAGGCAGCGGCAGCCAAGAAACTGGAGAAGGAAAAGCTGCTGGCAGTCCTGGGCCGCAAGCAGGACGCGGTCCTGGAAAACCTGACCGAGGCAGAGCTGCTGGCCCGAATCAACAACCTGTAGCCCGCTGACAATCAGCGTCTGCCAGCAGGCCCGCACATCGCCGAGAAGTACGGTCGCCATGCAAGACTTGCGCGACCAGGCCGGCGCCCACGGCCACTTCTCGGCGAACTCACATCGGTACGACAGCGAGCGCGACGCCCTCTCATCGGCTACTTGTTTCATTGACCTGCGACCGTGGCCCGGCCAGGCTTCGGTCGAGGCGCCCGGGCTGTCGCTCTCACATCGGCTGCCCACGTTGGTCGTGTGGCTCTCATCTGGCCTGCGCGGCCCGGGCGTCGCTGCAGGGCGGGGAGAGGCTCAAGAGCGGCGTTGCGGCCAGCGGGCGGCCCAGTCGGTCAGCGTCTTGTATGCGGCGGTGTTGACGGTGATCCGCCTTGTCGCCAGCAGGTGACCGGTCTCGTCGAGGGCGACAGCGGTCAAGGCGGACTTGTGCGGGTCGATACCGACCGTGATCACGGAGAGCCGGGTTCCTCCCGTCAAAGCGAACGAGGATCACCGTGGCGGGCAGCCTGACTTGGGGAATCCTTGAGCACGCCTCTGTTGAGCCACGCCACGGCCGGTCGCCGGCCAGCGGCGGCACGCTCTTGAAGCGCCAACCCGAGGGCGGCAAGGGGTATGCGAGCCAGTGCCGATCGGCGCCCTGACGCTACGGGCTGCAGACCCGCGCATCTGACTCCAGTAGACAAGTCAGGGTTTTGCTCGGCTCGAAGTAGCGTTGCCCTCCCGGCTCGACAACCCAGGTGGATCGAGCATCGGAGGACCCATTGAGCGGCACGTCGACCGTGTGGTCATCGGTATGGATCCGCACAAGCGCTCTGCCACTATCGAGGTCATGGCCCGCGACGAGACCGTCGCCGGCGGCCGGTTCGACACCGACTGCGACGGCTACACGGCGATGAGGAAGTACGCCAGACAGTGGCCGAACCGGGTCTGGGCGATCGAGGGCTGCCAGGGCATCGGCCGGCACATCGCCAACCGGCTACTCGCCGACGGCGAGCAGATCGTCGACGTGCCACCGAAGCTGTCCGCCAGGGCGCGGATGTTCGCCACCGGGCAGGGCCGCAAGACCGATGCCACCCGGCGCCCACTCCATCGCGCTGGTCGGCACCCGCATGGCCGGGCTGCGCCCGGTGGTCAACGACGAGCAGCTGGCCCTGCTGCGGATTCTGGTCGACCGGCGCCGTTCCCTCGGCGAGGACCACACCCGGATGGTGTCCCAGCTGCATCAACTGCTGCTGGAACTGATTCCGGGTGGGGCGATGAAGAGTCTGTCCGCCGCCCAGGCCAAGGTACTGCTGGCCACTGTCCGGCCCCGTGACGCGGTCGGCAAGGCCCGCCGCCGGGTCGCCGCGGAGCTGATCGGTGACCTCGAACGGGTCTACCGGCGCTCCAAGGACGCAGACAAGGAACTGACCGAACTGGTCGCCTCTACCGGCACCACGTTGATGGACCTGCACGGCATCGGGCCGTCCGGCGTCGCCCGGCTGCTGGTCGAGGTCAGCGACATCACCCGGTTCCCGAACCGGGCCCACTTCGCCTCCTGGAACGGCACCGCCCCCATCGACGCGTCCTCGGGCGAGCAGGTACGACACCGGCTCTCCGTGCCGGGAACCGGCAGATCAACCGGATGCTGCACATCATGGCCACCGTCCAGCTGCGCAATCCCACCGAAGGACGCGCCTACTTCGACCGCAAGAAGGCCTCCGGCAAGACATCGATGGAAGCGATGCACGCCCTGAAACGACGCCTGTCCGACATCGTCTACCGGCGCATGATCAACGACGCGGTGGCCACGGCGACGGGCCCGAGAGGACAACAGGGAACGGCAACTGGCTCCAGCGTGACCGGCTCGCATCCCCAAGCCGGCTCTTCGGAGAAGTCACTTCCCGGACCCGCCGAGACCCAGGATAGAACTCTACGGGCGGCGGTAGAATAACAGTTCGAGGCCGAACGGCCGCGCGTAGCAGGATGTAAGCGTGATCCTGTTGGTTCCCGCGGACCCTCTACGGCCGCGCCACCCGGACGAGCACTTCGCGGCGGAGGCGCAGGCCGCACGTGCTGCCGGTCTCGATGTGGCGGTGGTCGACCACGACGCGTT
This sequence comes from Micromonospora sp. MW-13, assembly GCF_003434305.1. Classification (GTDB taxonomy): domain Bacteria; phylum Actinomycetota; class Actinomycetes; order Mycobacteriales; family Micromonosporaceae; genus Micromonospora. Next base: position 7,106 of record NZ_QKKX01000077.1, read on the forward strand.
GGCGCGGGGCGGAGATGTGCGTCGGGCGGTCGCATTGGTCTCGGGCAGCGGTATGGCCGTGTACCGCGGCTGGATGTTGCGTAGCGAGCAGTACGCTACGTTCGCCGAGTTGCTCGCTGAGCGCGGTGTGGTGTTGCGGACTGGTGGTGAGCAGTACCGGCGGGCACATGAGCTGCCTGGCTGGTATGCCGCTCTGGCTGCGGTCACCCCGCCGTCGGTGTGGACCACGGGCTCGGAGCAGGCGGACTTCGACCGCGCGCGTGTCGAACTGGGCGCGGGACCTGCGGTGCTGCGTGACTACAGCAAGTCGATGAAGCACTACTGGGACGAGGCCGCGTTCATCCCCGACCTCGAGGACGGCGCGGCTGCGTGGAGCGTGGCGAGCCGGTTTCTGGAACTGCGCGAGGACGACTTCGTGGGCGGGTTCGTGCTGCGCCGCTTCGAGCGGTTCGCCTCGACCGAGATACGCACGTGGTGGGTCGACGGCGTATGCGTCCTGATCGGACCGCATCCCGACAGCCCGAACGATTCCGCGCCGGTCGAGGTCGACCTGGCCCCGATCGCACCGTTGATCGCCGGGCTCGGCCTGCCCTTCGTCACCGTGGACCTCGCTCTCCGCACGGAGGGCGTATGGCGGGTCATCGAACTCGGCGACGGGCAGGTTAGCGACCGACAACCACCATCGAACCCCAAACGATGATCACAGCCCTGCTTGCTCAAGCCCGCTGATCGGCAACACTGTCTGCCTGAACATTCGCTCTTGCGGCTCTGTTGCATTGGCGGGTCGGTGGGCACACCGAGCCGCGTCAGCGGGCATTGGTCAGATCGCTCGCGTCAGTTCGGTGAAGGCGGCGACCACCCGTAGCGCGGGTGGGACGTCGGGTCCGAGTTCGTAGTGTCCGCGTCGGAGGTTCTGCACGAAGGCGCGTGGCCGGTGATGATCGTCTGGGCGGTGCGGTCGGTGCGGAGCCCGCGCTTCGGTCTGAGCCGGTGCGTGAGCTGGCTGTGATCAGTCTCGATCGGATTGTTGGCATGCCGCTCGACGTGGTGCCACGCCGACGGAACCAGCTCGTCGAGCACCCTCGGGTAGACCGGGTTCGCGTCGGTGACAACCTCGCTGGGCGAGACCTTCAGCGAGTTCAGCGCTCGATGGAAGAACCGCCGGGCCGCGGCGGCGTCCCGACGTGCCGAGACGAGCGGCGGCCTTCGGTCCATTCGTCGGTCTGTTCGGCGAGGACGGCGCCGACGAGGCGGATGATCGACGGCCGGTTGGGAAAGATCCCGACAACGTCGGTGCGGCGGCGGATCTCCTTGTTCAACCGTTCCTGCGGATTGTTCGACCAGATCTGGCGCCAGATCTCGCGGGGGAAGCCGGCGAAGGCGAGCAGGTCGTCGCGGGCGGTGTCGAGATGGTCGGCCGCGGCAGGGAACTTCGCCTCGATCGTGGCCACGACTCGGTCGAACTGGGCTCGGACGGCGTCGGCGTCAGGCTGATCGAAAAGGCGCTGAGGTCTCGTCCGGGGTAGAGCTGCGTGAGGGCGGAGTTGATGACGTCAGCCAGCTCAGCCCGAGACATGGGCTGCTCGGGTCGCTGCGGGGGTGGAAGCTGTTCGCGGGCCTTGATGAGCAGCGTGTTGGGCGTGATGATGGTGTCGGGGTGGCGGGCCATCCCGTACCTCCCTCCGAAGCCTGGGGCGCAACTACCGCCCGGCGTCGGCGTAGATCCCGCGCACGATGTCGTCGACCCGGGGGGCGATGTCGGCCGGGTGGATCGCCGATGAGGGTAGGCCCCCGATCAGGTCGGACCACAGCCGGTCCTCGCTGTAGCCGGCGGGTAGGCGCAGGAACCACCGGTAGCCGGTCGGGCGGGCGGGAGCACCGCAGGCGTGCAGGTAGTCGTTGATGTCGGCGTCGGCGATGGCCTGCTCGTCGTAGGTGCGCGGCCGGCTGTACTGCTCGTCGCCGGCCGGGCTGCTACGGGTCACAGTCGTAATGTGCGCCTCAACTTGGTCGGGGACACGAATGAGCCTGGCCGGGCCTGCGCACCAGCCCACCAGCCCGCCCCAGCCGCTCTCGGGCAGTTCGATGTACTCGTCGCCTATGGGGGGCGCGGGTGACAGCGGCACGTCGTCCCAACGGCCGGCGTTCGGATGGCTGTTCATGATCACCTCTTGGCACGAGGGCTGGGGCCGCCATGTGGCGGCCCCAGCCCCAGTGTGACCGCGCGGACTGCGAGGGTTACGGGAAAACGCAGATGAGGGTTACGGGAACACGCACCCCACGTTGCCGGTGCCGCAGTGCCAGGACTGCGACCGGAGCTCCGCCGCCGTGTAGGACGGGTACCCCTGGGGGGTGAACTGCCCGGTCACGGTCGCGAAGTAGTCGTTGGCGTCGACCAGCTTGTTGCCGTAGGTGAGGCCGCTGTCCCATCGCGGGGTGGACGGGCTGATCACCGGCCCGCCGACGGGGTGCTGGCCGCAGTCGGCGTCGGGGCCGACCTGGTCCTCACGGCAGTTGACCCTCATGTTGTTGAAGTCGAGGTTGGGGCCGCTGTCGTAGATCAGGGTGACGCGCCACTGGGCCTGCCGGCCGTTGAGGTTGGTGCGGATGACGACGTCGTAAGTGCCGAGGACGCCGGAGCTGTTGCCGTAGGCGGCGTTTCCCTTCGTCTCGGCGATGTAGTCGGTGATGGTGCGGCGGCAGATGGAGCCGGTCTCGCACCAGGTGTCGTAGTCGTCGTTGGGGGCGTGGTCGGTGGCGACGGGGGTGGCGGGGGCGACGGGGGGTGAAGGTGGTGGTGGTCAGGCCGTCGGGGGTGTGGGTGGTGGTGGTCAGGCCGTCGGCGGTGCAGACCCACTGGGTGGGCCTGCTCCTTCGTGGCGAGGGTGATGCACGGCGCGAGCGCCGTTGTGGTGCTGTCGGGCTTCGGGGGTGCTGCGGTGGCCGCAGTAGGGGCGGTGAGTAATCCGGCGGTGATCAGGATGGCGGGCGAGCATCGTTGTAGCCGCCTTGTGCATGTTGATCCCTTCTCGTGAGGGAAAGTGCTGATCAAGGGGGTTTTCTGGCTGGCCGGCCGTAAGATGAGCATCAATCAATTTGGCGGGGAGGTCCATGTGTTGCCTGCTGCCAAAACCCCGGCAACCGGTGGCAACCAGCCCGTCGTCAGCGACACGCTCGGCGAGGAAGTGCGGCGGCTCCGCACCGTGAAAGGGTGGGGGCTGGCGGCCCTCGCGGCGGCGGCGCACTGCGACCGCGGCTACCTCAGCCGGGTGGAGCGCGGGCTCCGGCGGCCGTCGCAGACCGTGGTTGCGGCGCTGGACACGGCGCTGGACGTCAACGGTCGGCTACTGGCGCTGGCGAGAGAGGGAGACGACATGCGGCGACGAACAGTCCTCACCGGAGCGTCGGCGGTGGCCGCCGCCGTGCTGGTGCCCTCGCCGGCGGCGGCCACCGCCGGCGGCTTGGGTGAGGTGCTGTTCGCCTCGAGGCCCGAGGTAGGGCCGGTAGGTGTTGGTCAGCTCCGCGCGGCGGTGACCGCGGCCACCGCTGAGTTCCATCAGGTGCGGTATGGGGAACTCGCCCGCCGCCTGCCCGGGCTGGTACGCGCCGTTGAGGCAACCCGCGACGCGGCGGTGTCAGATGATCCGGCCCAGGTGGAGGGCGTGCTGGCCACCGTGTACGGGGTAGCGGCCAACCTAGCCGTGAAGCTTCACGAGACCGGCCTCGCATGGTCGATGACGGACCGGGCCGTGCAGACCGCGCGGGCCGCCGGCAATCCCCGGGCGCTCGCCGAAGCCCACCGGACCGCCGCCGTGGTGCTGCGCCGGTCAGGGCAGCACGACGAGGCCCGGCGGGTGATCGTCACCGCCGCGACGGGCCTACGCGCCGACACCCGGCTTGCCGACGGCCGGGACAGGTCGCTGTACGCGTCGATGCTGGCGACGGCCGCGTACACCGCCGCTCTGGCCGACCGGCGAGACGACGCCTGGACGCTGGCGGGCGAGGCCGGCGCGGCGCTGGCATCCGGCCGGCAGATCGGATTCGGACGCAACGACTTGGAGCTTTACCGGTCGGGCATCGCCCGGGCCCTGGGCGACTACGGCCAAGCCGTCGACCACGCCAGGCAGGTACGCCTCGACCTGTGCGCCACTCCGGAACGGAGGGCCCGCTACTGGGAAGACACGGCGCTCGCGTGGATGGGGCGCGGCCGGCCGACGCAGGCGTGGGAGGCGCTTCGGGAAGCCGAGGCCGCCGCCCCGCAGGAAGTGCTGTACCGGCCATGGGCGCAGCAGCTCACGGCCACGCTGCTCGCCGCCGACGTACGCGGCGGGCTACCGGGCCTACGCTCGTTCGCAGCCCGCGTCGGCGTGCCCGGCGCCGCCCGCTGACCTCCGGCCTCTCCGGCTGTCGCCCATGCGACACCCTCCCGCCGCCGAGGGGCGCCCGATGAGTCACAGAGTGCCGGAACCGCCCATCGGCCTCTGTTGCCAGCGTGGTACTTACGGCGACGTCGTAGAGCGCGTGGGCCGTGTCTCCGTGGTGTTGGGCGTCGTCATAGAAGCGCATCCAAGGAGGGTCTTCACTTGGCTGCGAGTGGGCGAATGCCTCATCGGCGGCCCCGACGGCGGCAAAGACCTCCTGAGCCCGGGTTGGCCCGAACTTGGCCAAGGCTCGAGCCCGCACGGTGTGAAGCATCGCCCGTTCCGTCGGCGTTAGTCGGTCAGCCCGGTCGGCCAGCAGCACAGCACGTTGGTGCCAGTTCCCGCCGATCTCAGCGCACTGCAACGCGAAGGCAAACCGCCGCCGGGCATCGGCGTGCTCATAGGCGTCGAAGAGCATGAAGGCCACCACGCCAGCAAGTTGCGCCATCGCCGTATGAAGATCCGCTTGTAGCGATGGAGGGCACGGCCGGTCGAAGGCGGGTGGGCGGCCGCCTTTGGAGCCTTTGGCCTTGCGACCGGCAGTCATCGAACTACGGCAGTTATTAACCGAAAAGATGCACGCCGGTGGTACTACGGGGTGCACCAGCGAGCGGCAACCAGGCGCAGCGCATCGCTGCCGCCGGCTGGCGCAGGTTGACGCCCCGCCGTGGAAGTCGGCCTGCACCTCGACCGCTTTTGTACTGCTCAGACGCCGCAGATGTATGCGGTTGGGGGCGCGTCGGCCGCGCCGAGGCAGTGGGCGTCGGGCACCAACCTGCTCCCCCACCCAGGACTCCCGGCCTCTGTGGGCAACGGCCTCTGCTGTGGCACGGTCAACGGTGGACCGTCGTTCCGCGGGCCTCCAAGCGGGTCAGGACATCGGGGTCGTCGAGGTGCGCCAGCGAGACGTCGAGGGTGTGTAGCGCAGGCAGCGACTCCAGCGCCGCCGCTCCCGTGCATTTCCCGGTCAGTACCAGTTCCGACAGGGCCGGGTGGCCGGTCAGCGGGGTCAGCTCCAACGGCCCTCGACGGTAGCCGTGGCCGTCCAGGTCCAGGGACCGCAGGCTGGACAGTGCGCGAATGCCCTCCAGCGACGTCACGTTGTAGTCGTCGGACTCGCCGCCGGTGTCGATGTCCAGGGTCTGCTCGATCAGCATGTAGATGTCGCTGCCGCCGTCGAACTGCAAGTGGGTGATCGCTGCAGCCTCGGCCGACGGCACCGCGACGGCATGTAACAGCTCTAGTGACGCCTCCAGGCGCGGGCCTGGACCTGGGTAGCCGTCCTCCGGGCCATCGGGGCCGGTCGACTCGATGAGCGCCTTGAGGTCGTCGGCAGCGATCGCGTCATCCAGCAGGGCGTCCAGGACGCCCAGGTGCAGGCCGAGGTCGGCGAAGATGAGGGTCATGATCCCGACCGTATCTTGTTACCCGGCTTGGCTTAGGCGGAGCGGGTCGTCGTTCGAGTCAGGCGGGGCTGGTGACAGTTCGGAGGCGGCCGGTGCGGTGGAAGCGGACCAGCCGTCGGGTCAGGACGACGACCATGGCCCACTGCGCCATCGCGGCGGTGCACCCGATGACGTTGTCACCGTGGTGTCGCCACCCGCTACAACAGGGCTGAAGGCAGGTGGCCGGCCGCCACGGGAGCCTTTCGCGAGGCGGTGGGCGTCTTGGTCGCTCTTGCTCGGGATGCAGGCCTTGATTCCTCGGCGGCGCAGGTAGGCGCGGTTGGCCCTGGACGTGTAGGCCCGGTCCGCCAAAACCTGCAGCGGGCGGGTCCGGGGCCGACCGGGCCCGCAGCGGGCAACCCGGATGCGGTCGAGGACCGTGGTGAATTGCGGGCTGTCACCACGGTGCCCGGCCGTGACGACGGTGGCCAGGACCTTACGGCCCTGTTCACAGGCAAGATGCGTCTTGGTGCTCCACCCGCCCCGCGAACGGCCCAGCGCGTGATCGGCAGGTTCGGCATGGATCCCGCCCGGTGGTTCTTTCTGCCGGTCGCCGTCACGACGGGCACCGGCCGCGTAATGATGGGCACGGCTGATCGTGGAGTCGACGCTGACACTCCAGTCGATGCGCCCGGCAGCATCGGCAGCGGCCTGCAGCCCCGCCAAGACGCGAGCCCATGTGCCATCACGCTGCCAACGGCGGAACCATCGATACAGCGACTGCCACGGGGCGTAGTTCGCGGGCACGTCACGCCATGGCGCACCGGTGCGTACCCGCCACCGTATGCCGTCGATGATCTGTCGTCTGGTCCACTTGCACGGTCTTCAACCTGTGCCGGACACGCCCTAGCCGCACCCGGCCAATGGCTTCGGGTCAGGCCCGCTTGCGGCTCGCGATCTCGTCAGAGAGCTGCTGCACATGGGCGGGGTCCGCGTCCCGGGCAAGGGCGACGTAGTGGTCCATGACGGTCGGCCGGTAGCGCACGGGCAACGTCTGTCCTGGGGCGAGTCGGGTGAGCTCGGTGATCGTGAGGTCTTCGTCTGCGATACCGCGGAACGAGACGCCGTCGGCGGTCTCCACGTCGAACATCAGGACCACGCGTGGACTGCCGTCGCTGCTGACCTCCCGCCAGTCGACGAGAACGCCGAGCGCAAGCGCCCCCGCACGCAGTTCCGCATTGCGCTTCCATGCATCACTGCTCAGGAGCGGGTTCGGGGCGACGCCCGGGAAGTCGGGCCCGACGCCGAGCGATTCCCGACTCAGGTCGGGCCTGAGCTGCGCCATCAGATCGTTGAGCTTCTTCGAACCGAACATCCTGACCCCCCCTCACAGCGGCGCCGGAATCTCGGCCTGGCGCTTCGCCCTCACCGCGATTGTACGTCGCGGCCATTCCTTTCCGGCCCGGGCGTCCCGTCGGTTCCGGGAGCATCCCTCGATCAACGACCACTGGGCATCCGAGAGCAACTGAAAACGCGACACGGGACCAGAGCTCCAGCCAGAACGCTCAACCTTTGGCCCTGTCTCACATTCGGTGGTGACGGAGGGTGATGGGGTGTCGTTGCCTCCTATGTGGAGAATGTCAACAAGCTTGTGCAGGCGGTGTTCTCGGGGCTGTCTCCGCTGGTCATCGAGGACGTGGCAGTCGAGGGTGAGCGGATCGTGGTGCTGGCCCGGACGCCGCAGGACACTGCGGTCTGCCCGATGTGCGGGGCCTCGTCGGGACGGGTCCACGGCTATCACTGGCGGACGGTGGCCGACGTTCCGATCGACGGGCGTCGGGTGGTGGTCCGCGTGCGGGTACGGCGTCTGGTGTGCCCCACGCGCGGCTGCCGTCGTCACACCTTCCGCGAACAGGTTCCTGGGGTGCTGGAGCGATACCAGCGCCGCACGGCCCGTTTGAACAGGCAGGTCAAAGCCGTCGTTAAGGAGTTAGCGGGCCGGGCAGGGTCGCGTTTGCTGGCGATACTGGCCATGGGCCTGTCCCGTCACACGGCCCTGCGCGCCCTGCTGCGCATCCCGTTGCCCACCGGGCGGACGGCCCGTGTGATCGGCGTTGACGATTTCGCTCTGCGCCGGCGGCACCGCTACGCCACCGTGGTGATCGACGTCGAGACACATGAGCGGATCGACGTAACTACCCGACCGCACCGCCGACATCCTGGAAGCGTGGCTGCGCGAGCATCCCGGCGTCGAGGTCGTGTGCCGCGACGGCTCGGCCACCTACGCCGAGGCCATCCGCCGCGCTTTGCCCGCCGCGGTGCAGGTCGCGGACCGATGGCACCTATGGCACAACCTATGCGAAGCGGCCCTCAGCGAGGTAAAGGCGCACAGCACCTGCTGGGCCCCCGTACTGGACGCACCCATCTACGACGGGTCCCGCGCGCAGACGACCCTGCAACGCTGGCACCAGGTCCACAGTCTGCTCGACCAGGGCGTGGGCCTGCTGGAGTGCGCCCGCCGCCTGCAGTTGGCCCTGAACACCGTCAAACGCTACGCACGAGCCGACCGGCCCGAACGGATGCTCCGCGTCCCCAAGTACCGTGCCAGCCTCGTCGACCCCTACCGTGAACACCTGCGCAAACATCGGGCCGAAGACCCCGGCGTCCCCGTCAAGCACCTCTTCAAAGAAATCAAGGCCCTCGGCTACACCGGCTGCCTGAACCTGCTGCACAAGTACATCAACCAAGGCCGCGCGGACGCCGACCGCAGCCACATCTCCCCACGCCGGCTCGCCCGAATGATCCTCACCAAGCCCGACAACCTCAAGCCCGAGCATCGAGATCTGCTGGCACGGCTCACCGCAGCCTGCCCCGAGATGACCCAACTGGCCGCCATTGTCGGGCGCTTCGCCGAACTCCTGAAGCCTCAGCCGGGAAACGCCGACCGGCTCTCACTCTGGATCGTCCAGGTCCGCGCGGCCGATCTGCCTCACCTACACGCCTTCACCCGGGGTCTGGAACGCGATCGCGACGCCGTGAACGCCGCGCTCACGCTTCCCTACAGCAACGGCCCCACCGAAGGCGTCAACACCAAGACCAAACGGATCGCACGCCAGATGCACGGACGAGCAGGCTTCACCCTGCTCCGCCACCGCATCCTCCTCGGATAGCAGCACCCTACGTCACCACCGAATATGAGACAGGGCCGTTGGCGAGATAGGCCCTGCATCAAAGGACACGGTTCTGCCGGGTAGACGAGTCCCTCGCGGTTCCAGGCCAGGCCGATGGGTAGCTGGCCTGTGATGCCGTCGGGTGGTGACGTTCTGGCCGGGCAAGGCTGCTGGGCGCAGTTGCGTTGTTCGGTTGGTGGCCATGCGGAACTCGGCGGGGAGCTGCGGTCAGATCGCTTGGGCGAGTCCGGTGAACGCGGCGGCCACCCGCAGCGCGGGCGGGACGTCGGTGGCGAGTTCGTAGTGTCCGCGTCGGAGGTTCTGCACGAACGCGTGGCCGGTGATGATCGTCTGCGCGGTGCGGTCGGCGCGGAGTCCGCGCATCGGTCTGAGCCGGTGCTTGAGCTGGCTGTGATCGGCCTCGATCGGATTGTTGGCGTGCCGTTCGACGCGGTGCCACGCCGACGGGACCAGGTCCTCCAGCACTCTGGCGTAGGCGGGGGCGGCGTCGGTCACGACTTCGCTGGGCGTGACCTTCAGCGTGGTCAGCGCTCGGTGGAAGAACCGCCGGGCCGCAGCGGCATCCCGGCGCGTCGAGACGAGCACGTCGATGATCTGACCATGCTGGTCGACGGCCCGGTAGACGTACCGCCAAATGTCGTTGACCTTGACGTAGGTCTCGTCAACGTGCCAGCGGTCACCAGGTGAGTGGCGGGAGAACCGGGCGGCGTCGGCCAGCAGCGGGGTGAACCGCTGCACCCACCGGTAGACCGTGACGTGATCCACCTCGACACCGCGTTCGACCAGCAGTTCCTCCACGTCTCGGTAGGAGAGGTTGAACCGCAGGTACCAGCGGACCGCCAGAACGATCACCTCAGGCGGGAACCGGAACCCGACGAACGCCGACGACGGCGGGGACCAGGGCCGGACACGAGACGACGACCTCACCGGGCAAGCAGACCACACCAGGCAAGCTGAAGTCGATCATGCTTTCGCCCAACGCAACAGACCCCTACATAGTCCGCCTGACGCAAGCGTGGCCGGAGCTGCTGGCCAGCCGGCCCGACGACCCGCTCACCCCCGTCATGCAGCAGCTGCTCGCGGCATGGCAGCGCAGCGGGGACGCGGACCTGGTCACCGCGCCAGCCACGCCGGTACTGTCCCGCGGTGATGCGAACCTGCTCAACTGGATGACGACCGACGACAGCGCCGCCTGTGTCGACTTCGAGTACGCCGGCTTCAGCAACCTAGCCTTCGACGCCGCCGACCTCATCGAACACATCTCCGGCCGCGCGGTCCCGGACAGCAAGTGGACCCAGCTCCTGCCCGACCTCGGCGTCACCGATGCCAACCGACACCTGTTCGCCGCGAACCAGCGCACCTGCGCCCTACGATGGCTGGCGGTCTTGTGGAAACAGCGCGACCGCCGCCGCGAGGAGTTCACCATCCAGCACGAGCGGGTCGGCATGCTCTACAGCAGCGCCAACCCCTACGCCTGACCGCCAACCTCAAGACCCGGCCAACCGGGTTCACGCGGACCCCAAAGTCCCCTGCGAACGCCTCCTCCCAGGTAGGCAGCACGTGCGCACAATCGTGAGTCGCCGCCAGGTCACGAGCCGCCTGCGCCATCCTCTCCAGACACGAAGGATCCTCGCGCAGCAACACGACCCGGTCGGCAAAGCGCCGGGCCACCGCAGGGACCGCCGGGTCCCCGTCGATCAGAAAACCCGTCACGTCGTCCACGACCCGGTCCGACAGCGCGCCCGCCGGCGAGCACACACATCGGGTGCGGGTGGCGGCGAGTGGGCCGATATGCCATCCTTGTCCCGGTTGTGATGGGTCTAGCTCGGGTCAGTGTGTGTATTCCAGGGTGGTGCGGGACAGGTGGCGGAGCGTGTCGGCGAATTCCGTCGGGTTGAGGTTCTGCAGGTGGGCGAGAAGGTCGTTGCGGGTCTTCTCGGCTAACGTGCTCGAACTTGAGAACCACGAACTGCGTACCGGCACCGCCAGATCGGGCCGCTTGGTCGCCCTACCTTCTGGCAGGAACCAGCTCCCGGACTGAGGCGTCACCGAAATGCTGGAGTCCGATGTCTAGGAGGCAGACCGGCTCAGCGTGCGGGAACGACCGTACTCGGCGAGGGCGCGAAAAGCGGCCTTGGGTGTCCATGAGCCGTCCGGCAGCACTCGCACAATCCCACGCGCAGCCAAGTCGTAGTCGTGCTCAGGATCGCCGGTGGTCGGCAGGTGCCGATTCGCGAAGGTGTACACGAACGCCGCTTCCACTCCGCCAACCTCGTAGTCGCGCAGCAGGTCGACGATGTAGCGCGCTTGGCCTTCCTCGTCGCGCTCCAACTCCGCAGTCAGCTTCACGGCACGGCCATGCTCGTCGAAGGTCACCGGCTCGGCCCCGCCCGCCACGTCGGGGGCGCCGCGGAACGTGCAGCAGCCGAACTCGGTCGCAGCGTACGGCTTGCCCTGCCCCACCGCCGCCGCCAGGGTCTGCGGGAACACCGAGGAGTTGGTCGCGTCGCGGTAGCCGGCGTCGCTGGCGATGATGTCGAACTGGGCCCAGTCGACGTCCTCGAGCGGGATCGAGGCGTATCCGACCAGGCCACCGAACCGCTCGCGCACCGCGGGCACCGCCTCGGCGAAGAAGTCGCGCACGGCGGCCCGGGCGGCCGGGATCGCCTCCCTCATCCGCATCGGATCGGTGAACAGCGCCATCCGCTCCGCCAGGTCCCGGCCGGGCAGGAAACCGTCGGTGAACATCGAGATCTCCGAACCGGCGAGATACACGACCGAGGCGCCGCCGCGCCGCAGCCGTTCGGCCCGCTCGGCGCCGTCGAGCACGAACGCCATGAGCCCGTCGCGGTCGAGGCCGTTGGTGAACGGGCAGTACCACACCTCAAGCCCAATCTCGGCCGCGAGCCGCGCAGTCAGCTCCAGCCGGTCTTGGACACCGCCGGTGATACGGACCGCGTCGCAGTGCAACTCGTCGCGGATGACACGCAGGTCGTTCCGCACCGTGTCGGGGTCGAACGGCTCATGAGTGGTGGATCCGGCGCTCACGAAGCCGGTGTCGTAGTTCATGCCGAAGACGCGCATCAAGAGTTCCTCTCCCTCTTACGGTACGTCGCGTACCCTATAGGGTACGTCCAGTACCCTACAAGGCATGAGCACGAGGCGCCGGGGCGAAGAACTGGAACGGGCGATCCTGCACGCCGCAGCGGACGAACTACGCGAGTCCGGCTACACGGGCATGACGATGGACCGGGTCGCCGCCCGCGCCGGGACCAACAAAAACGCCATCTACCGCCGATGGCCGCACCGGGCAGCCCTCGGCATCGCGGCGTATCGCCACCTGTCCGACGCCGCCATGCCAAACCCCGACACGGGCACCCTGCGAGGCGACGCACTCGAGATGCTCCGACAGGCCAACCAGACATGGTCGTCGCCACACGGAACAATCCTGCGCGGTCTGCTCGCCGCCGCAGCCGACGACCCCGAGCTACTCACCCTCATGCGCGAACGGTCCGGCGCAGACACCATGGACCGCGCTTGGCTCGGAATGCTCGAACGGGCCGCAGCCCGCGGCGAGGCGCCGGCAGCGGCCGCCCATCACCGGGTGGCGACGACACCGATAATGCTGCTACGCGCCGAGTACGCGATGCGCGGTATCCCCTCGGTCCCCGACGAGGTGCTCGTCGAGATCGTGGACGAGGTGTTCCTCCCCCTGGTACGCGGCCGCGGCTAACGCAGCACCTCGGCCGCATCGGCACGGCGAATGACGAATCGAACTTCGCCAAGGTCGCGCTGCTACCACCGGTGCACACTCCACGCCGGACAAACGGCGCTGGAACAGCACTTGACGTCAGAACCCGCCGGGAAAGGCGATCGGCCGGAGCGCCGACGCAACACGCTGGAACTTGACAGGGAAGTGGGATGCCCGTTTCACGACGAGGGCTTCTGGGCCGACCTGCGGGCGGACAGCCCTGCGGAGTGGACTGACGCGGTCGCCTTCGACCGCGCGATCCGCATCGGCTCCGCGAAGGCCAACGTGGAGGGGCACCCGCTGCGTGGGCAGTTCTTCTTGCACAGCGCCCGGGTGCCGCTAGACGAGGTGGTACTGCGCCCACGCCCTCCGGTGGATGCGCCTGGCTGTGGGCCGTGGACCTGCCCGCACGACGCGGCGGCACCCGCCGCCGCGGGGCCTGGGGAGGTGGCGTGAACGTTGCACACGCCGCCGCACCACGAGTCGGCTCGGTCTGCACCGGCTACGGAGGACTTGACCTGGCCGTCGAGCTGGTGCTCGGCGGCCAGCTCGCCTGGTACGCCGAGACCGACCGGCACGCCGGCACCGTCCTCGCCCATCACTGGCCCGGCATCCCGAACCTCGGCGACATTCCGCACCGTCGACTGGGCCCAGGCCGAACCGGTCGACAGCCCGACCGCCTCGCCGCCGCCGGCGGCCCCGACCAGGTCGAGTTCGCCACGAAACCGGCCCTGGCCCGGCAGATGATCGCCGCCGCGCTCGACGCCGGTGTCCCCGCCGCATTCGTGACCGGCGACGAGGTTTACGGCGCCGACCCCGGCCTACGCGCTGACCTCGAGCACCGCAGGATCGGCTACGTCCTGGCCGTCGGCAGTGACCGACGCGTGGCGGTCAACGACGGCCGCACCCTCGTGCGTGTCGACGAGGTCGCTGGGCGGATCCCCACCCGTGAGTGGCAGCTGCACAGTTGCGGGCCGGGTGCGAAAGGTCCCCGCGACTACCTGTGGGCCTGGGTCACCACCGCCACCAGCCGGGGTGAGTATCGGTGGCTGCTCATCCGCCGCAACCGCACCACCGGCGAACTGGCCTTCTACCTGTGCTGGTCACCCCGGCAGGTGCCGTTGCACACCCTCGTGACCGTGGCCGGTGCCCGCTGGAGCATCGAGGAACTGTTCCAGACCGGCAAGGGCCAGGTCGGCCTGGACCACTACCAGGTCCGCGGCTGGACCGGCTGGCACCGATTCATCACCCTGGCCATGCTCGCCCTGGCCGTCCTGACCATCCTCGCCGCCACCACCGCCCAGCAGCCCAACGCCGACCCGGAGATCATCGCGTTGACCGTCGCCGAAATCCGCCGACTCCTCAACGCCTTCGTCCTCACCCAACCGTTCCCGCCAGCGCACACCCTGCACTGGTCAACCTGGCGCCGAACATCCCAAGCCCGAGCCCGACGGTCCCACTACCAGCGCAGACTCGGTCACCACAGCAGACCAAAGATCAAGTGACGTTGGAGTATTAGGAAGCGTTCAGGACCAGGGATCTCTTCAAGATGTGCGCGAAACTGCGCGCGAAGGCAGGCATCAGATCGCGACGCCGCAGCTTGGCCGCACGGTGTGCAGTTCTCTACAACCAGTCCCACTGACTCGCGCTCTGGCCCGGTTTACGCTGAGCCCAATCCCAGGTTTCGACGAGACAACGCCTCGGCGTTGTCCTCGTCGCCGGTTCGGCGCTGGCGGAGGGCGGCCTGGACCCCGGCCTGGAAGCGGGTGTGCGCGCCAAGTTCGCTCATCAGGACGGCGATGCGGCGCTGGACGGTCCGGGCGCCCACGCCGATCTGCCGGGCGATGGCCTCGTCGGTGAGCCCGGAAAGCAACAGCATGATCAGGCGATCTTCGTCGAGGACGGTGGCGGTGCGCTGCCGTCCGTTGGGCAGGTGCAGCGGGACGGCCCTGTCCCAGAGGGTGTCGAACAGCTTGCGCAGCGCATCGAGCAGCGAGCACGGGTGCACGATGATGGCCCGCTCCCCGCCACCGCTTTCGCCACCGTCCGGCAGCGGCAGGACTGCCAGCTGGTCGGCAAGGTAGAGCCGCACGGGCAGTTCGGAGACCACCCGGACCTGCTCGCCGGCCCGGATCAGGTCCTCGATGGCGGCCAGGCCACCGGACTCCTCGACTGCCGCCCGGTCGTAGACGCGGCGGCACGGCACCGCGGCGGAGACCGGATCGATCCCGTCGACACCGGCCCGATGGGAGAACGGCCCAGTTTCGAAGCAGCACAGCT
Organism: Micromonospora sp. MW-13; assembly: GCF_003434305.1. Taxonomy (GTDB): domain Bacteria; phylum Actinomycetota; class Actinomycetes; order Mycobacteriales; family Micromonosporaceae; genus Micromonospora. Next base: position 22,134 of record NZ_QKKX01000077.1, read on the forward strand.
CCTGGTGTGCTGACCGGTGGACGTGGGTAACGGCCTGCCGGACCGCCAGCCTGCCGGTGATCAGCTCCACGACGTGCGATTTCCCACCAGCGCGGGCATTTCGGTAGGCGTCGGTGAGGTGGCCGATGTGCTCGTGGACCCGTTCCAGCGCGGCCTCGCGGTCGTCGAGCAGCTGCACGGCGGTGTCGGTGGCGTTGGCCGCATAACGGGCCGGCGAACCGGGCAGGACACTGGCCAGCCCGGCCGCTTCGAGCCGGGCCAGCGCCACCGCCAGCGGAGCCGGTCCTGGCCAGAGCGGGGCAAGCTCGGCCAGGGTCGCGCCCGGCCGTCCGACCAGGATCTCGTACGCCCGCTCCTCGGCCGGGCCGATCACGCCGCCCTCGGCAGGGCCGGCCCGTCCGCGGTCAGCCAGTCGCGCTGCACCGCCTGGTATCCGGCCTTAAAGCGGGTGGTGGCGCGGGCCACGAGACCGAGCTCTGCCAGGCGGCCGAAGTCGGCCCCGGCGATGAATTCCTCCGGAATATCGCCGGGACGCACAACAAGAGATTCATAAAGCATTTCCTGGGCGCCGGAGAGGCCTAGCATCGATAAATGAGCTTTCACTCTCGTGTTTACCCTCCAGCAATGAGCTCGTAATCGCGATGATGCTAGGTATACAACTACCGGCCGCGTGGCGCCAGCCCTGGTCCACCAAGTGAGAGGGCAGGACTTCCGCAAGGTAGTCATATGACCGTCTTAGGTAACTCTGAGGAGTTGTAGGGATCGCTGGGGTTGGCGGTTGTTGCGGCGTAGAACGTGGGCGATGGTGGTGGTTGCCGGTCAGGCGGAGCAGGCTGATCGCGGTGTTGGAGAGCCGAACAACATCGGCGGTAACGCGCTCGTGGAGTCGATTACGCCCACCGGCAAAAGTTGGACGCCTTTTATGATCTTGAATATCTCACGAGCCAGGTATCGCTTCACGTAGCGCAGGATCTCGCGTTTGGTTCACCCCTCGGACGTTCGTTTCTCCACGTAGGCCCGGGTGCGCGGGTCGGCTCGTAGCCTGGTCAATGCGATGCGGAACAGAGCGGCGTTGGCCTGTCTGTTGCCGCCACAGTCGAGGCGGCGGCGCTGGGTCCTGCGCCACGAGCGTTCGACCGGGCTGACGCCGCAGCGGGCGGCGAAGGAGGCTTCTGCGGTCAGCCGCTCGGGGTTGTCGCCGGCGGCGATGAGCAGGACGGCGGCACGGTCGTGGCCGACACCGAAGAGGTCGAGCAGCCCCGGGTGCTGTGTCGGTGACCGCCGCGGGCGGGAGCCGCTCCAACTCGCGGATCTCAGCGGACAGGTGCCGAAGGTGGATATCGGCGATCGCGTCGTGTGCTCGACGCCACGCTGCGGCGGTCGGCTATGCCGGTGCTCGCCGTACTGGGCAGGCAGGACGTCATGCTCGACGCCGAAGGGTCGGCGGCTGCTGGGCGCCGTGCCGCACGCCGACGTCCGGCTGCTCCCGGAAGCCGGGCACCCGCTACCCGACCAGACGGCTGCGGTGCTGGACTTCCTGCGGAAGTGAGGCGGTCCGGTCGTCGGCAGCGATCCAGCCGCGCTGAACTGCCTGGTAGCCGGCCTGGAAGCGGGTCGTGGCACCGAGGCGGGTGAGCAGCTGACGGATGTGGCGGCGCGTGGTGCCGACGTGGTAGTCGAGGTGTTTGGCGATGGCCTCGTCGGTCAACCCGGACATCATCAGGGCCAACAGGTCGCGTTCGAGACCGGACGGCGCGTCGGCGTCGGGCAGTTCATCCAGTCTGATCCCCACGCTCAGTGGGACCGCCTGTTCCCAAAAGCTCTCGAACAGTGCCGTCAGCGCCGCGAGCAGCACCAGGTCGTGTACCAGCAGGAATCTGTCCATCTCGAGGGGACGCAGTCGCAGCGGTACCATGGCGCGCCGTCCGTCGCAGATCATGAGTTTCATCGGTACGTCGGTGACCCGGACCTCCTCGCTGGCTTCGATCGAGGCGGCGATGTAGGCGAGCGAGCCGGGGAGGGCGAGGCTCTCCCGGTCGTAGAGGGTGCGGACACGCACGCCCCGTCGCGGGGACACGAAGTTGGCGGGTTGTTTGCGAAGGCCGTTGAGATACGGCGGCGCGTCGCAGATCAGCACCTCCCGTTCGGTGTGTCGCACCAGGTCTTCGAACATGGCGCGGGAGGTTTCCGGGCTGTGGGTCACCTCGACCAACGCGGTGCTGTCGCTGGCGGTGACCCGCTTCTGTCCGGTCATCTGGTCCAGCCGTTGCCGCAGTTCGTAAAGGCGCAGGCGGTGGCGGGCGATGTGGGGTCCGAACGCGGCGTCGGGCGGCGTCACCCACCAGCCCGGTGGTTGCCCGGGTAGCCGGGTGACCAGGCCGAGCTCCAACAAACGCGCGAAGTCATCCGTCCCCGTGACCTCCGCCGGCACGCTGACCGGGCCGGCCACGAGTGTCTCGTAGAGCGCCTGCTCGGTTTGCGACAGACCGAGTCCCGGTAACGGGTACCGCACCTCCTGCATGCCCTCATCATGCCGTTGACCAGCCGGTCTGCAAAGGCGAGGCGTTCGCGGTGGCCCGGTTCACTTCCCGCCATGTCGACAAGTGCATTGGGCAGATTCCTTCCCCGAGACCAAGACCTTTTGCGAGACTGCCCGCGGACGTGCACCCCTCGTACGTCTTTGCCATCCTCATCCCCCTTCGGAGGAATTGGTATGCATAGCGTAATCCGCTGGCGAACATGGCGCGGCCCGGCCGTAAGCGGTCTGGCCGTCGTCGCTGTCGCCGCCACCACCGTCGGTGTGACGCCGCTGGCAAACGCCGCCCCGACGGCGGCCACCACGACGACGCCCAGCGAGACCGCGACCCCGACACCGGGCGGACCCGGCGGGACCAGCGCCGTGATCACGTTGATCTCCGGTGACAAGGTGCGCTACACCGAGGGTCCGGACGGTCGTGGTACGGCCACCGTAGTCGGTGGGTCGACCGGTCCGAACGCGTCCCGGTCGTTCCAGGCGTACTCGGACCCGACCGGCGTGTACGTGATCCCGCAGTCGGCTCAGGGCCTGGTGGCTTCCGGTGTGCTGGATCGGGAGTTGTTCGATGTGCAGTATCTGGCCCGTAACGGGTACGGCGACGACAAGGCGACCTCGACGCCGGTGATCGTGAGTTACACGGCGGGCGCGGGCACGTCGGCTCGGGCGGCGGCGAGCCCGTCGCCTGCGGCGTTGCCGGGTGCGGTCAAGCGTCGTGACCTGCCCAGCGTTTCGGGTGCGGGGATGGCGGTGGACAAGGCCAAGGCCGCCGACTTCTGGTCGACGCTGACCGGCACCGCCACCGCCACCGCGAAGACCAGCGCGCCCAGTGCCACGGCTGCGGGGCCGAAAACGTTGGGTGCCGGGGTCAGCAAGGTGTGGCTGGACCAGCGGGTGCAGGCTGACCTGTCCGAGAGTGTGCCGCTGATCGGCGCTCCAGAGGCATGGGCCGCCGGGTTCGACGGCACCGGGGTGAAGGTCGCGGTGCTGGACACCGGGTTCGACGCCACCCACCCGGACCTGCAGGGCAAGGTGGTGGGGTCGAAGAGCTTCGTGCCGGGTGCATCGGCGGTGACCGATGGGCATGGGCATGGCACGCATGTGGCGGCCACGGTCGCCGGCACCGGTGCGGGTTCCGGCGGTACGCGTAAGGGTGTAGCTCCGGGTGCGGACCTGATGATCGGCAAGGTGCTCGCCGACGACGGGTTCGGCGACATGTCCTGGATCATCGACGGGATGGAGTGGGCCGCGACCAACGGCGCCAAGATCGTCAGCCTGAGCCTGGGCGGCGGGCGCAGCGACGGTACGGACCCGGGCAGCCAGGCGGTCAACCGGCTCACCGCTGAGACCGGGGCGCTGTTCGTCATCGCCGCCGGTAACGACGGTAGGGCGTCCACCATCGGCTCGCCGGGCGCGGCGGATGCCGCGCTGACCGTGGCCGCGACCGACAACAACGACCGGCTGGCCTCCTTCTCCAGCCGTGGCCCGCGGAGCGGGGACCGGGCGCTCAAGCCGGACATCGCCGCCCCGGGTGTCGCCATCGTCGCCGCCCGGGCGGCGGGTACCACGATGGGCACCCCGGTGGACGACCTGTACACCTCGGCGAACGGCACGTCGATGGCGACCCCGCACGTGGCGGGCGCCGCCGCCGTCCTGGCGCAGCGGCATCCGGACTGGACCGCCAGCCAGCTCAAGCCGACGCTGATGAGCACCAGCAAGGACGCCGGGTACACCGCCTACGAGCAGGGTGCCGGCCGGGTCGACCTAGCCCGCGCCATCCGCCAGCAGGTCACCACCAACACGGTGAACCTCGACTACGGCCTGGTCACCCCCGACGCCCAGCCGCGGGTGGACAAGCAGCTCACCTTCAGCAACCCCACCACGGCGCCGGTGACCCTGACCCTGGCCCTCAAGCTGCGCCGGGCCAACGGTGACGACGCGAGCAGCGGGCTCACCGCGCCGGCCACGGTCACCGTCCCGGCGGGCGGCAGTGCCCAGGCGACCGTCACGCTGGACACCAGCGTGGTCGACGACGGCAGCTACACCGGATCGGTCGTGGCGGTCGAGGAGAGCACCGGCACCAGGCTGACCCTGCCGGTCAGCGCGACGCGCCGGGGGCCCTCGCGCCAGATCACCGTGACCATCACCGAAGGTCCGCAGCTGCGCCTCGGCGGGCAGGTCATCTGCAGTTTCGGCAAGCTGAACGACGAGGGCGGCGGCGGCCGGGAAAGCTACACGCAGGTTCTGTTCTCGAGCAACGGCGTGGCCACCGGCACCGTAGACGTCCCCGAGGGCGACTACCACTTCTACTGCAACGCGCCGGGGGCGTTCGCCACGGGCTCGTTGGAGGCCGCGGTCTGGATCGAGGAGCCGCAGTACACCGTCGCCGGGGACGCCACCATCGAGTACAACCTCGACACCGACGTGGTGCCGATCAACAAGATCAACACGCCGCAACCCAGCGAGGTCGTACACAACCTCATAGCCAGCAGCTACACCACCGCCGCCGGCCTCACCTACGCCAACTACTTCGTCACCACGACCGGCTTCGGCTACGGCCTCCGCCTCTTCGCGACACCCACCAAGACCACGGCGACCATCGGTAAGTACCGATTCTGGTACGAACAGGTGCTCGCCGCACCCGAGGCGGCCATGACCGTGAACGGCAACGGGAAGGCCCAGGTCAACCCGCTGTACAACAACGACAGCGAGCTGGTCGAACCGTGGAATCTGACCTCGCCGAGGCTGCTGAAGTTCGAAACCGACCAACGACTCAAACTGGCCAGCTACGACGACGTGCTCGGCGGTAAGGACGTGCGCGGCAAGCTGATCCTGCTCGAAACCGCCAACGCCACCACCGCAGACGAGTACTGCGCGGCGCAGGAGCGCAGCGCCGACGCCGGTGCGGCTGGAATCCTCAACCACAACAAGGATCCGCTCTATAGTCGAATGATCGGGAGCTGGTTCACCCAGTACTGCGGACAGCGCCTGCCGTTCCTCTGGCTGGACGGGCAGCAGTGGAAGCAGGTCGCCGACGTCCTCGCCGGCGCGAGCGCGCCCTACGTGGACATCAAGGCGCAGATCGCCAGCCCGTACGAGTACAAGTTGCGCCCGTTCTACACCGACAAGATCCCCAGCACGTTGGTCACCAAGGTGCGGCACAAGGACCTGGTCCGGGTGAACACCGAGCAGCACGTGCAGTTCCCGGTGGAGAAGAACCTGCCGGTCATGTCCGAGGTCAACCACACCTTCGGCCCAGACGACACCTTCAGCTTCAACGCGGGCCACGTCTACCAGGCACCCATCAACCGGGTTGACTACTACAACGTGGTCGGGCCCGACATTCTCTGGAAGCGCAACTTCGTCCTCACCAATCCGGCCACCGGCATCACGCGGACCATCAACGCACGCAACAACGGGTTCCTCAAGCCCGAGACGCGGGTCGAGAAGATCAACCAGGCACCGTACGTGTTCGGGCAGCCCGACTTCGGCTACCGTCCGTTCGAACACCAGTGGGCTGGGTTCTGCACGGTGTGCCGCCAGACCGACACGCTCGGCATCTACCAGTGGGCGGTGTCCGCAGCCGATCCGGGGCTGGCCACCGGTGACGTGCCGCTGCGCCGGATGGAGGTCTCGCTCACCCGCGACGCGGTCCCGATCACACCGATGCCGTCGTCGTTCCCGGCATACACGCAGTACGCCCTGCCCGCCGAAGCCGGCACTTACCAACTGAAGACCGTCTCCTACGACGACTTCTCCGGACAGCACCTGGCCGAGCGGGTGACCACGGACTGGACGTTCCGCTCGCAACGTGCCGCGGTCCAGACCGTCAAGAAGCCGGTCTACTGCTCGTCAGCCGAGCTCGGTCAGGCCACCGGCCCGTGTGAGTGGCAACCGCTGATCCAGCTCAGCCACGACTTCGACCTAGCCCTCAACGACACCACGAAGGCCAACCAGCTCTACCGGTTCGACGTCACCGCACGGCACGTCATGCCGAACGCACCCGGGATCACCGGACTGCGCAGTTGGGTCTCCTACGACGACGGCAAGACCTGGGTCGCGGCGCAGGTGAAGAAGAACCGCGACGGCAGCTGGCAGGTGCAGGTCAAGCACCCGAAGCTGGAGAAGACCACCGGCGCGGTCTCGGTACGCACCGAGGCGTGGGACAGCGCGGGCAACCGCGTGGTCCAGACCATCGACCGGGCGTACGGCCTCACCGCCTGACACTCGCGCAACTGGTCCGCCCCTTCCCGAACCCTGCACACCAGGCCGCCCTTCACGCCGCCGGCGCGGAGGGCGGCCTCCTGCCTGCCCACGGTGCACGTCCGGTGGGTCGATCCGTACCCACCGGACAACCCACCGAGCGCCCGAGGCCGATACCACCGCCCCGGCATGGGGCGATGGCCTTCATGACGCGCTGCTGGCCCTGGTCCGAGCGGGTGTGCCACATCGACACGATCCTGCCGCGACGCCTGTACCTGCTGGTGGTCATGGAAGTAGCCACCCGACATGTCCACTTCCTCTGCATCACCGCGCACCCCACCGGCCTACGCGGGCTGGCGGTCGGCCGGGACGCCCAGGCGCAGCAGCGGCAGGCAGGAGAGGAGCAGGCCGACCGCACCCACCCACAGGGCCACCCGGGCGCCGGCGGCGGCCCCCAGCACGGTGCCCAGCAGCGCGCCCAGCGGCATCGCCCCGCCGAGCAGGAACCGCATGGTGGCGTTCATCCGGCCGAGCAGTTCGGGCGGGCACAGCTGCTGGCGCAGACTGAGCCATTCTCGGTAACGTCCCGTGACGGTGGGTGATTATGTGGTTCGGCTCTGATCGACGTGCAGGAGCACGAGTGCGGCGGCGGCGATTTTGCCGATCTGGCTGGGGTCGAGGCTGACGCGGCGCAGGGCTTTAAAGGTCATCTTGAGCAGGGCGTTGGCTTGTTCGGCGCGGGCTCGGGCGTGGGCCTGTAGCCAGTTGAGCTGCTTCTGGGCGTCGGTTAGTTCGACGCCCTTCGTCTTCTTGATCGGGACGGTGACGATGGTGGCTTCGCCTTCGTAGCCCAGGTCGGCCAGGGCGTGCAGGCCGTCGCCGGTCCAAGCCGTCAAATCGGGCAAGATCTGCGGGTGGGCGCGTGCGCAGGTCGTGTCGTGTTCACGTCCTGGGCGGACGTCGGAGGTCCACAGCGGCCACCCGTCCGGTGACGACACGACCTGGATGTTGCCGCCGTGGTGGTGATGTTTGCCTGACCACCAGAGATCCACGCCGGGGGTCGGTCCGGGCGCCGCGCACCGGTCGGTGTAGATGAGCGTGCCGTCGATGTTGACGTGAGGATGTCCGGCGATCTTCGCCGCCAGCAGGGCCGCGTGCAGGGACGGCTTGAGGCCGGCCAACACGTCGATGCCCTCGTGGAGGCAGCGATAGACGTTCGGGACCGAGATCGCGTTGTCGACCGCCAGCTGCCGCACTCGGGTGCCGTCGAGAAACCACCGCATGACCAGGACCGCCTGTTGGAAGCACGTCAACGCCCGACGGCCACGGCGGGTTCCCAGACGCTGGCGCCGGGCGTGGATCAAGGCCGACACGAACAGGACGGTCTCCTGCCGTGCAGGAAGCACACAGCTATATGTGACACTGGCAGACACGTGAGGCCTCTGTGGAGTTGATCAGTGAGATGACCACTTCCTACAGGGGCTTCACTCCTTTTCTGGCGCAGCGCGACACCGTCGGCGTGTCATCCACCGCCTACAACCGCCAGTCACACACCGTCACGCCTGGCTACCGAGAACAGCTCACTGGGTACGCGACGTCACCTACGACGAAGACCGATCCCAGATCCGCACCGGCACCGGACCCCAAGTCATGGCCGCCCTGCGCAACGCCGCCATCGGCGCACTACGCACCGCCGGCGTCACCAACATCGCCGCCGCCAACCGACACCACGCCCGCGACAGCAACCGGCCACTGGCCCTACTCGGCATCAACTGAGGACTTTGCCGAGGCCCTGCGAGGTTAATATCCAGTTATTTACTTACCTTGCAATTGCTTGACGGCAACGCTGACGGCAACCCACGCGCACGAGCACGCCCGACGACGCACCCCGATGCACACAGTTGCGACACCAACACACCGAACTCACTCACGGCTCCTGCCGCGATTGAATTCACTCGGCCCCGAAGACACCACTGACGAGTTCCGCGATAGACAATGCAAGCCCGGCATTCGTCAGGACCTCGTCAGGACAAACTCGCTAGTGGCGACTAGGATGCCACTGGCCTACGAATCCCAACCATCGAAAAAGTAGTGCTCATCCAGGTAGGGACCGAACGGCCCCAACCTGTCGCCCTGCGTCACTCTCTCGTCGAGTCTTTCGAGGAACTGTTGAAGGTCCGGCCCCGCAATAGCCTTCGCACTACTCCAACAGCCCGACCAGCTGCTATGAACAGGTGCGTGGTCTCCTCTGACGCAGACCCACAGCCATTCAGGGGCAGCGGCGTCGCCGCACAACACCACGGCGACAAACCGCTGCTAGAGGAAAGAACGGGGAGCAAAAGTCTACTTAGCCGCCCAGCTCGTGGCGCGACATCCCTATCCCGTAGTTCCGCGACAATCACTTCCCCACATCGCCTACCGACGACGTCCCGGCGCAGGTCGGAGCCTTCCCGGCATGTGGCGGATAATTTCGGTGACATGGTCTGCCGCAAACCCAGCCACAGCGGCTCCGGCACCCGAGATCGCGAGCTACCGCAGACCATCGCCGTACGACTCCAAAAACCCCGCTTTAGTCCGTACTCACCTTCCGGCACAGCCCTTCCAGCACACCGCGCGGGGAAGCTTCATCATGCCCGCGTAACCGGCCTCGATCTCGACTGGATACGCCTACTTCAAATCCTCCACACGTCCGTCGACTGGCCGCGCTCGTCGACGCGCCCTCAGCCCACAGAACACCCCCACCTGCGGCAACATCACCGCATCAAGGCTGCCGATACGGCTTGGTTCAGATCGTCGGACAATGCGTCATGAACCGCAGTAGCGGGCGACGGACGGAAGCAAGGCGCTTCATGTCGTTCCGGTAGCTCATCGACCGTCACGGACCATGAGCATCACCGAGCACCTCTGGCACTGCTGCATGCAATTCTTCATCCGTTACCTCGCCAGCTAGCCAACCCGCCACGTAATGCGCCTGCCGCATAGTGAGCCCAAATGCCTTTTTGGCACTGAGTGAAGCCCGCACATGAAACGAGTCGAACCGAGGATCGACAGAGCGAGCCTTTCGTAGGATATTAACAATGTCATCGCTACCGCGAGACGAGTGCTCTAGAAGTCGCACCCAACTCTCACTCCATTGATCCAACTTCAAGGTCTCCTGAATAGTGCTTCGACGGGTTTATAAGCCCCCCGCGCGCCCTGGGTAGTTACAGATGCAACTTGCGAGAAGCCGTACTTGGCTGCCTGCCGCCCCGTCCAGGTTCCAGCAGCCGCCTCCGCATGGCTTGCACCGGCAGAAGCTAGCTCGTTGAATTTCTCAAGATTGGACCCAAATGCCCAATGTCCACGGATCGCAGTAACGCGATCTCCGAAATGTCCCATCACACTGGACATTACGCTTGACCCCCGCAATTTTGACCTAACCACGGCTCCAGTGGCGGTCTCTTCCCACTGGGTTTGGATTCCTAGTTCAACCACGCCATCTCTATCGATGGTACCCTGACCGATGCCACCGTCCGCATGCTCAATGGTGATTTCATCAGCGGATCTCGTAACCGTCACATCACAGTCGTTATTGTGTACGAGTACCGACGTCGTACCGGCGAGCACATAGTACGTGTGGATGTCGGCGACGGTGAGGTCGTGCATCCGCTTGTCGCCGGTGTAGTTGCGTACCTTGACGACGGTGAGTTGGTGTCCGGGGCCGCCGCCGCCCATGCCGGCGCCGGTGCCGTCGCCCTCCAGGCGCTTGTCGTCGTGCACGAGCAGTCGGTGACCGACCGTCAGCTTGGCGGCGTCAACCCACCTGCCGTCCGTGGCATCCCAGAACGGGTGGTGCTGGGTCGTTTTCAACACCGTCGTCTTGCCGGTCTTGGCGTCGCGGACGGTGACGTCGGTCAGGTCACGGTCCTGATTGACGTGTAGCTGGGTGACCGGCTTCGCCTCGCTGCGCCCGGTCTCGGGGTCGGTCGCGGTGACCTCGTCACCGTGCTTCAGATCCTCGATCGGCTTGCTGCTGCCATCGGCCAGCAGCACCCGGGTCGACGGATCGAAGCTGTGCGTCGTGCAGCCCGACGAGCCGTCATCCTGGCGGTTCCGCCCCTGGTAGCCGGAGCCACCGGACGATCCATCCGCGGAAGCAGCCCTGGACCCGCCACCGCCGGCGGCCTTCGATCCCCCGCCGCTGGCCCTCGCCCCGTCACCGCCCGCCGCGCGCCCGCCCAGTTTCGGCAGCCGGCTCCCGGCGGCGGCAGCGGCCTTCGCCCCACCGGCCGCTGCGCGGAGGCCACCGCCGAGCCGGCTGAGGCCCGCCGACAGCGCGCCGTCCAAGCCACCCTCGATCATCGTGCCGGCCAGACCGCTCCAGGAGAACTCCTGGTCGCCTCGGGAAACGTCGACCATGAACCCGGCACCGGCCGCCATCGCACCGGCTGCGGCTCCGGCCAGGATGAGGCAGCCCACTCCGGTGGCGCACAACGCGCCGATGGCAACCGTCGCGACGAGCCCCGCCGCGGCGGTCGCGACGAACTTCCAGGGGTCCTTCTTTATCGCGTCGACTGTCGCCTTGGCACTGTCGACGACTTTCTTCACCGCCTTTTTCGCGGTTTCCTTGACGCACTTACCGACGCCCCCGGACAGGCATTTCTTGGCCGACCGCATGGCGTCCTTGACCGAGTTGGCCTTCTTCTTGGCCCAGCGGACCGTGGACTTCTTCACCACGTTCCACGCCTTGGAAGCCTTGCTCGCGGCCTTCTTCGCCCCGGCTTTGATGTCCTTCCACGCCCGCCCCGAAGCGACATGCTTGAACGCCGACGTCGCGGCACTCGTGGCCGCCCGGAACGTCGACACCGGGTTCGTGACAACCTTGACGGCACTCGACACGGACTTCTTGAAGCTGGACCAGCCCCAGTGTCCGGTCGGGTCGACCGTGGTCAGGGGGTTGCCGTCGCCGTACTGGAAACGGTTGGCCGCGACCGAGTCGGGCACTGGAGACACCTCGGCGCTGTCTCGGGTGTCGAACTGCCCGGTGGCCGGGTTGTACCAACGCGACAGCATGTTGACCCGACCGCTGAGCCCGTCCGTCCACTCCGACTGGTAGCCCAGGTTGCCGACCATCCCGCTGGTGGTCAGCACATTGCCCAACGGATCGTAGGTGGCGGACCCGGACAGCGCCGTCCCGGCGGCGGAGAACTGACCCACCACGTCCCAGTGCTGGTCGGTCCAGGCGTACCCGGAACCGGCGCCGGTCCCGGACCCCTCACCGAACAACTCTCCGGCCGGGCCACGCGTGTAGGTCGCGGTGCCGTCACTGGCCAGCTGGTTACTCAGGCCGGTGTACCTGAAGCCCGGCTTGATCGCCCGCCCCAGCGCGTCGTAGTCGTAGCTGGTTGTGGTACCCCCGGCAGCCTGCTGGGCTCGCACCTGGCCGAAGGCGTCGGTCTGGGTGTCGTACGCGACCGACCCGGAGATCGTGCGCTTCAACGTGCCGCGTGCGGTGTAGAGGTACGACGAGCCGTCGTTCTGGGTCAGTAACTGGTTGCGGGCGTCGTAGGTGAAGATCTTGGACCCGTTCTGGGTGCGGTTGCCCGAGGCGTCGTACGCGTACGTGGTCGACGTCGTCCCGTTGCTCCACGAGGTCAACCGGTCGGCCAAGTCGTAGGTGTAGGTGTTGGACGAGGACCCGGCGAAGCCGGTGGTCACCTTGGACGTCTCGTTGCCGTTGGCGTCGTACCCGTAGGTGATCGAGCCGAGGGTGAGCGTCCCGGCGGCGTTCTTCAGGGTGTCGGTCTTCAGACGGTGCAGGTCGTCGTAGGTGAGGGTGCGGGCGTTGTTGTTGGTGCCGTAGGTGATCGTCCCCGGCTGGGAGAGCTTGTTGTAGGCCAGGGTGACGTTGATGGAGGTCGTCGGGTTCGTCGCGGTCCGCAACCGGCCGACGTTGTCGTAGGTGTAGCTGGTCGTCCCTGCGGCGTCGGTCCGCGACGCCATCCGTCCGTCCCGGTTGTACGAGAACGAGTTGTTGTCGGCCGGCCCGGTGACGGTGAGTGGCAGACCACGGTCGTCGTAGGAGATCGTGTTGGTGCCCGACGGGGCGGACAGTTCGGTCAGCCGGCCCGCGTCGTCGTAGTCGAAGATCCGGTCGGCGGTAGCGACCTCCGCACCCATGCCGGTGATCTGCCGGATCTGGCCAAGGTCGTCGTAGGTGTTGGTGACGCTCACCCCGCCCGGGGAGTCCTGCCGTATCGGGCGACCTGCCGCGTCGTAGGCGACGGTGAAGGTACGGTCCGCCACGTTCGGGTACGCAGCCGTCACCGGTTCGATGCGTGACTCGGGCAGCCCCCACGAGTTGTACGTGGTCCAGAAGGGGTTTCCCCGGCCGTCAGTGAACCGGGTCCGGTTGCCGGCCAGGTCGTAGCCGAACGAGGTCGCGATGGCGGTCGACGCGGTGACCGGCTGCGTCTCCCCGGTGAGGTTGCCCAGCGCGTCGTAGGCAAAGCTGGTCGTGGTGCCGCGGGCGTCCCGGACCGTGGTCAGGTTGCTGTTGTCGTCGTAGCCCAGGGTCTCGGTGGTGAGCAGCGCGTTGGTCGCGCTGTAGTTCTGCACCCGAGTGACCCGGCCGGCCCCGTCGTAGGCGACCGTCCGGTTCGTCAGGTCCGGCATCGTCGTCTTGACGACCCGGCCGAGCCCGTCGTATTCGGTCCTGGTGACGTTGTTGGCTCCGTCGGTTTCGGTCAGCGGCTCACCCACCCAGTTGTAGGTGGTGTTCCGCACCACACCTTCCGGCGTGGTCACCTTCTGCAGCCACGGGCCGGCGGCCGGGGTGTTGCCGTACGCCCCCGTGCCGTACTCATAGGTGGTGGTGTTGGTGACCGGGGTCGGTTGGCGGACCACCTGGCTGGAGGTCAGCGTCCGGCCGAGGTAGTCGTAGGTCGCAGTGGTCTTGGCCCCGGTGGGGTCCACCGTCTCCAGCAGGTCACCCACCTTGTCGTACTTGGCGGTGGTCACCTTTCCGGCCGGATTGGTCACCTTGACCGGGTTACTGAGCGAGTCGTACTCGAAGGTCGTGGTCTTGCCGCGCCGGTCGGTGGTCGACGCGACCTGGCCGAGCAGGTCGTAGACGGTGCTGGTCTCCGCCGCGGCGATCGGGCTGCCACCGGGTGGGGTGTAGGCGGGCATGATCGTCTTGATCGGTCGCCCTACCGCGTCGTAGCGGGTGGTGAGGACGTTGGTCAGCGGATCCTGGGTTTCGGTCGCCTCGCCGAAGGTGTTGTAGCCGGTCCGGGAGACCGGTACCGCCGGCACCGGGGCGCCCCCACCGAAGGTCTCCGTCGACACCGACGGCGAGACCACCTTGGCCAGTTGCCCGGCCGCGTCGTACTCGAAGGAGGTCAGGTTGCCCATCGGATCGGTCATCGCGGTGACCAGGCCGCGCTTGTCGACGGTGTAGGAGGTGGTCAGCTTCTTCGGCGTGACGGTCGTGGTGGCGTTACGCCCGTTGCCGCCGCCGTAGAGGGTGGCCGCCTCGTCGGTGCTGAGCGCCTCCTGGAAGATCTGCACGTTGTCGATCGAGCCATTGACAAGGTTGGTCTGGTTGGGGCCGATGAGAATGCCACCGACCGACAACGGGGTGACGGAGTTCCACGGGGTGGCGTTCGTCGCGGTCCCCGCCTGGGCACCGTTGACGTACAGCGTCAACGCCTTGGTCTGGGCGTCGAAAACCCCGACGAGGTGGGTCCAGGTGTTCAACGCCGGAGCAGTGGCTGATCGCGCTGCATTGGAGGTGGCGGACGCGCTGTCCGATGCCGGGGAGAGGAATTCCCACCTGTTGACCGACTGGTTGTACCGGAGGAAGAACGCCCCGGTGTTGTTGCCGCCCTGGCCGACGACGGTCTGATGCTGGTTGAGGTCAGCCAGTTTCACCCAGGCCGACACCGAGTACGACTGGGTGGTGACCAATGCTGGTTGCGCGGTCTCGTACACGGTGGTCCGGTTGAACACCGCAGCGCCGTCGGAACGGCCGACGGTACCGTTGAAGGAAAACAGATTCCGTACCGACGGTGACGAGTCGGCAGCCTCGTAACTGGCTGCGGTCTCCCCCATCCGCCACCAGCCCACCGGCAGAGCGGCGCTCTTGACACTGACGCTCTCCGAGGTCACCCGACCCATCCGATCGTAGGTGTTCTCCACGGTCTCCAACGGCGTCTGGAGCTGGCCGGCGGCTTGGCGGGTGGTCAGCACATGGTCGTCGGCGTCGTACGTGTACTTCGTGGTCCGTTCCAGGTCGAAGGGCTGTTCGGTGGAGGAGACCAGCCGGCCGGCGGCGTCGTACTCGTAGATGGTCCAGTTGGCCCCGTTGTCGGCCCGACGCATGTACAGGTTGCCGATCGGGTCGTAGCTGTTCTCCTCCCGCACGAACCGCTTGACCCCGTCGGTGCGGGTCACCTTCTTGACGTTGTCGTTGGCGTCGTACTCGTACTCGGTCACCCAGTTCATCGCGTCGATTTCCGAGGCGAGGTTGCCGTTGGCGAAGTACGCCTTCGACGAAACCTGGGTGCTGGTGCCGTCGGTGCCGGTGACGGTGGTGGTGAGTTGCTGACCGGCGGCATCGTACGTGTCGACCATGTCACGCAACACGTCCCCACCGGGGCAGGGGCTGCCCGGCGCCGGGCTGCTTTCGCAGCCCACCGTCCGGGTCCGGTTGCCGTAGAGGTCGTACTCGAAGAGAGTGACCGCGCCGACCGCGTCGACGGTCTTGACGACTCGGCCGTGGGAGTCGTAGTAGCTGCTTGCGTCCCGATGGCTGTCCCCGCCCGTGGTGTCGGAGACCTTGCGGTACGTGACGTTGCCGTCGGCGTCATAGGTGGTCTCGGTCTTCGCGGTGTGCACCGCACCGGTCACCTGGTTGAGCACCGGCGGGTCGAGTTGCTCGACGACCTGGTCGGCTGCGTCATAGGTGTAGGTGGTGGTCAGGTCCCCGAGCGGCGCATCCGCCTTGACCGTCTTGGTGCGGGTACGTCCGAGCCCGTCGTAGGTGAACTCGGTGACAAGACCGGTCGCGTCGGTGATCCGAACGGCGTCCCCCGCGGCGTTGTACGCGGTGCTCTGCTGTCCGCCGCCGGCCGACGTGGTGGTCAGCGGCAGACCCGGCGGAACCGTGCCACCACCGACCGCCGCAGTCGTCGCGGTCGAGTAGGTCATCGCCGTCGCCCGGCCCGACGGATAGCCGGGCACGGGTGGAGAGGTGACCGACAGCCGATTCCCGGCGGTGTCGTAGGCCAGCTTCGTCAGGTAGGTGTTGTCCGTGGCGCTCTGTGACCGGGCGTCGCGGACCTCGATGAGCTGATCGTTGCGGGCGTCCGGGGTGAGGTTCACGGTGGTCGAGTCGGGCCAGTACTTGTAGTAGGTGCTGTCACAGTTCGTCTGGTCCCGACAGACCGTGGAACGGATCGTGTTGCCGCGTACGTCCCGGGCGGAAACGTTCTTCATACCCAACGGATCGAACTCAACCGACTCGAACCCGCCGATGTCGTAGCCGTACGAGGTAGTCCGGCCGAGGACGTCGCTCGCGGAGATCAGCCGGTTGCCGTTGACAAGGTCGAAGACCTGCTTCGAATCCTTGTTGGTGGGATCGGTGACGGTCACCGTGGTGACCGGGGTCAACGTCGCGGTGGGCCCGGTCTGCGTAGCGCTCTTCGACGCCTTGTAGTGGACATCGACCTCGGTGGGCGGCAACTCCCGCTCGTAGTAGGCGAACTCGGCGATGTTGCCCTTGAAGTAGCTGACGTCCGCTGACGAGCTGGGCCACGACTTCGTGGTGCCGGCGCCGATGTACGCGTGCGAGGCGTTGGTGGCGACCATCGCACCGAGGTGGCCCACGATCTTGCTGTCGAGGTAGAGCGTCTGCCGGGTGGTGGACGCCGACAGCACCACGTGGTGCCAGTTGCCGTCGTTGACCTTCGTGGTGGAGGTGATCGGCGCGTTGTAGGTGCCGTTATAGAACTCGCCGCGCAGGTAACCGTCCGCGCCGATGTAGAGCGCTGGGGTCCAGTTCGAGGTCGCCGGAGCGTTGTGTAGTTCGTTGGCCTGGTAGGAGTAGAGCGTGCCGCTCACCGCGTGGTTGGCCGGCGTCTTGAACCACATCTCCACGGTCGCCGCCTCGGCCAGCGGAAAGTCGACGCCATACTCGGCGCCCATATTGGTCACCTCGAACGGCTTCACGTACGACGAGGTGCCGTTGAAGGACGCGCCATAGGTGTCCGAGAACGGGCTGGTGGCGTTCGGCTGACTGGTATCGAACGTGACCGCGTTGTAGCGCGCACGGTTGCTGTGCACGACGTTCACCGCCTCGGCCGGCGCCTCGATGTCACCAAGCCGCCAGTAGTCGGTCGGCTGGGAACCGAGCACCGACGAGACGTAGACCAGGCTCGACCCAGAGGTGGCGGGGGCGCCGATCTTCCACACCCCGCCGTTCTCGTCGGTGAGCTCGCTGACCCGACCGGTGACCGTGTGGTAGGCGACCTGCGCCTCAACCCGGCCCGCAGCGCTGGTAATCCGATGCAGTTGCGCCGTGCCGGTCCGCCCGGACTGGTACATGGCGGCCACGTCCACGCCGGTCAGTGCGCTGTTGTAATAGGCGACATCGGCGATCGAGCCGGAGAAGAAGGACGCGGTGGGCGCGGTGTGCGGCTGACTCGGCCAGGCACCACCCAGGAAACCGGCCCCGACATAGGCCCGGGTGGCGTCCAGACTGTGCAGATTGATCGTGCCGGTGAGGCTGCCGACCTGGACACCGTCGAGGTAGAGCTGCTGGCTACCGCCGTTTCCGGCGATCGCCACGTGATGCCACTGGCCGTCGGTCACCGGAGCCGGGGATGACATCGCGCCGGCGACGTTGACGGTGCCGAGTTCGCCGCGGAGCCGCCCGTCGGAGCCGACGTAGAGCGCCGGCACGTAGGTCGCTGTCGTGGTGGCGCCCGGCGTGACCGCGTCCTTGGCATAGCTGAACAGCACTCCGCCCGGGGTGCTGGTCCGGAACCACATGCCGACCGACTGGTACGAGCTTTCGGTCACCGCCTTGGTCGGCAGGGCGACCAGGGATGACGTGCCATTGAACGCCGCCGACGTGGAGGTGGAGTCGGGCAGGGCGGCGGCACCGCCGAGGGTGACGTCGGTGTAGGCGGCGGTGTCCGCGCCGTCGTTGGAGATGACCGCGCTGAGCGCGGCGGTGGCACCCGTTGCCTCGTTCAACCGCCAGAACGAGTACGGCCCGGTGTTGAGCACCGTGTTGGCGTGCTGCGACACCCAGGTGTAGTCGTAGGCCGTGCAGACGCTACCCGCGTCGGGCTCGCACACCGACTTGAGCAGATCGTTGTCGTAACCGTAGGTCCAGGTCTGCGCGGTCGTCGGGTCACTGGCGACCACCGGGTCGGTCGTCACTGTCGCGACATGCGGATGCGTCGAGTTGGGTGGCGTCGACCAGGTGACGTTCAGCCTGCGGTTGGACGACACGGAGGTCATCTGGTCAACCCGGCCGTTGGTTCCATAGCGGAACGTCAGGGCCCGCCCCGAAGAGTCGGTGATCTTCGTGATCCGGTAGACGCCGGTGCCACCTGCCTGGCTGAACTCGTACGCCGTCGCGTCCTTGTCGGTCAGCGAGTAGCCGCCTGTGATCGGCTTGAACACTGAGTAGCGGCCTAGTGGGGCCACCCAGGTGCCGTCGTTGTTGCGCCCGAAGGCGGCTTCCTGCCCGTCCGGGTAGCGCACCGACACGGTCTGCAGAGCGCCGGCTGCGTCCAGCGTTTCCCGTGCCTGCATGTCAAGGATCGATGACCACCCCCGGCCGAAGGCGCTGTCGACTCGGGTGTCCAGGCTGTTGTAGTCCCGGCTGATCGCCAGCGCCGGCCCGGCCGCGGTGATCTGCGCATCGGTGTCGGAGGTGGTGTAGTTGCCGACGCTCGCGTCGTATCCCTTGCCGCCGTTCTGCGCCAGGGCCGAGGTAACCGTCGGTTGCGGAACCTGGGTGGTGAAGGCGTACGTAGTCGGTGCGGACGGACCGGTGGACGACCAGTCGTTGACCTGCACCGCGTACAGGTAGGTCTTCTTCCACTCGAGCACGCCCGCGGGGACCTTCCAGACGCCGCTGGCGACCCAGCCCGAGCTGGTGAGCTGCGTTCCCTGGTCGTTGTAGATGATGAAGTTGTAACGCAGGCCCTTGGCCGGCCAGTTGTCCGGATCGTGCCCCTGGGCCACGAACTCCGGGGTGAGGGTGTCGAGGGTGACATTGTTAGACGGGTAGCGGACGTCGACCTGCGGGCCGACGTTGTCGGTGTAGGTCACGTCGATGAACGGAGCGCAACTGATCAGACCGTAGGTGCTGTTGTTGCAGTTCACCCCGGCGTCGGTAGAGGTAAACCGCTTCCACGCGTCACTGTCGCTCTCCGAAGCGGTCAGGGCCAGCCCGTAGGTGCTGGCGCCGGTCACCCACTCGTTGATCTCCGCCACGTTCATCGGCACCGAGACCCAGGTGCCGACGGTACGGTCGGCGGCGCTGTTGCCGCACGCGGCGGTGCTGCTCGGGGAGGCGTTGCCGATCGACTCCGTGTACGACGGGAAGGTGTCGTACTTGACCGAGGCCGTAGTCCAGTTGGCGGTCACCCGGTGCACGTCGAACCGACGGGCCACGCACGTGTCGTCGACTCCCTGGTAGGTGAGGAACACGTTGAGGTCGGCCGCGCTGAGCCGCTTGCCCGCATAGGCATTGCCGAAGGCAGGGTAGAAGGGCAACAGGGCCTTGGCCTTGCCGGTGCCGCCGTCGAAAGTGCCGACCGCGACGCTGTGCTCCTCGTAGCGTTGTGGTTCGGTGCTGCCCGACTGCACGTAGGTGTCATTGCTGGTCGTGGCGGTCCGGCCGGTGCTGGGGTCGAGCACCACCGGAAACTTGCGTGCCGGGTCCCGCAACCAGTTCCCGTCGACGGAGACCTTCAACGCCTGGCCACCGGCGACGGTCACGATCTCGAAGCGGACGCCATAGGAGATCGTCCTGGCACCTGTCTTGTCGACGGCGGAGTCCTCCATCCAGCCGACTGGCATACGTGCCGCTGCCTTGCCGGCGGCGTCGAGGAAGACAGCTCCGCCGTCATCGTCAATCTCAGGGGTCAGACCGGTCAGGTGCAGGGGATACAGGTACTCGGTCGCCACGTCAGGCGAATGGAAGATCAGGCTCTCCTTGACCGTGCCGCCACTCGCCCGCAGGGTCAGGTCAACGTTCGGGAACACGTTCGGGTAGGTGGCGGTCGCGTCGGCCAGGGTGGCCGTGCTCGCCGTGGCACCGCTCAGGTCGTAACCGAGGACATGGCCCTGGCCGAGGTCCATGCGCATGAGCGGTTGCGAGGTCCCCGCCGCCCGTACGGCGAAGGTGACATCGACGGGATTGGCACGGACCTGCAGCCGGTCGTCGATCTGCTGAAGGGTGTTGTCGATCTGCCGCCAGCGGCCCTGCTGGTCCTTGTAGTTGATCGGTTCGTGGTAGACCCGACGGGTGTAGGAGCCGTCGGCGTTCTCGAAAGTATCCGAATTGTCGGTAGCCGCTTCCGGGAGCCGCTTACTGGTCGCCCGGTCGAACCGCCCCTTGGAACCGGTGCTGCGGACACCACCTGCCGGCTGGTGCGAACGCTGAAGCTTCAGCTCACCCTTCGCCGGGGCCACCTCGCTCCGGTCCTCGAAGGCCGGGGACTGCACGTAGTGTCCCCGGTCGGGCGATCGGCCGCTTTGCTGCTTCGGCGTAGCCGGCTGCGCCCAGGAGACTCGCAACGAAAGCAGGGTAGAGACCCAGCCCAGCGGGAAGCCGGAGGAGCCCGGGTGAGACAAAGGCGCCTTCGGGGCGCCGAGTACCAACAGCAGTGCCAGGACCAGCACCGCGCTGAGACGGCCGCCCCTTCGCTGGCGAGACCGCCGTACAACTTCGGCCGCAATCCGCGCACGCTGCCGCTGACCGCCCATGGCAGTCTCCCCCGTGACGTGTCCAAATTTATCAGGGGGAAGCTTCCTGGACGTTGCCTAAAAAATCAAGCATGGAAGTTCATAAGATTAGTTTCCGCTGACCGCTGCGTATGCCGCAGCCACCTCCGCCCGCACATTAGTGCCCACGCCTGTCACCGGGCTCGAGTCAACCCGGGCGACGCCCGGCAGGGCGGCCGACCCACCGACCACTACGTAGCGTGCGGTC
Source organism: Micromonospora sp. MW-13 (assembly GCF_003434305.1). Classification (GTDB taxonomy): domain Bacteria; phylum Actinomycetota; class Actinomycetes; order Mycobacteriales; family Micromonosporaceae; genus Micromonospora. Next base: position 43,088 of record NZ_QKKX01000077.1, read on the forward strand.
GGAAACCGCGACCTTCCCTCCGCCAGCGCCGCGACCGGCGCCTCCCCCACCGCGACCACCACGCCACACCTCTGCAGACCGAGGCTGTTGAAGTACGCGGAAGCGTTGGCCTCCGTCTGCGGCCCGGCGACCGCCAGGTACTGCACCTTGAACGATTCGGCGAGCGATGCCTGCTGCATGCCCTCCCATGTCGCCCGCGCCAACTCGCCAGCGAGCCCCTTGTCATCGGTCAACAGACAGGCGGTGAACGCTTGGTACGCCCGCTCCCGTGGCGCCGGATCCTGCGCACGCTCCGGCCAGAACAACCAGACCAACAAACCGAGCGCCACCGTTGCAACCACCGCAACGAGGACCCACCGCCGTCGAAGCCACGCCATTGCCACTCCACCCGCTTGATAGGAACCGGTCCTGTTCCAGCAGGCGGAGCGTAGTGGATCGGCCCAGCACCCCCGCAACGTCTACGTCGCGGAACGAGACATCACCCCCGCACTCGACAACTGGCTTCTCAAGGCGTCGCCCCGCACCGACTAGTATGCTGAGTCGTTAATTCGTTGGCAGTATGCGGCGATCGTTTCGAGGATGTCGTCAGCCGTCTTGGTCCACACGAACGGGTTGGGGTCGGCGTTCCACGCCTCGATCCAGGCGTTTACGTCGGCTTCCAGTGCGGCGACGCTGCGGTGGGCGGACCGACGGAGTTTGCGGTTGGTCAGTTCGGCGAACCAGCGTTCGACCAGGTTGAGCCACGACGAGTAGGTCGGGGTGAAGTGCAGGTGGAACCGGGGGTGCTTGAGCAGCCACTGCCCGATGGCGAGCGTCTTGTGGGTGGCGTAGTTGTCCAGCACCAGATGCAGCCCCAACTCGGGCGGGGTTGCCCGGTCGATGGTGCGCAGGAAGCGCAGGAACTCCTGGTGGCGGTGTTTACGCTGGGTCTGGCCGATCACCTTGCCGGTGGCCACGTCCAGCGCGGCGAACAGGCTGGTGGTGCCGTGGCGCACGTAGTCATGGGTCACCCGGCCGGGTACGCCGGGCATCATCGGCAGCATCGGCGCGGTCCGATCGAGGGCCTGGATCTGCGACTTCTCGTCCACGGCGAGGACCATGGCGGCCTCGGGCGGGTCCAGGTACAACCCGACGATGTCGCGGACCTCGTCCACGAACAGCGGGTCGGTCGACAGCTTCCAACTGTCGACCTGGTGCGGTTTGAGCCCGAACGCCCGCCAGATCCGCGAGACCGCGGTCTGGTTCAGCCCCACCGCCTTGGCCATCGACCGGGTCGACCAATGACTGTCCTGATCGGAAGGCAATTCTTCGAGCGTCTTCGTGATCACGACCTCGACCTGCTCGTCACCGATCTTGCGTGGCGCGCCCGGACGCGGCTCGTCCCGCAGCCCGTCCACCCGATCGGCCACGAACCGCTTGCGCCATTTGCCGACCGTCGGCAGCGACACCCCAAGCCGGCGAGACACCTCGCTGTTGGACAGCCCTTCCGCACACGCCAGCACGATCCGCGCCCGCACCGCCAACGCCTGCGCCGTCTTCGGCCGCCGAGCCAGCCCCTGCAATGCCTCCCGCTCCTCGACGGTCAGTTCCAGCGGCGCCAGCTTCGGACCACGGCCATCACCCATACCGCCAATCTATCAACGAATCAGCGACTCAGGACACTAGGGCCCCGGCATGCTTCGCGCGACGGCGCCTACGGCGCTTCTCCGCCTTCCTGCGCTTCTCGCCTGACACACCAAGATCGTACGACCGGTTGCGCTCGTTGGCGGGCCGCGCCGCGGTCGGGAATGAGCCCCATCTGGCGCCACGGATGCTCCTGGTGACCTTGCAGCACAGGATCCTGCCGGCCTGCCAGGCGGCGCAGTCGATCCCACCCTCTCACACACTGGGCAGCCAGTCGTCACGGTCTGTGGATGTGCTCCGTCCAGGCAGCACCGTCCCACCAGCGCAGCTGCCCCGGCGTCTGGGGGTCCGGGTACCAGCCGGCGCCCGGGGATTCCGGGGCCGACGCCTTCCGGTGGCCGAGGAGCCGCCCCATGACACCTGAGCGTCGCTCGGGGGCTGCGGTGCCTGCCGCCGGTGAGACCGCACGTGGCGGTGTGGACGATTGCCTTGGTGAGGCTGCTGCTGGCTGCGCCGCGGCAGTGGGCATCGACGGTTGAGCCGGGATTGGCCGTTGCTCCGGGGCGGGCCGGGCCGGTGCTGCCTGGCCGGTGGACTCCCATGACCGCCCGACCGAGGTGGTCGTCGGCTCCGTGCCGGCGACCCGGCTCGCCGCTTGCTCCGCGGTGGTCGCGGTCGGACGGACGGTGTCGAGTCCAGCACGGACCTGCCGGACGGCAGCCGCGTATCGGTCGAAGGTGACGGTGTCGGGCCAGGTGAGCCGGGCAGCGCCGAACTCCTTCGGAGTCGGCGGCCGGTCGAGCGCCTCCTCGAGCTGGATGAATCGGGGGGCCTCGGCGGCCAGCCTGCGGAGGTCCCACGAGAGGTGGTTCCCCTCGATGTCCTCAACCGCGCGGCTGTTGGGGACGTACCGGCCGCCAAGTGTGGTGAAGACCTGATTGCAGAACGCCGCCCGGTCATAGGGCATCAGCTGCATGCGAGTCGGCTCGACGGGTGCTCTTTCGCCGACGGCGGCGTAGAGCGCGGCGAGGTCCCCGCCGAACCAGGCATTGGCGATCGGTGCCCCGAGGGTGGCAAACTGCTTGAGGGTAGGGAGCTTGCCGCGGCGGGCGACGGCGAGGTTCACCTGGCGGGCGAGCTCGCGCAGCGGCTCCTCCCAGGCGCGGTTCAGCGCAGTCTCCAGGTTGTGGGCGGCCCATGCGCGGCGGTGCGTGGTGACGATGTCGCGGAGGATCTCGAATCCGTCGCGGCGAACGCCCCCGCCCATCGACATCGTGATGGTGACGCCGGGGCCTGCTTCATCGAGGACGCGGCGGTCTGCCCACAGTTCCTGCGGGGGTCCTAGCCGCTGCTGCGCGGCGCGCAGGTCAGCGAACAGTTGCTGGTCGACCGGTGTGTCGGCGGCGGCGAGGGCCTTGACATCCCGGCTGTGGTACTCGGCCGTGCCGTCGATGTCGGTGCGGGAGTAGGGGCCCTCGCAGTAGAACCAGCAGGTGAGCGCGATGTTGTTCCAGAAGGTCAGAGCGGGGCCGAACGCGGCGACCATCGCCGCTTGTGGGAACAGCGTCGAGACGATGCGGTCGGGGTAGCGCGGAACGCATGCGCCGCTCCACAGGGCGTCGATGTCGGCGAGCACGGCCGGGGGCAGAACCCGCTCGAGATCGGGGCGGGTGAACGGCACGTCCTCGCCGATGTCGAAGCCGCGGCCTGGCGTCAGGTCTGGTGGCGCCGGCATGCCGGAGGCCTGCCGCGCGTGGACGGTGTCGAACGCGGCCCAGTAGCGGCGCAGGACGTCGAGGCGGCGCTGGATGGGGGAACGGATTTCGTCGGTGCCGAGGTAGCTGGCAAGGATCTTCGCGACCTCCTCGACCGGCAGGTTCTTCTCGGCGGCGACCTGCTCGACCTTCGCTGAGGCCTGCACATACAGTCGCGGCTCGGGCAGAGCGGTGCTGATCTCCTCGCCTGCGGCCACGGCCTCGCCGAGGTAGTCCAGCAGCGCCAGCCAGTTGCCGCCGAAGTAGGCGGCGGTCGCTGGTTGCAGCGCCTTTGTCAGTACCGCGCGTGCGGTGGGCGCGTCCTTGTTCGCCTTCGCGTAGTACCGGCGCACCAGCGGCCGGAGCACCTCGGCGCGCCAACGGCGGACTGTCTGCCGGCCGACGACCTGGCGGAGCGCGTCGAGCAGCGCCACCTTCGTCGCGGTCTGCTCTGCGGTCGGCAGTTGTGACCAGCCGTTGCCCGGACGCATCCGGGTCAGCGCGGAGCGCACGTTCTCGCTCGCGAGTCCGAGCGCGGTATACAAGGCGTCGACGGCGGCCCAGGCGGCGTCCCGGGCGGCGGGCTCGAGCGCGCCGGCGTCGGGGCCGCGCAGGATTAGCGGTGCGTAGAGGGCGTTGGCGAACGGGATAAGCAGCGCCCAGCTGGCCAGCGCATCCGGGCTGCCGTCGAACTCGACGCGTACGGCGTCGGTCGCCGCGGTGTTCATCGCCCAACGCGGCTCGATGGCGTAGTACGCGGGCAGGTTGACCGTTCCTGGCTTGATCGGCGCTGACTCCGGCAGCCACCACGCGCCCGCGGCCTGTTGCGTGGCGAGGTCGAACCTCTGCTTGAGCGCCGCACGGGTCGAGGGGGGAACGTGCCGGAGCGTGAGTGCCCTGGTGGCTTCGGCGGCGGTCACCCACACGGGGGGCTTTCCGGCAAACGCCACAGAGGTCACCGCGGCCAGCAGATCGTCCACCGCGGCGAACCGCTTGCCAGCACCGGCCTCGTCCTCGACGGCCAGCCACTCCTCCGCATTATTGGTCGCGGCCAGTCGGCGCCCCAGGCTGTCAGTCACGCATGCCTCGCATCACCTCGACGTACTGATCGAACGTCACTGGGTTGACGGTGCTGGCCGCGTAGGCGGCGTATCGGGCGGCCAGTGCCTCCCGTTCGCGTTCCGCGCGGCGGGTCTCGATCCTGTCGGCGTCGTACACCACGCGGCTGGCGATCTCGCCGCGCTCGAACAGGACGAAGGCGTCCATCCGGGCGGCCTCGTCACCGCTGGTCGTTCCGGGCAACGGCGGCCGGGTGCCGCCCGGACGGGCATCGAGCGTCGCGTCCCCGGTGATCGGGTCCATGTCGTTTTCGGCGTAAAGCGTGTCCAGGTGCTCGTTGAGACCGAGCTCGGCGTGCAGCACGACGTCGAGGAACTGCTGCTCCGGGCCGACCCGGCCAATCAGCGCCGGGTGGAGCAGCACCCGGATCCCGCGTCCGATGAACTGGTAGAACTCGCTGAAGCTGCCGTAGGGGCGCATCGGGACGACGACGCAGATCGGCGGGAAGTCGTAGCCTTGGCCGAGCATCTTCAACTGCACGATCGCGTCCAGGTCTCCGGCATCGGACTCGAACCGCTCGCGGACCCGCTTGATCTGAGTGTCGGTCATCGAGTGGTGCAACACGTCGCAGGCGATGCCCTGCTCGTTGGCGATGCGGGAGATCTGCTCGGCGTGCGCCTGCCCCATCGCCGCGAACAACACCCTCGGTTTGACCGGGAACAGCAGCTCCCGCTGAGCGTCCAGCGCACCGGCCACGGCCCGCATGACCCGGCGGATGGGTTCGGTGGACCGCGCGGTGATCCGTGACAGCTTGCGTTCGTCTCCGAGGATGGCGAGCAGCGCGTCACGGCCAATGATTTCGTCCCGGCGGCCGTCGGGCCACACCAGTTCGTAGGTGGTCAGTGCGGTGTCGGGGACGAAAGGCAGCACCCGCAGGTTCTTGGCGTTGCCGTCGGCGATGGAGTCGATCAGCCGGTAGCGGTAGACGACGTCGGCGGCGATCGGTTTGCCGTCTAGGCGGGTGAAACAGGCACTCATCAGCAGCGACCGGGCGCTAGCGAAGTGCGCGAACAGTCGCTGGTAGGACTCTGCGGCGGCGATGTGCGCCTCGTCGACGACGATCATGTCCACGTCGTCGGGTGTGAGCTTGGTCAGCAGGTCGTCGGGATCGCCACCCGTGCCCAGGGAGTGGAAGTTGGTCACGATCACGTCGGCGGCGAGCAACTGTTCTCGCGTGACGCGCCGGATGCCGCCGGTGTCCCGGTCAAGTACCCGCACCACCGGCGGGCGGCGGCCGGGTATGAGCGGGCCGCCGGGGAGTCCGTAGAGAGCGTTGCCGGGTGCCTGGTGGTCGAAGGCGCGGTCGAACGTGCCTCGGATGACGTTGCCTGGCGTGACGACCAGCGCGCGCCGCCGGGTGAACGCTAGGGCCGCGGCCACGCCGAGGACGGTCTTGCCGGCACCGACGCTCATCACGCAGGCGGCCTTCGTGCCACGGGAGCCGTAGTAGTTGCCGAGCGCGGCGAACGCTTGCTTCTGACACTCCCGCAGGGTGCGGGCGTCGATGGCGGAACGGACGCCGACGAAGTACCCGGAGGACGTCGGCGATGCGGCACGCGGGGACGGTGCCAACGCCCATATCGGGTCGGGGGCCATGTCGGGCGCCTCCACATGGGGATCGGGAGAGACGAGGAGAGCAAGCGCGGGGTCGCGCGTGAGTACCGCTTGAAGCTGAGCAACGCAGCGGGCGGTGTCGGTGCGGATCGCATCGTAAGAGAATCGGACAACGGCACAGCCGGTGGCCATCAGGTCGTTCTGCCGGAGCCGGTCGTATGTGAATGCCGCACGGGTGCCATGCACGGTGAAGCCGTCGAGCTCGACAGCGACAGTCAGCTCATCCCCGCGGATCTCGTAGTCCAAGCGATAGGTGCGTCCGTCGACGGTGACCTCGGCCTGCGGGCGCAGGCGAGCGACGATCGCCTGCGATGCGGCCGGCGTGAGTACCCACCGCAGGAACGCCCACTCGAGGAACGAGTCGCTGGGCAGCACGTCCGCCAGCGACGTGACCTTGCCCGCCTGGGCGGGGATCATCAGCTCTTGTCCTCCGCGGCGAACGCAGCACACCGCTCCCGTGCCCGCCGGGCAGGTGGAGTGTCGCCGTTGTCGAACCGATCGGCGAGCTCAAGCACCTGAGCTGCGTCGCCGAGCGCCCCCTCGGTGAGATAAAGGTCCAAAAGCGTCCGAAATGCTGTGATGCTGACGAACCGCAGTCCGCCGTCACGGTGCTCATAGGTGACCGCACTCGGGCAAGCCCGGATCAGCTGAAGGTCTAGCCAGCACAGCCGTTCCAGCTCGACGAATGCCTGCGGCCCTTCGGCGCGACGTGACCACAGGAGAGAGATGACCTCCTGGATTGCGAAGTGATAGTCAGCGGGTTCACCGGGTAACTCGAGAGCTTCGGCGAGAGTGCGCAACACCCGGGTCGTTGTCGCCTTACGGGAATCATCGAGACGGTAGGCACCAGCAGGGGCCTGACTGGTGGTTCCGTTCGGCATCGGCCAACTAAGGGACGGCGGCATGTCCGGCCAGCGGTTCACGGTCGGGCGCACCTTGCGCTGCCTGAGCTTGGACACATCCAGCCCCGACGGCGAGGAATAGTGGACGCCTGGCACGTTTGCGAAGCGTGGGAACCACAGTGGCACCTGTGAGTTCATCTGACGCCCTTCCTTGCAACGGCGCCCGAACGCGGCGCCGCGTTGCTGAACCAGCACGTAACGTACCGACGGTCGGCTACGTTGTCACGCTGTGCCGCCCCGGCGGAGCCCTCATCCAGCAGCTGGGCTGGCCGTCAGACCGTGCCTAGATCGCTGTCCGTCAGCCGGCCGGCCGGAGGCCGGCGATACCACCCGAAAGGGTGACAGAGCTGCGCGGATTGAGCGTTCCTCCTACTCTGGACGTGGGAACCATGACGGGGTAGATGTGCCGATCGTGGAGGTCCTTATGGTGACGAGGACGACGGCAGAACCGGGACGGAGCACTCTTTCGTCCTGGGCCGCCGGGCAGTGGAAGCTACGGCCACAACGGTTCGCCCCGGCTGCGGATGGGCTGCGGTTCGCGTTCTATGGACGAATGTCCACCGTCGACTTTCAGGATCGGGCGTCGTCGTGCCGGTGGCAACGCGACTACGCCGGCGACCTGGTCGCCGGTCACGGCGGGATCGTGGTGGAGTTCTTCGACGAGGGCGTCTCCCGCCGGGTGCCCTGGCCGGACCGGCCGCAGGCGGCACGGCTGCTCGACGCCATGACTGATCCGGCACGCGGGTTCGACGCGATCGTCGTCGGTGAGTACGAGCGCGCCTTCCACGGCCAGCAGCTTGAACAGTTGACTCCCACCTTGCTCAGGCACGGCGTGCAGTTGTGGCTGCCGGAAACTTACGGGCCGGTGGACTTCGACAACCCCGACAGTTGGCGCTGCTGGACCTGCTGGGTGTGCACTCCCAGCGGGAGGTATCCCGGGCCCGGCATCGCACCACTGCGGCCATGCGCGCTCAGGCCGAGTTGCAGGGGCGACATCTCGGCGGCCGTCCGCCTTACGGCTATCGGCTTGTGGACGCAGGCCCTCATCCGAACCGCGCCCACGCCGCCTGGGGACGGCGCCTGCACCGCTTGGAGCCCCCACCGCAGCGGCCGCCAATGGATGCTCACCACTGTCGCGGCGATCCTGGCCAACCCCCGTTACACGGGGCGGCAGGTCTGGAACCGTCAACGCACCGACCGTGATGCCCTCCCTGACAAGGGAGCCTTCGATCGACACCACGAGATCCAGCGGTGGAGCGCCTCCACTGACTGGGTCATCTCCCGCGAGATCGCGCATACTCCGCTGGTCAGCGAAGAACACTTCGTCGCCGTCCAGGCAATCCACAGCGCACCGACCCCGGCCGACGGCATCTCCCGCCGCTATTTGTTGGCCGGAGTGATCTGCTGCGGCGTGTGCGGCCGGATCATGGACTCCCACTGGGTCCACGACCGTGCCGGCTACCGATGCCGACACGGCAACACCAGCACCCGACCCACCTCATCGAGGCGACAGAAGACCCTCTACGTCCGAGAGGACCATCTCCTGGACAGGATTCGACACGACAGCTACCTCCGTCGGCACCACCCCGCAATGCGCGACCAGGATCCAGACAGCGTCGCGGGCTACCTACGGCTCAACAACATGATCATCGTGTGCGACCACGACGCCTGGACCATCGAAACTGACACGGCGGTCTTCCCGCTCACCGCCCCGGCGAGCGTCCCGTTGGGCGGGGATTTTCGCTGTACGGGACAGGACGCTCGACCCTGCCTCCGCACCCCACGTCCGGTGGATCTTCGAGCAGCGGCTCGCCGGCCGGAGCGTGGCCAGCATCGCCCGCGCCCTCAACGACAACGGCGTCCCGTGCCCGTCCGGCGCCGCCGACCCAGCGCGTAACGGGGATCGCTCGAAACGCGAAGAGAAATCACGCTTCGTGGGGAAATAACGTGTCCGAAACCAAAACCCAACTGGGTCCGACGCTGGCGGCGGCGATCCCGTTGATCTACTGACTGACCGGGGCGACGTTCCGGCGCTCGACAACCTTTTCGGTGCAACAGCGCTTGGACGTCGCTCCCGTCCCTAGGGTCCGCTGCGCCGGTGGCGATATCTGAACGCCACCGGCGCCGCATTGACCTTCGCTATGCGCCGCTGTTAAGCCTCTGCCAGGACCGGGCGATCACCGGTTCCGGCCCCCACCGCCCGTCGACGTCGCTCTGGTCGATCACGTCTAGCATCTGAAGTATGCGGGCGGTCCGGTCCGGCTGGGAACCGGTGAGCGCGCACAGCTCGATCATCTCGTCGTAGGTGACCGGAGCGGCGTACTCGAGCAGAGCCTGGAACGCGGCTTCGGCACCGGTGTCGGTACTCAGCCCGGTCGACTCGACGAATTCGGTGGCTCCGTCGACGGTCGCCAAGTACGTGGCCACCTGCTCGCAGATCTTTCTGGTGCTGGTGTGTTCCCGTGCCTTCTCCGCGGCCAGGTCCAGCAGATACGGCCATCCGCCGGTTGCCGTCATCAGCTGGGCCTGGCTGGTCGCGTCGGTGAACACCTTCATCCGCTCGTTGTCCGACAGCCATGTGCGTAGGCCGATGTCGGTGGCCCGGCGCAGGGCGATCACATCATCGCTGCCGAGTCCGAGGTCCGGGCTGGTCAGCAAATCCAAAATGCCGGAGGCTTGAACGTCGACAAGGACGGCGACGGTGCGGGTCGTGCCGGAGGCCGGCTGGATCTGCATCGCGTTGACGATCGTGGAGGTGACCGTTTCCGGTTTGGCGGTGAGCAGTGGGCTCAGAACCACGTGGTGCCGGCCGCCGATGTCCCCGCCTCGCAGCGCCTTGCCGTACGCCTGTGGCCGGGTGGTGACCGTCAGGTCGAACCGGGCCCCGAAACTCTTGCGTGACTGCTCTAGCAGTTCCTGCACCCGATCGACGGCTGTGGCCCTGGCCCCGGCGATAACCCTGATGGTGCTGCCGGCGGTACGGGTGACGACTTTGGACAGCTGCTGATCGGTACAGGGGGAGATCCGGCCGTCGGCGAGGTGGCCACGAGCCTGTTCGGTGGACAGCTTCGTTGGCGTCTTACGCCACTGGGAGCTGCACAACTCCTCCCAGATCTCGTCGGCGGTACCGAGCAGCCGCAGCACGTTCGTCGACCGCAGCCGCCAGCGGGTGCCGCCCACGGTGGCCGCAAGAACTCCGAGTTCACGCATCTCGTCGAGCAAAGACCGGAACTCGCCGGGCTCCTGCCGGGCGAAGCCCGCCGGCCACCACCGGTGGCATTCGTTGCGCAACTGCGAGGTCGTCATGGTGTGGTCGGCGCCGTTCTCCAAGGCGAAGTAGGCGACGACGAGGGCGATGAGTTTGTACCGGGAGTCCAGGTCCAGGGTGAGATGGACGGTCTGGCGGATCCGCTGCTTCAGCGACTCGGACCCGAGGACCTGATCCAGCAGGTTCTCGTCGATCAGGTAGACAGGGCCGCCGTCACGGCGGTTCAGAACCGAGCTGACCAGGGCTTTGCCGGCCATCTGCAACAGCTTGGGCTGGTAAGTGCAGTAGGCGAGAACCCGGTGGACCAGTTCGTCGGACGCGAAGCGGATGCCGAGCGCCTCCATGGGGGTGAACAGCAACTGGTACGCCGGTTCGGGGCTGAGCGGGCCGATCGCTACCTGGTCACCGAGGTGAGCGTTGGCCAGCGGCTGGTTCGGCAGGTTGGCGAACCGCTGTACCTGATGCAGGCCGGCGAAGACTGGTTTGAAACGCCGGCCGGGGTACTTGTCCCGCAGGTTACGCAGGTGCGTAACGTGCTCGAAGCCGCGTTCGGCATCCGCGTCGAAGAATCCGTCACATTCGTCGATAAGCAGTAGCATCCGGCGGGCCGGGTTCTGGTCCAGCCATGTGGTGATCGCGGCGATGACGTCCTTGACGGGGTCGCGGGTCCTCTTTGGCAACGCGATCTTGTTCTCGGTGAGCTTCTCGGCCAGTTTGTCCCACAGCGTGAGCGGGTTGACCTTAGTGCCGATGACGTTGGGCAGCGTCACGTAGATCGGCAGGTTCGTGGGCACCCGCCCGAACGCCCGGGCGGCCTCCTGCAACAGGGCCGTCTTGCCGAGCTGCCGGCCGCCGTAGAGCAGGTTCGGGCCGTTCGGGTCGATGATGTCGGCACGTTCTGACCGCCGGCCGAAGAACATCTCCAGCGGCAGGGCCGCCTGCCCGTCGGGGGCGTACGGGTTCGTGGCCGCGAACGGCAGCAGAGTCCGAGCGGTGGTGATGAACTGACCGCTGCCGTGTAGCGCCAGGTGCAGGATCGCGATGTCGTCAATCACGATCACGGGCTTCTCGCTGTGCTGGGCGCACATCCGGGCGAGTTCTTCACGCTGGCCGGTGGTCATCGCGGCGAACAGCAGCACGATGACCGGCAGGTCGGTCCCGGGGTCCTGGCCGATCCAGCCGAACATGGCCCGTACATCGGGTTCCCCCCAGCACAACATGATTCGTTGCTGGCCGCCGGGCGGCGGGCTGTACTGCGGTACGCCCTGGGTCTCGCCGACACGGCGTACGCCGGTCAGATCCCACCAGGCACGGCGGGAACTTCCCTTGGGCTTCATATCCCGTACCGGCTGCATGCTGGCGAACTCGATACCTGCCAGCAGCAGCGCCGCCGCCAGACTGCTGCGCTGCACCCGGTCGTGCCGGATGTCGCGCATGTCTAGCCACGTCTGCAACAGGTCGGCGGTGGTCCGCTGTGCGGGAGTCAGTTCGTGGACGTCCAGCGCCGGATGGGGTTTGCCGTAGCGGACCGCGTCGATCAAGTCCCGGGTGAGGCCGCCGGGGACCCGCTCGGTCAGCCGCAGGAAACGGGTCAGGTCCTCCGAGGGCTCCGCAGACGGCAGAGTCTCGCCGAGCACCGCGGCAAGCAGGTACTCCTCAGCGGTCGCCAGGTCGCCGGCGGCGATACGGTCCTGGATCTGGTTTAGGCGCTGACTGCGGTCCGCTCCGGGTGGTACTTCGCTGTCCGCGCGGCGCCGCAACGCCGCTTGAGCCTCGTGCCGGCACATCGGCAGCTGTTCCTGAACGTCGATCAGCCGGCGGCGGTAGTCGCTCAGGTTGACCTGCTCCGGCGCGGCGGCGAGTCGGGAGACGTCCCCGGCCGCCAGAACACTGGTGACGGCGGTGCCGGCGTTCTCGTCAAGCTGACCGAGACGGGTGGCGCGGGCCACGTCCTCGGCAACGCTGTGATGCAGGGCCTTCAGCTCCAACAGCGACTGTGCGGCAGCAGCCGTGAGCTGCTGGCTCATCTCCCGGGACTTCTCCGGCTCCGTGACCGCACTAATGAGCAACCCGGCGGTGGCGTACTGCTCCGCCCGAAGCCGCTGCGCGAACGCATCGGACCAGCCGGTGGAAGCCGCGACGGCGATCTCCTCGATAGTGGCTGGCCGCTCAGGAATGCCCTCGGCAGTGAACGGTAGCTGCGGGCAGAGCAGCAACTCCTGGTAGATGACGGCATCGGGATCACGGTCGGAGCCAGTCAGTTTGCGCCCGTCGAGCAGACCGACGCTACCGTGCAGGCTGGTCAGGCACACCTGTGCCGCCTCAGCCTTCAGCAGCCAGGGCGTGCCCGCGGACGAGGCGATCAGGTTCTGTAGCTCATCCTCGGCAGCCGGCCACTGGGCAATCACGTCCACACGCAGACGAGCTAGTTCGGCCGGTACGGGGCCGTGTTCGGTGGCCTGGTTCACCCGGACCGCGTCAGCCCAGGCCCGGACGGCGGCTACGGACCGTCCGGCCATCTCCTTGAGCTTGCGGCGCTGGCGGCCCTGCAGAGGGCGAGTGCTACCGGAGCGAATCTCGGCATCCTCGCGGTCGAGCAGGTCATCGACGTACTGACGCTTGGCGAACAGGCGCAGGCTCTCGGTTACCGCGTCGATCTCGATACGCTGGTCGGTTGCCGCGAGGGTCAGGAGCCGGCCGATGGCCCCGTTCGGGGACCACCACAGGGTGGCGATCTGATCAGCGCGGTCGAAAGCGAGGTTTCGGGGCTTGTTGAGCTCGGTCTGGGCAGCCTCGACGGTCACTGCTATGTCGTTGTCCGCTCCGGCGATTGGGGCGAGCGCCGCCAGCAGGTCCGGGCTGTACAGTAGGCGCTTCTCCGTGGCGGTGCCGATCGTGCCAGCGATCGAGGACACCGCCGGCAGCTCGCGCAGGGATTCGGCCACCGACCGGGCGACCTGGCCGGCACCCGCGTCGGCGGTGACGAGGCAGGCCCGGACGGCACCGGCCAGCAGCAGCATCTGCGCCGTGGTGTCGCTGGACGGCGCGGCGCCCTGCTCGGCTTCCAGAGCGACCCGTAGGGCGTCGGCGGTCGGGGAAGTCTCGCTCCGAACCGCGGTGGCCAGGGTGAGGACCCGCAGCGCATCAGCACGGCGCCGGTCCCCGCACGCGGTCGCGGCGTGATAGGTCAGGCTGAGCCGGCCCGCGCCGAGCAGCTTCCGGACCAGCTCACGGCCGGCGGCGGGGTCGGTAGAACTCGTGTCATCGGCTTGGCCCCGGCCAGCATCGTCGCCGGCCGGGTCGTCCTCGGGAACATCGATGGTCACGTCCTCACCAACGGCCGAACCGTCGGTTGCCGCGGCCGGCTGCTCCCCGCCGAGCGGAGCAGGGTCGGTGAGTGCCTCGTTGGTCGGCGGAGGCACCGTGACGACCGGCTGCGGAGCGGTAGCCGGCTCCGGTTCCTCGGTAGCGGTCGGCTGCGGTTCGGGAGAGGCGACCACCGCCGTTTCAGGACCGGTCGCGGCGGCCTGCGGCGCAGGCTCGGAGACCGGCGTGTGGCTGGTCTCCTCTTCGCTGGGTCCTGTAATCCGCAACTGCCCGGTAATGGCAGCGGTGCGCAGGGCGGCGAGGTCGGCGGGCAGATGCGATTCGAAGGTGGTCAGGGCCGCGGACAGGGCCTGCATGTCTTTGGTCTCGGAGGCGATGATCAGGTCCAGCAAAGCGACCAGGCCAGCCGCCTGCCGCTGCTGGTCCGCGTCCCAGAGCGGGTTGTGCTGCAAATCGGCAGCGAGCTGTATCGCCGCAGTGATTCGGTCCTGTTCGCTGGTCGGTCCGGTGAGCCGGCTGATGTCGGCGAGCCGGTCGTGATGACCGCACTGACCGGCGGTCGCGGTTAGTGCGGTGAGCAGGTCCTCGACGGTTACGTCAGCGGGTGTGTCCCGACCCAACTGGGTGAGCAGGTCACGAGCTGCGTCGGCCGCGTCGAGGAACTCGATAACCGGGTCCAGGTCGTTTCGGCCCGGGATCTGACCACGGTGCAGCACGTCAGTAAGGGCCTCCACAGCTTCCCGGGCCGCCGTGTGGCGGGTGGTCAGGTTCGTCGCGGCATCCGCAACGTCACCAGCGGGCATGGAGGTGCCGGGTTCGGCAGGCATGATGTCAGATCCTTCTGTTATCGGGTCGTTGCCGAGACCGGGCGGTCGGAATGTTTCGATACCGGCTGGCTCGATGCTGCCGCCGTCGTCGACTTCATCGTCGTCACAAGGCGCGGCTCCGCCTTCATTGTCATCAGTCTCGTAAGCATCGATGATGGCCTGTTCTATCTCTCGGCAGGCATGCATGATGTCGTTTACGGCCTTCTGCGGCCAGCCAGGAAGACCGAGAGCGGCGTCCAGGCCGACCCGCAGAGCGATGGTCATGATCGGGGAGACCGGGCCGTGGCACACCAGCGCCAACCGCAGGATCGCGGTCTGTGCCGGGTCCTTGGTCAACGCTTGCCGTAGCGCCTCCTCCGCCTCCAGAAATCCGGCATCAGCATTGTGACGCCACAGCGTTCCGAGTCGTTCGGCTACCGAGACAGTGAGAAAAAGGGCTGCGTCGTAGCGCTTATGTGTCGGCCACGCCCGAAGTTTCGTCAGGCCCCAACCCGCCGAGACCGTGGTTGGCCGTTTGGCGGGCGGGACACCTAAGTCATTGAGGAAGTTTGTTCTACTTGGCTGAGGTAACTGCCACGCGAGAGCGGCGAACTGCTCGCTGGTCAGACATTCCAAAGAGTCCGTTACCGGATCGCCGAGCTCTGCCAGGCTTGCCCGCAGTGCCGTCACCGCTTCGGAGTCGGACTCGGCTTGTAATGGGGTGAATGGGCTGCAGCAAAGGCAGGCTTGTGCATGCCTGCGCCGATGCCGGCGGGACGGGTAGGCCATCGTAGGGGGATACTCACTTCCGGAAGGTCGCGCTCGGCCAAGGGTTGGTGCGGGTCAGTGCCGGGGCTGCTGAGGCACGGCGAGATGTAGCAGTGGGGCGGATTCACCGGAGCCACGCAGCTGCCCACGAACCCAGGTGTATCCATCTGGAAGTCGGGTGTCGGCGCCCGGTCCGTGCACCTTGAGGACCCAGGCGGCGTACTCCCGGCGGGCGGTGTCACTGGCCTGATGTCCGGGCTGCAGCCGTCGCTTGAAAGCAGGCACCCAGTGTTCGCGGACCTGGCCGGCAAGGATCTCCGCCCGAGTCGGCGGTCGGTGGCCGTTACGGCGGGCGGTGCCGTCGGGCCACCAGACGAACGTCTCGAGCCTGCCGGGTTTACCGTCTTCCGCTGGTTTGCCGGGCTCCTTCGTCAGGGTGCCAGCGTCAACGAGACGGTCGCACGTGTACACGACCTGCCACATCAGCGGCGGCGCGACCAGATCGGGTCCGAACAGGGCGGCGAGCAGCTGCGGGCCGGTGAGCCGCCGGGCACCGAACGCTCCTTGCTCTCCGTGCCGATGCAGCGCGGAGATGATCAGGGGCTGCAGTTGCGGTACGCCGCGCTGGCGTTCGGAAACCGCCGGCGGCAACGGTTCGGGAGACGGCGGCACGGCGGCCGCGTCCGCAGCGGGAGGTTCGGCACCGATTGACGCGGCGAGGATCGCGGTGTCTGCGTCCCAACGGTACTGGTCGCCATACGGCAACGGCTGATTTAGCAGCGTCGTGGTGACGCTGATCCGGGTCGCGTTACGGGCCGCAGCGACGGTGATCTTGATTCCGGCGTAGAAGCTCCACGGCCAGCTGACACCGGTCAGGGTAGCGCCGCTTCGGTTGATCTGTTGAACCTGTTCGCTGTCATCGAGGGTGTCCCCGTCGTGGTGCAGCTGCATGATCAGCGATCCCGCGCCGAGCACGCCGGTGGCGGCAGGCGGTAGGGCCAGATCTCCGGCTTCCCAGTGACTCTCGCGCAGCGCGACGGTGAACACGACCAGGCTGTCCGCGACGACGACGAGATCCGTCTCGCCCTCATCTGCGGTGCTGGTGTCAGCCGGGGTCGGTCCGGGCGGGACCTCGTCTATGCCCGGCCCCGCCGGCCCGTGTTGCTTCTCGCCGGGATTGTCGTCGTCGACGGGTGCGTCTGGCTCCACGGGTTCGGGTTGGGGCTCGGCAGACCCGTCGCTGTCGCCGAGTGTGTCCGGCCCGGCGGGTTCGATGGCGGGGGCCACCGTTCCGATGGTGTCAACGGCAGGGCTGTGACCAAGGCCGAGAGGGATCCTTGGGTCGGCGGCCACCACCAGCGCCGAGACGGGCTCCCGCTGGGTACGCCACACACCGCCGGCCTGCCAGGCATCGTCGACGCGCAGGTGCACCCGTTCGGGCAGCAGTCCGTCGACAGCGGTGCCAGCCAGGTCCGCGGCGACGAGGTTGGTGTGCACGACGATTTCAGCGGCGCTGGTGAGCCCGAGCGGGTCGGGGGTGCCGCCGGCGGGAATCCGGCTGGACAGCAGCGGCCAGACGGCGGTGTAGCGGGGGTTCAGCGCGCTGCGGCGGACCGTCGCGACGACATCGTCGATGTCTGCGGCGGGCAGGCCGGGCCAGCCTTCGTGGGACCGCCGCGTGAACCGGTCCCCGCAGACGGCGTATCCGTTCCATCGCCGTAACCCGGCTGCGCCGTCCAGCAACTGGCCGATGGTGTCGAACGCCTGGTACAGAGCCGCAGCGAGAACCTGCTCATCGCCGGGATCGGTGAGCAACTGGGCGAGCGGTCCGCCGAGCAACAGCGGGCGGGCCGGCCCGAGCAGGTACGCGGCGTACAGGGCGACATCGTCACGGTCATCGGTCCCGGCCAGGTACTGCACCGGGCCGGTCAGATGCCCGCGATTGTCGAGGACCTGGCGGCGTAGCCGACTCAGTTCGCTGTAGTCGGCGGCGTTCAGGGCACCGAACGCCTGCACGTCCAAGATCACCCGTTCGATACCGGTTCGGGTGCCGTCAGACTGCTCGACGCCGGCCGGGGCGCCAGACAGCTCGGCCGGTGTCCAGCCGTCGACGTCAACCTCCGGGTCGGCGCCGTACCTAGCGACGACCTCGGCCAGCAGCGACCGGCGGCCACCCCGGTCAAGGTGCACGAACGTGCCGACTGGCAGCACTCGCCGGGCTTGCGGTTGTACGGCGACCGGAACGAACAGGTCCGGGGTGAGCACCTCCGCCCGGTAGCCGTGGGTTTCGACGTCGAACCCGAAATGCAGGGCGTTGAACGCGGTGCAGGTGTGCAAAGGTGCGGTGCGGGTCTGCGCGACTGCGGTTAAGTACCCGACTATCCAATGGGTCAGGTCGGTCGGGATTGCGGCCGGGCCCAGCAGCAGCTCTGGGACGAACAACGGCTCGTCGTCGAATGGCCGCCACACGGGGGCCACGGTCACGGTCATCCGGTTGCCTCCGGTGTGTTCGCACCGGCTTTCACGCGGGCGCGGGCGGCGTCACGTACGGCGTAGCGGCGCAACCGCCACACCCGGCCGTCACCGACGATCTCTCCGTTGGTGGTGAGAACGGTGACGGCTTCCTGCACTTGGGTGATCTTGATGCCGGGGTCGACACCGCGTAGGCGGTGATACAGCAGCTTCGGCCACAGCGGTCGCCGTCGCCCGTCCGCAGCTTGGTACGTCTCGTCGCCATGCAGGACCCGGTGGATCATTCCGGCGGTCAGGCCGCGGTAGTTGTCCCACAGCAGCGACCGGACGTAACGCTGGATGGCGGCCTGGTACGGGGCAGCGTCCCGCCGGGTCTCGGGTTTCGGCCGGGGTGTGTTCAGCGCGGTGAGCAGCAGCGGCAGCGGGGACCGGTCACTGCTGGTCGACCAGCAGCTGGAGCACCGGCACGCCGTGGTGGAGCAGACCCCGTCGGGTAGCGTCACCTTCCCTGTCAAGGAGAAGTAGCTCGCAAACCCGGCGTTCGCGCACCCGTCGGCGTCGTACCAGGCCCGTAGTTCCCGCAGGTCATCGGTCAGCCGGGCCCGGTGCCCGATCATCTTCTGCAGGTAGTCGCCCGGCAGGGTGGCGTTCCCGCGCGGACCGACCGCTATAAGGGTTCGGTTGTTGCCGGCCTGGGACAGATCAATGACACCGAGGTCGTGCAGGGTCGCCAGGACCGCCCAGGTCTGTGCCGGGTCGTCGGCGATCATCCGGTAGCCGCGTACCTGCTTGGTGAGGGTCTTGTGCAGTTCGGTCAGTCGGTGCCGGCCCGGCGCGGTGGTGGCGAGCGTGGCGACCGCACCGGCGACGGCGGTGAGAGTATGGTCGTCGCAGCGGGCCGGGTCGTCCAGAGGTGTGATCGTCACCGTCGCTGGGAAGTCTCCATGATCGTCAACCGTTCCCGTTTCGGCGAGCACAGCCAGGGCTCGCACGACCGTCGACCGGTACTGCGACACGGTGCCCGAGCGGCGGGCATCGTTGCGGGACAGCCTCCCGGCGGTGAGGTCGGCGGTCATGCACGTGTCAGTGATCCGGTCAGGGTCCAGGACCCCACCGTTGCGGGCCGCCGTCAGGACGGCCTGCCCGATCGTGCGCAACGTCTCCGGTGGCAGGCCTTGGGCAGCCATCCACATCACGGTCCGGAACCCTCGACCGGAGCCGAGCGCCAGTCCCGCCGACGGTGTGGTCACCTCGCCAGGTGGCCGGCCGGCCTGATCCCGGCCAGCTCGGCCGAGCTGCTGATACAGGGCGGCCAGGTCCGTCGGCGGGGACACCACGAACACGCATCGGATGTCGCCGCGGTTGACGCCGAGACCGAACGCGCTGGTTGCCACGATCAGTAGCGGTGCGTATCCATCCTCGCCCTTGGCTGGCGCGTCCCGGAACTCGGTGAGCACGCCGGTCTTCTCCGCCTCCGACAGCCGGCCGTGGAATCGCCGCACGCGCTGGGCGCCGTCACCGACGAACTCGCGCAGGTGGGCGTAGACCGCGTCGACCTGCTTGACAGTCAGGCAATAGAAGATTGCGTGGTCGTCGCAGGCGGCGGCGATCTGCTCGGTCAGCCCGGCGATGGCGTTCGGGCCGGCGGCTCTCATCGTCCGCCGGTAGATCGCCAGTTCCGGGCGCAGCGGGTCCGCAGCGACCGTCACCAGCGGTTCACCGGCCGTCGTGGTGGCGGGCAGCCCGAACAGGCCGGTTCGCAGCCCTTCGCGGACAGCCCGGTTCGCGGTCGCGGTCACCGCAGTAACCCGCACCCCGTACCTGGACCGTAGTTCTGCCAGCAGCCGGCCGGCGCGGCGGAAGCTGGGCCGGAAGTCGTCGCCCCACTGCACGAACGTGTGTGCCTCGTCAACGGCGACCCGCCGCAGGATCCCCGCTGCGGCCGCGGCGCGCAGGAGATCCTGGAAGCGGCGGTTGGCGAGCCGTTCCGGGGACACGTACACCAGCTTGATGCCGTGTTCGAACGTGCCGGTGAACTGCTCGGCGACCTCGGTCTTGCCGCGGCGGCTGTTCGACTCGGCCATCGGCCCCACCAGCGCCCGGACCGCCCCGCCGACGGTCGCGTTGAGTTCCAGGGCCTGGTCGGCCATCAACGCGATCAACGGTGACACGACCACGGTCACCCCCGGCAGCGCCAACGCCGGCAATTGGAACGTGTACGACTTCCCGAACCCGGTCGGCAGCAGCGCCAACACATCCGTGCCGTCGGCGACCGCAGCGATCACCCGCTCCTGCTGCGGTTTCAACGCCAGCGGCGTGTCTGAGAACCGCAGATTGCCCGCGATCGCCGCGCATCGGTCGGTCAGCAACCGTGCCAGGGTGCCGTCGGCGCGGGCTGCGTACTCCTGCTCGGGGGTCAGCTGCGCCTGCCGGATCTTGCGGGTCGCCGGCAGCAGGGTCTGTTCGGCCAGCGCCTGCGGTGTGCACAGCTGCTCGACTCGGCCGGCGTCGACCAGCCCGGTCTCGCCGAAAAACCGCCAGATCCGCTCCCACCCGTCGGCCATCGTGGTCAGGTTTCCGCCCGCCGGTTCGCCGGTGTCATCGTCGGCGACCAGCAGGCCCGGCTCCAGGGATTCCAGGAACACCCGTCGGGACGCGCGCCGCAACGCGGTGCGGCCGGCGAGTTTGCGGTCGCTGATCACGACTACACCTCGGTGATCGCGCGAGCGGATCAGTCGTCCGACCGCCTGCCGCAGATCCATCGCCGCCAGCGGCAGGTAGTACGACTCGGTCGCGACCCGGTCGGGGTCCGCCGCCCCGCCCAGTTCGGCGCGGCGGGCGACCGCCGCCCGGCGGGCAGCCACGACCGGGTCCGCGAACGGCGCGAACGGCAGCTTGTTGATCCATACCATCGACAGCCGGTCGGCGGGGAAATCGACGCCCTGCCACATGCCCCGCGTCGCGACGCAGAACCCGCCGGTGTCGGTGAACGCCCGCGCGGCGCGGGCGTTGCCCAACAGCGGTGCCGACGCGACCGGCACCCCGACCACCTGCTGCTGCAATCGTTCGGTGATCGCAGCCGCAGCCTTCGTCGCCGTGGTCAGCACCAGCGCCCCACCAGTGAACCCCACCTGCTCCGAGTCGGGGCGGATCGCCTCGCGGGCGTACCCGGCGAGCTGGTGGGCGACCGTGCGGATCGCACCGTCGGTCTGCTCGGCCCAGCTCGGGAAGTCGGTGAAACAGACCAGGCGGGCCTGGGTAGCCAGGTCGAACGGGCCCGGCAGGGTGTGCGCGTCGACCGTCGCTCCGAGGCCAAGCCGTCCACGGATATATTCCCACCGGCCGGACACCTGCAGCGTCGCGGACACGTAGAAGATCCGGGCGAACCGGTGTCGGACGTCCAGCCACTGCGGCTCGCGAGCCAGGTCGATCGGAGCGGACGCCAGCGAGAATCCGTATCGGCGGGCGGACACGCTGACACCGGCCAGGTCATGCTCGACGGCGTACACCACCCGGTTACCCAGGTCCGGGCCCGTCAGCGGGAACAACCCGTCCGGGCCGAGGTCGTCGCCGTCGGCACCGAGATCCTCCTCGTCCGCACCGACCGGCCCGGTCACCTCGCCCTCGTCGTCGCTGTCGTCGCCCGGGTCACCGGTGCCGGGCGCGCTGCTGCCATCCACGTCGGCGGGATCGGGTGCGTTGCCGAGGACGGCGCTGGCATCACCGATGATCCGGCCACCCGCGTCAGCGAGCTGTGCGACGCGGGTGGCCAACGAACCGGCCCGTTCCTGCTCCCACCACGACTCCGCCTGCATGCGCGGCGTCTGCAGATATGCGGCCAACTGCCGGTGAACCTGGGCGGCAACGACCGCAATCGCGTCGAGCCGCGACAGCAGCTGCCGTGCCGACCGGTCCCCTCCGAGGCCACCGAACGGGCTGGCCAGCGTCGCCGGCCGGCTCCCCGGCTCGCCGCCGGCGGTGTCGAACACCGCCTGAGCCGACCGCGGTAGGACTTCCGTGTCGAGGTGCCCCTCAAGGTCCGCAATTGCCGTCCGCAGACCGGGCGGGATGTCCGCGTGCTGGGCGGCCCATCGCCGCAGTTCACCGGTCAGATTCTCCAGCAGTCGATACTCCACGACTGCGCTGGCCGCGCCGGTGATCGCCTGCTCAAGCGCGTGCGCCTCGTCAACTATCAGTAGCGTGTCGTCACCGAACACGTCCGGGCGGCTCACCAGCAGCGCATGGTTCGCGATCACCAACCGGTGCCCGGCCAGCGCTTCGGCAACCGAGTCGGTCATCGCCGCCAGCGGCGAGCCGGACCGGCGGCCGTAGTCGTCGGTGTCCTGACTGATGCTGCGCAGCCAGGACCCCACGACCGGCCCGCACCCGGCGGCAAGATACTCGGCCAGAAAGATCGGCAGGTCGACCGGGTCGGCGCTCCGGGCCAGCCATCCCTGCGGTGCAGTGACCGCAGTGACTAGCCTGCGGGTCACATAGATCAACAGTTCCCGGAACCCCTGCACAGCCGCGAACCGGGCCCGGACGGACCGGCCAAGACCCACACCCGCCTGCGCGGCATCGGCCGCGTCGGCGAGCGAGGCGACCAGTGCCCGCAGCGACAACCGATTCGCCGCCCCCTTGACCAGGTCCGCCGACTGCTCCAGACCCGGAATCCCGGCGGCGAGCCGGTCGATGTCGGCGCCCAGCTGGGTCTGCAATGCCTTGGTGTACGTCGCGATCACCGCCCGGCGCCGGGGGCCACCGTCGAGCCACTGCAACGCGACCGCCAGCACCGCAAAGCTCTTACCAGTGCCGGTCGGCGCCTCACACAACGCATCCCGGCCGGCACGGATCTGCGCGTTCAGCAGCGCCACCATCTGCTGTTGCGCCACCCGGCGTTCCACCTGCCGGGTCGATGCCGCCTGCGCCAGCGCGTGCGGGTCGACGTCACCGTCCGGACCCCGGACCGCAGCCGGCAGGCGCAGCACCGGCCGGGACCGGCCACGCCGGACCGGCTCATACCCGCCCGGGGTGCCGAGGTTGTCGAGGGCGTCGGCGAGGATCTGCGCGACCGTCACATCGTCGACAGCCGTCCGGGAAATTGGTACCGGCAACAGCGACGCCACCAGATCCCAGACCGGGCTGCCGGCGCCGACCGTGCACACCAACTCCCGCATCTCGGCGTCCCACCCCGCGACGGTGGCGGCGGCGTGCCGCAGCAGTCGGCCGGTCAGTTCCGCGTCGTCGGCAGCGTCATGCCACACCAGCCCGGACCGGTCGACACCGACTGTGTCGGCCAACTCAGCAAGTCGGTGCGAACCGGCGTGCGGCCACACCGCGTAGGCCACGTAGAGCGCGTCGACGCGTCGCGGGCCGTGCAACGGCTGCTGCCCGGCCCGGACCGCCGCATCGTCGAGCACCGGGAAGTCGGCACTGACACCGTTGTAGGCCACCAGCACGTCCGCGTCGGCAATGAAGCGGCGCAGCCTGTTCAGAACCTCAGCAGGATCGGCCGCGTGGTGAGAATACTGCTCACGAACCGCCGGCGATCGTAGCTGCTGCTCCCACTCCAGGGCCGGAAGCCTGACCCAAGAAACGAACGACGGCTCCTCAGCGCACCATCGCGTGTCGGCCGACAGACGGACCGCCCCGATCTGGAAGATCCGCCGATCACCCTGCGGCCGGTCAGCGCTGGCCCGGACCACCGCCTCCACGTCCACGATCACCGCCCGCAGCGGTCCCGGCCGCCGCTCACCTTTCGGTGCCGGCTGGCTTGGCTCGGTCGAATCTTCAACCACGGAGAGAATCCCCTGCTCGTCGCGGATCAGACCGGCGGTGATCGCCTTGACCACGACAGCCCGCACGCGGGCATCGGGAGTTCCGGGCCACCGCTGTTTGACCACTGCCACGAGAGTGTCGCCGTCACACGGACCGGCCTCCTTCAGCAGTCGCTGAATCTGCACCTCGCGGGAACCTTCTGTGCTCGTAACACCACCCCCTTCGTCACCGTCTTTGTCGCTGGCCCCGAGAGTGCCGGTCATTGCGGCGGCAGGGTCTGGAACTTTCTCGTCGTGTCGTCCCGAAGTCCGACCTCGTTCAGGCGATTGACACAGTAGACGAGGAGTGCATTGCCGCGCTGAAGGAGGGGGCGGCAAGACCACTGCCCCGAATCATGCGATGTCTCGCGTCGGGTCGGTCGGATGTCCCTTTGTGGTGATCAGCAATGCGCGGAGCCGTGATCGAATCGCGACAGGAATCGGAAAGGGCCTCGACCGCCGGTGTCGAGGCCCTTTCCTCAGCGAGCCCCCTGGTCAGGCCAATAGATGAGGTTCGCCGGTCAGGGCCGCCAGGACGGCGGCCATCTCGTGCACGGTCGCGCGGACGTAGGTGGCCGCAGCTGTGCAGCTGCCACCCGCGGTGGGGTATCCAGTCGGCTACCTCGTCGACGCGCACGAGGGTGCGGCCGTCGTTGACGTGCACGCGTCGGTCGCAGCCGACGGCCAGGACGTAGCCGATCTCACGGTGTTGGAGGGGGCTGGTCCATTTCCGTCCGTACATGTAGGACACACCTGGATTCAGTCCATCATTCGACAGACGCATGAGTTTGTGCCGCCCTCGTGTCCACTAAGGTCTCCGCATGGCTCCCTCGATCGCCAATGCGGCTCGCTCGTCAGCAGCTGACATCCGTCTGGTCCCTGATCAGGGACAAGTGGTCGAGGTGCGCGGCTCAACGTGGGCGGTTGCCCGCGTACACCAGCAGGGCCTGCCGCGGAGCCCAGCCGACGAAGCCGTGGCCTCGCTGAACCACGCGGTGACCCTTCAGGCGCTCGACGAGGACCGGTTGGGCGAGGAGCTGACGGTCGTCTGGGAGCTGGAGGTCGGCCACACCGTCACGCCCGCCCAGGGACTACCGGCGCAGGTCAACCCGGAGGCGTTCGACGACCCGAACACTCTCGCCGGCTTCGTTGACGCGATGAGATGGGGCGCGGTGACCTCGGCGGACGACCGGAGCGTGCAGGCGCCTTTCCACAGCGGTGTGGTGGTGGAGGCCTACCAGCTGGAGCCGCTGCGGCGGGCGCTGTCCTCTCCGCGGACGAACCTGCTACTGGCCGACGACGTGGGTTTGGGTAAGACCATCCAGGCCGGTTTGGTGGTGCAGGAGTTGTTGCTGCGGCACCGGGCGCGAACCGCGATCGTGGTGTGCCCGCCGAGCCTTGCGCTAAAATGGCAGGACGAGATGCGGGACAAGTTCGGTCTCGACTTCACGATTATCAACAGCGAGATGATGCGGGAAGTGCGGCGCCGCTACGGATTGCACGCGAACCCGTTCCAGCTCTTTCCCCGAGTGATCGTGAGTATGGCGTGGTTGCCGCAGATGCGCGCCCAGCGGATGCTGCGTGACGTGTACGCCCAGGCGGCGAGCACGAAGACCGCTCGCCGGTACGCGTTCGACATCCTGATCGTGGACGAGGCGCACCACGTGGCGCCGGCCAGCCCGTCGGCGATCGGGGGTGGGCGCGGCTACGCCGTAGACACGCAGCGCACGATCACGGTCCGGGATCTGGCTGACAAGTGTGAGCATCGCCTGTTCCTCAGCGCCACCCCGCACAACGGGCATCCGGAGTCGTTCACGGCGCTGTTGGAGATGATTGATTCGCGCCGATTCAGCCGTGGTGCGCTGCTGGACGAGCGGGCGTTGCGGGAGGTGACGGTTCGGCGGTTGAAGTCGGACCTGCCGGAGAAGGGCTTCCGTCCTCGGGAGCTGCGGATCATCCCGTTCAATCCGTCCGCCGGTGAGGAGGAGATGTTCGCTCTGCTGGATCGGATTCTCGCCGAGAGTGCGAAGGCGAACGGGACCGGCGAGTCCGGTGACATCACGGCGATGTTGTTCAAGAAGCGGTTCTTGTCGAGCCCCGTGGGCGTTCGGCATGACCTTGCAGTCGTACCTCGCCGCGCGGTCGGTGGGCCAGGCGCCGACGGACTGGGACTACGACGACATCCTCGGCGAGGGGCAGGCCGACGAGGAGGAAGGCCTGTGGGAGCAGGACGAGGCGACGGCCCTGCGCCACAGCAAGTCCACCGATCCGCTGGTCGCCGCCGCGCCGGGCAAGTTGCAGCGGCTGGCCGAGTGGGGGCTGAGTTTCGAGAAACGGCCCGATTCCCGCCTCAACAAGCTGATCACGGCCCTGGACGCAATCTGCCAACCGGGCGGGCTATGGTCCAACGAGCGCGTCGTGGTGTTCACCGAGTACGCCCACACTCTGGAGTGGGTGCACCGGGTGCTGGTCCAGCAGGGCTACGGCGACGTGCTGGAGGTCATCCAGGGGCAGACGCCAACCGACGAGCGGGAGCTGATCCGCGAGCACTTCACCACCGAGCCGTCGGCAAAGAACCCCGTGCGGGTGCTGCTGGCCACCGACGCAGCCGGTGAAGGAATCGACCTGCAAGACCACTGCCACCGGCTACAGCGCGCCAGCATCGCGGCGGCCCGTGGGGTGGCCCCTTGGGCACCCTCGTGGGCACTGCGGGCCAGCTCCAACGCCTCTCGGGGGTGGTCGAAGTCGTAGCACTGCAGGCTCATCGATTTGAGGATGTTAGCCCCCAGCAGGCGGTCGTCGGCGGCGTCGGCGGCGTGTAGCGCGGCGAGCCAGTAGCGCTGCGCCGCAGCGTGCAGGCCAGCATCGAAGGACGCCCAACCGGCCATCCGACCGAGTTCGACCGCCAGGGCGTACAGTCGCCGACCCACTGCGGTCGTGTAGGCGGATCGGTCGAGGACGTCCACCACCATGCCGAGTTCGGCGTGGATGAGGGTCCGGGCTCGGTCACCACCTCGGGTTGCTTCCAGGAACCGCAGCCGCGGAAGGCCCTCCTCCATTCGTTCGACCAGGTCGGTGCTGACCTGGCCACCGCGCAGGACGGCGACGAGTTCCTGGGGTTCGATGGTCAGCCACGCTTCGGCGATGCCAGCCAGGGGCATACCCGTGATCTTCATCTTACCGACGCAGGTACGCGTCGATCTCGTCCCACACCGGTGCGTCCAAGTCGGCCAGCGCGGAGGCGCGTAGCGCGGCATCTGCCTCACGCTCTGCCCAGCCCCGCTGCCGGCGCAGCCGCTGCTGGTGCCGCGAGCGCCTGCACCGCCATACCTGCTCCGGTGGTGAGGTGGCGTACCACTTCCTCCGGTAGTTCACCGAGCCCGAGGCCCGCCGTGGTGGCGATGCGGCGCAGGGCCGCGTGCTGGTCGGCGGTGATGCCTTTCAGGGGTTCGCGGAAGCCGAGGATGTCGCGGGCGGCGTAACCGTCGGCGGTGTCGATGGCCTGTCGCGCGGTGTGGTGCAGAAGTCGGGCCGCCAGTTCGGGCTGGGTCGCGTTGGCCAGGATGGCGCCCGCGAGTCCGAGCAGCGCGCGGTAGGACGCGTAGCTCGGTGCCGCGATGGGAAGGGCGAGCCGCTCCATCAGCACGGTGAGGTGTTGGGGCTTGGCGGGGCGGGCCAGCGTTGCACACATGAGGCTGAGGCAGGCGGCGCGTTCGGCATGGCCGTTCCGTACTTCGCGATCTCGGCCAGCAGCGGGGCGACGACCGCGGGCTGGGTGTTGTCGGCATCGATGAGAACCGCCATACGGATGGTTCTCTGCTCGCCATTGTCCATGCTTTCACCTGCTGGTTGAGGGTGAGGTCGCGGCAGTTGCGGCCGGCGACTGGGCGGCGCTGATCGGCTGGAGGAAGCTCACGGTAGTCAGTGCCGAGGCGCCGAACCGGAAGTACGCGAAGAGGACCGCGTGCAGCCAGGCGGCTGGCCCGGTCAGGCGCAGCGGCTCGGTGTCGGCGAACAGGAGCACCACGCCGTGCGGGTCGAGGTGGTACTCCATGACGGCGGTGTGGTCGAACGACAGCCAGCGTCCGAAGGAGTAGCACCAGGTTCGGGTGGGGGTGAGCACGACCCGGGTGAGTTCGTGGTCGCGCCACTGCGGGCTGGCGAGGCGTGCGGCCCGGGAACGGGCGTTGCTGTTACCGACGGCGTTGGCGAGCAGGGCGCCGGTGACGAAGGCCGCTGACCCGAATGCCAGCGCGGAGGTCTGCTGGTAGGTGACCGTCGTGCCGTAGTGCCGCGCGTAGTGCAGCCGGGCGTCCAGGTGAACCGGTTCGTCGGTGAGGAATCCCGGGGCGGGCACGGTGCCGAGATGTCCGCCCTGGGCGAGGAATCCGAGGGTACGACGCGCGGCGTCACGACCGTCCGTCCACGACGTGTCGGCGGCGGGGGGTCGTAGTAGCCGGCCGATGCCGTGGCCGACGGCGTAGGTGGCCAGTGCCCATGGGGCGGCGACGCCGACGACGATCACGGTGAACCAGCGACGGTGGCCGAAGCCGCGCCGGCGGCGTCCCTCCGTCACCCCCACACACAACCCGGTGATCGCCGTCGCCGCGACGTAGGCACCAGCGATCAGTGCCAGCATGCCCAGGAGCGCGCTGATCTCCGAGCACGCGTCCGGGATATCGGCCTCTGAATCACCGATCCATGATCCGTGGGCCCGCAGGCACCGATCCGTGGAGCGGTACGACCGGTCGATGCCCCACACCAACGCCGGTGTGACGACCGCGGTGGCGGCGGCGGTGAAGGTCCAGTGCCGGCTCTTCGGCGGCGGGGGCACGAAGGACATGACGGATCGTTGCTCCCTATGTCACCGCATCAGTACGCTCCGGCACGCGATGCTACCGCTCGGTCGATACGCTGTGGGGCCCGCATAGGAGTCGTCGCTCCCTGGGATCAGCCGAGTCCGCCCCGGTCAAGCCGGTCGACCGCCAGAACTCGTAGTACTGGTATTCACGACCCTTCGCAGATGCTCATCAGTTCGGGGACAGATTGGGCCTGCCCCGTTTTGACGGACATCCAAGATCAGGGGACCTGTGGTCTCCGGGAGGATGTCCATCATCATGGAGAGCATGGGAAAGAAGCGGCCGCGGCCTCGCCGGTCGTTCACGCCGGAGTTCAAGGCCGAGATCGTCGAGTTGTGCCAGCGCGGTGATCGCACGCTTCGGCAGGTCAGCCAGGATTTCGACCTGACCGAAACCGCGGTGCGTGACTGGGTCGAGCAGGCCGACCTCGACGCCGGCACCCGCACCGACGGGCTGACCAGCAGCGAACGAGACGAACTCGCGCAGTTGAGGCGGGAGAACCGCAGGCTGCGCGAGGACGTGGACATCCTCAAGCGGGCGACGGCTTTCTTCGCGAAGGAGACCCGGTGAACGTGCATCCGTTCATCGAGGCGGAGCAAGCCGGCAGGCACAACGTCAAGCGTGCGTGCGAACTGCTTGAGGTCTCCAGGTCCGCCTACTACCAGCGCACCTCCGGTGTCCAGTCCGTCCGCGGGCGCGTGGATGCCCAACTCACCAAGAAGATCACCCACATTCATGCGGTGTCGAGGGGCACCTACGGGGCGCCACGGATCCACGCTGACCTCGCCGACGCCGGCATGCGGCACGGCCGTAAACGCGTCGCCCGGCTGATGCGCGCCGCTGAACTGGCCGGCAAGAGCCCTCGCCGGTGGCGGGCCACGACGATCCCGGACCCGACCGCCGGCAGACGCCCTGACCTGGTCGGGCGTGACTTCACCACCGATCCGGCAGCGGTCGATTCCCGCTGGTGCGGGGATATCACCTACATCAACACCTGGCAGGGCTGGCTCTACCTGGCCACCGTCATCGACCTGGCCTCCCGCCGCATCGTCGGCTGGGCCGTCGCCGACCACCTGAAGACCGACCTGATCGACGCCGCTCTCACCGACGCCCTCGTGCGGCGCCGGCCCAAGGCGGGGCTGGTCTTCCACTCAGATCGCGGCTGTCAACTTAGGTTCAAGGAGTCGTTGCAACACCGGCTACCTGGGCCGATTCTAGGTGTTCGGCCAAGGCTTCAGCGGGAGTCTTCCATCCGAGCGTTTTGCGGCCGGCTGTTGAGGGCAGCGGCGATGGCATCGAGGTCGTTTACCGAGTGTCGTGATAGGTCGGTGCCCTTAGGGAAGTACTGGCGTAGCAGCCCGTTGGTGTTCTCATTCGTGCCGCGCTGCCAAGGGCTGTGCGGGTCGCAGAAGTAGATGGCGAGGCTGGTGTCCAGTCGCAGTTGGACATGTTGGGCCATCTCGGCGCCCTGGTCCCAGGTCAGCGAGCGTCGTAGCTGTTCGGGCAGGGTGGCGATCTGTTCGGCGATCGCGTCGCGGACCGCTGCGGCGCCGTGCCCCGCCAGCGGCGGGCCGTTCTTCACGACGGGCTGCTGACCGTGTCCTTCCATGCGGGGCAGATGCAGCAGCATCGTGTACCGGGTGGTGCGCTCGACCAGCGTGCCGATCGCGGACCGTTCGAGTCCGATGATCAGATCGCCCTCCCAGTGCCCGGGCACCGCTCGGTCGGCGACCTCAGGGGGCCGTTGGCTGATCATCACGTCTGGGCTGACGAAGTGCTTGCCGCGGCGGCGGGTGCGGGCCTGCGGCACCCGTAGCGCGCGGCCGGTCCGCAGGCACGCCGTCAGCTCCCGGCGCAACGCGCCTCGGCCTTGGACGTAGAGCGCCTGGTAGATCGCTTCGTGCGAGATCCGCATCGAGTCATCATCCGGGAAGTCCAGCCGCAGTCGCCTGCTGATCTGCTCGGGACTCCACGCCGTCCCCCATCGCCGGTCCGCGCGACGCCCGTGGCGGCGTCCCTTCCAGGGGACATTCGGCCCCGGGATCGGCCGACCCTGGCCATCGGTGATGGCGCCGGCGATCCGGTCCTGCACGTAATTGTGCAGCCGCTGATTCGTGGCCAGCTTGGCGGTCTTCGGACGCCGGCCACGGCGCTCGGCGTGCCACTGCGCCGTCACGGCTCGGTATTCCAGGCGCCCACCCCGTGTAGCAGCGTTGCGGCGCAGTTCCCGCGAGATCGTCGATGCGTCACGGCCCACCGCCCGGCCGATCTCCCGCACGCCTCTGCCCTGGGCTTTGAGCAGGGCGATCTCCTCGCGTTCGGCGATGGACAGATACCGGCCCGACAGAGATCTCAGCGACAAAGGCGACATACCGCCACCCTGACGAAACCAGCGGCCACCCACCGGCTGCGACACACCACACGCCGCCGCGGCCTCCTCGCTCGACAGGCCCTCAGCGATTCGCCGCCAGAACTGCCGCCGCACCTCCCGATGCTCGTTCACTCCCGGCCGACCCGGCGACCGCATCGCCGACCTGCCCGTCACCGTCGTCACCCAACCCGCAGGTCTTCCCATCACACACCCCTCGATCAGGGTGTTGCGACGACCACTGGAATCCGCCCTGGGTTCCTCCATCTCGATGGAGAACCCGGGACGCGTACGTTTCGTAGGCGCTCTGCGTCCCGGGTCCTGAAACGACGACGGCCCGCCTTCTGGCGGGCCGCTTTCTGTGCTCGGTGTCCCGGCAGCGGGGCACCGTGGGGCGGGCTCGCGTTGCTGCCGGATGGCGCTGCCCGCCCGGTCGGGGGCTGGTGGTCACCGGGCCCGGCGCTCTGCTCGGTCCGGTCGCCGGCAGCCTGCGCCTGCGCCTGCGCCGAGAATGGTCGGCGGTCAGCTGCTACGGCAGGTCGCGCAGGAGGTGGTGGACCAGCCAGGAGGAGGCGGTGGGCAGGACGATGACGTATGTCGCACCGACGCGCTCGGCGTGCACCCAGACCCTCGCGTCGGGCGGGTTCACCGAGGCCACGACGACGATGCCGCGGCAGGCCAGCCGGTTGCGGACCCGGGCGACCAGGTCGTAGCCGATGACGATCAGCGGGCGGCGGCTGGCGTAGCGGCGGCCCTGGGGAACGGAGTCGGCGTACTCGAACTCGTATCCGGCCTGCTGTTCGACGGTGCGCAGCTCGGCGCGCAGCAGACGGCTACCGGTGACGGCGATGACGGGGAACGGTCTGGCTGTCATGAGGAACCTCCGGGGGTGACGTGTCTGCTCGGCGTGGCCGGCGGACGATGAGGGTGGCCGTACGGGGGTGATCCCCGGGCACGGTCAGGTGGCCGGGCTGGCGCCGGGTTGGGCGCAGGAGCGGCAGATGGGGCCGAGGTCGGGGTGGTAGCCGGCGTCGCATGCCTCGCAGACGAGGAGCAGGCAGGAGCGGCATTCGCCGGAGGCGATGAGCTGGAGGCTGGTGCCGCAGTATCCGCACGGGCCGGTCAGGCAGGCATCGGTGTGCCGGCCCTGCGGGTGGTGGTGGCAGGGGTGCTCACGCACGGCGGTCTCGCCGCAGGTGCTGGTGGATGTGCCGGCGGTGAACGGTTCCCCGGTGATGTTGTTCGGCGGGTCGATGCGCTTCCATCCGTTGGATTCGCAGGCCAGCCAGGTGGTGCGGTCGTTGGCGGTGATGGCGATGACGTCTCCGGTGGACATCGAACGCAGCCGCAGCAGCCGGTAGGTGCAGGCGATGAGGAAGTCGGCTTCTCCGCTCAGCGTCGCGCGGCAGGTCTCCAGTTGGTCGAGGTCGACGTTGAACAGGCCGTAGATCCAGCTGGCGGTCCGCTCCGGTTTGGCGGAGGCGGGCAGGCGCCGCCAGTAGGAGATGACCTGGGTGAGGGCGTGGCCCGGCTGGTACGGGAGGAACCGGCTTTCGGTGTTGTGGTAGACGGCGATGACATGCAGGGTCATGACGAACTCCGTTCGGGGCCAGGGGTGGACTCGGGACCGGTCTCGCTGTCCGGGGCGTGATCGGCGGGGCACAGCGGTGGAGGTGGGCCGATCGGGCGGATGCGCAGAATCTGATCGGGCAGCACCATCGCGGCCCGTTGGCCGGTGAGGGGATTCGTGAAGGCCCGGTAGCCGGTGGCCCAGAGCAGGTGCCAGCGTTCGGCGGGTGCTGCCGGGCGGGTTCCAGTGGGATCGCCGTGGAAGGTCGCGTCGGCCTCGGTCAGCTGCGCGGCCAGCGGTGTCGTGCGGTAGTGGCTCATCCGGCCGGCCAGCATGGGGCAGCCGCTGGCGGAGTAGGCGGCGCAGACGGGGTGCATGCCCGGCTCGGGGCTGACGAGCAGCGGCAGGTCGCTGTCGCGCATCGCGAAGACGATCCGCGCGGTGTCGAGTTCGTCGCCGCAGGTCTGGCAGAGCCGGTCCTGCAGCGCGCGGACGTGGCGGTGGTGGTCGACGGCGCCGAAGCGGTACCGGCCCTCGGGGGTGCGGGCGGTGATCCATGGGACGACCAGTCCTCCGACGATGGGCCGTCGGGCCAGGCGTACCGGGACGGCGGGAATCTCGGGCGCGGTCATGCGAGCACCACCGGGGCGGGTACCGGGCCGGTGGGGGCGTTGCGCATCCGTCGCAGCGCGGGAAGTTCCCGGCAACGAACGGCCTCGGTACGGCGGCCAAGGTGCGCGGCGAAGGTGTTGCCGGGGCGGTCGTTGAGGTGGTGCGGCTGGATCCGGCGGCGAGGGCCGGAGAGTGTGGAGCGGTGGCGTTGCACGGGATTCCTCCATCTGCTGGTGGATGGAATCCGGGCACGCCTACCGGCCGTGCCCGGATGCTGCGCGGGTGTGCGCGGTCGGCCGGGCATCGGCCGGGATGGTGCGGGTCGAGACAGCTGCGTGTCCGGCGCCGGATCACGCGTGCCGGTGCAGGTTGGGCCTACGAGACGGCGACGGAGCGCAGGATCAGGTGCGCGTCCTTGAGGTGACCGGCGAGGATCTCGCCGTTGATGCCGGCGGTGCTGAGGCTGATGCGCTGGATCGTCTGGGTCAGGTGCGCCTGGACGAGGTTGAGGCCGCACAGCAGCCGGGCCAGTTCGGTCAGGTCGTGGCATTCGGCGGCGTGGGTCATGGCCTCGCCGAGCTGCTCGACGGCCAGCAGGGCCACGCGCATCACGGCGGCGGTCTCCGCCGGGCCAACGGGAGGCTCGTCGTGGAGCACTCGTGCGAACTGGCTGATCACGGTCTGGCCGTCGTCGCCGAGGCGGGACGCGTCGGGCAGCTCGGCGAACCAGTCGGGGGCAGTCAGGTACCAGCGGGACATGAGCATGTCGTCCTCCATCGGACAGCGCGAAGGCGGCCACCGGATGGTGACCGCCTAACGGAACGGGAACCTTGCCCTCCGTACGTGGGCAGGGGGCCGAGGGACTTGTGGCTGCCGGATCAGACGCGGGCGACGGCGGCCGACCGGAGCCGGTGGGCGCGATGCCGTCGCGAGAAGAGGCCAGATCAGGGGCACAAGAGGAAAGAGAGCCTTCAGGTTAACCCCGGCCGGGAGTCCCACTAGCCGTGCTGTCAGGACGGCCCGGCTGGCAGAAGCTGACAGCCCGCCGAGGACCGCGATCCTGTCAGATTGGCCCCCGTGCAGCGGGACTCGACGTTCGGGCCACCGTCACCGGACAATTCAGCTGTGGAGGTCGTGAGCACGGTGCAGGCAGGGGTGACCAGGCCACACCACGATCCGGTTGCTCGTGCCTTGTGGCTTGTTGCGGCGCACAACAGCATGCGCGCGTCCGGTGGGACCGTCACCACCCCGGTCGAGGAGCCCTCCGTCGGCCGGAACTACTACTGGGTGGGTGTGAGGCTCCGTGATGGTGTGGAGGTGAGCCTGCTGTTCAACGCTGCGGCGTCGTTGGTCGCTGCGGCCGAGCCGCAAGATCGTCACTCGGCGACGCTGATGTTCGTGGACGTGCCAGCCGGCAACTCGTTCTCCGAGGCAGGGTTGCGGGTCGCCACGGCCGCAGAGCTGATCCAGCCGCTCAGCGACAGTGACCTGCGGTTCCTCACCGAGGACGAACGCCGTGATGTCGCCTACCACCGGCCGGACCGGCTCGGAGATCTGTTGTTCAACTGGTTCGACTGAATGCATCGCCGGGTTGGGTGCCGATTCACCCGGTGGGGGCCGTGCGACAGTCACGGGTATGACGTTTCCTCTGGAGGCGCTGTCGGTCGCCGTTAGGGCCCGAGCAGAGACGTGGGCGAGGCTGGGGATGCGGTGGCACACGCACCCGATCCAGTCGAACTACGGCAAGGCGGAGCTGACGACAGTCCGCCTCGCCGATGGCAGGATGGTCAACAAGCACTACGACCTCGAGAGCCGCGACGATCTCGAGCGACCTACTCGATGAGCTGTCCGCTCTGATCGCCGACGACCGCGTCCCCGAGGCCGCACTCATCGCCCAGGCGCCGGGGACACCGGCCTGACCGTGGTGATCTCCGATCATCGCTCGGGCGTTGGCGGTGACCCGCCGCTTCCCTTGAAGGCCGCCCCTGCCCGCTGGCTCTCACGGACGCCCAGGATCCCGGTGAGGTCCCTTCATCTGAGCTGATGAGCTGAGCCTGCGGACGTTCAACAGCGACGTAGGACCAGCACGTCCTCGTGTGCGATCAGGTGCACGGGGATGCCTTCGTCCCTGGCGCGGCGGACGGCCAGGAGCCCGAACATGTTCGCCCGGTGCACGATCTGTCCGTCGCGGACGGCGGCGAGCATCGCCGCGCACCGCTGCACCGGCACGAGCCCCACCGACCGGGCGACAGCGAGCAGCTGCCCGGGCAGGTCGATGAGATCGTCGCGCTGGCGGCGTACCGGGCGGCAGGTGATCACCACGGTCCCGCCGGGACGCAGCAGCCGGTAGCTGGCGGCCAGGATCGCGGCGAACCCGTCGAACAGGCGGGACCATCCGCCGTAGGCGAGATTGCCGCGTTCCCGGTCCCCGTACACGTGGTCCCGTTTGCGGACCCCGGCACTCGTCGTTCGCACGAGACCGTGCGTTCCGCGCCCGTACGGCGGTGAGGTGAGCACCAGTCCCACCCGGCCGACCACCGACGCCGGCACCAGGTCCAGCAGACCCGTGGCGTCACCAGTGAACACCTGCGCCGATCCGGTCGCGCCCTGCGATGCGGCCAGAGCAACGTTGGAGGCGGCCAGTGCGGTGAACCGGGGCTCGATGTCGATCCCGATCCCCAGCCGGCCGAGGTGCATGGCCTCGACCAGAGTGGTCCCGGATCCGCACATCGGGTCGAACACCAGATCCCCCGGCGCCGTGTACAAGCTGATCGCATGCGCGGCCAGGTGGGGCAGCATCTTTCCCGGATGGCTGGAGGTCTCCGGCACGTAGCGGCCTCGCCGCTGGTCCCGGGCCGGCTGCTGGCAGGTCAGCCACACCGACGTGATCGGCATGGACTCACCCATCGACGCCTCCGGGCTGCGTTGCGCTGCGGGTCAGGATCAGCACGTCGGTGTGGATGTCCAGCTGCGCCCGCTGGCCACGTCGTGGCGGCCGATCGGCCGCCACGACGTGCTGCAGGTACGCCAGCCCGGCCCGCTTGGCGGCGATGACCACATCGACCGGAAGGATCACGTCCCCGTGTGGCAGCAGCACCGCCACGCAGCCGCCCGGTAGGAGGCTCGCGTGACAGCGCAGGAAGAACTCCACCGCCGAGACGCCGCCGTCGGGGGGCCAGCCGGTGACGATCAGCGTCGCCGCTTCCCGGTCCCAGCCGAGCAGCCGGGTCGACTGCAGGTGGCTGCGGCGGTGGGCGGCGATGACCGCGCGGGCCAGCTGCGGGCCCACGGCCAGGTCGATGACCAGGTCGGACGGGTGGGTGAGGTTGTGGACCAGCCGTACGCCCATGGCGTTGGACATGGTCTCGCCCTGTGGTGGGGCCGGGACCGGCCAGACGGTGATCGGCACGGGCGCGTCGCCGGGCACCACGTCCCCCACGGGGACCGGTGCGTGGTGCGGGTTTCTGTCGGTCATGGGTGCGGTGGCCCCCGGACCGGCGCGACGTACTGACGAACCCCAGTGCGTGGCTGCCAGGTCGATCGAACCCACCCGCGACCTGACCGAACCGGTCAGGTCGGACGCCCCGCCGCCCCGTCGGTGGACACGCCGACAGTCGGCACCGCCGCGAACCTGACCGGCGCGGACACGGCCTGTCCCGCTCTGACAACTCCTTTTGGTGTCAGGTGGAGCTGTCCCAATCGGGGGTCTCGAAGCCTTCGCAGTCGGGCGAAGCGCTTCCGCCGAGGGGGACGATCACGATGGCAACGACCATCCGCACCAGAACGGCCGTCACGGCCCTGAGCACCGCCGAGCAGGCATTCAGCTTGCTGACCTGCGAACCCGCGCCGCTGGTGTTCGACGCCCGCCCGGTGCCGGGCCTGCCGGACACGACGATGCCGCTGGACGAGCTACGCACCCTGCTCATGTTCAACCGCTACGACAGTGACACCACCGACGAGCTGTGGCGGCAACTCGCCCACCACGCCCGCCACTGGGGGCCGGCCTGGGTCGTCGGCGCGATCGGCGTGGCCCTGCCCGCGCTGACGCACCTCGAGTGCCGGCTCCGAGGTGGCCGCTGGCGGCGTCGCCGCTGACCGGGGGCAGGTCCCGGGTCGCTGCCACAGCCGGTGACAGCGAGTGCGATGGTGAGGGCGAGCCCCGCGAGGGCGGCGTTAAGGAAATTCACCCGGGCACATCACGGGTCATGGACGGTTGTGGCGGCTACGCGTGGGCCGTGGCCTGGTGCTGTCTGAGACGCTCGAGGAGCCGAGCCGGTGTGGCCCCGGGAGCATGTCTCTGTCGGGCGAATCGTTCGAGCACAGCGACCTCGGCGACTGGGTCACCCAGTCGGGCAAAGATGATGGCGGCCCTTTCGTAGTACCAGGGAGCCACCCCGTGTCCGTTGATTCGTGAGTTGTTCTCCACCGCGTCGATGCATCGGACGGTCAGGAGCAGCGCCGCGTGGACGTCGGTCTTCTGCATGGTCATGATTTGGTCTGTGAGGGTCTGCGGCTGCTGGCCGTCGACCCGTCCGTCCGTCGTAGGCGCACACCACAGTGGTAGGCCGGTACTGTCCGACCAGGTGCGGCCGTCTCCGGCGCTGGCCCTCTCGGTCCAGCTCTTGCCGTCCCAGAAGCGGTAGGTCCACCGCCCGGACGGGTCCAGGTACCAGCCGGCGATGACCTGCGGTATGCGTTGGGTGGGCACGGGCACTGCGGCGGCCGGTGTCGGCTCGGTGCGGGACTCGTTCTGTTCCACGCCCACCGCGGCGGCTCCAGGCTGGTGGGGTGCCGGGGAAGGCGTGGCGGTGGTGCCCAGCATGTCGTCGAGGGCCAGGTCGGAGCGGATCGGTATGGCGAGTTCGCGTGCCCGCGCGACCTTCGCATCGTCCTGGTCTGCAGCGGTGACGATGGCGGCGACGACGTTGCGGGTCAGGTTCAACGCCAGGACGAAACCGGCCTGAGTGAGGCGGTCACGGGCATCGGCGGACACGGACGGGCTGCACCAGACGCGTTGTCCCTTCTGTTTGACGGCCTGGGTGCGGTGCGTGGTTTCCGCCTCGGGCGCGGTGAGGTCCGCGAAGTAGTCCGGTTCCCCGAGAAGTCGCGCGGCCGTGACGAGTTGCCGGTACTCGGTGCTGGTCAGGATGTCATCGGCGAGCGCGGCGTCCCGCAGCCCGTCGAGGTAGCGGTGGTGCAGGTCCCGCACCTGCTGGGCGCCCATACCGGACTGCCCGGCCAGCCGGGCCAGTGCCTTGGCCTCGATGCCGGTCAGCTTGCCGTCGCTGAGGGCGCCCCCCACGGCGGCGAGGTACGCCTCGGCGGACGCCGGGTCGGCGTCGCTGGTGGAGTAAGGCAACTTGCCGAGCAGCGACTGGATCCACCCGTCCGTGCCCTTGCGTAGGCCGGTAACCCGGGTGCGGGGCTGGGCGTGGCGTGGGTACCGCGGCAGCGGTACAGGAGCGGACGGGAACCGTAGGGCAGGTGCCTCCGCCAGGAGCCGGGTGAGGAGCTGGGCGGTCGCCCGGGTATCACCGAGAGCGGTGTGGGCGTCGTGCAGCTCGATGCCGTACGCGGCGCAGCAGGACACGAGCTGGAAGTTCGGCGCGGCCAGGACCTGTCGGGCCAACCGCAGGGTGCATACCGCCGGCAGGGGCGCGGTGTTGATGCCGGCGCGGGCGAACTCCTGCGCGATGAAGCCCTCCTCGAAACGGGCGTTGTGCGCCACCGCCACGGCACCGTCGAGTCTGGACAGGACCTCCCCCGTTACGTCCTCGAACGTCGGCGCTCCGGACAGCATGTCCGCCGTGATGTGGTGAACGAACGTCGGGCCAGGGTCACGGCCGGCGTCGATGAGGGTGGCCCACTCGTCGACCACCCGGCCTCCCTCGACGCGAACCAGGGCGATCTCCACGATCCGGTCGGACTTCGACGACAGCCCGGTTGTCTCCACGTCCACCACCACGAACGGCACCTCGCCCAGGTCGACACCTCCCCTTCCGCCCGCTGACCCGAAAGCGAACAATCCGACCGACGACATATGCACCTCTCCAAATCGGCAATTTTGCTGGCCCGACCGGCCCGCAACGGCCCCGGCTGTCCACGATCCCGCCACGTCAGGTGATCGCGACCGCTTGCTCCTGTGCCTGGGTGAGGCTCTGCCGGTACTCCAGGGCCTCCGGGACCTCCTCGTACTGCAGCAAGCTGCCGGTCAACGCCAGCAGGTGCTCCTTGGCCTCCTCCGGGGTGGCGTAGAAGAACTCGCGACGGTGGTTGACCAGGTTGACCCGCCGGTCGGCCAGCCGTGCATGCATCTGCGCCTCGATGCCGACAGCGTCTTCGGAGAAGAAGAGGGCATGGACGTCGAAGTTGAAGGGCACCGAGGCGTCGCTGAGTTCACGCACCCGGTCCAGCGGGTCCAGCCGGCGGGTCATACCGACCTTGACCATCTTCTCGCCGAAAGCGCCGAGGTTGGAGATCACATACACGTATCCGGCCCGGACGTTCGCGGCCCGGTGGTCGACGTCCTGGATCGCGGTGTCGATCTGGGTCAACCGGTCCTGCATCTGGGCGACGCCGTCGGCATCGCCCTTGGCCTGCAAAGCGGCCAGGGCGTTGGCGTAGTGCTGGCGTTCCTTGTCGAGCCGGGCGCGTTCGCGTTCGATCTCCTGCTGCGCGCGTCGCTCCTCGCGCAGCCGGGCCTTCTCCTCTCGCTCCCGTTCCTTCTCCTCGGCCAGCTTCTCCTGGTAGTCGGCGGTGAGCTCCAACTCCTTGACCCGTAGCCGGTGGTACTCCTCGGCGATCCGGATCTGCATCGTCTTGCCGAGCTTGGCGATCGTGGCCGCTACCTTCCCCAGCCGGTCGACGGCCGAGTCGACCTTGTACGGCTTCAACCCGCGTACCAGGTTGTCCGCCTCGGCGTTGTAGGCGCGGAGCATCAGCTTGGAGAAGTCCCGGACCATCACCCGACCCTCCGTGACCGAGCCGTTGACCGTCCATCCGGCAGCGGCCTTGACCGCGCCCCCGTCCATCCTGGCCATGGCCTTGATCTGGTCCTGGATCCGGCTGAGCTGGCTCTGGTAGGCAACCGCGTCCGACAGGGGATGCCGGTACTGGTAGACACCAGCCTCCTGCAGCAGCGCGGTCTCCTCGGTGACCACGATCTGCTGCCGAAGCCCACGAAGGCGGCGGTCGAGCTCGACCTTCTGAGCTTTGCCCTTCGCCGTCAGGTCGGCGAGCTCACGACTGAGCCTGTCCCGCTGCTGTTCCAGCTCCATCACGGACAGCATGCCGAGGCGCGACATCTCCGCCCGCAGTCCCGCCAGTTCGGCGCGCGCCTGGTCCAGCTCGCCGCGCAGCCGCGTACCCTCCGCGGCCAGTTCACGCGCTTTGCCCCGGGCACCGAACAAGGGAATATCCGGATCACTGACGCTGCGCTGCTGCGGGACGACGGCGGGAGCACCGGCAGTCTGCGTGGCGGTCGTCATGGGCGACACCAGAGCCGGAGCCGGAGTATCCGGAAGCCACAACTGCCACCCCGGCGGAGGAGGTCCCCAGGCGGGATCCGGTGTCCAACCCGACGGTGGCACCCATCCAGCAGGAGGCGTCGGCCAGTTCGGTGGTGCGTTGAATCGGTATCCCATTGCTCCCCCCAGGCATCACAACGGCCCGACGAAAGTAGCGCCGCAGCCCACGAGCGGACATCGACGACTCAGATCGGCGGTTCAGCCCGTCCAGACAGCCACGGATACCCATGCGGAGACTTCAGTCCGGTTGCCGACAGAAACGAGCATTGCTGCGGAACGGGCAGGCCAGCGAGGAAGGACACGTGGGCAGCTGTCCTTTCGCAGTCAATCTGCTCCGGCCGTGGCGGGCTCACCTGTACGGATCAGCTTGGTTGAGAATCCGACTCGCCAGCTGTTCTCGGTTGATCTGCTCCGCAGGCGCGTCTACGCCAGTGTTACGCGACTGGCTGCTGACCCACTCGCGGGCCTACACGGCGCGTGACGCCGTGTGGCGGGAGCTAATTCTGCGGGCGCGGCTGGACGGGCCGGCGTGGGTGGTCGCGGCGGCGGGCATGGCGTTGCCGGCGCTGCGCCGCTGCGCCGGCCAGTTGCGCGTCGGCTGGTCCGGCGACGCCCACGACATCGACGCGGAGATTCTGACCGCGTTTCTGGCGGCACTGCGCGACGGGTGGACCTGTCCAAGCCAGCGCCATACGCGTCGCTGTGCATGGCCGCGTGGCGGGCTGGGTTCGAGCTGCGTCAGAGTGTCGGTGAGGCGGTGCCCGTCAACGATGTGGAGCACGTGGTCGGGCCTCGCACTCCCACCGTTCCCTACGGCCATCCTGACCTGCTGGTGCAGCGGGCGGTCGGGCTGGGGCTGCTCGACGCCAGCGATGAGCAGCCCTACATCGATCTGCGGCTGGGCCGGCGGGCGATCGAGCAATCGCCGCCGGTATGGGCATATCCGTCGGCGCGCTGCGCATGCGGGTGCGACGCATCGACGAGCGCATCGCCCGTGCTCTGGCCAGCGGGCTGCTCACCGGTGTGGCGTCCCCACAGGCCGCTGCGGAACTCGCCGCGAGCGCCACCCACCGGGAACGGACCCGCGCCGCGGTCGTCATCGCCGCTGCGGGCCAAGCAACCGCGACTGCGGCGGGTGTGGCCGCCTGACCATCGGATACTGCCGCGGGCCCGACCTGACGGTCGGGCCCGCAGTCGTTCGCGACCGCTGCGTGGCGTCACCCACCAGGCCGCCACACACCCGGGCTCGACATCGCCAGCGCGGGCGCGGGCGTCACCCCATGCCCGGCGGGGTGGCTTCGTGGTCCAGAGCCTCCCGTCAGGCCACCTGCGTGCCGCCACCCGGGGCGTATAGCGGCTGAGCCGGTGTTGGCGTTCGCTGCGGACTTTGGCGCGTTCGCGGCGTTAGGCTGACAGGACGTCGGGGTGGCGGGCGTTGGTGTTGGTGTTGGTCAACGCCTGGCCGAGGGGCTCAGACGGTGCGCCCGACGCCTACCCGGCCTACGTCTAATACGCGAAGTTTGTGTGTCACGCAGGGCGCGTAACCGGATGGCGCACTACGAACCGATGTTCAACTGGCCGATCACCGAGCTGCGGACAGCGACGCTTCAGGTCGCTGGTTGGATCTGCCCGGTATCCCGCCAGTGGATCGGCATTCGGTGCCGAGTGTCGCAGTTACTTGCCAGTAAGCCCGGCCGCCCGGTGTGAGCTGACCTCTGTCCGAAGTCTGGCTTTC
This sequence comes from Micromonospora sp. MW-13, assembly GCF_003434305.1. Taxonomy (GTDB): domain Bacteria; phylum Actinomycetota; class Actinomycetes; order Mycobacteriales; family Micromonosporaceae; genus Micromonospora. The sequence goes on from NZ_QKKX01000077.1 coordinate 85,227, forward strand.
ATCCAACTTCCTCCGTGTTGGCGGCCACCAAGAATTCCCCGCAGACGGCCAGTTAGTGGGGAGCCATCTGGCCGTTATTGATCACGGTCCTTGTTGGTGGTGCCAGCGGCCCGGGTTGGCTGTGTCGGGGGCGTCTGGATGGTGTCGCCGAGGGTGAGTGCGGTGTTCAGCATGGCCATCATGGCGGGTGTGGGGTCGCCCTCCCATGGTGCGGTGGTGAGGGTGATCTGGTGGGTGCCGTCGAGCGAGGTGAACGACAGTCCGAGGAAGCCAGGGCCCCCGCCGCCGTGCCCGACCACGGTGGTGCCGTCGAGTTCGGCAACCTCCAGGCCGAGTCCGAAGCCGGTGCCACGTGGGTTCAGCATGTCCCGCAGCTCGCTGGGGCGTAGCAGTCGCCCGCCGATCAGTGCCCGGTAGAACCGGTTGAGTTCGGCTGTCGTGGAAATGATTTCGCCGGCGGCCCCAGCCATGGAGGGGTTCATCGCGGTCACGTCGACAGGCACGATGCGGCCCTGCCGTTTGACGGGGATGTACAGGTTGGCGTGCGGGCCGGTGACCAGGGGGAAAGTGCCGGGCAGTTGGGTGTGTCGCAGGCCGAGTGGGTCGAGGAGGCGTAGCCGGATCTCGTCCCGGTAGGGCCGGCCGGTGACTCGTTCGATGAGCATGCCGAGCAGGATGTAGTCGGTGTTCGAGTACGCCTGTCCGGTGCCTGGTGGGAACGCGGCTGGGTGGGCGGCGGCGACCGCCACGAGTTGGCTGGGGGTGAAGGTGGTGAACCGGATGCGTAGGAAGCTGTCGTTGTCGGGAAGCAGGGCGGCGGTGTAGTCGTACAGGCCGCTGGTGTGTTGGAGCAGGTTACGCACGGTGATGGCAGCGTCGCCTGGTACCAAGCCGGGCAGCCAATGCTGGAGGTTGTCGTCCAGGCCGAGCCGGCCCTCGCCGACCAGTTGCACGACCACCGTGGCGACGAACGTCTTGGTGACGCTGCCCGCCCGGTACCGGCCACCGACCGGGGCCGGGCGGGTACCGCCTAGTTCTGCGGTGCCGCTGGCGCCGCGCCAGACCGAGGAGTTGGTGCGTACCTCGGCGATCGCCCACACGGCGCCGGCGGCCACCACCGCGTCCAGCGCGGACCGTAGGTCAGGGCGGGCTTCCTGGCCGGACCGGCCGAATGCGGCCGCCCCCGGGCGGCCAGCCGCCAACGCAGCCCCACATCCGGCTATCCCGGCCAGTGCCGCGCGTCGTGTGAGTCCCACGTGTCGTCCCCTTTCGACAACGGATCTACCGGCGCTGATCATGCCCATGCCGCCGGGGCAGCCGCATCCGGTTGCCGA
>NZ_QKKX01000078.1 GCF_003434305.1 Micromonospora sp. MW-13
CTAGTAACCCAACTAATCCGCCGTGGTCCGGGAACACCCCTAGCCGCATGATCGCAGCACCCACCATGGCATGAACAACGACCATCAATGCTCAAGGATCCGCAATCATGCACGAGGTTGTTAGCCTAGCGCTTCCCGGAAGGTCTCAGCGCCTTCCGGCCGTCCGGCCGGGAATCCCCAGTGCACCTGTCCGGGCCAGACCTGAGCCTTGATCATTCCGCGCCGCTCTCGGATCTCGCAACCCGGCCCGCCGTCTGTCACGTTGGCGGATCGTCAGCGCACTGGGCCGCCGAACGGGGCTTCGCTGGGGAGCGGCGTTGTCGTAGCAGGGGCGGCCGGCGGGCTAGGCCGGGACGCACCCAGGACCGACATGGCGATGCCGCTCGCTACGGCGACGGCCAGCGCGGCTGCGGCCATCGGCACGTTAACCAGGAACGCCCACCGCCAACCCAGCGCCTGCGTCAGCAAGCCGCTCGCGACAGGTCCGAGCAGAAGAGCGGCACCGAGTGCGAGGCCGAGCACAAGCCGGGCTTGGGAACGCCAGCGGCCCAGCTGACCGGACAGGGCGAGGGCGATGCCGACCAGAGTTCCGGCACCCAGCCCGACGACCACCCGCCCAACCGCCATCAGCGCCGCACCCGGCACGAACGCGCTCACCACGCTCCCGACGATCAGGAGTACCAGCGCCGGCACCCCGGTTGCCGTAGGCCACCGCCCGCCGAGCAGGTAGCCGGGCGCGACCAGGGCCGCCATTGCTACCACGTACGGTGCAAACAAGGTTGCTGTCATGGCCACGGTGGACAGTCCGAGGTCGCGCTGGATCGCGCTGGCCAGCGGTCCGATGGGCGCGGTGAGCAGTCCGGCCGCGAGTAGCGCACCAAACGCTGGGCTGGCAAACACCCAGAGCGGGCGAACCACCGGCGGCCGGGCCGGTGCCTGGTATCCGGGTGGGACCACGCGGCGAGTGTAATGCACCGACGGCAATACCGACGATCTGGTGTGCTGTTTTCATCCTGAGTTGCGGCTGGTCCCGACGCGGTGCAGAACGAGGATCCTGGCCGCGCGGCGGGCGGCCAGGTCAGCCGCGCGGCCAGGCGGCCGGGATGCGTTCCAGCAGCCCACCGGCGAACACGTCGCGCAGCCCGAGCGGCTTGAGGTGGACGTACCCGATGTGGCAGTCGCAGACCGCGTTCACGCAGGTGCGGGGGCGCAGCGCGGCCCGCCACGACCCGTCGTACAGGTTGCCGATCGGCTCCGGGACGAAGTGGCAGCGGCGCACCGTGCCGTCGCCGAGCACGGAGATCGCGGTCTCCCCGGCGTGGCACGGCCGGTCCAGCGACAGGTGCGGGCGCACGCTGTAGCCGAACAGCGGGTCCAGCGCCGTCCAGGTCGCCTCCTCGGCGGCGTCGTAGCGGCGGCCCTCGGCGGCGTTCACCCACAGGTACACCTGCGGTGGCAGCGCCGCGCGCAGGGCCCGCGCCTCGGCCAGGTGCTCCGGCAGGCCGACCACCCCGACCGAGAACCGGATCCCCAGCTCCGCCAGCCGGGCGCAGCGGGCCAGGAACCGCTCCCGGGTGACCTGCCCCGGGTGGTACGTCGTCCACAGCGCCGCCCGGGCCGGGTCGGCGTCGGCGAGCCAGTCCACCCGGGCGGCCAGGTTGGTCTGGATGACCACCCGGTCGACGTGCGGCAGGTGCGACAGCGTCACCATCGCCTCGCGGTACCAGCGGCGGGTCAGCCCCTCGCCCCACGGGGTGAACAGCACCGACAGCCGCACGTCGGTGGTGGCGGCCACCCAGCCGGTGAACCGCGCGAGTGCCGACCGGTCCTCGGCCAGCAGCTCCGGCGGGTCGTGCCGCTTGGCGAACGGGCAGTACGGGCAGTCGTAGTTGCAGCTCGTCAGGGGTCCCCGGTAGAGGATCGCGAGGTCCGCTGCCCCGCCGCACCGATCGGCCGGGTTCACCGCGGCACGTACCCGGTCATCGCGCGGCGCACCCGCGCGGAGGTCAGCCACGGGCCGACCGCGTCGGAGCGGGCCAGCCCCGCCGGGGTGAGCCGCAGCCCGCCGTCGGTGGCCCAGCCCCGGTCGACCAGCCGCCCCAGTTCGGGGAAGTCCTCGCCGGGCGGGCGGCCGAACCGGGCCCGGTACGCGACCGGGTCCACCCCCTCGGCGCGCAGCAGCGACTTCAGCAGCCAGCGGCGGCGCTGCTCGGTGTCGTCGAGGGTGAACCCGAACTCGGCGAACCGGAAGTCGTCGGCCGGGCGGGCCAGGTAGTCGTCGAGCACCGCCCGCACCTCGGACACGCTCACCGCGTAGTCGAACGAGTAGTGCAGCTCCGTCGTGTAGGAGCGGGCGCCGCAGCCCAGCCCCACCATCCCGTCGTCCTGGCAGCAGTAGTCCGGGCCGTCGGGCGCCGGCACGTCGGCCCGGCGGAACTGCCGCATCGACTCCTGTCGGTACCCGGCCGTGCCGAGGACGTCCACCGCCTGCTCGTACAGGGCGAGCCGCTGCGCGTCCCAGTCCGCCCGGCCGTGCGCCCGCCGGCCCAGCCCGGTCAACGGTCGCACGTACAGCGGGTACAGGTACAGCTCCTCCGGCCGCCAGGCCAGCGCCGCGTCCAGGCTCTCCCGCCAGGTGTCGGCGGTCTGCCCGTCGATGCCGTAGATCAGGTCGATGTTGAGCACCGGGATCCGCGCGTCGCGGATCGCGCCGAGGGCGGCCTCCACCTCCGTGCGGCGCTGCGGCCGGCCGGCCGCGCGGGCCTCGGCGTCGAGGAAGCTCTGCACCCCGATGCTCACCCTGGTGGTGCCGTGCGCGGCGAGCACCGCGAGCCGGTCCGCCGTCGCGGTGGCCGGCGAGGTCTCCACCGACAGCGGTACGCCGGGCAGCCGCGCCCCGAGCGTGGCCGTGGCGATGTCGAACAGCTCGGTCAGCTCGTCGGCGGTCAGGTAGGTCGGCGTGCCGCCGCCGAGCGCCGTGCGGGCGTACCCGGCGTCGCCGCCGAGCGCGTCGGCCACCCGCCGGGCCTGCCGGCGGAGCTGCCGCAGGTACGCGGTGACCTGCTCGGCGGGCGCGTTGGCCCGGGTGAACAGGTTGCAGAACCCGCAGCGCATCTCGCAGAACGGCAGGTGGACGTAGAGGAACAGCGCGTCGCGCGCCTGCGTCCGCCACACGTCGGCCAGCAGCGGCCGGGGCCGCAGCGCCCGGTACGAGGTCTTGTGCGGGTACGCGTACAGGTACTGCTGGTACGGCGAGCCGTCGAGGCCCGTGTCGGTGCTGGTCACCATTCTCCCGGTCGCAGGGTGAAGTGGGCGTACGGGACGGTCCACACCACGTCGTGGCCGATCCGGTGGCCGGTGTGGCCGTCCTCCCCGTACGCCGTGCCGTGGTCGGAGCAGACGATCGTGAACACCGGTCGGCCGCGCCCGGTGAGCAGGGCGAACAGCCGGCCGATGCGGCTGTCGACGTACTCCAGGGCGGCGGCGTGGCTGGCCGGGTCGTCGTGCGCGGCGCCGGGGACGTAGTGCCGGTTGGGCTGGTGCAGCGCCGCGACGTTGAGGAACGTGAACAGCGGCCGGGCAGCGGGGACCCGGGGCAGCACCTCGGCCAGCCGGTCGAGCTGGGCGTCCAGGCAGGTGGGGGAGGTGACCCCGAACTCCGGCTCCCAGTGCGCCTCGGCGAACAGGCCGGGCAGCACCGCGCCGAGCGGACTGCGCCGGTTGAAGAACCCCACCCCGCCCAGGCAGAGGGTGTGGTAGCCCTCCCCGGCCAGGGCGGTCGGCAGGTCGGGCGCGTCGAAGACCCAGGTGTCGGAGCCCGACGTCTCGCTGCCCGGGAACGCCGCCGCGTACAGCCGCTCGTGGCGGCCCGGGGTGACCGGGGTGGGCAGGAAGCCGGCGAAGAACGCGTGGTGCGCGGCGTAGGTGAAGCTGGCGGGGGAGTGCCGGCGCTCCCACCGGCCGCCAGGCAGCGCCCGCGCCAGGTGCGGGGTGCGCCCGGCGGCGGCCAGCCGGTCGGCCACGTCCCAGCGCAGCGTGTCCAGGGTGACCATCAGGACGTCGTGGCCGCCGATCAGGCTCCGCACGCGACCACCTCCCGCCCGGTCCGGTCCGGCTGCCCCGCCGGCCGCCCGGCCCGCGCCCCGGCCGCCCGCCAGTCGTCCCACCGGCCGCTGGTCAGGGCGTGTACCTGCTCGGCGTAGGTGTCCCGGCCGTCGGCCAGCACGCCGGGCAGCAGGTCCCCGAACGCGTTGACCTCCGCCACCGCGTGCCGCCGCCAGCCGAGCAGGAACATCAGGTCGACGCCGACGTGCAGGCTGCGCGGGAAGCACGCGGCGGCCCGTTCGCAGGTCTCCATCGCCGCCGCCCAGGACGCCGGCCCGGCGGCGTCCCGCAGCTCGGCCAGGTCGCCGCGCGCGTTGCCCAGGTGCAGGTTCGTCATCGGCCCCCGGGCGGCGCGCACCACCGCGTGGGTGGGACGGCCGGCGATCACCACCACCCGCAGGTCGACCACCCGGTCGCCGAGCCCCGCCTTGGGTAGCCACCGCTCCACGTGCAGCCCCTCTGGGGCGAGCCGGTCGACGATCGCGGCGATGGTGGCCTCGTCGTCGTACTGGCGCACCCGCAGCGAGTTGAACAGCCCGTCGGGGGCCACCTCGATCGGGGTGACCGCGCGGACCCGGCCGGGGCCGACCGCGAGGGCGATCACCCCGGCCGCCGAGGAGCCGTGCGCGGGCTTGACGAACACCCGCGCCCAGCTCGCCCGCGCCATCGCCGCGCGCAACTGCGCGTACCCGCCGACCGGGGGCAGCGCGCCCGGCACCGGGACCCCGGCGGCGGACAGCCGCGCGTGGCAGCGGCGCTTGTCGCACAGCGCGGCCACGTCGGCCGGGTCGTTGAGCAGCTCCGCGCCGCCGGCGGCGACCCGGCCGAGGCCGTCGACCAGGCCGGCGTACGTGTCGGCGAGGCCGATCAGCTCGCCGTGCCGGGCCGGGTTGGCCGCCCGACGCAGCAGCCGGTCCACCTGGGGGTCCTCGCCGGGGGAGTCGACGCGCACCAGGGCGCCCGCCGGCGGCGGGGCCGCGCCGGTGAGCACGTCGACCCAGGGCAGCACCGCCGGCCGGGGCAGGCCGGCGGCCAGCACCGCGCGGGTGAACAGGCCGACGCGCCGGTTGTCCGGGTTGCCGACGACGGTCAGCCGCATGTCACTCCGACACCGCCGTGTACCGGTACGTCTCGTCCTCGTCCTCGTCCTCCTCCTGCGGGTCGGACAGGTCCACCACGCCCGGCAGGGCCGCCTCCACCGCCGCGACGGTGTCCTCGGAGACGTAGTGGTGGCTCAGGTCCAGCTTGGCGAGATGGGTCAGCGGCTGCCCGCCGGCCAGGGCGAGGGCGCCCCGGTCACCGAGGGTGCCCAGCGACAGGTCCAGCGTCTCCAGCCGCCGCACCACCGGCGCGGCGGCGAGGGCCTCGGCGAGGTCGTCGGCGATCGCGGAGTTGCACAGCCCGAGCCGCCGCAGCGCGGGGAACCGCTCCCCGGCCAGCAGCGGGGCCAGGTCCGCCACGGTGGTGTCGCCGCCGTAGTCGGGGGTGCCCAGCCACAGCTCCAACTCCTCCAGGGCGGGCAGCTCCGAGTCGAGCACCGCCCGGACGAAGGCGGGGCGCAACCCGCCGCTCTCCACCTCCAGCCGGCGCAGCCGCTGGTGGCGCACCGGCGAGAACCGGAAGTCCTCCCCGCCGCGTACCCGCAGCACCTCCAGGCCGGGGTAGGCGGTCAGCAGCGGGCTGACGTCGCCCACCTGCATCCAGGAGATTTCGCACTCCTCGCTGCCGATGTCGCCGAGGAACAGCGCCTTCAGGTTGGGCAGGCGCGGCGCGGCCGCGCAGAGCTGGGCGATCGGGGCGACGTTGAACGCCGCGTACCCCCACGAGCCGATCACCAGTGCCTCCACGGACTCGCCGGCCCGGTCGACGAACCGTTCGAGTGCGTCGCGGAACTCAGGGGAGAGCTTGTGGTCGGTGCGGTTGTCCCAGTCGTGCGTGGCGATCCGCCAGGCGGTGGGGCCGTCGGTGTCGGGCAGCGGGCCGTCGGCGGGGACCTCGACGATCGTGCGGCCGGCGAAGAAGTCGGTGTCGGATTCGGTCATGTTCCGCTCACTCCCCGACCGCGGTGAAGCGGTACTCGCGGCCGTCGTACACGTCGGCGGCCTGCGGGTCCGACAGGTCGACCTCGACGCCCGGCAGGGCGGCGACGATCCGCTCCCGCGCGGAATCGGAGAGGAAGTGGTGGTGCAGGTCGAGGCGGCGCAGGTGGGTCAGCGGTTCCCCGGCCAGCAGTGCCTCCGCGCCGGCGTCGGTGAGCACCCCCTTGGACAGGTCGAGCACCTTCAGCTGGCGGACCACCGGCGCGGCGGCGACCGCCGCCACGATCTGGTCGGCGTGCTCGGCGTTGCTCACCGCGAGGTGGCGCAGCGCCGGCAGCCGGGTGCCGGCCAGCACGTCGGCCAGGTCGTCCGGGGTCGTGTCGCCGCCGTAGTCCCTTCGGCCGAGCCACAGTTCGAGGCGCTCCAGCGCGGGCAGGTCGGACCCGCCCACCGCGGCGGTCACCGACCCGGGCAGCCCGCCGGTCTGGAAGACCAGCTCCCGCAGCCCGGTGTGCCGCACCGGGTCGAGGCGCAGCTCGTTGGCCCCGCGCACCCACAGCACCTCCAGCGACGGGTACGCCGCCAGCAGTCCGGTGATGTCACCGTGCGTGAGCCAGGAGATCTCGCACTGCTCGCTGACCAGGTCGGCGAGGAAGACCGCCCGCAGCGACGTCCACTTCTCCGCCACCGCGACCAGCAGGTCGACCGGCAGCGCCCGCTCGTACGCCGAGCCCCACTCGCCGATCACCAGGGCCCGGACCGCGTCGGCGGGCACCTCGTCGCGCAGGGCCGTGACCAGGGCGGCGAACTCCTCCGGGTCGGCCTCGAAGTCCTCCACCTCCAGCCGCCAGGCGACCGCCGACGGATCGTCGGGCAGGGCCATCCCGGGGGTGAAGGGCAGCACGGGCAGCCCGGCGAACGACGACAGATGGGAGCGGATCACGCCAACCTCCGGCTCGACTGGTTCAGCGGCGGCGCGACCGTAACAGCTCGCACCGACAGGAAGATCACCGATGGTCGGCAGTCGGACCCGGATCCTGCCGGTGGCAGGGCTAGGCAGGGCTAGGCAGGGTCGTCACATCTAGTCATAGGTATCGATGCCTGGTAGAAATTCTGCAAGGCCGGCCCCTGAACCGTAGTTATCCGACCCCCACGGCTATCCGGGAGAAACCATGTCCACGACCCGCCCCACGCTGCGCCGCCGAGCGGTCACCCTGCTCGTCGCCTCGCTCGCCGCCATCGGCGTCACCTTCGGTCTCGCCAGCCCCGCCCTGGCGATCACACACTCCAGCGCCACCGCACAGCTGGCCGCCGCCGGCATCTCCTGGACCTCCAGCGGCAACTGCAGCGACCGCTACACCGCCACCTGCACGTCGTTCGACGGCGTCCGGCAGGCGACGATCGACGGCATCATCACGTTCAAGCGGGCCAGCGGCTGCGCGGTCACGGTCACCGCCGGCACCGAGGTCGGCCACACCGACGGCACCTACAGCCACTGGACCGGCTACAAGCTGGACATCGCCCTGAGCACGTGTGTGCAGAACTACATCTCGACGTACTACACCTACGTCGGGTACATCTCCGGCTTCGGCTACCAGTACCGCGCGGCCTCCGGGAACCTGTACACCAAGGAAGGCAGCCACTGGGACATCCTCTTCTACACCTGCGGCTGCTGACCGCCTGCCGGTGGCGCGTGCGTCGGGCGGGGCCGGTCTAGGATCGACCGCAGAACACGCCGTGGCGTACCGCCGTCACCGGACGGGTGTGCCGGTGGGAGCGCGGACGCGGGCCGGACGATCCGAAGAGGCATCATGCGCAGCAGCGCGGGCCCGCCATTGGACACGACGCGAATGCGGAATCCGATCTCCCGTCCGGCCCGGACGGCGAGGTCGATGTCCGGATGTAGCGTCGGCTCACCGCCGAGAAACGAGATTTCCCGGGTGCTCCAGTCCGACCACGCGGTGCGGAGGAAGCCGATCAGCGCGTCCCTCGGTAGATCCGTCCCCCGGTCGAGCGCGGGCCCGACGAAACAGTGCCGACATCGCATGTTGCACCGGAAGGTCACATAGATGTCCGCGGTGGGCACGTGCACCCGGTCAGCCTACAGATCGCCGGCTCTCCGTCATGTCCTCGCCACGTCGGCGTCGGACGCAGGGCGGGCCGTGCGTCAGGCCGGTGAGGCCACCGGCGGGGCCTGGTCGACCGGCGTCCCCTCCGCATCCTCGGCCGGCCGGTCCGAGTCCGACCGGACCCGCACCGTCGGGTACTCGGCGGTCTCGGCGCCCCCGGCAGCGGCGGCCATCACCGCGGCGGCAGCCAGGTCGGCCACCCGCTTCGCCTCCCGCTGGACCCGGGCCCGAACGTCCTTGGCGTGCCGCTCGGCCGAGTCGGACGAACGGCGGGCCTCCTCCAGCCGGTTCGCCTCGGCCGTGAGCTCCTGGCGGATCTCGGTCAGGCGCTGCTGCAACCGGTGGACCTCCTGCTCGGTCGCCGCCCCCTCCTGGCGGACCCGGGCGAGCTGCTGCTGGGCGTTGTCCAGCTCGGCGTGCAACTGCGTCAGCGCCTGCCGCTGGCTGCCGACCTCCTGCTGCACCGCCGTGAGCTGCTCCTGGTGCAGGGTCGCCTGCTCGTCGGCGCGCTTGCGCACCTCCGTCGAGTACTGCTGCGCCTCGGCGATCAGCGTCGCGATCTTCTCCTCCGCGGCGGTGAGCTGGCCGGCGACGTCCCGCTCGGCCGCCGCCCGGTGCTCGGCCAGCTCCTGCTCGGCCGCCGCCCGCCGCTCGTTGATCTCCCGCTCCACGTTGACCCGCCACTGGGCCAGCTCCTGCTGGCTCTGCGCACGCGCCGCCTGGACCTCCTGCTGGATCTGCGCACGGGCCGCCTTGGTCAGCGCCTCGGCCGCGGCGCGGGCCTGCTCCACCTGCTGGGCGGTCAGCTCGTTGATCCGCTTCGCCTCCTGCTGGGCGTGCTCGTGGGCGGCCTCGCCGTCCACCCGCAACTGCTCCACCAGCTCCTGGATGTCCGCGAGCTGCGCCTCGGCCGCCGCGCGCCGCTCCTCGTACGCCTTGTCCTGTTCGGCCCGCCGCGCCGACAGCTCCGACTCCAGGTCGTGCAGCGCCTGGGCGGCGTGCTCCCGCGCCTCCACCAGGACCCGCTCCGCCTCGCCCTGCAACTCGCCGGCCCGCTGCGCGGCGGTCTCGGCGATCAGCCCGGCCTGCTTCTCCGCCAGCGCGAGGATCTGGTCGACCATCGGTCCCAGGTCCCGAAACGACGCCCGGTCCACCTGCGTCGGGCGCTGGCGCAGCTCGGACACCTCCGCCTGGAGCTGCTGGAACTGGAGGGTGAGGTTGCGCAACTGGTGCTGCGCCCGGTCTCGTTCGGCCGCCAGCGTCGCGGCGGCGCCGTCGACCTGCTCGACGTACCGGTCGACCTGCCGCTTGTCGTAGCCGCGCAGCGCCTGCTCGAAGCTCGGCCGCCCGCTCAGCTCGTTGCGTACCGCGAACGGCTCCCCGGTGGACATTCCGGCATCCTCCATACGATCGGCGATCTCAGGCCCCACCGACGAGCGCTGCGCGGGGCATGATGGGGCGCAACGTTACCGCCGTCCCCCGCGCCGCGAACACCCCGCCCCGCAGCCTGATCCCGTGACGGGCCACCCGGACGGCGTCCCCTCGGCGTTGACGTCACATCCCGCTTCACGGGGCACTGAATCCCGAGCCGTCCACGAGGCGGTCGAGCAGGGCGGTGTGCAGCCGGCGCAGCGCCGGCGCCAGCTCGTTGCCCGCAACCTCGCCCGCGCCTGCCGGAGTGTGCCCTCAGCGTGAAGTCCAGGTGGCCTGGAGGAAGCTGGTCCAGGCGGTGGGGGAGAAGGTGAGGGCGGGGGGCCGGCCGGGTCCTTGCCGTCGCCTACGGCCGCCCGAGCTGCCGCCGGAGGACTGTCGATCCCATATCTTCGGCCATCCGCTCCCGCCCCTCTCCACGTTGCGTTTTGTTACATGCCTTTCGGTTTACGGCCCTCGAATGTCAATCCCTGTCGTATCCCGCAGGGTGGTGGCGCGGGTCGCGGCGCACTAATGTACGGCTGTGTCGACACCCTTCCGCATGATCGAGGAGTGCGTTCATGCCCGGTGATTCCAAGGTTTCCAGCTCAGCGCCGGTCATCATGCACGCGTACGGGGTGCGAGACGACGAAGGCGAGCCGGGGCCGGGAAGTTGGGTGGCCGTGCTTCGGTACCGGGAGCACACCCGGGAACTGCACGGGATGGAGCTGGACTGGACCTTGGACGACCTGGTGATGCTGTCGGTGGTGAACGGGCTGGAGGCGCTGACCCGGCCGGTGCGGGTGATCGTGTACGCGCCGAACGCAGAGCCGGAGATCAAGGCGTCGTCCAAGGTGAATCCCGCGCTGCTGAGTCGGCTCGCCGCCCAGTGTGAACGCCACGAGGTGGTGTGGGCTCCGCCTGACGAGCCGCTGAACGACGACGACAACAAACGGGCCCTCGAACTGGCCACGCGGGAGGAGGCGGCCGCGAAGGAGCGGGCCATAAGCCTGCGGGGGGACAACATCGTGGAGGCGCTGGACAAGTTCCTCGCCGAGCAGCGCGAGCGCCGTTCCAAGCGCGCTTTCGCGAACTACAGATCCGTCATCGAACTGTTGCTCGGCTGCCTGAATTGGCGCGGCTACGAGAGCCTGACCGACAACAGCCGCCAGTTGTACGGCGCGTACGACGAGAGCCGCGAGGGCGGCGGTGGGTTCTGCCGGTTGTACGGGCCGGAGGAGATCCCCGGGAACATCGGCGGGTTCCTCGGCTCCTACGTTCCGAAGGCCATCCTGAGCCAGGCGGCCCGCCGGGCGGCCGGGCCCGTCGTGCGCGAGCTCGGATACTGGCTCACCACCCGGGACTACGGCATCACGACGGCGGACGTGCAGCCCATGCTGGAGCACGCCGACGCCGCCGCGTACGCCTTGCCGGCCGCCGAGAAAGTTCAACGGAGATGGAACGAGCTGTGCGACGCCGAGCGCGAATTCGGCGAGTCGGAGGTCGAGGATGCCGTCGAGGACTTTCTGTTCGTCAGCGCCGTCGAACCTGGTCTGGTCCGCTTCGCTGCCTACTCCCCTGACCGGCTCGTCGACGTGTCTGTCCCGCAGGAGATCAGCGACCTCGTGAAACCTGGCTGGGAGATGTACGTGGAGGCCGCCCTGGTAGAGGGCGAGTGGTGCGTTTCGATGATCGGCACCATCTACCCGTAGCGCTGACGAGCGTGTGGAGCCGCTGGAGGATCGCCATCCCGCTCATCGGGCTCAGTCTCCTCCTGCTGGTTCCCACCGTCTACGGTGCCTCGGCCTGGTGGTCGGAGAACTGACCCGCCTACCGCACCCTCACCGTCATCATCTGCCTCGTCGTCGTCGCGTGCCTGGGCCTCTCCGTCTCGATTTCTTGTGAGGTCGCGGTGCGGCGTCGCCACCGGGGACGGCGCCGCACCTTCGGTCGGGGCGGTTACGGGCCGTTGACCAGGAAGGCGACCTGATTGCCGCTGTTGACGGTCGCGCCGGTGTTGTTGATGACGCGGGCGATCGTGCCGGTGCCGCCGAGGGAGACGGTGACCATGTTGTGGAACTTGACGTTCGGGGTCACCGGGACCTCGAACGAGTGCCCGAGCACGACGCTGGGATTGGTGGAGAAGTAGCAGTAGCTGCCCAGCCCCCACGCCTCGTGGCTGGTGACGGATGCGCCGACCTTGTACGCGGCCCAGCCCTGCGCCCCGCCGCCGCTGGACCAGCTGGCCTGGTTCGGCACGTCGTACGGGATTTCGTTCTGGTAGAAGTACGTGTGGCCGCCGTTGCCGTTCCAGATGGTCTGGTACTGCTGGTAGTGCTCGACGAACAGGCCGTACATGGTGACGTTGTTGCCGTTGACGACGAGGCCGTTGGCGCCGGTGTTGATGTTCCAGCCGACGGTGCCGCCGTTGCCGTGGTCGGCCCGCCAGATCCACATGTGGTCGCCGATCACGTTGTTGCTGTTGACCCGCAGACTGACGGTCGCCTTGCCGGCGATGGCGCCGCCGACGCGGAAGAACACGTCGTGCAGCGACGTCGGGTTCGCGGCGTGGTCGGCGGTGGAGCCGGACGGGCCGACCTCCATGAGGACCTGCGAGTTGGTCGTGCCGGCGTCGAAGAGGATGCCGGCGACCTTCACGCCATCGACATCGGCGACGCTCATCGCGGTGACCCCGTTGTCCGGCACGATCGTGGCCAGGCCGAGGCCGAGCACGACCGTGTTGGCCCGGGTGATCCGGATCGTGTCGTTGACGTGATACACACCGGGCGTGAAGAGCAGGTTCTGTCCGGCGGAGAGGGCCGCGTTGATGCTCGCGGCGGTGGCGCCGGCCTTGACGATGTGGAACTGGTTGATCGGCAGGGAGCTGCCGGCCGTGGTGCCGCTCTGCCAGCTGTTGCCGCTGGAGTTGGTCCGCAGCGCCGGCACGAACACCTGGTAGGCGCCGGTGGAGTCGACGTACAGGAACGGCTTCTCCCGCACGACCGGGGTGGTGCCGACGGTGGTGTACGGCGGGCTCGGGAAACTGTTGGCCGGCGCGCCGCTGGTGCCGACGAACACCTGGTTCCAGTTGCTGCCGCTCCAGCTACCGATCGCGGAGTTGCGGGTGATCCACTGCTGCTGCGAACCGGACTGGATCTGGCCGTCGATCTTGCTGTCGGAGATCCATCCGCCGGAGGACCAGCCGCCGTCGGACAGCGCGAGGTTGCCCCGGACGTGCATCCGCCGGTACGGCGCGGCCTGCGACACCGCCCAGCGGTCCAGGCCACCGGTCGGGGTCACGGACAGGTTCTCCGCGGACCGCCAGAAGTTCTGCGTCGCGTTCTGCGAGCCGTCCGGCCACCAGTCCGCCTCGGCGTGCACGGCACCGTTGATGACGACCGAGTCGGGGCTGATGCCGAGGCCGGCGACCTGGGTGAAGAACCCGACGTTGGCGTTGACGTTGTACGTGCCGGGCTTGAACAGCAACGCGTAGCGCTGGTTGCCGAACTGGTTGGTGACCTGCTGGTTGAATACGGTGTTGAGCCGGTTCTGGATGGTGGCCTGCGTCATCGACGGGTCGAACACCGACACGTTGGGGCCGAGGTCGGGGTTGTTGGGGTTGTTCGGCACGCCGGTCGTGGTCGGGGTCGGGGTCGGAGTGCTGCCGCCGCCGAACGTCCACTTCTGGTTGGCGGTGCCAGCGCACGACCACAGTTGCAGCTTGGCGCCGTCGGCGAGGTTGTTGTCCTTGATGTCCAGGCACTTGCCGGACGCGGTGTTGACCAGGTCGCCGGCCGAGGTCAGCTGCCACTTCTGGCTGGCGACGCTGTCGTAGCAGGTCCAGATGTGCACCACGGCGCCGTCGGCGGTGGAGCCGTTGGCGACGTCGAGGCACTTGCCGAGGCCTTGCACGGAGCCGTTGTCGGCGAGGGTCCAGGTCTGGTTGGGGCCGGTCGCGCAGCTCCACATCTGGGGCTGGTTGCCGTTGGCGGTGGAGCCGTCGGTCACGTCGAGGCACTTGCCGTTGGCGGCGCTGGTGAGCCGGCCGCTGCTGGCGGCGGACGCGGCGGTCATGGTGACCGCGCCGGTCGTGCCGACGGCCGCGGCGGTGACGCCGAGCGCCAGCAGCGCCGTACGCCACCTGATGTTTTTCGATCTTGACAACTGAGACTCCTGTTCTGGGACGGTCGGGGGGCCGGTCACCGGTGGGCGGGCATGACCGTCCGGCCCGACGTCGACTGGCGGGTCGCCGGGGTGGAGGTGGGTGCTGTGCCGCGCCGGATCCATCGACGCCTGTGACAAGGAGGAAACACGTCGACGCTGCGGCATGTCAACACAACGCGGCAACTTTCTTGGCGACTTTATACAAGTCGCTAAGAAACTGTCGCCATCGGCGCTGTCGATCGTGCGTGGACGCCAGAGGTGGTACGAGTCAGCGGGCGGGCCGGTCGAGCCGCGCACGACGAGGGTCGGTCGCGACCTCTACGGGTAGCGCGTCCAGTTCTTGTCCGGCGCACAGCCGCTGCGGGTCCGCTGCGGGCTCCGAGGGCGGGGTGAGTAGCCCTCTGCGGGAGGATGTCGACCAGCGGCACCTGCCGTTTTACATGGTCATGGTCCACTGTGCACCTGGCGCGGATACCGGCGCCGCACAGGGCAAGTTCTGAGAAGTACGGCGTCGATCGCCGATGTGAAACTCATGGATCTCTTACGACCAGAAGGCAGAGTGATCATGAGTAGCGATTCGGTCCTCATACTTTTTCCCATCGTTGTGGGCATCGTCATGCTCGGCCTCGGCCTCACCCTGACCCTTGAGGATTTCCGCCGGGTGGTGAAATACCCCAAGGCGATGGTGGTCTGCCTGGTCTCCCAGATGCTGATCCTGCCGGCGATCTGCCTGGGCCTGGTGGTCGCGTTCAACCTGCGCCCCGAACTGGCGGTCGGCATGATGCTGCTCGCCGCCTCGCCCGGCGGCAGCACGGCCAGCCTCTACAGCCACCTGTTCAAGGGCGACCTGGCGCTCAACATCTCGCTGACCGCGGTCAACTCGGTGCTGGCGCTGTTCACGCTGCCGATCATCGTGAACCTGTCGGTGTCGGCCTTCGCCGGATCGGACAGCTCCATCGGCCTCCAGTTCGACAAGGTGATCCAGGTCTTCGCCCTGGTTCTGATCCCGATCGCCATCGGGATGGCCGTCCGCGCGAAGTTCACCAACGCCGCCATCCGTATGGAGCGCGCCGTCAAGATCCTGTCGGTCGTGGCGCTGCTCCTGATGATCTCCAGCGTGATCGCCGGCCTCGGCGAGGAGGTGTTCGACATCCTCGCCGAGATCATCCTCGCGGTCGTGGCGTTCAACCTGATCAGTATGGCGCTCGGCTACTTCGGCCCGCGCCTGCTCAAGGTCGGCGAGCGCGAGTCGATCGCCTCGGCGTTCGAGATCGGCCTGCACAACGCCAGCCTGGCCATCACCATCGGGATGAGCCCGACGCTGCTCGACAACTCCACGATGGCGATGCCGTCGGTGACGTACGGCTTCGTCATGTTCTTCACCGCCGCCGTCTTCGGCATCATCGTCTCCCGCCGGGTGCGGGCCGGGACCGGGGGCACCGAGCGGTTGGCGACTCCCAGCAGGGTGTGACCCGCTGGCCCGCGCCGGATCCGGACTCCCGTTCGGCTTCGGCGCGGGCCTGGGACGCCGCTTCGCTGTCCTTCGATATTCCGCACGCGCACGCTCATCCGTCCAGAGCACGGTCGGCGTCCACGTCGCCTGTCGGCTTGGCGGGTGCGTCGGTTGCGGCGTAGGCGTAGCGGCGGGCCAGGTGTGCGAACGCGGCTCTGAGCTCGGGTGGCCCGATGACTACGGCCCTATCGGCTACCGCTTGGCGGCCGACCCCCTGGCCTCGGCGACGGGGTAACGGGCGGCGACCTCGTCCAGCTTCGTCAGCGCCGCTTCCGACAGGTCGATACCGAGCACGTCGGCGAGGCGGGTCAGGTAGATCATCACATCGCCGATCTCCGCCTCGACCCGGCCGCCGGCCTCGGGGTCGTCCATCACGGCGGCGGCCTGCTCGGGCGTCAGCCACTGGAACTCGGCCAGCAGTTCACCGACCTCGCCGGCGAGGGCCATGGCGAGGTTCTTCGGTGTGTGGAACTGCTGCCAGTCCCGCTCCTCGGCGAACGCTCGTACCCTGGTCGTCAGCTCGTCCACAGCATCCTCCACACCGTGCCGGTGTCGCACCCGTGAGTACGGTACCCACGGGCCGCCGTCATGTACCCGGTAGGAGGTGGCGACCGACGGTCTCGCCGGGCGCGCTCCTGAGCTGGCAGGTCAGCGGGGCGATCCGGTGGGCGCGGTGGCTGCTCGTGCTGCCGCACGCCGACCCGGGGGAGACCACCGTGTCCGCCGAGGACGACCAGAACGTACGCCACCGGGTCTTCTGCGACCGGCGGGTGCCCGGCGGCGGCGGGCGCTGCCTGCTGCGCGCCGACCACGACGGCCCCTGCGCCCGCCGCCCGCGCCGCTGAAGGGGGAGGGTGAGTGGTGCCCGGCCCGCTGCGGTGCAACGATCATGACCGTCCCCGAACCTGGCGAGGAGAGCGCGATGGTCAGTGACGCCGAACTGGACGACTGCCGGCGGGTCGCCGAGGACGCGGCGCGCCTCGGCGGTCGGGAGCTGCTGCGGCGCTTCGGCGACCACGGCCGGGTCGACTACAAGACAGCGTCCACCGACCCGGTGAGCGAGGCGGACCGGGCCAGCGAGGCGCGCGTCGTCGAGCTGTTGCGTGCCCGCCGGCCCGCCGACGGGATCCTGGCCGAGGAGGGCAGCGGCCAGGCGGGCAGCTCCGGGCTGCGCTGGGTGCTGGACCCGTTGGACGGCACCGTGAACTACGTGTCCGGGATGCCGTTCTGGTGCGTCAGCGTGGCCTGCGAGGAGGAGACGGCCGACGGCTGGCGGCCGGTCGTGGGGGTGGTCCTCGACCCGGTGCACGACGAGCTGTTCCACGCCGTCCGGGGCCGGGGCGCGTACCTGGGCGACACCCCGCTGGCCCGGCCCGCCGGTACCGCGCTCGACGAGGTCATCCTCGCCAGCGGCTACGCGTACGACGTCGCCCACCGCAGGGTGCAGGCGGCCGTCGTGGCCGACCTCGCCGGCGACGTACGCGGGGTGCGGATGCTCGGCTCCACCGCGCTGGCCCTGTGCTGGGTGGCGGCGGGGCGCTGCGACGCGTACGTCGAGGATCGCACCTTCCGCTGGGACTGGGCGGCCGGCCTGGTGATCGCCACCGAGGCCGGCGCGGCCGTGGAGGTGCGCGGCAGCCGGGTGCTCGCCGCGCCGCCGGAGCTGATCGACGAGTTCCGGCCCCGGGTCGCCGCGCTGGGCTGACCACGAACAGGTGCGACGAGCCGCCCGGCGGGGGGTTGCGCCGGGCGGCTCGCCACGTCGGGGGAAGGCTCAGATGAAGAGGGTGTTCGGGCCCAGGCCGCAGACGACCCGGCCGTACAGCTCGGTGTTGGTGTCGGCGTTGATGAGCCCGTGCAGGCTCATCGCGTTGACGTCCCGGGCGATCCGCTGGATCGGCACGTCGCGGTAGATGGACGAGCCGCCGCTGGCGGAGGCGAAGATGTCCACCGCCTCCTTGGCCAGCCGGGTGGCCCAGCCGTGGTCGGCGCGGACCCGGGCCCGCTCCTCCAGCGTCCACTCCGCGCCGCTGGCCGCCTTGCTGTCGACCAGGTCGGCGGCGTGGTACGCGTGGAACTCGGCCTGGTCGATCTTCATGAGCGCGGTGCCGATCTTCAGGTGCGTGACCGGCGCCTCGCTCTGGTTCTCGTAGTCGGTGTAGGTGATCTTCCGGCCGGGGAGCCGGTCGAGGAACTCGTCCCGCGCGGCCTTGGCCACGCCGACCGCCGCGCCCACGCCGGACGCCGCCGCGTTCAGCGCTGCCGGGGTACGCCAGACGGGGGAGTCGGCGTTGCCCTGGGACAGGCCCTGCGGGATCATCGCCGCGCTCATCGGAATGATGTGACTGTTCGGGACGAACAGGTCCCGGGCCACGGTGGTGACGCTGCCGGTGGCGGTCAGGCCGGTGGTGTACCAGTCGTCGACGATCTCCAGGCTGCCGATCGGCACCAGCGCCATGATCGGCTCCGGCTCGGCGTCCGGGCGCAGCACGACCGCGGCGATCTCCTGCCACTGCGCGTGGTGTGCCCCGCTGATGAAGTGCCAGCTTCCGTTGACGACGACGCCCCCGTCGGTGGGGACGGCCGTGCCGCCGACGCTGTTGGTGCCGCAGACCCGGGCGTTGGGCGTGCCGAACACCTCGTCCTGGGCCGCGTCGGGGAACAGGCCGGCGAGCCAGGTGGGGATCCACAGCACGGAGGTGACCCAGGCGGTGCTGGCGTCGCCCCGGCCCAGCTCGGTGGCGACCGCCACGAGCGTGCGGGTGTCCACCTCGTACCCGCCGTAGCGGCGGGGGGTGCGGAGCTTGAACAGCCCCGCCTCCTCGATCGCCGCTACCGTCTCGTCGTGGAGGCGACGGTTCTCCTCCTGCCACGCCGCGTGTTTGCGGATCAGCGGCACGAGATCCGCGGCGCGCTGGACCAGCTCCTCGCGGGTGGGTGCTTCGGTGGTCGTGGGCACGTGTCCTCCTCAACGGGCGACCGGATCGACCGGAGTCATATCGGTCAAGCGCCATTGACGTTGTCACATCCCGACTACCGCGACCTCTTCTGGATTGCTCGGTGTCCGTGCAGCTCAGGGCGAGGAATTGGGCACGAGTGGAGAAGTCGGTGCCGCCGGGGCCGTGTCATGGTCGCAGGTGTCGCCCGGTCTTCGTGTGGGCCGGCGGCGACCGTTGAGGGAGGAACGATGAGTTTTCCGCAGGTCGTCTCGCGTGAGGAATGGACCACCGCCCGGGAGAGGCTGCTGGAGGAGGAGAAGGCGCTGACCCGCGCCCGCGACCAGCTCAGCGCCGCGCGCCGGGCCATGCCCGTGGTGCCGGTGGAGAAGGAGTACGTGTTCGCCTCGCCCACGGGTGAGGTGACGCTGCTCGACCTGTTCCAGGGGCGTCGCCAGCTGCTCGTCCGGCACTTCATGTTCGCCCCGGATGCGAAGGAGGGCTGCGTCGGCTGCTCGATGCAGGCCGACAACGTCGGGGACCTGTCGCACATGCACGCCCGGGACACCTCGTTCGTGATGATCGCCCGGGCCCCGTTGGAGAAGATCGAGCAGTTCAAGGCCCGGATGGGCTGGGCGCACATCCCGTGGGTGTCGTCGTACGGCAGTGACTTCAACTACGACTTCAATGTCACCATGGAGAAGGGCGAGCTGCCGGCGGTCAGCTCCTTCATCCGCGACGGCGAGAAGATCTTCCACGCCAGCTCGGTGTTCGACCGGGGCGGCGAGGTGTTCATCAACACCTACAACTACCTCGACGTCACCCCGCTGGGCCGGCAGGAGGAGGGGCTGGCGCACCCGTGGGACTGGTGGCGGCACCACGACCGCTACGACGCCGAGCAGGCCCCCAACCCGGGCGAGAACTGGTGGACCGGGTTGAACAAGTTCGAGGTGCGGCAGGTACGCCACGAGAGCCCGGCCGCGCAGCCGACGGAGGCCGGAACGCAGTGACGGCGGCACGGTGGGGTGCGGCGGCATCCCACCGTCCGCGGCGGCCGGTTCCCGGTCCGGCGGCTTCGGCCGTCGCCGGGGAGCCGGCCGCCGTCGTGCGTGGGGGCAGGACGGCCAGGGCCCGGTCGCCGCGACCGCGCGTCGCCCGGGCCGTGCGTCGCCCGGATCGGGAGCCGTTCGGGCCGTGCGCCGGGTGGCGCGGGGGATCAGGGGACGGCGACACTGTGCCGCTGGGCCGGCACCGGGGCCGCGGCGCGCCGGGGAATGCCGCCGAGCATCCGCAGCGCCGCCGCCGACGGCGAGCCGGCCTCGACGGTGAAGGTCACCAGCATCAGGTCCGGGGTCTCCTCCAGCCGCAGCGTGTGCTGGTTGACCGTCAGCGCGCCGACCACCGGGTGGGTCATGTCGTAGGTCATCGTCTCGCAGGTGCTGACCGGGTGCTCGGCCCACATCCCGGCGAACTCCGGGCTGCGGGACAGCAGCTCCTCGACCAGCCCGACGACCCGGCGGTCGTCGCGGTAGCGGCCCACGGCCATCCGCAGGTACGCCACCACCGAACGGGCCTTGCCCGGCCAGTCGGCGTACAGCGCGCGCATCCGGGGATCGAGGAAGACCGACCGGCTCATGTTGGGCGCCTCGTCGAGGTGCCAGGCGAGCAGGGCGTGGCCCAGTGGGTTCCAGGTGTGCACGTCGGTCGAGGCGCTGAGCACCATCGCCGGCACGTCGGGCATCATCGCGAGCATCTGGCGCAGGGCCGGCGGCGCGGAGCTGGCCCGGACGGCCCGTTCGGGCGCCGTCCGGCCGGGGCGGGCCAGCGTGAACAGGTGCGCCCGCTCGTCGCCGCCGAGCTGCAACGCGCGGGCGACCGCGTCGAGCACCTCGTCGGACACGTTGTGCGCCTGGCCCTGCTCCAGCCGGGTGTAGTAGGAGACGCTCACCCCGGCGAGCTGGGCCAGCTCCTCGCGGCGCAGCCCGGAGACCCGTCGGCGCTCGCCGTAGCGGGCCAGGCCGGCGTCCTGCGGCCGGATGACGCCGCGTCGCGACCGGAGGAACTCGCCCAGCGGATTCATGCGACTCAGTATGACGGACCAGTATGACACTGTCAGTGGTACCCACCGTGGAAGTACCAACCGTTTCCGGCCGGGCGGGGAGGGGAGTCCGCCGCGCCCGGCCGGGGTCGATCAGCCGTCCGGACCGGTCAGGCCGTCTCGGCCAGGAAGCGCAGGATGTGGCCGTTGGTGATCTCCGGTTGCTCGGTGAGCGGGACGTGCCGGGAGTCGGGGACCAGCGCGCCGGCCGAGCCCTTCGGCAGCGCCTCGACGATCCGGGCGAGCTTCTCCTCGTTCATCGCGAAGGCGACGTCCTGGACGCCGAAGATGTTCAGCGTCGGCTGGCTCGGCAGGGCCCCCCACAGCGCGCCCTGCTCGGCCGCCCACTCGGGGCTGCCGAACGTCGTGGCGGGGAAGTTGGTGCGGTACATGCCGAGTGCGGCGTGCAGGTTCTCCGGGGTGCCGAGGGCGGCCCGGATGTCGGCCAGGTCCTGGGTGACGTCGTAGCCGTCCCGTGAGTACTTGTGCAGCATGAACTCCAGGAAGGCCAGGTCGTTGGCGGCGACCAGCTCGTCGGCGGCGGCCATCTGGAAGAACCAGAAGTGGGCCTGGATGTTGATGCCTCGGGGGTCGAGCAGGTACTCGCCGAAGAACTGGAACGGCGGCACGTCGCAGGCGACCAGCCGCGACCACCGCTGCGGCTCCTGCACCGCCGCGGCCCAGCAGCTGGCCGCCCCGAAGTCGTGCCCGATCAGCACGGCCCGCTCGTCCCCGCCCAGGACCTGGTGCAGGGCGTTGACGTCGGCCGCCATGTCCCGGAGGTGTTCGCGGCCGGGCGGCGGGACCGAGCTGGGGGCGAAGCCGCGCGTCCACGGGGCCACGGCCCGGTAGCCGGCGTCGGCCAGCGCCGGCATCAGGTGCCGGAACGAGTTGGGTGTGAACGGGAAGCCGTGCACCAGGAGGGCCAGCGGCCCCTCGCCCAGTTCACGGTATGCGATGTCGACACCGTTGACGGTGACCTGTGATTGACGCATGGGGTGCCTCCTCGGCGGGCATGGATTGATCCAAGACTGGCCGAGCCGACCATGCCCCGCTTCTTCGTGCGTGCTGCCCTACCACAACTTGATGCCCCACGTGGGGCATCGACCGGGATGTCCCTCGATTTGGTGAAAGACCGGGTGGTCGCGTCTGTCCCGGTCTCCCCGTCGTTGTATTGCGCGGACCTGGGAGGGGGACCGTGGAGTACGCACTGGTGATCTTTCACGACGAGGCCGGCGAACTGAGCCCGGCGGAGATCGACGAGCACCCCCGGCACCGGGCCTGGCTGGACGAGGTGCGCCGGCGGGGGGCGTTCGCGGGCGGGCAGCGGCTGGGCCCAGGCCGCGCCGGCCGGACCGTCCGCACCCGGGCCGGGGGCACGCTGGTCACCGACGGGCCGTTCATCGAGGCCCGGGAACAGGTGGGCGGGTTCGTCCTGCTGCGCTGCGCGGACCTCGACGAGGCCACCGAACTCGCCGCCCTGCACCCGTTCGCCGAGCTGGGCGCCATCGAGGTGAGGCCGGTCTGGACCCGGTGACGTTCACCGTCGACGCCGCCGTGGCCGGCGCGTTCCGCCGGGAGTACCGCCAGCTCGTCGGCAGCCTCGTCGACCTCACTCGGGACCGGAGCCTGGCGGAGGACTGCGTGCAGGACGCGTTCGCCGCCGCGCTGGAGCGCTGGCGGCGCGAGGGGGTGCCGCGCCGGCCCGGGGCCTGGCTGACCACCGTGGCGCGCAACCGGGCCGTCGACCGGCTGCGCCACGAGACCGTACGGGCCGCCCGGCTGCGCGAGGCGGCGGCCACCCTCCCGGCGTACGACGAGCAGCCGCCGGTGCCGCCGCTGATCCGGGACGCCCAGCTACGCCTGATCTTCACCTGCTGCCACCCCGCGCTGTCGCTGCCGTCGCAGGTGGCGCTGACCCTGCGTACCGTCGTGGGGCTGGGCCCGGCGGAGATCGCCCGCGCCCTGCTGGTCCCGCCGGGGACCCTGGCCCAGCGGCTGGTGCGGGCCCGGCGCGGCGTCCGCGACGCCGGGCTGCGCTGCGAGCTGCCGCCGGCCGCCGAGCTGCCCGGGCGGGCCACGGCGGTGCGCGCGGTGCTGTACCTGCTGTTCACCGAGGGGTACGCCGCCACGGCCGGCGCGGACCTGGTGCGGCGCGGGCTGTGCGCGGAGGCCGTCCGGCTGGCCCGGCTGCTGGCCCGGCTGCTGCCCGACGACCCGGAGACGCTCGGCCTGCTCGCGCTGCTGGTGCTGCACGAGGCCCGGCGCGACGCCCGGACCGACGCCCACGGCGACCTGGTGCCGCTGGAGCGGCAGGACCGCCGGCGGTGGGACCGGGGCCGGGTGGCCGAGGGGGTGGGCCTGCTGGACCGGGCGCTGCGTCGCGGCCGGCCCGGGGCCTACCAGATCCAGGCGGCGATCGCCGCCTGTCACGCCACCGCCCCGGACGCCGCGCGCACCGACTGGGCCCAGATCGCCGGGCTCTACGCCGAGTTGGCGCGGCTGACGCCGTCGCCGGTGGTGCAGCTCAACCGGGCGGTGGCGGTCGGGATGGCGCACGGCCCGCAGCGGGGCCTGGCGCTGTTGGAACAGGTGGAGCGCTCGGGCGAGCTGGCGGGCAACCACCTCGTCCCGGCCGTCCGCGCCGACCTGCTGCGCCGGCTGGACCGGCGCCCGGAGGCGGCCGGGGCGTACCGGCGGGCGCTCGACCTCGCCGGCAACGACGCCGAGCGTCGGTACCTGCGGGTACGGCTGGCGGAGGTGACCGGTCCATCCCGGGACCAAGCAAAATAAAGCACCAGAAAATGTATATTTCCCCAAGGGCTGCCCGTCGGTCTGACGAACCCGGTCCGGTGCCGCCGGCCCGGACCACGACGAGGGGATCAGACATGTTGCTGGAGAGCAGGACCGCGATCGTCTACGGCGCCGCGGGCGCGCTGGGCGGCGCGGTGTCGCGCGCCTTCGCCCGGGAGGGCGCCACCGTCTATCTGGCCGGGCGGCACCTCGACCGGGTCGAAATGCTCGCCAAGGAGATCACCGCCGAGGGCGGCCGGGCGTACGCCCACCAGGTCGACGCGCTCGACCAGGAGTCGGTCGACGAGCACGCGGCGCTGGTCGCCGAGCGGGCCGGCGGGATCGACGTCTCGTTCAACGCCGTCGGCCTGGACCACGTGCAGGGCGTCCCGTTGCGCGAGCTGGACCTGGACGACTTCCTGATGCCGATGAACACCTTCGTCCGTACCCAGTTCCTCACCGCCACGGCGGCGGCGCGGCGGATGGTCGAGCAGCGCTCCGGTTCCATCGTCGTCCTTTCCACGTCGGCGGCCCGGGCGCCGATGCCCTCGGGCGGGTTCGGCGTGGCCTGCGCCGGCATCGAGTCGCTCTCCCGGGAACTGGCCGGGGAGGTGGGCCCGTTCGGGGTGCGGGTGGTCTGCCTGCGGCCCGACGCCATCCCGGAGAGCGTGCAGCACGGCTCGTACGTCCGAGACACGTGGCGGCGCGCGGCCGAGGCGAACGGGGCGACGCTGGAGGACATGCTGGCCGCCAAGCCCGGCATGCCCGACCCGCTGCTGGGCCGGGCGGTGACCCTGGCCGACGTCGCCGGCACCGCGGTGTACCTCGCCTCGGACCTGTCCAGCGGGCTCACCGGGTCGATCACCACCGTCGGGTGTGGAGTCCTCGTCGACTGACCGAGCGCCGGCCGCCCGGGAGCGACGTAGCCCGGGCGGCCGGCGCCCGCCTCTCGGCACCATGTGAGAAATAGAGCAGGCTCGGGCTGGGCGGGGCGGGGTAGCGTTGGATGGGCCCACACGGCGGGTGCTCAGGGTGCCACTGCCAGTGGTACGCACGGCAGGGAGATGGGTACCCCGACCGCGGCTACCTAGTGTTCGTGGTCATGGCGGAGAACCAGAGCACGTCGGAGCAGCTCAGCTCCGCGCAGAAACTTGCCCTCTTCGTATTGCTCGGCGCGCAGTTCATGCTGTCGGTCGACTTTTCCATTCTCAATGTGGCCCTTCCGCGGATGGGCGAGGGCGTCGGGCTCAGCCTGGCCGACCTTCCCTGGGTCGCCAGCGCGTACGCGCTGCCCGCGGCCGGCTTCACGCTCCTGTTCGGCCGGATCGCCGACCTGTTCGGCCGGCGGCGGTTGTTCCTGACCGGCATCGCGCTGCTCACCGTGGCCTCGCTGCTCGGCGGCTTCGCGACCAACGCCACGATGCTGCTGAGCGCCCGGGTGTTGCAGGGCTTCGCCAACGCGATCGCCATCCCGGCCGCGATGGCGCTGCTGATCACGACCGTGTCCGACGAGCGGGCCCGCGCCCGGGTGCTCGGCCTCAACGGCGCGCTGCTCTCCGGCGGCTTCACCGTCGGCGCCCTGGTCGGCGGCAGCCTGGTCAGCGCCCTGGACTGGCCCTGGGCGTTCTGGATCAACGTGCCGGTGGCGGTGGCCATCATGGTGCTGACCCCGCTGGTGATCAAGGAGAGCGTCCGCCCCACCGGGGTCAAGCTGGACGTCCCCGGCGCCGTCACGGTCACCGCCGGCCTGCTCGCCCTGGTGTACGGCGTGAGCATGCAGAGCTGGATCGGTCTCGTCGTCGGTGCGGTGCTGATCGGCGCCTTCTGGTTCGTCGAGTTGAAGGCCAAGGCGCCCCTGGTGTCGCTGACCCTGCTCAACCGGCCGAACATCAAGTGGGGCAACTACGGCGGCATGGTCGCCTTCGTGATGGCCAGCGGCATCAACTTCGGCCTCACCCTCTACATGCAGGACGTGCTCAAGCTGGAGCCGTTCACCACCGGTCTGGTGTTCGGCGTTCCGGGCCTGGTGGCCGTCGTCGCCGGCGTCATCGCCGGCCGGATGATCGGGCGCTACGGCTACCGCAACGTGCTCGCCATCGGCCTGCTGGTGCAGGGGCTGACCACCGTCCCGCTGCTGCTGACCGGTACCTCGGCCACGCCGAGCCTCCTGCTGATCGTCCCGTCGCTGTTCCTGATGTACTTCGGGCACGTCACGGCCGTCGTCGCCTACACGGTGACCGCCACCTCGGGTCTGGACGACTCGCAGCAGGGCCTGGCGACCGGCCTGGCCACCCTGGCCCAGCAGATCGCCGTCACCATCGGTATCCCGATCTTCGGGGCGATCGTCGCCACCCGCACCGACGTGTTGGACGGTCTGCACCTCGCCATGCAGGTGCAGATCGTCGTGATCCTGCTGTCCGTGGCGCTGATCTGGGTCGGCCTGCGTGACCGGGGCGCCGCCGCCGGGCCGTCGGCCACCGAGCGGCGGGAGCCGGAGCTGACCGTCGAGGCGCAGCAGCCCGCGCCGGTGCCGGTGCCGCGCAACGTCAGCGAGAACCCGGTCTAGGGCCGGTACCAGGGTCTGCCGTAGCGGCTGATCCACTCTCCACTCTCGATCCTCGGCCGGGCGCCGGGGCCGGTGACCGGCGAGGTCTCCGGTGGATGGTTCATCGACGATGATGGCCACCCGCCGGGGGCCTCGCCGCTGTCGTGGCCCCGGGGGCCGGCCGCCGAGCCGGCCGCCGGGGCCGTGGCCAGATAAGCACGCTCAGAGAAGGGGGGCCTTCCGCCCCTTGCGAGAATTGGTGAGAGCGAATATGTCAACCCGACGGCGCGGGAATCGGACCGTGGCGGACGGTGCGCACCGTGACGGAGTGGGCGTGGTATCCGCCGCCGCAGCTCCGCTCGTACAGAAGGGGCACCCATGGACTACCCGGAGATAGTGCACCTGGTGAACACCGATCCGGTGGTGCAGACCCTGTTGGCGGCACCGATCCTGATGCGGCTCGGGTACGTGGGACTGGACGGCCATCCCCGCTCGATCCCGGTCGCCTACGTGTGGAACGGCAGGGCCTTCGTCTTCGCCAGCCCGACCACGGCGTACAAGGTCAGGGCGATCGCGGCGCATCCGCAGGTGTCCTTCACCGTCGACACCATGGCGGCTGAGCCGCGCGAGAAGGTCGCGGCGGTGCTCGGGGCGCCGGTCGCCGACTACACGCCGCTGATGATGCTGGTCCGCGGCACGGCCTCGATCGAGGTCGAGCAGGGGCTGCCCCAGGTGCACATCGACGCGTCCCGCCGGATGATCGGTGAGCACAACGTGCCGGAGTGGGAGCGCAGCAAGCGCGAGCACACGAGAGAGATGGCCCTGGTCACGATCGTGCCGACCCACGTGACCGTGTGCGACTTCATCACCCGGTTCCCGCCGCCGGTCGAGGTCAACGCCGCCACCCACGGGGCGCCCCCGGATCCGGTGCACTGAGCCGGCCGAATGGTCCACCCGCCTCCCCGGGGCCGCTGCGGGCTCCGTGCGCCGTACGTCCGCCTCCGCGGGCCGTCCGCCACCTGGCGGGCGGCCCGTTGGGCATCCGACGCGCGCCTGCGGCGGCTGCGGTGCGGGACCTGTCCCGCCCGGGGCCGGTGGCACGGCACCCGTGCCGGCCTTCCCAGGCGCCCGCGCCGGTCCCCGGACGACCGGACCGGGCGTGCCACGATGACCGGGTGGCGTACGACGAGGGCCTCGCGGCCCGGCTCCGGGAACTGCTCGCCGACGAGTGGGGGCTGACCGACCGGCGGATGTTCGGTGGCCTGGCCGTCCTCGTCGAGGGCAACATCGCGGTGGGGGTGTGGGGCGACGAGTTGATCGTCCGGGCGGACCCGGCGCAGGAGGAGTTGCTGGGCGTCGAGCCGGGGGTGCGCCCGTTCGACGTCACCGGCCGGCCGATGCGGGGCTGGTTCCTGGTCGCGCCCGACGCCTGCGCCGAGGACGAGGACCTGCGCCGGTGGGTCGACCGGGGCCTCGGGTACGCCCGGACCCTGCCGCCGAGGTAGCGCCCACCCGGCCCCCGCCGACTGCCGCCACCCGCCGGGAGCGGCGCTCTGCGCCTGCGCGGCCGGCGGGCCGGACAGTGCGACGGGCGCCCCGCGGGGTTCAGCACCGCGGGACGCCCGTCTCCGGTACGGCCGGTCAGGACTGCCTGAGCCAGTCGGCGAGCCGCTCACCGATCATGATCGAGGTGAGGTTGGTGTTGCAGTTGACGATCGACGGCATGACGGAGGCGTCGCAGACGTACAGGCCCTCGATGCCGTGCACCCGCAGCCGCTCGTCGACCACCGCGCCCTCGTCGCCGGTCGCGCCCATCCGGGCGGTGCCGACCGGGTGGTAGCCGCTGTCCAGGCTGAGCCG
The DNA here is from genome assembly GCF_003434305.1 of Micromonospora sp. MW-13. GTDB lineage: Bacteria > Actinomycetota > Actinomycetes > Mycobacteriales > Micromonosporaceae > Micromonospora. Next base: position 27,592 of record NZ_QKKX01000078.1, read on the forward strand.
GACGTAGTGGCGCATCAGCTCGTCGTCCTCGGCCATCTCCTCGCCGAGCACGACGAACCGCTGGCCCTTGTCCTGGATGCCCGCCGTCTGCATGAACTGCCAGCACTGGCGCACGGCGGCGATGAGGGTCTGGATGTCGCGCTCGGTGTCGAGGAAGTTGAGCACGACGTCCGGCGGTGCGGTGGGGTCGGCCGAGGTGAGGGTGAGCCGCCCCCGGGACTCCGGCCGCTGGTGTACGACCATCACCCCGAAGATCGTCTTCGCGGCGGCCAGCATCTGCAGCTCGGGGAAGAGCGTCAGGTCGAAGTGGTTGATCATGTAGTACTGGAGGTCGTTGAACTCCGTGGACCCCGGTGCGGTGGTGCGCAGCAGCATCTGCAGGAAGGCGTCGTCGGTGTTGAACGTGCCCGGCTCGGGCACCATGAACGCGCCGGTGCGCGGGTGGTCGATCAGGTCGGCGCCCACCCCGGGGCGGTCCAGCAGCACGTCGATGCCCAGCCGCCGCAGGTCGCCGGCGGGCCCGATGCCCGAGCGCATGAGGATGGCCGGGGAGTTGACCGCGCCGGCGGCCAGCACGACGGTGCCGGCCTCGATCACCTCGGTGCCGCCGCCGGGCTTGGCCACCTCGACGCCGCGCGCCCGGTTGCCGGCGAACAGCACCCGGTTGACCTGGACCCCGGACCGGATCTCCAGGTTCTCCCGGCCGCGGGCCTCGCTCAGGTACCCCATGGCGGTGGAGAACCGGGTGCGGGCGTCGCGGCGGTTCGACGGCATCGGGCCGACGCCGCTGGCCTCCGGGTGGTTGTGGTCCTCGATGGCGGGGAAGCCGGCCTTGAGGCAGGCGTCCTGGAACACCTGCTGCACCGGGGTCAGCTCGTCGCCCGTGAACCGCCGGATCGGGATGGGGCCGCCCTTGCCATGGTACTCGTTGTCGAAGTCCAGGTCGTCCTCGAGCCGCTTGTAGAACGGCAGCACCTCGTCCCAGGCCCAGGCCGGGTTGCCCATCTCGGCCCACTCGTCGAAGTTCTCCGGATTGCCGCGCAGCGCGATGGTCGCGCCGACCGCGGAGGACCCGCCGGTGACCTTCCCGCGCGGGTAGATGATCCGCCGGCGGTCGGTGATCTCGGCCTTGAAGTGCCAGTCGTGGATGTCCATCGACATCGCGCTGCCGTTGAGCAGGTCGGGTGGCGTGTCGGCGACCGTGGCGAAGTCGGGGCCTGCCTCCAGCAGCAGGACCTTGCGGTGGGGATCCTCGCTCAGCCGGGCGGCCAGCGCTGCTCCGGCGGAGCCGGACCCGACCACGAGATAATCGATTCCGTGCATCATCGGCGTCCTTCGGTACGTGGAGGGTTGGCGATCCTGTCGGACTGACCCACAGGAGTGGATGCGCTTCCATTGCGGACGTGCTCGGGACCCGCCACGAGCATCACACCGGGCTCCGCCCGTCGCTTCTCCGCCGTTGCTCACCGGCCCCGGTCGCTGCCGTAGGGCGCGTTTCCACCAGGGATGGTCGCCCCGCCGCCCCGCCGCCCCGCCGCCCCGCCGCCCCGCCGCCCCGCCGCCCCGCCGCCCCGCCGCCCCGCCGCCCCGCTGGCCGCGCTATGCCACCGCGCCGCTTCGTGCCGGCGTCGACGCCTCAGGTGCGGGGGGAGCGCCGCCGCCGGGCCCGGGCGAGGGAGGCCGCCGTCGCCTCGTACCCGTCGCCCGCGCCGACCATCAGCGAGCGTAATTGCGCCTCGAAGCACACGTCGGCGTCGTACGGGTCGATCAGGTAGCCGCCGAGTTCGAGGCTGACCAGCCCGTGCAGGGCGATCCACATGTTCTGCGCGACCAGCAGCGGGTCACCGGTGCGGAACCGGCCCTGCTCGGTGGCCCGGGCCACGGCGTCGACCAACGGCTGGAGGGTGTACTTGCCGTGCTGCCGGTCGCCCTCGGCGAGGGCGAACCCGCCGAGCGCCGCGCTGCCGAACATCACCTGGTAGAGCTGCGGGTGGTCGAGCGAGTTGGCCCGGTAGGCGTACCCGAGGGCCATCACGTCGGCGACCGCGTCGGGAGTGGCCCGCACGATGGACATCCGCCGGTGCAGCCGCGCGAAGCCCTCGTGCACCATCGCCCGGACCAGGTTGTCCATGCCGCCGAAGTGCGTGTACACGGCGGTGGTCGAGGTGCCCACCGCGGCGGCGAGACGGCGCGTGGTGAGGCCGGCGGCACCCTCCTCGGCCAGCAGTCGGGCGGCGGCCTCCAGCAGGGTGGTCGCCAACTTCGGGTCGATCCGGCGCGGACTCACATTGACATGATCTCATGCCCGGCGTACGTTCGATGAAGTAACGCTGTTACGTAACTGCGATACGCCAAAAGATCGCGCCAGCTCGTGGAGGCCCCAATGAGCGTCGTCGCCCTCGCCCCCCAGACCCTGCCCCAGCACGACAACCGGCGCCCCGTCGCCGCCGAGGCGACCGAGCTCGACCTGGTGGTCACCGGACGGCTGCCCGCCGAGCTGGACGGCTGCTTCGTCCGGATCGGGCCGAACCCGATGGGCGGCGACCGGTCCGGTCACGCCCTGGTCGGCGACGGCATGGCGCACGGGGTGCGCCTGCGTGAGGGCCGTGCGCTGTGGTACCGCAACCGGTGGATCCGCACCGACCGCACCACCCGCGCCCTGGGCGAACTCGCCCTGCCCGGCCCGCGGCACGGGCTGTCCGACAACGCCAACGCCAACGTCATCCGGCACGGCGGGCGCACCCTGGCCCTCGGCGAGGCGGGGGTGCTGCCCGTCGAGCTGGACGACGAGCTGGACTCCGTGGCCCGGATCGACTTCGACGCCACCCTGCCGCACGGCTTCGCCGCGCACGCCGAGTGTGACCCGGTCACCGGCGAGCTGTTCGCCGTCGCCTACTACCACGAGCTGCCGTACGTCGAGCACCTCGTGCTGACCCCCGAGGGGCGGGTGCGCCGCAGCGAGCGGATCGAGGTGTCGGGCCCGCCGCTGATGCACTCGCTGGCGCTGACCGACCGGCACTCGGTGCTGTTCGACCTGCCGGTCACCTTCAACCCGGCACTGGCCCGGGCGGGCTCGCGCTTCCCGTACGCGTGGTCGCCGCAGCGGCCGGCCCGGCTCGGGCTGCTCCCACGCGAGGGGCGCGGGACCGACGTGCGCTGGTTCGACGTCGACCCCTGCTACGTCTTCCACCCCGTCAACGCCTACGAGGTCGACGACCGGTGCGTGGTCGACGTGGTGCGCTACGAACGGGTCTTCGACCGCGACCTGCACGCCCCGGGCGAGTCCGCCCCGACGCTGTGGCGGTGGACGCTGGACCTGACCCGCGGCACGGTCGGCGCCGAGCAGCTCGACGACATCCCGCAGGAGTTCCCCCGCATCGACGAGCGCCGCAAGACGATGCCCCACCGGTACGCCTACACCGTGGCCATGCAGTCCGGGGCCGGGGTGCTGGGCGGCTCGGCGCTGCTGCGTCACGACCTGGTGCGCCGTTCGGTCGCGGTGCACGACTTCGGGCCGTACCGCGAGGCGGGTGAGGCGGTGTTCGTCCCGCGCGGGCCGCTGTCCGCCGAGGACGACGGATGGCTGCTGACCTACGTCTACGACGGCCGGACCGACCGTAGCGACCTGGTCGTGCTCGACGCCGGCGACTTCGCCGGCCCGCCGGTCGCCGTCGTGCACCTGCCGGGCCGGGTGCCCAGTGGATTCCACGCCAACTGGCTCGTGTCCTGAGCCGCCACCCCGGGGGCACCGGGGTGGCAGATTACCGACAGCAACTGGGCAATCTGGAGGAACCATGGAACAGGACGGCCGGTTAGCTTCGCGGCAAGCCGCTCTCCCCGTCTCCCCGCAGGGCGCGGCGGACTCCCCCGCGTTTTCACGGAAGGTGCCGAAGATGACTCAACCCCTCGCCGCCGCTCCCTCGTCAGGGCTGCTCGCGCGGCTCAACGGGGCCCATCACAAGGCGGCCCTGAACGGCTTCCTCGTCGTCGTGCTGGCGCACTGGGCCGAGCACCTGGTCCAGGCGTACCAGATCTGGGTGCTCGGCATGGCGCGGCCGAAGGCGCGCGGCGTGCTGGGCCAGTTCTACCCCTGGCTGGTCTCCTCCGAGTGGCTGCACTACGGCTACGCCATCGTGATGCTGGTCTTCCTCTTCGCGCTGCGCCGCGGCTTCGTCGGCCGCGCTCGTACCTGGTGGATGGTGGCGCTGGCCATCCAGTTCTGGCACCACATCGAGCACTTCCTGCTGCTGTGGCAGGTGCAGAGCGGCACCATGTTCTTCGGCCAGAAGGTGCCGACCAGCATCCTTCAGCTGGTGCTGCCGCGGGTCGAGCTGCACCTGTTCTACAACTCGATCGTGTTCGTCCCGATGGTGGTCGCGATGTACCTGCACCTGCGGCCGAGCCGGCGCGAGCAGGAGCTGATGACGTGCAGTTGCGTCGGGCACCGCGTCTCCAGCCAGTCCGTCGTGCCCCATGCCGCGTGAGCTGAGCCTCCCGTCCGGCGGCCGTCGACGGGCGGCCGTCGCCGCCGTGGTCGCGGCGGTCGCCGGACTGCTCGCGCTCACCCCCGGCGCGGCCCGGGCCGACGGCGCCCTGGTCTCCGCGGACCCACCGGCCGGCGCGGTGCTCACCACCGCGCCGGCCGAGGTGACCCTGGACTTCGGCGCGGGCATCGACGAGGGGCAGTCGCACGCCGCGGTGCTCGACGCCGGGAGCAGGGCGGTCACCGACGCCGAGCCGACCCTGGCCGGCTCCACGCGGCTGCGGCTGCCGGTGCGCATCGGCGCCGCCGGCGACTACACGATCGCCTACCACGTCACCTTCACCGACGGCACGACCGCCACCGGGGCGCACCGGTTCAGCGTGGGCACGGGCGTCGCGCCGGCCCCGCTGGACGACGCCGCCCGCCGGGCCAGCACGGACGCGGTGGCCACGCACGGGCACGGCATCGACGGTTTCAGCGCCTTCCTGCTGGTCATCGACGGCGCGGTGCTGGCCGTGGCCCTCGCCCTGCTGTGGCTGCGTCCGCGCGGCGGGCGGCCCATGTCCCTGCGCGTCGACCCACAGACCTGACGGGCGGGCACGACGTGACAGCATCCCGGACGACGGAAAGCGGCGCCGACGAGATCCGTCGGCGCCGCTCGTGCTCGCAATCAGGGGATGGGGAAGAACGCGCGCACGAACTTCTCCCACCCTCGCTCACCGATGATTGCCCGCATCTTCGGCAGCACCCGTGGCGGCATGCCGAGCCGGTAACGGATGCGCGGGTTCGGGGTGGAGACCGCCGTCTCGAGGACCTTGGCGACGTTCTCCGCCCGGACCGCGATCTTGCCGCGCAGCGGCGGGTTGTCGCTGAGCCGGTACGCCTGGTGCCAGTCGACGAAGTGCTCCCAGAAGTCCCGGTACAGCGCGGGGTTCTCGTGCGAGTCCATGCCCAGGTCGGCGACGCTGTCCGGGACGAAGCCACCCAGGATGGGCGCCGGCTGGAGCAGCACCACCTTGATGCCGAAGGGGGCCACCTCAAGGCGCAGCGAGTCCCCGATGGCCTCCAGCGCGTGCTTGGTGGCCTGGTAGTAGCCCCGGCCCGGGGTGGCGAACATCCCGAAGATCGACGACATGATGATCACCCGGCCGCCGCCCTGCTCGCGCATGCCGGGCAGGACCATCTGGGTGAGCCGGCACAGTCCGAAGACGTTCGTCTCGAACTGGGCGCGGACCTGGTCCATCGGGGTCTCGCCGATGGTGCCGTTGAGGCTGTACGCCGCATTGTTGATCAGGGTGCCGACCGCGCCGTGCTCGTCGGTGATCCGTTTGACCGCCGCGGCCATCGACTCCTCGTCGTTGACGTCGAGATAGAGCACGGTGATGCCCTCGTCGGCGAGGTCGGCCAGGGCCTCCACGTTGCGTCCGGTGGCGTAGACCGGCCAGCCGGCCCGGTGCAGCCGCAGCGCGGTGGCCTTGCCGCTGCCCGAGGACATGCCGGTGCCCGACGAGGCGCCGGTCAGCAGGATGGCGCGTGACTGGGTCATGATGGGATCCCTTTCCGGCCGGGGTTCACTCGTCGGCCAGCCGCGCGATGCGGCTGCGGTCCACGGAGGAGCCCAGTCCGGTGGCGTCGACCAGCCGGTTGATGAACGCGAACAGGCAGGCGCAGAAGACCGCCTCCAGCATCTCCGCGTCGCTCCAGCCGGCCGCGGCGGCCTTCTCCCAGTCCGCGTCGGTGATCTTGTACGCGCCGGTGCTCACCTTCGTCACCAACTGCATGAGCGGCATGGTGCGCTCGTCGACCGGCAGCTCCTCGGCGGTGTTCGCGTTCGACACCGCCTCCAGCAGCTCGTCGCTGCCGCCGAACTGGCTCAGGAACCAACTGTGCGTCCCGACGCAGTACGGGCAGCCGTTGAGCTTGGACGTCCAGGCCGAGATCAGCTCCTTGAGGTGCCGGGGCAGGGTGTCCCCGCCGAAGATTCCGCCATATCCGGCGACCACCACCGCGAGCAGCCGCGGATTGGTGGAGGCGAGCCGGAACATGTCGGGCACGAATGGCAGCCCGGTGACCGCCTTGATTTCTTCGTAGAGTTCGGCGGTGCGACCCTCGGCCTGATCCTCGTCAATCAGCGGGACTCTGATTCCCGGCTGTTTCGTTGTCGTTTCCATGGGCCTTCTCCTCGTTGCTCGGGCGATGCCCGGCCAGTGGGGCGACATTGCGTTCCACGGCGAAGTGGGGCTGCTGTCGGTGCTGGCCGCAGCGATCTCCGACGGGGCTGCGGGGCGACACGGAAACGCCGACGACGGCGGTCGGGCAGCGATTCCGCTGGCCCATGATGGCATGTCGCCGCAGCTCCGGTGCTCTCCCAGATTGCCTACTGGGAAGGGTCCTGCGGTTGGGCCGGCGGCACGGTTCGACCGTACTGGGTACTGGAAGAAGGCACTTTTCGCCGATAACCTGTGGTCAATTCACAGAGATGGATGAGGTACGTGATGCCGGCAAGTGTGCTGCGACCGGTGCTGGGTGCGCTCGGGTTGACGCAGATCCGATACGTCGACGCGGTGCGTCGGGGGCGGGCGAGTGGCCTGGTGGCCGAGGTCTACAAGCAGGTGGAAAGGGACTTCGGCGTGCTCGCGCCGCCGGTGGCCCTGCACGCTCCGGCGCCCGAGGCGCTGGCCGCGGCGTGGATGCTGCTCCGGGAGACGCTGATCGTCCCCGGTGCCGCCCCACGGGCGGCCAAGGAGGCGGTGGCCACCGCGGTCTCGCTGGGCAACTCCTGCCCGTACTGCGCGACCATTCACAACAACGCGTTGGGCCTGCTCGGCGGGGCCGGCGCCGGCGGGTCCAGCCGACCCGACCCGGAGCGGGACGCCGGCGAGGCGGAGCTGGAGGGGATCGTCGCCTGGGCGATGCACGCCGACGGGCGGTCCCGGCCGGACCGGCCGCCGTTCCCCGCGGCCCAGACCCCGGAGCTGGCCGGGGTGGCGGTGCTGCTGCACTACCTCAACCGGGTGGTGAACGTGTTCCTGCGCGACGTGCCGCTACCGCCCGGGGTGCCGGAGGTCGCGCTGCCCATGGTGCTGCGGGTGCTGGGCTGGGCCATGATGAGCGCGTCGCGGCGCCCGCACGAGCCGGGCCGGTCCCTGGACCTGCTGCCGGCGGCGCCGCTGCCGGCGGACCTGTCCTGGGCGGCCGGCAACCCGGCGGTCGCGGAGGCCTTTGGTCGGGCCTGCGCCGCGATCGACGAGGCCGGCCGTCGCTCGGTGCCCGAGGCGGTCCGTGACCTGGTGCTGGTCAACCTGGTCGGCTGGCGTGGCGGTCCGCGGGGGATCAGCCGGGCCTGGGTGGAGGATCTCGTCGGGGGGCTGTCCGAGCGGCAGCGGCCCGTCGGTCGGCTGGCCCTGCTGGTCGCCTTCGCCTCCTACCAGGTGGATCCGGGGGTCGTGCGCGGCTGCCGGCTGGTCGGCGCGGACGACCGGACGCTGGTCGAGATCTCCTCCTGGGCGGCGATGGCGGCGGCCCGGTGGCTGGGTGGCCAGCTCCCGGTCTCGCACTGATCATGTCCGGACACGACGCGCATCGTCGAACAATTCGGATAATCGCTGCGACTGTCAGATTAAGTTGCGTCGCTGCGAGTGAGAACATCGAAAGCTACCGTACTTATTGATCTCCATGCATGGTATCGTCCTAACCCATCCGGACCACTTAGGACACTCACAGTAAGCGCGGTTCGAGAGGTTTCGGTCCGCACTTACGCTACCCGACCACACCGGTGAACTGGTCATTCTTCACAGTTTTCGCGGGGCGGTCGAACACCTGTTCCGCTACGGTGCGACGACGGTGTCGTGGCGATCTGGACAGGATCTCGTCGCCGGCCGTGGGGGCGACCCCGCAGCCGGCGACCCGGCGCGCAGGTACGTCGTGCCAGGTTGCGGCCGGAGTGTCTCCAACGTGTTCACCGAATGGAGTTGATTCGCCGTGCACAACGCCGTCGAAAGAGCCATCTCGATCATGTGGGATCGTTACCACGAACCACTGTCGCTCGATACCATGGCCGATTCCGCCTTTCTCAGCCGCTTTTACTTCTCCCGGCTGTTCCGGTCGAAGACGGGCACTTCGCCTGGCCGCTTCCTGACCGCGATCCGGCTCTACAAGGCCAAGAACCTGCTGCTCGAGACGGACATGAGCGTCACCGACATCGCCTACGCGGTCGGCTACAACAGTCTGGGCACCTTCATCAGCCGGTTCACCCGCAGCGTGGGCATCTCGCCGGCCCGCTACCGCTGGCTGGCCGAGCACGGCATCCCGCAGCTGGCCCGCACCCGGACCCCCGGCCCGCGCCGCCGGGCCAGCATCTCCGGACGCCTCGCCCTGCCCCCGGTCGACGTGCCGGTGAAGGTGTACGTCGGCGTCTTCGACAGCCCGATCGTGCAGGGCCTGCCGGCCTCCTGCGACATCCTGGAGGCCTCCGGCGAGTACGTGTTGCGCGATGTGCCGGAGGGGGAGTGGTACCTGCGGGCCGCAGCGATCGCGCTCGACGACATCGCGGCCCGGCCGTCCATGCGCCGGCCCCTGGCGGTCGGCTCGCACGACGCGCTCACCGTCACCGCCGGTGTCGACCTCACGGTGGATCTCGATCTGCACCACACCGGGGTGTTCGACCTGCCCATCCTGATCGCGCTGCCCGAACTGGACAGCAACGCCCCCGGCAGCCGGACCCGGCACGGCTTCGCCCGCACCGACCGGCGCACCGGCCGGCCGTCGCGGATGCTGCACGGGGCCAAGTCGTGACGGCAGCCCTCGGGCGGTCGCGACCCCGGACCCCGGGCCGGGGCCCGGCGCCGCAACGCGGTCACGGGCCCGGTGGCACCGCCGCCATCGGGGGATGAGGACGCGGGCCGCGCGGGACCCGGCAACGCGTCCAGGAAGACCTCCCCGGGGGAGGGGAGCAGGCCGGTGGGACGGGGGCACCGGCCGGCCGGGCCGCCGACCGGTGCGCACGGCGGAACCGGCGTTCAGCGTGCGGGTTCGGCGACGGCCGACTCCGGCACCCGGAAGGGACCCCAGGTGAACGCCGGCAGCCAGCGCCCCGGATCCGCGCTCCACCGCAGCGACCGGATCTGCGCCGTGGTGCGGCGACCGGCCAGCGACAGATAGACCTCGTGCCACGGGCCGGACATCGTGGCCACCGGCACGCCCGTTCCCGCCACGTGCCGCCCGTGCTCGGTCTCGACCGTCAGCGGCGGCAGGCCGTGGCCGTCGAGCGAGGCGGAGAGCCCCGTCAGCAGGACACCCGAGGCCACCGGCAGCGCCGAGTGGTCGACCGGCGGCGGCACGCCCAGCGCCTGACGCAGGTCCAGCTCGTGGGTGAACGCGTCCATCACCAGGATGTTCCGGTCCATCGAGCCCGGTCCGGCGAGGAACTCCTCCACCGGCCCGCTCAGCCGCTCCCACTCGTCGAGCAGCTCCGGCAGTCCGCCGTCGGGCACCGGGCCGGGGGTGGACCCGGTGACCCGGCCGTGCACCCGCGCGCAGATCTCCACCAGGTGCGCGACGAGGTCCCGGACAGTCCATCCCGGACAGTGGGCCACCGGCTCCGCGCCGACCCCGGGCGGCCCCTGGGCCAGCAGGGCCGCCGTGGCCTCGCGGACCTGGCGGTAGGCCGCGACGGCGCGGACCTCGGACGGGCGGGCGGGGTGCGGTTCTGCGACGGTCATGGTCGTGCCTCCTCCCGCGGCGCTGCCGCGGCTCGGACGGATCCCGCCGCGGGCGCGGCGGGCTCGACAGGTACGGCGGCCCGGCCGGCCTGCGCCGCCGTGAGCCGCCCCGTACGGTGCAGCCAGCGCACGGTGTCGGCGATCGTCTCGACGACCGGCCGGGGCTCGGGCCCCGCCGACCGGGCCGCCTCCTCCGGGCGGGCGTCGCAGGCGCAGACGTAGCAGGCGCCGTACTCGGCCGGGATGTGCCACGGCCACACCCGCTGCACCACGTCGGTGGCGTAGGCGAAGGGCAGCATCGCCCGGGCCGGCAGGAACAGCGTGGGCAGCCGGCGGCCGGTCACCTCGCGCACGGCCCGGACGTAGTCGCGGGTGCGCAGGTAACGGCCCGGGCCGAGGTGCCGGTCGCCGGGCTCGGCCGGGCCGGTGGCCAGCTTCGCGAGCAGCGTGGCCGTGTCCCGGACGTCGCCGACCGGGAAGCCGCCGGTGGGCCACATCGGCATCAGGCCGCGCAGCACGTTGCGCAGCCGCGCGTTCTGGTCGCCGAGCTTCGGGTCGTCCGGGCCCAGCAGAGCCGGCGGGTAGCTGATCACCACCGGGTCGCCGTGCGCCTGGTGCCGCCGGGCGACCCGCTCCGCGGCAGCCTTGCTCGCCAGGTACGTCTCCCGGGCCGTGCTCGGCGGCGACTGCGGGCCCACCGTTCCGGCCGGGGACGGCAGCAACGCGCCGAACGTCGACACGTGCACCGACCGCCCCACCCCGAGCCGGCGGGCCGCCGCCAGCACCACCTCCGTGCCGCGCACGTTGGTGCGCCGGGTGGCCTCGTGCCACCGGCTGTCGAAGGAGTAGACCGAGGCGGCGTGCACCAGCGCGTCGACCCCGCGGACGGCCCGGGCCACCGCCGTCTCGTCGGTGACGTCGCCGTCCGCGACCTGCACCGCGTCGCTCGGCACGGACAGCGGCGACAGGGCCGGGTCGACCCGGTCGGGGTCGCGGGCCAGTACCCGCACCCTGTGTCCGGCCGCGGCGAGTGCCGCGACCGTGTGCGCGCCGACGAAGCCCGTACCGCCCGTCACGAGTACCAACATCGCGAGCTCCTCTCCGCCCGCGACCGGCGCGGGACGCGCGGCGCGCCGCGGCTGCCAGGCATGGCGGGCGGCTCGATCGTGCCCCCGCCTTCAGGCGGCGAACTACTCCCAGCGTGCCGTCGTCCCGGCCGTTGCGCCGCAGGTCAGAGGGCAATCGGGAAGTGGTGTCGGACGCCGGACGGCCGGGAGGATTGGGCAGTTGGATCGTCAATCCTGGATGAATGGGAGCAGCAGGTGGCCGGCACCATCAGGGCGCTCAGGCGCCGCGTCCTCACCCCCGACGTCTCGGAGACCCTCGTCTCCACCCGGGGGTTCCACGACAAGGGGCCGGAGGCCCGCACCATCCTGGAGACGGTCGGGTCGTCGTTCCTGGCCGGGCTCTCCTCGGCAGCCGGCGCCCGCCGGGTGACCGACGTCGACACCGAGCTCGCCGAGCTGCCCACTCGGTTCCAGGGGTTCGCCTACGAGGGCGTGGCCATGGGCTTCGCGCTGGTCGACGCGCTGACCCCGGGCACCCCCCGGCGCAGCGCCGAGTTCCTCGCCGGCACCGGCGACCGGCACGTCTACATGGCGTACGTCGGGATCGGCTGGGCGCTCGCCCGACTACCGAAGTTCCTGTGGCGCCGGGCCCTGGCCGCCGCCACCGACCCCTTGCTGCGCTGGCTCGTACACGACGGCTACGGCTTCCACCAGGCGTACTTCCACACCGACGCGTACGTGCACGGCCGGCGCGCGGTGACCGACTTCCCGTGGCCGGCCGAGGGCCCCGTCTCGTACGCCGCCCGCGCCATCGACCAGGGCATCGGCCGGGCCACCTGGTTCGTCGCCGGGTGCGACCCGACGGTCGCCGCCGACCTCATCGACCGGTTCGCGCCGGCGCGGCACCAGGACCTCTACAGCGGCGCCGGCCTCGCGGCCACGTACGCGGGCGGCTGCACCGAGGACGAGCTGCGGCTGTTCGTGACCCGGGCGGGCGAGCACGCCCCGTTCGTCGCCCAGGCCTCCGCGTTCGCGGCGCAGGCCCGGATCCGGGCCGGGCTGCTGGTGCCGCACACGGAGTTGGCGGCCCGGGTGTTCTGCCGGACCTCCGCCGCCGAGGCGGGCCGGATCACCGACGAGCTGATCCCCGCCGGACCGGCGGCAGACGGCCTGCCCGCGTACGAGGTGTGGCGGCGCGCCGTGGCCGAGCGGTTCCGGGTCGGCGCGAGGGTGCAGCCGTGACCGCCGTCGCCGACCGGGGCCGGCTGCGCCCGCCGGGGCCGTCGCCCTGGACGGCGCCGATGCTGCTCGGGCGGATGGCCCGCAACCGGCTCGACGTCATGCGGGCGGTCTCCGCCCGGCACGGCGACGCGGTCCGGCTGCCCCTGGGACCGAAGACGCTCTACTTCTTCAACCACCCCGACCACGCCAAGCACGTGCTGGCCGAGAACCCCGGCAACTACCACAAGGGCATCGGGCTGGTGCACGCCCGCCGTACCCTCGGCGACGGCCTGCTGACCAGCGAGGGCGAGCTGTGGACCAAGCAGCGCAAGGTGATCCAGCCGGTGTTCCAGGCGCGCCGCATCGCCCGGCAGGCCGACGCGGTCGCCGAGGAGGCGGTGCGGATGGCCGACCGGCTCCAGCGCATGGTCGGCGGCGGCCCGGTCGACATCCGGCACGAGATGACCGAGTTGACCCTCGGCGTGCTGGGCCGGACGCTGCTCGACGCCGACCTCGGCGAGTTCGGCGGGATCGGCGAGGCGTTCGAGGCGGTACAGGACCAGGCGATCTTCGAGATGATGTCGCTGAGCACCGTGCCGACCTGGGTGCCGTTGCCCCGGCAGCTACGCTTCCGCCGGGCCCGCGCCGAGCTACAGGAGATCGTCGACCGGCTGGTGGCGCACCGGCGGGCGCAGCCCGGCGGCACCGAGGGCCGCGACGACGTGGTGTCCCGCCTGATCGAGTCGACCAGCCGGGAGACCGACCCGCAGGTGGCCCGGCAGCGGATGCGCGACGAGCTGGTCACCCTGCTGCTGGCCGGGCACGAGACCACCGCCAGCACCCTCACCTGGGCCTTCTACCTGCTCGACCAGCACCACGAGGTGTGGGAACGGATGCACGCCGAGGCCGTCGAGGTGCTCGGCGACCGGAACCCGGTGTACGAGGACCTGCACCGGCTGCGGTACACCGCGATGGTGGTCGACGAGGTGATGCGGCTGTACCCGCCCGTGTGGCTGCTGCCGCGCGTCGCCCAGGGCGACGACACCGTCGGCGGGTGGCACGTGCCCGCCGGCGCCGACCTGGTGCTGTGCCCGTACACCCTGCACCGGCACCCGGAGTTCTGGCCCGATCCGGACCGCTTCGACCCGCTGCGGTTCGACCCGGACCGGCGTACCGACCGACCGCGGTACGCCTTCATCCCGTTCGGCGCCGGCCCGCGCTTCTGTGTCGGCAACAACCTCGGGCTGATGGAGGCGGTGTTCGTCCTCGCCTGCGTGGCCCGCCAGCTACGCCTGTCGCTGAGCCCCGGGTACCCGGTGGTGCCGGAGCCGATGCTGACCCTGCGGGTGCGGGGCGGCCTGCCGATGCACGTCCACGAGGCCTGACCCGTCCGATCCGTCGATCCAGGCGCAACCGGTGCTTTCCGCCGGTTGCGCCTCGTCGTGTCCGGCCGGGGGCCGGCCTGTCCGGCCCGGGCCGCCGCCGGCGGTGCGTCGCCACGGCCGGTCCGCGGCCCCCGGGGTCGTCCGGCCGGCCGGGCCCGGCGTTCGCCGCCGGCCGGGCCCGGGGTTCGCCGCCGGGCTGGCGCGCCGCGAGGCCGGCTCCGGGCGTTCCGCCCGCGCCGGCCCTGGTGGTTCCCGCACCGGGCGGCGGCCCGCGGCGGCCCTGGTGCTCCCCGCGCCCGGCCCGCACGGCGACGGCCGGGTCGACCACGCGGGGTGCGTGGCCGCCCGGCCGTCGGTGGTCGGCCCGGTGGGCGCCGGGCCGACCCGGTCAGCCCTTGCCGACCTCGCAGAACCGGCCGCCGTGGAACAGCAGGGCGTCGCTGCTCTCCCCACGGCCGGTGGCGAGCACCGAGCCGAGGAAGATGGAGTGGTCGCCGCCGTCGTACACCGCCGCCAGCTTGCACTCCACCCAGGCCAGGTTCCCGGCCACGATCGGCGCGCCGGTGTGCGGGCCCGGCTCGCACCGCACCGTCTCGAACTCCCGCTCGTCGCGGGGCCTGCTGGAGCTGGCGAAGTACCGCGCCAGCCCCTCCTGGTCGGCGGCCAGGATGGACACCGCGAAGGTGCCCTGGGCCAGGACGGTGTCGTGCATGACGGCGTTGCGCTTCACGCACACCAGGACCATCGCCGGGTCCAGCGACACCGAGGTGAACGCGTTCGCGGTCATGCCGTGCGGCAGGTCCCGGCCCGACGTCACCACCGTCACGCCGGTGGCGAACATCCCCATCACCGTCCGCAGCTCGGCGTGGTTGGCCGCGGCGGGCACCGTCGCCGGTCCGGCGGTCGGTCGCTGGTCCGCTCTGGTCACGGCTCAGCCCTCCCCGACGCCTTCGAGCACCTTCCGGCCACCAGCCGTGGGGGCCACCGCGTAGCGCGACAGGGCCGCGCGCAGCGTGTCCGGCACCCGGGTCGGCCGGGTGTCGGTGTTCGGGCCGCGCATGCACGCGATCCGCTGCCGGCCCCGGGCCACCAGCTCCTCGAAGCCGTCACGCAGCCGCACGTAGTCGAACGCGAAGCCGATCTGGGTCTGGGTGAGGTCCTCCAGCCGCATCCGGATCGACAACTCGTCGAACGCGGTGATCTCGGTGAAGAACTCGCACTCGCACTTGAGCGTGAACAGCTTCAGGTCGTCGCGGATGTCCGCCAGGACCTCCGGCGCCTGGTCCCGCAGGAACATCTCCCGGCACCGGCCCTGCCAGCGCATGTAGTTGACGTAGTAGACGTTCCCGACGAGGTTGGTCTCCTCGAAACCCACCAGGTGCCGGTACTCGTAGTACGACTCCATCTCACCTGCCTCCTTCCGCCAGCATCGTGAACACCACCGGGTCGGCGATGTCGTTGAGCGCGGTGACGAAGGTGGCGACCCGCGCCGCCCCCGACCGCAGGGCGACCCAGCCGGCCGTTCCGTTCGGCTCGGCCACCAGGTCGACCCGGGCGTGGCCGTTCTTGCGCAGGCACTCGACCGCGCCCCAGACCCGGGTGGCGGCGACCGACAGGTCCTCGCCCTGCTCCCGGGCCAGCAGCGTGGCCAGGGCGACGCCGTCCGGGCCGATCAGGCCCTCCCACTCCGCCGCGGCACGGGCCGTGGCCAGCTCCACGTCGCAGCCCACCGCCGCCGAGGCGCCGGCGACGGCGAAGGTGACCCCGGCGCCGTGCGAGGCGGAGACCCGGACGTCCCCGTCGACCTCCGGCTTGCCGTCCGGTCGGTAGCGCACCGTCGTCTCCGTGCCCAGCGCCCAGCTCACCGCCCGGGCGGTCTGCCGGCGTCGGGCCGGCTTACCGGTGGCGTCCGGGTCGTCGGGCCGTACGACGCAGCGCAGCTCGTCGGGCAGGAACGCCCCGGCCCGCCGCTCCAGGTACGGGCCGACCAGCGCCGGCAGCCACGGCCCGGTGCCGTCCTGCTTGCGTACGGCGTGCAGGCGCAGCCCCACCCACCGCTCGACGAGGTTGCCGTCGGCGTCGCAGACGTCCACGTCGTAGTGGTAGGTGTCGCCCTGGCGCAGCCGCTCCACCGCGTGGATGGTGACGGTGTCCAGGGTGGCGGCGACCTTCGGGTCGGCCAGGTGCAGCCGCTCGATCGCCCCCGGCAGCAGGGTCGCGTCCGGGACACAGCACTGCAACGCGTGCATCACCGTGTCCCGGGTGCCCGGGTCGCCGAGCACCAGGTCGCCGGGGCGGTACCGGGCGAACCACGCGTCGACCGGCCGGTTGGACACCCGCGCCGTGCAACTCGTCGCCGCCAGGTCCAGGTAGCCCTGGAGGCGCTGGAACCGCCGTCCCTGGAACAGCACCGGGCCGTACAGGTCGCGGGCCGGGTCGATCGGCAACAGCCGCGCCGCGGCGGTCCCCGGCCGGGCCTCGACCCGCAGCGGCTGGTCCCAGCGCAGCCGGGCCCGGAAGTGGTCGGCCTGGAAGTTGGTGTCGCTGCTGCGCACCACCGCCTCGACCGCGCCGTCGGCCGCCGCGAGCACCGCGATCCGGATCGTGTTGCTGCCCGAGGGCGGCACCACGATCGGGCGCAGCAGCTCGACGTCCTCCAGCACCGGCGCCTCGGTGCGCCCGGTGAGTGCCGCCGCCGCCTGCGCCATCGCCTCCATGCCCAGCACGGCGGGGAAGAGTAGGTCCCCGTCGAGCAGGTGGTCGGGCAGGTAGAGGTCGTCGTCGGCGGTCAGGTCGGCGTCCACGACCAGCTCCACGCCCGGGTAGTGCACCTGCGGCCGGTCGACGAAGCGCAGCAGCGGCAGCTCGCGCCGCTCCAGCGTGACCGTCGACAGGCCGTCGGCGCGGCCCATCACCACCAGCGCCTGCGGCGCGGACGGGCTGGCCAGCACCTCCTTCAGCGTGGCGATGCCGGCCTCCACCGGGATCGGCGCGATGCCGTCGCGGGTGAGGGCCTCCAGCACCCCGAGCCGCTCGCCCATGCCGGCGCCGGACCACACCGACCACTCCAGCGCCAGGCACCGGATGTGCGGGTAGTCCTCGCCGACCCGGCGGGTCAGGTCGGTCATCCAGTCGTTGGCCGTGGCGTAGTGCGCCTCGCCGCGCAGCCCCGCCCGGCCGATGATGCTGCCGAAGGTGACCAGCAGCCGCAGCGTGTGCGGGTCGGTCGCGGCGAGCACGGCCTCCAGCCCGTCGATCTTCGGCGCGAGGGTCCGCCGGAACGTCGCCTCGTCCAGGTTGGCCACCGCGGTCGGCTCGTTGCGGCCGGCGCCGTGCAGCACGCCGGTGACCGGGCCGAGTACCCGCTCGATGTCGTTGACGGCCGCCTTCACCTCGTCCAGGGCGGTGATGTCCGCCCGGGCGTAGTGGAAGCGCACCCCGGCGGCGGTGAGCCGGTCGAGGTTGGCCGCCAGTTCCGCGTCGGCCGCCGGGTCAGAGCGGCCGATCAGGCCGACCGCCGTCTGGGTGTCCCGTCCCAGCGCCAGGGCGCACTCGGCGGTGATGCCCTTGCCGCCGCCGGTGACCAGGAGCACGTCCTCCACCCCGAGCCCGGGCCCGCCGTTGGGCGGCAGGGTCGCCGGCCGCAGCACCGGCACGTGCCGGTTGCCGTCGGCGTCGTAGTGCACCTCGCTGAACCCGGCGGTGGCCGCCACGTCGGCGACGATCCGCGCCACCGTGGCCGCGACGTCCTCGGCGGACGGCTCGTCGGCCAGCGGCAGGCTGACCACCGTGGTGGTGATCTCCGGGTGTTCCTGGTGCAGCGTCTTGGCCAGGCCGGCCGCGGTGCGCCGGTCGCCGAGCGCCACGAACCGGACGGCGCCGCCCTGCGACAGGGCGGCCCGGGCGGCCCGCAACATCACCGGGATGTGCTCGGGCTGACAGTCACGCGGCAGGCACAGCAGCACCCCGCCGCCGACCCGGGCCTGTTGCAGCGCCGTGCGCAGCGGCTCGGCGAGCGGGCTGTGCCCGGCGGTGAACGCCTGCCAGCCGCCGTCGACCGGAGCGCCGGCCCGCGGCCCGACCTCGGTGGGCACCAGGTCCACCGCGAACGCCCGTACCCACGGTGCCACGCCGGCGATCGACTGCTCCGGCTCGTCCGCGCCGTTGCCGCCGCCGGCCTCGTCGAGGATCTGCGCGATCTCCGCCACCGTGGCGGTGGCGTAGCTGGAGGTCAGCGTCGGGGCGGCCACGTTGAGTTCCCGGGCGGCCTGGTTGACGATCTGCCCGACGGTGATCGAGCTGAGGTGCAGCTCGTCCAGCGGCCGGCTGTCGGGCCGCACCGCCTCCAGCGGCAGCTCCGCCCGCTCGGCGGCGAGCCGGCGCAGCAACTCCAGGCTGTCGACCGTCGCGCCGGGCCCGGAGACCGCGACCGACCCGCCGGCCGGCGCCGCGACGGCGGTCGGCTCGGCCCCGGTACGGGCCACCGCGAAGTCCCCGGCCGGCGCCGACTCGGCGGGGCTGGCGAAGAACCGCAGCGGCCGGCCCGGCTCCAGCGCCCGGGTGAACCGGTCCTGGAACAGCGCCGAGTGGTTCACCGGCGCGCCCGCCGCGTACGCCGCGCCGACCGCGCTGAGCAGGCCCGCCAGCGACAGGCTGTCGGTCTCCAGCGAGATCGTCGGCACCTCCGGGGCGATGTCCGCGGCCAGGCCGCGCAGCACCCGACCCGGACCGACCTCCAGCAGCAGGTCGGCGTCGTCGGCCAGGCGGCGCACCGCCTGGGTGAACCGCACCGGGTCCAGCACCTGCCGGCGCAGCAGGTCGGGAACGTCGGTGTCGGCCGGCAGCACGTCCCCGGTGACCGTGGAGACCATCGCGCCGGACAGCGGCGCGAAGGACAGGCCGCCCAGGTGCTCGGCGAACGCGACCGCGGCCGGGGCGACGGCCTCGGAGTGGAAGGCGTGCGACACCGCGATCCGGGTCCAGAACAGCCCGGCCCGCTCGGCCAGCGCGCCGACCTGCTCCACCGCCGCGACCGGGCCGGAGACCACGGTCTGCTGCGGGCTGTTGTAGCCGGCGATGACCACCGGCGTGCCGGCCAGCAGCGGCTCCACCACCTCGGGGGCGGCGGAGATGCTGGCCATGGTGCCGTCGCCGGAGCTGGCGTCGGCCATGATCCGGCCACGGGCGCCGGCGGTCGCGATCAGCGTCGCCTCGTCCATGGCGCCGGCCCAGTGCAGCGCGGTCAGCTCACCGAGGCTGTGCCCGGCGGCCCCGGTCGCCCGCACCCCGAGCATCGACAGCGCCCGCAGGCCGGCGACCGACGCGGTCACGATCCGCGGCTGCGCCACCGCCGTGGCCACCAGGTCCGCGCCGGGCGGCGGCTGGTGGGCCTGGTACAGGGCGTCGACCTCCTCGAACCGGCGGCGCAGCGCGCCGCCGTCGGCCCGTCGGCCCGCGCCCTGGCCGGGGAACAGGAACCCGATCCGCGGGGCGGAACCCGCCGCGCCGAGGAACACGCCACCGGCCGCGTCGATCACCCGCTGCTCGCCGGCGTCGACCAGCTCGACCAGCCGCTCCAGGCGCTGCCGCGCCTGCTCGGGCGAGGCGACGACCACCGCCGCCCGCACCGGCCGGTCGGCCAGCTTCCCGGCCAGGGCCGCGGCCAGGTCGCCCAGTTCGGCGTACGACAGCCGACCGACCCACGGCGCCAGGTCCGACAGCCGCGAGCCCAGTTCCTCCGGGGTACGCGCGTCGAACATCAGCAGCTCGGTGTCCTGCCGCGAGCGCACCAGCGCGGTCGTGGACGCCCCGATCCGGGTGCGCCGACCGTTCTCCGCGCTCTCGACCACCACGTGGGCGTTGATGCCGCCGAAGCCCATCGAGGACACCGCCGCCCGGACCGGCTTGTCGGCCGGCCACAGCTCCGCCGTCGCGGGCACCCGAACGGCGGGCTGCTCCGCCTCGAGCACCGGGTGCGGGTCGACGTGCCCGGTGGCCGGCGGGATGACCTGCTGGCGTACCGCGAGGATCGCCTTGAGCAGCCCGGCGACCCCGGCGGCGGCCTTGGTGTGACCGAAGTTGCCCTTCACGGTGCTGATCGCGGCGGGCGCGCCCGCCGGGTCGGCCTCCTGCCGGGCCTCGGTGAACGCCGTCAGCTCGGTGGCGTCGCCGACGGCGGTGCCGGTGCCGTGGCCCTCCAGGTAGGCGACCGAGTCGATGCCGAAGCCGGCCCGCTCGTACGCCCGGCGGATGGCCAGCCGGTGCCCGCTGGCCTCGGGCCGGGTGATGCCGCCCTTGCCGTCGGACGAGTAGCCCCAGCCGGCGATGACGGCGTGCCGGCGCAGCCCGCGCGCCACGGCGTCCTCGTCGCGCATCAGCACCAGCATGCCGCAGCCCTCGCCCGGCCAGAACCCGTTGGAGTTGCGGTCGTACACCCGCATCTCCCCGGTGGCCAGGGCCCCGGTCTTGGCGAAGCCGATCACCTCGAACGGGTCGATGCTCAGGTCCACCCCGCCGGCCACGGCGGCGTCGAGGTCGCCGTTGGCCAGGGCGGTGCAGGCGGTGGCGACCGAGAGCAGCGACGACGAGCAGGCGCCGTCGACGGTGTAGCCGCCGCCCTTGAAGTCGAAGTGGTTGCACACCCGGCCGGCGATGGTGTTGGCCAGGCCGCCGGCCAGGGTGTCCTCGTCGATCGGCGGGAACGGCGCCTTGTAGCGTGGCTCCAGCTCGTCGAGGAAGGTGCCGACCTCGGCGTCGTCCCAGCCCTGCTCGCGCAGTGCCGCCCCGACCGTGCGGCGCACGTAGGGCCAGCGCAGCCGCAGCAGGTTGGCGCGGCTGAACTCGCCGGTGAGGGTGTTGCCGATGATCACCCCGGTGGTGGCCAGCGGCAGCCCCTCGCCGTCGGCGAAGCCGGCGTCCTCCAGCGCCCGGGCGACCGTGTCCAGGGCCAGCCAGTGCGTCATGTCGGTGGACCGGAAGGTGCTGCCGGCGATCTTGTACCGGACCCGGTCGAACTCGAAGCCCTCGATCACCGCGGCCTTGGCCGAGTAGAACCGGTCGGGCGCGGCCGGGTCGGGGGAGTAGTAGTCCTCCGAGTTCATCCGCTCGTCGGGCAGCCGGCGGAAGGCCCGGCGGCCGGTGAGCACGTTCTCCCAGAGCTGGTTGGGATTCTCGGCGTCGGGATACCGGCAGGCGATCCCGACGACCGCGATGTGTTCGCTCATTTGTGGTCCTCGCTTCGTCCGTCGACCGCCCGGACGGGGTCGACGTGGTTGGCCGGCGCGGCGCGCCCGCTCGCGCGGCGCGTACCGTCCCACCGGTTCACGCGATGCTCCTGGGGGTGCCGAGGGTGAGCCGGGCGGGCGCCGCGGCCCGCTCCCGGGACTTCTTGCGCAGGTGCGCCACCCACCAGCCCAGTCCGCGGATGCCGCAGACCACGACCACCGCGAAGAAGAGGGTGTAGACGACGTTGAACAGCATCAGCACGCCGTAGACCATGGCCACCGACGAGCCGAACATGAACTGGTTCATCGGCTTGGCCGGGGTGGTCCCCGGGTCGGTGATCATGTAGTTGGTGAACAGCACGAACGCCACACCGGTCATCACGCCGAGCGCGGAGAACAGCGCGACGTCCCAGATCCAGTGCCGGATGAACGCCTGGATGGCGAAGCCGCCGAGCCAGCCCACGATCAGCGGCACCTTGCGGGTCAGCAGCGCGTTGATCACGGTGCCGGCGGTGACGATGATGATCGGGATCATCACCCGGAAGTAGGTGTTGGCGTTCTCCGTGAACTCGTACGGCGGGGCGATGGAGATCCAGGAGCCGAAGCAGACCAGCGCCATGGTGATGCCGAAGTTCGACGGGTTCATGTAGTGCCGCATCCGGCCGTAGACCGGGGCCTGCAGGACGTACTTGCCGGTGACGCCGACGATCACGGCGAACGCGATCGGCAGGAACATGTCGTTGGCGTACAGGAGCATGTTGCAGGCCAGCGCGGTGATGTGCGAGGGCAGCAGGAACTCGTACACCCGGCGGCCGCCGCCGCCGAGGAACCGCGGGGCCTCCTTCTTGGCCCAGGCCCGGATCAGCTCGAAGGAGATCTCGGCGGCGTAACCGGTGAGCACCGCGAAGATGGGCCACAGCCACGGCTGCTCGAAGCCGAGCAGGGTGTAGCCGAAGATGTTGAAGACGCTGATGGAGAGGGCGAAGTTGCGCAGGGCCAGGTAGCGGCGGTCCGGCTCCGGCTTGGCCGGCGCGGGGACGACGGGGGCCGCGGGCGCGGTGTTGATGCTGGGGGGCGGGGCGATCGTGGTCATCGGTTCGGAACCTCCTCGACGCGGTCGGTCAGCACGAGGGTGTGCGTGCCGGCGGTGAGCTGCTGGCTGGTGCTGTGCTGCTGGCCGTTGATGTCGCGCCAGCGCAGGTCGACGGTGACCGGGCCGCTGCTGTCCCCGAGGCCGAAGTGGACCTCGAAGCTCCGCTTGCCGGCGTGTCCGCTGCCGCCGTCGAGCTGGGAGATCTGCTTGCGGCCGTCCGGCGTGGTCACCGTGACGGTGGCGCCGTACGCCGGGGTGCAGAGCATCTGGCCCGCCGGGGCGCCGACCGCCGGCCGGTACAGCCGCAGGTTCAGGAAGTTGCCCTTGCTGGGCGCGTCGTTGGTGTAGAACGCCGGCGGGCCCCACTGCCGGGCCACCGCGAGGTCCAGCGCCCCGGTGCCCCGGGTGTCCGCGGTGGCGACGCCGCGGGTGGGGATCGGCACGTCCAGGCCGATCTCCTTGGTGATGTTGGCGAACTCGCCGCTGGCCGTGCGGGCGAAGAACGCCAGCGGCTGGCTGCCGGCGATGTCGTCACCGGGCTGCAGGTTCGGCCACATGGCCGGGTTGGACAGCAGGTCGTCGTTCATCATGGCCATCTCCTGCAGCCACGGCCACCGGTCGATCTTGCCCTTGACGAAGCCGAGCGACTGGACGACCTCCAGGTCGCCGCTGTTGAGGAAGTCGCCGAACTTGACGTCCCAGCCCCAGCCGCTCCAGGCCATGCCCAGCGGCCGGGCCTCCTGGGTGAACGGTGCGACGCCCTTGCCCAGCTTGGCGAGCATGTCGCGCTCGTCGCGGGCCTTGTTGATCCAGACGAAGTTGCTCTCCTCCAGGCCCCAGGCCGTGGTGATGTTGGAGACCATCATGTCGAAGTTGCCGTTGCGGTCCAGGTCGCCGAAGTCGATGCCCATGCCCTTGAACGAGCCGTTGCCGAGCACGAACGACTTGGGCGTGGTGGGGGTGCGCTCCCCGATCGCCGCCTTGAACTTGATCCGGCCGGGGGCGGAGATGTTGTGCAGCAGGTGGTTGTGGCCGAAGTCGTTGGCGACATAGACGTCCGGCAACCCCCGCCCGGTCAGGTCGGCCGCCCCCAGGCCCAGCGTCCAGCCGGTGGACTTCTTGAACGGGACCGCCCCGCGCTCGGCCACGAAGTTCACCGACGGGTTGTCGCCGCTGGTCGCCGAGTGCCAACGCAGCACATGCAGGCCGCCGCCGTTGGTGGCGCTGGACAGGGTGTCGTTCATCTCGACGTTGTCCTGGCCCCGGGTGTTGAGCACGTCGGACTCGGGGAAGTAGTTGCCGATGACCACGTCCGGCTTGCCGTCGCCGTCGAGGTCGCTGACCAGGGAGGCGTTGGTGTGCCACTTGGGCCCGTGGTAACGGCCGTCCGGCGAGCTCTGCGGCAGCAGCTCCTGGCGCTGGTACGTGGCGTTGGACACCGTCGTGGCGTCAGCCTTACGCAGGAACAGGATCGGCACCCGGCCCCAGTAGGTGACCATCAGGTCCATCCGGCCGTCGAGGTTGTAGTCGCCCGGGACGCAGGCCATCGGCGCCATGGTGTCGTCGATCGGCAGCGGCGCCGCGTCGAGGGTGAACGGCGCGAACTGGTCCTCCTTCGGCGCCGTGGGCGCGTAGGTGACCACCACGTGGTTGGTGCGCACGTCCACGAAGCACAGGCTGTTGGCCCGGCCGTGGTCGGTGAGGTCGTTGAGCGCGATGCTCGCGCCGACGGACGAGATCCAGGCCCGGATCTTGTAGTACGACGGGTTGACGTCCCGGATCGTTCTCTTGGGTAGCTGGTCGTAGCCGTCCGGATAGGCGATGGGCTGCTCGGTGAAGCGGTATCGTGTGGCGGCCTGCTCGGCACCGGCGACGGACACGCGGCTGTCGATGATGAAAAACAGCGAGGCCGCGAGTAGAATCGCGACTATTCCGGGACTGAGCGAGCGTGCGCGTTGACCCAGCACGGTAAGGTCTCCTTACGACGGAGCCATCGGCTTCTGCCAAAGCCGATGGCGTGAACAGGGCAGACGGCGGCACCGCGGCGGTGTTCCACGGGCGGTGCCGTGGGCGGTGCGCGGTAAGGGATGGGGGAGTGTCGCCTGATGGGGCGAGTTTCGCCGGCGCGTCGGGCCGGGCCGGCGGTGAGCGGTTGTCCGGCCGTTTCGCCGACGTGGCGAATGTGATTCCTGGCGTGCCTGGTTTCCTCCTGCGACGGGCGGGGAAAGCGGATTAGGGCGGTCGGATCCGGCCCAGGTTCATCGTGCGACGGTGGCCCCGGACTGCGCTTCTTTCACATTGCTCCCGAGGTTTTCGCAGGATGGCGACGGTTTAGTTCACGTTTAGCGGACGATTTGACGCATCGAATCCATTTAGGTCAATCTCGCCGTGTTGACCCGCTGTGTCCGGCCGGCGGGCCGAAGACGGCAATATGGCGACTATCTGCCGACCGCGCGATGGCTAGCGTGGGTGGCGGCGCCGCCCGAGGCGCCGCCCGGGCGCGCCGCTCAGGGATCACCCCCGCCCGGGACCCGGGAAGAGAGGAAGCCGCCGTGTCTGTCGAGGGATTCTGGAAGGTGGCCGTGGCCACCCCGTTCGGCGTCCGCCGCACCGAGCTGGAGCTGTTCAGCAAGGACGGTGTCCTGCAGGGCATCTCCCGTGGTGAGAAGGAGACGCTCACCCTGAACGACCTCCAGCTGGAGGGCAACCGGTTGTCGTGGTACCAGTCCATCAAGAGGCCGATGCGGATGGACCTGGTCTTCGACGTGACGGTCGACGGCGACGAGATGACCGGCACCGCCCGCGGCGGCCCGATGCCGGCCGCGAAGGTCAGCGGCCACCGCGAGCCGGCCACCCAGCCCGCCTGAGTCGCCGCCCGCGCCGGCCGTCCGCCCCCGGGTCCGTCCCGCGGGGGCGGTCGGCCGCCGGGTGGGACTGCCGCCCGGCCGCCGGGTGGGACCGCCGCCCGGGCGTCGCGCCTCGGCCCTTCGGCTCCGCGCTTCAACCCGGATATGTATTGACTTAAGTGCATTTATCATCAATGGTCTTGGGTACTCGACGCGGGAGCACCCATGACCGAACTGCCACAAGGCATCGAGCACCACCGTTACCTGATCATCGGCGCAGGTCCGGCCGGCCTACAGCTGAGCTACTACCTCCAGCAGGCCGGCAGCGACTACCTGACGCTGGAACGCGCGACCAGCCCCGGCGAGTTCTTCCGCCGGTTTCCCCGGCACCGCCGGCTGATCTCCCTGAACAAGGTGCACACGACGAGCACCGACCCGGAGATCCGGCTGCGGTGGGACTGGAACTCGCTGCTGCACGAGCCGGCCGACCTGCCGTTCTCCGACTACAGCCGCGAGTACTTCCCCTCCGCCGACGACCTCGTCCGCTACCTCGGCGACTTCGCCCGGCACCACCGGCTGGCCATCCGCTACGACACCACGGTCGAACGGGTCGAGAAGACCGAAGACGGCTTCCTCGTGCACGCCGGCGACCGGCTGCTGCACGCCGACTGTGTCGTGGTTGCCGCCGGCTGGGGTCCCCCGAACGTCCCCGACGTGCGGGGCATCGAGCACGCCGTCGGCTACGAGGACATGAGCACCGACCCGGCCGACTACGCCGGCCAGCGGGTGCTCATCCTCGGCAAGGGCAACTCCGCCTTCGAGACCGCCTCGGCGATCCTCGGGCACGCCGCCATGGTCCACCTGGCCAGTCCGCGCCCCATGCGGCTGGCCTGGAACACCAAGCACCCCGGCGACGTGCGGGGCCACCACGGCGCGGTCATGGACAGCTACCAGTTCAAGACCCTGCACTCGGTGCTCGACTGCGTCATCGACGAGATCCGCCCGGTCGGCGACCGGTACGAGGTGCACCTCACCTACACCCACGCCGACGGCGAGACGGCCGTCATGGAGTACGAGACCGTGCTGCGCTGCACCGGCTTCGCCATGGACACCTCGGTCTTCGCCGAGAACTGCCGCCCCGCCATGGTGCCCAGCGGGCGGCTGCCCGTCACCCGGCACGACTGGCAGTCGGTCGACGTCGACGGGCTCTACTTCGCCGGCACCCTCGCCCAGGACCGCGACTTCAAGAAGGCGTCGTCGGCCTTCATCGACGGGTTCCGCTACAACCTGCGCACGCTCACCGCCCTGCTGCGCGAGCGGTACGAGGGCGCGCCGCTGTTGCACGAGAAGGTGGAGGCGGACGCCGAGGCGCTCACCGGGGTGGTGCTGGACCGGGTCAACTGGAGCTCGGCGCTGTGGACCCAGTTCGAGTTCCTCTGCGACGTCCTCGTCGTCGACCCCGGTGCCGGCGGGGTCCGCCACTACCAGGACCTGCCCGAGGACCACGCGGTGCAACGGTTCGGCGGCGAGAGCCACTACTACACGTTCTCGCTGCGCTGGGGTCGCGACGCGTACGCCGACGTGTTCGCCATCGAGCGGCACCCGCAGCCGGACCGGGCCGCCGAGAGCGCCTTCATCCACCCGGTGGTGCGCCGGTACCGGGGCGGGGAACTGGTCGAGGAGCTGCACCTGCTGGAGGACCTGCTGGCCGAGTGGCGCCGGCCGGACCGGCACGTGCAGCCCCTGCTCGACTTCTTCACCGCGGACCTGGGACGGTGACGCCTACCGGCGGACCATGACCTCCGACAGCGGCTTGCGGGTCAGCTCCGGGACGGTGACCCCCTCGGCCGGGTAGCCGACCGGCATCACCACACAGGCGCGCTCCTCGGCCGGGCGCTCGCAGATCTCGTTGAGGAACCGCATCGGGCTGGGGGTGTGGGTGAGCGTGGCCAGCCCGGACAGGTGCAGGGCGGTGATCAGCACGCCGACGGCGATGCCGACGGACTCCTTGACGTAGTAGGGCTTCGGGGTGTGCGGGCCCTGGTGGACCTCGAACACGACGATGACCACGGGGGCGGTCTCCAGGAACGGCTTCTGCCAGTCGGTGCCCATCGGGGCCACCGCCTCCAGCCACTCGTCCGAGGCGCGCCGGCTGTAGAACTCGATCTCCTCGGCCTCGGCGGCCTCCCGCAGCCGGCGCCTGCGCTCGGCGTCGGTGACCACCACGAAGCGCCAGGGTTGCAGGTTGGCGCCGCTGGGCGCGGTCGCGGCGGCCCGCACGGCCTCCTCGACGACGTCCAGCGGCACCGGTTCGGCCGAGAACTGCCGCACCGACCGGCGGGCCGACATCCGGTCGGCGAACGCCCGGGCGGTGCGGTTCATCAGCGTGGGTTCCAGCCGGTCCAGGTGGAACGGGGTGGTCGTGATCTGGTTCACGGAGAGCCTCCATCGGCAGGTCGGGGGCTTCTCCAGCATCACCCACGCCGCCCGCCGCTGGTTGCGCGGAATTGCCCAGATCGGCCGGCCGGGTCAGCCCGCCGTCTGCTCCGCGAGGTGGTCGACGACGTCGGCGAGCGTCCCGCCCCGGCGGGCGACCGACCGCTGGCGCCGCGCCCCGGTGCCCTCGGCTCCCAGCCGCTCCAGCCACCCCGCGACGAGGTCGTGCTCGCCGTGGGCGCGCAGCACCGGCTCCACCATGTCCAGCAGGTCGCGGGCCAGCGCCGCCGCGGGCCGCAGCCGGCCCGTGCGCGGGTCCAGGCCCGCGCCGTCCAGGCCGTCGCGCGCCGCCCGCCAGTAGGCCACCCGCAGCAGTTCGCCGGCGACGTCCGGGGCCGGCTCGCCGGCGTCCACCGCCGCTGACAGGTGCACCACCAGCGCCCGCACCAGCGCCGCGTACCGCGCCGACTCCTCGGCGGTGACGGCGGAGTCGGCGACCCGGACCTCCAGGGTCGGGTGCCGCTCCGAGGGGCGGAGGTCCCAGAAGATGGTGGCCCGGTCGACGAGGGCGCCGGTGTCCAGCAGCCGCTGCACCACCTCGTCGTAGTGCTCCGCCGAGTCGAACACCGGCGGCGGGCCGGCCACCGGCCACCGCCCCCAGACGGTGGTGCGCCAGCTCGCGTACCCGGAGTCGCGGTTGTCCCAGTACGGCGAGTTCGCCGTGAGGGTGAGCAGCAGCGGCAGGTACGGCCGCAGGTGGTTGCCGACCAGCACCGCCTGCTGCCGGCTCGGCATCTCCACGTGCACGTGCAGCGCGCACAGTGCCAGCTCGTCGTGCAGGCCCCGGTACGTCTCGGTGCCCCTGCTCTGGCGCGGGCCGACGGTCATCGGCGGCGGCACCACCCCGGCGACGGGGGCCGTGCCGGTGGCCACCACCCGCAGCCCGGCCGACCGCGCGCAGTCGGCGACGACCTTGCGGGCCTCGGCGAGCTGGGCGGCCAGCTCGCCGACCGTGCCGCAGGCGTCGGTGCGGGTCTCCAGTTGCAGGGTGGTGATCTCCCCGGAGACCCGCTCCCCGAGCAGCGCGGACGCCGCCCCGACGACCTCGGCGGCCCGGGGTGCCGGGGCCCGGGTGGCGGCGTCGACGACCAGGAACTCCTCCTCCACGCCGAAGCGTGGCGGGGACGTGGGCTGGCGCGTGGTGAGGGTCATGGGGCGGTCGTCCTCCCGCTCGCTGCGCCGGCGGCCACGAACGTGGACCCGCCGGCGGATGGGCAGCGGCGCGGGGACCGGGCGGCGCGCCGACTAGACGCACCATTATGGACGGTGTATCGGCCAGTCGGGAGCAGCGACGCGCGTCAGAGGCGCGCGGGAACGCCCCGGCCCGCGGCGACGGGGTCCCGGCGCGGCTGGGTGAGCACGCCGGCGACCGTCGCGGCGAGCAGGGCGGCGCGGTCGGACAACTGGGTGACGTCCACCCACTCGCTGCGGGCGTGCGACCCCCCGCCCACCCCGCCCAGGCCGTCCAGGGTGGCCACCCCCAGCGACCCGGTGAAGTTCGCGTCGGACGCCCCGGCGGCGTGCGCGGCCTCCAGCGGCGGCAGGCCCAGCATCCGGCCCGCCCGCTGGGCGATCCGCAGCAGCGGCAGCGCCACCGCCTCCTGCAACGGGTACCGGTTGATCCCGCCGCCCACCACGAGCGCGGCCTCGGCCAGCCGGGGGGTCAGCGCGTGGATCAGCCGGTCCACCCGGTCGAGCTCCTCCCGGGTCCAGGCGCGCACGTCGACGCAGAACGTCGCCGACTCGGGCACCTGGTTGCTGATGGTGCCCGCACTGAGCACGGTCGGCGTGACGCTGGTGCCCTCGGCGGCGAACGCCCGTACCGCCAGGACCTGGTGGGCCAGCTCCACGGCCGCGTTCACCCCCCGGTGCGGCTCCACGCCCGCGTGCGCGGCCCGGCCGCGTACGGTGATCTCGTACCTCGAACCGCCCTTGCGGGCGACCTTGAGCGCGCCCGTCTCCGTGGACGGCTCGCCCACCAGCACCGCCCGCGACCGCCGGGCCTGCTGTTCGATCAGCGGCCGGGACGTCGGCGACCCGCTCTCCTCGTCGCAGGTCAGCAGCACGCCCACCCGGGAGGTGTCGGGCAGCAGCGACAGGGCGGTGACCAACTGCACGATGCCGGACTTCATGTCGCACACCCCGGGGCCGGTGGCGATGCCGTCGGCGAGCGCGAACGGCCAGTCCCGCGTGGTCCCCGCCGGCCACACCGTGTCGTAGTGCCCGAGCAGCAGCACCCGCTGGTCGTCGGCCGGCCAGAGCAGGTGCGGCAGCCCGTCGCGCACCACCCGCACGGCGGGCCGGCCCAGCACCGGGCTGATCCAGCTCTCCAACAGGTCGGCGCAGGCGTGCAGCTGCCGCACCACCCCGGGTGGGGACTCCTGGTGCACGAGCTGACGGAGTCGGTCCACCATGGTCCCGGCCTGTGCCCGGGCTCCCTGCCGTATGTCCACTGTGTCGACCATGGGGCCGATCGTGGCAGCGCCCCGTACACAGCGGCAATACGCTTCCGTGCCCTGCTCGTCGCCCTCCGTGTCGACCCAGGTGTCGGCCTCGGGGACGGCACGCTGGGAGAGATCGGGGTCCGCGCCGCCGGGCGGGAGAGGGCACGCTGGAAGAAGCGCACGGGTCGCCCGGCCGGCACCATCCGCAGCAGGACCGCGTAGCCGCCGGCCGCGGCCTGTCACGCCGAGGAGAGTCACGTGGCACACATCGATCTGGGCCTGGACGAGGCGGAGTACCCGGGGATCACGGGGCTCATGCGCTACCGGCCGGAGACCGCCGTCGCGCTCAACGCCCTGGCCGAGGCGCTGCTGCACGCGCCGCACCCGACCCTCACGGCCGGGGAGCGGGAGCTGATCGCGGCGTACGTCTCCGGGCTCAACGACTGCAACTTCTGCTGCTCGTCGCACTCGGCGTTCGCCGCCGCCCAGCTCGACGGCGGCATGCCGCTGGTGCGGCAGGTCCGGGCCGACCCGGACACGGCCGAGGTCTCCGCGAAGGTGCGCGGCCTGCTGCGGATCGCCGCCGCGGTCCAGGCCAGCGGCCGGAAGGTGAGCCCCGAACTGGTCGACGCGGCCCGCGCCGAGGGCGCGACCGACCTGGAGATCCACGACACGGTGCTGATCGCCGCCGCGTTCTGCATGTTCAACCGGTACGTCGACGGGCTCGGCACCCGGCTGCCCGAGGATCCGGTCGCCTACGAGGAGACCGCACAGCGGATCATGGCCAACGGGTACGCCTGAGCGGCGCGGGCGCCGGCGGGCGCAGGGACGTGTCCGCCGGCACGACGCCGGGCTACCGCGCGTTGTACGGCATGGTGGGGAACCAGCCGTAGTCGAACATCGCGGGCAGCCGCACGTCCCAGTAGACGACCATGAACACGCCCAGCGCGATCAGCAGCGCCCCGGTCACCGCGGCGGTGCGGGCGGGGCTGCCGGACAGCCACTGGATGAACCGGCCCCGGGTGGCCACGATGATCAGCGCGAACAGCGCGGCGACGATGACGATGTTGCCCAGCGACTGGAGCACGAACGCGCCCGCGCCGTAGAGCGGGTTGCCGGTGTCCACCGCCCAGTGGAACAGCTTGTTGAACAGCGGGTACGGCCGGCCGATGAGGAACCCGCCGACCAACGCGCCGAGCACCACGACCCGGGCGACCGGGCGGTGCGCGAACGGGTCCGGCAGCGTGCCGAGCGCGGCCAGCCCGAGGTAGACGAAGGCGAGCCCGATCACGCCGAAGACCACCATCGACTGGACCAGGCGCACCGGCAGCCCGCCCACGGTGTCGGTGGACAGTTGCGGGAGCCGGTCGCCGAGCAGCACGCCGACGAAGCCGTACGTCGCGGAGACCGCCACCATCCCGACGGTGAGCCAGCCGACCGGCCGCAGCAGGCCGCGCAGCCCGGCCCGGGTGGCCCCGCCGCCGGCCTGGCTCATCGGGCCGACCGCGGCGGCCATCGCGATGTTGCACGCCGTGAAGGTGCCGGCCAGGCCGGAGACGAACGCGAACACCAGGCCGGCGACGGTGCCGCCGATGGCGGTGGCCTTCGCGTCGTGGCCCAGCAGGGTGTTGGCGACGTTGTCGCCGATCACGTGGTCGACGAACTCGTACGACCACAGCACCGCGAGCAGGACCCCGGCCGCGACGCCGCCCAGGACGATCCGCCCGCGCGCCCGCGGGTGGGTGTACGCGGCGACATGGATCGCGCGCCCTCTTCCGGTGACAGTCATGGATGGATTGTGGGGACCGATCCGCCCGTTGGCTTCTTCCGGATTGCCGAATTCGCGCGGACAGGACGGCAACCTCGAACAAGTGTCCACCTCCCCTGATCGTCCATGGTGGACGTATGTCGGTCACCCCGAACCAGTGGCGCCGCGTCCGAACCTCCGTGCCCGTCGTCCTGGGGCGGCTGCTCGACCTCGTCGAGGACGCCCCGCCCGACCGGGCCGCCACCGCGCACTGGACGGTGGCGGACACCATGGCCCACCTGTGCGGCGTGGCCGCGATGGGCCTGGCCCTCGTCCGGGGCACCCCGCCCGACCTGCCGGTGCCCGGCCTGCTCGACCTGCGCCGCCGCACCACCGTCGACACCGTCTCGGTGATGAACGCCGAGGTGCTGCGGCACTTCTCCGAGCGGCGGCTGCCGGTGCTGGCCGACCGGCTGCGCGCCGACGTGGAGGAGGTGCTGCGGGCGGCCGGGGACGCCGGGCCGGAGCACGAGGTGTCCTGGCTGGGCGGTGCCCGGCTGCCGGTCACCGGGCTGCTGGCCCACCTGCTCAACGAGCTGAACATCCACTCCTGGGACATCGCCCGGGCGGTCGGGAGGCGCTGGGTCATCGACCCCGCCGATGCCGCGCTCTTCGTCGACCTGTTCATGATCGGCATGACCCGGCGCGGGTACGGCCGGCTGCTGGACCGCGACGGCCCGGCGCACCCGGGGCGGATCTCGGTGAACTTCCGGCACCGTTTCGGCCCCGAGGTCACCCTGGCCCTGGTCGAGGGGCGGGTGACGGTGGGCACGCCGGAGCCGCGCCCGGACGTCCGGCTCTCCTTCGACCCGGCCACCTTCACGCTGATGCTGTTCGGCCGGGTGCACCGGGTGCGCGCGGTGCTCGCCCGCAAGGTGTCCGTCGGCGGGCGGCGGCCCTGGCTGTTGCCCGTGTTCCTGCGGACCATGCGGCTGCCGTCCTGACCGGACCCGTCGGCCGTTATCGACCGCTGCGCGGCACCGGCGCAATACAGAAGAAGTCCGACGCCGTGGCCGGTGCGACGGTGGGTGCACACGGTTCACGGACCGGAAAGCCTTAAGGAGGCAATGGTGACTGTCACCGAAACCCCCACGCGCGAGGAGATCCTCAGCCGCGTCGCCAAAGCCGAGCCGGTGCTTCGGGAGCACGTGGCGTGGTCGGAGGAGAACCGTCGCCTGCACGAGGCGACGGTCGAGGCGATGGCCGAGGCGGGCATCTTCCGGATGCGGGTGCCCAAGCGGTACGGCGGCTACGAGTGCGACGGCGCCACCCTGGTCGAGGTCGGCACGGCGCTGGGCCGCATCGACGGCTCCGCGGCCTGGGTGGCCATGGTCAACTGGATCCCCACCTACCTGGTCTGCATGTTCCCGGACGAGGTGCAGGACGAGGTGTTCGCGACCCCGGACGTGCGGGTCTGCGGCACCAACGCCCCCAAGGGCACGATGGTCCCGGTCGAGGGCGGCTACCTCCTCAACGGCCGCTGGCCGTTCGTCAGCGGCGCGCACCACGCGCACTGGATGGAGGCCGCGGCCGTGATCCTGCGCGACGGCGCCGAGCCGGAGCCGGTCATGACCATGGTCCCGATGTCGGACATGGAGTTGGTCGACGACTGGCACACCACCGGGCTGCGCGGCTCCGGCAGCATCACCACGGTGGCCACCGACGTCTTCCTCCCGGCCGAGCGGGTGATCCCGCTGGAGGCCGCGCTCGGCCCGAGGACGCTGTCCGTCACCAACCGGAACATCCCGATCTACTCCACCCCGGCCACCCTGGTCGCCGCCGTCTCCGGCGTCGGCATGCTCGCCGGACTGGCCAAGGCGGCCTGGGACAGCTTCTTCGACCGGCTGCCCGACCGGAAGATCATCTACACCGACTACCCGAGCCAGGCCGAGGCCCCGCTGACCCACCTGCGGGTCGGCTCCGCGGCCCACAAGATCGACCAGGCGGTGTTCCACGCCCGGCGTATCGCCGAGGTCGTCGACCACAAGGCGTTCAGCGGCGAGGCGTGGACCATCGAGGAGCGGGTCCGGGTGCGCGCCGACCAGGGCGAGGCGGCCCGGCTGGCCCGGGAGGTCGCCGAGATCTTCCAGATGGCCAGCGGTGGCACCTCCATCTACAACGACGTGCCGATCCAGCGCATCGTGCGGGACCTGACCTCGGCCGCCCTGCACGGCCTCGTCGTCCCCGACGTCAACACCGAGCTGTACGGCCGGGTGCTGTGCGGGCTGGAACCGAACACCCTCTACATGTGACGCGCCGCGCCGCGACGGCCCTTCCACCGCCACCGGTGGGAGGGCCGTCGGCCACGCCGGACCGCGCGCGGCGGTGGAGCCATCGTGGCCCCGCCCGCCCCCGCCCCGGCGGGTCAGCGCGCCACCCGGTAGCGGATGTTCGTCGCCCGTGGCGCCTCGCTGACGTGCACCCGTTCCAGGCGCACGTCCGCCCCGCCCGGGTGGTCGAACAGGCGCACGCCGTCGCCGAGCAGCACCGGCGCGACGCAGACCAGGATCTCGTCGAGCGCCCCGGCCGCCAGGCACTGCCGGGCGACGGACGCCCCGAGGACGTTGACGTACCGGTCGCCGGCGGCGGCGGTCGCGGCGGCCACGGCTCCGGCCAGGTCGCCGACGAAGGTGACCCCCGGCACCGGCCGATCCGGGGGCCGGTGGGTGAGCACGAACTGCGGACCGCTCCAGCCCCCGCCGAACGCCTTGCCCTCCCGCTCGGTGCCCCGGTGCGGGTCGTCGCCGCCGAAGGTGCGGTTGCCGACCAGCAGCGCGCCGATGTCGGCGATCAGCGCCTCGACGGCCGGGTTCGGCCCCAGGTGCGCGGTCAGCCAGGACATGTCGCCGCCGGGGCCGGCGATGAAGCCGTCCAGCGACATGGTGACCGAGTACAACAGCTTCGCCACGGGCGCCTCCGTCCGGACCGGGGCGGGGCGTCGCCCCGACCGGTTCTCGCCGAACGGTCGAGCGTAGGCGACGGCACCGACAGGACCGGTCCGGCACGGCGGGCGCGGGTGCCCGACCTCGGCGACGCGCAACTGCGAGCCGGACACCCCCGATACAGTCGCGGATGCGAGTCGATTGCTGCCTTACGGGCCGCATCGGCCGATCGGTAGAGTGCCCCCGTGACGGTTTTCCGGATCGGCGAGGCGGCCGAACTGCTCGGCGTCAGCACCGACACGGTGCGGCGCTGGGTCGACGCTGGCCGCCTCGCCGCCACCCGCGACGGGCACGGCCACCGGGTGGTCGACGGCGCCGACCTGGCCGCGTTCGTCCGCGCCGCAGCCGCCGCACCCGAGGAGCACGCCGAGCTGTCGTCGGCCCGCAACCGGCTGCGCGGCATCGTCACTGCCGTGGTCAAGGACGCCGTGATGGCCCAGGTCGACATCCAGGCCGGGCCGTTCCGGATCGTGTCGCTGATGAGCCGCGAGGCGGTCGACGACCTGGGCCTCCAGGTCGGCTCGGTCGCCGTCGCGGTGATCAAGTCGACCACGGTCGTGGTGGAGCGGCCGGCCCCGTGCCCCCCGCGAGGAAGGACCGCCCCGTGACCGCACGCTGGAACCACAGGACCCGTTGGACCCGCGCCGCGCTGGCCGGGGCGGTCGCCCTCGCCCTCGCCCTCGCCGTCACCGGCTGCGCCGACGAGCTCGACCCGTCCGCGGGCGGTGCCGGCGACGGGGTACGCGGCCCGGTGACCGTCTTCGCGGCGGCGTCGCTGACCGAGTCGTTCACCCGGCTGGGCACCGAGTTCGAGACCGCCCACCCGGGCACGACCGTCACCTTCAGCTTCGCCGGCAGCTCCGCCCTGGCCACCCAGGTCAACCAGGGCGCACCCGCCGACGTGTTCGCCGCCGCGTCGCCGGCCACCATGCGGGCGGTCACCGACGCCGGCAACGCCGACGGCTCGCCGGTCACCTTCGCCCGCAACCAGCTCGTCATCGCCGTGCCGAAGGGCAACCCCAGGTCCGTGTCCGGGCTCGCTGACCTGGCCCGCTCCGGCACGAAGGTCGCGCTGTGCGCCCCGCAGGTGCCCTGCGGCGCGGCGGCCCGCACCGCCCTCGACGCCGCCGGCGTGCCGCTCACCCCGGTCACCCTCGAACAGGACGTCAAGGGCGCGCTGTCCAAGGTGCGCCTCGGCGAGGTCGACGCGGCGTTGGTCTACCGCACCGACGCCACCGCCGCCGCGTCCGAGGTGGACGCCGTGGAGTTCCCCGAGTCCGCCGAGGCCGTCAACGACTACCCGATCGTCGTGCTCCGGCAGGCCGGCAACCCGGCCGCCGCCCGGGAGTTCGTCGCGTACGTGCGGTCCGACCGGGGCCGCGCCGCGCTGAGCGCCGCCGGGTTCCAGCCCCCACGGGCCTGACCACCGGTGGTACGACCGCACCCGGCGCCGCCGCGCCGCCGCGTCCCCGGTCGGCGGATGCCCGTCGCCCTGCTCGTCCCGGCCGGGCTCGGGCTGATCTTCCTCGTCCTGCCCCTGGCCGGGCTGCTCGCCCACACTCCGTGGGCCACCCTGCCGCAGCGGCTGGCCGCGCCGGGGGTGCTCACCGCGCTGCGGCTGTCCCTGCTCACCGCCACCGTCGCCACGCTGGTCTGCGTCGTCCTCGGGGTACCCCTGGCGTGGCTGCTGGCCCGGGTGGAGTTCCCGGGCCGCCGGTTGGTCCGGGCGCTGGTCACCGTGCCGCTGGTGCTGCCGCCGGTGGTCGGCGGCGTCGCCCTGCTGCTGGTCTTCGGCCGGCGGGGCCTGCTCGGCGGCTGGCTCGACGCCACCTTCGGAATCACCCTGCCGTTCACCACCGCCGGGGTGGTGCTCGCCGAGGCGTTCGTGGCCATGCCGTTCCTGGTCATCGCCGTCGAGGGTGCGCTGCGTGGCGCCGACACCCGGTACGAGGAGGCCGCGGCCACCCTCGGCGCCGGCCGGTGGACCGCCTTCACGCACGTCACCCTGCCGCTGGTCGCCCCCGGCGTGGCCGCCGGGGCGGTGCTGTGCTGGGCCCGCGCCCTCGGCGAGTTCGGCGCCACCATCACCTTCGCCGGCAACTTCCCGGGCCGCACCCAGACCATGCCCCTGGCCGTGTACCTGGCCCTGGAGACCGACCTGGAGGCCGCGATCGTGCTCAGCCTCGTCCTGCTCACCGTCTCCGTGGCCATTCTCGCCGGGCTGCGCGACAAGTGGACGGCCGGCCCGTGACCGCCCCCGGCAATCCCCATCCGCTGCTGGACGCCCACCTCGTCGCCGACCGGGGCGGTTTCCACCTCGACGTCGCCCTGCGGGTGCGGGCCGGGGAGGTGGTGGCGCTGCTCGGCCCCAACGGGGCCGGCAAGACCACCGCGCTGCGCGCCCTGGCCGGCCTGCACCCGCTGGCCGCCGGCCATCTCATCCTCGCCGGGGCCGACCTCGACCGCCCCGACCGCCGGGTGTGGACCCCGCCGGAGCGCCGCCCGATCGGCGTCGTCTTCCAGGACTACCTGCTCTTCCCGCACCTGAGCGCCCGGGACAACGTCGCCTTCGGCCCGCGCCGGCGCGGCGCCGACCGGCGGGCCGCCCGGGCCGTCGCCGACGCCTGGCTGGCCCGGGTCGGCCTCGCCGGGTACGCCCGGAGCCGGCCCCGGCAGCTCTCCGGCGGGCAGGCGCAGCGGGTCGCGCTGGCCCGCGCCCTCGCCGTCGATCCCACCCTGCTGCTGCTCGACGAGCCGCTCGCCGCCCTCGACGCCCGTACCCGCCTGGACACCCGCGCCGAGCTGCACCGGCACCTCGCCGCCCACCCGGGCGCGACCGTGCTGGTCACCCACGACCCCCTCGACGCGCTGGTGCTCGCCGACCGGCTGGTCATCGTGGAGGGCGGCCGGGTCGTCCAGACCGGCGACGCGGCCACCGTCACCGCCCGCCCCCGCACCGACTACGTCGCCCGCCTGGTGGGGCTGAACCTGCACCGGGGCCACGCCGCCGGCCATCGGGTCCGGGTCGGCGGGTTGACCCTCACCGCCGCCGACAGCGTGACCGGCGAGGCGTTCGTGGCGTTCCCGCCGGCTGCCGTCGCGCTGCACCCCGCGCGGCCCGACGGCAGCCCCCGCAACATCTGGCTGGCCACCGTCGCCGGGGTGCAGCGGCACGGTGACAACCTGCGCGTCCAGCTCGACGGGCCGCTGCCGGTCGCCGCCGACGTCACCCCGGCCGCCGCCGCGCAACTGCGGCTGGTTCCCGGCCGGGCGGTGTGGGCGGCGGTCAAGGCCGCCGAGACCCGCGCGTACCCGGTGGGGGCGCCGACCGCGCGAGACGGCGACCCGGCGGCACCGGGTGCCGCCGGGTCGCCGTGATCTGACGCGGGATCAGCTCGCGGTGCAGGACGGGGTATCCGACGGCGGGGTGCCGGTGCCCTGGAAGCCGAACTCGGTCGACTGCCCGGCGGTGAGCTGGCCGTTGTAGGCGACGTTGCCGAACCGGACCGTCCCGGTGCTGCCGCTGTTCTGCGCGTTCCACGCGTTGGTGACCGCCGTGCCCGCCGGCAGCGTGACGGTGGCCGCCCAGCCGTTGGTGCCGGCCGAGCCGGCCGTCACCCGCACCGTCGCCACGAAGCCCCCGGTCCAGGTCTGCAGGGACAGCGACGCCGTGCAGCCGGTGCCGGGCGGCGGGGTGGTCGGGGGAGCGGTGGTCGACGGGGCGCTGGTCGGCGGGGTGGTGCCGCCGTTCAGCGCGTCCAGCGTCGCGGTGTACGCGGCCTTCTTGTTGCCGTTGCCGTCGAACAGCAGCGGGGTGCCGCTGGCCCGCCAGGAGTCGGTGTCCCGGATGCCCCACACCGAGATGCCGGTGCAGCGGGACACCGCCAGGCAGGCCTTGGTGACGTTGGCGAACGAGTTGGCCTGCGCGGTGCCGGAGCCCTCGATGTCCAGCTCGGTGATCTGCACGTCGAGGCCGAGGTTGGCGAACCGCTGGAGGTTCGCCTGGTAGTCCGCCGGCACCGGCGACGCGCTGTTGAAGTGCGACTGGAAGCCGACGCAGTCGATCGGCACGCCCCGGGCCTTGAAGTCGGAGACCATCGCGTACACCGCGTTGGACTTCGCGTTCTGCCCGTCGGTGTTGTAGTCGTTGTAGCAGAGCTTCGCGCCGGGGTCGGCGGTGCGGGCGGTGCGGAACGCCACCTCGATCCAGTCGTTGCCGGTGCGCTGGAGGTTCGAGTCGCGCCGGGCGCCGCTGCCGCCGTCGGCGAAGGCCTCGTTGACCACGTCCCAGGAGTGGATCTTGCCCCGGTAGTGGGTGGCGACCTGGGTGACGTGGTTGACCATCGCCGAGCGCAGCGCGCTGCCGCTGAGGTTCTGCGCCCAGCCGGGCTGCTGGGAGTGCCAGGCCAGCGCGTGGCCCCGGACCCGCATGCCGTTGGTCTGGGCGTGGCCGACGATGCGGTCGGCGTTGGTGTAGTTGAACTGGCCCTGGGACGGCTCGGTCGCGTCCCACTTCATCTCGTTCTCGGGGGTGACCATGTCGAACTCGCGGTTCAGGATCCCGACGTACGTGGAATCCGACAGCTTGTTCGCCGCCACCGCCGTGCCGAAGTAGCGGCCCTTCTCGGCCGCTGCGGTGGCGAGGGTGGTGCCGGCGCTGGCCGCGGTGGCCAACGCCAGCACCATGCCGGCGGCCACGGTGCCGACCGCGGCGGAGACCAGCGCCGCGCGTCGGCCCGTTCGGACCCTGGCGTTTCCGCGGTCGTGGAGTGCTGAGCTGCTCATGCCTGACTGCCCTCCGAGGGATCGAAGTCGTCGCGCGGCCGACGACATCAGCGAATTTCGATACAGGTTATCGAGAAGTTTCGGAAAGCTCTAGCCCGACATTGGGCGGTCATGCACGGCCGACCGATACCGAAACTTTCGGACCCTGCCTCGTCAGGGAACAGTCAGCCGCGCCGCCAGCGGGGCCGGCCCGCTCAGAGCACCTGGGACAGGAAACGGCGCAGCCGGGGGTGCTCGGGACGCTCGAAGATCGCCGCCGGCTCGCCGGCCTCCAGCACCACTCCGCCGTCCATGAACGCCACGGTGTCGGCGACCTCGCGGGCGAAGCCCATCTCGTGGGTCACCACCACCATGGTCATGCCGCCCGCCGCCAGCTCCGCCATGATGCCCAACACCCCCTTGACCAGCTCCGGGTCCAGGGCCGAGGTCGCCTCGTCGAAGAGCATCACCTGCGGCTGCAACGCCAGCGCCCGGGCGATCGCCACCCGCTGCTGCTGCCCGCCCGACAGGTGCGCCGGCCGGGCGTCGGCCCGGCCGGCCAGCCCGACCCGTTCCAACTCGGCGCGGGCCACCTGCGCGGCCTCGTCCTCGCCGAGCCGCTTGAGCCGGCGCAGCGCCAGGGTGATGTTGCGCAGCACCGTCATGTGCGGGAAGAGGTTGAACTGCTGGAACACCATGCCGACCCGCTGGCGCAGCGCGTCCGGGTCGTCGCCCAGCACGCTGCGCCCGTCCAGCAGCACGTCCCCGCGGTCCGGCTCGATGAGCCGGTTGATCGTGCGCAGCAGGGTGGACTTGCCCGACCCGGACGGCCCGATGACGCAGGCCGTGCCGCCCCGGCCGACGTCCAGGCTCGCGCCGCGCAGCACCCGGTTGACGCCGAAGGCGAGGTGCACGTCCCGCACGCTCAGGCTCACCGGGGTCGTCGTGCCGGTCGCGGTGCTCATCGCTCGTCCCTTCGCGTGCCAGCGCGGGCGGCGGCGTCGCCGGGCAGCGCGTTCTGCCCGGCGAGCGCCAGCGCGTCGTCGTCCTCGGCCGCCGTGGCCGGCCGGCCCTGCCGCAGCCGCCGGTCGATCCAGTTCACCGCGTGGGTCAGCGGCACGGTCAGCGTCAGGTAGCACAGGCCCGCCAGCAGCAGCGCCGACTCGTTGCCGGTGGTCGCCGCGTGGTCCTGCCCGATCCGGAACAGCTCCCGCTGGCTGGCCACCAGGCCGAGGAAGTAGACCAGGCTGGAGTCCTTGATCAGGGCGATGAGCTGGTTCACCCAGGCCGGCAGCACCCGGCGGACCCCCTGCGGGATGATCACCAGCCGCATCGCCTCGCCCCAGGAGAACCCCAGCGCCCGGGCCCCCTCCAGTTGGGCGGCCTCCACGCTCTGGATGCCGGCCCGGAAGATCTCCCCGATGTAGGCCGCCGCGATCAGCGACAGCGCCAGGATGCCCAGCGGGTACGGGTTCGGCCCCCACACCTGCATGCCCAGCGGCGCGAGGCCGACGCCGATGAGCAGGATCGTCGCCGCCGCCGGCAGGCCGCGGAAGACGTCCGTGTACACCCGCGCCGGCCAGCGCAACCAGCGGGTACGCGAGATGCCCGCGACCGCCAGCAGCATGCCCAGCAGCGAGCCGAGCAGGGCGGCCGAGATCGCCAGGATCAGCGTGTTTGGCAGCCCGACGGTCAACATCTCGGGCAGCGCCGCACGCATGGAGTCCCAGTCGAAGAAGGTCTCCCACAGGGTGCTCAGTGGATCCATCAGTCGTCTTCCCGTCCGCCCCGCTCGCCGGTCATCCGTACCGTCGGCTCGTCGTCGCCCGTGCCGTCATGTCCGCGTACTCAGGAGGACGCCGACGGCGCGGCCGACCCGGACGGTGCCGGCACCCTGCCGCTGCCCGGCGTGAAGTCCGCCGGGACCGGGCGGCCCGGGTAGTACTGGCCCTGCAACCGGCTCCACGTGCCGTCGGCGATGACCTCGTCGAGGCCCCTGTCCAGCGCCGCGCGCAGCGGGTCGTTGCCCTTGGCCACCGCGTACGCGGTCGGGGCCGGGCTGAGCTGCTTCGCGGCCACCGTGATCTTGCCGCCGCTGTCGGCGGCCGACTTCTCGCCGATCTCGGCCGGGGCGATCCACGCGTCGGAGGTGCCGGCCCTGAGCTGGTTGAGCGCGGCGTTGTAGTCCGGCACCCGCACCGGGTTCAGGTTCTGGCCGGTGGCGTAGTCGTCCTGCACGGTGCCCTGCACGACCACCACCCGCTTGCCCGCGAGCTGGTCGAAGCCGGTGATCGGGGAGCCAGCCGGGACGTCCAGGCCGAAGTAGCCGAAGTCGTAGCCGTTGCCGAAGTCGACGGTCTTCTTCCGCGCCTCGGTGATGGTGATCGAGGAGCTGCCGACGTCGAACTTGCGGTTGTTGACCTGGGACAGCAACGCGGAGAAGTCGGTGCCGACGAACTCCACCGTCAGGCCGAGCTTCGCCGCGACGGCGGTGAGCAGGTCGTTGTCGAATCCGGTGAACTTTCCGTCCTTCAGGTACACGTTCGGCGGCGCGTCGGTGAGGGTGCCGGCCCGCAGCACGCCGGGCTGGACCAGGCCGTACGGGTTGTCGGCGGTGGCCGAGGTGTCGTCGCCGCAGGCGGTGAGGGCGGTCGCGCCGAGCACGGCCGCGACGCCCAGCGCGGCGAACCTGGTCAGGGCAGGGAGGAATCGCACAGGTGTCTCCTGGGATAGGGCGGCGCGCGGACGGCACGCCGCCGGCCGCGGAAGGGGCTACGGAAGAGGGGTGGCGCTCAGCGCGCCGCGGGACGGCGACAGCCGTCGCTGCACACCCGCATCAGGTCCACGTGCCGGCGTCTGATCAGCGCGGGACGGGGTGATGACGCAGCCGGGGCCGCGCACGCGGCACCGGGCGGAACGCAGGAACGAACAGACATGGTTCTCCAGGGTCGGTGTTGACCTGGGGACCAGGCCACGCTTGCACCGGTGACACTCCGGTGCCTGGTCTTCACCCGGGGCACCCCACCGCGGAGGAGGGTTGCCGGCCAGCGAGCCGGGGCTTGACGCTGGCGCTCATGACCTGGTGGGGAGCCTAGCAACGGCACCGGGTGGGGCGTCCAGTCGTTATGACCACGCTCACCCCGGGTGGGCTCCGGGCGGCACGTCGGACGTCGCCCTCGCGGCGGTGACCGCCGCCGCCGACGGGTCAACGGGGCCAGGCCGGCGCCGGGGCCAGGGAGTACGACCACGTGGTGCTGGTCGAGCCGGCGGACATCGTGGCCGCCGGGCCGCACCGGCTGTACGTGGCCCTGACCAGGGCGGGGTCCCGGCTGAACATCGCCCACCACGGGCCCTGCCGGTGGCGCTGCGCGGCTGACCGGTCGGCGCGCCGCCCCGTGTCGCCCGGTCGCCCGGATGTGAGTGGTGGGGCGGGACCCCGCCCGGGCCCGCCCCACCACGTCGGTGGGGCCGGTCAGCCGGCCTGGAACGACTGGCGGACCACGCCGCCGACGAGCGCGCACCAGGTGCTCGTGCTGAGCTTGCCGTTCGGGTGCAGGCCGTGCAGCCGCTGGAGGTCCTGGACGGCCTGCATGGTCGCGTGGTCGAACTCGCCGGTCACCGTGACGTCGGCGTAGCCCTTCGAGTTGAGGATGAACTGCACGGCGCTGACCGGGGCGCCGGTGGCGTGCTTGTCCAGCTCGGGCGCGAGGGTCTCCCAGGTCGGCCCGGTGAGGGTGGCATCGACGTCGACCGGGATGCCGTTGCGGGCCTGCCAGTCCTGCACGGCGGCGACGGTCGCGGCGTCGAACGTGCTGTTCACCGGCACG
Source organism: Micromonospora sp. MW-13 (assembly GCF_003434305.1). Classification (GTDB taxonomy): domain Bacteria; phylum Actinomycetota; class Actinomycetes; order Mycobacteriales; family Micromonosporaceae; genus Micromonospora. The sequence continues at coordinate 70,910 of NZ_QKKX01000078.1, forward strand.
ACGTAGCCGCGGTGGGTGAGCAGGTACTGCGCCACCCGCACGGTCGGGGAGTTGACGAACCGCCACAGGTCCGGCCAGCGGCGGGCCGGCACGTCACCGATGCTGGTGCCCAACTCGCGGAAGACCCGCCGGCGCAGCTCGGGGAACTGCCGGTAGAACGCCGCCCCCGGGCACGCGGTGGTGCGGAAGTCCCAGTGGCCGAAGATGTCGTGGGCGTGCAGGCCGTACTGGCGGCCGATCGTGGCGCAGAGCCTGACCAGCGAGTCCAGTAGTTCCTGGGGTGGGGTCTCGGTGACGTACGTGCCCTCGTTCTCGATGCCGATGGCCCGGCCGTTCTCCCCGGGGCAGTGCGCCGAGATCATCTGCCGGTCGCCGGCGGCCAGCCGGTCGAGGCTGCCGCGCCGGCCCTCCAGCACGTGCCCGCCCCGGCTCACGGTGAAGTGCTGGCCGGTGTCCGACCAGCCGTTGCCGTCCATGTGCAGGTTCTGGCAGTCCCGGGCCAGCTTCACGGCCTGTTCCCGCGAGTAGTCGGTGACGTTCGGGAACGCCATGTGATGCACGATGATCTTGTTGGTGGCGATGGCGCTGACCGACAGCGGGCCGGACGGCGTGCGGGCGCCCCACTCGTCGCAGCCGATGATCCAGTCGACGTCCGCTCCGGACGCGGCCTGTGCGGCGGCGGGGAACGCGAGTTCCGTGCCGACGACGGCGACGGCCGCCGCGCCGAGTCCGGCCCGCAACAGGGTGCGGCGGTCCAGCTCGGGGTGGTCGAAGTGCATGGCATCTCCTCTGTGGCCGACGACGGGCAGAGTGAAAAGGAGCTACAGGAGCAAAGCGTGAGGTGGAGGATATTGCCAACCGGCGCGCAGCGCCAGAGGTGGTGGAGGGGGAGTCGCCGGCCATGCCGGCCGCCGACGGGCCGGCCGCGCCCTATGCGCTAGCATCCTAGGATGCTTTAGGGGGAGTGCTCGCCACCACAGTCGAGCCGTCCGGCACTCGCCGGAAGAAAGGCCGACGTCCGGCGCGGGGGATGCAACCGTTGCGCCGATGGCGGGCTGGACATCGGCCGCCACAATGAGCGGCGTCCCTGTGTGCCGGGCCGCTGTCCGCAAGAGCCGTGGAGACCGTCCAATGAGTGGGAACAGCTGGCGGGTGTCCGGCTATACCGAGGTACGCGAGCTGGGCTCGGGTGCGTCCGGGCGGGTGGTGCTCGCCACCCACGACGCGACCGGCACCCCGGTCGCCGTGAAGTACCTCGTCGGCGTCCTCGGCGCGGACCCCGCCTTCCGCGACCCCTTCCGAGCCGAGGCCCGGCTGCTGGCCGACATCGACGATCCGCACGTCTCCCGGCTCTACGAGTACGTGGAGTCGACCGCGGGCGCGGCGATCGTGATGGAGCTGGTCAACGGGGTCTCGCTGCGGCAGATGCTGCGCGCCAACGGGCCGACCGGGCCGCAGGCCGCGCTCCGCGTCCTCAAGGGGTCTCTCGCCGGGCTCGCCGCCGCGCACGCGCGGGGGGTGGTGCACCGCGACTACAAGCCCGAGAACGTGCTGGTCACCGCCGAGGGGGAGAGCAAGCTCGCGGACTTCGGCATCGCCATGCCGGTGGGTCGGGAGTCGGCCACGATGGTGACCGGCACGCCCCGCTACATGGCCCCGGAGCAGTGGACGGGCGCGGCGGCCTCCCCGGCCTGCGACATCTACGCCGCCACGGCCACCTTCTTCGAGTGCCTGACCGGTCACCCCCCGTACGACGGTCGCAGCCTGCTGGCCCTGCGCGAGCAGCACGCGTACGCGCCGATCCCCACCGATCCGGCCCCGCCGCCGGTGCACGAGCTGCTGCGCTGGGGGATGGCCAAGTTGCCCGCCGAGCGCCCCCAACCGGCACACGTCTTCCTCGGCATCCTGGAGCAGATCGCCACCGAGGGGTACGGGGCGGACTGGGAGGAGCACGGGGGCCGCGAGCTGGCCCGGCGGGCCGCCCTGCTGGCCGCGCTGTTCCCGTTCCCCGACGCCTCGGGCGGCGGCACCAGCCTGGCCAGCACGGTCCTCGTGCCGGACGGCAGTCCGGGCACGGGCCGGCAGATCCGCACCGGTCGACGCATGCGTACCGGGCGGGCCCGTCCGGCCCTGATCGGCGGGGCCCTGGCCGCGGCCGTGCTGGTCGGCGGGGTCGGCTGGCGGTACGCCTCCGGCGGCGAGCCCGACGTGGTGGCCGTGGTGGACGACGCCGCCCCGGTCGTCGCGCCGGCGGCGGTCGACCCGGCGTCCGGCTCCGCCGCGCCGCCGTCGGTCACGCCGACCCCGACGGAGGCCACGCCGACCCCCTCGGCCGTCGCCCCGACCACCGGCGGCCCGACGACCGCCGTGCCGACGTCCCGGCCCCCGTCGCCGACGGGTCGACCCACCCGGACGGCGACGCCCACCGCGTCGGCGGGCAGCACCCCGTCGGCGCCCCCGCCGGACGTCACCGCTCCCACGGTCGGGTCGCCGAGCATCAGGTCGATCACCCTGGAACCGAGGGGCTGCCCGTACGGGGCGACGTCGACCCCGGTCACGGTGACGGTCACCGACGACCGGTCGGCCGCCGACGCGCTGCGGGTGTCGTTCCGCTACACGGCCGGCGGGCAGTCCGCCACGGTGGTCATGTCGTCGGTCGGCAAGGGCGTGTTCGAGGGCACCCTCGGCCCGTTCGACCGGCCCGCCGACGGCATCCGGATCCCGGTGCAGGTCACCGCCGTCGACGCGGCGGGCAACTCCGCCGGGTCGGGCGGGGCGGCGTACGTGAGCCTGCAGCCGTTCTGCACGCCGGGCTGACCAGGCGGCGGACGACGATGTGGGAAGGCTGGCGATGAACGATCCGAACGAGCCGACGGCGGCGCTGCCCCCGGGCGGCGCGCTGCCCGGCACGCCGTCCGTTCCGGGGCGGCCGGGCCCGGGGGAGCCGACCGCCGATCTGGGCCGGACGGTGGATCTCGGCCGGACCGTCGGGCTGGGCGGCACGGTCGCGGCGGGCGGGACGTGGCCGCCCGGGCCGGGAGAGCCGGACGCGACGCTCGCGACGTGGGGCCGGGCCGGCTCCGCGCGTACCGCCGGGGGCCTCACCGATCCCACGATCGTGGCCGGCGCGGCCGGGAGGCCCGCACCGGCCACGGCGGCCGGGCCGACCGTCGGCGGGGCGCTGCCACCCGGCGGCCCGGCCGCCGCCGGGCCCCCGGGCGAGGTGCGGTTCGGGCCGGGGGTGCCGGCCGTCGCGCCGGCCGCCCCCGCCTGGCGGCAGCCGGGTCCGGCCCGGCGGCCCCGGTCGGTGTGGCGGCGGGTCGTCTCGGCGCTGTCCACCCTGGTCACCGTGGCATTGGTGGTGGTGGTCGGGCTGTTCGTCTGGCAGCGGCTCAGCCCGCTGGGGATCGAAGGGGTCACCGTGGCGGTGACCGAGCCCGCCGGCAACCGGTGCGACGTGACGGTGCTGGTGGTCGCGACGGTGCGCACCAACGGCAACGCCGGCACGATCCGCTACCAGTGGCTGCGCTCCGGCGCGGCGCCTGGGGCGCTGGTCGGCGAGCGGGTCGGGCGGGGACAGCGGACGGTGACGCTGCCGCTGAAGTGGTCCTTCAGCGGGGTGGGCGCGACGCGGGAGACGGCGACGGTCAACATCGTCGAGCCGGCGCCAATGCAGGCCGGCACCGAGGTCCGGTACGGCTGCCGGCGGAGCTGACGGCGGCCCGCGCCAGGGGCGGCGGTGTTTCCGCGCGGGGCGGCCGGGGTAGACCCGACGGATCCGTTTGCGGCCCCTGGTGTGAAGGACCCTTCGATGAGAGACAACTTCGGTGACGCGGTGGGGGACGCCCTGCGCGCAGTGCTGCTGTTCCTGCCCAAGGCCCTCGGTTTCGTGGCGATCCTGGTGGCCGGTTGGCTGGTCGCGAAGGCCGTGCTGAAGGTCGTGGACAAGGTGTTGGAGCGGGTCGGCTTCGACCGGGCGGTCGAGCGCGGTGGGGTCAAGGCCGCGCTGGCCCGGTCCCGGTACGACGCGAGCGACATCGTGGCGAAGCTCGCCTACTACGGGGTGCTGCTGGTGACGTTGCAGCTCGCCTTCGGTATCTGGGGCCCGAATCCGATCTCGGACCTGATCGCCGGGGTGATCGCGTGGCTGCCCCGGGCGTTCGTGGCGATCGTGATCGTGGTGGTCGCGGCGGCGATCGCGCACGCGGTGAAGGACATCATCAGCAGCGCGCTGGGCGGCCTGTCGTACGGGCGGGTGCTGGCGACGATCGCGTCGGTGTTCATCCTCGGGCTGGGTGTCATCGCGGCGCTCAACCAGATCGGCGTGGCGACCGCGGTGACCACGCCGGTGCTGGTCGCGGTGCTGGCGACCGTCGGTGGCATCCTCGTCGTCGGCATCGGCGGCGGGCTGGTCCGTCCGATGCAGAGCCGGTGGGAGTCGTGGCTGAGCCGGGCGGAGCGGGAGTCGCAGTTGATCGCGACGCACGCGCGGGCGTACCAGGCGGGTCGGCGGGACGTGGCGGACCGGCTGGCGGCGCCGGGCGGGGCGACCGGGGACGCCGAGCGGCCCCGGCCGGTGGTCCCGACGGGCGACGATCCCGACCGGACGCAGGTGGTGCCGAGGGAGCCTGCCGACGACCCCGACCGGACGCAGGTGGTCACGGCCGGCGGTGACCCTGACCGGACGCAGGTGGTGCCGCGGCTGACCGGCGACGGGATGGAGCCCACCGAGCCGGTGGCCCCGTCCGCCGGGTCGGAGCCCTCCCGGCCGACCTCGGCGTACCCGCAGCGTGCCGGCGAGCACGACCGGTCGACGGGCGACGCCACGGTGGTCATTCCCCGGCCGGACGGGGACGCCGCCAACCGCTGACGCGGCACGGCGCGGGGTGGCCGGGCCCTCTCCACCCCGCGCCGCCGTTGGCCCTGGCTGGTCCCGTCCCGCGCTGTGCGCCGGGACGCGCCGGGGTTGCCGACCGGCGCTGCGCCCGGGCCGGCCGCCCGGCGGGCGGCGTCGCCCGCCGCTGCCGGTTATGATCGCGGGCATGACCTGGCGATGTTGATCCGCCGCTGACGACCGCTGCCGCGGGCCGCCACGGACGCCGTAACTCCGGTGTCCGTGCGCGTCCCCGTGGAAAGGTCTCATGGTTCTCATCTCCGCACGCGTGTCCGGCGGCGCCGTCCGCCGGCTGTCCGTCGCCCTGTACGGCTACGCGTTCCTCACCGATTTCGTCCTGCTCTATCCGCTGTACGCGCTGTTGTTCAGCGACACCGGCTTGTCGCTGTGGCAGATTTCGTCCCTGTTCGTCGTCTGGTCGGTCGCGGGGGTGGTCCTCGAGGTGCCGTCGGGGGCCTGGGCCGACGCGGTGTCCCGCCGGTTGCTGCTCTGCCTGGCCCCGCTGTGCGCCGCCGCCGGCTTCGCCCTGTGGGTGTTGGTGCCGTCCTACCCGGCGTTCGCGGTGGGCTTCCTGTTGTGGGGCGCGGGTGGGGCGCTGCGCTCCGGCGCGCTGGAGGCGCTGGTCTTCACCGAGTTGGAGCGTCTCGGGGCGGCTGGCCGGTACGCCCGGGTGATGGGGCGGGCCCGGACGGCCGAGATGCTGGCGGTGGTGGCGTCGATCCTCGTGGCCGGGCCGGTGTTCGGCTGGGGCGGGTACCCGGCCGTGGGGGCGGCGAGCGTACTGGCCTGCCTGGCGGCGGCGGTGGTGGCCGCCGCGTTGCCCGGACGGCGCGCCCCCGGCGGGCCGGTGGACGCGGACGCCGGGCCGGGCTGGTGGGACAGCCTGCGGTCCGGGCTGGCCGAGGTCCGCGCCGACCGGCGGGTACGCGGCGCGGTGCTGCTGGTGGCGGTCGTGACCGCCGTGTGGGGGGCGGTGGACGAGTACGTGCCGCTGCTGGCCCGGGAGTCCGGGGTGACGGCGTCGACGGTGCCGCTGCTGGTGCTGATGGCGTGGGCGGGGGTGACCGTCGGCGGGCTGCTCGCGCCGGTGGGGGAGCGGTGGGGGCGGCGCGGCCTCGCCGGGTTGCTGGCGGTCGCCGCGCTGGCCCTGGCCGTGGGCGCGGGCGTCGGGCGGCCGGCCGGCTTCGTGCTGATCGGGGTGGCGTTCGCGGCGTTCCAGTTGGCGACGGTGCTGGTCGACGCCCGGTTGCAGGCCGGCATCACCGGGCCGGGCCGGGCCACGGTCACCTCGCTGGCCGGGATGGGTACCGACCTGACGATCGTGCTGGTGTACGGCGGTTACGGCCTGGTGGCCACGGCGGCCGGCAACCGGTTGGCGTTCGTCTGGGCGGCGGTGCCCTACCTGGTGGTGGCGCTGGTGCTGGCCGTCGGACGGCGCGTCCGGCGGTGACGTCCAGGCGGGTTCCGCCGGCTCGTCGGTGGCCGGGTCAGGCCGGCGGGATGAGCCGCGTTCAGTCCGGCAGTGCGTCGAGGTAGGCCCAGCGGTTGTCCTCGCGGGTGAAGCGGCTGTGTTCGGTGAGCGTTCCGGGCTGTCCGCCCTCGCGGTAGTGGGCCCGGAACGCGACCGTGCCGGTGCTGTCGAGCAGCCCACCGCGCTCGGTTCCGAGGATCTCCAACCGGGTCCACCGCTGCCCGGGGTCGAGGCGCAGCCGCGCGGGCCGGGTCGAGGAGTGCCAGCTGCGCAGCAGGTAGGCGGCGTCGCCGACGGCGAAGGCGCTGAACCGGGACCGCATCAGCGTCTCGGCGGTAGCCGCGTCCGCCGCGCCCCGGTGCAGCCGCCCGCAGCACTCCGCGTAGGGCTGGCTGGTCCCGCACGGGCAGGGTCCGTTCGCGTCCCGGGGTGCGCCAGCCCGGGTGGGTCTCTTCGCCACGTCCCCATCCTGCCCCAGCGGTCGGGGCACCCGGGCGCGGGCTCCTGGCTCTGTCCCGGCCGCTTCGCGTCGTGCCGCCGAGCCGAGGGTGTGGAGTTGGCTGATGTGCGACGACCAAGGGCCGGTCCCCGGGTGGGGGCCGGCCCTTGGTCGT
>NZ_QKKX01000079.1 GCF_003434305.1 Micromonospora sp. MW-13
TAGCGTCTGTGGGGGGATTCGAAGGCGGTAGGCGGTCCTTGCTTTCTTGCGGCGGGCGTCGTCCACCTTTGGTCTGAAGCGTATGACCCAGCCCAACTCCTCAAGCCGGTTGAGCCAGACTGCGATTGTGGAGCGGGCCATTCCTGTTGCCCGTTCGAGGTCTGTCAAGCTCGGTGAGAACTGTGCCGGGATTACTGCGGTTGAGGTGTCTGTCCAGGTTAAGAGTGTGAGGATAAGGTGGCGTCCGGAGGGGCTGAGGCGGCATTCAGCGTCTCGAACTGCGCGCTCTACGGCCCATCGCTCTACCATGCGATACGTCCTTCCCGTCGCCGCGTGCGGTCGTGGCTCCCTGATTCCGTCTGACACCTGAGCCTCGTGACCGTAGTGGTGCGTTCCTGTTCTGGCCAGGCGCGGAGCTGCTTTCGCGCGGGCTTGAGGGCTCGGCGGGTGCGGTGACCTGTGGATTCGGGATCGGCGGGGATCCGGCCACGATTGGCTGCATCGGAGGGTGAGCGGGGCCGGCTGATGGCTGGGAGGGCGGTGGCAGGCAGGCGTGGACGTGCTTGAGTTCCCCCCGCTTCCGGCATGACGCTGGTGTGGCCTGCCGCCCACATGATCAACTAGTGCGGATCATCGTGAGCTGGGGCAGAATGCCAGGGATGACGGTCCCGGTTGCTCGGCGTGACACGGCGGACGCCAGGCCAAAGCGCATCAGCTCACCTCGGCTTGTCGGCCGGGCGCACGAGCTGGACCTGCTGGTGTCGGCCGTCACCCAGCCACCCGCGGCGGTTGTCCTTGAGGGCGAAGCGGGCTCGGGCAAGACCCGCCTGGTCGCGGAGCTGCGGACCCGCCCGGAGCTTGCCGAAATGCGCTTCGTGCTCGGCGCGGGCCGCCGGATCCGTGAGCCTTTTCCGCTCGGGCCGATCATCGACGCGGTCCGCGCACTCGCGGCCGAGTCCCCGTGGGCCGGCCTTTCGCCGCTGGCCGGGGCTCTGCGGCCGCTGCTTCCCGAACTCGCCGCCGCTTTGCCACCTGCGCCCGAGCCGCTCGACGATCCGGCCGCCGAACGCCACCGGGTGTTTCGTGCCCTCGCCGAACTGCTCGGCGCGGTCGGCCGCGCGGTGCTGGTACTCGAGGATCTGCACTGGGCCGACGAGCAGACCCTCGATTTTCTCACCTACCTGCTCGGCGACCCACCGGCCGGGCTGTCGCTGTTGCTCTCCTATCGCACCGAGGACGCGACGCCGGGAGTTCGCGCGCTGACCGCACGATTGCCCGCGGCGACCGCGCACGCCCACGTGATCCTGCCGAGGATGGATCGGAAGCAGGCCGGCGAGCTGACGGCGGCGATCCTGGGCGTCGAACGCATCTCCGAGGACTTCGCGGGCTATCTGCGCGAACGCGCTTCCGGTCTGCCGTTCGCCATCGAGGAGTTGCTTGCCCTGTTGCAGGCCAACGGTCAGCTGGCGCGGCGCAAGGGCGGCTGGGCGGTGCGCGAACTCGACCAGCTAGACGTGCCGACTGGCATTCGCGATCAGGTGCTGGAACGCGTTGCCCACCTGTCCGGCGACGCGCGCGCGGCGGTCGAGGCGGCGGCGGTGCTGCGTTCATCGGTGCCGCTCGACGTGGTTGTCGCGACCTGCCTGGTGCCAACGGATCGCGCCTTGCGTGGCCTTGACGAGGCATTGGAGTCAGGCTTGCTAGCCGAGTATGGCGAACTCGTCGGCTTCCGGCATGTGCTTGCGGGGCAGGCGGTGGAGGAGGCGCTGCCCGGCACGCGACGGCGGCGGCTGCACAGCCAAGCTGCGTCGACATTGGAGGAATACGACCCCGTACCGCTCGGCCAACTCGCCCACCATTTGCGCCACGCTGGACGGCTCGGCGAGTGGGTGGTGGCCGCCGAGCGCGCCGCCGATCAGGCCGCGGCGCTACGCAACGACGCCGAGGCTGTCCGCCTTCTCGAAGATGTGGTGCGCCACGGCCCGCTCGCGCCGGCCGAACGGGCAAGGCTCGCGGTGAAGCTGGGTTGGGCGGCCCTGGAAACGGTGCGCACCACCGAAGTCGTTGCGCTGCTTCAGGATGTGATGAGCCAGGACGGCACCGAGGCGGCGCACGGCGAAATTCGGTTCCTGCTCGCCTCCACTTTGAATGTTCTCGGCGAGGACGTGCAGTGGCAGCGCGATCTGTTCGCCACCGCGATCGGCGAGCTTGCCGACCGGCCGGATCTGCGCGCCCGCGCCACGGCAGCGCTTGGCGTGCTGACCGCGTCCAGCGGAACAGTGGCACTCGGCCGCGACTGGCTCTACCGGTCGATGGAGGTGCTCGCCGAGGTGAGCGACCCGATGGTACGGGTATTCGTGCTGGGCAAGGTGGGAATGGGCCTGGTGACCGTCGGCGATCCGGCCTGGCGTCAAGTGCTGCAACAGGTCGAGGCCGCCACCGCCGGGTCGGTGCAGTCCCGCGCCGCCGTCAACGCGTACTTCTCGATCGGTGCCCAATGCTGCTACCTCGGCCATCATGACGTGGCCGAGCGACTGCTGACCTCCGCGCTCTCCGGCGCCGTGGCATGCGAGAACCGCAGACTTCAGCTACTGACCAGATCGGCCTTGACGCTGCTGTCCTTTCTCAGGGGCAACTGGGATTCGGTTGCCGACGGCACCGACGCGTTGCTCGACGCGCTCGCCGACTATCCGCTCGGCTGGATCGAGGCCGAGCTTGCGGTGGGCGGCCTTGCCCTTGCCCAGGGTCGGCTCGACGACGCGCAGCACCGGTTGGCGGGCGCCGGACGGCTCGCCGAGGAACTGGGCCTTGTCGAAGCGCTCGCGTTCCCGGCAAGCGGCCTCGCCCGCATCGCGCTTGCCCGTGGCGACACCGCGGCCGCGCTCGGCGCCACGGAACGCTGCCTGGATGCCTTGCGCGCCAAGGACGCCTGGGCTGCGGCCGCGCCGGTGCTGCCGACCGCCGTGGAATCACTGATCGCTTCCGGCCGTGTCTGGGACGCCGGGGAGTTGCTGCGCAAGTACCGGAAGAGGCTTGAGGGTCTCGATGTTTCGATCGCTCCGGCCGCGCTGCGCCACGCTGAAGGCCTACTCGCCGCCGTCGAAGGAAACGCCACCCAACTTGTCGAGGCGGCCGTCCGCTATGACGCCTTGCCGTATCCATATCTGGCGGCGCTTGCCCGCGAGCAGGCGGCGCTGGTGCTGCTCGACGCGGGTGAGCAGCGTGCCGGATCGGCGGAATTGGCCCTGGCGCTGGAAACCTATCAGCGACTCGGCGCGGATTGGGATCACTCGCGGGCCACCGGCGCGGCTCGGCAACGTGGACTGTCCCTGCCGGGCAAGCGTCGCGCTGGGCGGCCCGCCTACGGCAACGACCTGTCCGCCCGCGAGCGCGATGTGGCCGTCCTCGCCGCAACCGGTCGCAGCAACAAGGAGATCGCCGCCGAGCTGTTCCTGTCGGTTTACACGGTGGAACAGCACGTCGGAGCCGTGCTGCGCAAGCTGGGGATTCGTTCCCGGGCAGGGATCGCCAGCAGGCTGTCCGGATAAAGTTACCGGATTTCCGGGATGGTCCCGGCACCCGTGAGAGATCCACGCTGGTGCGGTGTCAACCCCTGAATCTGACGTGACCCCCGAGCCGGCTCCCAACCCCGCACCGCCGGAGCCGCCCGAAAAGACCGACGACTCTGACGAGCACGGATGGCGGCCGGTATGAGACCCATATGCCGCACGCAGTCTCAGGGACCGCTTCGAGCACAACGGAGGAGATCGTTGAACGGACCCGTGAGACGACGGCGAGGCCGCACCGGCCTCGCCGTGAGCACGATCGTGACGATGCTTGCGGCCCTTGGGCTGTCGAGTTCATTGGTCACCACGCCCGCGCAGGCCGCGCCCGTCCAGCCCGCGCTGATGTCGCAACTCGCCGCCGACGGCACCGCCACCTTCTGGGTATACCTGCGGGAGCGTGCCGATCTCGGTGCGGCATCGCGAATCGCCGACCGGGCAGAGCAGGGTCGGCAGGTGCACAAGAAGCTCATCGACACCGCGGCCGCAAGCCAGGCGGGCCTTGTCAGGATGCTCGACGCCGAGGGCGTGGCACACAGGGAGTTCTGGATTGCCAACACAATCAAGGTGACCGGCAACGCCGATCTAGTACGCCGCGTCGCCGCCCGGCCCGAGGTGGAGCAGATCACCGCCGATGAGAAATACGAGCTCCCCGTGGTCGAAGTGGCGGAGCAGCAGGCGCTGCTCGCGGGCATCGAGTGGAACATCAGCCGGGTCAACGCTCCCCGCGTGTGGCAGGATTTCGGCGTCACCGGCGAGGACATCGTCATCGGCAGCATCGATACCGGCGTGCTATATACCCATCCGGCGGTGACTCGGCAGTATCGCGGAAACCTTGGCAACGGCCGGTTCGACCACAACTACAATTGGTGGGACCCGTCCAATGTGTGCGGTGCGCCGTCACTGATTCCTTGCGACAACAACAGCCACGGCACCCACACGGTCGGCACGATGGTCGGCGACGACGGCGCGGGCAACCGGATCGGCGTCGCACCGGGCGCGAAATGGATCGCCGCCAAGGGTTGCGAGGAGCGCTCCTGCTCGCAGGAGGCGTTGCTGGCAAGCGGCCAGTTCATGTTGGCGCCCACCGATTTGCGCGGCCGCAACGCCGATCCGGCCCGGCGCCCGCACATCGTCAACAACTCGTGGGGCGGCAGCGCCACCATCTCACCCTGGTACCGGCCAACGGTTCGGGCGTGGGTGGCAGCCGGGATCTTCCCGCAGTTCTCCAGCGGAAACCCCGGCGCGGCATGCGGTGCGGCGGGCAACCCCGGCAACCTGCCTGAGTCATACGCGGCGGGCGCGTTCGACGCCGCCGGGCGGCTCTACAGCAACTCCGGCCGTGGCCCTTCGGCTTGGGGAGCCGACATGGTCAAGCCGAACATCACCGCGCCAGGCGTGGCCGTGCGCTCCTCGCTCAACAACGGCTCATACGGCCCGCTGACCGGAACGTCGATGGCGTCACCGCACGTGGCGGCGGCCGTGGCGTTACTGTGGTCGGCGACGCCGTCGCTGGAGCGCGACATCGACGCCACCCGGGCCATCCTGGATGGATCCGCGCTCGACACCGAGGATCTGACATGCGGCGGTACCAAGGAGAACAACAACGTGTGGGGCCAGGGAAGGCTTGACACGTTCGCGGCGGTGAGCCGCTCGCCGGTCCCCGCCAAGGGACAGCTGACGGGCACCGTTCTGGGCGCGGGCAACGCACCCGTCGCCGGTGCCACCATCACGATCACCGGTGCGCTCACCCGGACCCGCAGCACCGGCAGCAACGGCGGCTACGCGATCACACTGCCTGCCGGCGAATACACGGTGACCGCGTCGGCGTTCGGCTACCAGCCGTCGAGCGCCAAGGTGACGATCACCGGTGGCGGCGCCACCACCCAGGGATTCACGCTTGTCGCACCAGACGGGCGTGGGCTCGACGTCTCACCCTTTGAATTGGACTTCGGCGTGACCAAGGTGGGTGAGACGGGAGGCCCGCTGACCGTAACGCTCACTGGCACCGGCTCCACACCGGTCACGATCACGGAGATCACCGACCCGGGCAACGGTTTCGCCCGGTCGGGTGGAACGTGTGGCGCATTGCCGATCAGCCTTGCGCACCTTGCCAACTGCACGTTGACATACACATTCACGCCGTCGGTTCCCGGACAGGCCACGGCAACCGTCTCGGTGGCCGGCGACGCGCCCGGCTCGCCGCACAGCGTCGCGCTTGTCAGCACCGCGATCCGGATTCCGGTACGCACCGCAGCGCTGACGCTGGCGTCCGGTGAGGACACCTTGTTCAGCGGGGTGATGGATCCGCTCGGCCGGTATGCGTACTTCGGCACGCAGACCAAGCCGGGTCGGGTGATCAAGGTCGATCTGGCGACCAGTCGGCGGGTCGGTGCGATCACGCTCGAGGCAGGCGAGAACTTCGTCAATTCCGCGATCATCGATCGGGAGGGCCGATACGCGTACTTCGGTACGGGCACCGCGCCGGGCAAAGTGGTCAAGGTCGATCTGCACTCGTTTGAACGGGTCTCGGTGATTTCGCTGGGACAGGGCGAGAACTTCCTCCGGACGGCGGTGATCGATCCGGCGGGGCGGTATGCGTACTTCGGCACCAGTGGCACTCCCGGACGAGTGGTGAAGCTCGATCTCCGAACGTTCGCGCGGATCGGTGTGGCCACATTGGAAGGAGGAGCGGGCAACTTACGTTCCGCCGTCATCGATCCCGCGGGCCGGTTCGCCTACTTCGGCACCGACACCAAGCCAGGGCAGGTGGTCAAACTCGACCTAACCACCTTTCAGCAGGCCGGTGCGCTCAGCATGGTCAATGAGAGCGCCTTCCTTTCGGCGGTGATCGACCCGTTGGGCCGCTTTGCCTATTTCGCCACCGCCACCAGCCCGGCCCGCGTCGTCAAGGTGGACCTGGAAAGCTTCACCAGGGCCGAGGCCATCGACCTCGCGGCGGACGAAAACATGGTGCTGTCGGCGGTGATCGATTCCATGGGCGAGTCGGCATATTTCGGCACCGGCACGTCACCGGGGCGCATCGTCAAGGTCGACCTGGCAACGTTCTCCCGGGTCGGTGCGGCCACCCTCGAGGCCGGTGAAAACTCATTGCTATCGATGGTATTGGACCCTCAAAGCGCCTTCGTGTACGCCGGAACGCTCGGCTCGCCCGGACGGCTGGTAAAGGTCCAGGTGGACGGCGCGATACAGCTCACGGTCGAGGGCCGTCGCTCGGTGGGTTCGCCGGAGGCCGTCATGTCCTGGGAGGGAGCGATGTCAGCCAACGTGGATGTGTTCCGCGACGGCGAACTCGGCGCCACCCTCGCCAACGACGGCGGCCACATCGAGGTTCTGCCGCCCTGGGCCGGAAACACGCACACCTACCAGGTCTGCCAGGCGGGTTCTCGTAAGTGCTCGAACCTGGTCACCGTCCGGTTCGGAGGCAACTGATGACGAAGGGAAGACGGAAAATGGGTAAGAGCCGGCGCCGTGCGCTCAGCGCCACGCTGGCGCTGATCCTCGTGGGCACGAGCCTTGCCTTCGGCGGTGCCAGTGCCGGTGGTTCCGCGCGGACCGTGTGGATTGACGCCACCGGTCAGCCGATGGACGCCAATGGCGTACGCCCCGATGGAGTCACTGAGACAGCGCTTGTGGGGCAAGCGGCCGCGGCCGAGGCGGGGTGGACCTCGCTCGGCCCGGCCGGCGGCGACATCTCCGCGATCGCGGCGTCCCCCGTGGACCACTCGATCGTGCTCGCCGGTCTCGCGCCGGGCGGTTCGGTCGGCGGCGGGCTGTTCCGCTCGGTCGACGGCGGCGCCACGTGGACAAAAGTGCAAGCGCTGCTCGGCAAAAGCGTGTTCGCAATCGAGTTCACCGCCGCCGGTACGGCGTACATCGGCACCATGGACGGCGTGTGGCGAAGCAATGACGGCGGTCTGACCTGGGCCGCCAAGAACCTCAACATCGGCGTGAACGACCAGGTGATCACGGTGGTGGCCGCACCGGGCAACCCGTTGGTGTTGTGGGCCGGGATCGCCGGCGCGTTCGGCACCCAGAAGGTCAACGTAATGCGGTCGATCGATGGCGGCAACACGTGGACCAACCGGACGCCACCGTTCGGCGGCGGTGTCACCAGCCGCGCCATCGGAATCGCCCCGGACGACCCGAACACGGTGATCGCCACGTTCGACAACGGCCAGGTCTGGATCACCACCGATGGCGGGACAACCTGGGCGGAACGATCCGAGCGCCTGCCCAACGGCCCGTGGCACGATGTGGTCTACGACGGCTCGAGGTTGATTCTCGGCGGCGGCCAGGCCTTCCAGGGCCAGTTCCTAGGCGTCTTCGAATCGCCCGATCTCGGCCAGACCTGGACCGCGCTGCACAACGACGCGTGGCCGGTCAAGGCGGTCGATGACGTTGCGGTCGATCCGCGTGACCGCAACATGATCCTTGTCGCCACGGCGGGTTCGGGTGTGCATCGCAGTACCGACGGCGGCAGGACGTGGCAGCTGACCGTCGGCGGGACGATGAATCTGATGGTGCGATCGGTAAGCTTCGATCCTTCCGATTCTCAGAAGATTTTCGTGGGGACGGACGCACGCGCTGTTTTTCGTTCCACAGATGGTGGTTCGACTTTCACGCAGTCGTCCGGTGGTATCAATGAGATGGAGCTGCACTCCGTGCACGCCAACCCAGCGAACCCGAACGAGCTGGCGATCGCCTTCCAGGGCCAAAACGGCGGCGGTGTGTTCTCCAGTTTGGACGGCGGTAAGACATGGAACCTTGAGCCGGTTCCGCCGACGCGATACAGCGCGGTCCGGTTCGGGCCGGACGGCACGCTGCACGCCATCTCCAGCGGACCGTCAACCGTCGCCCCCGAAGGGCTTTACCGTCGCGGGCCGGATGGAAACTGGAAGCTGCTCGGCCCGGACCAGGGCCCGCTGTTCGAGTCGGCGCTCACCACAGTCCGGTTCGGCAAAGCCAACCCGAGCCTGATCGTGTTGGGTGGCGCCGACTTCGGCGTTGCCGGTCTCGAACCGACCGTGTGGCGTTCGCTTGACCGCGGCCAAACCTGGACCAAGGATTACGAGGGTCCGGGCACGCAGACCATACGGGATCTGGAGATCCTGGACACGGGAACGGATCTGGAGTTGGTGGCATCGGTTGACGACACATCGGCGAACCGGTTCGGCGGTGTGATTCGCTCCGAAGACGGTGGCACATCATGGTTCCCGTCCATGATCGGGCTTCCCGGCGGGCGGTTCATGAGTCCGCAGTTGTGCGCGGCGGCCAGCGATCCGTCAACGCTTTATCTGATCGGAACGGCCACCACCAACCCTGCGGTCACCGCACCCCTGTATCGTGCCACCGGCGGCGGCATGACCTGGCAGCCCACCGGCTGGGTAGGCGGGGCGCTGACGGTGGACCTCGCCTGCGACCCGATAGACGGCGGCGGCATCTACGTGGCGCAGCAGCAGGCAAACGCGAGGGTTATCCGGTCGAACGACGGCGGGGCGACCTTCACGCCGTTCGGCACGGGCCTCGAAGGGCTCAGCCTGCCGATGGCGTTCGGCTTCGCCGGACAATCGCGCATGCTGCTGGCAAGCGGCAAGGGCGGCTACGCGATCGACATTCCGCGCGGCTGACGTCATCCGTGGGCCGTCCGCACCAGCGGGCGGCCCACGGTCGTTTTTAGTGATTCGGGCGGCGCGCCGCCCGGCAACCGCCGTCGAGTGTCAGACAATGCGTTTGTGGATCAGCCGGTGGCTGACCGGCCGCGGCGTGCACGGCGGCGGCGTAGCTGCAAGTCATTATCTTGGTCAAACCGTAAGGGCCCGTTGGCCGTACTTCCGATTGGATCCCGCCGTGCGGCGGGTGGTGCTGCTACTACTCGCCGTCAGTATACCGCCGACCTGGCTCTCGTCTGGGTCGAGTGAACGAACGCGAGCCGAGCTCCGTATCTTGCGCGCCTCTCTACCGCTCCTGATAGGCGCCGCGACCGTACGGTCACCACCTCGACCAGCACGTCCTGCAGTTGCTGCGCCCGGTCTGCGGGCCGAGCGGGTGACGGCCCACAGCAGGATGACGCCGCCAGCGCCAACCTGTTCCACGTACTCGCGCACCGCGACCGACCCGGTCGGCTGCCGCTCGTGACGCACCGACCGGCCATACCGCTGCGCCCACTCCGGTGGCATGACACCGGCAAGCCACACCTCATCCACCTTCGCCAGGGCCTCCAACGCCGCCCGCATCGTCTCCGCGACCAACTCCACCCGACCCAGCCGGCGAACCGCCGCGAGAACATGCGTGGAATCCGTACGCTGCCGGCCCCGCGCCCGCACCAACCCCGCCTCCGCCAGCCGATCAACCATCACCGCGAGCAGCCGATCAGCCCGATCGCCCTCAGCCAGCCGCTCCCGGAACTCACTGAGCACCGAATGATCGAACCCCCGCTCGGTCAACTCCATCCCCAACGCGTACTTCCAGTCGATACGACACGCCACCGCCCGCGCCACCTGCCGATCAGTCAGGTTCTCCGCGTACTGCAACACCGACACCAACGCCAACCGGCCCGGCGACACCCCACGACGACCATCGACCGGAAACCAGCCAACAAAGTCGTCATCGACGAACAGATCCTCCAACCGATCCCGCATCACCATCGCCGGCGTGCCCTTCGGGCTCGCCGCCCACGCCACCCGAGCGGTCTCCACCGGCACCACCACACCCGAAACCCGCCCCATCGACATCCCGCTACCCCAACACCGAGGAGCCTTCAGCTCTCGCAGCGACGCGCCCCACCCCCGCCACACGCCCAAGATCACCAACAGCATCCCGAATGTGAGACAGAGCCGTTAGCGAGACAGCCCCGATGAGTTCGCGGATGAACTCGGCGAGGGCGGCGAAGACGTGGAAGACGAGGCGTCCGCCGGGGGTGGTGGTGTCGAGGTTCTCGTGCAGGGAGGTGAACCCGACGTCGCGGCGGCGTAGCTCTCCCACGGTGGTGATCAGGTCTGAAAGGGAGCGGGACAGCCGGTCAAGGGACGGTACGACGAGGGTGTCGCCGCCGGCGAGGAATGCCAGGCACGCGGTCAGCTCCGGGCGGTCGGTGTCGCGGCCGGACTGCTTCTCGGCGAAGATCCGCCGGCAGCCGGTGGCCTTCAACGCGTCGAGTTGGCGTTCGAGCTTCTGCCCGCCGGTGGAGACCCGGGCGTAGCCGATGCGGATCTCGGTCGGCTGCGCCGGCGAGGGTTGTCACACGGAGATGATCTCAGAAAACGGCGGTGAGGTGGTTATTGAACCCGCTGGTTGTTGAAGGAGTTTTTGACGACCCGGGAGCCGGTCTCCGACCCGTGTCGGCGATCTTCAGGAAACGTTTGGTTTCTTGACGGTGTGGTTCGGGCGCGGCGTCGACCTGGGCGAGTTCGCCGCTGGTGTCGACGCGAAGGGGTGGGTGTTGTCGTGGCGGCCGATCCAGGCGCAGCGCGCCGGCGGCCGGGCAGTGGTCCTCCGTCGACCAGCACCCGACTGCCATTGCGGCTCGGCGACATACCCACGGGTAAGCGGCTGATGCCGCAGCGCTACGGCGCACCTGCGGAGGCATGTGCGCCGTAGCGGTGTGGTCTTCAGGTGGCGGTGCGGAAGCGGCGTAGGCGGAGGCTGTTGGCGACGACGAAGACCGAGGAGAAGGCCATCGCGGCGCCGGCGATCATGGGGTTGAGCAGACCGGTGGCGGCGAGGGGTAGGGCGGCCACGTTGTAGGCGAAGGCCCAGAACAGGTTGCTCTTGATGATGCGCAGTGTCCGGCGGGACAGCCGGATGGCGTCCACGGCGGCGGTTAGGTCGCCGCGGACCAGAGTCAGGTCGGATGCCTCGATTGCCACGTCGGTGCCGGTGCCCATGGCCAGTCCGAGGTCGGCTTGGGCGAGCGCGGCGGCGTCGTTGACGCCGTCGCCGACCATCGCCACGGCCTTGCCCTCGGCTTGGAGCCGCTTGACCACGTCGACCTTGTCAGCTGGCAGCACCTCGGCGATCACCTGGTCGATACCGACCTCGGCGGCAACCGCCTTCGCGACCGTGGTGTTGTCGCCGGTCAGCAGCACCGGCGTCAGGCCGAGCGTGCGCAGCTGCGCGATAGCGGCCCGACTGGTGGGCCTGACTTCGTCGGCGACGGTCAGGACGCCCTTGGCGCGGCCGTCCCAGCCGGCCAAGACGGCGGTGCGGCCGGCGGCTTGCGCCGCGGTCGCCGCCTGCTCGACCTCCTGCGGCACGTCGAGCCCGCGCTCGCGCAGCAGCCGCAACCGGCCGACCAGCACCTCCCGGCCGTCGACCGTGCCGGTGACGCCGAGGCCTTCGACGTTGACGAACCCCGTGACGGGCAGCAGGACGCCGGCCCGGGATGCCCCGGTGGCGACCGCCTGGGCGATCGGGTGCTCACTGGCGGCCTCCAGCGCGCCGGCCAGCCGCAGTAGTTCATCGGCGTCCTGACCGGCGGCGGGCAGCACGTCGACCAGCGTCATCTTGCCGCTGGTGACGGTGCCGGTCTTGTCCAGCACCACTGTGTCGACCCTCTTCGTGCTTTCCAGCATCTCCGGGCCCTTGATCAGAATGCCGAGCTGGGCGCCGCGGCCGGTACCGACGAGCAGCGCGGTCGGCGTGGCCAGGCCGAGCGCGCACGGGCAGGCGATGATCAGCACCGCCACGGCGGCGGTGAACGCTGCGGTCCAGCCGCTGTCGTTGCCGATCCAGAAGCCCAGAGTGCCGGCGGCGAGCGCGATCACGATCGGCACGAACACCCCGGAGATCCGGTCGGCGAGGCGCTGCACGGCGGCTTTGCCGGTCTGGGCCTGCTCGACCAGCTTCGACATCTGCGCGAGTTGGGTGTCGCCGCCGATGCGGGTGGCGGTGACCACGAGGCGGCCACCGGCGTTGACGGTGGCGCCGACCACGGTGTCACCGCGGCCCACCTCCACCGGCACCGACTCACCGGTGAGCATGCTGACGTCGACCGCCGAGCTGCCCTCGTCCACCACACCGTCGGTGGCGATTTTCTCCCCGGGCCGGACCACGAACCGGTCCCCCACGGCGAGCTGGTCGACCGGGATCCGCGTCTCTTCTCCGTCGCGGAGCACCGCGACGTCCTTCGCGCCGAGTTCGAGCAGGGCGCGTAGGGCCGCGCCGGCGGTGCGCTTGGAGCGAGCCTCGAAGTAGCGGCCGGCGAGGATGAACGTGGTTACCCCGGCGGCGGCTTCCAGGTAGATGTTCCCGGCGCCGTCGGTACGGCTGATATCGAAGCTGAACGGGTGCGTCATCCCCGGCGTGCCGGCGGTGCCGAAGAATAGCGCCCACAGCGACCACCCGAACGCGGCGATCGTGCCGAGCGACACGAGGGTGTCCATGGTCGCCGCGCCGTGGCGCAGGTTGGTCCAGGCCGCCCGGTGAAACGGCAGGCCGCCGTAGACCACGACCGGGGCGGCCAGAGTCAGCGACAGCCACTGCCAGTAGGTGAACTGCCAGGCCGGGACCATCGCCAGCGCGATCACCGGCACGGCCAGCGCCACCGACACCCACAGCCGGGTTCGTAGACCGCGTAGCTCGTCGACGGGCTCAGCGGCCTCAGACGTCCCGTCCGCGGTGGGCGGCGGTGGCAGGGCGGCGGTGTAGCCGGTCTTTTCCACCGTGGCGATCAGGTCGGCCGGGGTGAGGCCGTCACCGTAGGAGACGGTGGCCTTCTCGGTGGCGTAGTTGACCGTGGCGCTCACGCCGTCGAGGCGGTTGAGTTTCTTTTCGATCCGGGCGGCGCAGGAGGCGCAGGTCATTCCCCCGATCGCCAGTTCGATCTGATTCGCAGCGACGCGCAGGGGCTTGGCGGTAGTGGTCATGATGACTCCTACTTAGTCGTGGGCGTGGCCGGGCTCGCCGTGCCCGCCGGTGGTCGACGGACTCGGCGTGGCCGGACCATCCGGGGCAACGCCACCATCAGGGGAAGCGGCGCCGGCGCTCAGGGTGAATTCCGCGGTGCGGACCGTGCCCTGGTGCTGGAAGTCGAGGAACAGACGGTACGTGCCGGCTGAGGGCACCTCGGCGAAGAAGGTCACCTCAGGGCCGGGTCGGGTCCGTCCGTCGCCGGGCTCTCCGTCGGGGTGCACGTGCAGGTACGCCAGGTCGCCCTGTCGCAGCGCCACCAGGTGCCCGTACGCGCCCAGATAAGGCTCAAGATCGGTGACCGCAGCGCCGTCGCGGCTGACCGTCAGGGTCAGCTTGGAGGTGCGACCGGGCTGCAGGGCGCCGTCGATGGTGACGGTGTACCCGTCGACGGTGCTGCTGGCCGCCGGCGCCGGCAGCGGACGTGGAGTGAACACACCGGCGACGGACACGTCCACACCGAGAGTCAACGGCTGACCGCCGGCGGGGGTGAAGTCGGCGAAGGCCCGCCAGCTGCCCGGCTCGCCCAGCGGCGAGGCGACCCGCCACGTCCCGTCCGACGCCATCTCCGGGTGCACGTGCCGGAACCCGGACAGGTCCCGCCGGGCGACGATCAGGTGCATCCGCTTGTCGTGCGCCACCTCGAAGGCGGTCACGGCGCGCCCGTCGAGGCCCGTGATCTGAAACGCGAACTCCTCGACCGGGGCGGAGACCGGGTTCAGGGTGTAGCCGCGGTCGGAGACCAGCAGGCCACCGGGAACCTTATCGGCGGACGCAGACTCGGTGCCGTGGCCGCCGTCGCCGTGGCCGGTGGTGCTGTCGTGGCGTGTGTCGGCGGCCGGAGCGACCGGGTCAACGACGTCGCCGACCCCGTATGCCGCGCCGAACGCCGCCACCATGCCGACGGCGAAACCGGTCAACTTCAACGCTGTGTTCATGACAATCACCTCGGTCTCTAGACGGTCTTGCGATGACGCTGCGGAGCGGGCACCCCCCGCAGCGGTAGGCAACGAGACGACGTGACGCCCCGAGGCCACGTTCGCCTGTGGGCGGGCCGAGTCGGGCTGGGAAACTCTGGACGCCACCTGATCGTGCCGACGCCGTGCGCCGAACCGCGACACCGTCCGTCCCGTGCGACGCCTGTCGCCCGTCTCGCCCGATCGCCGTCACCACAATCCCCGTCCCTGCATCAGCATCCGTTAGCCCATGCACGCCGTTTCCCCACCTCCGTGAATACCCGCCGGGGGTATCGCCTTAGCAACTGTAACATACCCCCAAGGGGTAGGTTATGATGGTTGTCATGAGTACACCCTTGGCCCCTACCAGGGGCTACACCGCCAGCAAGGATCAACTGCTCGCGCGACTGCGCCGCGTCGAAGGCCAGGTTCGGGGCATCGAGAAGATGGTCGACGACGACCGCTACTGCATCGACGTGCTCACCCAGATCTCCGCCATCCAGGCCGCGCTGGACAAGGTCGCCCTCGGCCTGCTCGACGGACACGCCCGGCACTGCATGCACGAAGGCGCCGCCGACGGCCGCGCCGACGAAATGGCCACCGAGATGATGGCCGCCGTCGGCCGCCTCATGAAACGCGGCTGAGGGACTCCACCGCGTGTGCTGATAGCGATGCGCGGGCGGCGTGTCGGACTCCAGTGTCCGCTGGTAATTCGGCAGCGGGTGCTTCCCGCGACTGCTGCGCGAGACGGTGTTCCGAGTAAGGTGTGCGGGAGTGCGCTGTCGGGGCGGTCGGCTATGGGCCGACCGCCCCTATGACGTCATGCAGGCGACGGGTCGTCGCTGCGTGCAGATCGCCGTGTTGGTTACCCTGCTTCGGCGGCGGTCGCCGGAATGACCAGGGTGGGGCGGCGGGTGTGGTGCAGCACCTTGATGGAGGTGCTGCCCAGCAGCGCCGCCTTTAGCCCTGTCCGACCGTGGCTGCCCAGGACGATGAGTTGGGCGTCGTCGTCCTCGGCGGTCTGCACGATCGCCTCGGCGGGGGTGGCCATGGTGGAGGCGACCCTCGGCTCGGCGGTGAGTCCGGCCCTCTCGGCCAGCGCGGCGCCTTCGGTGGCGAGCCGCTCGGAGGCATCCAGTGTGCTGGCGTCGAGTCCGCGTAGCTGTTCGACGGCCGGGTGTCCCTCGAGGTGCGCGGCGAGTCCCTCCAGCGGTTGACGGGCGTAGAGGACCACGGCGCGGGCGCCGGGGAACATCTCGGCGACTGTGTCGATGGCGGCGCGGGCGTTCGGCGAGCCGTCGTAGGCGATCAGGATCGGGGTGACGGTGCTCATGACAGTCTCCTTCACGGTGCTGGTCGTCGTGTAGGGCGTTTGTGCGGGCTTGCGATCAGGCGTTCTGGCCGGCTGCGGTGTCGGCCTGCGTCCGGCTGCCGCTGCGCAGCGTGACCGCGGCGATGACGGCCCCGGAGGCGGCGATGATGCCGGCGCCGATGAACGCGGCGGAGTAGCCGTCGGTCAGTGCCGGCAGGTCGCCGAGCTGGCTGGCGCCGAAGCTGGCGGCGACGGCGGTCATGGCGGCTAGGCCGAGCGCGGAGCCGACCTGGTAGCTGGTGTTGACGATGCCGGAGGCCAGTCCGCCTTCCTCCGGGCGGGCGCTGGAGATCGCGGTGCCGAGGGAGGGGATGAAGGCCAGGGACATGCCCAGCGCCGCGACGAGCGAGGCGGGCAGGACGTCGGCGGCGAAACTGCCGTCGGGACGGATCAGGGCCAGCCACCCGAGACCGGCGGCGAGGACCGCGAGTCCGGTCACCACCATCGGCTTGGGTCCGAACCGGTTGATGGCCCTCGGGGCGAGGGCGATCATCCCGACCATGATCAGGACGGTCATCGGCAACAGCGCGGCGCCGCTGGGGAAGGCGCTGTAGCCGAGGACCTGCTGCAGGTACAGGTTCAGGTAGAACCACATCGGGATCCACGCCGCGCCGAGCAGCAGCTGGGCGATGTTCGCGGCGGCCAGGTTCGGCGCCCGGAAGATCGACAGCCGCATCAGAGGTTCCCGGCGGGCCGCCTGGATGGCGACGAACGCCGCCAGCGCCGCCACGGCGCCGGCCAGTGCCAGCCACGTCTGCCCGGACGCCCAGCCAACCTCCGGAGCCCGGACGACGGCGTACACGGCGGCGCCGAGACCGGCGGTGACGGTCACCGCGCCCGCCACGTCGAGGGAGCCTCGACGGGCGCCGCCGGCCGGCATCAACGCCGGGGTGGCGAGAACGGCGAGCAGCGCGATGGGGATGTTGATGTAGAACACCCAGGGCCAGCTGACGTACTCGGTGATGACGCCGCCGAGGAACACCCCGGCGGTGCCGCCGGCGGGTGCTGCCGCCCCGTAGAGGGCGAGGGCCTTGGTGAGTTCCCGCGGCTCGGCGCCGAAGAGCATCATCAGCAGGGTCAGCGCCGACGGTGCGATCAGCGCTGCGCCGGCGCCCTGGACGGCGCGGGCGGCCAGTTCGACGGCGACGCTGTCGGCCAGGCCCGCCGCGGCGGAGCCGACCAGCAGGATCAGCCAGCCGGCGGTGAACATGCGGCGGGCGCCGAACAGGTCGGACAGCCGGCCGCCGAGCAGCAGCAGGCCGCCGAACGCGACGACGTAGGCGTTGAACACCCAGGACAAGTTCTCCGGCGAGAACCCGAGGTCGGCCTGCATCCGGGGTAGGGCGACGCCGATGATCGAGGTGTCCATGATGACCATGAACTGGGCGAGCGCGATGAGGCCGAGGGCCCACCACCGCTTGGTTGGGTTTGACATGACACTCACTCCTTGATGCCCCTAGGGGGTACCGGTATGCGCTGTGCAGGTATACCCCCGGCGGGTATCAGGTGTCAAGTGAGCCGCGTCATCGCGCGGAGTCCCGCCCGCAGTGACTTCCCACCAGTTCGACCGGTGAGCCCCGCTGGGCAAGGGTTGTGGTGGCGGTAGGTCAGGGACCCGGTGGGTGCCGAACCGGACGGCGACCCCAGGTGGTCTTTTCGGTGACGCCGTCGAGGCGTGGAGGGTTGTGCGGCGGGCAGCGGGTGCGTGGTGGTCAGCTGCGCGTCGCGTCCGGCGGTGAGGCCCGCCGCCCGCGACGGATGATCATGGCGGTGGGCGCTAGAAGCGAGATGGTCACGGCGATGGTGGCGGTCAGTCCGATCGCGTCCTGGGCGAGGCCGCTGACGATGTAGAGCAGGCCGGCGGCGGTCCCGCCGACGCCGATGACGACTCCGGCTGCCGCTGCGGGCGCGTCGGGCGCGGCGTTCTGCGCGGCGAGGATCAGCAGGGGTTGATTCATGTAGAGCAGGGCTCCGGCGAAGCCGGCGGCGAGCAGGGTGAGCGGTCCCGCCGGCACGGCGAGGATCGCCGCCAAGGGAACGATGGCCGCCAGCGCGGAGGTGGTGGCGGTGCGAGCGTGCCCGACACGCGGGGCGAGGGCTCCGCCGGCGATCGCGCCGAGCGCGGCGGACAGGGAGAACACGGCCCAGCAGCGGCGCGTCCGAGGCGAGACCCCGCGCGGTCACCAGCCACAGCGGCACGGCGCTGGTAACGGTGATGAACGCCAGGCTGACCAGCGCCGAGGCGGCTGCGAGCCAGCGGACCCGCGCGGTGAGGAGTTCCCGCGTGAACAGTCGCAGGCGGTCGGTGGGACGGTGCGGTTCCCACTCGGGCAGCAGGGTCAGCACGGCGACGGCCAGGATGAGTCCGGGCGCCATCAGCCACGGCGTGACGTCGGCGCCGAACCGGGACACCAGGTACAGGACCACCACCGGGCCTACGGCGAAGCCGGCCATGCCACCGGTGGTGAACAGGCCGACGGCCAACCCGGGGTTGGGCGAGGAGGGGCTTCCCACGATGCTGGTCGCGACCGGATGCAGGGCGGCGGAGCCGATGCCCCCGACAACGAGCAGCAGCAGCGTCACCGCGACGTTACCTGCCACGGCGATGAGGCTGAGCGCGACGGCGGCCACGGCGATGCCGGCGGCGGCGACCCGCCGCATCCCGATCCGGTCGGCGACCGCCCCGAGTGCCGGCTGGGTGAGCGAGGAGCTGACGTTGAACGCCGCGACCAGCAGCGCCAGCGTCGCGGTGCCCGCGCCGAGACGCACCTGCAGGGTGGGCAGCAGCGCTCCGAGGATGGCGGTCAACGCGTCGTTGGCGGCGTGCGCCACCGCGAGCAGGACCGCCATGGCGGCTCCGGTGACCAACCCTGGTCGGCGAACAACGTGTGGCATGCGATGTCCTTCATCGATCGCGCGCCCTGGGGCCTTCCCGACGGCGTGAAGCTATCAGTCGGCCGGCGACCGGCCCTGTCAGCCCACCCCCCTCGCCCTGCCCACCCCGTCCACGAACCCGACTGACGGCAAGGGCCGGGCCGGCGCGGATCGCCTCCCGCCCAGCGCGGTGGTGGCTTCCTGTGTGGCCGGCGAGGCTATGGGCTGAGCGTGTCGCCGTGCCGGCTGCTGCCTTCATCGTGCGCGCGGCGCCGAACCAGCAGGCCTGAGGTCGCTGAACCTGTGACCGGTGGTGCCGGTGAGCAGACTCAGGTGGCGGCTACTCCCGCAGGCCGGCGACGAGGTTGAACGCGCCGGTCAGCACGTTGAGCGCGACCACGCCGACGACGTCGGCGATCTCCCGGTCGCGGTAGCCGTACGCGCGCAGGTCGTCGACATCGGCGTCGGTGATGCTCGACGGGCTGCGGTAGACGCGCATCCCGAAGGCCAGGACGGCGGCGATCGCCGGGTCCGCGGACGTGGCGTCGTGCGCCCGGGCGATCTCGTCGGGGTCGACGCCGAGGCTGGCGGCGGCGTCGCGGTGCGCCCGCAGGCACACCTGGCAGCCTTGCACCGCCTGCACCGCAATCGACAGGCGCTCGCTGACGCGCCGGTCGAGCTTGGCGCGCCTCATCGCACGGCTCAGCTGCAGGTAGCCGCCGAGCACGGCTGGTGAGTGCGCCATGGTGCTGACCATGGCGCCCACGCTGCCGTGGCGGTCCACGAGGTCGGCCAGCATGTCCCGCGCCGCGCCTTGGGCGCTGTCCGGATTCAATGGTGTCAGGCGGCTCATCTCAACTCCTGTCGGATGGAACTTGTCGGTGCGCGGTCACTCAGCCGGCGAGCGCGCGCAGGACCCCACGCACGTCGTCGAGGTCGGCGCCTCGCGCGACGAGGGGTTTGATCCGGTTGGCGGCCCGCGCCCCGCCGACACCGACCGCGCCGACCACCGCCTCATCGAGGGTGTAGGCGACAAGGAAGCGCTGCTGGTCGGGCGCGCCGAACACGACGTGCTCGGCTCGGTCGCGGCCGGGCGAGCCGAGCATGGTCAGCTTGATCGGACCGAGGTAGGTGCTGAAGGAGACCACCTCTGCGGTGGACGCGGCGTCGTCGGGTTCACCGCCGTAGAGGTTGAGGTCGGTCAGGACCGTGCGCGCGGCGCGGCGCCCTTGCCGCAGCGCCTCGCCCCAATGCTCAAGCCGTATGGGTGAAGTCGCTCCCGGTCGGGCGGCGAGGTCCCCGGCCGCGTAGAGGCCCGAATGGCCCACGACGCGTTGCTCACCGTCGACGAGCAGCCCCGCGGCTGACGGATGCTCGGCGATGCCGCTTCCCGCGAGCCAGTCGGTGTCCAGCCGGGCGCCGACGGCACTGACGACGGCGGCGGCGGGCAGGACAGTGCCGTCGGACAGGGTGACCGTCAGCGGTTGCCGCTGGCCGCCGGGCGCGCGCACGGCAGCGACGGTGGCGCCCATGTGCAGCACCACGCCCTGGGCGGTGAGGGTGTCGGCCGCCCACGTACCGACCAGCGGACCCACGTGCCCCGACAGCGGATGATCAGCGGGATCGACGAGCGTGACAGCGCAGCCGAGCTGTTGCAGGGAGGCGGGGACCTCGCTGCCGATCAGGCCCGCGCCGGCGACGACGACCGGCCCCGCCGCGGCGAGCTGCCGCAACCGCGCCGTGTGCGCGGGCGTGCGCAGCGGCAGCACTCGGTGCGCCGCTGCAGGATCGATGTCCGCGTCCAGACCGCGGGGCTGCGCGCCGGTGGCGATCACCACCGCGTCGGCCGCCAACTCCCTACCGGTGGACAACGTGACCGTGCGGCTGTGCGCATCGAGGCCGACCGCGGCGACGTCCAGTAGCCACCTGATGTCCGGGTGGTCCAGCTCGGCCAGGGTGATCTCGTGTTCGCCGGCCGCGCCGGACAGCAGGCCCTTGTTGACGGTGGTCCGGTTGTAGGGCCGCCGCGCCTCGACGGACACGACGGTCACGTCCAGGACGTAACCGTCTGTCTCGGCGGTGGCGGCCAGCGCCCGCGCGCACGCCCCACCGGCAGCCCCGCCACCGACAACCACAACCCTGATCGCCATGCCGCACCCCTTTCCCTGATTACCCCTACCCCGTAGTTGTAGCACATACCCACAGGGGGTATCGTCGGGCGGGCCGGGCGACGCACTGCCGGCGACAAAGAGAACAGCAGAGGGGAGCGCTGCGCCATGGCGAGCAGCACGTACACCGTCAAGGGCATGACCTGCGGGCACTGCGCCGGCTCGGTCACCGCCGAAGTACAGAAGATCGACGGCGTCGTCGACGTGGCCGTCGACGTGCCAGCCGGTCAGGTCACCATCACCAGCAACGCCCCGGTCAGCGACGACGCAGTCGCCGAAGCGGTCGAGGAGGCCGGGTACGAACTCGTCCGGGCCTGACACCTGCGTCGCGCCGGGCCGGCCCGACCGGCCCGGCGCGACGGCTTTCCAGCGGGCAGACTGCGCTTGGTGTCAGGCGCCGGTGATCGCGTCCACCACTTCGGTGGCTCGCCACTCGTGCTGGGCATACGCGTACGGGAACGCCGTGAAGCGCCGTGGCGGCGTCGACGGCGTCGCCACGGCGCTCCCGCCCACGGTGCGCGGCGCCTTGCGGCGACCAACGCGGCGGCCCGGCGGGGCCGCCGCGTTGGCTGCAGCGCACGTCGTGGGTTGTCAGGCGGAGTAGCCGCGCGAGGCAGTCCACTCGGCCAGCTCGCCGACCGGCTGCCACGGGTCGGCGATCTTCACCTGGTCCCCGTCGTAGGCCACCACGGTCAGGTAGTGCCTCGCGCACCACGCCGTCGCCGTCGGTGCCCGCGCCGATGATGTTGACCACCGCAACGCGGTCGTTGTCGATCGCGGCGGTCAGGTCGTCGGTGAGGCGGCGCACCTCGTCTGCGGTGGCCGTGTCGTTCGGGATCTCGCCGGTGGTGTAGACGTCCTCGCCGAGCTCGTCGTTGAGGACCCGGCTGATGTCGAACGCTGACGCTGTCCCGGCGACGGTGGTGCCCAGCTTCTCCGCCAGCTCGTCCTGGCTCTGGATCTTGCCCTAAGCGCTGAGCGCGATGCGGGTCGACGCCGGGCCGCAGAAGTAGAGGTTGGGCTGCTCCTGGAAGCGGTAGTCGACGTGCTTGTCCGACGTCTTGCCTGCCTGCTGCGTGGCGGCGACCGACGGCACCGACGACGGCGCGGCCAGCGCACCCGTGACCGATGCGGCGACGCTGGTGGCGAGGGTCAGCCCGGCCACGCCGAGCGCACCGCGTCGCCCGATGCGGATACGGGCCATGGTCCATCGCGTGTGGGTGTTCATCGTTTGTCACCTTCCCCTCGGGGTGACCAGACCGGGTGTTGATCGGGCTGGCATCACGGGGATGCGCCATCTGGCTTTGGGTGCCGGAAATGGCGAACGCCGGGGCGAGGCTGCTCCGGCGTACACCTGCGCAACCGGCGACAGCCGGCCGGCATTCCGACATCAGGGCGCCGGGGGAGGTCCCTCGTTCCGCGAATCCGACAGTCCCCGTAGATAGGCGGATGCCGGCATCGTCATATCGAGGCCGGGGCCGAGGCCGTCTGCACGTGGCGGCGGCCGGACCCCGAGGTGGGGTCCGGCCGTCGTGTCGTCGGCCTTACAGGCGGTCGAGGATCCTCTGCAGGGTCTGCACCTCGGCGGCCTGGTCCGCTTCGATCTTCGCGGCGAGGGCCTTGGCGTCCGGATTGGCGCCGTCGGCCTGCTCGGTCTTGGCCATCTCGATGGCGCCCTTGTGATGGTCGATCATCATCTGGGCGAACATCTTGTCGAATTCGGTGCCCTTGGTCGCCTTGAGCATGTTCATCTGCTCGTCGTCGGCCATGCCCGGCATCCCGGATGGGTTGGCGCCGTGCATGTTGTGCCCCTCGGGGGCGGCGGTGGGCTTACCCCACGCCGTCAGCCAGCCGGTCATTGTCGCGATCTCCGGGTCCTGCGCGGCCTTGATCTTCAGCGCGAGGTTCTTCAACTCCGGGTCGCTGGCGCGCGCCGGCGCCAGATCGGCCATCTCTACGGCTTGCCGGTGGTGCGGAATCATCATCTGGGCGAACATGACGTCGGCGTCATTGGCGGTGGCGCTGCTCGGCGCCGACGCGGAAGCGGCCGCGGTCGGGCTTCCGCCGCTGCCGTGATCCATGCCGCCCATGTCGTCGCCGCAGGCCGTGGCGAACAGGAGCAGAGCGGGCAGGGTGCCGCCGGCCATCAGGGCGCGGCGCAGTGCGCTGGTGCGCTTCATGGTGACGAATGCCTTTCGGTCGATGATGTGCGGATGACGGAACCTTCGGTCGCGTGACCGAAAGACGCGTTCTATATCCGCACGACCGACGCGGCGGCGACACGTAGGCCCAGCAACGGCACAGGCGGGCCGCACCCGCTGCGGTGAACCGCGAGACCTGTGCGGGCAGCAGGCCGCTGGCGGCGGGCGTCCGCACGCTGCAGGACAAGCCCAATGGCCAGGCCGAATGCGCCGAGCACCGCCAGGCACACCGAGAACAGGTCGAAGGTGATGCCCCCGCCGGTCGGCGGCGCGACGCCGTCAGCGAGCACAGGCATGCCTCCGGGACTATCGAGACCCGAAGCGGCGAGCATGCCGTGCGGCCGGTCGGCGGCCGGGGTGTCGTGCCCGCGAACGGCGTGGCGGCCATGACCGACGGTATGCACTCCCGCAACACCGAACGCCAGCACAACGAGCAGCAGCACCCGCGACAGGCCGATCATCCTGCCGCCGCCGTGGCATGTTGCCCTGCTCATCTCGATCCAGAGTAATGGGTAGCGTGACGGCAGGCGGCCCGGTCGGATCATTGCGACCAGGCCGCCCTGCACGCTGTCAGTGCTGCCCGGGCGTGAGCGTGACCCGGCGCAGCAGCTGCGCGTTCAGCGCCACCACGATGGTGGAGGCGGACATCAGCACCGCACCCACCGCCGGGCTGAGCGTCACCCCCGCCCACGCGAGGACGCCTGCGGCGAGGGGGATCGCCACCACGTTGTATCCCGCGGCCCAGGCCAGGTTCTGGATCATCTTGCGGTAGGAGGCTCGGGACAGCCGGATCACGCCGGTGACGCCGCGCGGGTCCGACGAGGCCAAAATGACCCCGGCGGATTCGATCGCCACGTCGGTGCCGGCCCCGATGGCCAGTCCGACGTCGGCGCGGGCCAAAGCCGGGGCGTCGTTGACGCCGTCGCCGACCATCGCCACCCTCAGCCCCCGGGCCTGCAGGTCGGCGACCGCCTTGTCCTTGTCCGCGGGCAGCACCTCGGCGAAGACCTCGTCCACCCCTTGCCGGAAACGCAGATCCGCCGCGACCGCCTCGGCGACCGGCCGGGCATCTCCGGTGATCATCACGATCTTCTTGACGCCCTGCTCGCGCAGCTCGGCGATCGCGTCGCGGGCCTCCGGTCGCACCTCGTCCTCCAACGCGAACGCGCCCACCGCAACCGGTTGGCCGGCCTGAGGCAGTCGGACCAGGTGCAGCACCGCCGCGCCCCGTTGCGACCATGTTCCGGTCGTGGTCGCCAGTTCGTCGGGGACCCGCGCGTCGAGTTCCCGCAGCAGGGCGGGGCCACCCACCGCCCACGTGGTGCCGTCCACGACCGCCTGGACGCCGCGACCGGTCAACGACCGAAAGTCTCGGGCGACCGCCCGCAGCCCCCGGTCCTGTGCGACCGCGACCAGAGCCTTGGCCAGAGGATGTTCGCTGTCGGCCTCGACCGCGCCGGCGACGCGCAGCACCTCGTCCTCGCTCACCCCGCCGGCGGCGGCCGTGGCGGTGACGGTGTGCGTGCCCTTGGTCAGGGTGCCGGTCTTGTCGAACAGCACCGCATCCACGGTGCGCATCCGCTCCAGGGCGAGGCGGTCCTTGACCAGGATCCCGGCCTTGGCCGACAGCGCGGTGGACAGCGCGATCACCAGCGGGATGGCCAGCCCGAGGGCGTGGGGGCAGGCGATGACCAGGACCGTCACCGTCCGGATCACCGACTGGTCCGGGTCACCGAGCGCCAGCCAGACGGCGAAGGTGACCAGCGCGGCGGCCGTGGCGACGTAGAACAGCATCGCCGCGAACCGGTCAGCCAAAACCTGCGCCCGACCGGAGGATGCCTGCGCCTGCGCCACGAGCCGACCGATGCCGGCCAGCGCGGTGTCCTCCCCGATCGCGTCGATGCGGACCCGCAGCGCGGAGTCGGTGGCCACCGTGCCAGCCACGACCCGGTCTCCGACACCGCGGGGTACCGGCCGGGACTCGCCCGTGATCATCGACTCGTCCAGCTCGGCGGCTCCGTCAACGATCCGACCGTCCGCGGGCACCCGCCCGCCGGAGCGGACCAGCACGACGTCGTCCAACCGCAGCTCGGCCACCGCAACCCCGTGCACCGTGCCGTCGGGGTCAACGCGTTCGGCGTCGTCGGGCAGCAGCGCGGCGAGTGCGGACAGCGCGCCCTGCGCCTGGCCGATGGCCTTCATCTCCTGCCAGTGACCCAGCAGCATGATCGTGACCAGCGCGGCCAGCTCCCACCAGAAGTCCAGGTCGAACGCGCCCAGGCTGGTGGCCATCGAGGCGACGTACGCCACCGTGATCGCCATCGAGATCAACAGCATCATCCCCGGCGCCCGGTCACGAACCTCACGGACACCGCCGACCAGAAACGGCCAACCCCCGTAGAAGAAGACCACCGAGCCCAGGACCGGGCCAACCCAGTCCATGCCGGGAAAGTCGAGGGTGTAGCCGAACCAGTCCATCACCATGTGGCTGGTCGCCACGATCGGGACCGTCAACGCCAGACTCAACCAGAACTTGCGACGAAACTGCTCCGGGTCGTGCCCCGCGTGCTTGTCATGACCCCCGTGCCCGCCCGCGGCATCGTGCCCCGCATGGTGGTGACCACCGCGCGGGCCATCCGGCGCCCCGGCACCGCCTGCATGACCGTCGTGCGGTCCGCCGCCGGGATGCTCACCCCCCGGCACCTGATGGCCGTGATGCTGCGTCCCACTGGTGCCGGCATCGGCGTCGGTCCCGTGTTCGTGTCTCATATCGTCCACCTCCACCAGCACCTCCACCAGCACCATAAACCCCTTGGGGGTACCTGTGGTGATTCTTGCTCAGACCTTGCAAGCGATACATCGGCTGGCGACGGTTTCCCGCAGAATCTACGTGCCACTGAGCGGTAGCCGGCGGGTCATGTCGAGCTTGACCTCGCCGTACGGGGCGACGTTGGGCGCGGGCCGCCGGCCCGACATGGTGGGGCAGGGCGAACGTCCGCCGATCCGGTGGTGCTCCAAAGTGGTGGGTGTAGTCGGCGGGGCTGGAGTTGAGGTAGAACGTCCAGTCCAGGCCGACGGGGATCGGTGCCACGGTGTACTGGCAGCGCGGCGGTTCCAGACGCAGGAAGTCGCGCAGCGTGCCGGGGGCGTCGAGCTGGCCGCGGTGGGCGGTGTAGCCGGCGTAGCGCAGCGTGCGGCGCGAGTCGAGCAGCCGGCGGCCAGTGGAGGCGCGGCCGTCGGCGAACACCACGAGATCGGCGGCCTCGCGGGAGCCGTCGCCGAACGTCAGCAGGGGTTGTCCGTTGCGGGCACCGAGCGCGGCGACACGGCGACCGGTGCGCAGCATCCCGCTGGGCAGGCGGGTGGCCAGCGCGGTGTGCAGCAGCGACCATGTGGTGTTGCGGCCCGGGTAGACCTGCCGGAGGGTGTGCGCGGCACCCGGAGACGTCCGGCACGCGGGGCGGCCCGACATGAGCCCGGCCCCCTGGCGGCGGGCGCAAGCCCCGTCCGGGTCTGGCCCTTGGTGGCCGCCATCGGGAACTTCCGCACCCTCAAACCGGCCCCTGTCAGCTCTGGCGAACGCCCCCCGGGTCTGACACGGATCTGACAAGGCCCTGAAGGGACCATCACCTGGTCTGACAGCGCCCGACTCCCGGGCAGCCCAAAGCCTTGGCAGGTCACGAGGCGGGCTGACCACCAAGGTGCACCTGCTGGCCGAGGGCCGGGGCCGGGTCCTAGGCCAGCGGGTCACGCCCGGCCAGGCGGCCGACACCAGAGAGCTGGTGGCGCTGGTTGAGTTTCCCCCGCTGATGGAGCCGCGTAGCCTCGGTCCATGTATCTGCGGCTGGTGGTCGGGCCATCACGGCTACGCGACTGCGCACATATGCTGAAGCAGTCCGGCGAGGCGTTCCTGTTCTCGGACGAGGCGGCGGAGTATTACGAGGGTCTCGTGGCCGGCGCAAAGGTAGTGGCGGAGAGCTTCCCGTTCGCGGCATGGGCGGAGCCGGATGATGCCCCGTTGCACCTCGGCCGGGTGGACGGGCAGATCATTTCCGGTCTGCGGTGGTCGGCCGCCCAGCTGGCGGTCTCCGGGCAGGTGTCGGGAGAAGCCCCGGCTGGGGCCGAGGACTGGTTGTTCTCCGACCCGGTGGTCGCTACCACCTGGGACCGCGGCCCCGAGTACGTTGCCAATGGCGGTCGCTGCGGCGCCGCGCCGGCGATCACCGGTACCGAGCGACTCGGAGCTTTCGACCATTTCTTGCACCATGCCGGTGAACCAGTGGTCTATTCACCGGCCGATTTTGCCCCGGTAGTCAGAGACAGTAGTGCTTCCGGTGCCGTTGTGCTTTCAGCGCCCCGGCTGATCGCTGAGTTGCGCTACCTCGCCGCGGTTCTGGACATCGATCCGGCCGCGGACGGCGACGACTGCGGCGGCGGGATCCACGCGCTCCTGGCCGCTGCCCAGGCGGCTACCACCGCTGGCGCCGCACTGGTGTCGGAATACGCGTGACCCAGTGGTCGCGAGAGGTGCTGTTGGATTGGGTGGGGGTGAGAGACCTTCGCCGTCGGGTCGTCGCAGCGGCCTGATGAAGCTGAGGGCAGCCTGAGCCGGGAGGTGCCGGGGAGGGTGGCAAGCAGCCCTGACAACGCCGGGCGTGCCAGCACTGCCAATTGGTGCGGGTCTGGGCTTCCCCCTGAGGTGTGGACACCCTGAGACTGGATGTTGGTCCAGAGGAAGGGGTGTCCCCGTTGGGGCGTCCATCGAAGTACACGGAAGAGTTTCAGCATGACGCGGTTGACCTGGTCCACTCGTCGGGGCGGCCGATCAACCAGGTCGCTCGTGAGTTGGGGTTGAGTCACGAGACGCTGCGGAACTGGGTCCGTAAGCGGGAGCGGCAGACCGGCACGTGTCCGGCATCGGGTGGGGACACGCCGTCGGTGGCGGACAAGGACGCCGGTGCTTGAGCTGGCTGTGATCGGCCTGGATCAGATTGTTGGCGTACCGTTCGACGTGGTGCCACGCCGGCGGGACCAGGTCGTCGAGCACGTCGGGGTAGACCGGGGCGGCGTCGGTGACCACCTCGGTCGGCGTGACCTTCACCGTGGTCAGGGCTCGGTGGAAGAACCGCCGGGCCGCGGCGGCGTCCCGACGCGCCGAGACGAGCACGTCGATGACCTGCCCGTACTGGTCGACGGCCCGGTACACGTACCGCCAGACCCCGTTGACCTTGACGGAGGTCTCGTCCACGAACCAGCGGTCACCCGGTGAGTGGCGGGGTGAAGCGGGCGGCGTCGGCCAGTAGCGGGATGAACCGCTGTACCCACCGGTAGTCGGTGACGTGATCCACCTCCACGCCGCGTTCGACTACGTAGCAGTTCCTCCACATCCCGGTAGGAGAGGTTGAAGCGCAGGTACCAGCGGACCGCAGGACGATCACCTCGGACGGGAACCGGAACCCGACGAACGCCGACGCAGGCGGGGGCCACCGGACATCAGACAGCGACTTCACCGGCCAAGCAGACCACGCCGGGCAAGCTGGAGTCGGTCATGCTTCCACCCAAGGCAACAGAGCCCGACGGTAGATCTCACACGCCTCCGTCGACGTGCAGGGTTTCCCCGGTGATGTAGGAGGCATGGTCGCTGAGGAGGAAGGTCACGGCGTGGGCCACCTCTTCTGGTCGCCCGTAGCGCCCTAACGCGATCTTCTTGGAGTGGTGTTCGACGTGTGCCCGCCGCTGTTCGGACGAGGTTCGCGCCGCCTCCTCAGTCTCGATCATGCCCGGGGCCACCACGTTGACGCGGATTCCCTGCGGGCTCAACTCCTTGGCCAGCGAGCGCATCAGCCCCACGAGGCCGGCCTTGGCCGCGGTGTAGTTGGCCTGCAGCGGCAGCCCGATCGTGGCCGATCGGGAGCCGATGGCCACCACCGAGGACCCGGCGACCATCAGTGGCAGTGCCTTGTGGACGACGAGGTAGGCCCCGGTGAGGGTGGTGTTCACCACCCGGTGCCACTCCTGGGGCGTCAGCTCGCCGAACGGCGCCCGGCTGATCACCCCCGCGTTGTGCACTAGACCGTGCAGCGTCCGGTGGGTGCTCCGGGACTCGTCGACGAGCCGCTCGACGTCCTCGGGGTCGGTCACGTCGGCCCGGATCAGCTGGTGGGTGCCCGGCGTTGCGTTGAGTTGCTGGGCGAGCGAATCGACGTGTTCGCCCTCGGTGCGATAGCAGGCGGTCACATTCGCTCCGGCGGTGGCCAGTGCGAGGGTGATGCTTCGACCGATTCCCCGGGTCCCCCCGGTGACGATGGTGTTCTTGCCGGCGAGTTGACCGGTCATGTCTATCTCTCTTCTCGCGGTGGGGCCCGCCGAGCTCTTCCCGCGACCATGGACAGCCACGGGAACGCGGCGATGGCGGCCGTGTGGACCGTTGCTCCACCTTTGGCCAGGACCGAAGCACCAATCGCAGCCGGTCGGCTGCGGCCCGCTCGTCTCGGCCTCGGTCTGCGCGTTGAGGTGTCGCTCCGCGACGGCGCTGTCCATCGGAGCATCGGGCTTCATCTCGCGGTACTAGGCAAATGCGCAGCTCGGAGGCGATCCAGCTCCTCCCGATACTCCCAGAAGAGGGGCTTGAATTCCAGATCGGGCGCTCTCGATCCTTTTGACATAGATCATCCGGGTCCCCTGCTCAGCGTGCCGTTCCCAGGTTCAGCTTCAGACGGTGCCGTCGCCCGTGGAGGTGCGCCGTCGGCCGGAGAGCGTGCCCGATTGCCGTCGGGGGGTTCGAGGATCTCGATGCCCGACGCCTTGAGACCTACCTGCGGTTGATGTCGCGCGAGCACCGCTACTGGGCGGACGTCCGCTGCTGGGCCAGTCGCAGGACTCAGCACTGCTGGTCGGCCGCCTGGTGGGATGCGCGCTCGTGGCGGTCGACTGCTCGGGCGTGGGCGATCGCGAGCAGCCGGTCGATCTCGGGCAGCATCTGCGGGCCGGGCATGACGATGCTGCCGAAGCCGTAGAGCGCGTAGCCCGGGTGTGGCACGACGGTGTCCAGCCGGGCGAAGTCGAACTCGTCCCGGTGCTCCTCGAAGTCCTTGGGCGGGAAGCGGAACAGCCTCTCAAACTCGGCTCGGCCCAGGTCCAGGTTGAGCCGGAAGACGCCGGGGCGGTCGAGCTGGGAGGTCTCGTCGAAGCCCGGCACATCATGTTCGACAATTGTGGTGAACGGCTGGCGGCGGTCCGGACCGACAAAGAAGAACCGGTCGCCCCAGGCGCCCTCCGGCGATCAACCGAGCCCCTTGGCAGATCATTGAGTTCTGACCGGCCAGCGCCAGGGCAGGGCAGGGCGGGGCAGCTACACATCCTGGCTCCGGGTCGGCGGGAATGCGCAGGGTGCGGGACGTGCCGGGCGAGTCCGGAGAGGGGGAAGGTTCGCCCTTGCGTCGATGCGGCGCGGCACAGGCCAGTCCGAGATGAGTGTGTTTGTCGTTTGTGGGCAAGACTGCCTAGTAGAGATAGTTGTCAGGCGTGCTGTGCCGACGTCGTCGCATCGATGCGGCTTGGTGGTGGGCCAGGCCTACGGATCAGAAGGTTAGGCGTTCGAGTTCCCTTCGGGCGCACAAGATCAAAAGAGCCTGACATGCGGAAACGCCGGTCAGACTCTTTGCTTTTCCGTCCCTTGTGGACGTGTGGCTGCTCGGTGGCTGCTCGTCCGACGAGCATCCCCTGCGTCCCGCCCAGTCCGGGGGTTCCGCTGGCGTCCGGCCCGGTCCAGTGGGGGGTCACTCTTCAGCGTTCAGGGACGGACGGGCTGACTGTGCCGAGCGGTATGCGCGTGCGACCGTGGACGAAGTGGCGGCCAGCTGCGGACGGGACGGCAACCAGACGGTCTGAATGCCGAGTTGCTCGTTCATCGCAGCGAGCTGGTACTCGTGGCGAAGGTCTGCGGCCGTACGTAGGCCGCGGACGATGATCGTGGCGCCGCGGCGTAGGCAGTAGGCGGTGGTTAGGCCGGTCCAGGTGTCCACCTCGACATTGCCCCAGGCTGCCGGCATGGCGTCGCGCACGCGTACGGCCCTGGTCGTGGTCTCGACGGTTGGTCGCTTGTCGGCGTTCACCGCCAGCAACACGATGATCTGGTCGAACATCACCCGGGCGCGGGCCACCAGGTCGCGGTGCCCCGGGGTGAACGGATCGAACGTACCGGGATAGACCGCCAACGAACCGTGTACCGGCACTACTCCACGATTCGACGTAGCCGTCACCGCGACTCCAACCACATGGCCACGATCATCCGAGCCGTACATGTGCCGACCCGACTTTGGGCCTTGTCGTCACCGCCGACCAGGGCCGACATCCTGATCTGCCGCCGATCCTGCGTTACTGAATGTGGACGGCGAGCATGGGCGGTCACCCGCGCTCGCGAGCGAGCATCAGCGGACTGGATTCCAGGGACAACGGCATGACGCCAGGGTCGAGGTGGACGTGCGCTCCGGGCGAAGCGGTCGCATCGGACAACGCCAGACACCACCGGGCAAGATCCCGCAGCCCGGCCGAGTCGCCGAAGATCTCAACGGTGCCGTCGCGGACTTCAACGACGATGGATCCTCCTTCAGCCGGTGCGATAACACCTCGCTGGGAGTCGTAGCCAGGTACGGATAGCGTCACCTCATTCACCAATACAGTCTCACCGAGACCGGCCAGGAGGTGACGCCCCCATCTGCCGCTGGCCGCGCGTTCGGCGCCACCTGGCCAGTGGAAGATTGGGCGATGACGGTCGATTGGGGTCGGCTGAGGTACGCGTACGGCCCGGCGACCGACACCCCGGGCCACCTGGCCGCGCTGGAGTCCGGTGACGCCGAGGCCCGCGAGGCCGCACTGGATCACCTCGACTCGCGGTGCTGCACCAGGACTTCCCGAACACGGCGACCGCCCCGGCCCTTCAGGCCGTGATCGCGCTGATCGCCGAGCGGCGCTCGCACCCGGACACGGTCGAAGCGCTGCTGGAGTTCTTGGGCGACGCGGCCATGAGCGTGACCGCCCTCGCCGACGACCACTACTTCGCGAAGATACTGCCGGACCTCGCTGAAGCTGTGGCACAGGCGTACCCGGTGGTACTTCCGCTGCTCGCGGCGTCCCCGCCGGAGCGGGCGCTGTTCCCGCGCGGAGAATCTTGTCCCGATCGCCCGGATGCCGTCCCTGACAGAGCGGCGCAACGAACTGGCGGTGCGCGTACTTGAGTGGTCAGAACGAGACGCCGGCTCGCTGGCGCAGTGGATACGCTGCCTCGGCCAGCTCGGCGTCGACCTGCGCGACCGGCTCACCGACCCGGACCCGGCGGTCCGGCTCCAGGCCGCGCTAACCCACGAGGACAACCCGCGCAGCCGGGAGCTGATCCTGACCGCACTGACCGAGCCACCACCGACGAGCGTGCACCAGTTCACGCTCGTCGCCGCTGCGATCCGCGTCGCCGCTGACTCCGACGAGATCGCCACGGCTGCTTGCCAGGTGGCCAGTCGGGACGGTTGGGCCGGCTCCGACGACGGCTGGGGCGCGTTGGTGCGCTTCGCCTTCCCCAAGCCATACGCGAAGCACCGTCCCCTCACCGAATCGCAGCGTGCACTGCTTGGGGCACTGGTGACCAATGATGAACTCTGGAACCCGATCAACGGCAGCTGCGGGCTCGTTTTCAAGGAGGCCGGACTACCGCACAGCCGAGGGGCGTGCCGCCGGCTCGCCGGGTCCGGGTGACCGCCTTTCAAGGCCCGCCATCATCCGGATCTGCCGCACTGCGCGCGCTCATGCCGATGAGCGGGTGCGTCGGGAGCGGTCGACGAGCGTGCGGCTGGCATGCCGACGGATAGATGAAGGCGGGTCGTTCTCGGGGCGTTCCCCGGACTGAGGTTCGCTGTCGCCACCGTCGTCCCGACGCGGCGGTTGACGTCTGCGCATACTGCGACTTGACGCAACCCGAGTTCGTGATGGGCGGCCTCATCCGGCCGAATCAGTCGTCAGCGCTCCGCGTGTCATGCAAGCGCCGGAGATCGGACAGGGCTGTCGTTCACTGTCCGAGAGGGCGGTAGCGGAGGTGTACGACGCCGTTTCGGAATCGGCGCTCATCGAGGAGCTCAAGGTCGGCGCGCATGCCGGCCGGCAGCCCTGGCTTGCCCCCGCCGACGACAATGGGCCAGACGAACAGCTGGCACTCGTCGACCAGCCCGGCCTTGAAAGCCTGCGCCGCGAGGTTCGCACCTCCTACAGTGAGATCGGAGCTGGCCGTGGCCTTCAGTTGGTTTACCGCGGCGGGGTCGAAACGGCGTTCGAGTCGGGTGTCGGCAGTTGACGCCACGGCGAGGGTCGTGGAGTAGACGACTTTGCTCGCCGCCTGCCAGGCGCTCGCGAAGTCGGCCGTGAGGTCGGACTGCGCGGCCAGAGCGGCGTCGGTCTCCCAGACGGCCATCGTTTCGTACAGGCGCCGTCCGTAGAGGAACGTGCCCACAGACCGCAGGAGGTCGGTGGTGAACACGAATACCTCGTCGTCGGGCGGGGACCAGTCGAAGGCGCCGCGTTCGTCCTCGATGTAGCCGTCAAGCGACACGTTCGTCAGGTAAATCAGCTTGGCCATGCTTCTACCTCTCGGTGATTAGCTGCAACAGCCTGGACATTCATCAGCGTGGCGTCCAGCTTGGTGAACGCTTGGCGCCAACCCTCCTCGCTGGGGTGCGCCAGGCGTTCGGGGAGCCACTGGCGGATCTCGAGTCGCGTCCGTCCGTCGGCCTCGTCGTGGAACTCGACTCGGAGTCTCGTCTCGAACGGCTCGATGCCCTCCTGCAGCCGGCCACTGACGTGCAAGACGCCGTCGAGCAGTTCGCCGTCGGCGACGTCTGTGAGCTCGACGTGGATGTGCACGCGGAGGCCGGGTTCGGCAGCATTGACCTCCGTCCACCGTTGAAAGCCGCCGGGGCGCACGTCGAACTCGATCTCATCGCGCGGCAGTGAGTTGCCGGTCGGGCCCCACCACGCCGCCAGGTGGTCGGGATCGGTGAAGGCTCGGTAGACGAGCTCCCGCGGCGCGTCGAACACGCGCGAGATGACGAGCTGCGGAGTTTCGGTTTTCATTCGAGCTCCCTGGGGTCGTCGGCCATCCGGTCCGTTGCCCGTCCGGCGGCCTGCACCGCGGCAAGGTGGGCATCGAGGCGGGTGAGGGACGAGTCCCAGAGCCGCCGGTAGCGCTCGATCCAGTCGGCCGCCTCGCGCAGCGGGGCGGCCTCGAGGTGGCTCGTGCGCCACTTGCCTGACCGCGACCGCGAGATGAGCGCGGCGCGCTCGAGCACCTTCAGGTGCCGTGATACCGCCGGCATCGAGATGGACAGAGGAGCGGTGAGTTCTGTGACCGTGGCGTCGCGTTCGGCCAGCTCGGCGACGATTGCCCGTCGAGTCGGGTCGGCGAGCGCCGAGAACACCGCGCTGAGCTGGTCGGTGCCAGCCATCGGAAGCTCCCTTCACTTAACCACCGTGTTAAGCGTATTGAGATGCGAGCGATGTTGTCAACGGATGGGTCGCCGGGCCGGCTCGGTCCCGCCGCCGACGTGCCGCCGAACGACCTGCGGCAAGACGGTGTCCGCATCTGCCGCGATCCGGGCGCTTGCCTTCGCCAGCGAACGACCGGGGCCGATGAGTGGACGTTCGGCTGGCTTTCTGGTCTGGCCGATAGGCGGATTTTGGTGGGGCGTCGTCAAGGGCTGGGCTGAGGCGGCGGGTCAATATCTCTGGAGTCGTATCGGTATTGGACGTGCTGCAGACGCGATGCGTGCCGGCGACCGGCGATCGTAGGGGATCACTGTTGATCGCGATTCCGGGGGGCTGCGTTGCCTGGTCATGTCGGTACGGTTGCCGCAAATGCGGCTGTGGGGGTGCGGCCGC
Source organism: Micromonospora sp. MW-13 (assembly GCF_003434305.1). GTDB lineage: Bacteria > Actinomycetota > Actinomycetes > Mycobacteriales > Micromonosporaceae > Micromonospora. The sequence goes on from NZ_QKKX01000079.1 coordinate 34,984, forward strand.
GGTGGCGGCCGCGGGCCACGCTGGTGGCTTGTGCCACCACGTTGATGGCGGTGGCAGTGGACGCGGGGCTTTCCAGCAAGGACTACACGAAGGGTTTTGCGCCGTCGTGGGTGGCGGCACTGGCCGCGTTGCTGGGGGTGGTGGCCACGTTCGGTGCGATGGGTTGGCCGAGGGAAGGTCTCCTGCCGCGCCGGCCGGTGTTGACGGCCGGTTGGTGCGGTTTTGTCCTGATGGTCTGGTCGGCGGGCGGAGTCATCTTCGACGGGCTGCGCGCGCTTGCTGTGCTCGGTGTTCCGGGCATGCCGCCGGTGGTGGACTGGCCGGGCTTTGCAAGCCGTACGCTCGCGGTGGTGGCCGGTGCGCTCCTGGCGGCGACGGTCCTTTCCTACCAACGGGCCTGTCGCGGCGGGCGTACCCGCTGCGGCCGTGATGATCCGGCCTCTCCGCGATCGAGCCGGAGGTGGCTGGGCTACGCGGCTTGTGCATTCGCCCTGCCGTACCCGCTGCTCAAACTCTATTGGGCGCTGGGCGGCACGATTGCTCGATCGGCGGTAGGCACTACGTCGGTCGAGGGTTTCCCGATCGGGGAAATCGTGGCGTTCGCGTTGGTTGGGTTGCTCGCGCTCGCGCTGGTGCAGCGGTGGGGGCGGCTCGTCCCGCGGCGGCTGCTGCTCGTCGTCGCCTGGGCGGCGGCCGGCGCGCTGCTCACGATGGGAGCGCTGGCGGGCTTCGGATCCCTGGCGCAGGCTCTGGGTCTGGTCGATGGCCCGGCCCGTTTCGGCAGCGACGGATGGATCGTGTACCTCGTGTATGGCTCGTGGTTGCTGCTCGGCGTGGCGCTCGGCGGTGCCGTCGTTGACTACCAGCGGCGGACCCGCCTGCCGTGCGGCCAATGTGGCCGCTAGCCGCCGCCGGCGGCGTGGAGATCTACCCTGCTGGTATGCGGCAGTGGACGGGTACCCGGGGCCGGACCGATATTCTGCTCGCGACCGTGATCGGGGCTCCGGTCGCCGCGCTGTCCGTGTTCATGGCCTTCGTGTCTGCGCCCGGTACCAGGGCCTGGTTGGTTGCGGTGTCGCTGATCGTGGCACACGCCGCGCTGGCGGCCCGCCGGGTATCGCCGGCGGCCTCGTTCGGCGTGGTATGTGCCGCGTTTGCTATGCAGACGGCGGTGACCGGCATGTTCCTGGTCCTGCCCTCGACGCTGGTCTTTCCGGTGGCGCTGTACTCCGTATGCGCCTTCGGAAGCCGACGTGTGGTGGCGCTCGCACTCGGCGCGGGAGTCGTCGGTGCGGTCCTGGTGACCGTCCGTTTCGTACACGACGGCAGCGTCACGGCGGCCGGGCTGCGGCCGGACCCCTTCCTGGTGTCAGGCCTACTGCTCGCCGTCGTCGTCGCCGCATGGAGCCTTGGACTGCGCCGCCGAACCCAACTCGCCTACCTCGCAGTGCTGCGCGAGCGCGCCCGCCATGTCGCGGCCGAACGGGAGGAACGCGCCCGCCGAGCGGTGCGCGAGGAGCGGGCCCGCATCACCCGCGAGATGCATGATGTCATCGCGCATTCGCTGTCCGTGATCATCAGCCAGGCCAAAGGAGGCCGGTACGCAGCCCGAAGCGATCCGGACCGGGCCAGCAACGTCCTGTCCACCATCGAGGAAACCGGTCGACACGCGCTGGCCGATATGCGCGGGCTGCTGGGCGTGCTGCGCTCCGGCGAGACCAACGACGACGGCCCCGGTCAGGAACCCCAGCCCGCGCTGCGGGACCTGCCGGAACTGCTTGACCGGGTACGCGCCGCGGGGCTGCCCGTACACCACCGCGAGCACGGAACAACCCGCCGCCTCAGCCCGGTCGCCGAACTCGCGGTCTTCCGCGTCGTCCAGGAGGCGCTCACCAACATCATCAAGCACGCCGGCCCCACGGCGCGCGCCGAGGTCGAGTTCGCCTGGGCCCCGGACGGCCTGACCGTCACGGTGCGGGACCGCGGTCCAGAGCGCCGCCCCGTCCAAGAGAGCGGCCACGGCCTGACCGGCATGCGGGAGCGGATCGCCGCAGTCGGCGGCTCCATCTCGGCCGAACCCGCTCTGGGTGGAGGATTTCTGGTGACGGCGCGATTGCCCTACGACGCCCGCCTGTTCAGTGATGGAGGATCCGCATGACGATCCGGGTGTTCCTGGTCGACGACCAGGACCTGGTACGCGCCGGATGCGTGATGGTAATCCAGGCGCAGGACGACATAGCCGTCGTCGGGGAAGCCGCCGACGGAGCGCAGGCGTTGGCACGGCTCGCCGTCACCGCCGCCGATGTCGTGCTCATGGACATCCGGATGCCCCGTGTCGACGGCGTCGCCGCGACCCGGCAACTGCTGGCCAGGACCGGCCCCCAGCCCAAGGTTCTCGTGCTGACCACGTTCGACCTCGATGAGTACGCCTTCGCCGCGCTGCGCGCCGGAGCCAGCGGATTCCTCGTCAAGGACGCGCCGGCCGAGGAGATGCTCGCCGCCATCCGCACCGTCCACCGCGGCGACGCCGTCATCGCACCGTCTACCACCCGACGGCTGCTCGACCACGTCGCCCCGGACCTCCCGGTGCCGGCACCCGGCCCGGACCCGCTGGCAGCACTCACCGGCCGAGAACGTGAGGTCCTGCTCCACGTCGCGCGCGGCGCCTCCAACGCCGAGATCGCCGCCCGGCTGTTCCTCGCCGAAGGCACCGTGAAGATCCACGTCGGCCGGATCCTGGCGAAACTTGGTCTCCGCGACCGAGTCCAGGCCGTCATCTGGGCCTACGAACACCGGCTCATACGCCCCGGCATCTGACATCCAAGGCGGACGAGGCCGAGTGGCGCTGTTGCGTTTGTCGGATCGGTGGGCACGCCGAGCCTTGTCAGGGGGCACCGGTCAGATCGCTCGGGCCAGTTCGGTGAATGCGGTGGCCACCCGCGTCGCGAATGGATCATCGGTGGCGAGTTCGTAGTGTCCGCGGCGGAGGTTCTGCGCGAAGACATGCCCGGTGATGATCGTCTGGGCGGTGCGGTCGGAGCGGAGCCCGCGCATCGGTCTGAGCCGGTGTTTGAGCTGGCTATGGTCGGCCTCGATCGGGTTGTTGGCGTGCCGTTCGACGTGGTGCCAAGCCGACGGGACCAGCTCATCGAGCACGCCGGGGTAGACGGGGGCGGCGTCGGTGACCACCTCACTGGGCGCGACCTTCAACATCCGCATCGCGTACTGAAAGAACCAGCGGGCTGCGGCGGCGTCCCGACGGGCTGAGACAAGCACGTCGATGACCTGCCCGTGCTGGTCGATCGCCCGGTAGACGTACCGCCAGACCCCGTTGACCTTTACATAGGTCTCATCGACGAACCACCGGTCGCCTGGCGGTGGAATCGGGCAGCGTCGGCCAGCAGCGGGGTAAACCGCTGCACCCACCGGTAGACGGTGACGTGATCCACCTCCACACCGCGTTCGACCAGCAGGTCCTCCACATCGCGGTAGGAGAGGTTGAACCGTAGGTACCAGCGCACCGCGAGAACGATCACCTCGGGCGGGAACCGGAACCCCGCGAACGCCGACGCGGGCGGGGACCAGGACCGGACACGAGACAGCGACCTCACCGGCCAAGCAGACCACACCGATCAAACGCGGTAGTCGATCATGCTTGCACCTAATGCAACAGAGCCACGAGACGGACAGGTTGCCGCGGGCGGTCTTCGGTCATCAAGGGGCCGCCCGCGGCCGGTCACTGTGCGGGCGGTGTCACGGGGTCCAGAAGTTGCCGGAGACCACGATCATCGTCTGCAGCTGCAGGCTCGCCGAGTAGTAGCCCGAGGTGTCCAGCACCGTCGACTTGATCTTGTTCCAGAGTGCGTCGAGCCAGGCCTGGCTGCCCGGGTCGGTCATCGCGGTCACCGCGAACGGCGCGAAGAACGCCGCCTCGGAGCCCGAGCTGAGCGCGGTGCCGTCGAGGGAGTAGCCGACGGCGATGTTCGACGGGTTGCCGCCGGTCTTGGCCTTGACCCAGGTGTTCAGCTTGCGGGCCGCGGCCAGCGACTGCGCGTCGCCGCTGGTGACCGCGTCGGCCCCGATCCGCCACGGGTCGCGGCAGGCGTTCCACCAGTACTTGCCGTCGTTGGGGTCCTCCAGCACCTGCCCGGTGGCGGGCTTCGGCGTGGTGTTCGTGTTGATCACGAAGTCGGGCAGCAGACCGGTGTTGGGGGCGTAGCCGCTCTGCAGCGCCGCGGTGACGGACTGGTGCTTGGCCAGGATGGTGTCCCAGGCGGTGTCGCCTGTCGCCTTCCGGTAGGCGCGGAAGTGGCCGGGCATCCAGTCCGAGGTGCGGCTGAGGTAGTAGTACGAGTCCCCGGCGCTGCTCCAGTCGCCGAGCAGGGTCAGCTTGGTGGTGGCGTTGATCTCGCTGGCCTTGATCGCGTTGATCCGGGTGACGGCGAGCGACTTGTAGTTGTAGGCGCCGGTGCTGCCCCACTGCTTGTCGGCCAGCAGCAGCCCGTACGCGATCTCCAGGTCGCCGTCGGTGGCGGAGTCGGAACCGTTGACCGAGGTGCAGGAGGTGTTCTGCTCGGCGGCGTGCAGGTTCGGGTTGTTGACCGACGGGTGCGCCAGCACGTATTTGAGCAGGCCGTCGAACTGCGTCTTTGCGTTGGGGTCGGCGCCGGCCATCAGCGCGGTGATGACCATGCCGTAGCCCTGCGCCTCGGCGACGTATGGGTGGTCGGCGTCGGGGGAGTAGACCTCGTACCAGCCGTTGCCGCAGTTCTGCTTGATGAACGCGTTCTTCCAGGTGTTGTAGTAGCTGATCACGGTCTGGTCGTGCGTGGCCGCGGCGCCGGACAGCTTGAGAGTGCCCGCGGCGTACGGCCGCAGGTGCGAGCCGAACGGCACGGCGACTCCGCCGGGCGGGGGAGAGGAAGTCGGGGAGGGGGTCGGCGAGGCGGACGGCGACGGCGTGCCCGTCGGCGCGTAGACCTCGAACTCGTACAGCGAGTAGCCGTACGTGGTGCCGCGGGCGGTGCCGTACATCCGGATGTAGCGCCCGCTGGCGGTGAGTCCGGTGAGGTCGTCGGTACCGCCGTTGCCGCTGGTGGTGGAGTAGATCGTGGTCCAGGTGCTTGCGTCGGGCGAGACCTCGATGCGGTATGCCTTGCCGTAGGCGGCCTCCCAGCGCAGTGTCACCTGTCCGATCTGCTGGGTGCTGCCCAGGTCGATGCGGATCCACTGCGGGTCGCTGCCCTCGGCGCTGGCCCAGCGGGTCGAGGTCGAGCCGTCGACGGCCTCGGCGCCGCCGAGCGAGGAGGTTTCGGTGGAGGAGACGGCGGTGGTGCGGCCCAGAGCCAGGTTGGTGGCGGCCTCGGCGGACGTGGCGAGGACGAGCCCGCCGAGAAGTGTGCCGGCGGTGGCTACGGCGGCGGCCGCGAGCATGGGGCGGGCCCGTCCGGGCCAGGCTGTTCTGCGCATCATTGCGGGACTCCCTGTGGAGGGTCGCGGTGCGTGCCGCGGCTGCGGAACGCGGTGATACGAGCGGACATGTGACCGCACGACGGGCGTCGGCGAGCGGTCGCGATGGCCCAGGGCCCCGGGCTCGGGGGGAACTTATGCCAGGAGACGCCCGTCACACAAGATGGTTAGGAAGATTGCCTAACGATCCTGTCGCACCTCTTGACTGCTTCGGAGTCGTCGCCCTAGTCTCCGGCATTAGTAAATCTGATTGCCTAACGTTCCATCGACACAAGCGAGGGCGGATGACCCGACCAGCCGGTTCGTCGAAGCTGCTGCGCGCCATGAACGAGAGTGCGATCCTGGCCCACCTGCTGAACCGTGGCCCGCTCACCCGTGGCGAGTTGCGGGAGCTCACCGGGCTGAGCAAGCCGACAACCTCGGACGTGCTACGCAGCCTCACCGATGCGGGGCTGACGATGGTGGTGGGACGTAGCTCGGGTGGCCCGGGACCGAACGCCGAGATCTACTCGGCGAATCCGAAGGCGGGGTTCGCGGTCGCGATCTGTATCCGGGAGGTTTCCGAGATCCCGGGGCCGTCGCTCATCGCGGCGCTGATCGATGCCGGTGGTGTGGTGCACGCCCGGATCGAGGACTCGATCGACCTGACGACACTCGACCCCGTCGACGCGATCACCGACACGGTCATCCGGGTCATCGAGCGGGCGGGGGTCGGCGCTTCCGCGGTCCGCCACGTAAAGCTCGGGGTGCCGGGTTCATATGACGCGGCGAACGGGGTCATCCACTACATCGACGTGCCCGGGTTCGACCGGCCCGGTCTCGTCGAACGAATCGCAGCACGGTTGGGCACCGTGGTCGAGGTCGAGAACGACGTCAACCTCGCCGCGATCGCCGAACGTGCGCACGGGGTCGCCGCCGGGGGCGCCGGCTTCACACTCTTCTGGATCGGTGACGGTCTCGGCTTGGCCATCGACCTCGGTGGCACGCTGCTACGCGGGGGACGCGGCGGCGCAGGCGAGATCGGCTACGTGCCGGTGTCGCTGCCCTCAGACTGTCCGCCTGCCGACCTGCAGAGCCTGATCGGTGGTCCCGCCGTTGTAGCGCTCGCGGCGGAGCACGGCATCGCGGCCGCCACCCCGGGCGCCGCGATCGGTGTGGCCGTCGCCTCGAACCACCCTCGGGCCGGACGCTTCCTCGACGCGGTGGCCGCCCGCATCGCGCTCGGTCTGGCCGCCGTCGCGGGCGTGCTCGACCCGCCGCTGATCGTGCTGGCCGGCGACGTCGCGCAGGCCGGCGGGGAAGCGCTCGCGCAGCGGGTCCGTGCCGCGCTGCCCGGCACGACCCCGCTTGACATCACCATCGCCGTCACCGAGGTCACCGACGACGCCGTACTGCTCGGCGCGCTCGAAGCCGGATGGCGAGCGGTGCGCGAATCCTTGATCGACAACCAGCGCACCGCCATGCAGGCCGGCTGACCGCCGTCTGCCGCGGCGCGCTCAGCCCTGCTCCTCCGATCAGCACCACCGTGTGGCCCGACCGGCGTCCTTGCCGCACCAGGCGAAGGGCTCGGTCGAGCCCGCGACCCCGCAACTCCGTATTTCTGATACCGGAGAGGAACACTCATGCAACGCTTGCTGAACCGGCGTACGACCATGATGGTCGGCATAGCCGCAGCATTGGCAGTGGTCACGGCGTGCACCCCTACCGAGGCGCCGAAGCCGATCGCGACCTCGGGCGTCGAGCCCACCGGCGCGGTCGAACTGTGGCACTTCTTCACCGACCGTGAGGCCAAGGCCCTCGACGAGACGCTGGCCAAGTTCAAGGCGAAGTACCCGAAGGTCACGCTGACCGTCAAGGGCGGGCAGGACGACGCCAAGGTGACCACCGCGATCGGCGCCGGCACCGGTCCGGACATGGCGATCAGCTACTCAACCGACATCGTCGGCAAGTTCTGCGCCGCGGGCGCGTGGGTCGATCTCAACCCGTACCTGCAGCGCGACGGCGTCGACCTGAACGCGATCCCGCAGGTCGCCCGTTCCTACACGGAGTTCCGGGGCAAGCGGTGCACGATGCCGTTCCTGGCCGACGCGTACGGCTTCTACTTCAACAAGGGAATGTTCGCCGAGGCGGGGCTGACCGAGGCCCCGAAGACCCTCGCTGAACTGTCCGAAATGGCCAAGAAGCTGACCAAGCGCTCGGCCGACGGCACCATCGAGCGGGCCGGCTTCCTGCCCCTGTTCGGCTTCTACGAGAACTCCCCGTCGCACTTCGCGCCGATGGTCGGCGCGAAGTGGCTCAACGACGACGGCACCTCGGCGATCGGCTCCGACCCCGCCTGGAAGGAGCTGCTCACCTGGCAGAAGGAACTCGTCGACTGGTACGGCTACGACAAGCTGGAGAAGTTCCGCGCCTCGCTGGGTGACGAGTGGTCGGCCGACAACGCCTTCCACAAGGGCAAGGTCGCGATGGCCGTCGACGGCGAGTGGCGGATGGCGTTCCTCAAGGACCAGGCGCCGAACGTCGAGTTCGGGGTGGCCCCGCTGCCGGTCAACAAGGCCGAACGCGCGGGCGCGGGCTACATCTCGGGCAACGTCATCGGCGTCTCGCGGACCGCCCGCAACCCGGAGGCGGCCTGGGCGCTGATCAAGTTCCTGACCACGGAGACCGACAGCATCGTCGACCTGTCCAACGGCATCCGCAACGTGCCGACCACCACCGCGGCGCTGACCTCGCCGCGGCTCACCGCGGACCCGGCGTTCAAGGTGTTCCTCGACATCTTCGCCAACCCGAACTCGGGCACCACCCCGCCCAGCGCGATCGGCCCCGGCTACCAGGAGACCTTCTCCGAGTTCCTGCAGGGGTGGCAGTCAGGGACGCAGAAGGACCTGAGTGCCGGACTGGCCGACGTCGACGTCCGGGTCAACAAGATGATCAAGCTGGCCGGCTAGCAGCGATGCCGACCGCAGCCAGCCAGGGGGGCGCCGGCCGTGTCCGGCGCTCCCTCGTCACCCTCACCTTCATCGGGCCCGCGCTGATCGGCATCCTGATCTTCCTGGTCTACCCGCTGGTCGCTGCGGTCTACTTCTCCTTCACCCGCTTCGACATGTTCAACCCGCCGGTCTGGGTCGGGCTGGACTTCTGGGAATATGTGCTGTTCGACGACCCGACGGTGCGGATCGCGGCGAAGAACACGCTGGTGTTCGTGCTGCTGATGGTCCCCGCCCGGACGGTCGGCGCGTTGCTCACCGCCATGCTGCTCAATGCGATGAAGCGATCCCGCAGCATCTACCGCACGCTGTACTACCTGCCCGCTCTCGCGCCCCCGGTCACCGCCACCATCGCGTTCGTGCTGCTGCTCAAGCCAGGCACCGGGCCGGTCAACACGCTGCTGGCGCAGTTTGGCCTCGAAGGGCCGGGCTGGTTCAACGACCCCGACTGGGCAAAGGCGTCGCTGACCCTGCTAGCCCTGTGGGGCGTCGGCGACCTGATGATCATTTTCGTCGCGGCGCTGCTCGACGTGCCGCAGGCCCTCTACGAGGCCGCGTCGCTGGACGGCGCGGGCCGCTGGCACCGGTTCCGCTACGTCACCCTGCCCACCATCTCGCCGGTGCTGCTGTTCGCGACCATCACCGGCGTCATCGGCACGTTCAACTACTTCACCCAGGCCGCGGTCGCCGGCAGCGTCGCCTCCGGCCAGGTCACCTCGGGCAGCGGCATTGCCGGCACGTTCGGCTACCCCGAGAACTCGACGCTGACCTACCCGATGCGGCTCTACTCCATCGGCTTCGGCAACAACCTGTTCGGGGCCGCGAACGTCATGGCGGTCATCCTGTTCGTGGTGTCGATGACCGCCACGATCATCCTGCTGCGGCGGTTCAAGACGTTCAGCGGAGGCGACTCATGACCCAGTCCATACCCAGCGGCCGCGGACACCACATGCTCGGCTTCGTCGCCCGCCACGCGATCGGCATCGCGATGGCCATCATGTTCCTCGCCCCGATCGTCTTCCTGCTGCTCACCTCGTTCATGACCAGCGACCAGACGCTGACCGCGAACATGTGGCCGCAGAGCTGGCACCCGGAGAACTACGTCGAGGCGTTCCGGAAGACGCCGCTGCTGCGGTTCATCGGCAACACGTTCCTCTACGCGATCCTGGCCACCGGGTTCATGCTGCTGGCCAGCGTGCCGGCGGCATACGCGCTGGCCAAGCTGCGGTGGCGCGGCCGCAACGCGACGATGGTCCTGATCATCTGCATGATGATGCTGCCGCCGCAGGTCACCACGGTCCCGCTCTACATGATGTGGGCCAACACCGGACTCACCGGCACGCTGTGGCCGCTCATCCTGCCGATGCTGGCCGGAGACGCGTTCTCCATCTTCCTGCTGCGCCAGTTCCTGGTCACCATCCCCGACGAGTACCTCGACGCGGCCCGCATCGACGGCTGCGGCGAGTGGCGCACGCTGCTGCGCGTCATCCTGCCCATGGCCAGGCCCGGCATCGCCGCCGCGGCCATGTTCCAGTTCTTCTACGCCTGGAACGACTACTACGGCCCGTTCCTCTACACCAGCGAGAACCAGGACGCCTGGACCATCTCGCTGGGCCTCGCCTCGTTCCGGTCGCTGCACCACGTCGAATGGCATCTCGTCAGCGCGGCGACCCTGCTCACCATGGTCCCGGTCATCGTCCTGTTCTTCTTCGCCCAGAAGGCGTTCGTCCAGGGTGTCACGCTGACCGGCGTGAAAGGATAGCAACACACCATGAAGATCGCTGTGGTCGGCGGAGGTTCGACCTACACCCCCGAGCTGATAGACGGGTTCGCCCGCCTCGACGCGGCCGTCACCGAGATAGCGCTGATCGATCCGGCAGCCGACCGGCTGCCGATCGTCGGCGGGTTCGCGCAGCGGATCTTCCGCCGCCACGGACACCCCGGGCGGATCACCTGGACCACCGACCTCGACACCGGGCTCACCGGCGCCGACGTCGTCATCATCCAACTGCGGGTCGGCGGGCAGCGCGCGCGGATCAGCGACGAGACGTTCCCGCTCGAATGCGGCTGCGTCGGGCAGGAGACCACCGGAGCAGGCGGTCTCGCCAAGGCCCTGCGCACCGTTCCCGTCGTGCTCGACGTCGCCGAACGCGCACGCCGCCACGCCGCACCCGGAGCGTGGATCGTCAACTTCACCAACCCGACCGGCATCGTCACCCGCGCCCTGCTCGACGCCGGGCACCGGGCCGTCGGCTTGTGCAACGTCGCCATCGGCTTCCAGCGGCGCTTCGCCGCGCTGCTCGGCGTGGCACCCGGGCAGGTGACCCTCGACCACGTCGGACTAAACCACCTGACCTGGGAACGCGGCGTCCACGTCGACGGCGTCGACCGGTTGCCCGAGCTGCTGTCGGCGCACCTGGACGAGATCGCAGGCGAGGTGAACCTGCCACCGGCGATCCTGGCCACACTCGGCGCGGTGCCGTCGTACTACCTGCGCTACTTCTACGCCCACGACCAGGTCGTCGAACAGGAACGCGGCGCACCGACCCGGGGCGAGCAGGTCGCCAAACTGGAAGGTGCCCTGCTGTCCATGTACGCCGACCCCACCCGCGACACCAAACCCGACCTGCTCGCCAAGCGCGGCGGCGCGTACTACTCCGAGGCCGCCGTCGGGCTCATCGGCTCGCTGCGCAGCGGCGACGGCGCCACACACCCGGTCAACGTGCGCAACAACGCAACCCTGCCGTTCCTGCCCGACGACGCCGTCATCGAGGTCAGCTGCCGGGTCGACGCCGACGGCGTGGCGCCGCTGCCGGTCCGGGCCGTCGGCCCCCACATCTCCGGCCTCATCTCCCACGTCAGCGGGTACGAGGAGCTGGCCGTGCACGCCGCCGTGGCCGGTGGACGGCAGCGGGTCTACCAGGCGCTGCTGGCACACCCGCTGGTCGGCCAGCACGACCTCGCCGAGAGCCTCACCGACCGGCTTCTCGCCACGAACGCCGCGCACCTGAGGTGGGCCGCATGATCGGCGAAAGGACCGTGGTCGCGGTCGACGGGGGCAACTCCAAGACCGACGTCATCATCGCCACCGGCGCCGGAGCCGTGCTCGGGCGCGCCCGGGGACCGGCGTCCTCGCCGCACCTGATCGGCGTGCCCGACACCATCGGCCTGCTCGGCCGGCTCATCGCGCAGGCCAAGCAGCACGCGGGGCTCGGCACGGCCGCAGTGTTCGACCGGGCCGAGGTCTACCTCGCCGGCGCGGACCTGCCCACCGAGGTGCGGATCCTGACCGAGGCAGTGACCGCGGCCGGGTGGGCACACCACAACCGGGTCGACAACGACACCTTCGCTCTGATGCGCGCCGGCACCGACGCCGAACGCGCGATCACGGTCGTGTGCGGTGCCGGGATCAACTGCGTCGGCCGCGACGCCGACGGGCGAACCGCACGGTTCCCCGCCCTCGGGATGCTCACCGGAGACTGGGGCGGCGGGCACCACCTGGCCTCCCTGGCGCTGTGGCACGCGGCACGCGGTGAGGACGGCCGCGGGCCGGCCACCCGGCTGACCGAGGCGGTCATCGACCACTTCCGGGTGGCCACGGTCGAAGACCTCGGCATCGCCGTGCACCTCGGCGAGGTCGCCCCCGCCCGCATCGGCGAGCTCACCCCGGTCCTGTTCGCCGTCGCGACCGGCGGGGACCAGGTGGCGCGTCGCATCGTGGCCAAACAGGCAACGGAGGTGCTGTCCCTGGCCCGAGTCGCCGCCGAGCGGCTGGGCATGCGCGAGGAACGGCTGGCTCTCGTGCTGGGCGGGGGCGTGCTCGCCGCCCGGCATCCGCTGCTGCACCAGTCGATCGTGGAGGGAATGCCGGCCGCGCTGCCCCGCGCCGAGGTGGTGGTGTCGGCGCAGGCTCCGGTCGTCGGCGCCGCCCTGGCCGGCCTCGACGCCCTGGGTGCCACGATGGACGCGAAGTCCGCGCTAAGGACCGCCGTCTAACCGGCTGTCCACGCCTTCCCGGGGCCCGTCGAGCAGAGACGGGCCCCGGCGTGCCCACCCGCGCCTATCCGCCGCCATGCCCCTTGCGGGCTTCGGCGCGTTGCGGACCACCGATGTCGAGGCACAGCCTTCATCAGGTCATCGTCGGCGCCATACTTCGCCCGGATCGGCCACGTGATCCTCCGAGTGTCGATCACCCGGGCTGACGCTGCCCCGCATCGCGGCACTCGAATATTGACCGGTATGCATGGCCGGCCGTAGCATCAGCAACTGTAAGTCAGTTTGACTATCTTTCACTTCGGGAGAAAGGCACGCAATGGTACGAACCAGAGCGGGCATGAGACTCATCGCCGCGCTCGGCACGGAATTCCTCATCGTCGGGTCGGCCCTCATGGCGACTCCCGCCCATGCCGCACCCATCCGCTACGAGGCCGAGAGCGCCACCATCGGTCAGGGCCTCGCCGAGTCCAACCACCTCAACTTCTCCGGGACCGGCTTCGCCAACACGGACAACGTGGTCGGCAGCAACACCGTCCGAGTCACCTCCACCTCGGCAGCCGGCACCGCCAACCTCGACTACCTTGAATTCGAGGTCGCCGGAGCGCCGGCCTTCACCGACTACCAGGCGGAGAACGCCGTCATCGCTCAGGGCGCGGTCGAGTCGAACCACACCGGTTACACCGGCACCGGCTTCGTCAACACGACCAACGCGGCGGGGGCGTACGTGGAGTGGACGGTGACCGCGGCCGCCGCGGGCACCGCGCAGCTGGCGTTCCGCTACGCCAACTCCGGCGGGGCGAACCGGCCGGGAGACATCGCGGTCAACGGCAACCTCGTCGGCAACCAGCCGTTCCCGGCGACCACCGCCTGGACCGACTGGGCGGACGTCACGGTCAGCACGACGCTGGCCGCGGGAGTCAACACCGTGCGGCTGACCGCCACCGGCGCGCTCGGCCTGAGCAACATCGACCGGCTGCGCGTCACCGGGCAGAGCGACTCGCAGGCGCCCAGCACACCGGGCGCCCCGAGCTGTTCCGCCGTCACCTCCAGCAGCATGACGCTGAACTGGGGCGCGTCCACCGACGACGTCGGGGTGGCGGGATACGACATCTACCACGACGGCAACCTGCTGAGTCAGACGACGGGCACGGGCACCTCGCGGAACCTGACCGGCCTCTCGCCGAACACGGAGTACCGCCTGTCGGTGTTCGCCCGGGACGCGGCCGGCAACATCTCGCTGTCCAGCGCGCAGGCGATCTGCTCCACCCTGGCCAGTTCCGACACCCAGGCGCCGACCGCCCCGGCGAACCTGGCCTACTCGAATCTGAGCGGCAGCAGCGTCACGCTCACCTGGACGGCGTCCACGGACAACGTCGGGGTCACCGCGTACGACGTGCGCACCGGGACGACCGTCGTCAAGTCGGTCAGCGGCACGCCCCCGGCGGCGACCACCTCCGTCACCGGGCTTGCCTGCAACACGGCGTACGGGCTGAACGTCGTCGCCCGAGACGGCGCAGGCAACACGTCCGGGCAGAGCAACACGGTGTCTTTCACGACCGCGACCTGCAGCGGCGGCGTGCCGTCAGGGATCACACAGATCTCCACCGGCTGGACGATCCCCTGGGGCACGGACTTCATGCCCGACGGGCAGACCGCCCTCGTCACCGAGCGGGACGACAAGGTCACCTCCGGCCAGTTCAAGGTCTTCAAGGCGACGCTGTCCGGTGTGCGTACCCAGGTCGGGACCGTCCCGAACGTCGTCACCACCGACGGTGAGGGAGGCCTGCTCGGCGTCGCTGTGGACCCCGGCTGGGCGTCCAACCACTACGTCTACTTCATGCACACCGCGTCGGAAGGCAACCGGGTCGCCCGGATGACCTACGACGGCAGCACCCTGACCGGGTACACCACGATCCTTTCCGGGATCGCCAAGAACCGCTACCACAACGGTGGCCGCCTGGCCTTCGGGCCGGACGGGTACCTCTACGTCTCCACCGGTGACGGGCAGACCAGCAGCCGGGCCCAGGACCTCAACTCGCTCAACGGCAAGATCCTGCGAATCACGACGACCGGTGCCGCGGCGCCGGGCAACCCGTTCGGTACCCGGGTCTACAGCTACGGCCACCGCAACCCGCAGGGCCTGGCGTTCGACTCGCAGGGCCGGCTCTGGGAGGCCGAGTTCGGCAACAGCATGTACGACGAACTCAACCTCATCAAGCCGGGCAAGAACTACGGCTGGCCGACCTGCGAGGGCACATGCGGCGTCGCGGGCATGGAGAACCCGAAGCGACAGTGGTCGGTGTCGACCGCCTCGCCCAGCGGTATCGCGATCGTCCGCGACGTCGTCTACATGGCGACGCTGCGCGGCGAGCGGATGTGGCGCATCCCGCTACTCAGCGGCGAGACCACGGGCACTCCGACGGCGTACTACACGGGCACGTACGGACGCCTACGCACGGTCACTAGGGTGCCCGGCTTCGACCAGCTCTGGCTCAGCACCACCAACTGCGACAACAACGGCGGGGCCGCGAACGGCGCCGACCGCACCCTGCGCATCACCATCAGCTAGCGAAGTGCCGCGCCGCACGGGTCCCTGATCCGATCCGTGCGGAGCGCACCCTCACCGTCGACGGCCGGGAGCGTGCGCGGCCACAGGAGGGGACAGAGTATGCGACTCCAACGATCCGCCACACCCCGCCGACGGCTCGTCGCGGCCGGCGGCGTCGGCCTGCTCGTGGCCGCATCGCTGTTCATCGCGACGCAGGCGCAGGCGGCGCCGACCCGCTACGAGGCAGAGAGCGCCACGATCAGCCAGGGCCTCGCCGAAGCGAACCACCTCGGCTACTCCGGCTCCGGTTTCGTCAACGGCGACAACGTGGCCGGCAGCTACACCCAGTGGACGGTCAACGCGCCCGCCGCCGGCACCGCCACGATCACCATCCGCTACAGCAACGGCACCGCCACCGCCCGGCCCGCCGACATCGCCGTCAACGGCACCGTCGTCGCCGCGGCACCGTCGTTCGCCAGCACCTCCGACTGGGACACCTGGGCCGACAAGACCCTCACCGTGGCCGTCAACGCCGGCAGCAACACCATCCGGGTCACCGCCACCACGGCGACCGGCTCCGCGAACCTCGACTACCTCGACTTCGAGGTCGCCGCGTCACCGCCACCGGCCTCGGTGCACCAGGCCGAGGACGGCACGGTGTCCCAGGGCGCGGTCGAGTCGAACCACGCCGGCTACACCGGCACCGGGTTCGTCAACCTCGACAACGCCACCGGCAGCTACGTGCAGTGGACCGCAACGGCACCTGCCGCGGGCACCACCAGCCTGACCATCCGCCACGCCAACGGCAGCAGCGCCAACCGGCCGATGTCGGTCACCGTCAACGGCACGGTCGTCAACGCCGGCCTCGCGTTCAACCCGACCGGCGCGTGGAGCGCCTGGGCCGACGCCAGCCTCAGCATCACGCTCAACGCGGGCGCCAACATCATCCGAGTCACGTCGACGACCGCGTACGGCGGCCCGAACCTCGACAAGATCACCTTAGGTGTCGCGGGCTCGCCGTCACCGACACCGAGCACGTCGCCCCCGCCCGGCGGCACACCAGTCGGCGTCAACGGCCAACTGCACGTCTGCGGGCTGAAGCTGTGCAACCAATACGACCGGCCCATCCAGCTGCGCGGTATGAGCACGCACGGCATGCAGTGGTACGGCCAGTGCGTCAACAGCGCATCGCTGACGGCGCTGGCCACCGACTGGACCGCGGACGTCCTACGCATCTCGATGTACATCCAGGAGGGCGGGTACGAGACCGACCCGCGGGGCTTCACCGACCTAGTGCACTCCATCATCGAGCAGGTCACCGCGCGCGGCATGTACGCGATCGTCGACTGGCACCAGCTCAGCCCCGGCGACCCCAACGCCAACCTGAGCCGGGCGAAGACCTTCTTCGCCGAGATCGCCCAGCGGCACAAGCACAAGGTCAACATCCTCTACGACGTGGCGAACGAGCCCAACGGCGTGAGCTGGTCGACCGTGAAGAGCTACCACGAGCAGATCATCCCGGTCATCCGGGCGCAGGACGCCGACTCGGTGATCCTGCTCGGCACCCACGGCTGGGGGTCGTTCGGCGTCTCCGACGGCCGCGGCCCGTCCGACATCAGCAACAACCCGGTCAACGCCACCAACATCATGTACACGTTCCACTTCTACGCCGGCTCGCACGGCTCGGAATACCTCGACGCGCTGAGCACGGGCTCCAACTCCTTCCCGGTGTTCGTGACCGAGTTCGGCACGCAGACCGCGTCCGGCGACGGTGCCAACAACTTCACCAGGTCACAGCAGTACCTGGACCTGATGGCCACGAAGAAGATCAGTTGGGTGAACTGGAACTACTCGGACGACTCCCGCTCCGGCGCGGTCTTCACGAGCGGAACCTGCCCCAGCGGCCCGTTCACCGGCAGCAGCAAGCTCAAACCCGCCGGGGTATGGATCCGCGACCACATCCGCACCCCCGCGGACGACTTCCCGACAAGCTGAACCCTGCTGATCGAGAGGTGGCCGACCTTTCGTCACGGGCCGGCACGGCGAACACCGGACGACCCCGATGCGGCACACCGGGGGCACCTCGCCGACGACGCGGCAGGCCAGGTCGGAGAGATCCTCCGACCGGGCCTGCCGCGTCGTCGGTTCAGCATGAACCGTCGGGGATGCAAACAGCGGTGACCACTGAACGCTCCGAGCCCATGCTGACCGGGGGCGCGACCGAAAAGGCAAATTGCTTTCCTAACCCCTTGACATCGAACGACGTAATTGGAAGTCTCTTCCCAAGCGGCTTGGCGCGGCTCCGGAACACCTTCGGACGTGACGCGCTTCAGTGAACAACTGCCCCCGGCCGGTTGAACTCCCCTCCCCAAGGAGACACCGTGCGCTGGAAGAGAAAGCTACCCACCCTCGCTGTAGCCAGCACCATGCTGGTGGCTACGGCACTGATCGTCATCGTCGACCGGGCCGACGCCGCCGACGTGCTCCTGTCCCACAACCGGCCCGCCACCTCCTCGTCGACCGAAAGCAGCGAATACGGTCCGGAGAACGCCGTCGACGGCAGCGCCACGAGCCGCTGGGCCAGCGTCGAAGGATCGGATCCGCAGTGGCTCCGCGTCGACCTCGGCTCGTCCGTCGCGATCAACCGGGTCAAGCTGACCTGGGAGGACGCGTACGGCTCGGCGTACCGGCTGGAGACCTCGCCGGACGGGACCGCCTGGACCACCGTCAAGACCGTGACCGGCGCGGACGGCGGGACCGACGACCACACCGGCCTCAGCGCGAACGGACGATACCTGCGCGTCTACGGCACCGCCCGCGGCACGTCCTACGGCTACTCGCTCTGGGAACTGGAGGTCTACGGCCCGGACGGCACCCCTGACCCCGGTGGCGCCGACCACCAGGCCGAGAACGCCACGCTCTCCCAGGCTGCCGTCTTCAGCAACCATGCCGGATACACCGGGACCGGGTTCGTCGACTACACCGACGTCGTCGGTGGCTACATCGAATGGACCGTGACCGCGGCCGCGGCGGGCAGCCGGCCGGGCACCTTCCGCTACGCCAACGGCACCACCGCGGGACGGCCGCTGAGCATCGCGGTCAACGGCGTCACCGTGACGTCCGGGCTCGTCTTCAACCCCACCGGTAGCTGGAGCACCTGGACCGACCAGACGATCAACGTGCCACTCCAGGCCGGCGCCAACACGATCCGGGCGACCGCCACCACGGCGACCGGCGGCCCCAACATGGACAAGCTCACCCTGGGCACGGCACCGACCGCCTCGCCCACGCCGTCGCCCAGCCCGACCGGTGGGACCACCTTCACGGTCGCCGCCGCAGGTGACATCGCCGACCAGTGCACCGCGAGCTCCAGCTCCTGCCAGCACCCGAAGACGGCCGCGCTCGTCACGGCCATGAACCCCGAGTTCGTCATCACCATGGGCGACAACCAGTACGACGACGCCCGCCTGTCGGACTTCCGGAACTACTTCGACAAGACCTGGGGCAAGTTCAAGTCGAAGATCCGGCCCGCGCCGGGCAACCACGAGACGTACGACCCGGCCGGTGAGTACGCCGGCTACAAGTCCTACTTCGGGTCGATCGCCTACCCGCAGGGCAAGAGCTACTACAGCTTCAACCACGGCAACTGGCACTTCATCGTCCTCAACTCCAACAGCTTCGACGACGACGCGCAGATCTCCTGGCTGCAGGCCGACCTCGCCGCGAACACCAAGGGCTGCATCGCCGCGTCCTGGCACCACCCGCTATACAGCTCTGGCGACCACGGCAACGACCCGGTGAGCAGGCCGATCTGGCAGATGCTCTACAACGAGGGCGCGGACCTGGTCCTCAACGGCCACGACCACCACTACGAGCGGTTCGGCCCGCAGGACCCCGACGGCGACGCCGACCCGAACGGCATCGTCGAACTGCTCGGCGGGATGGCCGGCGCGCCGCCCTACCCGATCGTCAACGTGCAGCCCAACAGCCTCAAGCGGCTGTCCGGGACGTACGGCGTCATCAAGCTGACGTTCACCGACAGCACCTTCTCCTCGCAGCTGATCGGGACCGACGGCGCGGTCAAGGACACGAGCCCGACCTATACCTGCCACTGATGTACATCACCGCCAACCGTCCGCCGGGACGGGCGCTGCTGCGCTCCGTCCCGGCGAACGTCCTCGCCCTCGGCATGGTCAGCATGGTCACCGACATCTCCGCCGAGATGGTCACCGCCGTCCTGCCGCTCTACCTCGTGCTCGCGCTCGGGCTCAACCCGTTGCAGGTCGGCGTGCTCGACGGCCTCCACTTCGGGGTGACCGCACTGGTCCGCCTCGCCGGCGCGCACGCCTCCGACCGCTGGCGCCACCGCAAACTCGTCGCCGCGAGCGGCTACGGCATCTCCGCCCTGGCCAAACTCGGTCTGCTGCTGGCCGGGACCTCGGTCGGCGCCCTCGGCGCCGTGATCACCGCGGACCGGGCCGGCAAGGGACTGCGGACGGCCCCGCGGGACGCGATGATCTCGTTGTCCACCCCACCGGACCGGCTGGGGCAGGCGTTCGGCGTGCACCGGGCCATGGACACGCTCGGGGCCTTCCTCGGCCCGCTCGCCGCGTTCGGGGTGCTCGCCGCCACCGGCGGGTCCTACGACGCCGTATTCATGACCTCCTTCTGCGTCGCGGCGCTCGGGCTGGTGCTGCTCGCGCTCTACGTCCGCGACCCGCGCACCACCCTCGCGGCCGAGCCACCGCGGATCGGGACGGCCGTGCGCGCCATCGCCGGCGACCCCGCGTTCCGGCGGATCTGCGCCGTCACCGTCCTGCTCAGCCTGGTGACGGTCAGCGACTTCTTCGTCTACCTGCTGCTGCAGAAGCAGCTCGCGATGACGCCCGGCCTGTTCCCGCTGCTGCCGCTCGGCACGGCCGCGGTGTACCTGCTGCTCGCCGTGCCGCTCGGGCGCCTGGCCGACCGGCGGGGCCGCGTCGGGGTCTTCCTCGGCGGGCACGTCGCCCTCCTCGCCGCCTACCTGCTGCTCGCGGGTGCGGCAACCGGCATCGCGCTGCTGATCGCGGTCCTCGTGCTCCACGGCACGTTCTACGCGGCCACGGACGGCGTCCTGATGTCCGCCGCCGGACCGTTGCTGCCCGAGGCCCTGTGTACCAGCGGGATGGCCGTGCTCCAGACCGCGCAGGCGCTCGCGCGGCTGGGTTCGTCGGTCGCCTTCGGCGCGCTCTGGACCGCCTGGGACGCCCGGACAGGCCTGCTCGTGATGGCGGGCGGGCTCGCGCTCTCCCTACTCGCCGCCCGGAAGGTGATCCTGTGAAACGTGCCCTGGTCCTCGCCGCGTCGATTGTGGCGCTCGCCGCGATCGCGATCACCTATGCCGTGCTGGCCGCGGCCGATCCGTCGCCGGCCGGCGCGGCTCTCGACACCACCCGCTCGGGGCAGTTGCTGTTTCTCGACGCAGGCGGCCGGGTCGCGGCCGTGCCGTCGGACGACCCGGGCGCAGCCCGCACCGTCGGCGATCTGAACTGCCGGCGTTTCCACTCCTCCGGCGGGACGGCGGTCTGCCTGGTGGCCGAGGTGCGCGGCGGCCTGCCCCGGACGAGCGCGCTGATTCTCGACAGCGAGCTGCGCGAGACGAACCGCCTCAACCTCGCAGGCGTCCCGAGCCGGGCCAGGGTCTCGCCCAGCGGCAGGATGGTGGCCTGGACGGTCTTCGTCACCGGCGAGTCCTACAACGCCACCGGCTTCTCCACCTGGACCGGGATCCTCGACACCAGGACCGGCTATCCGATCGTCAACATCGAGACGATCCCGCTCTACATCGACGGCAGGCGTCACCACGCCGCGGACGTGAACTTCTGGGGCGTCACGTTTGCCGCCGACGACAACCGCTTTTACGCGGCGGTCTCCACGCAGGGCCGGACCTACCTGGTCGAAGGTGACTACGCCAAGTGGGAGGCGCGGACGCTGCGGGACAATGTGGAATGCCCGTCGCTCTCGCCGGACGGGACCCGGCTCGCGTTCAAGAAGCGGGTCTCGCCGTCGGCCGCCGAGCCATGGCGGCTGCACGTGCTGGACCTGGTCACGATGCGCGAGACCCCGCTGGCGGAGACCGCCAGCGTTGACGACCAAGCGCAGTGGCTGTCCGACAGCGAGGTCGCCTACGCGAGACCCGGCGCAGCGGGCGGCTCGGACATCTGGGCCGTTCCCGCCGACGGCTCAGGAAGCCCCCGGCTGCTCATTCCCGCCGCGTCCTCACCCAGCATGCCGATCCGCGTCGACGGGCCGTAGGCCCCTACCGCCTCGCCCCGATCCCCGCCTCATCGATCGGGTGCTGTTGCGTTGTTCGATTGGTGGACATGCTGAGCTCGGTGGGGAGTTGCGGTCAGATCGCTTGGGCGAGTTCGGTGAACGCGGCGGCCAGCCGATGTACGGGTGGGGTGTCGGTGGCGAGTTCGTAGTGTCCGCGTCGTAGGTTCTGGATGAAGGCGTGGCCGGTGATGATCGTCTGGGCGGTGCGGTCGGTGCGGAGCCCGCGCATCGGTCTGAGCTGGTGCTTGAGCTGGCTGTGATCGGCCTGGATCAGATTGTTGGCGTACCGTTCGACGTGGTGCCACGCCGACGGGACCACGTCCTCGAGCATGCCGGGGTAGACCGGGGCGGCGTCGGTGCCCACCTCGGTCGGCGTGGCCTTCACCGTGGTCAGGGCTCGGTGGAAGAACCGCCGGGCCGCAGCGGTATCCCGACGGGTTGAGACGAGCACGTCGATGACCTGCCCGTACTGGTCGACGGCCCGGTACACGTACCGCCAGACCCCGTTGACCTTGACGTAGGTCTCGTCCACGAACCAGCGGTCAGCCGTTGAGTGGCGGGTGAAGCGGGCGGCGTCGGCCAGGAGCGGGATGAACCGCTGTACCCACCGGTAGACGGTGACGTGATCCACCTCCACGCCGCGTTCGACCAGCAGTTCCGCAACGTCCCGGTAGGAGAGGTTGAACCGCAGGTACCAGCGGACCGCCAGAACGATCACCTCGGACGGGAACCGGAACCCCGCGAACGCCGACGCGGGCGGAGACCAGGACCGGAGGCGAGACAGCGACCTCACCGGCCAAGCAGACCACCGGGCAAGCTGGAGCCGATCATGCTTCCGCCCAATGCAACAGAGCCCTGCGTTCTTGTCCCGGTCAGAGCCAGGCGACAGCCGCAGCAACGCGAACGCGTTCGTGATCCCCAGGTACGCCAGTCGGAACAGCATGAGACGGCATCATCGCGCAGTCACCAGCGACGATGAACATGGAGCCCACGGCGAACGAGACAAGCCCGACATCTCAGTGCCGGAAACCGCTCCTGAGAAGCGCGGACGTGCTTTTCGGCACCCGCAGGTCTGCCAGGCGTGAACGCGGTCGTCGGTCAGACCGGGCGGTTATGCCGCGTCGGCGTGTCCTTCGGTGGTGCGGTCGGTGACGATGCGGCGGAGTACGTCGAGGGCGTGTTCGGCCTCGTCGCGGCTGACGGGTGCGATGCGGGCGGTGATGTATTTGGTCAGGGCGTCGCGGATGATGTCGGATCGGCGGGTTGCGGCCTGGTCGGCGAGGCGTTCGAGTTGTTCGACGAGTGGGACGGGCAGGCGGATGCTGACCAGCATCATGGGTGTCTCGGGTGCGACGCCGGACGGTGGCGCTGCGGCCATGGACCTGATGACCGGTGCCAGGCTGTCGGTGTTTTGGAACCATGCGACGACCTCGTCTTTGGTCATCTGGTCGAAGTCCGGCTCGGTCACAGGACTCGCCTCCTCCACTCGTCGAGGTCTGCGCCAGGTAGGGCACGAGCCCCGATTATCTTGTATGTCTGGGTGGCGTCGATGCGGTCGCACAGCGCGGCGATGACTCGACCACTGTCGGCCATACCCATGACGATGAGCAGCAGATCCCCGAGGGCGCGCTCGTAGCGTAGGCCCGGCGGGGCGTAAAGCGCCTGGGTCGTCTCATCCACGCCGACGCCGTTGCGGCGAGCGTTGTCCAGGCCCGCGTCGGTCCACACGTACTCGCGTTCCGGCACCCCCTAACCGTAACACGTTGTAATACGCTGGAGTTGGCGGATGCGGACTGGGTCATCCGCTTCGATAGAGCGTGAAGGCCGCCGACACCGTCCCCGCCCATACCCGCGGCCACGACGCCGGCAAGAAGATTAACGGCCGGAAACGGTTCATCGTCACCGATACCCTCGGACTACCGGTCACCGTGTGGGTCCTCGCAGCGAGCTGGCAGGACCGCGACGGTGCCAAGGGCGCCCTGCTCGCCACGTACGCGGCGACCCCGATCCGGCACGTGTTCGCCGACTCCGGCTCGCCGGCCGCCTGGTCGACTGGGCCAAGAACGTGCCCACACCGTGGTGGAGATCGTGCGTAAGCCCACCGACCAGCGAGGGTTCGTCGTTCACCCCAGACGGTGGGTCGTCAAGCGCACCCTCGCCTGGTTGACCGCCCACCGCCGGCTGGCCCGCGACTACGAAACCCACACCGCCACCTCGGAAGCCATGATCCGCTGGGCCGCCATCGCCGGCATGCTCGGCCGCCTCACCCGAGGCGCACCCGCCACCCGACAACAACGCCGCACCTTCAACACACCCGACTGACAGACATGTGAAACGCCTTCTCAAGGACTCGCAACCGTGCACGAGGTCGTTAGTTCGCTTGATTGGCCCGACTCGTCCGGTTTCCACTAACTGCTCGTTACTGCTGGTAAGGCAGAAAGTATCAGCGAGCGCGCGGCGCGTCCGAGCCCCGCCACGTAGAAACTGGGTGGCTCATCGATGGGTGAACCGGCGAACCCCCTCCCAAAGGGGGAAGCGGCCATGCGCGCAACCTTCCTGGAGTTGTTCTTCGACGTAATATACGTCTTCGCGTTCACCCGAATCACGAGCCGATCGGTCGAGGTTCTCGCCGGCCCCAGCGCCGACTTCGTCGACTCGGCGGCGGCCAACGTGGCCAAAGGCGTGTTCGTCCTGCTTACCCTCTGGTTTCTCTGGCATCTCACCGTCTGGACCACGAGCCGGTACGACCCGAACTACCCGATGGTCCAGGCGGTAATCGTCCTCGCCCTGGTGTCGAGCATGGTAATGGGCGTGGCGGTGCCGGGTGCGTTCGGCAGCCGAGGACTGGCGTTCGCTATCGCCTACGTGGTCGCCCAGACGGGGCGGGTCCTGATTCTCATAATCGGCGACCGCGCTCCGGAACGTCGGCAACTCAAGCTGCGAGTGCTGATCACCTTCGGCGCCACCGGCATCCTGTGGATCGTCGGCGCGGCCCTGGAAGGCGGGTGGAGGGGCACGCTGTGGGGGCTGGCGCTGGGTGTCGAGCTGGTGATGGCAAGGGCCGGTTGGCCGATACCCGGGCTCGGCCGCTCCGACGTCAAGGCGATCACCATCGCGGGTGAGCACCTGGCCGACCGCTATCAGCAGCTGTTCTTCGTCGCGCTCGGTGAGATGGCCCTGTCCATGGGCCGCTCGTACAGCGAGGGTGACATCGACCCCAGTCACACCATCGCGTTCGCGGTGTCGCTGGCGATCTCTATCCTGATGTGGCGGATCTACGTCTACCGGGCCGGCCAGGTCCTGTTGGACACCGTCAGCATGAGCGTGCGCCCCGGGAGCGTCGTCTGGAAGACGGCCGATTCACACCTGGTCATGGTGGCCGGGGTCGTGACCACCGCGATCGGTCAGGACCTGGTCATCGACCACCCCTTCGACAGCAACCATCTGTCCTGGACTATCCTGATCCTCGGCGGGCCCGCGGTGTTCACCCTCGGCCGGGCACGCTTCGAGTACGAGGTCTTCAGCCGCGTATCCCCCTCCCGGTTCGCCGCGCTGGCCGTACTCGCCATGCTGGTTCCCGTGATGGTGCACCTGCCGCCCCTGGCAGCGCTACTCTCCGCCGCTGTCGTGCTCGCAGCCTCAGCGATAGTCGACGCCCGAAGGTCAGCGGGGAAGCCCCCGGAATCACCCTTCCCGCCGCCGGAACGCTTGTCGACGTAGCGGTCCGGGGCGAGCACCGGGGTGACGCCGCTGTTCACGGTGCCTGCCTACGAGGTCGCATCGTCGCGGTGCCCTCGGTCAGTCAGTCGCCTGGCGGCACCGTCGGTCGGCGGTGCCACCAGGGCAGACGGCAGTAGCGGGGGCGGTCTGTGGCTCTGGCTACGGGCAGCGCAGCGAGGGACGGGTCAACTCCCGCAACGAGGCTACCGACTGGGTCGTCGGTGCGGGCAAGTGGCGCAACCCCGACCAGGACCTCCCGCACGACTTCGAGGTCCACCGCGACGCCCACTACGCAGCCCTGTGCAAACCGCTCGACCCGACCGCGTTCATCGATCAGCTGCGCGAGGAGATGCGCGACGAGCTGGCCGCGCTCGATACCGGCGTGCCGAAGCTGGCCTGGCTGGAGATCGCCGATCGGGGCAAGAACGGCGCGATCAAGCTGACCGACCTGGACGCCGCGCCGGAGCCGCGGAACCTGCGCCGGCTCAAGAACGAGGTCCGGACCCGGTGGGGCACCGTTCCGCTGATCGACATGCTCAAGGAGGCGGTGCTGCGCACCGGGTGCCTCGCCGGCGTCACCGGCACAGCCGGCTGCGGTGATCTCGCCCCGGAGGTCCTGGCCGAGCGGCTGCTGCTGGCCATTTACGCGTACGGCACGAACACCGGGATCCGGGCGATCGCCGGGAACGCGGTGCTCGGGCACAGCGAGGACGACATCCGCTTCGTGCGGCGCCGGTACCTGACCGCCGGGGTCGCCCGCACGATCGCGACCGAGACCGCCAACGCCACGTTCGCGGCCCGGGCGCAGACCGTCTGGGGCGCCGGGTCCAGCGCGGCCGCGTCGGACTCGACGCACTTCGGCGCGTTCGATCAGAACATCTTCACCGAGTGGCCCTCCCGCTACGGCGGCCGCGGCGTGCTCATCTACTGGCACGTCGAGCGCAAGAGCATGGCCATCCACTCCCAGCTCATCTCCTGCACCGCGTCCGAAGTCGCCGCGATGGTCGAGTGCGCGATGAGGCACGGCACCACCATGGAGGTCGAGGGCAACTACGTCGACTCCCACGGCCAGTCCGAGGTCGGCTTCGGCATCACCCGGCTGCTCGGCTTCGACCTGCTCCCCAGGATCAAGCGGATCAACAAGGTCCGGCTCTACCGGCCGGCCGCTGGCGAATCCGACGCGTACCCGCGGCTCGCTCCGGCGCTGTCGCGGCCGATCCGGTGGGACATCATCGCCGAGCAGTACGACCAAATGATCAAGTATGCGACCGCGATCCGGGCCGGCACCGCGAGCACCGAGGCGGAACACCAGCTATCTGGATCACGCGTTGGCCACCTTGCGGGAACAGGGCTACCCGGTGCGCGACGCCGACGCGGCCCGCTTGTCCGTCTACCAGCATTCACACCTCAACGTCCACGGCCACTATTCGTTCCTGCTGCCTGACCTCGCCGGCGGGCTCCGTCCGTTGCGCAACCCCGACGAGGCACCGCACGAGTAGCGTGCCGACACGGTCCGTAGGGGCCTGGTCCTAGATCCGTACCGCGTACGCGGATCTGCGCGGCCTTCCTGGTGGCGCTGTCCACCGGTTGTCGCTGAGCGACTGGCCGCAGTCATGGGTAGTCGGGCAGGTCGGTGTCGGTGGCTAGGCTTTTGGTACCGCTGAGGAGCATCCGCTGCACCACGCTGGCGGCCATGAGCCGGTTGCGTAGCGCTAGGCCGCGCCGAGTGGCGGGGGCGAGGAACTTGCCGGGGTTGGCGCCTTTCTGCCAGCGTCCGGCGTACGCCCGCATGCGCTGTTCGTAGGCGGTGAAGGCGGCCCGGTGGTCGGCCTCGGCGTTGGCGAGCTCGCCGGCGAGGACGTGGGCGCCGACAAGGCCGGTACCGACGCCCATGCCGCCGAGCGTGACACCCCAGGCGGCGTCGCCGAGCAGGGCGATCCGGCCGCGCGTCCAGTCCGGAGCGTTGATCTTGGCGATGGCGTCGAAGTACAGGTCGGGGGCATCGGTGAGGGTGTCCAGCAGGGCGGGCACGTGCCAGGGCAGGTCGGCGAAGGTGTGCGTGATCAGCTTCTTCTGTGCGTCCTGGTCGTGCCAGTCGACGGCAGAGTCGGTGGAGCGGAACACCACCATGGCCGTGGCCCGTACCGAATCTCGGGGGTCCGGGCCGATGCTCGCCATTCGGCCGGGCACGTTGAAGTAGCGGCTGGAGCCGTGGAAGCCGAAGGTGTTGGGTAGGTCCCAGCCGGCGATGTGGTAGCCGAGCGGCCGGAGGAATCGGTGCTCGTCGCCGAACGTCAGCCGGCGGACCGTTGAGTGCATGCCGTCGGCCCCGATGGCGAGGTCGAAGACCCGGGTGTCGGAGTCGCGGAACTCGACCTGCACGTCGGTCCCGGTGTCGTGCAGGCCGGTGATGGTGTCGCCGAACAGGTACTCGACTCGGTCGGCGCCGCGGTCGTGGAGTAGGCGTGACAGGTCGCGGCGGGCCACCTCCAATTCGCCGCCGGTGAACTCGGCGGGCAGCGTGAAGATCTCCCGGCCGTGCTCGTCGACGCAGGTCATGGCGCTGCCATGGGTTTGCCGGGCGCGCAGGTCGTCGAGCACGCCAAGGCGTTGCAGCACCGCGGTGTGGGTGGGTCCGCGGAAGTCGACGGCGAAGCCGCTGCCGCGCAGTCGGGGCGCGATCTCGACGACGGTGACTCGGGCGCCTTGCTCGGCGAGGCGCAGGGCGAGGGCGGGCCCGGCCACCCCCGCTCCACTGATCAGGACTCGAAGGGCTGCAAGAGGGGCCGTAGGCATGACGCATCTCCAACTGTGTCCGACGGATACAGAGTATGGTAGACACAGTTTCGAGTGAAGGGCAATCATGCGAGATCTGGTGACGCTGCTGTGGAAGCCGCCGACGCCACCTCGGCGCGGGCCGCGACCGACCCTGACGCTGGAGTCGATCACCCGCGCCGGGATCGCGGCCGCCGACGCAAACGGGCTGACCGGGGTCACGATGCACCGCGTCGCCGAGGCCGTCGGCGTGACGAAGATGGCGCTGTACCGGTACGTCCCCGGCAAGGCGGAACTGGTCGCCCTGATGCTCGACTGCGCCATCGGCGCGCCGCCCGATCCGCGCCCCGGAGCCTCCTGGCGGGAGACGCTCGACGCTTGGGCGCGCGGGCTCTACGCCGGGTTCTGTGCGCACCCGTGGGCGCTGGAGGTTGCAGTGGGTGATCGGGTGATCGGTCCGAACGAGCTGACCTGGCTGGAGCACGCGGTCACCGCACTGACCGGATCCGGGCTGGACGGCGGCGAGATGCTCGACGTGGCGGTGCTGCTGACCGGCCACGTCCGCAACCTGGCCCAGCAGGTCACCGCAATATCCTCGGCGCCGAATCCGGAGCGTGCGATGAGCTCGTCACTGCACCTCGTCCTCGCCGGCCGGGAGGACCGGTTCCCCGCCGTGACCGCGGCGATGGCGTCAGCCAAGGCGGTGGAGGGCCAGGACCAGGCGCTCAACTTCGGGCTCGCCCGCATTCTGGACGGAGTGGGCACGCTGATCGACGCACGAAAAGACCGCGTTCTCGGTCCGCCCGACCTGCGGCTGTAGACAGCGAAAGCAGGGCTGCGTGAGAGCCTCGGACACACCGAAGTGTCCGAGCCGGAATCGGGCCGCATTCTTCCGCGATCCGTGTGTCTGCCCGCTGCGGTCAAGCATCGCCGTCCGGGCGGCGCGCGTCAGCGGGGCGCGGTGTCGAGGGCGCGGCTGAGTGTCCAGCGGGAGACGCGCAGCTTGGCGGCGACGGCGGTTCGGGTTGTCCGGCGCTGAGCAGGATGCGGGCGTCGGTGATCTGTTCGGGGGCCAGGGCGCGGGGGCGGCCGCCGATGCGGCCTCGGGCGCGGGCGGCGTCAAGGCCTTCGCGGGTGCCTTTGATGATCTGCTGGCGCTGGAACTTGGCGATCGCGGCGAAAACGGTGAAGATCAGTTCGCCGCACATGTCGTCGCTATCTTGATCTTTAACCTGCTGGACGGCGGCATCGACCCCGGCTGATCATGGGGGCAGCCCTTGATCGATCATTCCTCTTGTCTAGGGAAGAAGATCGCAAACCAAGGGCTGTCTGGTGATCAGTGTGCACGATGCCGGGTCGACCGATGAGGTCGGGCGGCTGGCCGCGTTCCGGCGTGAGTTCCACCGTTGTCTGACCGCTCGTGGGGATGCGTTGTTCGAGCTGGCCGACGCGTTGTTGTGCGCCGACGGGCCGGTGCGGTCGCTGGTGGAGTTGTCGCTGGTAGGTGAGCACCGCCGCGGTCACGGTTCGCTGTATGCGGCGTTGAACCGGGGCCGGATCGACGTCGAGCGGTTGCGGACCGCGGTGGCGGCGGTGCCGTTGCCGCGGGCCGCGGACGGGCGGATCGTCCTGGCGGTGGACGTGACGTGTTGGCTGCGGCCGGAGGCGCACACCTGCCCGGAGCGGGTGCTGTGTCACA
The DNA here is from genome assembly GCF_003434305.1 of Micromonospora sp. MW-13. Lineage (GTDB taxonomy): Bacteria > Actinomycetota > Actinomycetes > Mycobacteriales > Micromonosporaceae > Micromonospora. The sequence continues at coordinate 64,493 of NZ_QKKX01000079.1, forward strand.
CCTGCGGGCGCGGCAAGGACACCCACATCGGGGTTCCGGGCTGGCCGTACTCGTTCGTCACTGCCTTGGAGACCGGACGCACCTCGTGGACCGCGCCGTTGGACGCCCGCCGGCTGGCGCCCGGCGACGACGCCGCCACGGTCACCGCCGGCCAGTTACGGGACGTGGCGCAGCGGCTGATCGCTGCCGGACAGTGGCAGCCCGGTGATCCGGACATGTGGATCGTCGCGGACGGGAGCAGGCCGCAGGACGGCGGCGCGCCAACGGACGCCCACCGGTCGGGGTCGAGGCCAAGACCAAGGTCGTGAGGCAGCAGGCCCGGCTGGCCAGAGCGCGGGCCGCGTTGCACCGTGCGCTCAACCCCCAGCCGACCCCATCCGCGGCGGCCAGGGCCTCGCTCACCGATCCGGCGTCGCGGCTCATGCTCGGTAAGCACGGCGGATACGTGCAGGGCTACAACGTGCAGATCGCCAGCGCCCGCAACCAGGTCCTCCTCGCGATCGAGCTGCACGACAACCCGTCCGACATCACCGCCCTGATCCCAGCTATCCGGCGTGCTCAGCACAACTGTGTAGCGGCAGGGCTCACCGGCGACGTCCGGGCGTGGCTGGCCGACAGCGGCTACGCCAGCACCGCGAACTTCGCGGCCCTGGCCGATCTGCCGCTGCTCGTGTCGATCACCAAGGAGTACGACCAGATCCACGCCCTAACATCACCCGGTCGCATCGTCCCCGCCGGCCACCACGACATGGCCGTCCGCCTGGCATCCACCGACGGCAAGCAGCTCTACGCCCGCCGCGGCGCCCTCGTCGAACCCGGCTTCGCCCAGCTGTTCCAGCGCTTCGGACGCCGCCTACAGCGCCGCGGCACCGCCACCGTCGACGCCGAGATCAAACTACTCGGCACGGTGCACAACCTGACCAAGATCTTCCATCACGACGCCAGGCGGAAGCCCTCTTGACACCTGAAGATCGAAAGCTGTGCGACAGCCTCCCGGCTGCCCCGCCGCCGCACCGAGACCGAGCCGACCAGGCCCTGGACGACCGCCCGGACACCCCAACCGCCACCGAGCCGCCCGCCACGACGGTTACATCGTCACCGCCGCTACCAGCACAAAGCCGAAAGGCAGCACGAAGAAAACGAAGACTTCGAATAACCCGAGGCCACGCCGCACAGGTTAAAGATCAAGCTAGGTGCGGGTACTCAGCACCGGATCGGCGCGCGGGCTCAGGCCCGGCCCGCCGGGACCCGCCGAGAATGCTGGTATGACCGAGACGCTGCGTCGATACTCCGAGCCGTCCACGGTGGCGTCGCTTGGGCTGACCGTCGGCGAACGCTGGCGTCGGACCCGCCTGTCGCTCTCCGGCCGGGTACGTGGCGCGGCGTTCCGGCTCGCCCGGCGCCATCCGGCTGGCTGGCGATGGTTGGCCGGCTGGTACCACCCGGTGTTCGACCGGCTGGCGGCGGCGAACGCGGATGCGGTTTGTGCGCTCGCCGCGCTGGACGTTCCGGCGTACCGCGACTTCCTGCGGGCCCGGCCGTCCGCCGTCCGCCGTCGACTCGCCGACTTCCCGGAGACCGACAAGGAGAATTACGTAGTTCCCTACGCCGCCGCCCGGCGCTGCTGGGGTGGCCGACTGCCGGTCCGGGGCGTGGTGGTCGACGAATCGGCCGGCTCATCGGGCCGGCCGTTCAACTGGCCGCGGGGCGAGCGGGAACTGCGCGTGGTGCACCACGACATCGCCGGCTACACCAGCCTGGTCTTTCCGATGCGTCGGCCGTTCGTCATCAACGCCTACTCGATGGGTGCCTGGGCGACCGGGACGACCACCGGCACCGCGATGGCCCGGATCGCGGTGGTGAAGAACACCGGCCCCGACCTCGGCAAGATCATCGACACCCTTCACGAGTTCGGTCCGGACTTCGACTACCTGGTGACCGCCTACCCGCCGTTCCTGAAGCATCTGCGGGACCGGCTCGACGCCGACGGCTTCCCCTGGTCGCGCTACCGCATCTCCGCCAGCTGCGGGGGAGAGGGGATGACCGAGGCGTTGCGTGGATACCTTGAGGAGCGGTTCCGCCGGGTACGGTCGGCGTACGGCGCCTCGGACCTGACCATCGGGGTCGGCGCGGAGACCCGGTTCACGGTGTGGCTGCGGCGACGCCTGTGGACCGATCCGGAAGTGCGGGCGGCGCTGCTCGGCGTGGACGAGCAGCGACTGCCGATGGTGTTCCAGTACAACCCGCTGGCCACCTACCTGGAGACCAACGAGCGGCGGGAGCTGCTCTGCACGGTGACCAGCCTGGACGTGCTCCAGCCGCGGTTGCGGTACAACGTCGGCGACGAGGCGGTGCTCCTGCCGTACCCGAGGATCGTCGAGGTGCTTCGTGGCGCCCCGGACCGGTGGGCCGAGTGCCGTGCGGCGCTGGCCAGCGAGCGGATGACCCTTCCGGTGCTGCTGCTGTTCGGCCGGCGCGACTCGACGGTGTCGTACCTTGGCGCCAACCTCTATCCGCAGGACGTCGAGTACGGCCTGTACGCGGGGAACCCGTACGCCGCCGAGATCAGCCGGTTCTGTCTCGCGCTGGCCGAGGACGAGGCGCTGGAGACCCGGCCGGTGGTTCACATCGAGCTGCGCCGTTCGCTGGCCGAACCGGTCCGCGACGCCCTCGCCGCAGCCTGCCGGACCGGGGTGCGACGACACCTAGCCGCGGTCTCCCGCGACTTCGCGCAGTCGTTGACCGAGGACCCGACCGCCGGCGAGCTGCGCGTCGAACTGCATGAGGCGGGGACCGGCCCGTTCGCCGGGCAGCAGAAGATCAAGAACGTCTACCTGGTGGGGTGAGGAATGCGTACCCGTGAGTTCTCCCGGGCCCCGGTGCAGGCCCGGGCCGGCGCGATGTTCATCGGCGCGACCCGCTACCGCGGTCCACTGGCCATCCTGCGGCTCTGGCCGGTCTGGTGCCGGATGCTCCGCGATCTGCGGCGGATGTCCGGGTACCGCTGGCACACCGTCTACTGGGAATTTCCGTTCACCCTCGGCACCATCGCGTTCTTCGCCGACCGGGACGCGATGCTGCGGTTCGCCCGGTCCCGGCACCACCGCAGGCTGATGATCTGGGTCACCGACGGAAACCGGCACGCGACCGGCGGCTACATCAGGCTCTACACGGCCGAGCCCGACGGCTACTCCAACGGCGTGTGGCGGGCCGAGTCGCCCGAGATGGCGCACATCTCGACCTTCACCCCGCTGGCGACGGAGCCGACCGGGCCGGCGGTGCGGCAGTGACCGCCGGTGTGGCGACCAGGCTGGAACGCGTCACTGACCGGCGCGGCCTACGTGACTTCCTCGCGCTCACCGACCGGGTGTACGCGGACGAGCCGCGCTTCGTGCCGCCGGTGCGCCAGCAGGTCCGACGCTGGTGGCGCGACCGCGTGCCGATGTACGTGCTCCGGGACGGCGCCACCGGGGCCGTGGTGGGACGGACCACGCTGCACACCGACGCTGCCTTCGACACCAGGCTCGGTCGGCGGTGCCAGCTGTTCGGGCTGACCGAGTTCACCGAGCCGGCGGCCAGGCCGCTGTTCGAGGCGATCACCGCGGCTGGCCGGGCCGCCGGCGACCGGGACGCGCTGTTCGGTCCGGTGGCGTTGCTGCCCAACCAGGCCGGCGGGGTCATCACCTCCGGGTATGCCGACCGGGGCTTCATCGACAGCGCCTACAACCCGCCGAGGTACGTGGCCGCCTACGAGTCGTACGGCTTCCGCCGGCGGTTCGAGTCGGACACCTGGATCTGCCCGGTCACCCCGGAGCCGGCCGGAGTCGACCGGACCCGGCCCGCCGGCGATCCGTGGCCGCCCGGGGAGGAGCTACGGTTGCACCGGGGCGACGTCCGCCGGCTGGACGAGCAGCTCGACCTGCTGCGGGAACTGCTGAACGCGTCGCTCGCCCAGCTCGGCTACTACACCGAGATCTCCGCCGGGCAGCTACGCCGGCAGACCGACGGGCTGGCGTATCTGCTGGACGAGTCGTTGCTGCTCTACCTGACCCGGGCGGGGCGGCCGGTGGCGTTCGTGCTGTGTGTACCGGACATCAGCGAGTTCGTTGTCCGGGTCCGAGGCGACCTCAACCTGGTCAACCAGCTCCGGTTGCTGGCGACCCGGCGGCGGTACCGGCGGGAGGCGGTGCTGATCATCAAGGGTGTGCTGCCGGAGCACCAGGGGCGCGGATACCAGCGGCTGCTCTCCGCCGAGCTGCGCCGGAACCTGCGTGCCGGCGGCTACACCACCCTGCGCAGCACGTACGTCGGACGGGACAACCCGGCGTCGGCCGCGCAGTTCCGGGCATTGGGGGGCCGGCCGTCGCACGGGTACACCTTCTACGAGAAGACGCTGTAGGTGGACTTCGCGGCGTTTCGCGTGCTGGAGCCGCTCTGCTGGCGGGCGCCGAGCGCGCACAACACCCAGCCGTGGCGGCTCGGCTACCAGGCCGGGGCGATCCGGGTGCGGTGGGACCCGGCGGATGCCCTGCCGGCGGCCGACCCCTCCGCCCGGGACCTGTGGCTGTCCCTGGGCGCGTTCGTCGAGACCTGTCTGGTCGTCGCGGCCGACGCCGGGCTGATGATCGAGTTCGTCCCGGACCACCACACCGGGGACCGTCGGGTCGGCTGGCTGCGGCCGTCCCGGCGCCCGTACGTCACTCCGTTCGACGCGGCGCAGGTGCTGACCCGCCGTACCCATCGGGGCCGGTTCTCGGCCGGCCCGGAGGACGAGGTGATCGCGGCCGTCGACGCCGTCGCGCGGGAGGCGGGCGGTACGGTTCGGGTGGTGCCCGACGCCGACCTGCTGGCGCGGCTGCTCCGGGTCGCCGACCGGCAGCTGTACGCGGATCCGGCGGTGGTCGGCGAGTTGCGGTCGTGGCTGCGGCTCACACCGGTTCACCCGGACTACCACGCCGACGGGCTCACCGACCGTTGCCTGGGCCTGTCCCGTGGCGAGGCGGCCGGACTGCGGGCGGCGCTGGCGGCGTACCCGGTGTTGCGCCGGATGGGGTTGCCCCGGCTGCTCGCGGCGGCCGCTGGCAATCCGCTTGCGCTCGGTGGTGCCGTGATCGTGCTGGTCGGTCCGTCCGGAATAGACAGCGCGGCGCGGGTCGGGTTCGGCCGGGTGTTGATGCGTACCTGGCTGGCCCTGCACGCGGCCGGGTTGGCGGTGCATCCGCTGAGTCAGCTCATCGACGCGCCGGCCGCCCGCGCCGCGCTGGGTTCGTTGCTGAGCGTGACGCCGGAGCGCCTGCTCCACGTCGCCAGGGTCGGCCGGCCGGCCGGTCCGGCGACGCGCTCGGCCCGCCGGGCCGGCGGCATCGGGTACGCCGGCGCCGGAATGCGTCGCTCAGCGGTCGAGGGGCCGCGAGAGGTTGGTCAGGCTGGTGATCAGCGCGCCGAGATAGGTGAGGATGCGGCCGGCCCACTTGACGACGGTGGTCGCGATCTGCGAGGCGATCGCCGGGATCGTCACCACGAAGATCGTTTTGGCCATCAGGGTCGGCGATGAGGTCCCCGACGATGTCCCGGGTGAATGACACCAGGTTTCCGGCAGCCTGGGTGGCCGTTGCCATCGCCGCCGAGGTTCCGCTGAGTCCGCCCAACGCGATGACGTTGCAGGCCATCATGCTCCGGTACTCCTCGGCGGCGTCTCTTCCCCAGCCGACCAAATCTCCGGCGATCTGTTAGCAGAGATCCTCGACGGTCAGTTGCAGCGGCGCCAGCTTCGGACCACGGCCATCACCCATACCGCCAATCTATCCACGAATTAGCGACTCAGGACACTGGAGCGCCGTGCGGAGTTTGCTGACCTCGCGCACGCAGGCCGCCCTGATCGACGTGGCCGGGGCCCGGAGCGGTCACGGTCGCCGCGATCGCGGACTGGGCTCGGGATCTGAACCGGTCGGCGTGGGCCAGGCTCGGGTTCAGCGACCGGCTCCCGGCCGCGAGCACGTTATGGCGGCCGCTGGTTCGGGTCGACGCCGAGGCGCTGTCGATGGTGCTGACCGGCTGGCTACGCTCGCGGATCACCGTCACGCCGGCGCAGGATCGTCGGCCGAGGTTGGTGATCGCCGTCGACGGCAAGGCCTTGCGCGGGGCGCGGCTGCCCGATGGCGGACAGGTACACCTGCTGTCCGCGTACGACACCAGCGCCGGTCTGGTCCTGGCACAGGTGCGGATCGCGGCGAAGTCTCAACGAGATCCCCGCGCTCACACCGCTGCTGGACCGGGTCCAGGCTCAGCTCGGTGACCTGATCGGGACGGTGATCGTCGCTGATGCGTTGCACGCCCAGACCGCTCACGCCCGCGACGTCGCCGCCCGCGGCGCGCACCTGATGGTCACCGTGAAGGCGAACCAGCCAACCCTGCACGCCCACCTCAAAGGACTGCCCAGGGCCGAGGTCCCAGTCGGGCACCGTCACCGCGACACCGGGCACGGCCGGCGGGAGACCCGCACCGTCAAAGCGTTGACCGTCCTCACTCCGGGCGGGCTCGGCTTCCCACATGCCGAACAGGCCGTACGGATCAGTCGCCGAGCGCCATGTGGCGCCCGAACGGGATGACCTCGTCCGGCCCGGCCAACCCGTCGACGACATCACCACCCTGGCCGACACGCCCACTTCCGGCTGCGGCTGCCAGCCGCTGATCAAGCGATGTAGTCCTCGGTGCCAGTCAGCCGCAGGGCCCGCCTGTCGTGCTCCCGGCACAGGTCGATGTCCTCGCCGGCGATCCACCGGTCCCCGAAGATGACCCCGGACCGCGCCACCTGCCAGGTCGCCACTGCGGGCTGCGGGCATCCGGCAATATCACAGACGGTTTCGGACCCGGGCCCGCGGCCGGCGGCGAGAGTGATGAACCGGAACGGGCGGCATATGCGGCGGCACCTCCGAGATCCGACGACCGAGCCTTCGAGGATACGAGCCGGCCTCGTGATCTTGCCACCGTCTTTTCGCTGCTCAGAGCACGTTGGCGACCATCACTGTCCGCCTGGGGAAGCGTCAACCGCCATCGGAGTGTCAGCGGTCAGTTGGAATTCCCCAAGGACGGCCATCTGTTATGTGACGCTCCGCGATCGCGGCGGCAAGCTGTCGCGTTGACGTCGCGGTCGCGTTCGGGGTTTCA
>NZ_QKKX01000080.1 GCF_003434305.1 Micromonospora sp. MW-13
AAGTAAGATCGCGCTTCCCTGGTGCCCAACGCGTCGGATCACTCTCTGCACTTGTGGGCCTCCTTACTGTGGCATCAGTTCGGCCCGATGCTTCCAATGGGGAACCGGCAGACGGACCCAAAAGTCGCATCCATGACTGTGGATATATGAAGAGTTTCCAAATCTTTGCCCAACTCGCCTGGGGCGAACGGAATCACGCACCCATGGCGGGAGGGCGTGACGTCGCCGTCAACCCGCAAGATGAACATCGTTTGTGACTGGTGGTGCCGTGGTTACTTAGAGGGTGTCTCAGGTGGCGGTCTGCTGACCTTCGCGGTAGATCACTTCTACTGTGGACGAGCGTTTGATTCACCCCCGAACTCGCCGCACGACGGGGCAGTGGGTGCCTAACGAGTTGTGGGACCTGGCGGGTCCGTTGGTCCCGCCACCGCCTCGTCGTTGGCAGGGTGGGGGAACCCCACCGATCGATGCGCGGGCGGTGTTCGCGGCGATCGTGTACGTGTTGACCACCGGTTGCGCGTGGCGGCATCTGCCGCCCGGGTTCGGGGTGTCCAGGGCCACCGCGCACCGGCGGTTCCAGGTGTGGACGGCCGCCGGCCTGTGGCGGCGGTTGCACATCGCCGCGTTGGACTGACTCGGCTCCCAGGGGCTGATCGACTGGTCCCGCGCTACCGCCGACGCCGCCTACGTGCGGGCAAAAAGGGGGGCCCACTGACCGGTCCTAGCCCGGTCGACCGAGGTAAACCCGGAAGCGAGATCCACGCCCTGTCCGAACGCGGCGGCCTCCCACTGTCCGTGGGCGTGTCAGCGGCGAACACCCACGACAGCCGCTGCCTGGAATCCCTCGTCCAGGCCATCCCCGCCGTCAGCTCCCGACGCGGACCCCGCCGCCGCCGGCCCGACAAACTGCACGCGGACAAGGGCTACGACTACCCCCATCTTCGGCGGCACGCAGTCGGGCGGATCAAGTTCCGTGAGAACGGATCAGGTACGGATCAGATCCAGTGAGAACGGATCAACTCCGCTGAGAACCCACACCGGCTTCCCGTGCAGGGTTCCCACGCCCGGCATTCTTTGCCAGTATTCACATCTGGTGTGGAAGATTTCTACACGCTTCGACTGGGGAGGACGAATCATGCGTATCCGCAGCATGGTGAGTGCAGCCGTACTCGCTGGGGGCCTGGTCGCCGCAGCGACGCCCGCCGCCGCCGCGCCCGCCGCCGCGCCCCTACAGGGATCGGCGTGCTCGCTGACGGTCACCGACCTCTACTACTCCATCGGCATGCAGACCGCCTTCGCCAGGCTCTCGGGCGGGTGCAGCGGCCCGATCGACATCGCCCTGGAACGCGCGGACGCGCCCGCCGGCCCGTACCAGGAGGATCCGGAGGCGCTCTACTACCTGCAGCAGGCGCCTGACGGTACGGCCGCCACCGCCTACTTCACGGACCCCGCCGAACGGGGATACTGCCGCGCGAGGGCCAGCTTCGACACGCTCGTCGCGTACTCCCAGAACCCGGTCGGCTGCTAGGCCAGCGGACGGACGAAGACCAGCACGAAGGTGTCCGCGAGCGGGGCCGCCCGAGACGACGGCGGCCCCGACGGCCATGTCGACCATGACGGGCCAGGACCGGGCCCACCGCCGCGGCGGCCAGGGACGGGGCCGCCGGGTGGGGCGCGACCCGGCGCCGGGTCGCACGCGCTACCAGCGCTGTTGCGCTGACCACTTGACCCTGCCCGGATAATGCCAGGGTGACTGGCGACCGTGTGATGTCGGACGGCTCGCGGCCTTTCCAGGAACGCGTCCGGCACCTCCGCGATGCCTGGGCCCTTAACGGACGCGGTCGTGCTTTCCTGGTCAGCGGCACGTCGTTCTTCGCGGTGTACTGCTGGAGCCTGAACTACAGGATCGGCGACCCGACGGCTCCGGCGTACGATGCCGAGCTGGCCGAGTTCGTCGCCGCCTCGTACGAACTCAATGGCGGGTCCGCCGGCTGGAACGCCATGCTCAACGGCCGCGAGACCTGTTCCACCTGCCATGACTGGTACCGACTGGAGAACCTCGGGATCTGCACCGGTTGCCTGCGACACACCTGCTACGGCTGCGGCGATCATGAACGCTGCGCCGGCGAGCTGCTCTGATCGCGAGGCCGTCGGTCAAGCGACGCACTCTCACCGGCTACCTGGCAACCAGGGTGTCGGCCTTACGGTCGGGCAACACGGCGTCCGGGCAGCCGGCGACCATGTTTCGAAGTCCTTCCCCGTACGCCGGCTGAACGTGCTGTCCGCTCTGGAGCCGGTGATTCCTGTCAGCTCTCCGACGGCTTCCGGATCGCGTCGCGTACCCGGTCGATCACCGCCAGGACCGGGCCGGTGGCCAGGTTGCCCTCGGCGGTCTGGGCGTTGGGGTGTGGCCGGGTCGGCGCGGTGGCCTCCGCGGCGCGTACGGTGGCGGCGAGGCCGCGCAGCCGGCCGGCCGGCACGCGGGGTGCGCTTCTGCTCTACCCGAACCCTGGACGACGGACCACCTAAATGCGATCCTCTTGCCCAAGAACTACCAAACCGGCTGGAACCCACCGGAAGGTCGCCTAGATCCGTGCCGGCGACGGTGACTGGTGCCGCCGGCCGGGGCCGGCCACCGACGCGTGTGGTCATCCGCACGCGGTGGCATGACCCAGGGTCACCGCCGTCTCCAGCATGAGGGCGTGCACGAACGCCTGCGGGAGATTGCCGCGCAGTTGCCGCTGCGCAACGTCGTACTCCTCGGTGTAGAGACCCGGGCACCCACACGCCGCCCGGCTGCGTTCGAACCATTGGGTGGCCCCGACCAGGTCCCCGGCCTGCCAGCTGGACAGCGCAGCGGCGAAGCCGCAGAGCAGGAAGGCCCCCTCGGCGTCACCGAGAGGTCGCCGGTCGGCCCGGAACCGGTACAGGTAGCCGTCCGCCGCCAGGTCCGCGAGCACAGCCCGGCGGGTGCGCTCGGTACGCGGGTCCTGCGGGGGCAGCGCGCCGCGGATCGCGGGCAGCAGCAGCGCCGCATCGACCCGCCGGTCGTCGTACGCCCGCTGCCAGCGTCCCGCCCGATCGAGGCCGTGGGTGGCGGCGTCGGCGAGGATCCGGTCGGCCAGGGCCGACCACCTGCCGGCCACACCCGCCGGGACGATCCGCGCCGCGGCCCGAAGCCCGGCAACGCAGGTGAGCTTCGAGTGTGTCCACTGCCGTGGCGACAGCTCCCAGATGCCGGAATCCGGCTCGGACCACCGGTCCGCGATCGCCGACGCGGCAACCTCCATGGCGTGGTGGGCGTCGCTGTCCAGCCGGTCGAGCCGGCCGGCTGCGGCGAGCGCCAAGAGCACCTCACCGAACGCGTCCAGCTGGAACTGGCCGCCGACCCGGTTACCGGTGCCCGGGAGGGCCCCGGGATACCCGGGCAAGTGCGCCAACTGCCGAACCGGCGGTACCGGCTCGCCACCGATGGTGTACGCCGGCGCCAGACGGTCGCCGTCGGCCAGCACCCGACCGCTGAGGAAACTGACCGCGTCGTCCAGCAGACCGTAGTGGCCGGCCATGGCGGCGGCCTGCCCGGCGAACGCCTGGTCACGAATCCAGGCGTACCGGTAGTCGTAGTCGCGGCCCTGCATCGCCCGTTCGGGCAGCGCGGTGGTGGCGGCGGCGACCATACCCCCACCGGGCGGCGTCATCCCCCGCAGCACCGCGTAGGCCAGCCGCGCGTCCCGCTCGGCGGCGCCGGACATCTCAGGGAGCACCGCGTCCCAGTGGAACTCGGTGATCCGCCACAACTCGGCGGGCTCCTCACAGGGCTGCACCAGCGGGGTTGCGGACAGTTCCAGCACGAGGTCGTGCTGTCCGCCGGGCGGCACGGCAAGCTCACCGACGAGGAACCCGTCCGACGCCGGACGCAGTCCGGCTCCGCCGTGGAACCGCAGGTGCAACCCGCCGGTACGCGCCCGCCACAGCCCACGGTCGCAGGTCACCTCGCGCACCGGTGAGCGACCGAAGTCGGCGCGCGGGTCCAGCACCACCCGCACCCGCGCGGGCCGGTCCAGGGCGCGGACCTGGCGCAGCAGCACCAAGCGGTCCGCGTCGCCGGGAAACACCAGTGCCTCCCGTGACTCGATGATGCCGTCTCCGGTGACCCACCGACTGCGCCAGATCAACGAGGCCGCCTCGTAGTGGCCACCCCAGACGAAGCGGGTCGCCGCCGGGGTCACCAGATAGCGTCCCGGCCCACCGAGCAGGCTGCTGAACACGGCCGGGTCGGACCAGCGCGGCGCGCAGAGCCAGGCGATGTCGCCGTCCGGGCCGACCAAGGCGCCCCGGTGCCCGTCGGCGAGCAGCGCGTAGTCGCGCAGCACGGCCGGAAGCGCGTCCACGTGCCGGTCACTCGGAGCCGGTGGCATGCCGGGCGATCCGGATCAGTGTGGCCGCGCCGGAACGGTCCGCTGCCGGGCCGGATCGGCCCCGTGCTGCGGCTGGTCGGCGTGCATTCTGGCCGACTACCCGGCACCGGCCGCTTGACACACCGGGAACACCACGTACCGGTCCGCCGGTGCGGACCGGCGTAGTCGTCGCGTACGCGGGTAGACCGGCGGGCCTGAGGCGAGGTGATCCGGAGGTGCCAGATGGGTCGAGATCGGCGGGACGCGCAGGTGGCGGTGGTCACCGGTGCCAGCGCGGGAGTGGGACGGGCGACCGTGCGCCTGCTGGCCGAGCGGGGGATCGCCGTCGCGCTGCTGGCCAGAGGGCGGGTCGGGCTCGACGCCGCCGCGGCAGAGGTGCGGGCCTGCGGCGGCCGACCACTGCCGATCGAGGTCGACGTGGCCGACTACGCGCAGGTAGCCGCCGCCGGAGAACAGATCGAGGCGGAACTCGGCCCGATCGACCTGTGGATCAACGACGCCTTCAGCTCCGTCTTCGCCCCCTTCCAGCAGACCCGACCGGAGGAGTTTCGCCGCGCCACGGAGGTCACCTACCTGGGCTACGTCCACGGCACCCGGGTCGCCCTGTCCTACATGACGCCCCGCAACCGGGGCACGATCGTGCAGGTCTCCTCAGCTCTGGCCTACCGCGGTATTCCGCTGCAAGCAACCTACTGCGGCGCCAAGCACGCCATCGTCGGCTTCACCGAAGCGCTCCGCTGCGAGCTGATGCACGACCGCAGCGACGTCAAAGTAACCATGGTGCACCTACCGGCACTCAACACACCCCAGTTCGACTGGCTGCTGTCCCGGCTACCCCGCCACGCCGAACCGGTACCACCGATCTACGATCCCGTCGTCGCGGCCCGGGCCATCGCCGCCGCCGCCGAACGACCGCATCGCCGCGCGTACTGGGTCGGCATGCCCACAGCGTTGACCATCCTCGGCAACCGCATCGCGCCGGGGCTGCTCGACCACTACCTGGCCCGAACCGGCTACGGGTCACAGCAGACCGACCAGCCGGCCGACCCGAACCGCCCAGACAACCTCTGGCAGCCCCTCGACGGGCCCGGCGGGCGAGACTACGGCGCCCGGGGCAGCTTCACCGATCGTTCCCACGGACACAGCCCGCAGGCATGGCTGTCGCGTCACCGCGTACTCACCACAGCCGGAACGATCGCCGCAGCGCTGGGCCTCCTCGCCTGGCGGCGTCACCGGCCCGTGCCGGCACCCAACACCCGTTCGTGACCTGGTGCCCACCTCAGTTCCTTGGCCGCCCGGACCAGATCGGCGGGCCATACCCGGCGAACGCCGTGCCCGAGCGCGTCCTGGAGCCCGCGCTCGGGCACGGCGATGACCGAACACCTCGGCTAAGCCAAGCACGATTCGGCTCGTGTGGGGGTCGGGCGACATCCGTAACGGCAGTTGGCCACCGGGCGGCTGTCGTTACGGGGCCGGTCAACTATGCCCGATACCATCCTCGCCAGGTTCCCCCGTCACGCCAAGACCACCACCTGCCACTGTTGTTCACCCACACCTCGATGACCCGGTTTCCGTTCGAGGTGTAGCAGTCGTGTGTGTCATCGGCCCTGCCGTTGTTCGGCATCTCGTGCCAGCGGCCAGCCCAGGCCACGTGTGCCAGATCGTACGGTCGTCCGCAATGACCCATGCCTCGTCGAACGTGCCGTCGGCGCCGAAGTCGCAGGTGAGCTTTTCCGTGTTGCATTTTGCCCAGCCCGGATAGCCGAACGCTGTTACGCGGCAAGCGGCCAGGGCGCCTACCTCGTCACCGGGGGCGGGGGTGATCAGCGTCCTCTCCGCACCGCCCGGCGTCGCACGGATGCGAACGGAGCCGGGGTCACCGCTGCCGGTCCTGGGCAAGGCGTACCACGCCGCAGATGGTGTGACCTGCTCATCCGAGTCTGCTACGACCGCATCCGTAGTCGGGGTGCCGGTGGCACCCGCGAGCGCGGGAGCCGCCGGGACGCCGACGGCGGCCAGCAGCCTGGTAGCCCCTACCGCAGCCTGAATTGCAGCGTGTTGCCTCAGCGCGACGCCGACCAGCCAGCGAATCCAACCTCTGCTCGGTAACGCCTGGACGAACGCCGCCGCGTCTCCGGCGGCTCGGTGTGTCCGGGAGCGTCGCGCATGGGGTGTGCTGATGGAGATAGGGCTGGGTGGGGCGGAAGCTGTCAAGACGGGGCGCAGTGTGGGGTTGAATGGTGGGCATGGGCAGCGCCGGTCGCGCGGTGCGGCTGCTGCGTGGTGAGCGCAGTCAGCAGCAGGCTAGCTTCGTTGAGCTGTTCTTCGACTTGGTGGTGGTCTTCGCCCTCAACCAGGTCGTCGCCTCCACCGCCCCTGGTCTGGGAAGCGCGTCCGTGGTCGAGCAGTGGACGACCTTGCTGCAGGCCACGCTGCTGGTCCTGCCGCTGATCTGGGTGTGGACCCTCACGGCTTACGGGACGGCCCGTTTCGACCCCCGCGGCAACGCGGCTCAGGTTGTGGTGCTGGTGACGGCGTTCGGTGTGCTGCTGCTGGGTGTCATCGTGGCGGATGCGTTCGAGACGACCGTCCTGGCCTTCGCCGTGATCTACGTCGCTTTGCAGGTCGGCCGGGTGACGGTGCTCGCGCTGACGCTGCGCACGCATCCGCTTCGGCGGCTCTACCTGGCGGCGTCGTTCTGGTTCTGCGTATCCGCCGTGCCCTGGTTCCTTGGAGCCGTCATGGGCGGTACGGCCGGGATGCTGTGGTGGTTGCTCGCCATCACCATCGAATACGGGGCCGCCCGGGTCGGCTGGCCGACGCCCCGGCTGGGACGAGAACGGATTATGGCCTGGGCGTACGCACCCGAGCATCTCGCCGACCGTTACCGCCAGTTGCTGATGATTGCGCTCGGGGAGGCGATCCTATCAGTCGGCATCGCCTACACCGACCGGTCCGGGTTTCGTAGTCTCACCCAGACGCTCGGGTTGGTGATCGCGTTCCTCACCGCCGTGCTGCTCTGGCGGATCTACGCCTACAAGGCAGGAGACCTCTTCGGAGTGGCGGTCGAGCAGGCGGAAGACCCCGGCAGCCTGGGCCGCGTCGCCGCCGCCGCTCACCTCCTGATGATCATTGGCGTTGTATGCACCGCTGTCGGGCACGAACTCGTGCAGGCGCACCCTACCGGCCACACGTTCCTCTCCTGGCTAGCGGTCATCATCGGCGGACCCGCCCTGTACCTCGCCGGTCGTACGCTGCTGGAGTGGGTCGTGTTCAACCGTGTCTCCCCGCCCCGCCTCATCGGCATCGTCGCCCTGCTGTTGCTCACCCTGCCGTTGGCCTTCGCCCCACCGCTGGCGGCGGTCGCCACCGCGCCCGTTGTGCTACTCGCCATCGCCATCGCCGACGTGCGCCGCGCCGCTGGGCGGCCCTCTGAAGCACCCGCACCGCCCGGATAACCACGGGCCAGGCCATTCCTGCGAGGCCTCGGGCCAGCATCTTCCAACGGCCGGCAAAGCACGCTCCAGCCGCCGCTATTTGACAAGGGTTGACGGCTACGGGCGGTGCTACGGCGGTCGCCGGGGAACTCAGATGCGGTAGGTGCCGCCGCGGTCGGGGCTGTTGACGGTCTCGATGTAGCGCATGGCTCCGGCGGTGGACAGGCCGAACAGTTCGCAGAGGATGCGGAGGTCGCCGCTGGTGGCGTGGGCTTCGTCTACCCTCAGCCTGGGAACCGCCGGGGAGGCCACACGCGAACCCCATGGGCCCCCAGCAGCGAAAACAATCCCGCGACCGTACCGGACGAGGTGAACACGGGCGAACTGATTTCGGGCCGACCCTGCCCGGGCAGCCGGGCAGGGCCGTTGGCCATGCAGAAGGGAGGCTGACCTTGGGACACGATCTAGAACGCGAATCGGCCGCGGCGGACGTGCCAGTGGCGGCCGGCCTTCAGGTGGTCGACGATCGCGCGCTGGAGCACGGTGCGGCGCGGCAGCTGGTCGAGCGGCGTGGACAGGGTGCGGAACACGAACCGCAGCACCTCGACGTCGGCGTCCAACCCTTCCGGCTCCTCATAGGGCTCCAGCTCGAACCTCCGCTGGAACCGGACGATGTTGGAGTCCCCGGGCAGGTACTCCAGCAGCTGAGGGTCGAGCAGCCACGAGCCGCAGGAGAACGCCGTGTAGCGCTCGTCGGGAAAGTGGCGCGGGAAGAACGCGCGGGCCTCGTCGAGCGACGCCGCGACCGCCTCCGGGGTCATCGGCCCCGACTCGGGGATGTGCAGGTCGATGGCGGTGCCGCCGCGGTGGTGCTGCAGCCGGCCCAGCTCGTAGATGCCGCCGCGCGCGTGCAGCGTCAGCCAGCTCTGCATGACCGGCCAGCCCTCGCGGTGCATCCGCCGGTCGATCGCGAGGTTGCGGCCCAGGTCCGCGAGGGTCACCCACGACACGGCATCGGCGATGCCGTGGTCGCGGTGGTACCCCGTGACGACGTCGACCAGGGCCAGGTACGCGTACACGTAGAGATGACGCCAGGCGGGGCCCCGTTCGCGCGGCAGCGCCGGACCGGGCGGCAGCCAGCCGTGGCCCCCGAGATCGGCGCGGACCAGGGCGATCGAGCGGTCGAGCAGCCAGCGCAGCTCCGCAGTCCACAGTGGAGAACCCGGGTCGGGCCAGCCCGCCATGATCTCGGCGGCGTCGTCCGGCCGCACCGCGAGCCGGTCGAGGATCGCGGGCGCGTCGGCCTTGGCGGGCAGCGGAGCTGACGGCTGGTCGCCGGCGAGCCGGTGCATGCGGTCGACGTCCTCGACGGGTACCCCGAGCCGGGCGGCGGTGTCGTCCAGATCCACGCGGACGACCCTACCGGCCGGTCGGCGTCTTCCACGGCCCGTACCGCTCGGGCAAATCCCGCCACGGCGACCCGGTCCGCTTCACCCAACAGATCGCATCGATTTCCTGCCGGTGATCACGCCACCGACCGCCCGACGACCCAGCTTGGGCGGCAACGGCGCCGATACCGCCCACTCATGATGTCGCCGGTGAGCTGTGCCGCGAAATGTGCGCTCGCCGCCTCAAGATCTCATTCGCCCGCCGCAGCTCCGCGGAAGCTCAGAGCCGCCCTGACCGCTCAACGGCATGCCAACCCACAGAGGATTTCTAGACCGCGCGGGCCACGCAGATCCTGGCGTCGAGGCGGGGCCCGGCCTCGTAGAGCATGTATTCCACGCCGCCGTCGGTGCCGAACGTCGGCGCCGCCACCCGGCCGTTGTCCGACGCGATCGGCCGGTGAAACACTCCGAGGTGGACCTCGCGGTCGAAGTTGTTGCCGATCTCGGTCAGGTACATGTTGCCGCTGTTGCCGTGATACGCGAGGTACGCGGTGCCGTTGCGCTTCAACAGGTGCGGCGCGGAGATGTCGGTGAGCCCGTCGCCCGACGGTGACACCAGCGGGTCCGGGGCGAACTGCCAGCCGCTCCAGCCATTCGGCGACCAGCCCCAGAAGATCTTCCGGACACCCGGACGGATCGTGTGGAGGCCCATGAACACCATTACGTAGCGGTTCCCCTTGCCGGCCACCGAGTGCTCGAAGACCCGCGCGTACGAGGTCTCGGTCGTGTTGGGCACCAGCCTCGTCGACAGGATCGGCGTCTCGTCGGTGAAGTGGATGCCGTCAGTCGAGCGGGCGACCCGGGTCGTGTAGTTCTCGCCGTGGAAATACAGGTAGAACTGCCGGGTCGGCGCGTCCCATACAACGTGTGGAGACGACACGTGGCTCACCGTCGTGGTCGGCAGCACCCGGTCGATGATGGGGTTGTTGGCGTACTCGGTGTAGGGGCCCTCAAGCCGGTTGGCGTAGGCGAGGCAGATGCCGCCGGGCGCGTCGTGCGGCGCGTAGTAGAGGTAGTAACGGCCGAGATAGCCGCTGATCTTGTCGTAGACTCCGCGCACGCACGGGAAGATGAACTCGCCGGTCGGGTTGTAGCGCAACGGTCCGGCGAACGCGTCGCGTACGTATCGATAGTCGGGAAAGCCGGCCGGTCCGGCGAGCGCCGGCGTGGGCATCGCGGCAATACCAGCGGTGGTGGTCGCGACACCGGCGGCCGCCGCACCACGCAGCAGCGTGCGTCGGGAGAAAGAGCCTTCAGGGGTACGCGTCATCGCGTTCCCTCCGTTCGTGAGGCGGGCCTACGGGGGTGGGGGAGCAGGCCGGCCGTGACGAGTCAGCGGGTGTCATTCGACCTCGCTGAGCGGCCGTACGGTGTGGACGCTCGTCGCGGACGGTTTCGTTGGTTGACGAGTCTGCGCGCGCCGTCTCGGCGGCGTCAAGATGCTAATGCGAATTAGCAAGGCGGGTTCGGCGGGCTTCGGCCGGTGCTGCCGCCAGCATCATCGGCCTTTCGGCTGAGCCCGGTTCGCTCGCCGTGAACCGCTACCCGCTTCCCCACGTGCAGGGAGCGTGGCTCGATGACGACGCGCATGTGCGCACAAGGCGGGAGCTGAATGTGGTGTTCGCACGTTCTGGCCGGATCACCCAGCCTCCATCCCGATGGCAGATCTCGCGACGCGGCGCCGCGAGGGTGGCGGCAGTCGCGGTGGTCGCCGCGACCGGTGTCTTTGCGTTCTCGGCGGCGCTAGCTCGCCTGCTGGCCGCGTTCGATCCCGAGGGGAAGCGCGACTTTCCGCAACTGACTCCGGACACGCCGATGTGGTTGGCTGACGTGGTCCGCCTCGCGCTGGTCTGCGGCGACCGTACGACCGCCACCGCCGCGGCCCGGGCAAATGCCGCCCCCCAGGCGTCCACGGCCGCTGCACACCGACGCCCGACTTGCCCGTAGCCAGCTTCACCGCTGGCCATGCATCCCCGGTGAGGTCAGGCAGACCCCTCAGATCCGTGAACGATCGAAATTAGTCCACGGTCGGCTTTCGGCCGACGCCGCCGAGGATCCAGACCTCCTCCGGAGTGATGTCGGTTTCGATGTCGGGGCGCCATTCCGGAACGAACACCAGGCCGGGGTCGATGAGGGGTGCGCCGTCGAAGAAGCGTTCGATTTGGTCGCGCGTGCGGTGTGTGGCCGGATATTTGGTGTTCTTGTAGACCTCTGCGGCGCCACCAGCGTTCTCCGGCCTAGGGTCGGCGGTGGCGTGATTGATGACAAGGTAGCTACCCGGGGCCATCGAGTCGCGGAGGCTGGCGACGATCGCGTACGGGTCAGCTTCGTCGTCGATGAAGTGAAGGACGGCCACCAACAGGATGGCCATTGGCTGGTCGAAGTCGATCTGCGCCCGGGTCTCGGGGTGGTTGAGGATGACATCAGGATCGCGCAGGTCCGCCGTGATCACGCTCGTGTTCTTGGCTTCGGCGGTCTTCAAGGCGCGCGAGCGGGCCAGCACCTGCGGATCGTTGTCGACGTAGACCACGCGCGCGTCTGGCGCCTCAGCTTGGGCGATCTCGTGGACGCTGCCCTGGGTGGGCAGGCCACTGCCGATGTCGAGGAACTGGCGGATGCCCGCGTCGCGGGCCAGGAATCGCACCGCACGTTGGATGAACCCTCGGTTCTCCCGTGCCATGAGAATCACTTCGGGAGCCGCTGCGATCACCTTGTTCGCGGCTCGACGATCGGCTGCGAAATTGTTCCGGCCGCCCAGGTAGTAGTCGTACATGCCCGCAGCAGTGGGGACGGAGGGGTCGATGCCGTCCGACTGGACTGAGCTTTCCGTGGTCATCTGTTTCTGAGCCCTTCCCAAGAGCGTCCACATGGTTCGTCCAGATCCGATGTGACCTGGCAGCCCCGCGAAGCAGCCCGGTCCGGTAAGCGACGTTCAGTAACCTTGTGACGGAATCATCATCCGCGAGCGGTTACGAGCGTGATGTAGCCGGTGGAGTACACCGTTGTCGCCGCGTTCGGTCCGAGCGTGACGCGTCCCGCCGGCACCTTTTTGGCGAACACGACGAAGTGGCGCTGGTCCTTGTCGTTGGTCGGGATGATCATGTCAGTGCGTTTGAAGCCCTGCTGGTTCAGCCACGCCGGCCACCAGTTGTCCACCTCCGGTGCTCCGCGTCTGTCGAAGGCGGCGTACACGGTGGCGTCGCGTGCGACATCGAAGACCAGGTAGTCCGCCGGGGAGGTCAGTCGCTTGTCGTCGCTGGCGCCGGGGATCAGCACTGCTCCGGTGAGCGGGTCGGGAACGCTGGTGAAGACGGGCGGCCGGTCGACGAAATGCTTGGTACCTACTACCGCGGGGCGGACCGTAGTCAGCTTCGACGGTTTGTGTACCTGGACGTCCTCCAGTTTGAGCATTGGCCGTTTGCTCGGGGTGTTGGTCCCGGGCGTTGCGCTGGGTGTCTGCGGCCGGCCGCTCGGGGTGTTGGTCCCGGGCGTTGCGCTGGGTGTCTGCGGCCGGCCGCTCGGGGCGTTGGTCCCGGGCGTTGCGTTGGGCGTCTGCGGCCGACCGTCCGGGACGTCGGTCCCGGACGTTGCGTTGGACATCTGCGGCCGGTCGCTCGGGGCGCCGTTGCCGAACACGATCCCTATGCCCAGCAGGCCGAAGACCACGACCAGCGCGACGACGACGCGCGCGATCGCGAGCCGTGACCACCGCCGCCGCGCCGGGGGCGGCACGGCCGCCCGGGGGGTGCGCCCGGCCGGGCCGCTGACCGGGCGTACCGACGTGGCCGGCGGCTGCGCCCGGTGCTTCGCGCCGCGCCTCGTCTTGGGCGCCGGCGCGTCCACGGCTGTGCCCGCGCCCGCGTCCACGGCTGTGCCCGCGTCCACGGCTGTGCCCGCGTCCGCGTCCACGGCTGTGCCCGCGTCCACGGCCGCGGCTGTGTACGCGCCTGCGGCTGTGCCCGCGCCCGTGGCCGAGGGTGCGCCGCTGTCACCGTCGGCGGCCGTCAGCGGCGCGCCGGTCCGAGCCGCCGTGGTGGCCGGCGCGCCGGGCTTGAGCCGCCGGGGCGCCGGGATGCCGCGCTCCGCGCGGGCGTCGGCGCTGAGCATCGCGGCGCCCAGCGCGACCGCGTGCTTCGGATGGGTGTTGATCATGATCGGGCGCCGCAGTGTGTCCCGCAGCAACTGGGTAACCAGAGGGATCTGGGACGATCCGCCGACCAGAAGCACGGCGGTGAGGTCCTGCAGGGTGATCCCGGCGGCGGTCAGGGTCCGCCGGAACGTCTCGATGGTGGTTTCCACGGGCGGTGTGATCATCTGCTCGAACGTTTCCCGAGTCACGGTCACGTGCCGGACCGCGTCGGGCAGCGGCACCGTGATCTCCGCCTTCTCGCGGGTGGACAGCGCCTCCTTCGCGAGCATGCAGTCGCGATGCACGGTGGCCAGGATCGAAGCGGTACCGGGATCGGTCGGGTCCAGCGCGGTGATCGCACCGCCCAGTTGGCGGTCGACGTGGTCCACGATCGCCTGGTCGAAGTCGGCGCCGCCGAGCCATTCGATGCCCTCGGGCGTACCGATGATCTCCAGCCCGTCTCGGCCGTTGCGTACCACCGCGCTGTCGAATGTGCCCCCGCCCAGGTCGTAGACCGCCAGCAGGCCGTCCGGGGGCAGTGGCTGGGTGGAGCAGTAGTACGTGGCCGCAGCCACCGGCTCCGTGATGGTGACTACGGTCGGGCCGTCCGACCCGGCCACCGACCCCGGCTCGGCCTGCGGGCGGGGCAGGCCGGCCAGGTGCGGGATGGCGGCGAACTGCTCTCGCCGGTACGGGCCCCACACCGCCGGGTGGGTCAGCACGATCCGGTCGGGCGGGCCGCCCCGGGCCTCGCTGACGGTGTCCACCACGGAACGGAGCAGGGCGGCCATCAGGGCGGTGGGGGAGTACGGCGCCCCGTCCAGGATCACCGGGGTGGGATCACCGAGGCGGCGCTTGAACTCCCGCGCCGCCCGACTGGGGTCCTGCAGACCGAGGCGGTCGGCCGCCTCACCCGTCAGCAGCGCGCCCTTCTCGTCAAGGTAGGCGACCGACGGGTTGATGATCGCCTGCCCAGCCAACGGCACCATGTCCAGCGCCCAGGCGGAGGCGGTCGCTGCGGCGGTGAAGCTGGTGCCCAGGTCGATACCCACCCCGTACATTCGCAGAGTCCCCTCGACGCGCCTACCGCCGCTAACATGCAGAAACGTCATCGTTGGTTAACAGCGCCATCACGATACGCTGCCGTATACGGGGTCACAAGATCGTCAGTGTTGACATCGGGGGGCGAGCAGTGGACGTTGCGGTGGCCGACGACGGCGCGCTGTTCCGGGAGGGGCTGCAACTGCTGCTGTCCGCCGCGGGGCACGAGGTGGTCGGCTGCGTGGAGGACGGCGACCGGCTGCTGGAGTTACTGGCCCGTACCCCCGTCGACGTGGCCATCCTGGACATTCGGATGCCGCCAGGCGCGGACGGCGGACTCCAGACCGCCCAGCGCATACGGGAGAGACACCCCGACGTCGGGCTGCTCCTGCTGTCTCAGCACGCCGAGGCGCACTACCTGTTCCGGCTGCTGGAGATCGGCACCGAACGGATCGGTTACCGGCTCAAGGACCAGGTGGCCGGGGTGTCCGTGCTCGCCGACACGCTGGTGCGCATCGCCGCCGGTGAGATCGTGATCGAGCCGGCGCTGGCCGCCAACCTGGTGGACCGGCCGAGTCCCCCGGTACGCAGTGTGCTGGCCGATCTCACCGAGCAGGAACGCGCCGTGCTGCGACTCATGGCGGAAGGACGGTCGAACTCCGGGATCGCGACGGAGTTGTTCCTGTCGGTCAAAACGGTCGAGAAGCGTATCGCCAGCATTTTCACCAAGCTGAACCTGCCGGCTGAGTCGGCAGCGCACCACCGGCGGGTCCTGGCGGTACTCGCGTACCTGCGCTCGAACCAGATGGCGGGCTAGCACCGTGCCCCGGAACACGGACAGCGAGCCGGGGCACCCACCCCGCCCGACCGGGCCGTTCACCGCCCTGGCCCGGCTGGCGTCCTCGGGTGCGCTGCCCGCTCCGGCCGGGCCGCGGGACCCGCTGGGCGGATACCGGCCGATCCTGCGCACGCTGCTGCGCGAACTCGCCCGGGCCCACGCGGTGCGCTACGCGGCGCTGTGGCTGCCGGCAGAAACGCCACCCGGCACCGGTGCTTCATCATGGACAGCCGAGATCACGTGGCGGCCCCGGCGCTGGATGCTGGGTGCGCTGCCGGACCCGATAGCCGACCCGGACCTGCTGCTCGGCACGGCCGGTGTGGTCGCGACCGCGGACGTGACCGCAAGCGGCGCCCGGTACGGGGTGCTGGTGCTGGCATACCCGGAGAACCCCCGGTACCCGCTGGCCGCGGCGGCGCCGCTGGGCGAGACAGCGGTCTGCGTCGGCCTGCTGCTGCGCCAGGCGGGCCACCGCGCGACGTGCACCGCCGTGCGGGCCCGGGCCGACCGGGCGGTACAGCGGGTCAGCGCGATCCGGCTGGAGCTGCTTACGGTACAGGCGGTGGAGCGCGACCGGCTCGCCACCGCGGTCACCGCGACGCCCGGCCGGCAGCTGCGGGCGATCCTGGACCGCACCGCGGACCTGGAGCGGGCGCTGCGCGCCGGCTCACCGCAGGCCACGGCGATCGCCGGCGGCATCCGGGCCGGGCTGGGCGAGATGATCGAGCAGTTCCGGTCCGTTGTCCGCGGGGTGTACCCGCAGGTGCTGCGCAGTACCGGCGTGCGCGCGGCGCTGGAAGAGGTCACCGCGGCGCTGCCGGTACCGGTGGTCTTCCGCGGCGAACTGGGCCGGCGCCAGGGCTGGGAGGTCGAGTCCGGGCTGTACCAGGCCGGTGCTTCCGCGGCGGCCGCGTTGGGTGCCAGCGGCGGCGAGCAGCCGGTGCACCTGGAACTGGGCCGGTCCGACGGTGTGCTGACGATCCGCGCGCAGCGGGCCGGCACCGAGCCGGCCCGGGTCGCCGCGGCGCTGCGGGACGACTCCCGGCGGCTGGCCGCGTTGGGCGGCCGGCTGCGGGTGGAGCGGGACGGTCGGGGTGCGCCGACCGTGGTGGACATCCTGCTGCCGGAGCGGCTCGGCGGCGAATGGCCGGAGCCCGCGCGTACCGCCGCGCCGGAGCCGGCCGGCCCGCAGCCCGGCGGGGCCAACGCCGCCACACCCGAGCCGTTGGTCGGTGTTTCCGCGCGCCGCCTGCTGACCCTGCTCGTGACCGGCCGGGAGGCGCCCGCGGGCAGCCCGCCGTTACGGGTCGCGGTCGACCGGCAGGACGGTCAGGCCCGGGTGGTGGTGGTCGGGGCCTCGGCACCTGAGCTGGTGTCGGTGCTGTACGGGCCGGCCGGTACCGCCCGATGGGAGCCGTCGGTCGGGGTGGTCCCGCCGACCGGTTACCAGTACCAGCCGTACCCGCGGATCACGCTGGACCCGGCTCGCGGGGCGCCGCCGTGGCGGCCGGTCCGGCTGCCCGGCTGGTCCGGCGCCGCGTGGCCGGGCGCGGCGGCCGGGGTGGACCGGATCCTGGTCGAGGGACCCGTGGACGCGTTGCGCGGGCTGCGGCTGCTGCACCACCGCGATCGGGTCGACGCCGATCTCGCGGCCCGGCTGCGCCGCTGGTCGGGTACTGCCGACGGGCCCCCCGACGCGGTCGTGCTGGTGCTGTCCGGGCCGGCCAGCGCGGCGGAGTCGGAGTTCCTGACCGCCCTGCGGTCGCCGTACGGGGAGGGGTTCTCCCCGGTGGCGATCTGTGCGCTGGAGGAGGGTACCGCCGCGACGGCGGGATCACAGCAGAGGCTGCGGTCGATGTGCGAAACGATCGTGGACTGGCGTGCGGCCCCGGGCGGCGGTACCGCGGTCGAGGCGGCGCTGCACGCCGGGGTACGCGCCTGGGCGGGGGTACTGGCCGCC
Organism: Micromonospora sp. MW-13; assembly: GCF_003434305.1. Classification (GTDB taxonomy): domain Bacteria; phylum Actinomycetota; class Actinomycetes; order Mycobacteriales; family Micromonosporaceae; genus Micromonospora. Next base: position 17,272 of record NZ_QKKX01000080.1, read on the forward strand.
CGGTGGGCGCTGCGCGCACTGGCGGCCTGCCTGACCGCGGGGCAGCTGGACGACCAGTTCGCCCGGGCGGTGGAGGCGGCCGTCGCGGGCGCGTACGAGGTGGCCGAGCTGGACCTGTTGCAGGCGTTACAGGGCCGGCGGATCCGGCTGCCGCGCGGCCACGACGAGGCGCTGCGCCTGCTCGGCGCGCACGGTCCGGACTCGCGTTCCCGGCTCGGCCTGACCGGCGACGCCGGCTCGGGGGAGGTGACCCGGGCCGCGACCCGGGCGCTGGTGTTCTGGCGGACCCTGTCCATGGCGCCGGACTCGGGACCTGCCGGGCGCGGTGCGTGCGCGCTACTGGTACGGGCGTGCGAGCGGCTGCTCACCGCAGGCGCCGATTGATCGGCGCGAGGAGCAGGCGGGCGGCCCGGCGGGACGGCTCAGATCGCCACGAACCCGCTGACCCGGGTACCGGTGTTCGGGCTCGACCGTACCGTGAGCGTGCCGTCGACCGAGGCCAGACGGGCGGCGAGCTGGCGCAGCGGCATCCGCCCGTCGGTGTCGAAACCCGGCCCGGTGTCGGCCACCTCGAAGCTCAGGCCCCCGGGGGAGGTACGTAGCGTCAGCGTGACCGCGGCGCCCGGGGCGTGCTTGTGCGCGTTGCTGACCGCCTCCAGGCAGGCCAGGTAGACGGCGGCCTCCACCTCGGGCGGGTACCGGTGGCCGGTCAGGCCCGGGTCGATGTCCAGGGTGACCGTGTCGAGCGTGTCCAGCCGGGCCGCCAACGCGGTCACCAGACCGTGGTCGGCCAACGGTGCCAGCAGGCCGGTCGCGGTGGTGTGCAGCACCTCCTCGGTGCTGGCCAGCAGCTCACGCAGCCGGTCGAGGTGCTTGCCCGCCTCGGCGGCGTTGCCGGCGTCCAGCTGGTGCTCCACCATGGCCAGTGACATCTGCAACGCGACCATGTGGTGCTGGGCGCCGTCGTGCAGGTCGCGCTCCAGTTGGTACCACTGGCGCTCCATCTCGCCCGCGGCCCGCAGCCGGGTGTCGGCCAGCAGCAGGGCGCTCTGACCGATCAGCCGCTCGGCGCCGCCGGTGATGAGCTGGGCCTGGATGTCGCTGACCAGCAGGCGGGTCACCGCGTGTAGCTCGGGCCACCGGCGCAGCCGCTCGGCCGCCGCCGGCGGCTCGATCACGAGGTCGGCCAGGACCTGCTCGCCGTCGCACAGCCGGACCGGCGCCGCCTCGGTCACGGGTACCGCCGCCTCGGTGCCGGTGGCGGTCCACCGGTACTCCTGCACGGTGTGTTCGACCGGCGCGTCGGCGTCGTGGCCCGCCGGCAGGGGCAGCCACAGCGCGATGGTGACCGTGGCGGCCTCCAGGCACCCGCCCAGCGCCCGGGCCAGGGCTTCGGCCTGCACTCCCGGCAGCGGCCGACCCGGCAGTCCGTGCACCGCGTCGACCACCCGGGTCACCTTGTCCGATGGGCCCGGCACCGGGAATGACCCGCCAGGTCGCTGCGTCGAGCGGCGCATGCCCTCACTGTAGGCGACTCCGGTCGGGCCGGGCTGGCCCGGATCGTGGGCCGCGACGGCCTTCCGCCACGGTCGCGTCCAGGGGCTCATGCGGCGCAGAGCAGGTGGCTCTCCGTTGCCTTGCGAGCCGCCCGCAGCGCGTAGTGCAACCGGCTCTTGACCGTGCCGACCGGCACCCCGAGCGTCGCGCTGACCTCAACCGCGGTCCGGCCGTTCAGGTACGTCTCCACCAGCGCGGCCCGGTGCTCCGGCCACAGCCCGCCCAACACCTGCTCGACCAGCAGGGAGTCCACCACGCCGGCCATCGGGTCCGCCGTGGCGACCTCGGCGGCGTTCTCGATGTCCACCTCGGTCGGCCGGGCCTTCTTCATGCGGTACCCATCCATCACCAGGTTGTGCACCACCCGGCGCAGCCAGCCCAGCACCGATCCGCGGTCGGCGGTGAGCTGGTCCAGGTGCCGCCACGCCCGCAGGAACGCCTCCTGCACCACATCCTCGGCGCGCCCGGTGTCGCCGTCGGTCAGCCGCTGCGCGTACCTCAGCAGCGGCTGCTGGTAGGTGTCCATCAGTTCGCGTAGGCGGGAATCGCTCTCCAGCGCGCTGCTGTGTCGCTTGCTCTGCACCTGTTCGGCCATGCCCATGACAGTGCCGCCGCGGGCCGGCCGCCCGACATGGTGCGGCCCCTGCTCCCGCGGGTGCCAACCCGCGAGTTGGAGAGGGTTATCCCTACGCCCCGCGCTGGCACCTGCGGCCCACGCCGCGCCGCCGCTGGTTCCCGTGTCGAGCGGTGAACCCGACGATGCCGCGATGCCGTGACCCACGTGGACGACCTCGCACCCGGCGGCGGTACGGGCAAGGCGGTCGTCCGGACCGCCGCGCCGGCCGGTACCGCGGCCGGGTGGTGGCGGCCCCGAGTGACGGCGCCGTGGCGCCCCGACCGAAGAGGTGGGCATGCAGGAGACGGACCTCCCGACGGTGGGCATCGGGATCACGACGCACAACCGGGGCGTCGTGCTCCGTACCGCGTTGGAGGCGATCCGCAAGTACGCGCCCAGCGGCGCCGCGATCGTCGTGGTCGACGACGCCAGCGACGAGCCGGTGGAGGAGGCGACGTTCCGCTTCGACAGCAACGTCGGTATCGCCCGGGCCAAGAACAAGTGCCTGGAACTGCTGGTCGAGTTGGGCTGTACGCACCTGTTCCTGTTCGACGACGACTGCTGGCCGGTCGTGGACGGCTGGGAGCGGCCGTACATCGACAGTCCCGAGCCGCATCTGATGTACATCTTCACCGACACCCCGAGTGGCCGGCTGACCGACTCGATGGAGATCTACCGGGACGGGCAGCTTCGGGCGTACACCCATCCCCGCGGTTGCCTGCTCTACTTCGAGCGGCGGGTGCTGGACCGGGTGGGCGGGTACGACACCCGGTACGGCCGGTGGGGGTACGAGCACCTGGACCTCTCCAACCGGATCTACAACGCCGGCCTGACCTCGTTCCGGTTCGCCGACGTGGTCGGCAGCGGAGACCTCATCTTCAGTTGCGACGAACGCACCAAGGTCGGCTCCAGCGTGTCCGACATCGAGCGCTTCCACCTGGTGCGCAACCTCAAGACCCGGTCGGAGGCCAGCTACACCTCGGCCGAGTACCGCGAGTTCCGCACCGTCCCGGTCGGCGCGGCGGCGGCGCAGAACGTGGTGCTGACCACGTACCTCACCGCGCAGCCCGACCCGCAGCGCGGCGTCACCTGGACACCGAACTACGCCGACCTGGCCGAGTTGCGCCGCTCCGTCGAGCGGCACGGGCAGCGGTTGGTGGTGCTGCACGACTGCCTCGACGAGCCGGACACCGACCTGGTCACGCACGTGCGGGTGGTGCCGGGCGGGGCCGGCGGTTCGCCGTACTTCCACCGCTGGCTGTGCTGGTGGCGGTACCTGCGCGAGCACCCCGAGATCGACCAGGTGTGGTGCGTCGACGGTACCGACGTGGAGATGCTGCGCGATCCGTTCCCGGAGATGGACGACCGGCTGTACGTGGGCGACGAGCCGGCCCCGCTGTGCATCCCGTGGATGGTGTACCAGCACGGCGGCAGCGCCAAGCTGTTGCAGTTCCTGTCCGACAACCGGGGTGCCCCGCTGCTCAACTGCGGGCTCACCGGCGGCCGGCGGGAGACGGTGCTGGAGTTCTGCCGGGACCTGTTCGACTTCTGCGTCACCAACGCCCGGGAGGCCGGCCCGGTCGACATGGGGCCGTTCAACTACGTGGCCCGCACCTGGTACGCGGGAATGATCGTGCACGGCCGCCAGGTCAGCACGGAGTTCCGTAAGGGCGACCGGGCCAGCACCGAGTCGTGGTGGCGACACAAGTAGGCGCATTCGGACCGTGGCAGGAGTGAACCCTGCTGGCGCACCGGGCGTGCCACAGATGAACCCTGGACGCGGTGAAGGAGGGCGGTGACCGTGGACGTGGACACGGACCTGGACGTGGCACCGGAGGTGACACGGGACGACGAACGTGACGAGTCGATGCACGCGTTGCTGCTCCGGCTGGCCGGCTCGCTGCCGGACCGGGTGCTGACCGACGCGCGGGACGCGCTGGCCGCCGGCCGGCGGCTGGACGTCGTACAGGCGGTCGCCTTCGAGGCGGTCTCCCAGCCGCTGCAACTGGACGCCGACGAGATCGCGGCGATGCGTGAGGAACTGGCCCTCAGCGGCGGGGACATCGACCTCGGCCTGGCGCTGGAGGAGCTGCGCGGGGAACGCCCGCCGACACCGTGGCAGTTCCTGTCCGACCTGCCGACCAAACAGGAGGACCTGGCGTCGATGGTGCTCCCGCAGGACCGCACCGCCGACCCGGCCGACGTCCTCGAGCCGGCGGACCAGGCGCTGGTGGCCGCGGCGTCGGCGATCCCGACGGTACGCGCGGTGTGGCGGGCGTGGCGGATGCCGTCCACCGCCCGCCCCTGGCAGGACCCGGTACGGGTGGTCGTGGTCAGCGTGGACGGCACCTCGGACTCCCTTCCCGCCACCAGCGCCCAGCTACGACAGGTCATGGTCGAGGCCGGGGACGACGAGGCCCAGGTCGAGGTCTGCTGGGCCGGGGTGGAGGCGCCGTACTATCAGACCCTGGCCCGCTCGTCCGGCTCCCTGCTGTGGGCGGCGCGGCCGGGCGCGCCGGTGGTCACCGCCCGGCTCTTCGACGGCGTCGATCCGGTGCGCGGCCCGTGGTTCGCCACCAACCGGCCGGTGGTCTCCGATCCCACGGAACGCGACGACCTGCTCGACGCACTGCGCGGGGGGGTGGTCATCGCGTGGAGCAGCGCCGAGATGCCCGACATCCTGGCCCCGGACCGGGGCGACGTGGTGCCGATGCACCTGCGTACCGACGGGACCTGGCTGTGGAGCGAGGCGGTCGGTTACTACCTGGAACACTACGGCCTGGCGCCGGACCCGCAACTGGTCGCGCACCTGACCGGGGACGAGCCCGTCGAGCCCATGGACGAGATCTCCGTGCACCGTGCCCTGGTGCACCTGTGCCGACCGGACGCCGAGGCGGTCGTCTGGTCGCCGTCCGGTGCCGACGACGCCCCGGTCGACGCCCCCTCGTCCGACATCCCGTCGCCCGACGGCCTGGCGCCGGCCCACCCGGAGCTGCCGGACGTGACACCCGAGGCAAGGCCGGACGCCGGTACGCTCCGGCCGGTGTCGCCGTGACCGAAATGCTCGCCCTGCGGCAGCGGGCACCCCTGCCGTCGTCCTGGAAGGTGTCGCAGCCGGCCCAGGGCGAACCGGTCGGGAAGCACGTGGCGCGGTACCTGCGACAGGCGTCGCAGGCGGTGGGCGCCGCCGTGGCGCGCATCCTGCCGGACGCCGGTGCGCGGGTGCCGGTGCTCGGTCCGGGGCCGTGGGAGGCACCGGGATCGGTCACCCCCGGCCCGGCGGGTTGGTTCGCGCTCGCGGTCGAGGCCGGCCGGTCCGGCTTCCGGCTGGACGGCCGGCCGGTGGCCGCCGCCGACCTGGCCCGGGCGATCTGGCACTGCCCCCGCTGGCGGGGCCGGCCGGTGCTGCTGGTCACCCAGCCCTCCGCGTCGGCCGACGGGGTCGGACCGGTGCTGCACCAGCTCGCGGCCGACCTGGGGGCACCGGTCTACGCCTCGGACTCCGGGATCCGCTTCACCTTCGGGCGCGCCTCCGCGAACGGGCTGTTCTGGTGCTGGCGTCCGGGCGGCGGGGACGAACCGGAGCCGGCGGGCAACGTGCTGCCCCCGCTGGGACCGGTACGCGTCCGTCCCACCCCGACCGGCCGGGTGCCCGGCCGCAACCACCAGCCGCCGTCCCCGGTGCCGTCCCCCGCGACCCCCGATCCGGGAACCGCCCCGTCGCCCGCCGACCCGGCAGAGGCCACGTCACCCGCTGCGGCACTGGAATCCGGACCCGAGCTGCCTTCGCCGGTGGAAGCGGCGTTCGAGGTGCACAGCCTGGCGCTTCCGGTGATCGAGCTGCCCCGGCCCGACCTCAGCGTCCAGCGCATGGTGCTGACGGAATTCGACGTGCCCGGGCTGGAGCTGGACACCTGCCGGCCGCTGATCGCCGACCCGGATGCCGCCAGCCCGACCGTGTCCGTCCCGGCTGCGGCCACCCTGACGGCATCCGGGCCGGCTGCGGCCACCCTGACTGCGGTCACGGCGGAAGCCACGGACGCTCCGACGACCGGCCCGGGAAGCACCGATGCCCCGGCGAACGGCGCGGGCGGCGATCCGCCGCCGGTGTCACCCGCCAACCGGGGCGCGGCGTGGTTCGGGGTACGGGCCCGCACCGACGAGGCGGACCGGGAGCGGCTGCGTACCGTGCTGGGCTGGAAGTTCCAGGCCCACTGCCGGACGGTGGCCCGGGCGCTGTCGATGCACCCGGGGCTGCGCAGTGCGGTCGGCGCGCACGACGTGATGGCCGGGCTGGTCACGGTGCTGGCTCTGCTCGACGGGGTGGGCGAGCGGGTCAACGACGCGTTGCGCGGTGGAGGCACGCCCGACGAGGACGTCCAATTGCTGGCCCGGTGCGCCCGCGCCGGTCTGGAGCAACTGCCGGCCGTCGGGGGACCCGTCTTCGCCACGGTGCCCGCCGGACTGGACGTCGGCCGGTACCGGGCCGGGGACCTGGTGGTGGAGCCGGCGTTCACCACGGTGTCTTGTCACGGCGGCACCGAGGGCGACGCGGGCCGGTACGCGATCTGGTCGGCCACCGCGCGGCGGCTGGACCAACTGGGTATCGCCGACGGTCCTGGTGTCCGCGCCGGGCGGGCCATGTTCGCCGCCGGTTCCCGCTTCGCGGTGCTCGGCGTCGACGAGGGGCCGGACGGCGCGCCGTACGTACTGCTGCGGGAGGTCGTCTCCGGGCACCGCGACGGCGCACTCGACGAGCGGGTGGCCGGCAAGCTGCGCGGCGCGCTCGCCGCCCAGCCGCAACGCGCGGCGCCCGCGCCGCTGCCGTGGCCGCTCGGCTTCGCGGCCGGCGACCGCCCGTTCGCGCTCGAACCCGGACCGGGCGGCGCGTGATGTACGAGGAGACGATCCCCGGCTTCCTCCGGTCCGACCCCGGCGGCCCGGCCCGGCCCGCCCCACGCCGGCAACACCCCCGGCGGCGACAGTCAGCAAGGAGCGAATCCGTGACCACCAGTGTGCTGTCGGTGTCGGCCAGGGACACCGGATGCCTCACCGACATCTCCCGGGCACTGGAGTCGGCGGCGCCCGGCGACACCGTCGCGGTACGCCCCGGCGTGTACCGCGAGGCGCCGCTGTTCCGCCGGAACGTCGTCCTGGTCGCCGAGGACGGCCCGGGCACCGTCACCATCGAGGTGCCCCCGGGCGGGGCCATCCTGGCCGCCGGGGGCGAGGTCCTGATCCAGGACATCGCCATCCGTGGCGGCGACGAGCGGATGCCGCTGCTCCAGGTGGCGGCCGGCCGGGTTCGCCTGGAGGCGTGCACCGTCGACGCCACGGCGGCGGCCGCGATCCACGTGCGCGGGGGCACCGTGGAGATGCGCGGCGGCGCGATCAGCAACTCCGGCGGGGCCGGCGTGGTCCACGAGGCCGGCGCGGGCGAGTACACCCGCGTACGGATGAGCGGCATCGCCAAGTGCGCGATCATGACGGCCGGGTCGAGCGCCCCGGTGTTCCGGGACTGCACGTTCACCGGGGTCGCGGAGGCGGCGCTCCTGGCCGTGGGCGCCAGTGCTCCGCGCCTGGAGGACTGCCGCATCGACGAGGTCGGCCAGTACGCCGTCGTCGCGCAGCAGGCCGCCCGGCCGTACCTGACCGGGACCACGGTGTCCGGCGGCGAGGTCGGGCTGCTCGTCAGCGACCGGGCGACCCCGGTGCTGGAGCGCTGCGAGATCCGGGACGCCCGGGTGCACGCCGTGGTGACCATGGGGCAGGCGGCGCCCGCGCTCTCCGACACGCGCGTCACCCGGGCCCGGGGCCACGGCCTCGACTGCCGGGACACCTCCGCGCCGCAGCTGACCAACTGCGAGGTGCGTGACTGCGGCGCGGCCGGGGTGGTGGTCAACGGCACGGCGACGCCGCACCTCACCGGGGGTACCGTGGCGGACTGCGCCGACGCTGGGGTGTTCCTGACCGGCCGGTCGAAGGCGCGGCTGGAAGGGGTCGGGGTCCGCGACGTCCCCATCGGCGTGGCGATCGAGCAGGAAGCCGACCCGCACCTGCACGGCCTGACCATCGAGGGCGTCCGCTACGGCCTGCACGCGACCGGCGGAGCCGGCCGGTTCTCCAACGGCCAGGTCACCGGGGCGCGGACCGCCGGGGCGAAGCTCGCCGACAGCGCGACCACCGTGCTGTCCAACTCCCGGATCACCGGCTGCCGGGTCGGCGTGGAGGTGGCCGGGAACGCCCGGCCCACCCTGTCCTCGATGGCCGTGGAGGAGTCGGGTGGGGCGGGCGTGCGGACCGGCGGCCCCAGCGCGGCCACCCTGTCCCGCAGCCGGATCAGCGGCAGTCGCGGCCCGGGGATCCGGGCCGGCGCCGGCAGCACCGTCACCGCCACGGACTGCGAGATCGTCGGCAACCAGGGGCCGGGTGTCGTGGTGGAGACCGACGCACCGGTGCGGCTCCACGGCGGGGTGGTGCGTGGCAACGGCGGCGTCGCCGTGGACGCGCCGAGCCCGACCGCTGCAGTCGAGTTGTCAGGAGTGGGCACCGGCCACAACGGACGCCCGATCTCCCTCCCGCCGCCCGGGGCCGGGCGGCCGGACGCACCGGGGGCCGACGCCCCGAAGTCCGCTCCCGCCTTGACCGGAGGCACCGGGTCGGACGTCACCCCGCCCGGGAAGCTGACCGGTGCCCGCCCGTCGGGCCCGCCGTCCGACGTCGGGTCATCCGCTCCGGCGGTGCCCGCCGGCGGCGGTCCCGGTCCCGGTGACGGGCCGCCGAGTGGCGGCGCGACGGGTGGCGGTGGGGAACCGGACGGGCCGGTGGCCGCGCTGCTGCGCGAACTGGACGGACTGGTCGGCCTGGCCGGCGTCAAGCACGAGGTGGCCACCCTGGTCGGGCTCAACCAGATCGCCAAGCGTCGCCGGGAGGCCGGGCTGCACGTACCGCCCATGTCCCGGCACCTGGTCTTCGCCGGGCCGCCCGGCACCGGTAAGACCACCGTGGCCCGCATCTTCGCCCGGATCCTGGCCACCCTCGGGGTGCTCTCCAGCGGGCAACTGGTCGAGGTGTCCCGCAGCGACCTGGTCGCCGAGCACGTCGGCGGCACCGCGGTGAAGACCACGGCCCGGTTCGAGGAGGCCCTGGGCGGGGTGCTGTTCATCGACGAGGCGTACACGCTCTCGACCGGCGGGGGCGGCGGCCACGACTTCGGCCGGGAGGCCATCGACACCCTGGTCAAGCTGATGGAGGACCACCGGGACGAGGTGGTCGTGGTGGTCGCCGGCTACACCCCGAACATGCGTACCTTCCTGGCCGCCAACCCGGGTCTGGAGTCCCGTTTCGCCCGTACCATCCAGTTCGACAGCTACTCCGACGACGAACTGGCCGAGATCGTCGAGCGGCTCTGCCGCGCCCACCACTACGCGCTGGAGTACGAGACGCGGCAGGCCCTGGTGCGTCACTTCAGCGAGATGCCCCGCAACGAGACCTTCGGCAACGCCCGGGTGGGGCGGCAGGTCTTCGAGGACATGCTGGGGCGTCAGGCGTACCGGCTGTCGAACAACCCGCAGGCCCCGGACCTCGAACTGGCCCGGCTGCTGCCGGAGGACCTGGGCGACCAGGCGGCTGCGCCGTCGGCGGCGGCCGGCGTGGCGCAGGCCGTCCAGGACCTGCTCGGCAAGCTGAACGCGATGGTCGGCCTGGACGCGGTCAAGCGCGAGGTGACCGACGTCATCGACCTGATCGCCTCCACCGAGGCCCGGACCCGGGCCGGCCTGCCCGCTCCGACGATCTCCCGGCACCTGGTCTTCGCCGGGGCGCCCGGCACCGGCAAGACCAGCGTGGCCCGACTGTACGGGCAGCTGCTCAACGCGATGGGTGTGCTGCGCACCGGGCAGCTCGTCGAGGTCTCCCGGGCCGACCTGGTCGGCGAGTACGTCGGACACACCGCCGTCAAGACCACCGACGTGGTCAACCGGGCGCGCGGCGGCGTGCTGTTCATCGACGAGGCGTACGCGCTGGCCGGCCAGGGCAACGACTTCGGTCGGGAAGCCATCGACACGCTGGTGAAGCTGATGGAGGACCATCGGGACGACATCGTGGTGATCGCGGCCGGGTACACCGGGGACATGCGCCGGTTCCTGGCCAACAACGTCGGGCTGGCCTCCCGGTTCAGCCGGCAGGTCCCGTTCGAGTCTTACACCGCCTCGGAACTGGTGTCCATCGTGCAGACGCTGGCCCGCGACAGCGGCTTCGACTTCAGCAACGACTGCCTCCCGGTGCTGTCGGAGCACTTCGACAGCCTGACCCGGGACGAGACCTTCGGCAACGGCCGGTACGCCCGCCAGTTGCTCGAACGCACCATCACCAAGCAGGCCAACCGGCTGCGCCGCTCGGCCGCACCGACGGTCGACGACATGCGCCAGCTGTACGCGGCCGACGTACGGGCAGCCCTGGCCGCCTGACCCAGTAGCGACGAGAGAAGGTGCCCGGAGATGCCGGTAGTGAGTTTGAGCGGTACGTGGCGGATCATGGTGGTGGGCAAGGAGTCCCTCTACGCGCAGCGGCTGGTGTTCTCCGGCGACGTCCAGAAGATCCTCGAACTGGAGGTCGGGACGTCGGCGTCCGCGAGTGGGCGGCGCTGGAGGCTGCGGTTCGAACACCACCGCGGGGACGGCGTCTGGCGGCCGAACGTCTCGGTGGAGGCGGGTGCCATCGTCCGGTGCGGCAACGAATTCCAGCGGCTGATCGCGACGAAGGACGTGTACTGGACCGGTGACCGCGGACACGACGACCTGAAGCTGCTGCTCACCCGGCCGGCGTCGGCGGGTGCCCCGGAGGAGGGAGTGGGCGGGGAGCCTTTCGCCGTCGACGTCAACCTGCACGGGCTGCCGGACATGCCGGTGCTCCCGTCGATGGACGGCGCGGATGTGACGCCGGAGAGGCTGCGGTCGTACAGCGAGCCGGGGTCGGCGGGAACTCCCCTGCGGAGACGGTCCTTCTGATCGCCGCGGGCCCCGGCTCGCCCCGCCCGGCCGACGGCGTTTCCGGAATCGCGCGGTGCGAACAGTATCGATCCCGGTACCGGTCAACCCTTTCCGGCTCGCAGCCGTGTAGTGGATGTGAGCACCAGACCTTTCCGGCGGCCGGCCCGCCGCAACGGACCCGAGCTGCCGCACGGCGAGATCACCCTGCAGGAGCCGCCGGTCGTCCCGGAGGTTCAGCCCGCCGGATTCCGCTCGCTCGGGATGGTCCTGCCGAGCCTGCTGATGACCGGCGGGTTCATGTTCATGATGATGAGCAACTCGCTCAGAGGCCCGATGGGCATGGTCATGCTGGTCATGATGGGCGGCGGCATGCTGGCCATGGCCGTGTTCCAGATGACGATGACCGGCGGCAACCGCAAGCAGCAGATCAACGGCGACCGGCGTGACTACTTCCGCTACCTGTCCCAGACCAGGGCGCAGGTCCGCCAGTACGCGGCGGAACAGCGGGACGCGCTGGCCTGGCGGCACCCCGACCCGGAGTCGCTGTGGTCGCTGGCGATGACCAGCCGGCTGTGGGAGCGCCGACCGACGCATCCGGACTTCGGCGAGATCCGGGTCGGCACCGGCGCCCAGCGGCTCGCGGTGCGTATCACCCCGTTGGACACCAAGCCGGTGGAGGACCTGGAACCGGTGTGCGCCAAGGCGTTGCGCCGGTTCATCAAGGCCTACACGACCGTGCCCGACCAGCCCGTCGCGCTGTGCCTGCCCGGCTTCGCGCACGTGCGGATCAGTGGCGACCGGGACGTGGCGCGGGGCATGGTGCGCGCCATGCTCGCCCAGTTGGCCACCTTCCACGCCCCGGACGAGCTGCGGCTGGCCCTCTGCGTCGGCGCCGAGCAGGCCGAGCAGTGGGAGTGGGCCAAGTGGCTGCCGCACGCCAAGCACGCCACCGACGTCGACGTGGCCGGGCCGGTACGGCTGTTCGGCACCACCCTGGAGGAGGTGGAGCGGCTGCTGGGCGCGGAGTTCGCGGGCCGCTCCCGGTACGACGACGACGCCCAGCCCTCCCGCGAGGAACCGTTCGTCGTGGTGGTCTGCGACGGCGGCGTCATCCCGCCGGGCGCCCGGCTGACCGTCGCCGGGTACCGCAACGCCGTCCTCGTCGACTTCGACGGCCGTGGCCTCGCCGACGGGGACAACGTGCTCAACCTGGAGGTGTCCGCCACCGACGTGGAAATGATCGAGAAGGATCACGTGGGCCGGGAGGTGCGCACCCGGCTCGCCGCACCCGACCACCTGGACCTGCCCCGGCTGCGGACGCTGGCCCGGATTATGGCCCGGCACGCCACCAAGGTCACCGGCGAGCAGCCGGCCAGCGGGCTCAGCGCCGTCCTCGACCTGCCGGACCTGCTGGACATCCCCGACCTGGACACCTTCGACCCGCGTGCCCGGTGGGAGTCCTGCTCGCCCGCCGGCCGGCTGCGGGTGCCCATCGGGGTGGCCGCCGACGGCTCCCCGATCGAGCTGGACATCAAGGAGTCCGCCGAGGGCGGGATGGGGCCGCACGGCATGCTCATCGGCGCCACCGGGTCGGGCAAGAGCGAACTGCTGCGCACCCTGGTCCTGGCCCTGGCGGCCACGCACTCCTCGGAGACCCTCAACTTCGTGCTGGTGGACTTCAAGGGCGGCGCCACCTTCGTCGGGCTGGACCGGCTGCCGCACGTCTCCGCGCTCATCACCAACCTGGCCGACGAGGCCGCGCTGGTCGACCGGATGCAGACCACCCTCCAGGGGGAACTGGTACGCCGGCAGGAACTGCTGCGCAGCGCCGGCAACTTCACCTCGGCGCGCGACTACGAGAAGGCCCGCGCCCAGGGTGCCGAACTCGACCCGCTGCCCACCCTGTTCGTGGTGGTGGACGAGTTCAGCGAGCTGATCGCGGCCAACCCCGAGTTCATCCAGCTGTTCGTGATGATCGGTCGGCTCGGCCGCTCGCTCGCGGTGCACCTGCTGCTGGCCTCGCAGCGCCTGGAGGACGGGCGCATCCACCAGTTGGAGGGCCACCTGTCGTACCGCATCGGGCTGCGTACCTTCTCCGCGATGGAGTCGCGGGCCGTCATCGGCGTACCCGACGCGTACGAGCTGCCGGGCGATCCGGGCAACGGATACCTGCGCTCCAGTGTCACCAGCATCACCCGGTTCAGGGCCGCGTACGTGTCCGGCCCGCACCGGGTACGCAGCACCGGGCTGCACCGCGAGGTGATCGCCAGCCAGGTGGTCGCGTTCACCGCCGGGGCCGCCGCGCCCGCCGTCCCGGCGCCGCGCCCGCCCTCGGACCCGACACCGGACGAGCCGACCGACACCGGCACCACCGTGCTGCACGCGCTGGTGGACCGGCTGGTCGACCAGGGTCCGCCAGCACACCAGGTGTGGATGTCGCCACTGGAGGACGCGCCGACCCTGGACGACGTGCTGCCGCCGCTGTTGCCCGACCCCGAGCACGGGCTGCGTCCGATCGACACCGGCCAGCAGGGGTACCTGCAGGTGCCGGTCGGTCTCATCGACAAGCCGTTCGAGCAGATGCGCGACCTGCTCGTGGTGGACCTGGCCGGGGTCGGCGGGCACGTGGGTGTGGCCGGCGGACCGCAGAGCGGCAAGAGCACCCTGCTGCGGTCGCTGGTGTGCGGGCTGGCCCTGACCCACTCGCCGCGACAGGTGCAGTTCTACTGCCTCGACTTCGGCGGCGGTTCGCTGGCCGGGCTGACCGGCCTGCCCCACATCGGCGGGGTCGCCGGTCGGCACGAACCGGAGCGGGTGGGCCGCACGGTGGCCGAGGTCCGCTCGATCCTCGTCGAGCGGGAACGGCGCTGCGCTGATCTGGGCATCCACGGCCGGGACGCCTACCGGCAGGCGCAGGCCGACGGTCGCATCCCGGAGGACCGGTTCGGCGACGTGTTCCTGGTCGTGGACGGGTGGTTCGTGCTGCGCCAGGAGTTCGAGCCGGCCGAGGAGATGGCCCGGGACATCGCGGCCCGTGGCCTGAACTACGGGATCCACGTGATGATCACCATGGGCCGCTGGTCGGAGCTGCACATGTCGATGCGGGACAAGATCGGGACCCGTCTCGAACTGCGCCTGGGCGACCCGGTGGAGTCCGGGATCGACCTGCGTGCGGCGGCCCAGGTGCCCCGTCGGCCGGGGCACGGGCTGACCGATGCGAAGCTGCACTTCCTCGGCGCGCTGCCGCGCATCGACGGCGTCCAGTCGGCCGACGGGCTCGCCGCGGCCACCGAGCACCTGGTGTCCGCAGTGGCGGACAACTGGGCCGGGGAACGTGCCGCCGCGGTACGCACCCTGCCGGCCTCGCTGCCGATGGCCGAGCTGCCGGCGCCGCAGGACGCCCGCATCGCGCTCGGCGTGGACGAGGACCAGCTCGCGCCGGTGTGGCACGACTTCCGGGCGATGCCGCACCTGACCGTGCTGGGGGACACCGAGAGCGGCAAGACAAACCTGCTGCGTCTCATCGTCCACGCGATCGTCGCCAGCCACACCCCGGCCCAGGCGCGCATCATGGCCGTCGACTACCGGCGGCAGCTCTTCGATGACGTGCCGGCCGCGTACCGGCTCGGCTACTCGGTCTCGGCGGACAGCACCCGGGACACCGCCGCCGAGGCGCTGGCCGGGCTCCGGCCGCGGGTTCCCGGCCCCGACATCACCCCGGAGCAGCTACGCGCCCGCGACTGGTGGTCCGGCCCCGCGCTGTACGTCCTGGTCGACGACTACGAACTGCTCGCCGGGCCCGACAACCCGTTGGCCCACCTGACCCCGTTGCTGCCCCAGGGCGGCGACATCGGGCTGCACGTGGTCGTCGCGCGGGCCGCGGCCGGGGCGATGCGGCTGTCGATGGACCCGCTGCTGCGGCGCATCCAGGAACTGAACACCCCGGACGTGGCGCTGTCCTGCCCGCCGACGGAAGGCCCGCTGCTGGGTAACACCAGGCCGCGTCCGCTGCCCCCGGGTCGGGCGCTGCTGTGCACCCGGCGTGGCAGCCGGCTGATCCAGACGGCACTGGTACCCGCGCCCGTGCCCACCGGGGCCAGCCGATGACCCGCACCGCCACCCGCCCGCGCCGTACGCCCACCCCACCGGCCCAGCCCGCCGAGCCCGCTGCGCCGGCCGAGCCTGCCGCGCCGGCCGATCCCGTTGCGACGGCCGAGCCCGCCGCGCCGGCCGATCGCGCCGCGGCGTACGCGGCGGCCGAGGAACTGGCCCGGCGGCTGCGGGCCCTGGCCTGCCTGCCCGGACCGTCCGCCGCGCCGACCGCCTGGCCCTGCGACACGGGGCTGCTGGACTGGCTGCGCCGGATGACCTACCCCGCCCTGTACACCTGGGCAGCCGAGGAGAACCTGTCGCGCCGCTGGATCGGCGGCGACATCTTCGGCTCCCGCCGGCTGTCGCGGGCACCGGAGTTCCTCGCCGGCACCGACCTACGCCGTCTCGCCCCGCACCTGGTCGCGCCGCTGTTGCGGCGGGTGAGCATGACGCGTCCGGCGCCGAGCGCCGCCGAGCTGACGCCTGCGGCCCTGGCCGCCGACGCCGGCCGGGTCAGCACGTTCCGGCGCGACGGCGCCGCCCGGCTCTGGGGCCAACCGGAGCACACGCCGCCGCTGCCCGACACCACCACCATCCCGCACGTCGTGCACGGCATCTGGCTCGGCCGGCCGCTGCCCGAGTCGAACGGCTTCTGGACCAACTACGGCGCGGCGGCCGACAGCTACGCCGGCCAGGTCGACTTCGTGCTGTGGACGGACATCCCGCGGGCCCGCTTCGACGCGGCCCGCGCCACCCCGCCCGCCCCGGCCGGCCAACCCGATCCGCTGGCCCCGGTACGCGCCCTGCTGACCTGGGCGAACACCCACGGCATCCACCTGGTGAGCGTGGCCGAACTGTTCCACGCGAACGCGCCGATGACCCTGCACAGCCCGTACGCCCTGGAGCTGAACCGGGGGCTGCCGCAGGGCTTCGCGGCGGCCAGCGACCACCTCCGGGTCGAGGTGGTGCACCGGTTCGGCGGCCTGTACGCCGACGGTGACCTGCACTTCCTCCCGGACGTCGCGCTCCCGCCGGACGAGCGGGCCGACAGCCCGGAGGGTCAGGGTGCCGAAAGCCCGCCGGGCGGTGGGTACCGGCTGTTCCGTGGCCGGTGGCACGGGCCGCCGGAGGCCGACGGGCCGGCCCGGTTGCCGGAGCTGTTCGACCGGGTCGCCGCGTCGACGCACGGGTTCACGCTGCACGCGCTCACCGACGAGATCGTCCTCAACGACGTCATCCTGGCCCCGGCGGGGCATCCCGCGCTGGCGTTGTGGCTGGAGGGCGCGCGGTACAACTACCTGCGCGACCCGCGCGACCTGTACGCCGCCGACACCCCCCAGCCGGCCGGGTCGGACGCGCCGGCCGGGTCAGGTCCGCCGCCCCCGCCGGATCCGACGCCCCCGCCGCCCACATCGGACCCGCCGGCCGGGTCCGACCCGCCGGTCGCCGGGGCGTCGGAATGGCGGGGGGAGCCGGCCTCCTGGACCTGGGCGGTCACCGCGGTGCGTACCGGGCGGGTGCACCACTGGCTGCTGGCCCGGCTGGGCATCGGCGCGGCCGATCTGGTCAAGCCGGCGCCGGCGGTACGCGGGCACAGCGAGCTGAGCTGGCTGCCGCCGGTCGACGGCCAGCCGCCGGTCGCCTGCCCCGACCCGGACCCGCTGCCGACTCTGGTCGCCTGCGTGGACCTGCTGCGCTGGCAGCACCTGTCGCGCTCCGGGGACCTGTGCCTCACCGCGGTCGCTCCGCTGGTACGCGGGCTGCCCGAGCCGGACACCGCGTGGACCGCGCTGCTGCTCGCGTTCGGGCACCTCTCCACCGACCTCGGCCCGGTCACGTCGGTCACCGACCGGCGACGCAACCAGGACCAGACCCTCGACAACGTGATACTGCCGCCCGAGGCGGAGGCACTGCTGGACCGCACCACGACACCGGCCACCTGGTTCGGTTCCGCCCGCTTCGGCGACGCTGGCGAAGCCGGACCGGAGGCCACCGCCGGCCGGGAGTACTGGTTCCTGAGCGAGCGCACGGCCCCGGCCCGGCTGCTGCCCGCCGCCCCGCAGGCAGCACCCGGGGCGGACGAAAAACTTGTGAACTCCGGTCACCGTGCACACGTGTTCGGGATATGAGCGCCGAGCGCGGGGAACTCTGCCGACTGCTGGTCGTCGGACCGACCAGCCAGGTCGACGTGAGTCTGCCCACCCACATCCCGTTGGCCGACATGATGCCGGCCCTGCTGAGCGCGCTGGGACCGGACCTCGCCGATCGTGGGCTGGAGCACAGCGGCTGGATCGTGCAGCGGTTGGGTGGACCGGCCTTCGACGAGTCGCGCACCGTAGGCGATCTCGACCTGCTCGACGGCGAGGTCGTGCACGTACGCCCGCGTACCGACCAGATCCCGCCGCTGGCCTACGACGACCTGGTCGACGGCGTCTCGGCCGGCATCCGCAAGCGGTCCGGGCTGTGGCGTCCGCAGACCACGCGGGTCACCGCCCTGCTGCTGTTGGCCGCCTGGCTGGCCGCCTGGCTGGCCGCCGCGCGGATGTGGCCGGCCGAGTCCCGGAACCCGGTGCTGCTCGCGGCGATGGCGGCGATGTGCTTCGTCGCGGGCTTCGCGGTGGTACGCAAGCTGGCCGACCGGGCCACGGCCGGCATCCTGGGGGCCGCCTGTGTGGTCGGTACGGTGGTCGCCGCGCTGGAGGCGGTCGCCGGTGCCTCCGTACCCTGGTTGATCTTCCTGGGTGCCAGCGCCGGCACCGTCGCCGCGTCGCTGGTGGCCGCGTTCGTCTTCCCGCGCACCGGCTGGCGGCAGGTCACCGTCGGCCTGCTGGCGGAATGGCTGCTGGTCGTCGCCGCGCTCTGGCTGCACACCAGGGCCACGCTGGACTGGACCACGATCGCCGCGATCACGGTCGTCGTCACCACGGCGCTGCGCCCGGCGGTACCGGCGGCCGCCTTCAAGCTCGCCGGGTTCGCCCTGCCGGAGATGCCCGTCGAACCGGCGGACCTGCAGAAGGACATCGACCCGGAACCGGCCGCCGGGGTGCTCGCCCGGGCCGCCGCCGCCGACCAGTTTATGACCGCCCTGTACGCGGCACTCGGGCTGGTCTCCGGGGCCGCGATGGTGTGGCTGGCGATGGCACCCGGCTGGGCCGCACCGCTGGCCGCCTGGCTGGCCGCCGCCGCCCAGATCCTGGTCACCCGCCCGATGACGAGCATCTGGCACCGGGTGGCGCTGGCCGGTCCGGCGTTGGTCGCCATGGCGACCTGGTGCCTGACCGCGCCCACGGACCGGAGTCCGCTCGCCGCCCAACTGGCCATCGGCTGCTGCGTGCTCCTGGCGGTGGCGTGCGGGTTGGCCGCGAGGATCCCGGTCGGCCGGCGGTTCAACCCGATCTGGGGCCGGATGGGCGACCTGGCGCACACCGCGATGGTGGCCGCCCTCGGGCCGACCGTCGTGGTCATCACCGGCCTGATCGACGTGATCCGGGCGCGGGTGGGTTGACATGTCGTCGCGTCGTGACCAGGTGGACGCCCAGCGGTACATGATGACCCGGGTGACCGGCGCGCTGGTGCGGGCCGAGCCGGAGACCGCCGAGTCACCGACCCGCCGGGACCGCACCGGCACGGCCGTCGGTCTCGTGCTCGGGATCCTGCTGCTGGCAGGGGTCGCGATCTGGGCGCTGATGCCGGGATCGGGCTCGACCAGTTGGCAGCAGCCACGGATGCTGGTGGTGGACGCCTCGACCGGGGCGCGGTACGTGCTGGTCGACGGCCACCTGCGCCTGGTCAACGACGTGGCGACGGCCACCCTGCTGGCCGGCGGTCGACTCACCCCGGTCACCGTCTCCTCGTCCAAACTCGCCAAGGTGCCGCAGGGCCCGCCGGTGGGTACCCCGACCGGGCCGCAGGTGCTGCCGGCGGCCAACCGGGTCAACCAGGGCGTGTGGCGGGCCTGTAGCCGGGACACCGGCCGGATCGTGCTCGACGTCGACGTGCCGGCGGCCCCCGATCCGCTCGGCGACGGGCAGGCGCTGCCGGTCACCGCGGGTGGTAAGACCTACCTGCTGTGGGGCGGGCGACGACTGCTCCTTCCCCAGCCGTGGATGGCCGACGTGCTGGGGCTGGGGCTGCTCGCTCCCGTACCGGTGGCGACCGCCTGGCTGGAGTCGATCCCGCTGGGCGGCACGGTCGGCCCGCCGAAGGTGGCCCGGGCCGGCGGCGCCGGGCCGAGGGTGGCCGGCCGGCCGACGTCGATCGGCCAGATGTTCGGCGTGGACCTGGGCAACGGCACGGTCAACCACTACCTGATGACCACCGACGGGCTGGCCCCGCTGACCGAGACCGAGTACCGGTTGCAGCGGGCCACGCCGGGCGCGGCCAGGGAGACCGCCGTCACCGCTGCCGATCTGGTCGCCGCCGGCCAGCGCAGCCCGGTGCGGCCGCTGACCACGCTGCCGGCCACCCCGCCCGCACCACCGTCCATGCCCGAGGACGCCGTGGTCTGCGTGGAGTACGCCGGGCAGGCCGACGAGAAACCCACGGTCGTCCTGGCCGGCGGGACCGGCATGCCGACCGGCGGCAGCGGCGGGAAGACCACCGTGACGGTGCGGGTGCCCTCGGGCGGGGGAGCGCTGCTGATGCCCCCGGCCGACGCCGACACCGACCGGTGGCGGCAGCAGGGCCTGCTCATCAACGAGCGGGGGATCGCCTACCCGATCATGGGCGGCGACGTCACCACCCTGGGCTACTCACTCGACCAGGCGGTGGTCATGCCCACCCCACTGGTCGCCATGCTGCCCCCCGGGCCGGCACTGGTCCGGCCGGAAGGGAGGTGAGGCCGCGGGATACCCGAACGTCCCGCCGCCGTGGCCCGCCCCTCCGGACGGCACGGCAGGCGCGAGCACATGTCCCACCGATCGCAACAACACGACCGATAGAAGACGAGGAGAGTCATGCCAGTCAACCAGCAGGGGATCGTCGCCGATGAGGCGACCATCAAGGGCATGGTCATGGCGTTCGGCCAGGCGCAGGCCGAGGCCAAGAACAGCCAGCAGGCCGTCACGGCCGCCAGCAGCAACCTGTCCGCCCAGTGGCAGAGCGACTCGGCCGCGCCGCGGTTCCTCCAGGCCGTCCAGCAGTGGCTGAACGGCTTCCAGAAGGTCCAGGCGGGCCTGGACATGCTCAACCAGAACATGCAGCAGTACGCGCAACTGACCACCACGACCGAAGACGACAGCGCCATGCGGGCCGGCGGCTGGGCCGTCGGCTGACCGCCGAGCCCTCACCTGTGAAAGCCGGGCCGACGAACCCGGACCGACGAACGACAAGGAGGCCGAGAATGGCCAACTACAGCATTAACCCCGCTGCGGTTCAGGCGGTCGCCGACGAAATGGCCAGGGAGACCCGCGAACTCGACCAGTCGCTGGCGAACCTCCAGACCTCGGTGGCGAGGTTCACCGCAGCCAACAACGGTCAGGCGCCGGAAGCCTACAAGGCCGCCCAGGCGCTGTGGAACCAGGGGCAGCAGGAGATGAGGGCGGCCCTGGCCCTGGGGCAGCAGCGCCTTCAGGAGATCAACGTGAACTACCAGCACGGCGACAACCGGGGCGCGGCCATCTTCAGTTAGCAGCCCGCCGAACCGACGTCGCGCGAGGTCGGGACGGCAGTTCCGCCGAGCCGCTTCCGGGTCAGACGCGCTGGTCCACCGCACCGCCGGGTGGACCAGCGCGTCTGACCCACCGCTGTCCACGGACTCGCCCGGACTCCGGCTTCCGTCGGTTGAGGACAGCCGAGTCCCGCTGACCCGTCTCCATTCGAGAGGAACACACGATGAAGAACATCGTCATCAACGAGAGCTACCTGCGGAAGCTGCACGGCACCTACACCAAGCAGGTCGACGAGATCGATCTGATGTACGGCAAGAACTACCCGTACGGCTCCCTGCCGGATTCGACTGTCGACATCACCAAGCAGTTCAAGCTGCGCCTCGGCGGTAAGGGCTTCACCGAGGCGGAGGACCTGACGGGGGCGATCGACGTCGTCCGGGCCGGCCTGGCCAACCGGCTCAAGGGCGCGCGGGGCGAGCTCAACAACCTGGAGCACGGCATCAAGTTCCTGCTCGCCGACTCCGACGCCGTCGAGCAGACGAGCACGCTGAGCGCCGAGCAGTTCGAGTACTTCATGCCCAAAGCCGGGGGTTAGTCATGGCGAACACCGCGACGTTCGAGGATGCCCTGGCGAGCATTCTGGGGCTGGTGCTCGGCGGTGGAGAGGGCGGGGAAAAGGCTTCCATCAACGACAACTTCCGACCGCGGAGCATCAAGGGGCCCGGTTACTGGCTGATCACCCAGACGAGCACGCTCAAGCACACCGGCAGTTGGATGCCGGAGTACAACAAGGACGCGGTCACCTTCTACCGGTGGAAGCAGAAGGGGGCTACCAAGCACATCACCCGGGTGACGGTGTGGGTGGGCGTGACCAGCAAGGACGACACCCAGGGGCAGAAGGGCAACTCCACCGACCCGGGGAACTCGACCAACGCCGACGGCAACCCGGTCGTCGCGCTCGGCAACGCGTGGGAGCGGATGATCGCCGACCTGCCCAAGGTGGCCGGGCCGAACAAGACGTTCGACCCGGACTCGATCGGGTCGGTCCGGGAGATCCTGGGCAACCTGACCACCCACGCGCTGGGGATCTCGAGCGAGCTGACCGATCAGGTCAAGTCGGTGAACGTGAAGAGCCCCGACTTCAAGGGCTCCGCCGAATCGGCCTGGCGCCACCGGGTGCAGGAGGCGAACAAGTACCTCGCCGACATTTTGCCCCAGTTCAAGCAGTGGGACACCTCGCTGGCCCAGGTCGAGCAGGCCATGAGGGACTTCATCACGGCGGTGGCCGACACCTTCGAGAAGTGGTCCTCGATCCACCCGGCCGGCATCTGGCAGCACCCGTACCGGGTCATCGCCACCATGTTCAACGAGAGCACCCTCCAGTACGGCGACCTGCACGACGGCCAGTCGAACGCCTGGGACCTGGGTCAGCAGTACGCCGACACCGGGGACAAAGAAGGAACCGAATACCGTGGCACCAAGTTCGGTGGATCGGACGCGGGTACCGTCATGTGGACGCCGCCCGCGTGGGTGAAGTACCACTCGTTCGACGCCTTCAGCATCCCCGAGTGGAACAAGCTGGACCAGCATCTGCGCCAGATGTGGGCCGACAACGCCCTCAAGACCTTCGAGCCGGCGGTGCTCGCGGCGAAGAAGTTGGTGTCGGTGTTCGCCGAGGCGCGCAACCCGATGAGCATCACCGACCCGAAGCCGGTGCCACCGAATCCGATGCCCAACGACGTGGGGATGCCCAACGGCGGCTTCCCCAACAACCCGTTCGGGAACATGGGTAACCCCTTCGCCAACTGGGGCGACCCGTTCGCGAACATGGGCAACCCCTTCGCGAACATGGGTAACCCGTTCGCGAACGTGGGCAATCCTTTCGCAAACGTGGGTAACCCCTTCGCGAACATGGGCAACCCGTTCGCGAACGTGGGTAATCCCTTCGCGAACGTGGGAGCGAACTTCGGCAACCCGTTCCCCAACGGCGGCGGCCTGGGTAACCCGTTCGCCAACGGCACCGGTGGCGGTGCCTTCTTCCCCACCAGCCTGGTGCCCAACTCGGGTGCCGGTGGTGGTGCGGGTAATCCGTTCGCCAATGGCTTGGGTGGTTCCTTTGCTGCCGGTGGCGCGGAGAATCCGTTCGGTGGTGGCGCCGGCGGCGGCCTTCCCACCAGCCTGATGCCCAATTCGGGCGATGCGTTTGGTGGTGGTGCGGGTAATCCGTTCGCCAATGGCTTGGGTGGTTCCTCTGCTGGCGGTGGCCTGGAGAATCCGTTCGGTGGTGGCGCCGGCGGCGGCCTACCCGCCGACCTGAAGGTCAAGTCGGGCATGCCGTCCGAGGGTGGTGGTGCGGGTAATCCGTTCGCCAATGGCGGCTTGGATGCTGTGGTTGGCGGCGGTGGCGCGGGCGATCCGTTTGGCGGCGGTGGCGCGAACGGTCTTCCTCCCGTTCCGACCCCCGAACCGGTCGTACCGTCTGCCGGCGGTGGCCTGGAGAATCCGTTCACCGGCGGTGGCGGGGGCAGTTCCCTGCCGACCAACAACTTCGGGATCTCCCGCAAGCCGTCCGGGCCGCAGTCGTTGGGTGACCTGACGCCGTCCCAGTTGGAGCAACTGGACAAGGCCGGGCTGCTGGACGATGTGCCGCTGACGGCTGAGCAGGCTGACTACCTGCGGAAGAACGGTCTGTCGCCGGGGGGTGCGACCAACCTCGGTCAGCTCAGTCCGGATCAGCTCGACGCGTTGGAGCGCGGCGGGCTGCTGGACGAGACCCCCCTCACCAACGACCAGCGGGCGAAGCTCGGCCTGAACGGGCCGCAGTCGTTGGGTGACCTGACGCCGTCCCAGTTGCGGCAACTGGACGGGGCGGGGCTGCTGGACGATGTGCCGCTGACGGCTGAGCAGGCTGACTACCTGCGGAAGAACGGTCTGTCGCCGGGGGGTGCGACCAACCTCGGTCAGCTCAGTCCGGATCAGCTCGACGCGCTGCAACGCGGCGGACTGCTGGACGAACTCCCACTGTCGCCCGCCGAGCGGGCGAAACTCGGGCTGCCGCCCAACCCGTCGGGGAGTTCCGGCGGGGCCGGATCAGTGCCGGGTCTGAACACGGGCAGGTTGCCGTGGCCCGACCCCGGGCCGACGGCGCCGGTGGACCGGAATCCGTTCCCGACCACGGTCGACGGCAAGAATGTGTCGCCCAAGCCGGGTATGACCGGGAGCATCACCGCCCCTCCGGCATTCGGCGACGTCACGAGACCCGGTTCGGCCAGCTTCCCGCAGGTTCCCGGGGTGCAGGTCGGCACCGGGGGTCTGTCGGCGGTGCCGGGTGTATCCGGCTCGCCCGGGGCGCTGAACCCGGACAAGCTGGGGGTGCCCGTCGGAGGCCCGGTCGGGACCAACCTGAATTCAGGTCCGGGTGCCGGTCCTGGTCTCCCGCAGCCCGGCGGGGGCGGTATGCCGGGCGGTGGGATGCCGTTCATGCCCCCGATGATGCCGGGCATGGGTGGCGCACCCCAGCCCGGAAAGGACCGTGACCGCCAGCGCAGCACCTGGCTGAAGGAGGACGAGAAGGTCTGGGGCACCGACCCCGACTGTGCGCCCGCGGTGATCGGCCGGCGCGGTCGGGACACCCGGGTCGAGGACGACGAGTTCGGCATGCCGGTCGACGAGCGCCCCGGCAGCCAGGACGAACGCCGCCGGTACCGGGGCCGGTGAACACTGTTTCACCGAAGTGAACCCGGTGCCGCAGGTCAGCCGTGGGATAGCAGAGGAGGTAATCGGGATGAGCATGTTGGGCGACGAGGAACTGTTGGCTGAGATGCGTGCGGCCCTGAAGGACGTCGAGGAGGCGACCGACCGGGTACGCCGGCGTGTGGCTCGGGCGCAGACCACCGTGGAGGACAAGAAGAAGCTGTTGTCGGTGACCGTGGGTGGGCACGGCGAGCTGACCCGGATCACCTTCAACGGGGACGCCTACCGGCGACTCGCGCCAGCCGAACTGGCCGACCTGATCGTGACGACGGCGCGCACCGCTCGCGAGAAGGCCCAGCGTAAGACGATGGCCGGCACCGCCGAGCTGACGCGTCACCTCAGCGGCCTCGACGACGCCGCGCAGTCGGCCGAGAGCATCGAGGAACTCGTCGAGGGCATCGCCAGCATGGTTTCCCGCGGTGCCGAGCGGCGGACCGGGTCGGCGGCGTCATGAGCGGATCACGGATCGAGTTCAACGGGGACGCCCTGGCCCAGCAGGTGCCGTTGGTGGGCCAGTTCAAGGAGCACCTGATCGGCACGGTGGACCCGGTGCGCCAGATCGCCGAGTGCCGGTGGGCGGCCGGCGTCCCCGCAAACGACGAACTGAGCCTGCTGGCCCGCGCGGCCGTGCAGCAGGTGCTCGCGGGCATCGTGCTCGCGGCGTACGCCAAGTTGGCAGAGGCGGCCGGATTCCAGGGCGAGAAGTTGGACCTGGTTCGCCGTGTCGGGGAGAACACCGAGGCCACCGGCACCGAACTGGTCCCGGACATGAGCGGTGGCACGCGGGGCTGATCCGCGCAGACGAGACAGCCGAGGGCTGGGGCGGTGTCTGCGCCGCCGAGTGATTCGCACTGAGTGCCCCTGATCGGGGGCGGGGAAGGGACGTTACGCGATGGGTGAGGCCCCCGTTCCTTCCGTTGGGCTCAGTGAGTCGTGGAAGCAGGCCCTGGAGGCGTTCACCGCAATGCGGTTGCACCGGTCGAATCTGCCGGTGTTGGCGTACGACCTGAACGCGCTGGAGACGCTGGCGGATCGGGTGCGGACCCTGTTGGTTCCCGAGCTCACCCAGGCGATCAAGGCGGTTCGGGCGGCGGGGGAGGGCGAGATCTACGACCGGTTCGTGGCGCAGACCGCTCCGTTCGTGGAAATGCTGGACCGGGTTGCCGGCCTGAAGGTCAACCTCGCCCAGGCGATGCGGGGCTTCCTCAACCAGATGGAGCTCACGGATCGCCAGGCACTGGTCATGTTCATCTTCATGATGACCGAGTTGGCGGTCGCGTTCGCGATGGCGTTCTTCCTGCCGGTGGAGGCGGCGGCGCACATCGTGAAGGTTCGGACGATCATCCAGACGATCCTGCGGTCGTCGATGGTGCGGGCGGCGGCGAGTAGCACGGCGATCCAGATGTTGTTCATGCCGGGGTCGTCGCTGTTGGCGCAGATCAGCATGTTGGCTGACGGTCTGGTGCCCGAGATCGACTGGGGGCAGGTCGGCAAGCAGGCGTTGTACGGGCTGGCGGTGGCGGGTGTCACCACGGCGGCCGCGCCGGCGTTGGGCCGGTTCGCCGGTGCCGTCGGTGGTGGCTTGTCGCACCTCGGGGTCTCGGGTTCCACGCGTGACCTGTTGACCAGGCTGTGGATGGTGCCGGTGTCGGAGGTCGGCATGGAGGTGGTCGGCGGTATCGGTGCCAGCTACATCGTTGACGGGCACTACGACACGGGCAGTCTCGGGCCGGACGCGCTCTCCGGGGCGCTGTCGGGGTCGGGTGAGCTGGGCGCGGCCGGGGCCGGGATGGGCGCGCGTCGCGGCGCGGTGAACCTGGGGTTCAACCCGACCCGGCCCCGGTGGCGGATGCCCGCCGGTACCGGCTTCACCGCCGACGGCAAGCCGGTCGCGCCGGTGCCGCCGCCCACCCCGGTCGCTCCGGACCCGTCCATGTACCAGCCGGAGGTCGGCGATCCTGCGGGTGCGGGGCCCGGGGGGCAGGCCCCGGTGCCCGTCCCGCCGGTGCCGGCACCGGCGCTGTCGGCACCGGCACCAGCGGCACCTGAACCGGTGCCGCCGGTACCGGCGTGGTCGGCACCGACCCTGTCCACGCCGTCGTGGTCGACGCCGGACCTGCCGGTGCCGTCGTGGTCCGTGCCGAACTTCTCGGTGCCGACGGTGCCGGTGGTGCCCGTGCCGGAGTGGGTAGCGGTCGCCGGTGCGCCGGTGGTGGAGCAGTGGCAGCGGTTCCAGCAGGAACTGGTAAACCACTACGGTGGGCTGCTCGCCGGGACGGGGCAGGCGCGGCAGTTCCTGGCCGCGCTTCCCGTGTCGGTCGAGCAGGTCTTCACCGAGTGGGCCGACGCCCGGCAGAACGACCCGACCGTCCCCGCCTTCCTGTCCCAGATCGGCCTGCCCGCCACCGCGCTCACCGAGGGGTACCTGTTCGGTGTCCGGGACCAGGCCGTCGCCCGGATCACCGAAGCCGTCGCGGCGCAGATTCCGGCGGGCGGGCAGATCCCGGCGGCGGTCCGTCCGGAGCTGGTCGTCGCCGCGCTGCCGGCGGAGTTCGACCGGCAGGCGTTGCGTTCGGCCGTGCATCTGGCCGCCCAGCACCACATCGACCAGTACCTCACCACCGGCACACCGACGCCCGTCACCCTGCAAGGCGGACTGGTCCTGCCAGGGGCCGTTCAGGTGCCGGAGGCGGGTGGCGTGCCGGGCGGTGCTGCCGTGCCGGCGGTCGTCGGTACGCCGGGGACCGCTGGTGTGCCGGGTGGCGCGGGCGTGCCGGGGGCCGCCGGGGCGGCGGCGGTGCCGTCGGACGCCGTGCGTGCGGAGGTCGTGCGTCACGTGGACCGGAGCCTCGACGCGATCCTCGGTACCAACCCGCTACCCACCACCGCACCACTCACCAAGCCGTCCACCATGCCGTCGGCCGTGCCGTCGGCTGCGGTGGCCGGTCCGGACGCCGCGCAGGTCAACGCCGTGGCGGACGTGGTCCGACAGGTGGTCACCGACCTGCCCGCCCGCTTCACGGCCGCGGTCATCCCCGACACCACCGCACCGGAGGCCACCCCAGCCGGCACGGACACCCCGGCACACGGGCGCACCGACGTGCCGACGGTGCCGGTGACCCCGGAGCAGCACACCGCAGCAGCGGCCAGCCTGGCGGAAACCCAGTTCACCGCCCTGGCCAGGAAGCACGGCGTCGAGCCGACCAGTCACGACACCCTCGCCGAATCCTTCCGACAGGACTGGGTCGACAGATACCACCAGGTACTCGCCCAGGCCACCGCCGCCCCCGGCACGGCGGGTATGCCCAGCGCGCCGGCCACGTCCAGCACGCCCGGCGTGCCGGCCACGCCCAGCACGCCCAGCACGCCCGGCGCGCCGGGTGCGCCGGGCACGCCGGATGCGGGCGGCGTCCGCAGTACGGTGCCGGCCGGCGCGGCCCCCCGCACCGACGGCACGCCGAACCACCACGACGCCAGCGACCGGATGTCGGTCAGTGAACTCTCCGTCCCCAGCGACGACATCTTCAGCCGCGACAGCAGCTTCAACGACACCAGGACGGTCAGTGACCTCTCCTCGCAGGACGAGCTGACCAGCCGCGACGACGCCATGACGGTCAGCGACCTCTCCTCGCTGGACGAGCCGATCAGCCGCGACCCGGTCAAACGCGACGTCATCGACGGGGATTCGGTCAGTGGCGTCTCGTCCCTCGACGAGTCGGACAATGGTGAAGCGGCCAGGCGCGAATTCAGGGACACGGATCCGTTCAGGGACGCCTCCTCGCGGGACGGGTTGATCAGCGGCGACCCGGTCACGCGCGATTTCGGCGGCAGGGATTCGTTCAGCAACGTGTCCTCGCTGGACGAGCCGGTCGGTGGGGACCCGGGCGGACGCCGCGAGCCGGCCATCACGGCACCGGAGCCGGCGGTCGCGGCAACCGGGCAGCCCGTCGCGGCGACTGGGCAGCCCGTCTCGGCGGCCGAGGCCGCGCGGCGGGTCGCCGACTGGGTCGATCAGACGCCGGTGGGCTCCGACAACAGCCACGACCCGTGGTGGTGGTGCGTGCAGGCCACCCTCGACGCCTACACCACCGCCTACGGACGGCCGGGCAAACGGGCGGTACTCGACGACCGAATCATCGGACCCGACGGCCGACCCGCACCCACGCGGAGCTGGCCGCAACTCCTGGACATCCTCGGCGCGACAGACGAGAGCGTCGCCCACCCCGGCGGAGTCACCCCGGAGGACGTACTCGCCGCCCTGCGAGCGGCACCGGGCTCGATGGTCGTGGTCAGGATCGCACCACCCAACGAACCACAACACGTGTTCGCCCTCCACAGCCAGCCACAACCATCCGGACCACCGACTATCAAGGTGCGCGACGGCCTGGTGCCCGGCGCCGAGGACCGACCCGAACCGACCGACCCGGTACGCGATCCGTGGCTCCGGCACCTGTTCGCCTCGAGCACCCGACTCGCCGCGTTCGACAGCACCGGGCGACCCACCACGATCGCCGACCTCCTTCCCGACCGCACCACCGCGCACCCGCAGCCGACCACCACGACCAGCATCGATCCCAGCGCCATCCTGCTCGCCTCCACCACCCCGCCACGCGGCCCGTCCCAGGCGATGCAGGCGGACGGCACCTCTCCCGAACCGGCCGGCTTCCCCGGGCAGCCGTCCGACCCGGCGGAGATGGACGACGCGCCTGGCACCGGCCCGGCGTTTGTCGAGCAGGGATTCCATGAACTGGACCCGGATCTGAGCGGGCTGAATCTGAACACACCACCGGCGGAACTCCCCTCGGACTGGGAGCCGCCGTGGGATGTCGAACCGGTCGAGTCGGACCTGTCGTCAGGAGGGGAATCACCGGCGTCCGACATGGACGGGGGAACGCCGAGGGGCGCCGAGCCGGTCGACCCCTCGGATCCGCTGGCGGGCGTGGATTCGCCGGCATCGGAGTCCGGCGCCGATTGGCTGGCGGATGCCGACCTGAACAACCCCTGGGAGCCGCTGGAAGGGCTGTCTGGCGTCGATTGGCGGGCGGAGTCCGGCCAGGTCGACTATTGGGATCCGCTGGCGTTGGTCGATTCGCCGGCACCGGTGCCCGACGTCGATCGGCTGGCTGAACCCGAACAGGTCGAGTCGGACCTGCCGGCAGGGGTCGATTCACCGACGTCCGAGGACGGGGAGCCGCCGGCGGGTACCGGCCCGGTCGACTCCGGGAATCCGTGGGCGGAGATTCGTATGCCGGCATCGGTGGCTGACACCCCTTGGCTGGCGGATGCCGACCCGGGCGAAGCCGTGCGGCTGCTGGCAGCGTGGGACCAGCGGGTCTCGGCGCGTGGTTTCGGGATCCTGCCGGAGAATCCCGCACCAATCGGGCCGGACCCGGGGTCGAGTGGGGCACCGGCGGTCGGTGGGGCCGGGGGTGTCCCGCAGGACTGGAAGCGGACTGTGGCTTCGGCGATCGCGCAGTTGTCGGCCGTGGGAACCCGTGGTGGGGCGGGTAGAGTCCCCGATGTCGCGGCGGAGTTCGTGCAGTGGACGCGCGACGTGCTCGGGGTCGATCTCTTGGCTGACCTTCCGAAGCCGGATGACTTCTACCGCGCTGTGTTGCGTCGCTTCGAGGAGAAGTTGAAGGCTGCGGGGGTCGAGCCCAGCGCTTCTGGACTCCGCGCGTGGGTGGCCCGCGAGTTGGCCGCTGACCTTCGCCGGGGTGGCGAGTCGGAGTTCAGCAGGTTGCTTCCGTATCCGGAGGTCATGTCCGAGCAGCGACGGGAGGACCTGCACCGGCAATGGCTCAACAAGATCGCGCGCGACCAGACCGGCGATTTCGACGTTGCGCATGTGGTTCCGCACGTCATCGCTTCGCGGTTGTCCCTGTCGATGCGGATCCACCATTCGTTCGGTGCTCCGCATGACATCGGCCCGGAGCCCCGTGCTGGCATCCGGTATCCGGTCG
This sequence comes from Micromonospora sp. MW-13, assembly GCF_003434305.1. Lineage (GTDB taxonomy): Bacteria > Actinomycetota > Actinomycetes > Mycobacteriales > Micromonosporaceae > Micromonospora. Next base: position 47,852 of record NZ_QKKX01000080.1, read on the forward strand.
TGTTCCACAAGGGCGCTTACTACCTCGGCCAGCTACCTGACCCGGCCGATGCCGAACGCGCTCGCCGCATCGCTGAGGGCTTCCCTCGGACAGAGATATCCGACGACGAGCAGCAGCGACTCGATCGGCTGTTCGTCCACGCACGCGACCTGCTGCTGGCGACGATCGCGGAGGCGGAGAACAACCCCCATCCGACCAACTCCGACCAGTGGCCCATCCTGCGGGAAACCTTCCACCGCCAACTCGCGGTCATCCGTCAACACCCTGACTCTCCCCACAACAAGAAGGCTCGGGAACTCGCTGACCACGTCCATTACCTTCGGAGACTCCTCACTGCCGGCAGATGGGAGTCCGGGAACCGGCAGGACCTGGAAAACCAGTTCACCATCCACCTGCCCGTCTCCGTCGGCGCAAGGGGCGCGGGGTACCGGTATTTGCGCGTATGGTTGCGCAACAGCCAGTCGACCGCCGTTGATGTCGATCGGATGGCTGTCCCGGGCGATTCGGTCGCTGTCCATTTCGGCAAGGTCGGTGGAGTGGGCACCGGCTTTGCCGAAGTCTCGTACACCGCGGCTGACGGCACCGAAGTCCACTCTCGCCGAGAAATCGGCCGCAGTCTGAACGACTCGGAGCTGGCCAGGCTGAGGAGCAGGGCGGTCGGCAAGGTGTGGGACCTTGACCGTCCGCCACTGGTGCGCGATTTCTACACGACGACGTCCGTGCAACACAACGGGGAATTGAGCGTGGGGCTCGGCCAAGCTGACCTCGGCCAGAATGTCCTGAAGCCGAGGATCCCGCCGGCCCCGGTGGTCGGCGGACTCCCGCCCGTTCTCACCAGGGAGCTGAAGGAGGCCCGGCTTCTGCTCGGGTATGCCCGGGACGACGGCCGACCCACTGCCGTCGTGGAAGCACCGGCCGGGAAGAACGTCAAAGGGCTTCCCCTGTATCTGGAATTGTCCAAACCTGCCACCACTCGATACGACGTCGAGCGGCTGCGTAAGAGAGCATTGTGGGAACCGGATGATCGGTGGGCTCTTTCCCAGCAGATGTCCTTCGATGTCGTGTTGCAGCCGGGGGCGTGGAGCCGACAGGGGCCTCTGTCGAATCGCGCTGTGTCGGGTCCACTGTCCATCGAGGTCAGCGGTAGTGGTCGGGCCAGGACCTTGGCTGGGGCGGAGGTGGATCTCTCCCCGGGGACGTCGGTCACTCTGTCGGTGGGGAAGTGGCCGGGGCAGGGGGAGGACGGGGCGGATGTCGCCGGCACCATTCCTGTCGTGGTCCGTGCGCCGTTGGTCGACGGGTCCGGACACGTCTACCGGCTCTTCGACACCGGTGTGGACAACGAGCGCTTCGACGACCTGACAAGAGAGATCAGCACGGCCCCGGCGGAAGTGCGGGAGGTTCCGGGGTCGAGTGGGGCACCGGCGGTCGGTGGGTCCGGCGGTGTCCCGCAGGGCTGGAAGCAGGCCGTGGCTTCGGCGATCGCGCAGTTGTCGGCCGTGGGAACCCGTGGTGAGGCGGGTGGAGTCCGCGATGTCGCGGCGGAGTTCGCGCAGTGGACGCGCGACGTGCTCAGGATCGATCTCTTGGCTGACGTTCCGAAGCCGAACGACTTCCACGACGCTGTGGTGCGTCGCTTCGAGGAGAAGTTGAAGGCTGCGGGGGTCGAGCCCAGCATTTCTGGACTCCGCGCGTGGGTGGCCCGCGAGTTGGCCGCTGACCTTCGCCGGGTTGGCGAGTCGGAGTTCAGCAGGTTGCTTCCGTATCCGGAGGTCATGTCCGAGCAGCGACGGGAGGATCTGCACCGGCAATGGCTCAACAAGATCGCGTACCACAGGACCGGCGATGACGACGTTGCGCATGTGGTTCCGCGCGTCATCGCTTCGCGGTTGTCCCTGTCGATGCGGGTCCACCATTCGTTCGGTGCTCCGCATGACATCGGCCCGGAGCCCGGTGCTGGTGTCCGGTATCCGGTCGTGTTCCACAAGGGCGCTTACTACCTCGGCCAGCTACCTGACCCGGCCGATGCCGAACGCGCTCGCCGCATCGCTGAGGGCTTCCCTCGGACAGAGATATCCGACGACGAGCAGCAGCGACTCGATCGACTGTTCGTCCACGCACGCGACCTGCTGCTGGCGGCGATCGCGGAGGCGGAGAACAACCCCCATCCGACCAACTCCAAGCACTGGCCCGTCCTGCGGGAAACGCTTCAGCGTGAGCTCGCGGTCATCCGTGAACACCCCGACTCTCCGCACCACAGGAAAGCCCGGGAACTCGCCGCATACCGCCGATACTTCGACGACCTCCGTGCGGATCCCCGATGGGAGGAAGAAACGACGGACTTCCGTTACCACTTTACGCTCGACGTCGGCGTCAAGCGATTTAAGAATGGTAAGTCCATGGAGCTGAGCGTGCCGCTGGACGGCGGGGCCGTACCTCTGAGTATCGGCCGACTGGCCATACGGGGCGACCGGCTTCCTGTTCATTTCGGGGCGATAGGCGAAGAGGGCATCGCTTTTGCGGAATTCCGGTATACCGACGCGACCGACGGCACCGACAGGATCCTCTACCGAAAATTCGAACACAATCTCAGCGACGGTGACCTGCTCGAGTTGAGGGGGAAGGCAGCCGGCCGCGTGTGGGACCTTCACCACCGGCCGCTGTCGAGCGACCACTATCAGGTGGCAGTGCCTCTATCGGGACGCGGGTATTTGGCCGGTTACTACGGCGACCCGGCGGCCCGGAGGAACGACAGACAGATCACGGTCCCACACGTCCCGGTGGTCGGCGGGCTTCCGCCTGTTCTCTTCGCCGAGCTGAACGGCCGTCTCATCCTCGGGTACGCCGAGGACGGTCGACCCACTGCGGTCTTGGTAGCGCCGGCCGAAAAGAACGTCACAGGACTGCCCCTATACCTGGAAGTGGGCAAGCCCGCCCTCGTCGTCGACGACATCAAGCGGCTGCGCAAGGACGCGCTGTGGGAACCGGAGGATCGGTGGGCTCTCTCCGAGCAGATGTCTTTTGAAGTCGTATTGGAGCAGGGGAAATGGACGCCCGGTCCGCTGCCCATCGCGGTCGGCGGTCCTGACCCGGCCAGGACGTTGGCCGGGGCGGAAGTGGACCTCTCTCCGGGGACATCGGTCACCCTGTCGGTGGGGCAGTGGCAGGGGCGGGTCGGGGCGGATGTCGCCGGCACCATTCCTGTCGTGGTCCGTGCGCCGTTGGTCGACGGGTCCGGACACGTCTACCGGCTCCTTGACACGGGTGTGGACAACGAGCGCTTCGACGACCTGAAACGCGACATCACCGAGGCGCTGACAAACCCGGGGTCGGCTGCGGCGATGCTGGCGGGGAGGTCCGGCGATGCGGCGCAGGGCTTGCCGCAGGAGAACCTTGAAACGTCGGGCTCGTTGCCGGCGGTGGTTGCCACGGCGATCGAACAGTTGTCAGCCGTGGGCAACCTCGACGAGCAGAACTTCGTGCGGTGGACGGGCGAGGTGTTCGGAATCGATCTCACGCGAGCGAAACCGGGCAACTTCTACGACTCGGTTTTCCGCACCTTCAAAAAGCAGTTTGCGGACTTGGGGATCAACCGTCAAAGACTGCACGAGTGGACGGCCAGCAGCCTGGCCGCCGATCTCCGTCTGGGTGACGCGTCGGAGTTTCGGCGTTTGCTTCCGTATCCGGAGGGCGTGTCCGAGCAGCGACGAGAGGACCTGCACCGGCAGTGGATCGGCAAAATCGCGTACGGCTACAACAGCGATCACGACGTCGCGCATGTGGCTGTCCATGTCCTGGCCCGGTTCATACCCCAGTCGGTGCGCATCTACCAACCGTTCGACGCCCCGCACGACATCGGTTCGGGGTCCGATTCCACCAAGCTGCCAGTTGTCTTCTACAAGGGCGCCTACTACCTCGTCCGGCCTGCTGATCCAAACGATGCTGACCTCGCCGCCAGAATCGCCAGGGGTCCCGAGCGGACGCCAATACCGGACGGTGAGAAGCGGCGACTGGATGGACTGTTCGACCAGGCGCTCGGTATGCTGCTGGCGCGAATCGGTGCGGTGGAAGAGAACCTCCGAACGGCCGGCAGCCACTGGCCCGTCCAGCGGGAACACCTTCAGCGTAGGCTCGCGGTCATCCGTCAAGGGGTCGGCGGGGTAGATCTCGCCGAGCGGCAACGCCCCGAATCGCCCCGGCAGCAGGCCGACATCCTGGCGGAATACCGCCGGTACCTCCACAGCATGTTTCAATCCAGCCCCTGGAGAGGAGAGGACCCAAGGCCTCAGGGAGGTCGGGTCACCCTCCACCTCAACGTCGCCTCCCAAGGTGATTCGATGGCAGTGGCGTTTGCCCAAGTGGGTGACAAGCGCCTGCGTATCCGCCATCTGAATGCTGTCGCCATCCCGGGTGACCGGATCGCCGTCGATTTCGGGATGGACGGTGAAAAGGTCTTCGCTGTTGCCAGAATCCCCTACACGGCGCCCGACGGAACCGAGAGATTCATCTACCGGGACTATGATACGGACTTTACTGCGGAAGATCTGAATGCCCTGAATGAGCGGGCAGTGGAGGCCCGGTGGCGGAAAGTGCACTCGGCGATCGACCAGTTGACGGCCAGGAAAACCCACAAAGGGTCGGCATTCAAGCGTTGGGCGTATGAGGTTTTCCGCATCGGTCGCGCGGAGGGCGGCGCGCGGCCGCTCGACGCCTTCTACGGGACGGTGTTGAGCACCCATCAGGACCGGTTGGCGCAGGCGGGCGTCACCACCGTGGCTGAACTGGGCGCGCTGGTGGCCCGCCACCTGGACGGCGACCTCCGCCGGGGTGAGCAGTCGATGTTCAGAGCACTTCTCCCCTATCCGGAGAACATGTCCGAACAGCGACGGGAGACCCTGCACCAGCACCTGCTCAACAAACTCGTACACCGCCAGCCCGGCTATCCCGACGTCGTGCACGTGGTTCCCCACATCGTGGCCTGGGGGTTGGGTCTGCCGATGGCGATCCACCACCCGTACGGTGCCCCGTACGTCATCGGTCCGCCAACCGAAGACGGTGAAGTCCCGCAACCAGTCGTCTGGTTGGACGGCGCCTACTACCTCGGCCAGCCTCGTGACCCACACGATGCCCGCATCGTCGAGGGTTTCCCGTCACCCGCAGCCCTCACCGAACTGCGCCGACTGGACGCTGTGTTCGACGAGGCGCTCGAGGTGCTGAACACCGAAGTCGAAACGGCGGAACAGAACACGGCGATCGGCCACTGGCCGCTCCTGCGGGACACCTTCCACCGGAACCTCGCGGCTATCAGTCAACGCCCCAACTCCCCCCAGGGGCACGTCGACGTACTCGAAGAACACCGCCGATACGTCGACGCCCTCCGCGAGGAGAGCACGTGGGAAAGCGAGAACCGTTGGAACCTGCAAGACCCGTTCACCATCCCCGTCCTCGTCGAGGACACCGCAGGTCGTCCAACTCTTGGGCTCCGGCTTGACGGGGACGACACGATCCTCGGATATGCCGATCGAGTCGCCGTCCCGGGCGACAGGGTCGCTGTCGATTTCGGAAAGGTTGACGGCGAGGGTGTCGGTATCGCCAGAATCCCGTACACCGCGCCCGGCGGCACCGAGAGTTTCGCCTACAAGGAGATCGCCCGCAGGTTCACCGACAGCGAGCTGGCCGAACTGTGGAGCACGGCAGCCGGCCCGGTGTGGGAGACCGTCGACCGGTGGACTTTCGGCAACTTCTACCACATCACGGCGCCGGTGAGCGAAAGCGGAACATTTGACATCACCTTCGGCGGCCAGCGAGTCACGCTCCCACCGGTCGAGGTGGCCGACGGACTTCCGCCGGTCATCGCCGCCGAACTGAGGGAGGGGCGTTTCCGGCTCGGGTACGGCATGGATAGTCGACCCCTGGCGGTCCTGGAAGCACCGGCCGGAAGGAACGGCACCGGAGCGCCCCTGTACCTGGAGCTGTCCTCGCCGGCCCCCACCGCCTACGACATCGAGCGGCTGCGTTCGATGGCGCTGTGGGAATCGGCCGAGCCAGCGGCGCTCCTCGACGAAGTATCCATCGATCTCGTCATGCAGGAGGACAGGCGCACGCCCCACCCGCTGCCGCTCACGCTCGGCGATGACAACTCGGGCAGGACGCTGGACGGGCAGGAGGTGGATCTCTCTCCTGGGACGGAAGTCGCCCTGCGGGTCGGCCGATTTCTCCGGCTGGAGGAGTCGAACGTCGTCACGAGCATCGTCGCCGTGGTCAAGGCACCGTTGGCCGACCAGTCCGGATACGTCCACCGGCTCATCGACACGAACCTGTCGAGTGAGTGGTTCGACGAGTTCGAGGCGCAGTGGGAGACGACCGACAGCGGCAAACGCCCAGCCGTGCCGGAATGGCCGGCGGGCCCACTCGAGAAGCGTCCGCGCACCGGGGGCGGGCTGCCTGGCAGCCCGGCCGCGTTCGAGTGGGGTCCTGGGAAGGGCTCGTTCTCGGCTGGTGTGGGCGTGGAGACCCTGTCGTCTTCCGGATGGGCGGCTGGGGTGGAGCCGTCGGTGGAGCAGGTTGACGGTGGTTGGCGTGTGTCGTATCGCAGCATGGAAGGTTTGCCCCGCTGGGACGAGATGACGCGGGTGCATTCCGATCGGTTCACGTTCAAGAGCGCGGAGCCGCTGCGGTTTGTGGAGACGCCGGGGGCGGAGCGTCCGTTCCGGGTGGAGACGGCGGGGCAGGACGCGGGGGTACGGGTCCACGTCGATCATTGGGTGCATCGTGAGTCGGGGACGGTGGTGTTCCGTCTTCGGTTGGAGCCCGACGCGGACGTGGCCTCGGAGTCCATTCTGCGCACGCTGGGTGCTGTCGAGCAGTGGGTGGTGCAGACCAACGAGCGGTTGCGGCTGGAGGGTGGGCCGCCGGCGGTGGGGGTGGTGTTCGATCCGACCGCGGAGACGGAGGTTCGGCTCAGCCCTTACGGCAGTGACCTGAAGAACAGTAAGGATGTCTGGGTCAGCGAGGACGGTTCGGCGGGTCGGATCAACCAGTTGCACTGGCTTGCGGATCTTCCGTCCCGCGCTTACGGGCATGAGTTGAAGCATTTCGCCGGGGTGCCGCACGATGGTTCGCCGGATGATCTGCTCAGGACGTCCAGGACCGTCGGTGACGATCATCTCCACGAGCCGGGGTTCACCAAGTGGGAACTCGACCAGATCCGCGATACGGCTGCCTCGTACGTGGCTCCCACAGTCGAGCCCCGGCCGGCTCTGGTCCCGCTCGGCGTGCCCCGCGACGGTCGCGACCTGTTGTCCGCGTTCGTCGCCTCCGAACCGGCCCTGGTCCGCACCGCGCTGGACGCGCGGCTGCCGGCGGACCTGCGGGAGTTCCTCTCCGATCCGGCCGGGGTGCGGGCCGCTGTCGCCGAATCGGTTCGTACCGGAGTAACGCAGGGGTCCGAGCTCGGTCGGGTCACCGAGTTGTTGCGGGACCACGTGTCGGACTATCTGGCGGAGAACGCGGGGCGGTTGCCGGCGGACGTGACCGCGCAGCGGTTCGCCTTCCAGTCGCAACACGCGCGGGACGTGGCGGCGCTGAGCCCCGACCAGGCGCTGCGGCGCGTCGGTGAGCTCGTGGACGCCGGTCGCCTGGACCCGGACACCGCGCGGGCACGTCTCGACGAGACGCGGGCCAATCCGGCGGACGCCGGCCGTCACCTGCTCGAGGTGTTGACCGACCCCGATCGCCAGCTCGACTCCGGGGAACTGGCCGCGGTGAAGGCGGCCGTGAACGACTGGGCGAACCTGTCGGGCAGCCCGGCCGGCCAGTTCCTGGCACCGTTGCTGGCGCACGCGACCGATGCCCGGATGCAGGTTTCCCAGGTCGCCCCGGGCGGGGTGCGGCCGGTGGGCGGGTACGGCCCGGCCGGGGGCACCCCGGTCAACCTGGCCCAATCGGCCGCCGACCCGGAACGACCGGGCGTCCACTTCGACGCGCTCGTGCCGGAAGCCCCTGCGGCGGTCGAGCCGTCGGCCGTACCCCCGCAGCAGCTCGCGCCGACCCCGCAACCGCCGGCCCCGGCCGCCGACGACGGTCAACAGCAGGTCGTTCCGCTGGCCGCGTCCCCGGACGCGCCGCTGGTCGTGATGGCTGAAGGGCTGCCGGAGAACCTGCGGCTCCAGCGCGCGGTGGGCGGTGTGCTGCTGCACGACAGGGACGCCGCACCCGGCCCGATCAGCTCGCGGGTGTTGCCCCCGACCGGCCCCGGCCCGGCCATCCTGCTGCACTCCTCGGTGCTCGACCCGGACCGTCTCGGCACCGCGCTGGCCGGGATGCGGACGCAGGACGCCACCATGGCCGTCCTGCACTGGCCGCAGGACCAGCCGGTCACCGTGGCTCGGGCGCTGGAGGTCACCGCGCAGGCACTGGGACCGCAGTCCCTGGCCATGCTGTCGGTGCCCCGGTCGGCGCTGCGGGACCGGCCGACGCCCAGCCCGCAGATCGTGCCGCTGGACGCCAACGGTGAGGTGACCTTCTTCAGCGGGCGGCCCGAGCGGTACCTCTTCCTGCCCGAGGTCACCGGCGCACCGCGCCGGCCCGCCCCGTACGGCCTGCCCGAGCAGTCGCCCGGCGTGTACGGGCTCGGCGACGGCTGGGTGGTCTGGGACGGCGGTAGCCACCTGTGGATCGGGCCGGCGACCGAGCTGGACGGGGCGCGGCGGTTGCTGCCGGACACCGGTGGTTGGCTGGCCGAGCCGGCGGTGTTCCTGGACTGGCGGGCGACCCCGCTGCCCGAGCGGGTACGCCACCGGGTCGGTCGGATCTTCGGGGGCATGCCGGCCGCGGCGCCGACGCACCTGATCACCTCCGGGATGGGGCTGGACCGACGCACTCTCGTCCCGTCGGAGGTGTCCGGCCTGCCGGCCGGCGTCCAGTTGAGCCACGTTCCGGGTGGGGTGCTCGCCCACGCCGGCCCACGGCCGCCGGCCGGCGCCACGACCCTGAACTGGTCCGACCTGACCAGCCCGGACCGGCCCCGGCTGGTGGTGGACGAGTCGGTCGGCGACCCGGTCGCCGTCGTGGAGGCCGTCCATCGAGGGCTTCCTTCGGGTGCCGGCCCGCTCCAGGTGTTCGTCGCGCCGCTGGCCGCCGGCACCCCGGGCACGCCGTCCGGTGCGGTGGACGCTGCCCGGGTGGCGGAGCTGTTGCGGGAGCGGTTCGGCGGGCGGCTGGAACTGGTGCTGCCGGTCTCCGTGGTGGGCCGGCAGCCGGCCGGTGCCGACGAGCTGATCCCGGTCGACGCCCGGGGGCAGGAGACCTTCCCGGCCGCCGCGCACGCCTGGCGGGTGCCGCTGCGTCCGGCACCGCCCCGGCAGCCGGGGCCGCTGGACCTGCGACCGGCTGCCACCGGTGGGTTCGAGGTGTACCGGGGTTGGACGGTCCGGGAGCACACCGGGGTCGTCCTGTTCGCGCAGAACGGCACCAGCCCGAACACGCTGTCCCCCGACGCCCTGGCGGCCCCCGCGAGCGGGGTGGCCGTGGTGATCCAGTCCCGGGGTGGTCCCATCCCGCGCGAGGTGGCCGACGCGGCCGCCCGGCTGCTCTCCGGTGTTCCGGAGGCCGACCGGGATGTCCGGGTCTTCGGTAACGCGGCCAGCGCCGGACCGGCCGCACCCGATCCCGGCGGGTCGTCCGCGTCGGCTCCGGCGCGGCCGGCCACCCCGGACCGGCGGGCGCTGGCGCTCGGCGATCCCAAGGCCAACCTGCCGGACGTCGACCGTATCGAGCAGGGGCTGCGCGCGGAGGTGGCCCGTCGGGGCGTGACCGTGCGGGACAACGAGTGGGAACAGTTGCGTGAGCGGCTGCTCAACAACTACCCGCAGTTGGTCTCCGCGGACGGGCACCTGTTCACGCTGGGTGGCATCGAGGTGCGGGCCCGCCTGCGGCCGGAGGACCCGCAGTTGGTGTCGAACCCGGCCGGCTCGTTCGACACGGAGACGTCCGGTCCGTCGCTGGACGACACCGAGGGCCGGACGAGCGAGGACGGCCGTTTCCACGCCAACCAGTTCACCCAGGGTGTCTTCCAGACCGGTGCGCACAGCCAGTCCGACGGCACCACCACGCGGGCGATGCGGTTGCGGGGTGATTTCAACGTCGACGTGCCGCTCGGCCCGATGACCCACTGGGGGCCCCGCTTCAACGCCACCCTCAACAAGGTCGACCAGAAGTCCGCCTACCTCATCGACGCGGAGAAGGGCCGGGTGTTCGACACCCGCGCGGATTCGACGTTCTACTCGTACGAGCCGGGGTGGTTGATCGAGGCACGCGGCGACGCGCAGCCGTGGCAGGCGGTGGAGGTGCCGGAGCCGCCGGACGGGCAGGAGGCCGCCCGGCTGGTGGTGGCGATCCCCGACCACCTGCTGGAGAGCGCCGGCGAGCAGGTGGTCGCCGACCTGCCCGAGCACCTGCGGGACAACCTGACGCGGGTGCCGGAGCTCTTCTCCGCCAGCAACATCACCGGTCTCAACGAGCTGTACGACCTCGTCATCGACCGGCTGCGCGCCGACGGCTTCGACATGTCCATCGAAAGCCCGATGCGCAACGAGTTGCAGCGCAAGCTGTGGAACCTGGAGACGCATTTCGACGAGGCGGTGAACAACCGGCGGACGCCGGAGACGGACGGCGACGCCGGCGCGCTGACCCGGGGCTTCGCGTTCACGTTGCACGACGACGGGCACGCGGCGGCCAGCATCCGGGTGTACGGCCGTCGTCTCGGCGGCTCCGTGCAGGTGGGCCTCGGCGGCGGCTCCACGCGGGTGGGCGCCAGCAGCGACAAGGCCCACATCGAGCAGGTGCGTACCGGCATCGTGGGGCAGGGCGGCGAGTTCAGCCTCGGGCAGTCCGCCGGGCTGTCCCTCGGTGGCGCGGTGGACCTGCCCTTGGCCCGGCGTCTCGACGATCCACAGGCGTACAAGGAGAACGCCAAGCTCGGTCTCTCCGCCCGTGCAGGGATGAGCTGGACCAGCAACGACGGTGGTGGCGTCACGGTGGCGTCGCTGAACGTCGTGGTCGGCCGGTACACCGGTCAGACGGTCGGCCACGAGGTGCCCTTCGAGTGGCACGCCGAGGTGGCCACCTCCCGCCGCCCGCGCGAGTGGCCGCATCCGACGCCGGTGGTGAACGGGTCGGCGGTGCTCCGGATGTCCGAGCCGGACGCCTTCGACTACGGGTTCAGCGTCGACGCGGACGCCTTCGCCCCCGATACCGTCCCCGGTTTGGCGGACGGTGACCTGGCGGTGGTGCCCGCAGGCGGACGACCGCGGCCGGTGCCGCACGACCAGTGGCGGCCGAGGTTGCGCAACACCGGCGTGCACCCGGAGGACACCGGCGGCAACCTGCTGCCCCGGCACGTCATCCAGGGGCGGGGTCTGCTGGGTCAGGCCCTGCCGAGGATCGACAAGCCGGCGGTGCGGCGGCTCCGGGCCGGTCTCATGCAGGTGCTGGCCGGTGAGGGGTTCCTTCCGGCGGACGGGGACCGGCCGTGGGCGCACGGGGAGCAGAGCCGGCCGGCGACCCCGGATCCCGGTACGCCCATCGAGGAACGGCCGCTGCTGGGCCGGATGGTCGACGGGGCGCGGGACGCCTACGACGAGGTCGTCCACCGCGACACCGACGCCGCGATCGACAACCTGGACCTGTTCAACAAGATGGTGAGCGGCGACGGCCTGGAGTCGCACTTCGACTCGCTCGCCCAGGACGGCGCCGCGCTCGTCGACGACCCGGACGCGCCCGCCCCGGAGGCGGGCATGTCCTTCACCCTGCACAGTTGGCGCAACGCGGTGATGCGTACCGCCGAGGTGACCCTCTACGCGATCCCCCGGATCACCGCGGACGTGGACGCGGACGGCAACTCGGTGCACTTCGAACGGCTCAGCGACGAGGTGAGCACGGTCACCCTCGGGATGTCGCTCGGCATCGCCGGCCAGGGCACGAGCGGCAACCAGGGCTGGTCGGTGGAGGGCGGGGTGAACACCGCGCTGCCGCCGAGCGTCAAGGAGCTCCGGTCCGTCGGACTCCTCGGCGGGTCGGTGAGCCGCAACGTCGGCGCCGCCGAGCGGGTGACCCGGGTGGTCAACCGGCCGGAGCTGAAGGAGTACGGCGGCCGGGTGATGTTCGTCAACGCGCCGTACGACCTGGGCTACGTAATCCGGATCAGCGACCGGGCCACCCCGATCGTCTCGCCGGAGCTGATCCCCGCCAACGTGCACGCCGCGCTGCTGAAGTTCAACACCGACCCGGCCACCTTCAGCGAGGTGGCCCCCGGCGACACCGCACCGTCGGCGCTCAACCAGGGCATCGTGTACTTCGTCGACGCGCACGGCCTGCGCACCGCGGCGCAGAACCAGTTGCCACGGGACCTGACCCTGGCCGGCCGGCCGATGACCGGGCCGGTGGCCAGCCTGACCAACCACGTCACCTTCCAGGCGCGGTTCAAGGAGGCCATGCTCGGCCAGTACGGCGCGACCACCCTGGTCGAGCCCGGCTTCTGGGCGAACACCAACGCCGCGCTCTCGGTCAAGGTGCCCCGGATCCGGGGGGCGCGGTTCGTCGGTGCCACCCCGGACCAGTACGTCACCGGTCTGATCGAGCTGTACCTGGCCGAGACCGTCAACGTCGCCAACCGGTCGTTCGCGAAGGCGTTCAACCTGCCCAACATCGGCCTCGAGCACAAGTTCGGCCCGCTGAACGTCGGCTTCGGCGAGTCGGCGGGCGTGCGGGTCAGCGAGAGCGAGTCGGCGGAGACCAAGCGCGTCGGCGGCCTGGAGATGCTCAAACTGGCCTTCGGCCGGGGGTACGCCTTCGAGGCGGAATTCGACGTCAACGTCCGTGCCGGCGTCCGTACGCAGGTCGGGTTCGTCGTCAGCCGGGTCAACGTGCCACCCGGCGCCGACCTGCGGGGCCGCACGATGCTGTTTATCCTGCCGGAGGCGGAGGCCCTGGCGCAGTACGCGGCCGGGGAACTGCCGGTCAGCGATGTGCAGCTGGTCGACGCGATGGGCCGGTGGTCCCGCGGTGAGCTGGTGCTCAGCGGCAACACCGTGGCGGGGTTGCTCAGCCGGTGGCGTGGCGAGCTGGCCGACCGCGCCGACAGCCGCGCCGTCGCCGGGCTGCCCGACCTCGGCGCGTACCTGATCCAGCACCGGGTCCAGACGTGGGCGCTGACGCTCGCCGACCGGCACGTGGACCTGGCCCAGCGCGGCGCGGTGCTCGACCCGCGCCGCCGCGCGCAGTTCGCCACCGAATTCGGAATCACCCTGGACCCGAACGTCAACCCGTTCAGCGCGTTGACCCTGCCGCCCTACCTGACCCGGACCGGTGACCGGACGCTGGGCCACGCGGGCGTCGACGAGCTGGTGCTGTTCACCGGGCCGGCCCCGGCGGACGGCGGGCCGCGCCCCACCACGACCGTGCTGGACGCCGTTCGGGAACTGGTGGACGCCGGCCGGCCCGGGCTGCTCGGGGCCAGCCACGACAACTGGCCGGGGGCGGGGAACAGCTGGGGCGTGCTGATGGTCTCGCCCGACGAGTCGGTGGTCGGCGCGCTGCCCGGTGGCCTCGAAACGCTCCAGTCCACGCTCGCCGGCCAGCGCGCCAACATCGTGTTCGCCGACATGCTGCACCGCTACAACGGCGTGTCGTTCTACCTGGTCGACCAGCGCAACCCGGTGGCGGTCCAGATGTTCAAGCTGAAGGTCTCGGGCACCCTGGGCGGCCGACCGCGGTACACCGGCTGGCGGGCCGACTACGGCATCGAGAACTACGAGCACGCCTACGGCGCGACCGCTCGCATCATCGGGCAGGCGCTGGGCTGGAACCTCACGCCGGCCCGGATCGGCTTCTCGGTCGACGGCGTCCCGGTGTCCACCGCCGGGTCGCTGTCGTTCGCGCCGGGCGCAGGGCGCGGCGTCAAGGGTGCCGCGCAGGTCGTCCGGGAACGCACCGTCTACGACTGGACGGGGAACTACGAAGCCGAAGACGACATCGGCCTGACCATGGAGCTCAGCCGGGTGCAGATGTACGGCTGGCAGCCGAGCTACCTGGTGAACCACGTGATGACGGGTCTGAACAACGCGGCGGACTGGGCGTTGCACCGCGCGCCCGCCGGTTTCGCCGACTGGATCTCCCTCGCGCCGGTGGAGCCGGTGCTGACCCGTCAATACGAGGGGCGGATCGACTTCAAGGTGCCCCGGGGGCTGGCCGAGGCCACCCCCGTCCCCCGGTCGCCGCAGCTGGACCTGCGCGCGCTGCCGTCGCTGCCCGGCGACGCCTACGTCAGCGGCGCTCTGGTCGACGACCTCTACCCGGCCGCCCGGCACCTCATGGGCAACGTGCTCGGCCCGCAGGCCAACGCCCCGCTGTACCGGGGCAGCGTGGCGCTCGACGGACTGCTGTCCCGCCTCAACGTCGACAACCACCTCTCGGAAGGGCTGGACGACGGCGGATACCTGCTCGGCTCGCACCTCTTCGTCGCCGGCGCGTCCAACAACCGGGTCGCCATGCGGATGTACGTCAAGCTGCACTCGCTGGAGATCATCAGCGAGCTCGCCACCACCGGCACCGGCCGGTACGCCAAGTTCGCGTTCACCACCTCGGCCACCCAGTCGCGCAGCCGGTGGCGGCCCAACGTCGACGCGGGGATGGCCTACGGCGCGCCGATCGGGAAGACGAACATCGGCCCGCAGGAGGACACGACGGCCGCCGGCGGGATCTCCACCGGCGCGAACCGGACCGCGCCGGCCAGCCACAGCGCCACCTTCGACGACACCAAGCGGCTCGAGAACCACCTCAAGATGCAGGGGCGGACGTATCTGGTCCGGATCCGCACCCAGGCGCGTTTCGTCGCGGTCCCGCACCAGCACAGCGCGTACGACCGCGACGCCGGCCTGGCCCCGATGGAGCCGGCGCGGTTCGAGGCCGACGACGCCCCCGGCACCGGTTGGGTGAGCGGCGACGGGTATTACGAGATGTTCGCCGACGAGGTACACGAACTCCAGCGCGGGCTCGCCGAACGGTACGACTGGAAGGCGAACAACCCGGCCGACTGGCCCGCACCAGCGACCGACGCGCCCTCGATCGGTCTGGAGGGTCTGCTGCAACGCGCGACCCCGGCGGGCATGGCCGCCGCCCCGGTGGCCGGCCGGGTCATCGACGCCGGCACCTTCGACCCCGGCCAGGCGCCCCAGCACGTGGCTCTGCTGATCCGTGACCAGCTCGGCAACCACTACGACGCGGTCAGCCCGCTCCGGCTCACCGCCAGTGCCGCCGAGCAGACCCGCCTCCGGTACGAGGTGACCTTGGAGTGGGCGGTGGGTCACCTCCAGCAGCTCAACGCCACGCAGCAGGCCACCGCCGACCTCGCCGAGTTGACCGCCTGGAAGAACCGGGTCGGCAAGCTCGCGGTCGGTGCCGCGCTGTCCGCAGCCGACGTGCGGCAGTTCAACGAGCGGATCCCGGAGATCGTCGAGCGGGTGCAGGCGGTGCTGCCGCCGGGCTCCGCGTCGGTCACCCCGCCGGAGGAGGTGCAACTACTCGCTCAGGACCCGCGCACGGTGGCCCGGGTGGTGGCGTTCGAGCTGAAGACCCACCTCGACCTGACCGTCACCGACGACCAGGGCGCGGCCAGCCGGTACCGGATCGACCCGCAGGGCTGGATCGTCGAGCTGCGGGAGGGCCCGGACGGCACGTTCGCCCCGGTCACGGCCCCCGAGGTGATCTTCGACCTGGACCGTGACCTGAAGCTGCGGGCCGACGCGGCCGGGATCCGCCTGCGGCGGCAGATGGCCACCTACCACGAGCTGCTGGGGCGTACCCCGGTGCAGATGGACGCCGCCGCGGAGCTGGGCCCGGAGCTGGAGACGCACATCCGGCAGGCCCGCGCCGACGCCGACGACCGCGCCCGCGAGTGGATCACCGAGGGCCTCCCCGCCCGATCGGCGAACCCCCTCGCGGCCCACGCCGCCCGGCACGACACCGACACCCCGCAGACGCGGGCCGGTCAGGCGCGGCGGCTGCTGGCCCCCGTCCTGCCGCTGGGATGGACCACCACCGGGCCGCTGCCCCAGGCACCGGCCACGCTGCGCCCCGGCACGCGACTGTGGATCACCCGTCCCCAGGGTGCCGCCGCGGTACGTGTCGACGCCGACGGCACGTACCGGCTCTACGACCCGTTCGCCCTCGGGACGGCCGAGCGGACCCTCGACGCCCAGCAGTTCCAGGACGTACTCGCCGGGGCGCCGGCCGTCACCCTGGTCGAGCCCGACGTGCTGACGAGCTGGCTCCTTCAGGACGGCAACTGGGCGGCCTCCCGGCAGTTCGCGGAGGCGAACCTCGGGACGCTGCGCGCCGACCCGAACGCGACGCGGCTGACGCGGGACCAGCAGCAGGCCCGGCAGGCGTCACCTCCGATCCCGCCGGCCCAGCCCGACGCGGCCCGGCCCGGGACGACCCCGGCACCATCCGGCGATCCGGTCCTCGACCGGCACCGTGCCCTGCTCGACGCGATCCGGGCCGGACACCTGGCCGCCGCGTACCGCTACCTCGACGCCGCCGACGCGGCGGCCCGGCACCGTGTGCTCGCCGGCGCGGTGGCCGCGGTGGCACCGACCGCCCCGACCGACTCGATCGACCCGACCGCCCCCGCCGGGCTGCGGGCGCTGGCCGGCCTCGTCGACGCCGACCCCCGGGTCACCCGGCCGGGGCCGGAGCCGGAGGCGGTCTCCGACGCCGGCATCCTGCGGGCCGTGGCCGACATCCTCGACCCGGCCGTCGGCGCACTGGACACCTTCCGGGCCATCGCCTCCGCCGCGTGGACCATCAACCCCCCGCAGAACTGGCCGGAGACCCTGCAAGCCCTGACCGAGCTGCCCACGGCAGCCGGCCGCGACGCGGCGACGCTCCGCGACGCGCTCGACATCATCGAGCGGCAGCGGTTGCACCGCGTCGCCAAGCTGCTCACCGACCTGACCCGGGACGACGCCGGCCGGGTCGCCGCCGGGGTGACCGCGTCCGGGGCGAGCGCGACCGACCTGGCCCACGCGTGGGAGGACGTCTCCACCCCCGCCGACCTGATCCGGGCACTACCCGCACCGGCCGACACCTGGGCCGGAACGGCGGACACCCCACTACCGCCGGCCCACGTCGTGCATCATCCGATGCCCCCGGCATCCGCCTCGCTCGACGAGTGGCTCGCCATCGGCGACTGGGGCGACTCCCGCGCCTTCCTCGACGACCATCGGACGGACCTGCTCTCCGACCGGGCGCACAGCGCGCTTCAGATCCGCCGGGCGGGACAGCCCCACGACGTCGGTCTCGCCGCCCGGGACGCGCTGCTCACCCTGGCCCGCTACGGCCACCTCGACGACGGATACCACTACCTGCTCGGCCCCACCCCACCGGCCTCGGCACCGACAGCGGCCGGGACCCCGGCGCCTGCCCCGGGGGTGCCGACCGGGCGGCAGGAGTTGCTGACCAACCTGCTGGCCCGGCCGGATCTGGCCGACCCGGCCGCCGTGTCCGCCCTCGGCTACCTGGCGGCCACCCTCGACGGCCCGGTCGACGCCGTCGACGCGCAGATCCTGCGCCTCACCGCCGACGCGCTCGCCGGCCTGAACGTTGCCGATGACGCCGTCACCACACTGGTGCGCAACGCCCGCGACACCCTCTCCGCCCCGCAGCGGCAACAGTGGGCCAAGACGATCGGCCACCTCGCGGACAACGCCACCGGCACCCGTGGGCCGGCACTGCGGCACCTCGCCGACCGGCTGTTCACCACGGCACCGGATCCCGATCCGGCGCCGGCCACCCCGGATGTCGAGGCTGCCCGGGTGCGGCAGGTGACGCGGGAGCGCCTCCAGCAGGCCACCCAGGAACTCCAGCGCGCCGAGGACGACCTCGACCAGGCCCGCCGGGGCGAACGGGTCGCGCAGGGTGCCCGGGAGGCTGCGGAGGAGTCGCTCGACGCCGCCAGGACCGCCGTCACCACCGCCGAGGGTGAACGTGCCCGCCTTGAGGAGAACATCGACCACCTCAAGCGTGCGATGCCGGAACTCGACGCGGAGGTGACCCGGCTACAGGAACGGGAGTCTGCGGCCCGGCAGGCGGTCGACGACCTTGCCACCAGCCAGGACGAGCCACGGCGGGCCGCCGCCCAGGCGCAGCTTGACCAGGCGCGGCGGGAACTGGACGAGGCCCGCACGGTGCTGGAGAAAGCCACCAGCGACCTCCGGGACGCCGGATCGCACCTCGACCGGGTCCGTTCGGAGCTGCCGGACCTGCGCCGGCAGGCCGAGACCGCGAGCGAGGAGTTCCGGGCCCGCGACATCGCCGCGCGGGCGCACACCAACACCGTCCGGGTGCTCGACGAGGCCAGGACCGCCCGCAAGGCCGCCCGGGACGCCGCACAACATCAATTCGACGCGATGGCGTTGCCGGTCCCACCGGTCCCGCGCGGCACCCCGGTCGTGGACGTGGACGTGGCGCTGGCCGAGATCGCCCGCTCCGGCCACGGCCGGTCCGTCGTCCAGGAACTGGAACGCGCGGTACGCACCCGGCACGGCGACGCACTCCCGGCACGCCTGGTGCTGAGCACCGACCCGACCCGGCAGGCCGACAATGCCGCGACCGCCCCGGCGGACGAGTCCGCCGTACACGAACTGGACCGGGTACAACTGGCCCGGGACCTCGCCGCGAGCCTGACGATCCCGGTCGAACTGCGGGTCGGCGACGGCACCACCACCCAACCCCCGTACCTCGCCTACCCGGGTGGAGAGGTGGTGCGGCTGGACGTCACCGGCCGCCCGGAGACCCTCGACGACGCCGTGCGGCGGCTGCCGCAGCGCGTCCAGGACGACCTGGCCGCCCACCGGGGCCGGCCCGACGTGGACTCCCGGCTGGAGATCCTGCACGAGGCGGAGATCGGGTCGAGGCAGGACTTCGCCACGGCGGTGACCGGCCTGGTGGAGAACCTGAACCGCCACCAGGGGTACCTGGCCCACCGGTGGGTCACCCAGGCCGTCCCGCCGGTCGACGCCGCCGGCCTACGAGCATTGGCCGATGGCCTGGACACCACGGCCTGGCCGGAGCCCACCAGCACGCCGCCGGCTGGGCCGGTGGAGACCGGCCGCCCCGACGCCGTGGCCGCCGCCTGGTTGGCGTACGCCCCGCAGCACCGCGCCGACATGCTCGCCGACATGCTGGACGCCGTCCCCGGGCTCGGGTTCACCGTGAGCCGGCCGACCCGTGAACTGCCGGCCGATCAGCGCCCCGGTGCCCGGGTGCTGGCCGTGGCCGGGTCCACGGCCGCCGCTGGGGCGGTCCTCCTGGACACCACGCAACTGCACTGGTACGAACCCGCCCGCAACCAGATCCACACCGGCAGCATGCGGATGCTCGGCACCTGGGCCAACGACCGGGCCGGCGAGGACGCCGGACCGGACGGCATCTGGTACATCGTCCTGACACCGGACGGGACCGACCGCCCCCGTGACCCGTCGCCCCTCGAACACCACGTGGACGTGGCAGCACGGACCACGTCGACGTCGACCCCGCCGGTCGAGGCGGACCCTTCGGCGGACGTGGCCGGTGCGGTACGCGGTGACGTGTCGCTGCCGGGGGGTGCGGCGGCGTCTGCGTGGGGTCCTGCGGGTGGTTCGTCCCAGGGCGGCGTGAAAGAGGTGCCGTCGTCGGGGTGGGCGGCTGGTGTGGAGCCTTCGGTGGAGCCGGTTGATGGTGGTTGGCGGGTGTCGTATCGGAGTTCGGGGGTTTTGCCTGCGTGGGATGAGATGACGCATGTGTTCTCGGATCGGTTTTCGTGGCAGGGTCCGGAGCCGTTGCGCGTGGTGCCGACGCCGGGGGAGGCGCGTCCTTTCCGGGTGGAGGATGCGGGAAAGGACGCGGGGGAGCGGGTCTTCGTCGATTACTGGGCGCATCGTGGGTCGGGCGCGGTGGTGTTCCGTCGTCGGTTGGAGCCTGATGCGGACATGGACCGCGCCTCCATCGTGGGGACGTTGCGTGCGGTTGAGGAATGGGTGGTGGAGACCAACCGGGCGGTGAGGTCCGGGGGTGGACCGCGGGTCGAGGTGGTGTTCGACCCGGCGGTGAGTCCGGAGGCGCGGGCGGAGGTGCGGACGAAGGTTCGGCTGAGTCGTTTCGGCAGTGACCTGCGGGACAGCGACAACGTCTATGTGAGTGCTGACGGCACCGAGGGTCGGATCGAGCAGACGCACTGGCTTGCGGGTCTTTCCTCTCGGGCCTACGGGCATGAGTTGAAGCATTTCGCTGGGGTTCCGCATGCTGCTTCGGATCGGGATTTCCTGCGGAGGACCGGTCCGGTGGGTGAGGATCATCTGCACGAGCCCGGGTTCACGGGTTGGGAGATCGATCAGATCCTGGCGGTGGCGGAGTCGTTCGTGGCGCCCACCATCGCGTCCCGGTCGGTGCGGGCGTCCGGGTCGGAGTCGCCGGGGTCGGACTCGGAGGCGTCGGAGTCGTCCGCCGACTCGTTGCCGGGGCGGGCGGCGGCGATGGAATGGCACCCCCCGGACGACTCCGAGGCAGACGGACAGCCGTCCGGCCCAGCGGAAGGTGACCCCTCCGGTCTTGACCCGGAGTTCTTTCCGTTGTGGGATGACCCGCTGGCAGGACTCGATCTGACGACACCGGCGGCCGGCTCGGGATGGTCGCCGTCGGGCGGGCAGAGGTCGGACTGGGAAAAGGAAGTGGCGGAAGCCACCAGCTACTTGAAGCTCGCTGGAGCCGCTGCCGAGGCGGCATTTGGCAAGTGGGCGCGCGAGGTGTTCGAATTCGATCCCGCAAATCTTGACTGGAGACCGAACTACGTCTTCAACGAGTCGGTGTTGAACACCCACCGGGAAGAGTTGGGGAAGGAAGGCATCACCACCCCGACTGGATTGAGCGGATGGCTGGCCCGCCAACTGGCCAAGGAACTCGCCCTGGGTGGATCGTCGAGGTTCAGGGATCTTCTTCCGTATCCGGATCCGGAGAACATGTCCGAGCGGCAACGAGACGCCCTGCACCGGATCTGGCTCGACAAGATCGCAAACTCCCGATCTGTGGGTTACGAAGTCACGCATGTCGCTCTCCATGTGCTGGCCAAGGGGTTGGACCAGCCGATGCGGATCCACCATCCGTTCGGCGACCCGTACGACGACATCGGCCCGCCGCCCGATGACGGTGCCATCCCACACCCCGTCGTGTGGTGGAAGGGTGGTTACGTCATCCTCAAATCTCGTGACCCGACCGATGTCGACATCCTCGCCCGCATCGCCAGCGGCTACCAGCGGAAGTCGATATCCGACCACGAACAGCAGCGGCGGGATAGCCATTTCAGCAGGGCACTCGGTCTACTGAAAGCCAGGATCGACACGGCGAAAGAGAACTTTCCCGAGCCTCACCGGTCCCTCCTGCAAGACAAATTTGACCGCGACCTCGCGGTCATCGGTAAGCGCCCCTTTTCCCCTCGCCGCCAAGCCGAGGAACTGGACGCATACCACCGGTACCTCACCGGCCTCAGCGGCGACGGTGTCTGGGAAGGTGACTACCGATGGGAACTCCAAGACCCGTTCACCCTCCGTGTCGCCGCCCTCGTCAAAGCCAACAGTGGCGCGTACGCGAGTTCACGCTTCCGGCTGGGCGGCAACGACGTGCAACTCGCTCGCGTCGACCACGTGGTCCTACCGGGCGATATGGTCGCTATCGATTTCGGATCGGTCAACGGGGTGGGTGTCGGTATTATCAAAATCCCGTATATGGCCAACGGCACCGAAAAGTTTGCCTACCGGGAGATCGACCGCGAATTTTCTGACAGCGAGCTGGTCGAACTGAGAGGCAAGGCGCCCGGCCATGTGTGGCAACCCGACGAGCCGACGGTCAGCGCCCTCTATCACATCGCGGCGGGCTTAGACCCCAAAACGGGTGTATTAAGCCGATTCTTCGGCAAGGGCTCCGAAGGTGAAAAAGGCCAGAGAGCCCGTATCCCAGCCGTCAGGGTGGCTGACGGAAGTCCATTTGTCATCCCGAGGAGCATGAAGGAGGTCATTCTCCGACTCGGGTATGGCCGGGATAGTCGACCCCTCGCGGTCGTGGTAATGCCGGCTGAGAAGAGCGGGGCCGGGCAGGACCTGTATCTGCAACTGGTCAATCCTGCCCCCACCATCGACGACATTGAGTTGTTGCGCAAAACGGCGCTGTGGGAGGAACGCGGGCATTGGTGGAGCATTTCCCAGGTGAAATCATTCGATGACACAATTGGCTCGCATAGCCGATTGCCTAGTCCTCTGGGCTTTTCTCTCGGCAGCGGAACCTCAGCCAAGACGTTAGATGGGCGGGAGGTGAATCTCGCCCCTGGGACGCCGATCACGTTGGAGGTGGGGGAGCGGCGCCGGCCGGTCGGAAAGGATGTCCCTGTCGAGAGCGTCAAGGAAGTTGTCGTCGTGGTCAAGGCGCCGTTGGTTCCAAGACCGAACGCGTCGGCGTCCGAACCCGAATACGTCTTCCGGCTCTTCAGCAGGGATGCGACGGATTACGGTGCTCTCATAAAGCAGCTCGAAGACCGGCAGGCGTTGCTCAAACGGCGCAAAGAGCGAGCTGAGTCGGGAGCTCGGCGGGCCCCGAAGCGTCCGCGCATCCAGGATGGATCGTCCTTGCCCGCAGGGGCGGGCCCGGCGGACGCGGGTTCGAGCGAAACCATGATGGCCGGTGACGCCGGCGGTGTCGCGCCGGACTTGCGGGAGTTGCCCGGCCAGGCGACCCCGCCACACCAGCCGCCACCCCCA
>NZ_QKKX01000081.1 GCF_003434305.1 Micromonospora sp. MW-13
CCCGCGTACTGGTTGTAGTAGCCGGTCGCGTAACTGATTCTCGTCGCCTGGTGACACGTGCCGCATCGTTCGTAACGATTCTGGAAAGCGACCGTCGCGTCCGCGATCGTGGTCGCGCTCCTCAGCTCCGCGAGACCGTAGGCAGGGATGTTCGTGAGTTCCCACCAGATGAACCCGAGTTGGGCCTGCAGGCTCCAGACACTCTGCCCGGTCGACGCGGCGTACCACATCGCGTTGGCGCTCGGTGTGGTGTCCCAGCGGCCACCGGTACTCCATTGCGCGATCCCGCGACCAGGCCCACCCGGCTCCTGCGCCTGCGGGTTGATGTTGGACTCCTGTGCCAGGTTGCCGAGGACCCCGGCGGCCTGCTCGGCGGTGAGCCCCTTGGCGACGAAGAAGTCCCATGCCGCCCTGGAGTTGTCGGCGGCGAGTGCCGGGCCACTTCCTACCCAGACCGTCCCGAGGGTGGCCGCAGTGACGGCACCGGCCGCCACCGTTGCATGCAAGAAAGTCCGCCTGCTGAATCCGTCGCCCGCCATCAACCGACTCCCGCCTTGAGGGTGCTGTGCGCTCGTAACCTAGACGGGGCACGAACCGGCATGCATCGTGTGTTCAACCGACGGCCATTCCGGGCAGTTGCCACCCACCGCGCACACCATCACAGATCGTCGAGCTGGACAAACCCGTCCTGGATGGCGCGCGCTACCAACGCCGCCTTGGTGGGGGCCGCTCGGCCACGCATCGCGTACTTGACCCGGATGTGCTCCAGATGGGAGTTGACCGTGCTCAGCGAAATCCCCAGCCGCTGAGCCACGAACTCCTTGGACTGCGACTGGAACCACTGGATCAGCACCTCGGTCTCACGCACCGACAACACCGGCCGGTGGGCTGAGCGGTCGCCGGCGAGCGCGCCCGCCAGGGATGGCGCGGTGTACGCCTGACCGGCCGCCGCGGCCCTGGTGGCTTGGAGAAGATGCTCGGCGCCCTCAGCCTTCGTCAGGTAGCTCAGCGCGCCCAACTCTAGGCACTGAAGTGCGATCACGTCGTCGGCGCGCATTGAGTAGACGACGACCCGCCGCCCCGCCTGCACCAGCCTGCGCAGGTCGCCTACGGCGGGGGTCGGTCCGCCCAGGTGAAGGTCGAGGATGACCACGTCGGCCTGCGCACCCTCACCGAGCCACGCGACGCGGACGTCGTTGCCCGAGGTGACCACCCGAATCGGCGGCGTGCCCGAGGACAGCCAGTGGGCCACCCCGGCCAGCACCGCCGGGTGGTCATCGACGATCACGGCGCTCAGCTGTTCCTCGTCCGCCATCTGGCCTCCATTCGCACGCACTCGCCATAGGTGTCGCAGTCGATCTCAACCAGTGGGGAGGTCGCGGTGACTACGTTGGTGCCGACGTCCGCCATCACAGCGACCCGCACGTCCTCGTGGGTCCGCAGCACACTCACCCGCGCGTAGGATCGTGCCGCCGCCAACGTCGCCACAACAGGGCTGGTGAGTTCTCGGCGCACGTCGGAGGGCACCGCCACGGCCGCGCCGCTGACCGCCAGCGACACCTCGACGCCACGCCGTTCCGCCTCATCGGCACATGCGGTGACCTCATGCACCAGCGGATCGGGGACCTCGTCGTTTTCGGCGAACAACCTGCGGAGCTGGGTCGCCGCGAGGCAGCACCGTCGTCGGGTGTCGTCGTCGCGAGGGTCCAGCACGCCATCGGCCAGGTCCGCCAGCAGCGGCAGCGTCACCCCCAGCTGCCCGGCGAAGACGGTTCGCTGTTCCCGTTCCCACTGCTCGGCCGACATCACCCTGGTGATGAGCCGGTCCCGCTCGGCGGTCACTGACATCGCCTGACGGCTTCTACGGTGCAGCATCCGTGAGAGCGGCACGACTGCCAGCTGGATGCTGGCAGTGCCGAACGCGACGATGCCTGCGGCACCGATCTCGGCGCGGTCCGGCACCCCCGCCAACAGGAATTGGCCAAGGCTCGCCGTTAGGTGCACGGCCAGGGCGGTGAGCAGTACGGGCACACGCTCCAGGAGTAGCAGCAATAGATGCCACCCCACCAGGCCGAATGACCAGTCTGGTGTGCCAAAGTGCCCGCCCGGTGGCAGGACGTGGGTGGCACCGGCCGAGGCTGCCAGCGTGGCCACCGTACCGATCACCACGACGGCGGCCGGTATGGGCATTCGGCGCACCACCCACACGCCGCAGGTCGCGGTGACGAGCGCCAGTACGGTGAACGCGGCCACCGCGACCCACCTCGGCTGGTACGCGTATTCGACCAGTGGCCGTACACACAGCCCGAATTGCACGACGCTGACGACACACAGCAGCGCGATCCGCATCGTGGGGTGCACGTGGTCGCGCGGGGCGCGGCTCTCAGTCACCGGGCCACACCAGCCGTACGGAGGTCCCGGCACCGAGGCGCGAGGTGACCAGCGCGCTGCCGCCGGCTGCGGTCAAGCGTTCGATGACGGAGCCGCGAATGCCGCGGCGGGAGTGCGGCACCTCCCCAGGACAGAACCCCACGCCCACGTCGTCGACCGTGACGACTACTCGGTTTCCTTCAACATGAATGCTCAGCGTGGCGTCGCGTACGTTGGCGTGCCGCTCGACGTTGGTCAGTGCTTCACGTACCGCACGCACCAGCGCGAGTGCCACCGAGGCGGGCACCACCGTCCCATCCCGCCAGAGGACGTCAACGGTCAGCGGGCTTCGGTCCACGACTGAGCGCAGCGCAACGTTCAGGTCCACCGGGCTGTCCTGCGAGGTCTGCCCGCCCGTAGTACCCGTAAGAACCATCAGGTCGTGCCGTGCGTACTCGGCCACCTGTCCGGGATCGGTGTCCCGGCCATGCGTCGCCACCATGAGGAACGTCGCCGAGGCCGTGTCGTGCAGCAACGCGAGGAGTTCTCGTTCCTGCCGGTGACGCGCCACCGCTACCGCCCCGGCCCGCGTCAGCGCGGCCCGGCGTGCCCGCAACGAGTCCACGCGCCTGCTCGACTGCCGCAACAACACGAACGCCAGACGCGCCATGACGCACTCGACCAGCAGCCGCAGGCCGATCGCACTTCCCTCGCCGACGCCGACCACGGCCAGGTTGACCGCGAACATCCCGGCCGTGACGGGCAGCGACACCCTCGGCGGCCAATCCCACTGCATGGTGATCGCTGTCGCGGTGAGCGCGTTGAGTGCCCACTGGTTGGGCTGTCCACCGCTCCACTCCTGTGTCACGCAGATCGCCGTGACACGCGCCACCGCGAACGTGAGCGCCAACGATGCCAATCGTCCGGAGAACCCGGCCCAGCAGTCCACCACGGCGCCGACCACGATCAGCCCGAACAGTGCAAGCCCCAGCGGCAGGGCGTCAGCGGGAACCGCCAGCAGCCCGAAAGCGCTGATGAGCACCAGCACGAGCCCACGCATAGACACCGCGTACCGGCGTGCCGAGGCCAGGAACTCCGCCTCTACGCTGCCCGGGCATGAACTCGGCGACATGGCGACCTGTCACGCCCCGTGACAGGAGCAGGACGCCTGCTGCCGCGTCACACAACTGCAATCGACGTCGACAATCACGCGACGACCCTAACAACTGCCCGCCCGTCCTGACGCGGTCCACATTGACCGACGACGTGGCGGGAATCCGACGTGTTGGTCGAGTTCGTCGATCTGTGAGGGGGTGTGCGTGGTGAGTGGCAACTGCCCGGTATGGCCGTCGGTCGAACACACGATGTCCGCCGGTTTATGCCCTGTCTAGGTTACGAGCGCACAGCACCCTCGAGGCGGGAGTCGGTTGATGGCAGGCGACGGATTCAGTAGGCGGACTTTCTTACACACAGCGGTGGCGGCCGGCGCCGTCACTGCGATCGGTGCCGGGGCGGACGCGGCCGTGGCCGCCGTCCCAGGCTTCTACAACCCCTTCACCGGCTACCCGATCACTGAGACCTGGCAGGGGCATCTCAACCGAGGTTCGCTCGGCGGCATCGACTACGGCATGTCCGTCGGCACGCGGCTGCCGGCTGCCGGCGGCGGTGTCGTGACCAACAACCCGAACAACGGCACCGGCGGATACACCGTCACCATTCAGCACGACAACGGCTACCGCACCCAGTACCTACACCTGTCGCAGTTCCTGCTGCCCAACGGCACGCGGGTTGGCGCGGGCGAGGTCGTCGGGTTGTCCGGCGGCGCAGCTGGTGCACCGGGATCCGGCTCGTCGACCGGCCCGCACCTGCACTGGCACATGGTCGACCCAAGCGGCACCCGCATCAACCCGCTGGTCTTCCTGGATGGCGACGAG
>NZ_QKKX01000082.1 GCF_003434305.1 Micromonospora sp. MW-13
TTAACTTGCAATCTCGTGCGGCGTTCCAGCGTGGGTTCCATCGCTGTCTGAGTCGCGCGTGCGGACGCGTTGTTGTACATGTCGCACTCGTCTTGGTCGATGAGTTGTCGGATGGTGGGCGGGTCTGGATGATCTGCTGGCGCGGCTTGCGCACCGGTTCGGAGGTGCGGAGCCGCGCCGGCAGGCATTGAGTTACCTGGTCGGGTTGCTGTCGCCGCTGGCGAGCAAGAACGGCTGGACCCTGGCCGAGGCTGCCGGCGACGGCACGCCGGACCGGATGCAGCGGCTGCTCAACCGGTCGGCCGGGGACGCCGACGCTGTCCGTGACTACCTGTTCGCCTACGTGGCAGAGCGCCTGGCCCGCGACGACAGGGTCGTGCGGTTCAGAACCGGTTCGACCACGGTCGAAGTGGCCATCGAGGAAAATACGCCCACGACCCGGGACTTTCCGTCGATGCTGCCGATGACGCTCCCGTTCGAGGAGTGCGGCGGTAGGAAGAAGGTCACCACACTGTCCAGGCGGGTCGACTATGACGGGGCGACCGGCATGACCCTGGAGAATGCCGACCCGTTCTCCTACATGCCCTGGGGCAACCTCGGCTTCTTCTACCGTGCCGACGGGCTCGGCCACTCCGATGATCTCGTCCGCACCGGCACGACCGACGACCTGCACCTCGACGGGCAGAACGTCAGGATCGGAGCCGCCGGTTGAGCTAGAGCTCGGTGTTCTCACGCTCCGGCGGTGTGGTACGCGCCTCGCCGTATTCGGTGGCGGCCCACGAGGCGAGCAACTGCATCCGTTCTGCGGACGGAGTGCCGGGTTCGGCAGCGTAGACCGTGATCGACAGCCCAGGCTCGGCTTCCATCCCCAGCCCCTCATAGGCCAGCGTCATCTCGCCCACGACGGGATGGTGGAAGGTCTTGAACCCGGCCCCGTGGTGGCGCACGTTGTGCGCGCCCCAGCGGCGACGGAATTCGTCGCTGCGCGTGCACAATTCCCCGATGAGGTCGTGCAACTCCTTGTTGTGCGGATCGCGGGCGGCTTCGGTGCGCAGGATCGCGACGGTCACATCGGCGAACATGTCCCAGTCGGGGTAGAAGTCGTAGGCGCGTTCGTCGAGGAACGTGAACCGGGCGATGTTCGGTGGCTGCCCCGTCATGTCGTAAATATCCCGGTAGAAGGCTCGGGCGAGCGTGTTGGCAGCCAGGATGTCCATGCGGCCGTTGCGGACGAATGCGGGGCCCGCGGTGATGGCGTCGAGCACCCACTGCAGGCTCTGGTGCGGGGCCCAGGTCTTCGGATTGCGCCGTTTTGGTGGGCGGGCGACCGGGTTGGCCGCGTGCGCGAGATCGAACAGGTGCGCCCGTTCCGCATCGTCTAGGCACAGCGCCCTGGCGAGGCTGTCGAGCACTTCCGGGGAAGCGCCGCTGATCGCGCCGCGTTCCAGCCGTGTGTAGTACTCGACGCTCACTCCGGCGAGTGTGGCGACCTCGCTTCGGCGCAGCCCGTCGACCCGACGGTTCGTGCCGCCAGGCAGGCCGACCTGCTCCGGTGTCACCCGGGCTCGCCTGGAGATGAGGAACTCACGAACCTCTGCCCGATTGTCCATGCCTCCACGGTATGCCGAACCCTAGCCACGAAGGAGTCCCTGCGAGTACCTCTATCAACCGGGACTCCCACGCGCGCGGCAAACCTGGTGTCGTTGGCACGGAACACGTGATCGAAGAATGAGGAGCAGAGAACCCGTGCGCGCTGTCGTCATGCACGCCCCCAGAGACGTCCGGGTCGAGGACGTCGAGAACCCCACCATCATTGAGCCGACCGACGCGATCATCCGCGTCACGGCCACCTGCATCTGCGGCTCCGACCTGTGGCCCTACCGCGGTCTCGAGGAGCTGAACGGCCGTATCCAGATGGGCCACGAGTATATCGGCGTCGTCGAGGAGATCGGCGACCAGGTCCTCGACATCAAAGTCGGCGACTTCGTCGTCGGTTCGTTCGTCGCTTCTGATAACACCTGCGAAATCTGTCAGGCCGGCTACCAGTCCCGCTGCGTCCACCAGGTAATGATGGGTGCCATCGGCACCCAAGCCGAATACGCCCGCATCCCGCTCGCCGACGGCACTCTCGTCAAAGTTCCCGGCGAGCCGACACCGGAACAGGCCCGCAGCCTTCTGGCCGCCTCGGACGTGCTCGGTACGGGCTGGTTCGCCGCCGTCGCCGCCGAGGCCGGACCGGGCAAGACCGTCGCCGTCGTCGGCGACGGCGCCGTTGGCCTGCTCGGCATCCTCGCCGCCAAGCGGCTCGGCGCGGAGCGGATCATCGCGATGTCCCGCCACACCGACCGGCAGGCGCTCGCTCGCGCCTTCGGTGCCACCGACATCGTCGAAGAGCGCGGCGACGAGGGCGTGGCGAAGATCAAGGATCTCACCGGCGGCTATGGCGCGCACTCGACCATCGAGGCCGTCGGCACTCAGGAATCTATGTTGCAGGCCATCGGTGCCACCCGGCCCGGCGGGCACGTCGGATATGTCGGCGTCTCCCACGGGGTCGAGCTGAACGGCCTGGAGCTGTTCTTCGCCACCGTGAGCCTGCTCGGCGGCCCCGCGCCCGTGCGCCGGTTCCTGCCCGAGCTGATCGACCTGATCATGACCGACCAGATCGACCCCGGCCAGGTCTTCGACCTCACTCTCCCGCTCGACCAGGCGGCCGAGGGATACAAGGCGATGGACGAACGCCACGCCACCAAGGTGCTGCTCACCTTCTGAATCACCCGCTCGGAAGGGGCCCCTGGCGTGATTCCCAGGGGCCCTCACCCTGTTCTCTTCGGGCATCCTGCCCGACCGCAAGAAAGCCCACAGATGACAGACACTCGCTCCGGCCGTCGCGTCGGTCCCGCACTCGCGACGCTGCTGATGCTGCTGACGGTGTTCGGGCCCGTCTCGATGGACCTCTACCTCCCCGTTCTCCCAGCGCTCACCACCGACCTCGGCGCAGCTACCTCCGCGGCGCAGTTCACCTTGACCGCCTGCCTCGTCGGCCTCGCGGTCGGGCAACTGATCGCGGGCCCGCTCTCCGATCGCTTCGGGCGCCGGATTCCCCTGCTCATCGGGATCATCGCGTACGTTGCTGCTTCGGCCCTGTGCGCGATCAGCCCCACGATCGAAACACTCGTCCTCGCTCGTTTCGCGCAGGGACTCGCCGGGGCCGTTGGCATCGTCATCGCCCAAGCCGCCGGCCGAGACGTGTACGAGGGCGGCGCACTCATCCGCTATTACGGCCGCCTCACGGTGCTCGGTGGCCTCGCCGCGATCGTCGGACCTGTCATCGGCGGGCAACTCGCCCGCTTTACGGACTGGCGCGGACTGTTTCTCTTCCTCGCCGGGATTGGCGTAGTCCTGCTCCTGGCATCCCTCGTCATCTTCCGCGAGACCCTGCCTGCTGATCAGCGCATCAGTGGCGGGACGAAGCAGACCCGACGGGACTTCCGCAAGCTCCTGTCCGACCGCCTCTTCCTCGGCGCGGTGCTGATTTGCGGGCTCACCCACGCTGCACTTTTCGCCTACCTCAGCGGCGCGACCTACATCCTCCAGGGCGTCTACGGCCTCTCACCCCAGGGGTACTCGATCGCGTTCGGTGCCAACTCTGCCGGCTTCATGGTCTTCGGCTACATCGCTGGTCGCACCGCTGAGCGCTGGTCGGAGCGCGGGACCCTCGGCATCGGCATCGCGATGTGTGCGGCGGGCTCCCTCGGTCTGCTGGCCACCGGCCTGTTTGCTCTGCCGCTGCCGGTCGTCCTCGCCTCGCTGTTCGTCCTGGCCTCCGGTGTCGCCGTCACCTCACCGCCGACGACCTCACTCGCCCTGGCCAATTACCGGGAACTGGCCGGCACCGCGTCATCCGTGCTCGGACTCGCCCGCTTCGGGCTCGGCGGCATCGCCGCACCGCTGGTCGGCCTCGGCGGCGCCGGCAACGCCACACCGCTGGGACTTGTCACCGTCCTGTCAGCCGCCCTCGCCGCCATCACCTACGTCGTCCTCCCCGGCGACGAGGCCAGTAGCGGACCCCACCTCGCCGCCGCCGACGGACCTTCCAGCATGATCGGCGTGTGCGGGCCGGTCGGAACTGCTCGGTGACCTCCAGGCGGTGATCCGCCGGGCGGAGGGCACCGGAACGTCCGTACGCGTGGGCCGGTACGGGCGGTGGTGAGCCAGTCCCGCAGCACGCGCAGGCTGCCCTGGTAGCGCAGGCTGTCTGGTGGACGCCGTCGGCGAGGCGTTGCCGCAGGTAGGGGTG
Organism: Micromonospora sp. MW-13; assembly: GCF_003434305.1. GTDB lineage: Bacteria > Actinomycetota > Actinomycetes > Mycobacteriales > Micromonosporaceae > Micromonospora. The sequence continues at coordinate 4,298 of NZ_QKKX01000082.1, forward strand.
GAACGGGGCGAGAACGCTGGGTCGGCTGCTGGCGTTCGGGCCGATCAAGTCGTCGGCGGTGGGCGGCGTGGGCCTACTTGCGGGCTGTTCTGACGTTCATGTCGAGCCGGCGGGCGGTCGCGCTGATCGACAGCCCTTCAGCTCGCAGGGCGTGCGCGGCCGCGCGGCGTTTGCGGGTGTTCGCCGCGCGGCGTCCCGTCGTGACTGGATCGGTCATGACCGGCGCATTCTGACGTGCGGAAACGCCGGTCAGGCTCGTCGCTTCCCGTCTCTTGTGGACGTGTGGCTGCTTGGTGGCTGCTTGTCCGACGGGCATTCCCCCGTCCGGCCCAGTCCCCGGGCGTGCCGGCGGTATCCGGTGTGAGCTCTCACCCAATCTGATCCGTGCTGGGTGGCGCTGAGCTGCGGTGGATCAGATTCGATGAGAAGGAGCACGTCGATATACGTCTCGGCGAATGTGATCCAGTGCCGGGATCGGCGCTCTCATCGAGGATCGTGGACGCTCAGCGCTCGCCGGGGCCCTGGCCGAGACCTGGACAGCACGGCCGGCTACCGCCCGCTGGCATGGCCATTTTCCGCCATGCCAGCGGGCGGTGGATGTCCGACACACTCCCAGCTTCTGGCCGACAGCGCCGCAGATTCGCTCGCTATCTCGCCACGTATATGCGGGATGACCACACGAACCCGTCCCTGTCATGGTCTCGACCCAAGGCAGGCGTGTTCGCATTCATTTTTCGGTTGCTCAGGCGAAATTAGTTGGCGGGCTTGCCGAACCAGCGGGAAAGGTGGTCGTCCAGGTCCTGCTGATCGTCGCCGATCCAGGCGACGTGGCCGTCGGGGCGTAGCAGGACGCACGGAACATCCAGTACCGCAGTGGGATCCGCGAGGTAATCGACTCGGTCCGACCAGCCGCCGACGGTCAGGCGTTCGGTGCGGTCCAGCAGCAGGCCACGGCCGCGATGCAGCAGACCGTAGAGGTGGCCCTGCTTCACGTCGATGTCGCGCAGGCGGCGGCCGAGCAGGTCGGGGCCCGCGCCGAAGTCGTAGCGGACGCCGATCGCGGTTATCTTCTCGATCAGATAGCGGTTCACCTCGTCGAAGTCCATCAGTTCGGTGAGCAGCCTGCGCACGGCCTGCGGGCCCGGTTCGGTGGACGACAGTTCCATCTGGGCGCGGGTGTTGTCCAGCACGTCCTCGGCGACCGGATGGCGTTCGGCCTGGTAGGTGTCCAGCAGTGTTTCCGGCGCCCAGCCGCGGATCTGTGCGGCCAGTTTCCAGCCGAGGTTGAATGCGTCCTGAACGCCCAGGTTGAGACCCTGTCCGCCGATGGGTGGATGGATGTGTGCCGCATCGCCGGCCAGCAGCACCCGCCCGACCCGATAACGTTCGGCTAGCCGGGTGGCATCTCCGAAACGTGACAACCAGCGAGGGGAGTGCACGCCGAAATCGGTTCCGGCGACGGTGCGCAACTGTTGTTTGAAATCCTCAAGGGTGGGCGGTTCCGCACGATCGCTGACCCCCGCGACGGGAACTATGACCTGATAGACCCCTTCGCCGAAGGGCCTGAGGCTGAATCGCTTATTGGTCTCGCCGATTTCGGTCACCTTGGCGGCGATCTCCTCCTGCGGCACACCCACTTCCATCTCGCCCATCAGCGTCTCGGTCCGCGAGGGCACGCCGGGGAAGCCGACGCCGAGCAGTTTGCGCACCGTACTGCGCCCGCCGTCACAGCCGACGAGATAGTGCGAGCGCAGCTGTTCCCCGTCGGCCAGCTCGACGGTCACACCCTCGTCGTCCTGCTCGAAATCGGCCACCGCACAACCGCGCCGGACCTGCGCACCCAGTTCGATCGCATGTTCTTCGAGCAGGTGAACGATGACCGGCTGCGGGATGCCCAGCAGATAGGCGTGCGCGGAATCCAGGCCCTCGGGCGCGGGTTTGTTGATGGCGGCGAAGAAGCCGCCGGCCGGACGCTGTCTTCCGCGTTCGAGAATGCGCTCCAGCAGCCCGCGCATTGCCATCAGCTCGATACTGCGAATATGCAGACCGACTATGCGGACGAACGACACGGGCTCGGTTTCCTTCTGTAGGACGAGTACCCGCACATCGTGCAGCCGCAGTTCGGCGGCCAGCACTGCACCAGTCGGCCCGCACCCGGCAATGATCACGTCGAACATGAGGGGCGCGCGAGCGGTGCCGGAGGCCGGCGATGGGAGTCCGGGGACCTCGACCACGGTGGAGTCGCGCTCGACCGTATCGGTCGACGACGGCTCGGCGGTGAATTGCAGAGAGTGCATAGGTGTTGCCTTTCGGGAGTGCCCTTGTTGGCGAGGCGCTCCCGGCGACACCTACGTCAATCGCCCGACCGTGACGGGAAGGGGGAGCACCCACATCGATACAGCGTTCATGGGTCTCACCTCCTCGGGCGGTGTCACGGTCAGCTGCAAGCTACAAGCCCGAGCATCATCCCGTCCAGTCCTTTCCCAGCCATGTGATCACGACTCCAAACGTGCCCGTGCGGCGGCGATGCTGATCAGGGTTTGCCACCACCAGGCCATGGCTGTTCCTTCCTCTTCGTTTCGGTTGGCTTCTTCCGGGTCAGCTTTTCAGATGAGCGGGCCAGTGGCGGGGATGTCTCCGGCGCGGAGCGTGGCATAGATGCTCCGGTCGTGCTCACTGCGGTTTGCCAGCGCCAGCTGGGCAGGTCGTCTGTTCCGGCCCATCGGAAGAGCGGGTGGTGCCGGCGCAGGAGCTGCCCAGGTTCGGGGTGTCGAGGTAGCGGGCGGCGCGGATGAGGAACACCATCGGCGCGGACTCGTGGCTAGCCACCGCGATTCCTGCCGGGTTGAGCGAACGCGTCTGCCCGCCCCGCTGCCGGGTGCGCAGGTGGGCGGGGAGTTGCGTGGGGAGCCGGGTCGGACGGTGAGGAGCACCTTGATGGCGCGGCGTTCGTCCATCGCCTTGTAGCCCTCCGCGGCCTGGTCGAGTGGCAGGGTGCTCGACATCGTGGGTGACGCCGACGAAGCCGAGGTGCCCGCCGGGTCGGGTGGACCGGATGGCCTGCGTCATCGACTCCTGCGTGCCGACCGCCTCGATCACGCTGTACGCACCCAGTTCGTTCGTGAGCTCCTTGATTTTCGCCACGCCCTCGTCGCCGCGCTCCTCCACGAGGTTGGTCGCGCCGTAGAACCGAGCCAGCTCCTGCCGCTGAGGGTGGCGGGACATCGCCATGATCCGCTCCGCGCCCAGCTGCTTGGCGGCGAGGACGGCCATCAGGCCAACCGCTCCGTCACCGACGACGACGACGGTCTTGCCAGGGCTGGCCTCGGCGGCGACGGCACCGAACCAGCCAGTGCCGAGCACGTCGGACGCGGCCAGCAACGACGGGATCAGCTCCGGATCCGGCTGCCCCGGCGTGGGAACCAGGGTGCCATCCGCCGGCGGAATACGGGCCTTCTCGGCCTGAGAGCGACCGTCGCCGACACGAATTCGCCCTGCACACACTTGGACTGGTAGCCGGACCGGCAGATCTCGCATGTGTTGTCGGAGTTGACGAACGACCCGATGACGAAGTCGCCGACCTTGACGTTCTTTACCTCGGGACCGATCTCCTCGACGACGCCCACGTCCTCGTGGCCCATAACCTGATCGTTGACGGCCTCGATGCCCCGGTACGGCCGCAGATCGGACCGGCAGACACAGCTCGCGGTCACCCGGATGATCGCGTCCGTGGGTTCGATGATCCTCGGGTCCTCTCGCTCCTCTACCCGGCCATCACCGGCGGCATGCATCACTACTCCACCATGGCCCTAGGCTCCTTACTCTCCGCATCAGCGCCCGCGACGCCGACTCGTTTCCAGAAGACGCATTCCCGTGTCTTGGCCGGATCTATCGGACTCCCTCCGTCCGCCCCGCTGAGAGGGCTGTCAGGCCCACTTATCTCGTCTCCTGCCGTCAGGCTTGCCGACCTTCCACAGGTCGAGCGGCCGATTTTGAAAGGCTCGGCTCATCGAGGGGATCCGTGGGGTGGGGCAGGGGGTCGACGATGCGCCCCCAGGCGGCACACGGAAGTTGTCCCAATGTCCGCCATTTGTGTAGGAAATCTTCGTCATCTTCGGGTCTCGTGCAAGGTATCGACATAGATGGGTGTCGCGCTATATGGTGCGGCAACCCGGGCGGCATGATCACAGTCGCCCTTTTGTAGTCGACGAGGAGTGACGGTGACTGTTCGGAGACCCTCGCGTCGGGTGAGCCAACTGCTCGGCGGCGCGCTGATCCTGATGATCGGTC
>NZ_QKKX01000083.1 GCF_003434305.1 Micromonospora sp. MW-13
ACCCCATACATCGTGGTAATCAGCAACGGCAACCAAACGGTCACCGTGAACCAGACAGCCAACGGCGGTGGATGGCGCTCACTGGGCACCTTCACCCTGACCGCCGGAGACACCAACAAGTGGGCATCAGTCGGTGGTCCGGCAGCACCGGCCACGTGATCGCCGACCCAATCCGCATCACCCGCGTCTAACACGACAACCTCAGCAGTACAGACAAGGCGACAACCCCGCAACGACGTAGGCAGGGAACAGTCCCCTGCCATCGGACTCCGAATAGCAGGGGGACGATCGTGGGCTACGGCTGCAACAACTCGACAAACAGCTACCCGAGCCCGTCCGACTTCCAGTCCATTCTGAACGTGATGGGCTGACGTTCGAAAGGAGGCTCCGATGGGCACGGAGTTCCGCCCGGGCACGCCCGCTGACCGAGCTGACGGCTTGCCTCCTGTCAGCACTGGCCGCCGGAGCGGTCGCGGTTTCCGTGTTCGACCACGACCACGACGCTCCCCTCGAAACCACCATCCGGCTACTCGTTACCAACCGGTCGTCACTGCGGATGTGTGCCGAGGCCCGCACCTGCGGTGCCATCGACCGTGGAACCGTTCGAGCCGGTCTGCTCGCGGGCCTGGTCCGGGCCTGCAAGCACGCGAGTTGGCAACGTATACGGCAGGGCCCACGTCACTCCGGCAACCGTACCGGAGTTCGACTGCCGCCCCGAAGATCCCGGACCGGATCAAGTCCGCCCACCGTGGCGCGGAGCCTGCAGACCGCAGGGCTGATCAGTTCTTAGCAGAACTGCTCATATCTTGCGAACGGCGGCGATGTTTACTCGCCGCCGGCTACTAGTTAAGGAGGAAATATGCGCGGTAGGAAAGCCACCTCGCTGGCAGCGGTACTGTTGATGATCGCTGCCGTATTCACGGTCAACGTGGCCACCGCCGGTCCCGCAGCGGCCGACGCCTGCTACACCTGGACCCGATCGCTGAGTTCCGGGGCCAACGGCGGTGACGTCGCCGAACTGCAGAAGCGCATCGCCGGCTGGGTCTCTTACGGAGAAAACCTGACCATCGACGGCGAATTCGGGCCGGCCACGACTGCAGCGCTGAGTCGATTCCAGGCCGGCTACGGCCTGACCGCTGACGGGGTCGCCGGGCCACAGACGTACAACAAGCTGTATGAACTGCAGAGCGATGACTGCACGCCCCTCCACTTTAGCCACTCGGAGACGAGCCAGAATTGCGGAGCATACAACTACGAGGGTGGTGCGGTATCCGCAGCGACCGCCAGAGAGAACGCGCTGCGGGTAATGTGGCAACTGGAGGCGCTGCGACACAAGCTCGGCGGATGGCCACTCAACCTCAGCGACGGGTTCCGCAGCTACTCCTGCAATAGCAGCGAAGGCGGTGCCTCCGACAGCAACCACCTATACGGGTCCGCCGCCGACATCATCGGCAGCCCGTCGCTGTGCACGATTGCGCAGGCAGCCAGGTATGCCGGCTTCGAGCAAATCCTCGGGCCCGGCTATCCCGGCCACTACGACCACATCCATGTGGCAAACCAGGGCAGCCAGTGGTGGAGTGCACCCAGCTGCGGAATCTGAGCCACGTTTACCCAGGGGCCGGCTTGACACCCGGCCCCTGGCCCGTCGGGGATCGTCGGCTGCCGCCATCCGGTACAGGGTGTCGATCTGTTCGAGCAGCTGCAGGTCCGCCGGTGGGAGCGGCAGCCCGATGCGGTCGGCGAAGCGCCGCGCGCACTCCTCGAAGTCCCCCGTCAGAAGGATGGTCGCGTCCGGGATACGCCGCCAGCGCCGAACACCCGACAGCACGTGCTGGGCCACCGATTCCGGCGACGTCTCAGGGCGCTGGGAGCACAGGATCGCTGCCTGGTACACCGCGACGGAGTACACGCCGCGGCCACCTTGTCGTCTCCTCAGCACACCTAGCCTGGGCGCGGGTGGTGGCCCAGCCGGCAGCGCCGCCCTGGTCGCGGCGCTGACCGTGGCCTGGTCGTGGCGCCCCGGGTGGGGGGCAGCGGCACGTCCTCGCCGGCTGGGGCACCGGGCTGGTTAACGCCGCAACCTCCGCCTACCTGGTGACCAGCTTCGCCCCCGGGCCAGACCGGTGGAGGCGCTGGAAGCTTGAGCACTATCCGGGGTGGACGAGGCCGGTCTCGTAGGCGGTGATGACGAGTTGCGCGCGGTCGCGGGCGTGCAGCTTCGCGAGCAAGTTGCCGATGTGGGTCTTGACGGTCTTGATCGAGATGGTAAGCGCGGCGGCGATTTCGTCGTTGGAGAGGCCGCGCGCGACGAGGGCCAGCACCTCGGTCTCCCGCTCGGTGAGCGCGCCCAGCCCGCTCCGAGGCACTGCGGCGGGGCGGCTGACGTAGTGCTCGATGAGGCGGGTGAGGATCTGGGGTGCGAACAGCGACTCCCCGGCCTTGGTGCGGCGGATCGCGTCGATGAGCTGCTCGGGGTAAGCGTCTTTGAGGAGGAATCCGCTGGCGCCTGCGCGCAGGGCGGCGTAGACGTACTCGTCGAGCTCGAACATGCTGAGCACAAGCACCCGGCAGGCGCGAAAGGCGGGGTCGGCGGTGATGGTGCGAGTTGCTTCGATGCCGTCGCTTTCCGGCATGCGGATGTCCATCAGGATCACGTCGGGCGCGAGCTCGCGTGCGAGCGCCACCGCCCCGCTCCCGTTTTCCGCCTCACCGATGACGGTGAGGTCTGCGGTGCTGTTGATGAGGATGGCGAGGCTGCGGCGCAGCAGGGGCTGGTCGTCCGCGATGAGCACACGGATGAGAGGTGTCGAGGGCTGGGCGATCACGATCCCTCCCGGTCGGGGATGCGGGCGGTGACCGTGAACCCGCGCCCCTCGGTTCCGGTGTGAAGCTCACCGCCGAGGGTGGTGACGCGTTCGCGTAGTCCGTCGAGGCCGTGACCGGCGCCGGGATGGGGGTGCCAAGGCCCTGCAGGTCCGGCGTCCTGAACGTTCACGACGATCGCTTCCCGCTCGCGGTGTATGTCGATGCGTGCCTGGGTGGGGCCGACGTGCCGGAGGGTGTTGTTCAGGGCTTCGCGGACGACTGCGCAGATGGTGAGTTGAGCGCCAGGCGACGCCTCGCCGAGTTCGTCGATGCCGAGTGCCGCGTCGAGGCCTGCGGCGTTCGCGGCCTGCACGATCTCGGGGAGGTCGTCGAGGGTGTCGGCTGGTCGCAGCGGCGCGGTGCCGGGAGTGCGGAGCACCGTGAGCATACGGCGCAGTTCGGTGGTGGTCTCGCGGCTGACGCGTTCGATGTCGGCTAACGCCTCCGTGCGATCAGCTTCTCCTTCCGATCCGGCTGCGGTGCGAGCTGTGGTGGCGCGAACGGTGATGAGTCCGAGGCCGTGGGAGACGAGGTCGTGCAGGTCACCGGCGATCCGCAGGCGTTCGGTCTGGCGTGCCCGTTCCGCCGCCCACTCCGCCAGCTGCGCTTCGTATTGCCGGCGCTGCCCCCTCGTTTGTGCCAGTGCCCAGCCCACCGTCGCGGCGGTGACTCCGGCGGCTACGAGTGCGACGCTCCATGTCGCGGTGGAGTCGTCAACGCCGATGGTCATGAGCAGCAGAGCGAGGCCGAGGATCACGATGCCGACCGCGAGCCATACGCGTGAGCGCCAGGTCGGTCGATCGTTTTCCACATGCCAAGTCTAGGTTTCAGGCCTTGCGCGGGCATCGGACCTAGGTCTGAGCGACCCGGGCCCGAGCGGGCGGGGCAAGATCCGGGCTCGGGTCCGATGACTGCCGCGTTCGTGTCGGCTTGCATGGGGTCATGATCCAGATCGACGGCCTCAGCAAACGCCACGGCTCCCGCACCGTGCTTTCCGACGTGAGTTTCCATGCTCTCCCCGGTCGGGTGACGGGGTTCCTCGGCCCGAACGGGGCGGGGAAGTCCTCAACCCTGCGCATCCTGCTCGGCCTGGATCGCCCGACCGCAGGCTCCGCCCTGATCGGAGGGCGTCCGTATCCGAGTCTGCGCACCCCGCTGCGCACGGTCGGGTCGATGCTCGACGGCTCTGGCGCGCACCGTTCCCGCACCGCCCGCGGCCATCTCGGCTGGGTCGCCCGCAGCAACGGCATCCCGAAACACCGCGTGGGTTACGTCCTCGAACAGGTGGGGCTCGCGGGCGCCGCCCGCACCCGCGTCGGCCGCTTCTCCCTCGGCATGGGGCAACGACTCGGGCTCGCCGCCGCGCTCCTCGGGGAACCGGAGGCGCTGGTGCTCGACGAGCCGGTGAATGGCCTGGACCCTGAGGGCATCCGCTGGATACGCACGCTGCTGCGTGGCCACACGGATGCGGGCGGCACCGTCCTGCTCTCCAGCCACCTGATGAGCGAGGTCGCCGCGATCGCCGACGACCTTGTGGTCATCAGCGGCGGGCAGGTCGTCGCGGCCGGCCCGGTTGCCCACGTGACCGCAGGGTACGCGACGCTCGAGGACGCGTTCTTCGGGCTCACCGGCGGCCCTGGCGCGGGGGAAGAACGATGAGGCCTTTCAACACCGTCGCTGCCGAGCTGCGCAAGGCCACCACTCTCCCCGCGGTCTGGGCGGGTATCGCCGTGGCGCTGTTCGGGTCGGCCGCGATCACGCTGATCAACGCGTTCTCCACCCGCGCCGCGCTCGACGCCGGGCACCCGGAGGCCCGAGCGTTCACCTCGCCGTTCGAGACCGCGTTCGCCGCGATGCCGCTGGGAACCGTCGGCGCGGTCGTCATCGGCGTCGTAATCTTCAGCAGCGAGTACACGGCACACAGCGTCGAGGTCGGCGGAGGCCGACAGATCACCGCCACCCTCGCCGCGATCCCGCACCGCCACACCGTCCTCGCAGCCAAGGCGACCGTGACGATCCTGCTCGTTGTAATCCTCGCCGCCATCACCATGCCGGTGACGGTCGGCATCGCCCGGCTCGTGATCGGCTCCGCCGGTGCGGAGACCGTGCCGCTCGATGATGCAGTCGAGCGCTGTCTGGGTGGCGCCGTCTACTGGGCCCTCACCGGGCTCATCGCACTCGCGATCACCGTTCTCACGCGCTCCGGGATCATCCCGCTCATCGTACTCATCGTGAGTAACTCCCTTGTGTCAGTCTCGCTGCTCCTGACCAACCTCACGCCACTAGCCCACTGGCTGCCCGACATGGCCGGACGCCGGCTCTTCGGCGGCCTCCACACCGTAGAAGGCGGTCTCGACGCCCTCCCTGGCGCGCTCGTCATGACCGGCTGGGCGATTCTGCTGCTCACGATCGCGGCGGTCGTGCTCCGACGGCGGGATGCGTGAACCTCGTGCGCATCGGAAACGTCATCGCCGCGGAACTCGACAAGCTCCGCACCCTGCCCGCCGCAACCCTCACCGCCCTCGGCACGATCCTCACCGGCATCCTCCTCGCCGCTGCCTTAGCAGCGGCCGACCAGCACGTGGAGGCGACCGCAACGACCGTCACGCTCCGTTCCGTGCCGTTCGTACAGGTCGGCTTCGTCCTTCTCGGCATCCTCCCGATGGCCCACGAATACACCGGCCGCCAGATCCGAGTCACCCTCTCCGCGATCCCACGCCGCAGCATCCTTCTCGCCGGCAAGATCACCGCAACCGCGCTGACGCTCGTGCTCACCGCCGCCGTCACCGGGGCCGCGAGCACGGCCGCCGCAGCGCTCACCCTCCGCTCGCTCGGGGCATTTCGAGAAATGACGGCTGATGACCTCTGGCACCTGGCCGGCACGACCTGCTACCTGACGCTCATCGGGCTGATCTCCCACGCCGCCGCCGTGCTCGTGCGCCACCTGATCCCGGCTCTCGTGAGTGTGCTCGGCCTAATCCTGATCCTCTCGCCCCTGCTCGCCGGCCTCACCGAGCACGCCCGCTGGCTGCCCGACCGCGCCGCCGCGCAGGTCTACGACCCGCACGACACGATGCTTACCGCCGGCACTGGGCTGCTCGTCGCACTCGCCTGGATCGTCCTCATCGCCGCCACCGGCGCCACGCGATTCATCCGCCGAGACCCGTAACACCACTTCCAGGGCGCGGCAGTACAGCAATCCCCGCACAGCCAGGAGCGCGGAGTCACCACAATCGCGTTTCATCCGATCCGGAGATGGTGACCGTGCGGGTCGGGAACTCAACCGGGGCGAGCGGATCCTGGTCGGTGTCGGTGGTGATGTCGTCAGAGGTCAACGGCATGCGGGGTGCGTGGGCGGTGGCGCGATCACCGTCAGGTCGTTAACGGGATCTTGTGGAAGCTGCGGACCGGGTCCCCGCGGCGTGACCTGCCGGCTGCGGTGTTCTTCGAGGAGGCGGCACGATTCGCCGGCAGCGCCAACGATCCCAGCACCGCCTGGGACTCGCATCGGCATGAACGCTTCGAGGTGTCAGCAACTCTCGCTCGGGAGAGCTAGCGGAGCTTGATGCCCCGGAGGGCTGCAACGCTCGCGATCGTGAAGATCGTCGCAAGAGCGACCGCGGTCAGCAGGATCGGCAGCGCATCGGGCACGGTGAGGCCACCGGACTCCGCGATGGCGGTCGAACCGAGGTTGAGCGCGCGGGTGTTGATCGCCTGTGGAAGGACGTAGCTGAGGGGGCGCAGCGCGATCGAGGTGACGGTGGCGACCCCGATCACACATCCGACGAGGCAGATCGCGACGGGTGCGGCGAACGATCTGAGCAGCATCGACAGCAGGGACTGGATGGCGACCAGCGGCAGCGCTGCGATGACCGCGAGCGCGCCGACGAGGGCGAACTGCCACGGGATTGCTCCATCCAGGTGCAGCACGAAGACTCCCGAGATGAGGGTCGCGACGACGAGGACGGCCTGCATGAAGGCGACCGGGACGGCGATAACGGCGATCTTCGCGAGCACGAGCCGGACCGGCTGTCTTGTGGTGGTAAGCAACAGGTTCCAGTTCGTGCCGCGGTGTTCCATGCGCCACACGGTCGTGGCGAGCAGCCCGATGCCCATGGAGTAGAACAGCAGGCCGTAGAACAGGACGACCTGGGAGGTGAAGGATGCCCAGCCGGCGTCGAGCATGTCGGTGTTGTTGGCGAGGTTGACCGTTCCGGTGGTCACGGCCAGCAGCGGCAGGATGAGCGCGATCAGCCAGGTGCTGGATCGCTTGAGTTTGATGAGTTCGGCGCGGAACACGTGCGGTTACCTTTCGAGTCGGTTGAATCGGCGGGTGGCCAGGGTGAAGGTGATGCCGACGAGGGCGAGGAGCCCGATGATCCACGGGTAGGGCGGGGTGACGTAGCCGACCTCGCCGGCGGTCTGGGCGACGTGCGAGATCAGGGCGTAGGCGCCCCACGGGGCGATCCAGAACGCGGCTCCGGGCGCGAGGAGGGTGAACACGGCCAGGAAGGCGCCGAGCATGCCGACCCCGACGCTGATGAGTTGGTTCTCCACGGTCGCGGCCAGCCAGATGTGCAAGGCGACGAGCGCGACGTCCACAAGGAACAGCAGCAGGGTGTAGCCGATCCACGGGCCGGCGTCGAGTGGGACGCGGATGCCAGCCAGCATGCCGGCACCAACGACGAGGAGTGTCTGGATGAGGACGGCGGCGAGCAGAATGCCGCTGAGCGCGGCCAGCTTGGCCCGGCACAGGGTGCCGGGCGTGAACCCCGCGATGGAGGCAAGCGTCCAGCCGGTGCCGGCGTGTTCGATGTCGGTTTGCCGGCTGGCGAGGACCGCGGCGAGGATCGGCGAGGTCATTGCGGCCATCAGCGTGTAGCTGAGCAGCAGCCCGGCCCAGGGGTGGGCTGCTGGGTCTTCGAAGGTGGTTTGGGTGCTGCCGGCGAACAGCGAGGCGCTGCTGAGCGCGGCGACCGCGACGACCATGACCAGGACGATGGGCAAGGTACGCAGGCGCCGCATCTTGCGGAACTCCAACAGGACGGCGCGTCTCACAGCAGGCCTCCGCGTCCGGTGAGGTCCATGAAGACGTCTTCCAGGCTCTGCTGGATGCGGCGCACTTCGTGGATCGGGACGCCTGCGACAGCTAGCCGGCGCACGATCTCAGCGGTCTGGTCCTTGTCGGTACCGCTGATGCGAATACCGCCGGTGACGGGGGTGGCGGTGATTCCCAGCGCGAGCGCGGCGGCCGGGTCCGGGGTCTCGATCAGCAGGTCGGGAATGGAGTGCTGGAACAGGTCGTCACGGGTCCCTTGGAAGATCATCCGACCGGCCGAGAGGATGCCGAGCACGTCGGCCATCTTGTCGATCTCGTCCAGCAGGTGGCTGGAAACCATCACGGTGATGCCCTGTCCGGCGAGTTGGACGAGCAGGGTGCGGATCTCCTCGATGCCGGCCGGGTCGAGCCCGTTGGTCGGCTCGTCCAGGATGAGCAGCGACGGGTCCCGTGCCAACGCCATTGCGATCCCGAGGCGCTGCTTCATACCCAGCGAGTAATTGCGGACGAGCTTGTCCTTGTGCTCGGTCAGCCGCACCGTCGCCAGGGCGCGATCAACCTGGTGAGAAGACAGGTCGAGCATGTCGGCGACGATGCGCATGTTCTCCGCCCCGGTGAGGTGCCCGTATCCGGGCGGCGCTTCGATCATCGATCCGATCGACGGCAGTAGCCGGGTCCGTGACTGCGGGGTGAGCGGTTCGCCGAACACCTCGATCTCGCCGCGCGTCGGGCGGGTGAGCCCGAGCAACATCTTCATGGTCGTGGACTTGCCGGACCCGTTCGGACCGAGGAAGCCGTAGACCACCCCCTGCGGCACCCGCAGGTCGAGCGAATCGACCGCCGTGTGGCTCTTGAACGTCTTGGTCAGGCCCCGGGTCGTGATGACGGCGCTCATCGGCGCCTCGCCGCATGAATCCTCATGCCACCCACGATCCTGAGAACCCGCGCCGGGAAGATCGTGCCGCGGTACGAACCCGCAGACCGATCGACTTCATACCGCGGCATGAACTCCGGTACCGGCAGTCCGGCTACCGTGCAGAGACATGGAAGCCCGTGCGCCGTCGTCGCCCGTAGACGGGCTCCGGCCTGTCCTCCGAGGCCATCCGCGCCTGGCGGATGCCGGCTGCGCGGTGATCGTCGTGCTGATCGGGGCCGTCAGCGCGCCGACGATCTCGTTCGCGGCCCCCGCGCAGGTCGTCTACGCGATCGTCGTGGCGGGGTGCAGCCTGGCGGTGCTGTTGCGCCGCTCACGCCCGATCCTGGCGCTGTCGATCATGGCGGTACTGCTCGCAGTGCATCTGCTGATCGTCGCCAGGCCTGGCCTGTTCCCCGGCGTCATCTGCCTCATCGCCGCCTATACGACCCAGACCCAGCTCGCAGGTCCCTGGCGGTGGGGCGTCCTCGCCGGCACCTACGTCGGCGCGACGGTCGGAGTCGCCATGTCGCCGATCCCGGGCCTCGGCGAGGACTGGCGATCCCGCGGGCTCATGATCGCGGCGGTCGGTACCGCTCTCACCGTCGCTGCGCTCACCGGAGTCGTGCGCAGGAACGCCCGCGACCGCTACGACCTCGCGGTCGAACGAGCCCGGGCCCTGGAGGCACAACAGGCCAGCGAGCAGCGCCTCGCTGCCGTGGAGGAACGCGCCCGGATCGCTCGGGAGATGCACGACATCCTCGGCCACTCGCTGAACACAATCGCCGTGCAGGCCGAAGGAGCCCGCTACGCCCTCCATACCGACCCGGACCGGGCGGACCGCGCTCTGGCGGACATCGGGCAGCTCAGCCGCGCCGCGGTCAACGAGGTGCGCGACCTCATCGACGTGCTCCGCACCGAGAACGATCCCGCGACCACCCAACCGACACCGACGCTCCGGGACCTTCCCAGCCTGATCGGCACCCTCCAACGTGCCGGCACTCCGATCCGGCTCCGGATCGACGGCGAGGTGAACGATGTTCCCGGCCACGTCGGGCTCGCCGCGTACCGGATCATCCAGGAAAGCCTCACGAACGCGATCACCCACGCCGACGGCGCACCCGTCGTCGTCCGAACCACCATCGATGACCACAGCCTCGATGTGCTCGTTTCCAACGGCCGCCCGAACCACACGGGCACCCGACCGGGTTCCGGGCACGGGCTGATCGGGATGCGGGAACGGGTCCTCGCGCTCGGTGGCACCCTCGACGCCGGCCCAGACCCGGCCACTGGCGGTTGGCGTGTGACCGCCCACCTGCCCTGGAGCCGCCGATGATCACCCTCGGACTCGCCGACGACGAGCCCCTCTTCACCGCCGGGCTCGCGATGATCCTCGACGCCCAGCCTGACATGCGCATCCTCTGGCAGGCCATTGACGGCGCCGACGCGATCCGCCGGCACCAGCACGCGCAACCCGACGTTCTCCTGCTCGACATCCAGATGCCTGGCACCGACGGACTCGCCGTTACCCGGCAGCTCATCGCCGACGACAGCCCCAGCCGGATCGTCATCCTTACCACCTTCGACGCCGACGAGTACGTCCTCACCGCCATCGAAACCGGCGCCGCAGGGTTCCTCGTGAAGAACACCCCGCCCGACCGGCTCATCGAGGCGATCCACACGGTCCACCGCGGCGACGCCGTCATCTCACCGGGCCCCACCCGCCGACTCTTCGCGAGTTACCGCACCCGGCCATCCGGCATCGACCCATCAAGGTCACCAGCAGGTGACTCGCCCGGTTACCTCACCATCCGAGAACGCGACGTGCTCACGCTCATCGCCAAAGGCCTCACGAACTCCGAAATATGCGACCGCCTCTGGCTGTCCATGCCCACGATCAAGACCCACATTGGCAACCTGCTCGCAAAGACCCACTCCCGCGACCGCGTCCAGCTCGTCCTCTACGCCCTCAGAACCGGGATCGCGACCATTAACGAGTGAGTCCGGCCGGTTCAGCCCTTCCGACCGGCCGGGGTCAGGTGCCGCGTGCCCAGGAGAACTGAACCTGACCCCAACCTCGGCTGGGGTATGCGAGGAAGAGCATCAGCTGGCCATGGACCTTGCTCAACCTGGCCGCCGCGCAGTTGCGCCGTGACGAAGTGGATCAGGTCGCGAAGTGGACCGACGACGCGTTGAACCTGGTGGAGGATGTAGGTTCCGCGAACGGATGGGCAATTCCGGGAAGCCTTGAGCAGGGTGTGAGCACTTGCGTGCAGGTGACGACCAGTTCCGGGAGCCCGGGTTCGGACAGCGGATGTGTGGCGGCCATGGCGGTGTTGGCGCGTGCCGCGACGTGGCTGACCGCTTGGGCGGTGGTCCGGTGCCGTACCTGTCGAGCGGCGATGCATCGACCTGGTCCCACGGGCATCGGCGCGATTGCTCCGGATATGCCTCGATGGCGTTGGGACTTCCGGGTCCGGGTTGAACACGGCAGGGCTAGCCGCCCGGTCGCCCCCGATTCCGAAAGCCGCGCTTGTGGCGGGGGACTTGCTGATCAACCCTGCGCCGAACAGCGAGGGTCACGTGGTGATCTTCGAAAGATGGACCGACGGGACCATGGCCTCCTAGACCCCGACAAGCAGTGCGACTGCTTGTCGCTGATGCAGTCGGCGTACCGGGCGGCCGGCATCTCCATCCCGCGCGTCACCACCGATCAGGTCAACGCCGGCAAGCCCGTGGCCGATCCGGCGCTCCTGCTTCCCGGCGACCTCATCCTCATCCCCGGCACCATGTCAAACCCGCGCCACGTCAGCCTGTACCTTCGGCGAAGGGCTCGTACCTCGGCGCTCTGCCATTAGGTCTGACGCCTATGGTTTGCGTGCGATGCCGGCCCAATAGTAGGCGGCGTTCGGGTCAGCGGGCGGGTCACCGTCGGGGCGCCAGGTCATGACCGGTACGACGCCGGGTTCGACGAGTTCCCAGTCGGCGAAGAAGCGGGCTACGTCAGCTCGTGTGCGAGGGACGAGGGTCATGCCGCCTTGGGTAGCGGCGGCGGTCGCGGCGGCCAGCGCTTCGGGATTGAAGTCCTGGCCAGGGTGGGTGATCGCGACGTAGCTACCCGACGGGAGGGCATCCATCAGGGCGCGGGCTTTGTTCCATGGATCGTCTTCGTCGGCCACGAGCATAAGGGTCGCGATTATGAGCAGCCCGACCGGTCGATCGAGGTCCAGGGTCGCCAGCAGATCGGTGTCGGTGAGGATCTTCTCCGGTTCGCGGACGTCGGCGTCGATGTAGGAGGTGCGGCCGTGCTCCCCGCTGACCAGCAGCGCGCGGGCGTGGACCAGTACGATCGGGTCGCTGTCGACGTACACGACGTTGGTGTCGGGGTTGATGCCCTGCGCGATCTCGTGCACGTTCGGGCTGGTCGGGAGGCCGGTGCCGATGTCGAGGAACTGGCGGATGCCCGCCTGGGTAGCCAGGTGGCGGACCGCGCGTTCCATGAAGTTGCGGTTCTCCCGGGCCATCATGCGCATGCCAGGGATGACCTGCTCGAACATGGCCCCCATCTCCCGGTCGGCGGCGAAGTTGTCCTTCCCACCGATCCACCAGTCGTACATTCGCGCCGAGTGCGGCACGCTGGTGTCGATCCCGGGCGGCGCCCACTCCTGCTCGGTTGCCTCGGTCGGGCGACCCTGCGACACGATCACTCCTCCATAGCAGATGTGTAAACCCCGCATACGCACCGCAGCGTAGCCCGGGTCTTGGTCTCTAGCGAAACGCGCCGTCCGGATGCGCCGTCCGGTCGGCAGCGATCGATATCGGGGATGGGGCTGCCGCCCGCCGGCTCAAGCACCTGGCCCAGGCCGTGGGGGATCCGGATGCCGAGGATGCGTCCCCACACGTTCGTGACGCCGATGCTCGACGCTGGCCTCCGCCTGCGCGACGTGCAGATCGCCGCCCGCCACGCCGAGCCACGATGCGCTACTACCGGGCCCGCCAGAACCTCGACCGGCACCCCCACCACATGAAGTTGCCCGGGTAGGTCGCGGCGCACTCGCCTCCATTGATATCTCTCGATGACATGCGGGCGTCGCCCGGGCTCTTGCTGTTCGCGGGTGGGTCGCTTCTCCGAGGCGTTTAGCGCGAGCGCCATTCGTGATCATGGCTGGAGTTCGATGGGTGTGCCTGTAGATCGGGCGCCGGAAGGAATCCGATGACAGTCAAGTCTGCTTGACATCTCAACGTCAAGCGTGCTTGACTCGCTGCTATGTCGAGCACACTTAACACCGCAACGGGTAAGCGGAAGGTTCCCATCCGCGCCTACATCCTCACGGTCGTGGTGGGAGTAGCCCTGGCGACAGCCTTCGGCGTTGCAGCAGCACTGTTCCGCGAGGAGAGCAGGGTGCTCTCCTTCGGGGTTTTCACTGCTGTGGCGTTGGGGCCGGCCCTGTCCCTGTCGTGGCTCCTCCTCGTCTCTCGCTACACGGTCTCGCTCGACCGTCATGCCGGGGAGAACGTCGAGAACCTCTGGATCACGAACGCCACCAGCGGGGCAGGTACCGACACTTTCGCGGCCTGCGGGATCGCGCTCGCCGCCATCGCCGTCACGGGCCTGGACATCAGTGGAACCGCGGCCCTGGGCGGAGTCCTTGTGCTCATGCTGGTCGACACCGGCGTGCGATACCTCGTCGAGAAGCGACGGGGCCGCTGATGGACAACGAGCTCGCGTCTCTGCGTTCCGAGCGCGGATGGTCCCAGGTGCGTCTCGCAGAGGAGCTCGGTGTTTCACGGCAGACCGTCATCTCGATCGAGCGCGGCCGCTTCGACCCGAGCCTTCCGCTCGCCTTCCGAATCGCACGTGTCTTCAACCGGACGATCGAGGAAGTCTTTCGCCCAGACGGCGACGCGTGACCGATGAGGAACCACCGGCTCCAAATCGGTGGCGTCCGACATCGCATCCGCACGGGCTCGCTACCCCACCAACTCACCATTCAGGATCACACCGGCCGGCAGTGGCCGTATTGCGCGGGTGATGTCTGCTGACGATGTGGGATATCAGAACCCTGTGAATACCTGGCGCGGATCAAGATCGACCGGTCAAATCGGGGGATGTTCTTGGCTCGGCTCTGACGGGGCGGCCGTTTCGAGGTGGGAGTTCGCGTGTCTGCCGCGTACGCGGACGTAGGCCCATGCAGCTAGTGCGATGGTGATGGCGACGCCTGCGACGAGCAGATCGGGAACACTGTTTGTGCCGTGAAGGACGGCGCTTTCCAGGCGTGCCTGCTTGGTTGCGCCGAGGATGCCGCCGAGTGAGGTGGTGCCGTCGGTGACCAGCAGCAGAGTGCCCACGGCGACGGTGAAGGTGCCGCTGATGAGGCCCGTCCAGGTGTTGTGCCACCGGCCGATGGTCAGCCCGCGCGGGCGCACGAGGTGTTTGACGAAGGGGAACCGGGCCCACAGCAGGGCGAGCGCCAGCAGGGGAAGGGTCATGCCGGCGGCGAAGACGAGCAGGACGGTGCCGCCGTACAGGGCGTTGCCGCCGACGGCGGCCACCGTCAGCACCGCGCCCAGTAGCGGACCGGCGCAGACGCCGGCGAGGCCGTAGACGGTGCCGAGGGCGTAGACGGATGCCGCGAAGGTCCCCTCCATTCCGCCGCTGCGCGACAGTAGCGGGATCGGGATGTTGACGAGCATGACCAGGCCGAGGGTGATCACGATGATCGCTGCCGTGGTGACGACGGCGTCGCGGTGTGCGTTGGCGAATGCTCCCAGCGTGCCGGCGAGCACTCCCAGCGGGACGAGGGTGGTGATCAGTCCCAGGTAGAAGACGCCGGTGCGGGCGATCAGCGTCGTCGGGTTGGTGAACGCGTAGGAGAAGAATGCCGGCAGGAGCATGGCCGAGCAGGGGCTGAGCAGGGTCAGCAGGCCGCCGAGCAGTGCCGCGAGAAGTCCGAGTTGCACGGGCTACCGCGCCTTAGTCAGAGCGTCGTCGAGGAAGGCGCGGAACACGTCCAGGGGCTGGGCGCCGGACAGGGCGGTCTTGCCGGCGACGAAGAAGGGAACGCTGCTGACGCCCAGCTGCTGGGCTGAGGTGGTGTTGTCCTGGACTTCGGCGCGTAGTCGGGGGTCGTCCAGGTCCGCAGTGAACCGGCTGATGTCGGCCACGTCGGCCTTGCGCGCGAGAGCGATCAGCTTCTCGCGGGGCAGATCGGGGTGCTTGTGCTCGGGGGCGTCCGCGTAGACCGCTCGCAGGTACTCGAAGTACTTGCCCTGCCTGCCGGCGGCGCGTGCCGCCACGGCGGCGCCCTCGGACTGCTCACCGAAGTACGCCACATCGTGGATCTCGATGCGCACCTTGCCGGTGTCGACGTAGTCCTTCGTCAGGACGGGCAGGGTGTCCCGGTTGAACACCGCGCAGTACGGGCAGCGCATGTCGGTCCACTGCACCAGCACGACCGGCGCGGCTACGGATCCGAGCGCCATCGGATCGTCCTGGTCGCGGCGGACGAACGCGAACTCGTCCACCGCGCCTGTGCTGGCTGCGCCCGTGCTGGGTGACGGCGCGGCCAGGGGGTCCCGGCCGGGTGTCAGCTGAGCGACGAGCACCACGCCGAGGAAGACGACGAGCGCGGCGAGAGCGATCGCCGGGGATCGGCGTGGCGTCGCCCGCGTGGTTCGGTTCGACCTCTTCATCAAACTAGTATACAACATGCATCCAATAGGGTTGGGTGGGTGAAAGTGCACGTAGCTGGGGTCAGGTCGGCGGTCCGTCGGAGCCGCTAGCGCCCGCCGCACCCACCACGTGTGCCAGATGTGGTGTAGTTCGCCCTAGCGGCAGGCCGGCTCGGGGGCGAAATGGATACTTGTCGTAGCCGCGCCGGCGGGTGCGGGCCGTGTGATGGGTGGGAGAGGCGTTGGCAAGCAGCGCGAGTGCAGCCGAGCACGCATATCAGGTGATCCGTGACGGGATCCTCAACGGTGTGCATCCGACGGGGGCCATGCTCGGCGAGGAGTCCCTCGCGGCCGAGATCGGGGTCAGCCGTACCCCGGTGCGGACGGCGCTCGCCCGGTTGCAGGACGAGGGGTGGATCACCATCTACCCGAAGCGCGGGGCGCTGGTGCAGGGGCTCAGTGAGCGGGCGGTGGCCGACCTGGCGGACGCGCGCCTGCTGTTGGAGTCCGCCGCGCCCGCCCGGGCGAGCGCGGACGCCCGCAAGCTGCTCGCCGAGCGGCTGGGCCGGTCGATCGAGGCGCAGCGTGAGGCGTTCCGCGATGATGACGTCCGGCATTTCATCGAGCTGACGATCGAGTTCCATCGCGCCTTCGTCGAGGCCACGGGCAACAGCGTGCTGCTGGAGTTGAACGACCGGCTGGCCGATCGACAGCGTTTTCTGCTGTTCAGTTGCGGCGACAGGCTGTTGGCGCGATGCGGTGACATCATCGCCGAGCACGAGACGCTGGTCGAACGGCTGCGTATCGGCGACGCGTCCGGGTTCGCCGAGGCGCTGCGCGCGCATCTGGCCGACACCTACGCCACCGAGCTGCACAAACTCCCCTAGGGTCCTGAGTCCGTAGTTTCCTGTCAGTTCGGTGTGGGTGCGTCACCTGGACCGAAGTTGCCGCCGGTTTGCCGGGCCGGTGGCGCCTTCCAACTGGCTACGGCCCTGCCAGACCCCGTCGACGGAGAGCGAGAACTTGGTGGTGGAGCGGCGGCCGCCGGTCCCATGCCGGCTCGCTGCGCGGAACAGGCAGCGAGGACGGCGTGGGCAGCTCGCTCGCCGGCGAGGAGAGCACCTTCGACGTGTCCGGCGTGGACGGTGGCGGTCTCGGTCGACGCCCAGTGCAGCCGGCCGGCCAGGGCGGCCTGCTGGTAAACCGGATGCCCGAACAGGCCGTAGTCCATCAGGTGCTGCGTTCCGGGCGGTGAGGTCCACCGTTCGGCGCTCCAGTCCTGCACATGCAGTGTTTCGGGTTGTGCCGCCTGCCGTCCGAACAGCCGGGCCGGCTGGGTGGTCACGGCCGTGGCGAATCCGGGACCGGCGGCAGCGGCGGGGGCGAACCCGAACAGGGCGGCTGGCATGCCGTCCGGCCCGGACATGTCGTGGATCTCCCGCAGCGGGCCGGTCCAGCTGATCGCGGCTCCGGCCAGGCCCGCGGCCCGCCAGAACGGGGCGTGATAGGTGGCGACGACCTTGACGACGCCACCCATCCAGACCGGGGTGGCCTCGGCGAGACGCACCAGCTGCGGCTCCAGCGCACCGTGGAAGTCGATACCCGCCACGGCAAGCGCCGGCGGGATCGCCAGCACGACATGACCGGCGTGCAGGCGTCCGGCGTCCGTGTGCACTTCGACCGTGTCGTCGTCCGAGCGGATGGCCGTGACCGGGGTCGACAGCCGCAACACCCGGTCCGGGAGTTGGGCGGCAAGGCCGGCGGTCAGCGCTGCGGCGCCCGGCCGGTACCGGTAGGCGGGCACGTCGATCGGGTTGCCGGCGACCCGTTGCATACCGGTGGGCCTCTCCGCGATCGCATCACCGGCACGATGCTGTTCGAAGACGGCGATGCCGAGCCGGACGGTGAGCGCGGCAACCCGTGGTTCGCCGTCCCAGAACCAGGTGGCACCCAGATCGAGTTCGTCGCTGGTGGTCGCCAGCCGGCCGCCGGTGCGGTCGCGTGCCTCCAGGCACACCGTGTCGAGTCCGGCCGCGTGCAGGGCGGCCGTCGTGGTGAGGCCGGCCGCGCCGGCCCCGACCACGACGACGTCGTGCGAAGGGTGGACAGGCGACATGGGCATCTCCGTCTTGGGGGGATGAGGGGACATCACGCGGGTGGACGTCGGCGTCTGCGCCCTGGTGGGGCTACCTGGTCCGCCGGGTGAGGGGCCGGCCGGCCAGCACGGCGATCAGCGGAATGAGCGTGACCACTGCCAGCAGGGACAGCACGGAGAAGCTGGTGGCGGCGAGCAGCGGGCCGGACAGGAACGCGGCGGTCGCACCGCAGAGGTTGGCCAGCGCGTCGACCCTGCCCTGGGACGAGGCGCGGGTCTCGGCGGAGACGACCAGGCTGAACAGCGCGGATCCGGCGACGTTCATGAAGGACCAGCCGATTCCCAGCAGGATCAGCGACCCGATGATCCACCCGGTGTTGTCGGGTTTGGCGGCGCCGATCAGCAGCGAGGCGAGGAAGATGCCGATCCCGGCGACGATCGCCGCCCGGTGGCCGTAGCGGTCGGCGAGCATACCCACGAGCGGGGACGGGCCGTACATGCCGGCGATGTGCAGGCTGATCGTGATGCCGATGATGGTGATCGAGCCGCCCTCGTGGGCGATGTGCACCGGCGTCATGGTCATGATCGCGACCATCACCACCTGCGCGGTGAGGACCGCGATCACCGCCACCCGGCCCCGCTGATTGACACGCAGCTCGGCGATCACCTTGCGGATGCGGCCCGGCTGCTTGCCCCCGGGACCTGCCGGCAGGGCGGGCGTGCCAGGCCCGAGGAACAACAGCGGGTCGGGACGCAGCCAGACGAACACGATCAGACCGGCGATGGCCAGGCAGACCGCGGCGATGAGGAACGCGCTGGCGTACACCGTGAGCCCGGTACCGGCGCCGATGACCTCACCGGGCGCGCCGAGGTTCGGGCCGAGCACGGAGCCGAGCGTGCCCACCCAGACCACCAGGGCCAGCGAGCGGGCCTTCTGGTGCGGCTGCGCGAGGGTCGGTGGCCGCGAAGCGGGATTGCAGGCTCACCGCCAGGCCGACGCCGATCAGCAGCAGACCGGCGAACAGCGGAACGATCATGCTCCACTGCGCCGCGGCGACCAGCAGCAGGCCACCGGCGGCGGCCGTCCACCAGCCGGTGGCCAGCGCGACCCGGCGTCCGCGGCGTGCTGCGAGGTTGCCCAGTGGCAGGCCCACCAGCGCCGCGCCGAGCGTGCTCCCGGTGCGGGCCAGACCCGCCCAGGCTTCGCTGTCGGTGACCGCTCCGGCCAGCAGCACGCCGATCGAGGGTGCGACGCCCACGCCCACGGTGCCGATGATCTGTGCGATGACCAGCACGGTCATGGTGCGCCGCTGGACGGCGTCGACGGCCGGCTGGGTCGGCCTGAGGGAGACGAGGCCGGTGCTGACGGGGTGTTCAAGCTCGGGCACAGCAGTCCTTGTCTGCGCGACGGGTTCGCGGCCAAGGCGGGACAGGGACCTGGCGGAGGAACCGGATCAGGGTCGGGGGCCAGGGCGTTGTCGAGGCCGGCGGGGAAGCCAGCGCGTCCGGCGAGAGGGCGGCGTCCGGCTGCGCCATGTGGTGACGCCGGCACGGCAACCGACGCCACCACGGCGTCTCTGGCGACAGGGTCAGGGGGTCTCGTAGATACGCACGTCCGGGGCCCCGTTGAGGTAGGGCTGCAGGGCGGTGACGACGTCCTTCGTGAACAGGTCGCTGGACAGGTACGCCTGCGTGTCTGCGGCGGTGGCGAAGCCGTGCAGTACCTGCACATCCTCGTCACGGACCAGCAGTTCCTTGCTCGTGGCGCCCCCGACGGTCTCCAGGAACGGCTGCTTGTACTGCCGGTAGACGCCGGCTGCGGCGGGACGGTTGTCCGCGCTGACGTCGAGGCTGATCTGAAGGTAGGCCACGGGTTCCGACCTCGGCACCGTCAGCGACGCCACGCCCGCCGGCGGCTTCCCTATCACGCCAGGGCATGAGATCGCGGGCGTGATCGACGCGGTCGGCGCGCAGGTCGCCGGCTGGCAGCCCGGGGATCGCGTCGCCGTCGGCTGGTTCGGCGGTAGCTGCGGCCACTGCCGCAGCTGCCGCGCCGGCGACCAGGTTCACTGCCCGCACCGGCGCATCCCGGGCCTGTCCTACCCGGGAGGCTGGGCCGAGATGGTGACAGTTCCCGCCGAGGCCCTGGCCCGGATCCCCGACGAGCTGAGCCCGGCCGACGCGGCGCCGATGGGATGCGCCGGCGTGACCACGTTCAACGCGCTGCGTGAGGCGCACCTGCCACCGGGATCTCGGGTCGCGGTGTACGGCCTCGGCGGTCTCGGCCACCTGGCCGTGCAGTTCGCCGCCCGAATGGGACACGAGGTCGTCGCGATCGCCCGCGGCACCGACCGGCAGCACGACGCCACCGTGTTCGGGGCACACCACTACCTCGACGCCACCGCCGGCGACCCCGGCCGGGCGCTGGCCGAACTCGGCGGCGCCGACCTGATCCTGGGCACGGTGCCCACGTCCGGGCCGCTCAGCGCGTTGCTGCCCGGGTTGCGCCTGCGCGGCCGGCTCACCCTGATCGGCGTCGACGGCGGAGCCCTACAGGTGCCCGTGGCGCAGTTGGTGATGAACGCCCAGATCATCACCGGTCACCTCACCGGCACCCCCGTCGACATCGAGGATGCCATGCGTTTCGCCGCCGCCCACGGCGTCCGGCCACGCACCGAACATTTGCCGCTCGGCCGGGCCGGCCTCGCGGTCGACCGGCTGCGGAACGGACAAGCCCGGTACCGGTTCGTGCTCGCACCCTGACCCCGCTCGACCAGGTCGAACGAGCAGTTCGGGAACGTCGACAGGTCGCGCATGTCGCCGAGGACGGTGCGCGGCTTCAGCCCGTCCCGCCGGGCGACCGACTCGTCCTGTTCGAGCTGCCGGGGCAAGCTGTCGAAGACGGTGACGCGGCCCCGCGGCGACGAGTGTCGGCGCTGCCCGCCGTCGCCCGCCGCGACCTCGCCCACTCGGATGCGTCCGGGAGCCCATTGCGGGGGTCACCCCAAGATGCAGCGTGACCAGGCCATTGTCATTGGGCGGTTATTGGTCTACCGTCCAGGACCAATAGCCGCCCAATGCTCCGAGGTGATCATGTACGAGCCCGCCGACATCAGCGATGTCGTCGTCGACGAGACCCGGCCGGTACCCGCGTACTACCAGGTCTACGAGGCGTTGCGGCAGCGGCTCGGCGGCCCTGACCTCCCCCCGGGCAGCCGGCTGCCCACGGAACGGGCCATGGCCGAGCAGTTGGGCATGAGCCGGGCCACGGTCCGCGAGGCGCTGACCCGGCTCGAACGCGATGGGCTCGTCAACCGGCGGCAGGGCGACGGCACGTACGTGGCCGAACCCCGGGTCGAGCACGACATGCGGTTCCTGCACGGGTTCTCCGCCGAGTTGGCCCGGCGCGGGCACCGGGTCCGCTCGAAGGTCCTCGCTATGGGCACCGTCCGTCCCTCCGCCCGGCTCTGCGAGGTCCTCCGGGTCGCCGACGGCCCGGACACGGTGATCGAGCTGCGCCGGGTCCGTTCCCTCGATGGCAGCCCGGTGTCGCTGGAGACGGTGTGGCTCTCCGCCGACCGGTGCGCCCCCCTGCTCGGCGTCGACCTGAACGACCGGTCGCTCTACGACTCGCTGCGCGCCTTCGGCGTCCAGCCGGTACGCGGGCATGAGCAGCTCACCGCCACCGTCCTCGACGACTTCGAGGCGACCTGCCTCGACCAGCGGGCCGGCACCCCCGCCTTCCTGGTCGAACGGGTCACCTACGACGCCGCCGATCGCGCAGTCGAGTACGTCAAGAGCGTCCTGCGCGCCGACCGGTTCACCATCCGCACGGACCTCGACCTCGAGGCGGCCGGTTCCCCTCACACACCCCCCACCACCGAAAGCTGACCGGAGGTTCCCCCATGAGCGAGCGCAGCGAGCGAAACATCAAGCACGGTCCGGATGAGCCTCGTGACGGTTTCCGAGCGCAGGAAGGAACCGGCACGAGCAATGCCGAAGCTCGGAGGGTCGAGCGCCGTCGCGGTGCCGCGCGCTTTTTCACCCCCCGCCGGATCGCCCGCATCGCCATCCTCGTCGCGCTCAGCGCCGTCGGCGCGTTCATCAAGCTGCCCAGCCCGACCGGCACGGTGGCGCTCGACTCCGCGCCCGCCTTCCTCGCTGGCGCCGCGTTCAGCCCGCTCGAAGGGTCCATCGTCGGGGCGCTCGGGCACCTGCTCTCCGCCCTGACCACCGGCTTCCCGCTCGGCCTCCCCGTCCACCTGCTGGTCGCGGCCGAGATGGCCGTCTTCGTGGCGATCTTCGGCCTGCTGGCCCGCCGGGTGAACATCTGGCTCGCGATCGTCGTCGGCATCGTGCTCAACGGGGTCGGCGGCGCCGCCATCATGATCCCGATCGGCGGCGTCGGGCTCTTCGCCGCGCTCGTGCTGCCGCTCACCGTCGGGTCGGCGATCAACATCCTGGTCGCCGCCGCCGCGACCCGGGCCCTGCGCTCCGCCGGCCTCGCAGAGGAGGGGACCAGATGACCGGCGCGGTACGCGGCGTCCGGCGAGTCCGGGACCTCACCGTACTCGACCTCACCGACGGCTGCCTGGTTGTCGCCTGCGACTCCGTGGGCGGCATCGGCCCGAAGCCGCACGACACGGTGGCCGTACCGGCGTCGACCGTCGCGCACTTCGCCACCCGCGTGCCGTTGTTGGAGGTGCTCTGTGCCGGAGCCACCCCGACGCTCGTGGTCAACACGCTCTGCGTGGAGGCCGACCCGCAGGGCCGGGAGATGATCGGCGCGGTCGTCGCGCTCGCCGCCGAGGTCGGCCTCGACGCCGACCGGGTCACCGGTACGACCGAGGACAACGTTCCCACCGTCGCCACCGGCGTCGGGGTGACCGTCCTCGGCGAGGCGGCTCACGGGGCGTTGCGCCCCGGGGCCTCCCGCCCGGGGGACGTGGTGGTCTGCCTGGGTCTGCCCCGCTCGGCACCCCGGGACCGGGTCGTCCCCGGCCACCCGGACCTGGTCGCCCTCGCCGACCTGCGGGCCCTACTCGCCAGCGGCGTCGTCCACGACGCGCTCCCGGTGGGCTCCAAGGGCCTGGCCTGGGAGGTGCCGCAGCTCGCGGCCAGCGCCGGGCTCACCGTCGACTGGCGGACCGACCATCCCGTACCGGTCGACCGCTCCGCCGGCCCGTCGGCCTGCGTCCTGGTGAGCTGCCGCCCGACTGACCTGACCACGGTCCGTGCCGCCTTCCCCGATGCGCTGCCGGTGAACGTGGTCGCCGACCTGACCGAGGAGGCACCATGACCACCCGGGGACTGACCCGAGCCGCCGGCGGCGAGCCGCGGGGCACCGACGACAAAGACGCCGTGCTGCGCGCCGACGGCGTCAGCTTCCGGTACCGGTCGGCCACCGAGCGCCAGCTCACCGACATCTCCTTCCAGATCCGGCGCGGCGAGCGGGTCGCCGTCATGGGCGCCACCGGGGCCGGGAAGACCACCTTGTTGATGATGTTCAACGGGCTCGTCCCGCACCACCACGACGGTGAGATGCATGGGTACCTGACCGCGGTCGGCCTGGACACCGTCGAACACGACGTGGTCGACCTGGTCCGGCACGTCGGCTTGGTCATGCAGGACCCGGAGTCGCAGATCACCGGCCGGATCGCGCTGGACGACGCGGCGGTCGGCCCGGCAAACCTCGGGCTGCCCCGCGCCGAGGTGCTCGACCGGGCCCGCCGGGCCCTCGACGCGGTCGGCCTCGGCGAGCTGGCCGACCGGGACACCGGGCAGATGTCCGGTGGGCAGCAGCAGCGGCTGGCCATCGCCGGCATCCTGGCCATGGCTCCGGAGATCCTCGTGCTCGACGAACCGACCAGCGAACTGGACCCGGCCGGTACGGCCCAGGTGTTCGCGGTGGTGGAGCAGGTCGCCGCCGACCGGGACCGGACCGTGGTCCTGGTCGAGCACGAGCCGGAACTCGTGGCGCAGTGGGCCGACCGGCTGATCGTCCTGCACGACGGTGCCCTCGTACACGACGGCCCACCGGCGGAGTTCTTCGCCGCCGCGAAGCGGGCCGAGGCGGTGGGGCTGCGACCACCGCACGTGACCACCGTCTGCCACGCGCTCCAGCAGGCCGGCCGGCTGCCCGCCGACCGGACGGCGGTGACCCTGGACGAGGCGGTCGCCATGCTCCAGGACCGGCTGCCGGTCACCGCCCGGGTACGCGCCAGCGCCCGTGCCCCGCAGCCGGCGGTTCCGGCGGACGCGGCCGTCGTGATCGAGGCGACCGGCCTCGGCCACCGCTACCCCTCCGGGGTCCAGGCCCTGTCCGACGTGGACGTCCGGGTCCGGGAGGGCGAGTTCGTCGCCCTGCTCGGCCGTAACGGTGCCGGGAAGACAACCTTCGCCCGGCACCTCAACGGCCTGCTCCGTCCCACCGCCGGCCAGTTGCGGGTGTACGGCAACCCCACCGGCGACCGCTCGGTCAGCGACCTGTCCACCGACGTTGGGTACGTCTTCCAGAATCCGGACCACCAGATCTTCGCCCCGACCGTCCGCGACGAGGTCGCGTTCGGGCTGCGCAACGCGGGCTGGGCGGACGACCGGATCGAGGAGAAGGTACGCGAGGTGCTCGACCTGGTGGGCATGCACGCCCACCTCGACCACCATCCGTTCCGGCTGGGTAAGGGGCAGCGGCAGCGCCTGGCGGTGGCCAGCGTCCTGGCCCTGGAACCCCGGATCCTCATCGTTGACGAGCCGACGACCGGCCAGGACTGGCGCGGCGCGCGGGCGATCATGGATCTGGTCCGCGAGCTGAACCGGGCCGGCCGGACCATCCTGATGGTCACCCACGACATGCCCCTGGTCGCCGAGTACGCACATCGGGCGCTGGTGTTCGACGCCGGGCGCCTCCGCGCCGACCTCCCGGTGGCCGACCTCTTCGCCGACGAGGACCTGCTCGCCGGGACCCAACTCGTCGCACCCCAGGTGACCCGCCTGGCCCGGCGGCTCGGGCTGCCCCCGGTCACCACCGTGGAAGCGTTCGTCGAACTGTGGGAGGAGGCCTGATGTTCCTCGAGTACCGGCCCGGCACGAGCCTTCTTCACCGGATGGACGTCCGCACCAAGCTCCTCGTCTTCGTGGTCGCGGTGGTGTTGACCTTCCAGTTCGCCCACCCGCTGCCCAACGCACTGCTGGCCGTCGGCTCGCTGCTGCTCCTGCCCGCGCTTGGCGTGCCGAGGCGGCAGGTGGGCAAGCTACTGGCGCCCTTGACCCCGGTCGTCGTCCTGATTCTGGTCTTCGCGGCGCTCAGCCGGGGCCCCGGTGACTTCGGCTCATCCTCCTCCGCCCGGGTGCTGGTGCACCTCTGGTTCGGTGACGGCCTGCCGCTGACCGTCGGCGGCCTGGCCCACGGCACCAACCTGGGCCTGCGGATCCTCACCATGGTGTGCCTGACCGCCGCGCTGATCGTCAGTACGCCAGTGGAGCACTTCGTCGCCCTGATGCGCATGGCCCGGCTGCCGTTTCCGGTGGTCTTCATCGTGATGACCGCCCTGCGGTTCGTCCCGACCATGCAGCACCGGGCCAACCAGGTACTCGACGCCCAGCGGGCCCGGGGCGCAAAGATCGACGGTGGGATGATCGGTGCGATTCGCGCCTACACCACCATCATGGTGCCGCTCTTCTCCACCGGCATCCGGATGTCCGAGGAGTTGGCCGCCGCGATGCTGAACCGCGGCTACGGCATCACCCGGCAACCCACCGCGCTGACCATCCTGCGTCCGACTTGGCGTGATCCTGCCATCGCCGTGGTGACCGCCGTGGTGGTCGGCGTGGTCGTCTGGGCCCGGCTGACGGGATGGGGATCGTTGTGACCACTGTAGAACCGATGAATGGAGTACCGACATGACCGACCGAGCGACGCTGGACACCGTGACCACGGCGGATCGGGCACGGGGCTGCCTGGCCGGGGTATCGCTCGGCGACGCCATGGGCATGCCCGGCGAGCTGTGGCCACGCCAGCGGGTCGTGTCGACCTTCGGCTGGATCGACCGTTTCCTCCCCGGCCCGGACGGCCACTTCGTGGTGGACGGCTTCGTCGCCGGCCAGGTTACCGACGACACGCAGCAGACGTACATGCTTGCCGAGGCGATCCTCGCCGCGGGCGGCACTGTGGACACCGCCGTGGTAGCCCGACACCTCGTCGAGTGGGCCGACCGGGTGGGGGCGAGCGAGGGCAATTTCCTCGGCCCCAGTTCGGCCCAGGCGATCCGGCGGCTCCGGGAGGGGGCCGACCCGGCGGAGACCGGCAAGGGCGGGGAGACCAACGGCGCCGCCATGCGGATCGCCCCGGTCGGCCTGCTGCACCGCAGCGACCGACTTGACGCGCTGGTCGACGGGGTGGTGGCCGCCTCGCTGATGTCCCACCACACCAGCGTGGCAATCAGTGGCGCCAGCCTCGTCGCGGGCACCATCAGCGCCGCCGTCGAGGCGCCCGGCTCGGCCGACCGGCCCACCCGGCTGGCCGAGGCGCTGGAGGTCGGGTACGAGGCGGGCCGGCTCGGCGCGACCCGGGGCGAGCAGGTGGTCAGCCCTTCGGTGGTCCGCCGCGCCCGGTGGGCCGCCGACCTGGCGCGGCAACCCGGGGACGACGCCGACTTCCTCGCCGACCTCTACGACCTGGTCGGTGGCGGCGTGGCGACTGCCGAGTCGGTGCCCGCCGCGATTGGTCTGCTGGTCCGCTCGGGCGCGGACCCGTTGCGCTGCGCCGTGCTGGCGGCGAACCTGGGCGGGGACACCGACACCATCGGCGCGATCGCGACCGGGATGGCCGGCGCGGTCAGCGGGCTGTCCGCCATTCCCCGGGACCTGTTCGACCAGCTCCGGGCGGTCAACGGGATCGACCCCGAAAAGCTCGCCGACGCGCTGCTCGACCACCGTCACTGACCCGCCATGGGAGGCGACCCGTAGGCCGGGGGAGGCGACGTCGGGCAACGCTCTCAACGCCCACGGCGGCGGCGGGGGATCGGACGCCGGCGGCGCGGGGTCCCCTCCGCTCGGGGGCCCCTGCCGCCAGGCCCCGGTGGCGCGGCCAGGAACGGTCGGTGGCTAGACGGTGCCCCGGTACGGGGGCATGAAGCGCAGCCGGGGCATCTGGTCGGCGAGCACCCCGCCGTCGACCACCAGGTGGGTGCCGGTGATGTACCGGCCTGCGTCCGAGGCCAGCAGCAGCAGCGCGCCGACGCAGTCGGCCGGTGTGCCGTACCCGCCACGCAGCGGGATGCGCCGCTCCCAGGCCGCCTCGAACGCCTCCCGGTCGAACGGGAACTCCCCGTCGATGCCGGTGGCGATCATGCCGGGGGCGATGGTGTTGGCGGTGATCCCGTGCGGCCCCAGCTCGGCGGCGAGTGACCGGGTGAGCAGTTCCACCGCGCCCTTGGAGGCGTTGTAGTGGGCCAGGCCGGCCTCGGCCACCAGGCCGTTCTTGGAGGAGACGTTGACGATCCGGCCGGCCACCCCGTCGGCGATCATGTGCTCGGCGATCCGCTGGGCGAGGAAGAAGACGGCGTCGACGTTGACCCGCATCAGCTCCCGCCAGCCGGCGACGGTGATCTCGTTGAAGTGCTCCAGCCGGGCCACCCCGGCGTTGTTGACCAGCACGTGCACCGGGCCGTGGGCCCGGCGCAGGTCGTCGACCCATCCGGCGATGGCCTCGGTGTCGGCCAGGTCGAAGGCGTACCGGTGGCAGGCCCGGCCCTGGTCGGTGATGGCGGCGGCGACCGGGCTGAGGTCGACGCCGGGCCGGTCGACGGCCACGACGTCGGCGCCGGCGGCGGCGAGCCCGGTGGCGAAGGCCATCCCGAGCCCGCGCGCGGCGCCGGTCACCACGGCCAGCCGGCCGGTCAGGTCGAACGAGGTCAGGTCGGTGGTCATGCCAGCCCCAGCAGGTCGAGCGACGGGCGGTGGATCAGCCGTTCGACCTCGTCGACGTCGAGCGGGTCGAGGCCGGGAATGCCGGGCACCCGGCCCACTGCGCGCAGCCCCTCGATCGAGGCGTCGACGGTGGTGAACGGGTAGTCGCTGCCGAAGAGCAGCTTGTCCCAGACCCCGTAGTCCTGCGCGAGGCGCAGGCTGTGCCAGAGCTGGAACGGCCGGTAGTGCAGCGCCGAGACGTCCGCGTAGACGTGCCGGTGCTTGCGGATCACCGCGATGCACTCCCCCTCGTACGGGTGGCCGAGGTGGGCGAGCACCATGCGCAGCCCGGGGCGGCGGATGGCCACCTCGTCGAGGTGCACCGGCAGGGCGTAGCGCAGCGGCGCGGCGGAGACGAACGTGGTGCCGGTGTGCACCAGCAGCGGCAGGCCGTGCCGCTCGGCGTACGCGTACAGGTCGTCGTAGGCGGGGTCGGCCGGGTCGAAGCCGGCGTACATCGGCATCAGCTTG
Organism: Micromonospora sp. MW-13; assembly: GCF_003434305.1. GTDB lineage: Bacteria > Actinomycetota > Actinomycetes > Mycobacteriales > Micromonosporaceae > Micromonospora. The sequence continues at coordinate 28,042 of NZ_QKKX01000083.1, forward strand.
ATGCCGCGCAGGCCGAGGTCGCGGTGGCCGTGCTCCAGTTCGTCGCGCCAGCCGGGCTGGGTGGGGTCCAGGGCGAGGTAGCCGATCAGCCGGTCCGGCCGGGCGGCCACGTACGCGGCCACCGCGGCGTCGTCGACCCAGAGCCCGGAGCGGCGGGCCTTGCCGCCGACGACGATGGTGCGGGTGTCCGCCGGCGCGGTGGCCGCGTACTGCGACCACCGCACCGTCAGGTCGACCTCGCCGCCGTGCGCCCGGGCCGCCTCGGCGGCGAACGGGTCGCCGACGTGGTCCGGGCAGTCGAACAGGTGCGAGTGCACGTCGATGATCATCGGCGGTCCCGCTTCTCCCACCCCTCGGCGAACATGTTCCAGAAGCCGTGGCTCGGCGGGTGCTCGACGAACACCTCGTCGACCAGGGTGACGCCGAGGCCGGGGGCGGTGGGCAGAGCGATGTGCCCGTCGATCACCGGCAGGGCGCCGCGCACCGCGTCGAAGACGTAGTCCTCCAGCAGGCCGTCGAACGTCTCCAGGATCTTGAAGTTGGGCATTCCGAGGACGGCGTGCACCGAGGCGGTGGTGCACAGCGGCGAGTTGGAGTTGTGTGGGGCGACGACCATGGCGTGTTGGTCGGCGATGGCGGCCAGCTTGCGCACCTCGGTGAACCCGCCGGCCATCGACAGGTCCGGCTGGATGATGTCGACCGCGCCGGTGGCGAACAGCCGGGCGTACTCGTAGCGGTTGTGGAAGTGCTCGCCGCCGGAGATCGGCATACTGGCGCGGGCGCGCAGCTCGGCGTACCGCTCGATGTGGGTCCACGGCAGCGGCTCCTCGAACCAGCCGAGGTCGAACGGCTCCAGCTCCCGGACGAGCCGGGCGGCGGTATGCATGGCGAACCGGGCGTGCCCCTCGACGAACAGCTCCACGTCGGCGCCGACGGCGGCCCGCACGGCGGCGACGATGTCGACGGAGCGGCGCAGCTCGGTGCGGGAGAGTTCGCCCAGGCCGGCCCCGAACGGGTCGAACTTCAGCGCCGAGTACCCCTTGGCGACGGTGGCCACGGCCCGTTCGGCGAACGCAGCGGGCTCCCGGTCGCCGGTGTACCAGCCGTTGGCGTACACCTGGACCCGGTCGCGGCAGGCACCGCCGGTGAGCCGGTACGCGGGCACGCCCAGCGCCTTGCCCATCAGGTCGTAGAGGGCCTGGTCGACGCCGGAGACGACGATCCCGCCGACGTCGCCACCGCGCAGGAAGTCGCCCTGGTACATCCGTAGCCAGATCTCCTCGACGTCGAACGGGTCGGCGCCGATCAGGTGCCGGCCGGCCATCGCCTCGGCGAGCTGGCAGGTCTCCCGCCCCCGGTACGGGTGGGTGATCTCGCCGACGCCGGTCAGCCCGGCGTCGGTGTGCACCCGGACGTAGGAGAAGTCCCGCCAGGCGGTGCCGAGGGTGCGGGTCTCCACCCGGCTGATCCGCCCGGCCGGGCCGACGGGACGCGTCCTGTCGACGGTCAGCATCAGCGCCGTCCTCCCCGGACGGGGGCCGCGCCGCCCATGGTGGCGGTGCCGGCCAGCTCGGTCACCCCGCCGGCGGCGAGGGTGTCCCGCACGGCCGCCCGGGTCGCCTCGACCAGGTGGTCGATGTCGGCGTCGGTGTGGGCGTACGAGATGTGGTTGCGCTTGAGGTTCAGCGGCAGCTCGAAGATGCCGTGCTCGGGCATCCGCCGACGGTAGCCGATGAACATGCCGGCATCGTTGCGCAGCAGGTCGTCGTAGTTGCGCGGGGCGGGTCCGGGCATGAAGTACGTCACGAAGACGGAGCCGTGCCCGGCGACCACGGCGGGGACGCCGAGGTCGGCGAGGGCGTCGGTGATGCCGGCGCGGGTCCGCTCGCCGAGCCGGTAGACGTGCTCGTGCACCGGCTCGGCGCGCAGCTTGCCGAGGGTGGCGATGGCGGCGGCGACCACGGCCGGGTGGCCGTTGTAAGTGCCGGCGAAGAACGCGGGCGCGCCGGGACGGGTGCTGAACAGGTCCATCAGGTCGGCCCGGCCGCCCAGCGCCCCGATCGGGTAGCCGTTGGCGATGGCCTTGCCGAGGGTGGTCAGGTCGGGGGTGACCCCGCTGATCTTCTGCCAGCCGCCGAGGTCGTGCCGGAAACCGGTGATCACCTCGTCGAAGACCAGGACGCTGCCGGCCCGGGTGCACTCGTCGCGCAGGGCCCGGAGGAACTCCTGCTCGGGCAGGACGCAGCCGATGTTGTGCGGCACCGGCTCGACGATGACGGCGGCAATGTCGTCGCCGTGCTCCGCGAAGGCGGCCCGGACGGCGGCGGCGTCGTTGAAGCGCAGCACGAGGGTGGCGTCGAGGACCTCGGGCAGGATGCCGGTGGAGATCGGGTCGACCGTGCCCACCCTGTCCGGGGCGGAGATGACGTTGAGGCTGACCGAGTCGTGCCAGCCGTGGTAGCAGCCCTGGAACTTGACCACCAGGCGCCGGCCGGTGGCGGCGCGGGCGACCCGCAGGGCGTGGAAGGTGGCCTCGCTGCCGGTGCTGGTGAGCAGCACCTTGTCGATGCTGGGGACCAGCTCGGCGAGCGTCTCGGCGAGCTGTACCTCGCCGTCGGTGACGGCCACGCCGCACAGGTCCAGCCGCTTGCCGGCCTCGGTGACGGCGGCGTTGACGTCGGGGTCGTTGTGACCGAGCAGGGGTGGCCCGAAGGCCGCGTGGTAGTCGGTGTACTGGCGTCCGTCGGCGTCCCAGAAGTGCGCGCCGGAGGCCCGGGCGATCACCAGCTCGGTGAGGCCGGGGATGCTGCGCTGCCCGCTGTTGACGCCGCCCGGGATGACCCGGCGCGCCCGCTCGGCGAGGGTGGCACCGGACGGGGCCGATCGTGGATTCACACCTAACTCCTCATCGGTGCGGCGCGGCGACCCAGCCCGGTCGCAGCGCCGCGGTGTTGTCCGCCGCAGGAGGAACTTGCCAAATTTCCGGAACATTGTTCGGCATTGCCAAACGATGTTCGGCATATTAGGCACGCCTGATCGCGGAGGTCAACACGTCGGCGCGCCGAATTCCGAACAGATTTGTTAGGCTGTTCGGTCTTGGCGAACAGATTGCCGGCTCGACCGAAAGAAGGACCATGACCACCACCGAAGACGGGGACACCTCCCGCTACCTGGTGCGCAGCGTCAGCCGCGCGGCCGAGGTGCTGGAGACGCTCTCCACCGCCGACCCCGGCGGGGGGCTGAGCGTCACCGACGTCGCCCGCGCCTGCGGCCTGTCCAAGAGCGCCGCGTTCGCCACCCTGCACACCCTGTGCCACCACGGGCTGGCCGCCGACGACGGCGAGGGGATGAACCGGCGCTACCGGCTCGGGATGGCGCTGGCCCGCCTCGGCGTCCGGGCCCAGGAACAACTCTCGCTGCGCGACATCGCCCGCCCCGTGCTGGGCCAGCTGACCCGCGAGACCGGGCTCAGCTCCCGGCTGGCCGTGCCCGAGGGGTCCCACGCGGTCGTCATCGACCAGGTCAGCAACGGTGAACGGATCCAGATCGAGCTGCGGATGGGCACCCGCGAGCTGCCGCACTGCACCGGGCTGGGCAAGGCCCTGCTGGCCGAGATGACCCCGCTGCAGGTCACCGAGCTGATCGGGCGGGTCGGGCTGCCCCGGCGCACCGACCACACCATCTGCGACCTGGACTCACTGCTGGCCCACCTGGACGACGTCCGCAAGGCCGGCTACGCCCTCGACGACGAGGAGGACGCCGACGGGGTCTTCTGCATCGGCAGCGCCCTGCGCGACCACACCGGCGGTTGTTGCGGCGCCATCAGCGTGACCGGGCTGAAACTGGGTCTGCCCAGCTGGCGGTACCAGGAACTGGGCCGTCAGGTGCGGCAGGCCGCCGAGGGCATCTCCGTGCGGCTCGGCCACATCCCGCCGGAGGTGACCTCTTGACAGCCGGTTCACCTGCTGTTTAACGTTCCCGCCAACGTCACAGCCCAGGCCGTGGCGGGTCGCGGCCCCCGGCCGCGGCCGTCTCGGGCGAACAGCTGACTCCCGTCGCGCCGCAGCCCCGGCGCCGGGCGTTCCGGTCAGCAGCTCCGCCGCCTGCGCGCCTCGCGCGTTTGCCCGACCTTCCCCCCGCCCTGCGACGCCCCGTGGCGCCGGCAGGCCCCCAGCACCGCCGTCCGGCGCCCCGCCGTCCGGCTGGACCGCGAAGGTTGAGGCTCTCCATGGGTCTACTTGGCACGTCCGCGAACCTCCCCCACGACCAGTTACTGCGCGTCAACACGGTCGCCGACCTGGCCGCCCTCACCCCCGCCGCGCTGACGGCCCGCACGCTCGTGCGGGTCGCCGGCTACCGCACCCCCGGCGACGGCGGCGGCAGCCTGCTGCGCTGGGACCCCACCAGCACCGCCGCCGGCAACGGCGGCACCGTGCACGACCCGTACCCGGCCGGGCGCGGCAACCGGCGCGGCCGGTGGCTGGCCGTGCACGACGGGATCGGCGACTTCCGGATGTTCGGCGTCTTCGGCCGCGACACCCCCGCCGACGCCGCGCTCGACGCGATGGTGACCGACCCGGCGATCCACCGCGTCGAGGCCCACACCGACCTGCGCTTCGTCAAGCGGCACACCTTCGGCCGTAGCGACGTCGAGCTGGACTTCGGTGGGCACACCGTGCACACCGACGGCATCGAGCGCAACACCCACGACAACCCGTTCGGCGCGGTGCTCTACTTCCGGGGCGCCACCACCGACACGGTGATCACCCACACCCTCACCGAGACCGTCCCCGAGCTGACCGACGTGTTCCAGGTGCCGGACTCGGGGAGGTTCGCCGTCGGCCAGTGGTGGACCGCCACCAGCAACGCCCTGACCGGCGCCGACGAGCGCGAGCTGCAGAAGATGGTCCAGGTCACCCAGATCGTCGACCGCACGCACATCCGGGTCGGCTACCTCAACGGCTGGGCCCTGGAGCCCGGCCGCACGATCACCTGGCGGCGGGTCGAACCGGTCCGCCGCGCCCACGTACGCAACATGGTCTTCCTCGGCCACGTCGCCTTCACCGGCGAGTACCCCGGCTCCGGGCCGGACGACCGCGAGTACAGCGGCTCCCACCCGGTCGCCTACGAGTACGCGGTGCGCTGCGACGTCTCCGGCATCGACGCCACCGGCACCTGGTGGCCGGTGATCATGCGGCGCTGGTGCACCCACTTCACCACCGCGAACTGCACCCTGAAGAACCCGCCGACCGTCATGTACGGCGGCGCCGGTTACCTCACCCAGCAGATCTACTGCCTGTACGGGCACGTCGTGGACTGCCGCAGCTCCAACGCCCGGCACCTCAACGACCTCACCGCCTCGGCGTACTGCACCGTGGAGAACTGCCACGGCGACGGCGACGACGCCGGGGGCAACCCGTTCACCACCCACGGGCAGTACGAGCACGACCTCGTCTTCACCGGCAACTCCGGCCTGATGGACATCGCCAACAGCGGTGGCCAGTGGGGGATCAGCGCCAAGCGGATCACCGTCCGCCGGCACGTCTGCTCCTGGTTCGTCGCCGGCACCAAGATCACCGATCTGACCCTGGAGGACGTGCGGGTCATCGCCCGCTCGACCTTCGACCCGGCCGGCACGCTCCAGGTCAACGCCGACGGGGCGCAGCTTCGCGGATGCTCGGCGCGGACGCTGAGCATCGCCCAGCGCTCGGCCCGCTCGGGCCGGCCCACGACCATCACCGACTGCGACTTCGACCAGCCCGCCGGCACGGTGGTCGTGCAGACCCCGGTCAGCAACCCGGTGCACTTCGTCCGGACCACCTTCCGCGGCCTGGACGGCGCGATCCTGCGCGGCGCCGGGCCGGTGCACTTCACCGACTGCACGCTGACCGGCACCCCCGGGGCGGCACCCCTGCTGGTCGGGGCGGCCGAGGTGGTGGTGCGCGGCGGCACGCTGACCGACACCGGCATCGAACTGTCGGCCGTGCGCGACCAGCGCCTCGTCGTCGACGGCGGCGCGGTGGTCACCGGCACCAACGCCCGCCGGGCGCTGCTGACCCGGGCCGCCGGCACCGGCGCGGTCCGCGTCGAGCTGGGCGACTACCGCAGCACGGCGGCCGACGCGCAGACCGCGCACGTGCGGCTCGACACCGGGGTCAACCGGTACCGCGCCGCCGGCGCCCGGTTCTCCGGGGGCCGGCTGACGCTCGCCGACGCGGCCTTCGGCGCCGCGTCCACCCTGCTGCACACCGGGTGCGTCGAGGAGGGGGTCGCCCGCGAGTTGCCCGTCGACTCCGCCCGGGTCAGCACCACCGACAACCTCGTTCTCTGACCGCCCGGCCCTGGAAGAGGAGACACCCCCCATGGACCGCTCCGAACCGACCTCCCGCCGCACGCTGCTGCGCGCCTCCGGGCTCGGCGGGCTCGCGCTGGCCGGCACCGCTCTCGCCCTGGCCCCCGGCACCGCCGCGTCCGCCGCCCCCGAGCCAGACACCGCGGCGCAGCCGCTCGCCCCCGGCCGGGACGCGGTGCTGCACGTCGGCACCGTCGCCGCCCTGCTCGGCGTGCCGACCAACACCCTGCGCGCCGGGCAGGTCGTGCACGTCGACGGCTACCACGCCGCCGGCGACGGCGCCGCCCGCATGCTCCGCTGGGACCCGGCCAGCACCGCTCCCGGCAACGGCGGCACCGTGCTCGCCCCCGACGGCGACCGGCCCGGCCGCTGGCTGCACCTGCACGACGGCGTGGTGGAGTTCCGGCACTTCGGCATCTTCGACGCGAGGACCCCCGCCGACGCCGCACTCGACGCGATGGTCGCCGACCCGGCGATCCACCGCATCGAGGCCCACTCCGACCTGCACTTCGTCAAGCGGCACACGTTCACCCGCAGCGACCTGGTGCTGGACTTCGGCGGGCACACCATGTCCACCGACGGCATCGCCGACGCCGGCCGCGACGACCCGTTCGCCGCCGTGCTGTTCTTCCGCGGCAAGGTCACCGACGACGTGCGTACCCACACCCTGACCGAGGTGGTGCAGGAGGGCTGGGACTCGTTCCAGGTCGCCGACTCCGGCGCGTTCACCGTCGGCCAGTGGTACGCCGTGGAGGTCAACCGGCTCGCCGGCGGCTGGGAGCGGGAGCTGCAGAAGCTCGTCCAGGTCACCCAGATCGTCGACGGCACGCACATCCGGGTCAACTACAAGAACGGCTGGGAGCTGGCCGCCGGACGCGTCCTCACCTGGACCCGGGTCGAGCCGGTCAGTCGGGTGCACGTGCGCAACCTGGTCTTCACCGGCAACGGCGCCGACCAGTACACCGGCTCCCACCCGATCGCCTACGAGTACGCGGTGCACTGCGACGTCGCCGACGTCGACGCCACCGGCACCTTCTGGCCGGTGATCATGCGGCGCTGGTGCACGTACTTCCACACCGCCCGGTGCACCCTGACGAACCCGACCTCGGTGACCTGGGGCGGCGCGGGCTACCTCACCCAGCAGATCTACTGCCTGTACGGGCACGTCGAGGACTGCCGGACCTCCAATGCCCGGCACCTCAACGACTGGACCGCCTCGGCGTACGGTTACGTCACCAACTGCCACGGCGACGGCGACGACCAGGGCCCGTTCGTCACCCACGGGCAGTACGAACACGACCTCGTCTACACCGGCAACTCCGGGCTGATGACCTTCGCCAACTCCGGCGCGGCGTGGGGCTCCGCGGCCAAGCGGATCACCGTACGCAAGCACGTCTGCTCCTGGTTCGTGGCCCGGGTGAAGGTCACCGACCTGACCCTGGAGGACGTCCAGGTGATCCGCAAGGCCGGCCTGGCCGGCTCCGGGATGATCTGGGTCAACGCCGACGGCGTGCAGCTCCGCGGCTGCTCGGCCGACGACACATTGATCATTTCCCAGCAGTCCACCCGCTCCGGGCGGCCGAACGTCATCGAGGGCTGCTCCTTCACCCTCGCCACCGCCGGCACGGAGGTGGTGCAGGCCAGCGTCACCACGCCGGTGCACCTGGTCCGCACCACCGTCCGCGGGGTCAACGGGCACGCGTTCAACGGCACCGGCCCGCTGCACCTGACCGACGTGACGCTGCTCGGCGCCCCCGGCGCCGCCCCGGTCACCGTGAAGTCCGCCGACGTGCGCGTCGACGGCGGCACCCTCACCGACACCGGCATCCGCCTTGCCGGGGCCGCCGACCAGCGGATCAGCATCGGCGGCGGGGCCGTGCTCAGCGGGACGAACGCGGCGAGGGCGCTGCTGTCGCGCGCCGGGACCGCCGGTGTCGTGCGGTGGGAGCTGGGCGGCTACCTCAGCTCCACCGCCGACGCCGGCACCGCCCACGTCAGCGTCGACGCCGGCACCAACCGGTACTCGGCCGTCGGCGCCCAGTTCACCGGCGGGAAGCTGCGGCTGGCCGACGGGGGCTTCGGGGCGGGGTCGTACCTGCACCACACCGGGTGCGTCGAGGAGGGCGTGGCCCGGGAACTGCCCGCCGCCTCACCCCGGGTGCGCGACGCCGGGAACCTGACGGTCTGACCACGCAGCGGCGAGAGGAAGCGAGGAACAGGTGGAACAGCAGGACCGGCCGGTGACGGTGGCGCTGGTGGGTGCCGGCAACCGGGGCCAGACGTACGCCCGGTGGGTGGCCGCCAACCCCGGTCGTGCCCGCCTCGTCGCGGTTGCCGACCCCCGCCCCCACCAGCGCGGGCTGATCACCGCCGCCCACCCCGGCGCGGCGGCGTACGCCGACTGGCGCGACCTCCTCGCGGCGGACGTGCCGGCCGACGCGGTCGTCGTGGCCACCCAGGACCGGATGCACGTGCAGCCGGCCGTGGAGTTCGCCAAGGCCGGCCGGCACCTGCTGGTGGAGAAGCCGCTCGCCCCGACCGCCGAGCAGTGCCGCGAGATCGTCGACGCGGTACGCGCCACCGGCGTGCTGTTCGCCGTCTGCCACGTGCTGCGGTACACCCCCTACACCGACCTGGTGAAGCGGGTGGTGGACAGCGGGGTGCTGGGCGAGATCGTCAGCGTCCAGCACCTCGAACCGGTCGGCTGGTGGCACTACGCCCACTCCTACGTGCGGGGGCCGTGGCGGCGGGAGGACCTGGCCACCCCGATGCTGCTGGCCAAGTCCAGCCACGACCTGGACTGGATCGGCTACGTCACCGGCCGGCGCGTCGAGCGGGTGGCCAGCTTCGGCGGCCTGCGCCACTTCCGGCCCGGCCAGGCCCCGGCCGGGGCCGCGCAGCGGTGCCTGGACTGCCCGGCCGAGCCGGGCTGCCCGTACTCGGCGCCGAAGCTGTACCTGCCGGTGCTGCGCGAACACGGGCCGATCTGGCCGGTCAGCGTGGTCACCGACGGCACCGACGAGGCCGCGCTGGTCGAGGCGCTGCGCACCGGCCCGTACGGGCGCTGCGTCTACGCCGGCGACAACGACGTCGTCGACCACCAGGTGGTGGCGATGGAACTGACCGGCGGCGTCACCGCCACCTTCACCATGGCCGCCTTCACCGAACAGACCCACCGCCAGACCCAACTGTTCGGCACCCACGGCTCGCTGTCCGGCGACGGCGAGCGGGTCCGGGTGCACGACTTCCGCACCGACCGGATCGAGACCCTCGACGCCGGCACGGTCGGCGGATCCACCGCCGCCGACGACCACGGCGGCGGCGACACCGGGCTGATGGACGCCTTCGTCCGGGCCGTCGCCACCGGTGACGGCCGGCACATCCGGTCCGGACTGGACGAGACCCTCGCCAGCCACCTCGCGGTCTTCGCCGCCGAGGCGGCCCGGCACACCGGCACGGTCGTCACCGTGCCCGCGCAGTGAACCACTCAGAGAGGAACGGATACATGCGAGTTCGCAGGTTCGCGCCGGTCGCGGTCGCCGCGCTGGCGGCCGGGCTGCTCACCGCGTGCGGCGGCGGGTCCGACGCCGGCGACGACAAGCAGACCGTCACGATGTGGATCTACCCGGTGATCCCCGACGAGGCCACCCACCGGGGCTTCTGGGACAAGCAGGTCACCGCCTTCAAGGCGGACCACCCGAACACCGACGTCAAGGTCGAGATCTTCCCGTGGGCCAAGCGGGAGGAGTCGCTGACCACGGCGATCGCCGGCGGCAAGGGCCCGGACGTGGTCTACCTGATCCCCGACCAGCTCGGCAAGTTCGGCAAGATGATCGAGCCCGTGGACGAGTACCTGCCGGCCGACGCGAAGGCCGACTACCTGGACAACCTCCGCGAGGCCGTCACCCAGGACGGCAAGATGCTCGGCGCGCCGATCCTGACCAGCACCAACCCGCTGATGTGCAACGCCAAGGTGTTCGCCGCCGCCGGGGTGAGCGAGTACCCGAAGACCTGGGCGGACCTGCTCGCCCTCGCACCGACGTTCAAGGCCAAGGGCTTCGACGTGACCAACTACTACGCCGACCCGACCGCCACCCTGAACCAGTCCTTCTACCCGCTGCTGTGGCAGGCCGGCGGGGACGTGTTCGGCACCGACGGCAAGTCGGTGGCGTTCGACGGCCCCGAAGGCGTCCGGGCGCTGACCTTCCTCAAGCAGCTCGCCGACGGCGGTTTCGTGGAGAAGGACCTGCTCACCAGCATCCCCGCGTTCGAGCAGACCAACGTCGCCAAGAACAAGGTCGCCTGCACCTGGCAGCACGTCCCGGCCGACGTGGAGACGTTCTGGGGCAAGGAGAACATCAAGATCTTCCCGCCGCTGTCCGACGTCAAGAGCGTCGGCTACGGCGCGGTGGGCAGCCTGGCGATGCTCAAGGGCAGCAAGGCCAAGAAGGCCGCCGGTGAGTGGATCAGCTTCGCCACCCAGCCGTCGGTGGCCACCGCGTACGACACGGCGGGCGGCTACTTCTCCACCAAGAAGTCCGCCGGCTCGCTCTACGCCCAGGACCCGGTCAACAGCGAGATGGAGAAGACCCTGCCGAGCATGACGGTCGGGTCGCTGAACGAATCCAGCCGCGAGGTGATGGGGGTCCTGGCCCCCGAGATCCAGGCCGCGCTGATCGGCAAGAAGACCCCTGAGCAGGCTCTCGCCGACGCGGCCAAGGCCGCCGACGCGCTGCTCTGACGCACGCCGGCCTGCCGTCGCGACCCGGCGGCGGGCCAGGCACCCCCAGCGCCGGCCCAGGGCCGGTGCCGAACCTGCGAAGAGGATGGCGAGATGGCCGTATCAGCTCAGTTGCCGGCCCGGCGGGCCCGGCGGGTGATCGCCCGGCGCGAGGCGCGATGGGGTCTGCTCTTCGTCCTCCCCGCGTTCCTGCTGTTCCTGGCGTTCCGTTTCGGCCCGGCGATCGCCGGGCTGGTGCTCGGGTTCATGGAGTACACGATCGGCGGCGACGCCGAGTGGACCGGCCTGGACAACGCCCGCCGGCTGGCCGACGACCCGGTGTTCTGGCAGTCGCTGCGGGTCACCGTCGTCTACACCGTGCTGTACGTGCCGCTGACCGTGGCCGCGTCGGTCGGGCTGGCGCTGCTGGTGCGGCGCGGCTTCCGCGGGGTGGGCTTCTTCCGGTCGGTGTTCTTCCTGCCGGTGGTCACCAGCCTGGTGCTGGTCGCCACGATCTTCTCCTGGGTGTTCTCCTCCGCCGGCCCCTGGTCGCGGATCCTCGGCTGGCTCGGCCTGCCCGACGACTCGTGGCTCGCCTCCAGCACGCTGGTGCTGCCGGCGCTCGCGCTGGTCGGGGTCTGGTCGCACTTCGGGTACGGCATGCTGATCGTGCTGGCCCGGCTCCAGGACCTGCCCCGCGAGCAGGAGGAGGCGGCCCTCACCGACGGCGCCGGCCCCTGGCAGCGGTTCCGGTGGATCGTGCTGCCGCAGCTCAAGCCGGTGCTGTTCTTCCTGCTGGTGATCGAGACCACCGCCTCGTTCCAGGTCTTCGATCTGGTGTACGCGATGACCGGCGGCGGCCCGGCCCGGGCCAGCTACACCCTCGTCATGGCCCTGTACGACCAGGGATTCAAGTACTTCGACCTCGGCTACGCCAGCGCGATCGGGGCGGCCCTGTTCGCGATGACGCTGGTCGTCGCCCTGATCCAGCGGCTGGCCCTCGGGAGAGACAAGTGACCACCACGACCACCGCCCCCACGTCCGCGCCCAGCACGCCACCCCCGCCGACGAGGCGGCGGCGGTCGTACCGGGCGTTGCAGCCGGGACCGGGCGGCACCGTGCTGCGCTACGTGCTACTCACCGTGGCCAGCGTGGTCACGCTGTTCCCGTTCTACGCGATGGTGGTGCTGAGCCTCAAGCCCGCCGCCGCCGTCGAGTTCCCCGGCAGCCTGCTGCCCTGGCCGGTGAACCTCGACGCGTACGCGACGGTGCTCGACTCGCGGAGCATCCTGCGCTGGCTGCTGAACACCACCATCTACTCGGTGGTCAGCGTCGTGGCGGTGCTGGCGCTCGCCGCGATGGCCGGGTACGCGTTCGCGAAGAAGCGCTTCCCCGGCCGGGAGACGATGTTCTGGTCGTTCCTGGCGATGGTGATGGTGCCGTACCACGTCACCCTCATCCCCACCTTCATCCTGATTGCGAAGGTCGGCGGGGTGGACACCTACTGGGGGTTGATCCTGCCGACCCTGGCCAACGCGCAGGCGGTGTTCCTGATGCGGCAGTTCATCCAGGGCCTGCCCGACGAGTTGTTCGAGGCGGCGAAGATCGACGGCGCGTCGGAGTGGCGGATGTTCGTGCGGATCGTGCTGCCGCTGTGCAAGCCGATCCTGGCCACCCTCGGCGTGTTCGTCTTCCTGTGGCACTGGAACGACCTGCTCTGGCCGCTGATCATCGGGCAGAGCGGGGACATGCGCACGCTCACCGTCGGCATCGCCTCCCTCCAGCAGGAGCAGGTGCCGCTCAATGTCATGCTCGCCGGCTCGGTCGTCGCGTTCGTGCCGATCTTCGCCGCGTACCTCGTCGGCCAGCGGTACTTCACCGAGGGCGTCACGATGTCCGGAATCAAGGGATGAGTTCAGTGTTCAACAGTGAGTCCGAGTTGGAGGAGCGGCTCGCCCGGCCGTCGGCGGCGCTCGTCGCCGACCTGGCCGGCGGCTCCGGCGACCTGGTGGTGCTCGGCGCCGGGGGCAAGATGGGCCCGTCGCTGTGCCGGCTGGCCCGCCGGGGGCTCGACGCCGCCGGCCGCACCGGCGACCGGGTGTACGCCGTGTCGCGCTGGTCGGACCGGGCGGCGGCCGACGCGCTGGCCGCCGACGGGGTGCAGCCGGTCACGTTCGACCTGCTCGGCGACGCCGACCTGGGCGGGCTGCCCGACGCCAGCGACGTGATCTTCATGGTGGGCGCGAAGTTCGGCACCGCCACCGCCCCGTACCTGGCGTGGGTGGTCAACGCGGTGCTGCCCGCCGCGGTGGCCCGCCGGTACCCGGCCGCCCGGATCGCCGCGTTCTCCACCGGCAACGTCTACCCGATGGTGCCGGTGACCTCCGGCGGCTGCGCGGAGACCGACCCGACCGGCCCGGTCGGCGACTACGCGATGAGCTGCCTCGGCCGCGAGCAGGTCTTCGCGCACGCCGCCGCCACCCGGGGCACCCCGGTCGCGGTGCTGCGGCTCAACTACGCCGTCGACCTGCGCTACGGGGTGCTCGCCGACATCGGGCAGGCGGTGCTGGCCGGCGACCCGGTCGACGTCACCACCGGCCACGTCAACGTGGTGTGGCAGGGCTACGCCAACGAGGTCGCGCTACGGTCGCTGCGGCACGCCTGCGCCGACGTGTGCACGCTGAACCTGACCGGCCCGGAGACCGCCCCGGTGCGCCGGATCGCCGCCCGGTTCGGCGCACGGCTGGGCAGGCCGGTGACGTACGCCGGCACGGAGGCGCCGACCGCGCTGCTCAACGACGCCACCCGCTGCCACGCGCTGTTCGGCTACCCGGACGTGCCGCTGGGCACCCTGGTCGACTGGCAGGCCGACTGGCTGGCCGCCGGCCTGCCCACCTCCGGCAAACCGACGAAGTTCGCCGTCCGCGACGGAAGGTTCTGACCGTGTCCCTGGATCTGCTGCGCGCCGGGACGGTGCTCCCCGCGCACCCGCTCGCGCTGACCGCCGGGCGCCGCCTCGACGAGCGCCGGCAGCGGGCGCTGACCCGCTACTACCTGGCCGCCGGGGCCGGCGGGCTGGCCGTCGGCGTGCACACCACCCAGTTCGCCATCCGCGAGGCCGGGCTGCTGCGGCCGGTGCTCGCCCTGGCCGCCGAGACCGTCGACGCGGAGGCGGGCCGGCCGGTGGTGAAGGTCGCCGGGGCGTGCGGTGACACCGCGCAGGCCGTCGCCGAGGCCGAACTCGCCGCCGGGCTGGGCTACCACGCGGTGCTGCTGTCCCCCGTCGTGCCCGGCACCGACGAGGCGTACCTGCTGGACCGGGCCCGGGCCGTCGGCGAGGTGCTGCCGGTGATCGGCTTCTACCTGCAGCCGGCCATCGGCGGGCCCCGGCTGTCGACGGCGTTCTGGCGGGCGTTCGCCGACCTGCCGTCGGTGGTCGCGGTGAAGCTCGCCCCGTTCGACCGGTACCGCACCCTGGAGGCGGTGCGCGGGATCGCCGCCGCCGACCGGGGCTCCGAGGTGGCTCTGTACACCGGCAACGACGACCACATCGTCGGCGACCTGCTCGGCGAGTTCGCTGGGCGGCGGTTCGCCGGCGGCCTGCTCGGCCAGTGGGCGGTGTGGACCCGCGCGGCCGTCGCGCTGTTCGAGCGGGCCCGGGCGGCCCGGGGCGGCGACGCGGCGGCGCTGGCCGAGCTGACCGACCGGGCGGCGGCCGTCACCGATGCCAACGCGGCGGTCTTCGACGCCGCACACGACTTCCACGGCTGCATCGCCGGGGTGCACGAGGTGCTGCGCCGGCAGGGGCTGCTCGACGGCGTGTGGTGCCTCGACACCAACGAGGGGCTTTCCCCCGGGCAGGCCGCGGAGCTGAGCCGGGTCGCCGCCGCGTACCCGTGGCTGACCGACGACGACTTCGTCGCCGAGCACCGCGATGACTGGCTCCGCTGACCCGGCGCGGCGGCAGGTCGCCGTGGTGTCGGTGCCGCCCGCGCTGCGCGCCCAGTTCTTCCCCGGCCCGGTCGGCGAGCGGCTGGCCGCGACCGTCGACTGCCACCTCGTCGACTCCCACGACGCGCTCACCGGGGGCGCCCTCGCGCCGGTGCTGGCCCGGGCCGAGGTGCTGGTCACCTCCTGGGGTGTGCCCCGGCTCGACGCCGCGCTGCTGGACCGGGCCCCGGCGCTGCGGCTGGTCGCGCACACCGGGGCGACGGTCAAGCCGTTCGTCACCGACGAGGTCTTCGCCCGGGGCGTCGCCGTCACCCAGGCCGGGCAGGGCATGGCCCGGTCGGTGGCCGAGGTCGCCCTCGCCTTCACCCTGGCCCTGCTGCACCGGGTGCCGCGCTTCGACCACGCCCTGCACCTCGGAGTGGACTGGTACGTCGCCGAGCAGGCCCCGCCCCGGCACGAGATCCTCGGTTGCCCGATCGGGGTGGTCGGGGCGTCCCGCACCGGACGGGCGTACCTGGAACTGGTGCGCGCGCTGGGCGCGGAGGTCGCGGTGGCGGACCCGACGCTGACCCCGGCGGACGCCGCCGCCCTCGGCGCCCGCCTGGTGAGCCTGGACGAGCTGCTGGCCGGCAGCCGGATCGTCGCGCTGCACGCCCCGACGCTGCCGGAGACCCGGCACCTGATCGGCGCCCGGGAGCTGGCCCTGCTACCCGACGGGGCGGGGCTGGTGAACACCGCCCGGTCCTGGCTGGTGGACGAGGCGGCGCTGGTGGCCGAGCTGGCCACCCGCCGCATCGACGCGGCGCTGGACGTGTTCGACGACGAGCCGCTGCCCGAGCGGCACCCGCTGCGTGGGCTGCCGAACGCGCTGCTCACCCCGCACCAGGCCGCCGCGACGGTGCAGGGTCGCCGCAGGCAGGGCGAGATCGTCGTCGACGAGATCGCCCGGTACGCCGCAGGGCGGCCCCTCGCCCACGCGGTGACCCCGGACCTGCTCGCCCGGATGGGCTGACCGGGGCCGGGACGAGTAGCGAACGAGGAAGGAACATCATGCGTTTCATGCGGATCGGGCCGGTCGGTGCCGAGCGGCCGGTGCTCGTCGACGGCGACGCGCACTACGACCTGAGCGGCGTCACCGCCGACATCGACGGGGCGTTCCTCGCCGCCGACCCGGTCGGTCGGGTCCGGGCCGCCGGGGCGCTGCCCCGCGTCGACGTTACCGGCCAGCGGGTCGGCGCCCCGATCGCCCGCCCCGGCGCGGTGCTGTGCATCGGGCAGAACTACGCCGCGCACGCCCGGGAGTCGGGCGTCGCCCCGCCCGCCCAGCCGATCCTGTTCCACAAGTCCCCGAACACGGTCGTCGGCCCGTACGACGACGTGCTGATCCCGCGCGGGTCGGTGAAGACGGACTGGGAGGTGGAGCTGGCCGTGGTGATCGGGGCGCGGGTGCGCTACCTCGACTCCCCGGCCGACGCGCTCGCCCACGTCGCCGGGTACGCGGTCAGCAACGACGTCACCGAGCGGGAATGGCAGTTCGCCGACCCGGGCGGGCAGTGGGCCAGGGGCAAGTCCTGCGAGACGTTCAACCCGCTCGGCCCGTGCCTGGTCACCGCCGACGAGGTGGCCGACCCGCAGGCGCTGCGGCTGCGCTCCCGGGTCAACGGCCAGCCGCGCCAGGACTCCGGCACCGCGGACATGATCTTCGAGGTGGCGTACCTGATCTGGCACCTGTCCCAGTTCACCGTCCTGGAGCCCGGGGACGTGCTGAACACCGGCACCCCGCAGGGGGTGGCGCTGTCCGGCCGGTTCCCGTACCTGTCCGCCGGGGATGTCGTCGAGGTCGAGATCGGCGGGCTCGGCCGGCAGCGCACTGTGCTGTCCCCGGCGTGACCGGCGAGGCCGGCGGCGGGGCCCGTCCCGGACGCGGTGGCGGCCCGGGCGGCGACGCCGCGTACCGGCCGGCCGGGCCGACGGACGGGCCGGCGCTGCACGCCCTGTGGGACACCGCGTTCGGCGAGCCGCACGTCCCGGCGCTGTGGGACGGCGACCCCGGTCGCCTCGCGCGCACGTTCGTCGCGGTGGCGGCCGGCACCGTCCTCGCCTCCGTCTACTATCTGCCCCGGCGGGTGCGCGACGGTGCCGGCGGCGTCGACCTGGTCGGCGGGCTGGCCAACGTGGCCACCCTGCCGGCGGCCCGGGGCCGGGGGCACGTGCGGCGGCTGCTGGAGCTGGCCCTCGCCGCGATGGACGCCGACGGCTGCGCCTGGTCGCTGCTGTTCACCGGCACCCCAGCCGTGTACGCCGGCAGCGGCTTCCGCACCTTCGCGCTGCGGTACCCGGTCGGGCGCCCGGCCCGGCCGGCTGCGCCGCCCCCGGGCTGGGCGGTGACCCCGGGGTCACCGGCCGACTGGCCAGCGCTGGCCGGCGTCCACGACGCGTTCGACGCCGACCGGCCGTTGAGCACCGTCCGCGCCGCCGACGACTGGGCCCGCCGGGTGCCGGTCTGGTACGCCCCGCCCGCCCGGCTGCTGCTCGCCCGCCGCGCGGACCCGCCGCCGGGCGGCGCGGACCGGGACCTCGCCCGCCTCGACGGCGCGGCGGCCGGCGCGGACCGCGGCGCCGGCGAGGTCGACGGGTACCTGGTAACGCGCCGCGACGCCGACCGGGTCCGGGTGCTGGAGGTCGCCGTCCGGCCCGGCGCCGAGGACGCCCTGGCCGCCCTGTTCGCCACCGTCGCCCGCGACGCCGACGCGGCGGGCCTCACCCGCTGCGAGGCCCGGCTGCCCGCCGACCCGGCGATCACCCGGGCGCTGCCATGGCTGCTGCGCGACCCGGAGTTCGCCACCGACGACACCGGGATGGTCCGCCCGGTGCGCGCCGACCCGCAGCGGCTGGCCCGGGTCACCGCCGCGCCCGGCGCGTTCCACTGGCCGGGTGACTACCTGTGAGCCGGGCCAAGCAGATCACCCCGCCGGTGGCGGGGCACGGCGAAGGGCCCGTGTGGTGCCCGGCCGACGGCCGGCTGCGCTGGGTCGACATGTTGGCCGGGGACCTGCTCGCGTACGACCCGGCGACCGGGTTGGTCACCCGCCGGCACGTCGCGCCGGTGCTCGCCGCGCTGCGCCCCCGCGCGGGCGGCGGCCTCGTGGCCGCCGTCGAGAGGGGCTTCGCGCTGCTCACCGACGACGCGGTGCAGCCGCTGCCGGAGCTGTGGTCCGACCCGACGGTACGGATGAACGACGGCGGCTGCGACCCGCTGGGCCGGTTCTGGTGCGGCTCGATGGCGTACGACGCGGCTCCCGGACGGGCGGCGGTCTACCGGCTGGACCCGGACGGCGCGGTTCACACCGTCCTCACCGGCGTGACGGTCTCCAACGGGCTGGCCTGGAACCGGGCGGGCGACACCGCCTACTACGTCGACTCGGCCACCGGCCGGATCGACGCGTTCGCGTACGACCCGGCCACCGGTGAGCTGGGGGACCGGCGGCCGGTGGTGAGCGTGCCGGCGCGGCGCGGCGTCCCCGACGGGCTCTGCGTCGACACCGAGGGCGGGATCTGGGTGGCGCTGTGGGACGGCGGCGCGGTGCACCGGTACGCCCCCGACGGTGCGCTCACCGCCGTGGTGGAACTGCCCGTGGCCCGCCCGACGGCGTGCACCTTCGGCGGCCCCGGGTACGCCGACCTGTACGTCACCACCTCCCGGGAGGGCCTGCCGCCGGGTGACCGCGCCCCGGCCGGGGCGCTGTTCCGCGTCCGGCCCGGGGTCGCCGGGTTCCCCGGGTACGAGTTCGCCGGCTGACGGGTGACGGTGTACGGCGAACCCGGCCGGTGCCAGCGGCGCGATGCGCGCGCAGCCGACCGCTCCCGCCGGGGAGGCGGTCACCGCCGTCGTCCTGGCCGGCTGTGGGTTCTCAGCCAAGGTGATCCGGGGCAGTGCGCTGACCAGCAGCGGATCAGATTCGGTGAAAAGCGCTACGGTGTCTTCTTCTCACCGAAACTGATCTCTTTTGCTGGCGCCGGTTGGTCTGTGGGCGGACAGGCGGTCGACAACGCCTGTCAGTGCTGCGAGGTATGACGCCATAACCGCATCGACGGGTAGCCTGAAACGTAGCGTCCACGAGGGCTTCGAGAGCGGGGGTGACGATGGACTTCCCCACGCTGCTGAGATCCGCCTTTGGCCTGTTGATACCCGCTGCACTGCTACTGGCGGCGTTATGGGCGTTTGGTGCGATCCGGCGCAGGCTTACCGCGAGGCGGAACCGACAGACCAGGGGCGGTGGACTCGACTGAGCCCACCGCCCCTGGATCCGTCAACGCTGGGCGTCGATCAGCCCCTGACGTGTGACAACAGCTGCGTCAGTGGTGATGAGTAGCCCGACATCCGACCAGATTACGAGCGGTACGTAGCCCAAGGCTTCGGCGAGCTTGTTGATCCAGGCGAGGCAATCCTCGATCGATTGCGTCGAGACGCCTAGATCAGTGGCGATCGTGTGGGTGGCAACCGGCTGGCCAGCCCGCTCGGCGAGATAGCGCACGAGGCCCTGGCCGTTGCTGTCGATCTTGCGGAGCAAGGCGCGAGCGTCGAACGCGACGTCGGGCCTGCCCGTGATCCACTCACGGGTCGGGTCGTTGGCGGGGTTCTCGTCGATCATCACCACTCCAGGGCTACCCATGCCTCCACGGCGGTGGCCGCTGCCGGCGGTCAGGCGGCGCAGGTGTCGGTCGCGCGACCGATGTAGGCATCATCCGAGTTGTAGTAGGCGGTCACCCACAACATGAAGGTACCGCTGAGCAGACTTGCATGGTCACCGGTCGGAGTGCTCCATGATCCGCTCGACGACGCGTAGGGCCAGTTCTCGGTGGTCTTCCACCACTGGCCGTTGATGAACAGGTCGCGGTAGATGTGCAACTGCCTGTTGGGTTGGGCGTCCACGCCCCACCCCTTGTCCTGAACGTACCTCGTCGGAAGGATGTGGCAGGCGATGTCGGCGTAGACGATGGGGGCGAGTGCCTGTGGCTGGCTTGCCTTGGCCATGGCGAGTCTCGCAAGGGCTCCGCGCTCGTCCGTCCGGAAGAGATCGGGCGACAGCGAGGAAGCTGCCGACACTTCGCTGGGCCGAGCTGCGGCTGGTGAGGCTGCCTTGGCCAAGAGGGTGGCGACGAT
>NZ_QKKX01000084.1 GCF_003434305.1 Micromonospora sp. MW-13
AGTCGAGGGCCGCCCCATCCGGGTCGGCCCTCGACTGCGTAGCGTCGGTTCCGGCGCAATCAGAAAGGATGTACCTGTGAGTTCAGGACCGCACGACGGCGAGCGTCCTCGTCGTTACGAAGACCGCTCCGACCGACGTGACGGGGCGCCCCGACGCGATGACCGCCCCCCGTACCGCGGCGACCGCGACGACCGATCCGGTGGCCCGCGGGGCGGCCAGGGCGGCCGTGACGGTGGCTTCCGTGGTGGGGAGCGCCGCGAGGGCGGGTACCGCGGTGGTTCCCGTGACGACTCCCGCTCCGCCGGCGGCGGTTACCGCCGGGACGGCGACAGCCGGGACGGTGGCTTCCGCGGGGCACCGGGAGGCGAGGGCCGGGACTTCCGTGGCGGTGACCGCCGGGAGGGCGGCTTCCGCTCCGGATCGCGTGACGGCGGCCCGCGTGAGGGCGGTTTCCGCGGCGGCGACCGTGAGGGCGGCTCCCGTCGTGACGGTGACAGCCGTCCGGGTGGCTTCCGCGGCGGTGACCGCGAGGGCGGTTTCCGCTCGGGCCCGCGTGAGGGCGGTTTCCGTGGCGGGGAGCGCCGCGAGGGTGGTTTCGGCGGTGACCGTCGTGAGGGTGGTTTCCGTTCCGGTCCGCGTGAGGGTGGCTTCCGCCGTGACGGTGACGGCCGGCAGGGTGGTTTCCAGGGTGGTGACCGCCGCGAAGGCGGTTTCCGTGGCGGTGATCGTCGTGAGGGTGGCCCGCGTGAGGGCGGTTTCCGTGGTGGGGACCGTCGTGATGCCCCGCGTGAGGGTGGCTTCCGTTCCGGACCCCGTGATGGTGCCCCGCGTGAGGGTGGCTTCCGTGGCGGGGAGCGCCGCGAGGGTGGTTTCGGTGGTGACCGTCGTGAGGGTGGTTTCCGGTCCGGTCCGCGTGAGGGTGGCTTCCGCCGTGACGGTGACGGCCGGCAGGGTGGTTTCCAGGGTGGTGACCGCCGCGAAGGCGGTTTCCGTGGCGGTGACCGTCGTGAGGGTGCCCCACGTGAGGGTGCCCCACGTGAGGGTGGCTTCCGGGGCGGGGAGCGCCGCGAGGGCGGTTTCGGTGGTGACCGCCGCGAGGGTGGTTTCCGGTCCGGACCCCGTGACGGTGCCCCGCGTGAGGGCGGTTTCCGTGGTGGGGACCGTCGTGAGGGTGGCCCGCGTGAGGGTGGTTACCGTTCCGGACCCCGTGATGGTGCCCCGCGTGAGGGTGGCTTCCGTGGCGGGGAACGTCGCGATGGTGGCTTCGGTGGTGACCGCCGTGAGGGTGGCTTCCGCCGTGACGGTGACGGCCGGCAGGGTGGTTTCCAGGGTGGTGACCGTCGCGAGGGTGGTTTCCGTGGTGGGGACCGTCGTGAGGGTGGCCCGCGTGAGGGTGGCTTCCGTTCCGGACCCCGTGACGGTGCTCCGCGTGAGGGTGGCTTCCGTGGTGGTGACCGTCGTGAGGGCGGTTTCCGGTCCGGTCCGCGTGAGGGCGGCCCCCGTGAGGGTGGCTTCCGGGGCGGGGAGCGTCGCGAGGGTGGCTTCGGTGGCGACCGCCGCGAGGGCGGCTTCCGTGGTGGCGACCGTGAGGGTGGCTTCCGGGGTGCGGACCGGGCCGGTCAGGGCGAGCGTCCGCGCCGTGACGACCGACGTGGGTTCGAGGATCGGCGGCGGGAGGGCGGCTACGGTGCCGGCCCCGCCCGCGAGGACCGGCGGGACCGCGCAGGGGCGGCGGAGGGCGACCGTACCGGGGACGCGCCCGCGCTGCCCGACGAGATCGTCGCGACCGACCTGGACTCGACCGTCCGCGCCGAGCTGCTCTCGCTGGCCAAGCCGGTGGCCGACACCGTCGCCCGGCACCTGGTCGCGACCGGCCAGCTGATCGACGAGGACCCGGCCGAGGCGCTGGCGCACGCGATGGCCGCCCGGCGGCTCGCGTCGCGGATCTCGGCGGTCCGGGAGGCGGTCGGGCTGGCCGCGTACCACGCGGGGGAGTGGCAGACGGCGATCGCCGAGCTGCGCACGTACCACCGGATGACCGGGTTGCAGAGCCACCTGGCGGTGCTCGCCGACTGCGAGCGTGCGCTCGGCCGGCCGGAACGGGCCATCGACCTGTTCCGGGGTGCCGACCAGGAGAAGCTGGACCAGGCCGTCGCGATCGAGCTGCTGATCGTGGCCGCCGGCGCGCGTGGTGACCTCGGCCAGAAGGACGCCGCGGTGGCGATGCTCCAGGTCCGGGAGCTGACGAGCGAGGCGACCGAGCCGTGGACCGGCCGCCTTCGCTACGCGTACGCCGACGCGCTGCTCGCGGTCGGGCGGCGCGAGGAGGCCCGGGAGTGGTTCTCCCGGGCGGCCGACGTCGACACCGACGGCGAGACCGACGCGGCCGAGCGGCTGCTGGAACTCGACGGGGTGCTGATCGAGGGCGACGACGAGGACGACGAGCCGGCCGAGGAGATCGCCGCCGGGCCGGGGAGCCCGGGCGCGGTGCCGGCCGAGCCGGACGCCGACCTCACCGGCGCTGCCGACCGGGACGACGACGAGGACGGCCTCGGTGCCGACGACCTTGACGACGACCCCGACGGGCCGGACGCCGCTGCCGACCGCGAGGACGATGACGAGGACGACGAGGACGATGACGAGGACGACGAGGACGACGACGAGGACGACGACGACGAGGACGACGACGAGGACGACGACGAGGACGACGAGGACGAGGACGACGACGAGGACGACGAGGACGAGGACGACGACGCCGGGCGACGCACCGACGACCCGGCCAAGGACGAGCTGACCGACGACGAGGCCGACACCGTCGCGCCCCGGACCGGGTCGGCGCGCGGCGAGGAGCCGACCGGCGACCGTGAGCAGGGCGCGGACCAGCGGTGACCACGGACGCAGAGGGTCGGCTGGCCGACGGGTACTCGCTGGTCGTCTTCGACCTGGACGGGGTGATCTACCTGATCGACCGGCCGATCCCCGGCGCGGTCGAGGCGGTGGCTCGGCTGCGTGCTGAGGGCCGGGCGATCGCGTACGCCACGAACAACGCGTCCCGCCGCTCCAGCGACGTCGCCGACCTGCTCACCGGGATGGGCGTGCCCGCCACCCCGGAGGAGGTGCTGACCTCCGCCGCGGCCTCCGCCGAACTGCTGGCGGAGCGGCTGCCCGCCGGCTCGGCGGTCCTGGTGGTGGGCGCGGAGGCGCTGCGCGCCGAGGTCGGCGCGGTCGGGCTGCGCCCGGTCTCCCGGGCCGACGACGCCCCGGCCGCGGTGGTGCAGGGGTACGGCCCGCAGGTCTGCTGGACGGACCTGGCGGAGGCGTCGCTGGCGGTGCGGGCGGGCGCCACCTGGATCGCCACGAACACCGACCGAACCCTGCCCAGCGGGCGGGGCCCGCTGCCGGGCAACGGATCGCTGGTGGCCGTGCTGCGCACCGCGCTGAACCGGGACCCGGACGTGGTGGTGGGCAAGCCCGAGCCGGCGCTGTTCGCCACCGCCGCCCGCCGGGCCGGCGAGGGGTGCACCCTGGTGGTGGGCGACCGGCTGGACACCGACATCGAGGGCGCGCGGCGGGCCGGGCTGGACAGCCTGCTGGTGCTCACCGGTGTCAGCGACGTGGCCGAACTGCTGGCCGCCGCCCCGGCGCGCCGCCCGACGTACGTCTCGGCCGACCTGGCCGGGCTGTTCGACCCGGCGGCGGTGGTCCGGGTGCCCGGCGACCCGGAGACGGGCGGCTGGTCGGCGACCGTGACCGACGACGGCGCGCTGGAGCTGACCGGGTCGGGCCGGGCACTGGACGCCCTGGCCGCGCTCTGCGCCGTCGCGTGGGCCGCGGACGCCGGCCCCACGGTCCGGCCGGGCTCGCCGGAGGCCACCGAGGCGCTGGCGGCCCTCGGCCTGACGGACTGATCCGGACGCCGGCCCCCGCGCGAGCGCGACGGGGGCCGGCGTCCCGGCCGGCGGTGCACGCCGCGCGGGCGCCAACGCCGCGACGGTCAGAGCAGCTTGCGGAGCTTCAGCAGGTCGAACGGGTTCGCCTTGATCGAGACCCGCTTGGACGCCACCGCCCGGGTGACGTCGAGTTCGCCGCGGACGAGGGCGAGCAGGTCGTCGCTGCTGGTGCTCAGCGCGATCTTCGCCTTCGGGTCGTCGCCGTCGGTCAGGTCGAGCAGCCGGCCGTCGGTGAGCCGGCCGTGGAAGGCGGCACCCAGGTCGGTCACCCGGCAGGCCAGGGACCGGTCGAGGTCGATCCGCTCCCGTACGGTCTCGGCGTTGCGGTCCAGCCGGGCGGCCAGATCCTGCAACGCCTGCCGGCACTCGTCCACGCTGGCCACATCGTCTCCTCACGCTCGCCACGCCCGTTTCCCGGCACCGTACCGCAATGGACGTCGCGCGGCGCCCGGTAGCGTGACACCTGGAATCCCACCCCGCGGAAGGACTCAGGCATGCAGGACGCGTGGCGCGCCTACCTCGGACTGGCCATGGGCCTGACGGAGGCGCCCCGGAAGAAGGCCCAGGACGTCGTGCGCCGGCTGGTCGGCTCCGGCGAGGCGACAGCCACCCAGCTCCAGGCCCTGGCCGAGGAACTGGTCTCGACCGGCGTGGCCAACCGGGAGGCGCTGACCAAGCTGGTGCGCTTCGAGGTGGACCGGGCCCTCGGCGCGGTGGGGCTGGCCACCGCCGACGAGGTGGCCGAGCTGACCCGCCGGGTGCGCGAGCTGGAGCGTCAGCTTCGGGAGGCCGCGGCGGGCCCCGTCGGGCCCGCGCTCCCGGCCGGCGCGGCGGAGCCCGCCGCCCCGCCCGCGGCCGGCGCGGCGGAGCCCACGGGCCCCGTCGCCACGGACACGGTGGCGACGCGGGCCATGGCGAAGAAGACGGTGGCCAAGAAGGCCGTCGCGAAGAAGACCATCGCCCGCAAGCCGCCGGCCACGGTGAGCCGCACCGGTGCCGACGCGGGCGGCGGGGAGCCGGCCCGGCCGGTGAAGGCGGTGCCGCCGCGCAAGCAGCAGCCGGGCGGTGCGGCGTGAGCGTACCCGTGACGGGTCGGACCGGGCGGTGAGCACGCCGTTTCGGCCCGCGCCGCCGCCCGGTCCCCGACCTGGCCCGCCGCCGCGCCCGGTCGCCGTCGACGACGACGGGGAGGTCCGGCACCCGGCGGTGGACGCCGCCGTCCAGGCGATGGCGAACGCCGCCGCGCTCTCGCCGGCCGACCAGATCCCGCAGTACGAGGCGGCGTACCAGACGCTGCGCGAGACGCTCGCCACCATCGACCAGTCCTGACCGACCGGAGAACCGTTCCATGGCACGTCGCACCCGGCTCGACGCCGAACTCGTCCGCCGCGGGCTGGCCCGCTCCCGGGAACAGGCCGCCGCGCTCGTGGAGGCCGGGCGGGTCCAGCTTCGCGGCGTGCCGGCCCGCAAGGCCGCCGCGATGGTCGATCCCGCCGACCCGCTGCTGGTCACGGGCGCCGACCCCGGCTCGGAGTACGTCTCCCGGGGCGGGCACAAGCTGGCCGGCGCGCTGGCCGCGTTCGTCCCGGGCGGCCTGGCGGTGGCCGGCCGCCGCTGCCTCGACGCCGGCGCGTCGACCGGCGGCTTCACCGACGTGCTGCTGCGCGCCGACGCGGCCGAGGTGGTCGCCGTGGACGTCGGATACGGCCAGCTCGCCTGGTCGCTGCGCACCGACGAGCGGGTACGCGTCCTCGAACGTACCAACGTTCGCACCCTGACGCAGGAGGTGATCGGCGGAGAGGTCGACCTGACGGTGGCTGACCTGTCGTTCATCTCGCTGCGGCTGGTGCTGCCGGCGCTGGCCGCCTGCACCCGGCCCGACGGTGACCTGGCGCTGATGGTCAAGCCGCAGTTCGAGGTCGGCAGGGAACGGGTCGGGGCCGGCGGGGTGGTCCGCGACGAGGCGTTACGTGCCGAGGCCGTCCTCGACGTGGCGGCGGCGGCGGCCACGCTCGGCCTGGGGCTGGCGGGCGTGACCGCGAGTCCCCTGCCGGGGCCGAGCGGCAACGTCGAGTTCTTCGTATGGTTACGCCGGGGCGCGCCGGCGGCCGACCCGCGGCGGGTGCGGGCCGTCGTGGCGGCCGGCCCGCAGGGCCCGCCCCCGTCGGGCGCCACGCCGGACGCGACCCCGCAGGAGCCGGAAACGGCCCCGGAGGAGGTGGCAGGGTGAGCGTGAGGAGTGAGCTTGCGAGCCCCGCAGCCGCGAGCGGGGATGGCAGGGTGAGCGTGAGGAGTGAGCTTGCGAGCCCCGCAGCCGCGAGCGGAAGGCGGGACGGGTGAGCGTGAGGAGTGAGCTTGCGAGCCCCGCGGTCGCGGGCGGAGGGTGGATTCGGTGAGTCGTACCGCGCTGCTCGTGACGCACACGGGTCGGCGCCGCAGCACCGAGCACGCCAGGGCGGTCGCGGCGGACCTGATCGCCGCGGGCTTCGAGGTGCGGGTGGTGGCCGAGGAGGCCGAGGACCTGGACCTGCCCGGCGTGGTGCCGGTGACCGGCCCGGAGGCCGCGCAGGGTGCGGAGATCGTCTTCGCCCTCGGCGGGGACGGCACGTTCCTGCGCGCGGCCGAGCTGGCCCGCCCGACGAGGGTGCCACTGCTCGGCATCAACCTCGGCAAGGTCGGTTTCCTCGCCGAGGCGGAGATCGACGACCTCGACGTGGCGGTGCGCGACGTGGTCGAGCGGAACTACACGGTGGACGAACGGCTCACCCTCGACGTGACCGCGGAGTTCGACGGCGGTCCGACGATCGAGTCCTGGGCGCTCAACGAGATCAGCGTCGAGAAGGGCGAGCGGGCCCAGATGCTGGAGCTGCTCGTCGACGTGGACGGCCGGCCGCTGTCCCGGTACGGCTGTGACGGCGTGGTGTGCGCCACGCCGACCGGCTCCACCGCGTACGCGTTCTCCGGCGGCGGGCCGGTGGTCTGGCCCGAGGTGGAGGCGCTGCTGCTGGTGCCGATCAGCGCGCACGCGCTGTTCAGCCGGCCCCTGGTCACGGCGCCCACGTCGACGTTCTCGATCACGGTGGACCCGTTCACCACCCTGGCCGTGCTCTGCTGCGACGGCCGGCGCGTGTACGACCTGCCGCCGGGCGCCCGGGTCACGGTGCGTCGCGGCGCGTTGCCGGTGCGTGTGGTGCGACTGCGGGCCCGGTCGTTCACCGACCGGCTGGTGGCGAAGTTCGGGCTGCCGGTGCACGGCTGGCGGGGCAACCGAAGGTGAGCGAGGTCTCCCCGGTGGCCCGCCTGCGGTGACCAGCGGGTCGGACGGCTGGCCGGCGGTGGGGCCGGGCGGGCGGTCGCCCGGGTCGACGCCGCGTTCCGGCCGCGCCGGCTGGTCAACTGTCGGGGACCGCGTCTACTGTCGGGTGCTGTGCTGGAAGAGCTGCGCATCACCGGACTGGGCGTCATCGAGGACACCACGCTGCCGTTGACCGGCGGGATGAACGTCATCACCGGCGAGACCGGTGCCGGCAAGACGATGGTGGTGACCGGCCTCGGCCTGCTCTTCGGTGGCCGGGCCGACGCCGGCCGGGTGCGCGCCCAGCCGGGTCGCGCCTTGGTCGAGGGGCGGCTGCGCCTCGCCGGCCGGATCGCGGCGGCCGTACACGCCCGGGTCACCGACGCCGGCGGCGAGCCCGACGACGACGGCGCGCTGCTGCTGAGCCGGACGGTCACCGTGGAGGGGCGTTCCCGGGCCCACCTGGGCGGGCGCAGCATGCCGGTGGCGATGCTCGGCGAGGTCGGCGAGCAGGTGGTGGCGGTGCACGGCCAGTCCGACCAGCTACGCCTGCTGCGGCCGGCCGAGCAGCGGGCCGCGCTGGACCGGTTCGCCGGGCCGGAGCACGAGAAGCTGCTCGACGCGCTGCGCGAGGCGTACACCCGGTGGCGGACGGTGGTCGACGACCTGGCCGACCGGCGGCGCAACGCCCGGGCCCGCAGTCAGGAGGCCGACCTGCTCCGGCTGGGGCTGGACGAGATCAGCCGGGTCGACCCGCAGCCGGGCGAGGACGACGAGCTGCGGGCGGAGGCGCAGCGCCTGGAGCACGCCGAGGGGCTGCGCACGGCGGCGCAGACGGCGCACCAGTGCGTGGCCGGCGGCGCGGAGCCGACCGACGAGACGCCGGACGCGACGGCGCTGCTCGGGCTGGCCCGGCGCACGCTGGAGGCGCAGGCCGGCACCGACGCGGCCCTGGGCGACCTGGCGGTTCGGTTGGAGGAGGCGGCGACCCTGGTCGCCGACGTCTCCGCCGAGCTGTCGACGTACCTGGCCGCGCTGGACGCCGACCCGGCGCGGTTGCAGACCATCTACGAGCGGCGGGCGGCGTTGCGGGGGCTGACCCGCAAGTACGCCGACGACGTCGACGGGGTGGTCGCCTGGGCGGAGCGGGCCCGCACCCGGCTGTCCGACCTGGACACCTCCGACGAGTTCCTCGACGAGTTGGACCGGGAGGCGTCCCGGCTGGCCGGTGAGGTGACCGAGCTGGCCGGGCGGGTGTCGACGTCCCGACAGGAGGCGGCTGCCCGGTTCGCCGAACAGGTCACCGTGGAGCTGGCCGGGCTGGCCATGCCGCACGCCCGGATCGAGGTGGCGGTGCTGCCCCGGCCGGTGGGGAAGTCGGAGCCGAGCCTGCCGGTCAACGGCGTCGAGGTCGGCGTGGGCCCGGACGGCGGCGACGAGGTGGAGCTGCGGCTGCTGGCCCATCCGGGGGCACCGTCGCTGCCGTTGCAGCGCGGCGCGTCCGGCGGTGAGCTGTCCCGGGTGATGCTCGCCATCGAGGTGGTTTTCGCCGGTTCCGGCGGCCCGCCCACCCTGGTCTTCGACGAGGTCGACGCGGGCGTCGGCGGCCAGGCGGCGGTGGAGATCGGCCGTCGGCTGGCCCGGCTGGCCCGTAGCCACCAGGTGTTGGTGGTCACCCACCTGCCGCAGGTGGCCGCGTTCGCCGACCGGCACCTGGTGGTGGCGAAGGACATCGGGGGCGCGGTGACCACCAGCGGGGTGCGGGTGGTGGAGGACACCGCGCGGGCCCGCGAGCTGGCCCGGATGCTGGCGGGTTTGCCGGACTCGGATCTGGGTATCGCCCACGCGGAGGAGCTGTTGGCCGTCGCGGCTCGGGAAAGGCGGCCCTGACCGCGGCCGATTGTGAGCGCAGGCACACCAGTGTGCGCTGCGGTGTGCTTCCCTGGGTAGGCGGCCCTGCCCAGGCATGTCGCGACAGAAAAGCCTGCCTCACATGCCAGGATGGTCACGATGCGTCTACCCACGTTGCGCCGGAACCGGAACGCGGAACCGGACACAGTCCTCGGCACCGCGCGCCTTGATCGCCGGACGAAGCGCCTGGTCGGCCGGCTGCGCCCGGGCGACATCGCGATCATCGACCACGTCGACCTGGACCGGGTGGCGGCCGACTCGCTGGTCGCCGTCGGGGTCGCCGCGGTGCTCAACGCCAAGCCGTCGGTCTCCGGCCGGTACCCGAACCTCGGCCCCGAGGTGCTGGTCGCTGGCGGCATCCCGCTCCTGGACGACCTCGGTGAGGGGATTTTCGAGCAGGTCCGGGAGGGCGACACCGTCCGGATCGAGGGCAACACCGTGTACGTCGGCGGCGCGCCGGTCGCGCACGGTGCCCTCCAGGACGCCGAGACGGTGGCCAAGGCGATGGCCGACGCCCGGGAGGGGCTGTCGGTGCAGTTGGAGGCGTTCGCCGCCAACACCATGGACTACCTCCGGCAGGAACGCGACCTGCTCCTCGACGGTGTCGGCGTGCCGGACATCCAGACCCAGGTCCGGGGCCGGCACTGCCTGATCGTGGTGCGCGGCTACGACTACAAGGCCGACCTGGACGTGCTGCGCCCGTACATCCGGGAGTTCAAGCCGGTGCTGATCGGCGTGGACGGCGGGGCGGACGCGCTGGTCGAGGCGGGCTACACCCCCGACATGATCATCGGGGACATGGACTCGGTCACCGACGACGTGCTGCGCTGCGGCGCCGAGGTGATCGTGCACGCGTACCCGGACGGGCGGGCGCCGGGGCTGCCCCGGGTCAACGGGCTGGGCGTCCCGGCGATCACCTTCCCGGCGGCGGCGACCAGCGAGGACCTGGCGATGTTGCTGGCCGACGAGAAGGGCGCCTCGCTGCTGGTGGCGGTCGGCACCCACGCCACCCTGGTCGAGTTCCTCGACAAGGGCCGGGGCGGGATGGCCTCGACGTTCCTCACCCGGCTCAAGGTCGGCGGGAAGCTGGTGGACGCCAAGGGCGTCAGCCGGCTCTACCGGCAGAGCATCTCCGGCTCCTCCCTGCTGTTGCTGGTGCTCGCGGCGGTGGCGGCGATGGCCTCTGCCGTGGCGGTCTCCACCGTCGGCAAGGCGTACCTGGGCGTGGTCAGCGAATGGTGGAACAATTTCGTGTTCCAGCTCGGCCAGTTCTTCTAGCTCCCGACCGATCAAGAGGCTGCAAGCGTGATCAATTTCCGCTACCACGTGGTGTCCCTGACCGCGGTCTTCCTGGCCCTGGCCATCGGCCTGGTGGTCGGTACGGCCGCACTCAACGGCCCGGTGGCCGACTCGCTCAAGGAGCGGGTGAACGGGCTGAGCAAGGACAACCAGCTGATGCGCCAAAAGGTCAACGACATGCAGAAGGAACTGGAGATGGAGGAGCAGTTCGCCGCCGAGATCGCGCAGGTGGTGCTGCCGAGCAAGCTCACCGGCCGCCGGGTGGTGCTGGTCACCCTGCCGAACAAGCGGGAGCACACCGAGGGCGTGCTGAAGATGCTCCAGACCGCCGGGGCGACCCTCACCGGCCGGGTCGACCTCCAGGACAAGTTCATCAACCCGGACAACAACAGCAACCTGATGGAGTTGGCCGTCACCGCCGCCCGGCCCAGCGCCCCCGCCTCCGGCCTGCCCGGCAACGGCCACGGCGTGGAGACCTCCAGCGCCCTGCTGGCCAGCGTCCTGCTGGACCGGGCCGGCGGCACCCCCGTCACCGAGGCCGACCGCAAGGCGGTGCTGGCGTCGTACACCAACGCCGGGTACCTGACGACCGACGCGAAGGTGACCGGGCCCGCCGAGGCCGTGGTGCTGGTCAGTGGGCAGCCGTACGTGGACAAGGACTCGGTGAAGAAGGACGAGTCGGTGGTCAAGGTCGCCGAGCAGTTCGACCGGGCCGGCGCGATCGTGGTGGCCGGCACCGGTTCGGCCGGCGGGAACGTGGTGGCGGTGGTCCGGGGGGACCCGGTGCTGTCGCAGACCATCTCCACCGTCGACGACGCCAACACCACGCAGGGTCAGCTCGCCACCAGCCTGGCGCTGGTGCAGCAGGTCGTCGAGAAGAAGGCCGGCCAGTACGGCGTGGGCGACAACGCGGCCGCGCTGGTGCCTAGAATGCCCCAGTGAGCGAACGACGTACCCGGCTGTCCGATCCCGCCCGCGGCGACCGCGGCGTCCTGAACGGGGTGACCGCGTGAGCCTGCTGGGCCGCCTGCTGATCGCCGGGGCCGGCGCCGCCGCCGCCCGGTACGCGCTGCGCGAGGTGCGCACCTCGCCGGTCGCCCCGGCCCTGGAACGCACCAACTTCCGGGGCCGCACCCTCACCCTGGCCGCCGGCCCGGCGCTCGCCGCCGGTGCCGCGGCGGCCGGCGCGTTCGGCGCGCCCAGCGGGCCCGCCGGAGCCGCCGCGTTGGTGGCCGGCGTGGGCGGGGGAGCGGTCGGCGTCTACGACGACGTGGTCGGCGCCCGGCCGGAGCAGCGGGCCGCCAAGGGCTTCGCCGGGCACCTCGCCGCGCTGCGGGAGGGGCGGGTCACCGCCGGCCTCGTCAAGATCGTCGGAGTGGGCGCGGCCGGGCTCGGCGCCGCCGCGCTGCTCGCCGCCGACTCCACCGTCGCCGCCCATCCCCGCCGGCAGCGCCACGGCGCGGTCGGCCGCACGGTCGACGTGCTGCTCGGCGCCGGGGTGATCGCCGGCACCGCCAACCTGCTCAACCTGCTCGACCTGCGGCCGGGCCGGGCACTCAAGTCCGGCCTGCTGCTCGGCGCGCCGCTGGCCGGGGGCCCGCACGGCGGGATCGCCGCCGGCGCGGTGGGCGCCGCCGCCGGCCTGCTCGGCGAGGACCTCGACGAACAGGTGATGGTCGGCGACGGCGGGGCCAACGCGCTCGGCGCGGTGCTCGGGGTGGCCCTCGCGGCCCGCACCGGGCCGCTCGGCCGGGCCGCCGTGCTCGCCGTGCTCGCCGGGCTCACCGCGGCCAGCGAGAAGGTCAGCTTCACCCAGGTCATCCAGGCCACCCCGGGCCTGCGCGAGCTGGACGCACTGGGCCGGCGCACCGACTGACGTGAAGACCCCGGCACCCCTCGCCGGCGCCGGCCGGGTGGCCGGAGCGGCCGCGCTGATCGCCGTACTCACCGTGGTCAGTCGGCTCGCCGGCTTCGGCCGCACCGCCGTGTTCACCTGGGTGGTGGAGCGCAGCGACCTCGGCGGCATGTACGTGATCGCCAACACCGTGCCCAACATCATCTTCGAGATCGTGGCCGGCGGGGCGCTGGCGAGCCTGGTCGTACCGCTGCTGGCCGGCCCGGTCGCGGCGGGGGACCGGCGGGCGGTCGGCGCGACCACCGGGGCCCTGCTGACCTGGACGGTGACCCTGCTGGTGCCGCTGGCGGTGGCGGTCGCGCTGCTGGCCGGCCCGATCGTCGAGGCGATCAGCTCCGGCCGCAGCCCGGCGGAGCTGGCCGCCGGCGCCCGGATGCTGCGGGTCTTCGCCCCCCAGTTGCCGCTCTACGGCATCGGCATCGTGCTCACCGGGGTGCTCCAGGCGCACCGCCGGTTCGCCTGGCCGGTCATCGCCCCGCTGCTGTCCAGCCTCACCGTGATCGCGGTGTACCTGGCCTTCGGGGGCGCGGAGGGGCGGGGGGCAACGGTCGCCGGGGTGAGCCGGGCCGGTGAGTTGGTGCTGTCCGGCGGCACCACCCTCGGCGTGGTGGTGCTGTCGCTGTCGCTGCTGATCCCGCTGCGCCGGCTGGGCCTGCGACTGCGCCCCGGGTACGCCTTCGACGCCGACACCCGGTCCCGGGTCGGCGGCCTGGCGGTGGCCGGGGCGGTCACCGTCACCGCACAGCAGCTCGCCCTCGCGGTGATCATCAAGAGCGTCTCGGGTGGCCCCACGGGCTCGCCGCAGGTGTTCAACCTGGCCCAGACGATGTACCTGCTGCCCTGGGCAGTGCTGGCCGTGCCCCTCGCGGTCGCCGCGTACCCGACCCTGGCGGCGGCGTCCGCGTCCGGCGACGAGGAGACGTACCGGAACACCCTCGCCTCGACCACCCGCGGGGTCTTCCTGTTCAGCTGCCTCGGCGCGGCGGCGCTGGCCGGCACCGCCGCGCCGGTCGCCGCGTTCTTCTACCCGGACGATCCCGCCCCGGTCGCCGCCGGGATCGCCGGCTTCGCCCCGGGCCTGCTCGGCTACGGGCTGTTCGCGGTGCTCTCCCGGGCCCTGTACGCCCGGGGCGACACCCGGCCGGCCACCGCCGCGATCACCGTCGGCTGGCTCGCCGTGCCGCTGGCCGTCGCCCCGCTGGCGGCGCTGCTGCCCCGCAACGACCGGGTGCTCGCGGTGACCCTGGCCAACTCGGCCGGGATGCTGCTGCTCGGCGCCCTGCTGCTGGTCGCGGTGCGCCGCACGGCCGGGCCTGCCACGCTGGCCGGCGGGGCCCGCGCCGGGGTGGCCGGGCTGCTCGGCGGGGCGCTCGGCGCGCTCGCCGGGGCGGGCGTCGCCCGGGCGCTGGCCGGGGCCGGCGACGGCACCCCGACGGCACCGGCGGCACTCGTGCAGGGCATGCTGTCCGCAGCCGTGGTCGGCGTCGCGTTCCTCTCCGTCGTGTATTTGACCGACCGGCGGGACGTCCGGCCGCTGCTGGCCGCCGTGCGCCGCCGGCTGGGCGGGGCGGGCCGGGGAGCCGGGCGGGCCGAAGGGCCTCGGCAGGAGGGCGTGGTCCCCCCGGAACGGGGCGACGGAAAGGAGACGGTGTCCGGGTGAGCGCGACGACGTGCGGCGGGCCGACGGCGGTGGCGGGCCGGGGGTGGTCGCGGTGACGGACGCGACGCCGAACGTCCGCCGAAACGGCACCGTGGCACTGCTGCTCGCCTCCAGCACCGGCGGCGTCGGTCAGCACGTCCGCTCCGTCGCCCGGGGGCTCGCCGAGGCGGGCACCCCGGTGCTGGTCTGCGGTCCGGCCGCCACCGAGGAGCAGTTCGACTTCACTGGCGTGGGTGCCCGGTTCCGGCCGGTGGAGATCCCGGCCAGCCCCACCCCCGCCGACGCCCGGGCGGTCGTCGCGCTGCGCCGCGCGCTGGCCGCCGAGCCCGTCGCCGTGCTGCACGCGCACGGGCTGCGCGCCGGGCTGGTCGCCGTCCTCTCCCGGCCGGCGGCCCCACTGGTGGTCACCTGGCACAACGCGGTCCTCGCCCGGGGGTTGCGCGGCGGCCTGTCCCGCCTCGCCGAGCGGATCGTCGCCCGGGGCGCCCGGGTCGCGCTCGGCGCCTCGACCGACCTGGTCGAGCGGGCCGCCGCGCTCGGTGCCGCCGACGCCCGGCTCGCCCCGGTCGCCGCGCCGGCACTGCCCGCGCCGCGCCGCCGCCGGGCCGCCGTCCGCGCCGAGTTCGGGGTGGCCGCCGACCAGCCGCTGATCGTCTCGGTCGGCCGGCTGCACCCGCAGAAGCGGTACGACGTGCTCATCGACGCCGCCGCCCGGTGGCGCAACCGGACCCCGCCGCCGGTCGTGGTGATCGCCGGCAGCGGGCCGGCGTACCTGCCGCTGGCCGCCCGGGTCTCCGCAGCCCGCGCCCCGGTCACCCTGCTCGGGCACCGCACCGACGTGGCCGACCTGCTGGCCGGCGCCGACCTGGCCGTGGTGACCAGCGACTGGGAGGCCCGCCAACTCTTCGCCCAGGAGGCGCTGCATGCCGGCGTGCCGCTGGTGGCGACCGCCGTCGGTGGCCTGCCGGAGCTGGTCGGCGACGCGGCCGTGCTGGTGCCCCCCGGCGACGTGGACGCGGTCGACGCCGCGGTGCGGGAACTGCTCGACGACGACGCCCGCCGGGCCGGGCTGGGCCGGGCCGGGGCACAGCGGGCCCGGACCTGGCCCACCGAGGCGGACACGGTCGCGGAGCTGGCCGCGCTCTACGCGGAGTTGGCCCCCGACGCCCCCGCTCCGGGCACCCCCGACGCCGACGCCCCGTCGACGGGACATCGGTGATGCTGCGCAGAGTCACGCCGGTCCTGCTGACCCTGCTGGTCGTGGTTCTCGGCGTCGCCGCCCTCGCCGCGCGGCCGGCCGGCGAGGCACCCCGGCGCACCGCCGACTTCGTGGTCCTCGCCGGGGTGGCGGGCCTGCGCTGGGACGACGTGGACCCGCAGACCACCCCGACGCTGTGGCGGATGGCGCAGGAGGGCTCGATCGGCTCCCTGTCGGTGCGCTCCGCGCACCGGCCCACCTGCCCCGTCGACGGCTGGCTGACCCTCGGCGCCGGCAACTTCGCCGCCTGGAACGGCAGCCGCGGCACGGGCGCCTGCCCGCCCGTCGGGGTGACCGTGGAGCAGCCCGACGGCATCGGCGCGAACCTGCCCGACCAGGAGGGCGTCGTGCAGCACAACCAGCGGCGCCTGTCCTGGGGCGCGGTGCCCGGCTCGCTGTCGGAGTCGGTGCGCTGCTCGGTCGCGGTCGGCCCCGGGGCGGCGGTGGCCGCTGCCCGCCCGTTCGGTCGGGTCGACCGGTACGCCGCGGTGCTGCCGGACGACCCGGCCCCACTGCTCGGCTCCTGCGTGCTGAGCATCGTCGACCTCGGCACCGTCTCCGGCGAGGACCCGGCGGCGCGGGCCGCGCAGGCCCGCCGGGCCGACGCCGACCTGGCCCGGGTGCTCGCCGCCCGGCCCCCACGGTCCCTGGTGCTGGTCGCCGGGGTCTCCGACACCGACCTGCCGTCGCGGCTGCACGTCGCCGTCGCCGACGGCCCCGGCTGGGAGCGGGGCTGGCTCACCTCGCCGACCACCGGCCGGGAGGGCTACCTGCAACTGGTCGACCTGGCACCGACCGCCCTCGCCGCGCTCGGCCGCCCGATGCCGGAGCGGCTGTTCCTCGGCCGGCCCGCGGTCTCCGTCGACGGCCGGCCTGGGGACCTGCCGTCCGCGCTCGCCGCGCCGGCCGACGCGGACCGGGAGTCCGCCGCCCAGCGGCGGGTCGCCGGCTGGTTCTTCGCCCTGCTCGCCGGCGCGCAGGTGCTGCTCGCCCTCGCGGTGCTTCCGCTGCTGCGCCGCGCCCGCCGGCACGCCGGGCCGGTGGGCCCCGCCCCGGTGCCCCGGCGGGTGGTGGCGGCCGTGGAGCTGCTGCTCGTCGCCGCCGCCCTGGCCGTGCCGGCGGCCCTGCTCGCCGACGTCGTGCCGTGGTGGCGCGGCGAGCACGCGGGCTGGTGGTTCGCCACCGTGACGGCGCTGCTGGTGGTCGGGGGGACCGCCGCCGTCCGGTTCGCCCCCGGGCACGCCTCGACGCTCGGCCCGCTCGGCGCGGTCGCCGGCCTGGCCGCCCTCGTCGTCGCCGCCGACGTGCTCACCGGGGCCCGGTTGCAGCTCAACGGGGTGGTCGGCTACTCGGCCCTGCAGGGCGGCCGGTTCGCCGGCCTGGGCACCATCGGGCTCGGCGTGTTCATCGCCGGGTCCCTGCTCTGTGCCGGCTGGCTGGCCCAGCGGGTCCGTCGCCAGTGGCGGCCCATGGTGGTGGTCGCCGTCGGCGGGCTCGCCGCGGTGGTGGTCGGCAGCCCGTACCTGGGGGCGGACTCGGTCGGCGCGATCGCGCTGACCGCCGGGGTGAGCGTGGCCGCGGCGATCAGCACCGGCGGCTGGCTGACGGTCAGCCGGCTGGTCTGGGCCACCATGGCCGGGCTGGCCCTCACCATCGGCTACGCGGTGATCGACCTGCGTCGGCCGGCCACCGAGCGGGGCAGCCTCGGCCGGTTCCTGGCCGCGCTCGGCGACGGCACCGGCGGGCTGACCGTGCACCGGTCCAGCAGCGCCAACTTCGAGACGCTGGTCAACAGCCCGCTGACCGTGCTGGCCCTGGCCGGCGCCCTGCTGGTCTGGTTCGCGCTGCTCCAGCCGTGGGGCGGCCTGATGCGGCTGTTCGGCATCTACCCGGCGATGCGGGCCGCGATGGCCGGTACGGCGGTGGCCGCCGTCATCGGCGGGGCGCTCAGCGGTTCCGCCCTCGACGTCGCCGGGGCCGCCGGAGCGCTGGTGGTGCCGATGGCGGCCCTGGCGGCACTGCGGGTGCTCGACCACTCCACCGACCGGACCCAGCCGGTCGACGGCGGCCCGGCCAACGGCCGCCCCGCCGGGTCCGGGCGCGCCCCGGACCGGGGCGCCCTGGACGCGGCGGCGGGCCAGGACGGCGACCCGGCGGCGGAGCGCCCGGCGGACGCCCCGGCCGGCGACGACGGCGGCGGGGACCCGGCCCGGCGCGCGCTGGGCCGGGACGTCCGCGCATCGACCGAGGTCGCGACGGCCTGACCGCTGGCGCTGCTCCGCCGGGGGACCTCGGGTGCGGCCTGCGGGCCCGGCCCGGGGAGGTGTTACCGTGGAATCCCGTGGATCGCGTGATCACTTTGCTGATCGGCACGGCGGTCTGCACGACCGCGACGGACGACACGGGAGCAGGCCTTGGCCCCTTCAGCACGGACGACCAGGCACATTTTCGTCACCGGGGGAGTCGCCTCCTCGCTGGGTAAGGGCCTCACCGCCTCCAGCCTCGGCAGTCTGCTGAGCGCACGCGGGCTACGCGTGGTGATGCAGAAGCTCGACCCCTACCTCAACGTCGACCCGGGGACGATGAACCCGTTCCAGCACGGCGAGGTGTTCGTCACCGAGGACGGCGCCGAGACCGACCTGGACGTCGGGCACTACGAGCGTTTCCTGGACCGGAACCTGTCCGGCAAGGCGAACGTCACCACCGGCCAGATCTACTCGGAGGTGATCGCCAAGGAGCGCCGCGGCGAGTACCTGGGCGACACCGTCCAGGTCATCCCGCACATCACCAACGAGATCAAGGCGCGGATCCTCGGCATGGCCGACCCGGACGGCGACGGCCAGGTGCCGGACGTGGTGATCACCGAGGTCGGCGGCACCGTCGGCGACATCGAGTCGCTGCCGTTCCTCGAGGCGATCCGGCAGGTCCGCCACGACCTGGGCCGGGACAACTGCTTCTACCTGCACGTCTCCCTCGTGCCGTACCTGGCCCCGTCGGGGGAGCTGAAGACCAAGCCCACCCAGCACTCGGTGGCCCAGCTGCGCAGCATCGGCATCCAGCCGGACGCGCTGGTGCTGCGCTGCGACCGGGAGATCCCGGACAAGGTGAAGCAGAAGCTGTCGCTGTACTGCGACGTCGACCGGGAGGCCGTCACCGCCGCCCCGGACGCGCCGAGCATCTACGACATCCCCAAGGTGCTGCACCGGGAGGGCCTGGACGCGTACGTGGTGCGCCGGCTCGGCCTGTCCTTCCGCGACGTGGACTGGGCGAGCTGGGACGACCTGCTGGACCGGGTGCACCAGCCGCACCACACGGTGACGGTGGCGGTGGTCGGCAAGTACGTCGACCTGCCCGACGCGTACCTGTCGGTCAGCGAGGCGATCCGGGCGGCCGGGTTCGGCCACCGGGCCCGGGTGCAGTTGCGCTGGGTGCCCAGCGACGACTGCGTCACCCCGGCCGGCGCGGCGGCGGCCCTGGCCGGCGTGGACGGCATCGTCATCCCCGGCGGCTTCGGCGTGCGCGGCATCGAGGGCAAGATCGGCACTGCCCGGTACGCCCGGGAGAACGGCGTGCCCCTGCTCGGCCTCTGCCT
Source organism: Micromonospora sp. MW-13 (assembly GCF_003434305.1). Lineage (GTDB taxonomy): Bacteria > Actinomycetota > Actinomycetes > Mycobacteriales > Micromonosporaceae > Micromonospora. The sequence goes on from NZ_QKKX01000084.1 coordinate 18,882, forward strand.
CGGCCTGCAGTGCATGACCATCGACGTGGCCCGCCACCTCGCCAGCCTGGACGGGGCGAACTCGCTGGAGTTCGACGAGGAGGCCGCGCACCCGGTCATCGCCACCATGGCCGACCAGGAGGACATCGTCGCCGGCCGGGGCGACCTGGGCGGCACCATGCGGCTCGGGGCGTACCCGGCGCGGCTCGCCGAGGGGTCGCTGGTCGCCGAGGCGTACGGCAGCACCGAGGTCAGCGAGCGGCACCGGCACCGGTACGAGGTGAACAACGCCTACCGCGACCAGCTCACCAAGGCCGGGCTGGCCATCTCCGGCACCTCCCCGGACGGCCGGCTGGTCGAGTTCGTGGAGCTGGACCGCGCCCTGCACCCGTTCTTCGTGGCCACCCAGGCGCACCCCGAGCTGAAGAGCCGGCCGACGCGACCGCACCCGCTGTTCGCGGCGTTCGTGAAGGCCGCCGTGGCGTACTCCGAGGCCGACCAGCTCCCGGTCGACCTGGACGCCGCCCCGGCGGCGGGGGAGGCGGCCCGCCGGGCCGACCGCAACGGCGGCGCGGCCGTCGAGAAGAAGACGGCGTCGGCGTCGTGAGCGCCGTGGAGCACCGCTACGAGGTGACCGGGCGGCGGCAGGTCTGGGCCGGGCGGATCTTCTCCGTGGTCACCGACGAGGTCACCATGCCCGGCGGCGGCACCGCCGCCCGCGACTACGTCAGGCACGTCGGCGCGGTGGCCGTCGTGGCGGTGGACGACGCCGGCCAGGTGGTGCTGATCCGGCAGTACCGGCACCCCGTCGGCCGGCACCTGTGGGAGCTGCCGGCGGGCCTGATGGACGTCTCCGGGGAGGACCTGGCCGCCGCGGCGGCCCGCGAGCTGGCCGAGGAGGCCGACCTCACCGCCGGCACCGTCGACGTGCTGGTCGACCTGCACAGCTCGCCCGGCTTCACCGACGAGGTGGTCCGGGTCTTCCTGGCCCGGGACCTGGCCGACGTGCCCGCCGGGCGCCGCCACCAGCGCAGCGAGGAGGAAGCCGACCTCCAGGTGGTCCGGATCGACCTGGACGAGGCGGTGCGGATGGTGCTGGCCGGCGAGATCACCAACGCCTCCGCCGTGGCCGGGCTGCTCGCCGCCGCCCGCGCCCGGGACGCCGGCTGGTCGGTGCTGCGCCGCCCGGACGCGCCGCTGCCGCGCTGAGGGGCCGGGCCGGTGACCGGGACCGGCCGGCGGGTACGACGACGAGGGGGCCGTGCGGCGCGAACCGCACGGCCCCCTTCCGTCACTGCCGGACGTCAGTCGCGCAGGGGGCGGCCCTGCCCGTCGACACCACCGTTGATCAGGATCAGGATGCCGTCGATGACGCCCCAGAGGCTGCCGAAGCCGCAGGTCACGAGTGTCACCACGAGCTGCAGCACGCCGGTCTTGGTGTCGCCCATGTAGAACCGCCCGACGCCGAAGCCGCCGAGCACGATGCCGAGTACGCCCGCCACGACCTTGCTCTTGTCGGAGACGCCCTGCGGGTACTGCTGGTAAGGAGGAGTGGTCATGGGGCGACACCCTAGTGATCCGCTCGCGTCTTGTCCGCTGCGCCGCACCGGAGGTGGGACGATGGGCTGCCAATACTGCCCTGACGGCTGATCCGATCTCCACCGCCGGCCCGGCCGATGCCTGACACATCGTCAGCACCGCCGTGGACCGGATGTCACAGTGTCGGCGCTGCGCGGCGGACGGCGCGCCTAGACTGCCGCCGACGGGACCGGTGGACCGCGGCGGCAACGGGGCCGCCGCGCACCGTGCGGTCGGGGTGGGACGCCCCGAGAGAGGTGTCTGCATCGTGAAGGTCGGAATCCCCCGCGAGGTCAAGAACCACGAGTACCGGGTGGCGATCACGCCGGCGGGCGTCAACGAGTTCACCCGCGGCGGCCACCAGGTCTTCGTCGAGTCCGGCGCCGGCGTCGGGTCCAGCATCACCGACGACGAGTTCGCCGCGGCCGGGGCGAAGATCCTGGCCACCGCCGACGAGGTGTGGGAGACCGCCGAGCTGGTGCTCAAGGTCAAGGAGCCGATCGCCGAGGAGTACCACCGGATGCGCGAGGGGCAGGTGCTCTTCACCTACCTGCACCTGGCCGCGTCCAAGGTGTGCACCGACGCGCTGGTCGACCGGAAGGTTACCGGCATCGCGTACGAGACCGTCGAGCTGCCCGACCGGTCGCTGCCGCTGCTCGCCCCGATGTCCGAGGTGGCCGGCCGGCTCGCCCCGCAGGTCGGCGCGTACCACCTCCAGCGGCAGGGGGGCGGGCGCGGCATCCTGATGGGCGGCGTCTCCGGCGTGTACGCGGCGAAGACCGTGGTCATCGGCGCCGGCGTGTCCGGGATGAACGCCGCCGCGATCGCGCTCGGCCTGCAGGCCGAGGTGCTGCTGCTGGACAAGAACGTCGCCCGGCTGCGCCAGGCCGACGCCATCTACCGGGGCCACCTGCAGACGGTCGCCTCCAACGCGTACGAGATCGAGCGGGCCGTGCTCGACGCGGACCTGGTCATCGGCGCGGTGCTGGTGCCGGGCGCGAAGGCCCCGACGCTGATCTCCAACGAGCTGGTCTCCCGGATGAAGCCGGGCAGCGTGCTGGTCGACATCTCCATCGACCAGGGTGGCTGCTTCGAGGACTCCCACCCCACCACGCACGCCGAGCCGACGTACCAGGTGCACGAGTCGATCTTCTACTGCGTGGCGAACATGCCCGGCGCGGTCCCGCACACCAGCACCTACGCGCTGACCAACGTCACCCTGCCGTACGCCCTGGAACTGGCCAACCGGGGCTGGCGCGACGCGTTGCGCCGCGACCCGGCCCTGGCGCTGGGCCTGAACACCCACGACGGACGGGTCGTCTACGGCCCGGTCGCCGAGGCGCACGGCCTGCCGGCTTTGCCGCTGGACGAGGTGTTGGCCTGACCGACGACGCGCGGGGCGCGACGCCCGACAGGGCCGGGGCGGGCGAGGAGCCCGCGCCGGCCCTGCGTCGCGCCGTGCGGGGCTACCTCGACCACCTCACCGTCGAGCGCGGACTGTCGGCGAACACGCTCTCGTCGTACCGCCGGGACCTGGAGCGCTACCTCGCGACGCTCGCCGCGGCCGGCGTCGTCGACCTGGCCGCCGTCGACACCGGCCAGGTCGAGGCGCACCTGGCCCGGCTGCGCGCCGGCGGCGACGGCCACCCGCCGCTGGCCGTCTCCTCGGCCGCCCGGGCGGCCAGCGCCGTGCGCGGCCTGCACCGCTTCGCGCTGCGCGAGGGGCTGGCCGGCGTCGACCCGAGCCGCGACGTCCGGCCGCCGACCCCGCCGCGCCGGCTGCCCCGCGCGCTCGCCGTCGACCAGGTGGTCCGGCTGCTGGAGATCGCCGGGTCGGTGGCCGCCACCGGCGAGGGCGCGCCGCTCGCGCTGCGCGACCGGGCGCTGCTGGAGTTCCTGTACGGCACCGGGGCGCGCATCTCCGAGGCCGTCGGCGCCGTCGTCGACGACTTGGACGCCACCGAGGGGACGGTGCTGCTGCGCGGCAAGGGCGGCCGGACCCGCCTCGTGCCCATCGGCGGGTACGCCGTCGAGGCGCTGCGCGCCTGGCTGGTGCGGGCCCGGCCCGCGCTGCTCGCCGCCGGCCGGGGCACCCCGGCGGTCTTCGTCAACGCGCGCGGGGCGGCGCTGACCCGGCAGGGCGCGTGGACCATCCTGCGCCGGGCCGCCGAGCGGGCCGGCCTGCCGGTGACCGGCCCCGGCGCGGTCTCCCCGCACACCCTGCGCCACTCGTACGCCACCCACCTGCTCGACGGCGGCGCCGACGTGCGGGTGGTGCAGGAGTTGCTCGGCCACGCCTCGGTGACCACCACCCAGGTGTACACGTTGGTCACCGTGGAGCGGCTGCGTGAGGTGTACGCCACCGCCCATCCCCGCGCCCGCAGCTGACTGGGTCGAGGCGTACCGCCCCCCGCCTGGGCCGACGGGCCGGGCCGGTACGGCGCACCGGCCGACACGCCGTACCGGTGCCGAACGCCCTGCTTGCCGGTGGCGTACAGTCGGCATGGCGCGGACCTTGCGGGGCGGATGACGGGGGTGCGCAGCGGCGCCGCGAGGGACGTCGGACGGCTCCGACGCCGGGTGGTCGTCGGGAGGGGGCAACGAGGACATGGCTGGCAACGGTGACCGTGCCGAGACCTGGACGTCGGAGCTCCGCGAGCAGCAGGCCACGCTCGGTGCGGACCTTGGCCCGGCGGACCCGGCGGCCTACACGATGCGCAAGCCGATCCCCGAGCCGATGCCCACCGACCGGCACGGGCCCGCCCGGATCATCGCGATGGCCAACCAGAAGGGCGGCGTCGGCAAGACCACCACGACCATCAACCTGGGCGCCGCACTGGCCGAGTACGGCCGCAAGGTGCTGCTGGTCGACTTCGACCCGCAGGGTGCCCTCTCGGTGGGGCTGGGGGTCAACCCGCACAACCTCGACCTGTCGGTCTACAACCTGCTGATGCAGGACGACGTCACCGCCGAGGACGTCCTGATCAAGACGGACGTGGCGGGGCTGCACCTGCTGCCGGCCAACATCGACCTCTCCGCGGCCGAGATACAGCTCGTCAACGAGGTCGCCCGGGAGATGGCCCTGGCCCGGGTGCTCAGGTCGATCCGCAAGGAGTACGACTACGTCCTGATCGACTGCCAGCCCTCGCTGGGCCTGCTGGCGATCAACGCGCTGACCGTCGCGCACGGCGTGCTCATCCCCCTCGAATGCGAGTTCTTCAGCCTCCGCGGGGTGGCCCTGCTGCTCGACACGATCGACAAGGTGCGCGAGCGGCTCAACTTCGACCTGGAGTTGGAAGGCATCCTCGCCACCATGTACGACAGTCGCACCACCCACTGCCGGCAGGTGCTCCAGCGGGTGGTCGAGGCGTTCGGCGACAAGGTCTACCAGACGGTGATCACCAAGACCGTCAAGTTCCCGGAGTCCACGGTGGCCGGCGCCCCCATCACCACCCTCGACCCGGCCTCGTCCGGGGCCCGCAACTACCGCCAGCTCGCCCGCGAGGTGATCGCCCAGCAGACGGAGCGGTAGCCCCCGTGCGCCGTCGTCCCGGTGTGCGCCCCCGATCCGGGGCGTACCTTCCCGTCCGGGCCCGGGGAGCGCGGACTACGGTCGTCCGGTGACCGCCCCGCCCCTCGACCCGCCCGCCACGCTCCCGCCCGCCGAGGCCGGGGCGGCCGTCGACGTCGACGCGGCGACCGGGTTCACCGTCCGGCTGGACAACTTCACCGGCCCGTTCGACCTGCTGCTGCAACTGATCGGCAAGCACAAGCTCGACGTCACCGAGGTGGCCCTGCACCGGGTCACCGACGAGTTCATCGCCTACATCCGGGCGATGGGCGACCAGTGGGACCTGGACGAGGCCAGCGAGTTCCTGCTGATCGCCGCCACCCTGCTCGACCTGAAGGCGGCCCGGCTGCTGCCCGCCGCCGAGGTGGAGGACGAGGCGGACCTCGCCCTGCTGGAGGCGCGGGACCTGCTCTTCGCCCGGCTGTTGCAGTACAAGGCGTACAAGGAGGCGGCGGCGCACATCGCCGCGCTGGAGGCAGTCGGCGGCCGGCGGTACCCCCGGGCGGTGACCCTGGAGCCCCGGTACGCCGAGGCACTGCCCGACCTGGTCCTCGGCATCGGCCCGGAGCGGCTGCTCCGGATCGCCGTCCGGGCGATGACCCCGAAGCCGGTGCCCGAGGTGTCCATCGCGCACGTGCACATGGTCCGGGTCAGCGTCCGCGAGCACGCCGCGATCCTCACCGAGCGGCTGCGCCGCGCCGGCACCGCGACGTTCTCCCTGCTCTGCGCCGACTGCGAGGCCACCCTGGAGGTGGTGGCCCGGTTCCTGGCCCTGCTGGAGCTGTACCGGGAGGGCCTGGTCTCCTTCGAGCAGGAGCAGGCCCTGGAGGAGCTGACGGTCCGCTGGACCGGTCCCGCCGACGGCGCCGCCGACCTGCACATCGACGAGTACTCCGGCGCACCGCCCCAGCCGGAGGGCCCGGAACCGGCAGCCGCCGGAGCGGGCAGGGCGGACGACACGGCGGCCGTCCAGCGCGCGGCTGCCGTCGGGGCGGGCGACGAAGGCGCGGCGGCAAGCACGGAAGGACGACCCCGATGAGCGACGAGGAACGCCGCGACTCCCTCGCCGATCAGGCCGCCGCCTGGGTCCCACCCTGGGAACGCCCAGCCGCGCCCCGCCCCGCCGCACCGGAGCCCGCGCCCGACCCGCTCGCGACCCCGACCCCGGCTCGGCCGGATCCCGGTGGCGAACGGCCCCCCGAGGGGCCTTCCACGATCTCCGAGGAGCCGGCCGACGAGCCCGCTGCGGCGCCCGGGGTGGAACACCGGGAGTCGGACGCGCCCGGGATCTCCGCGGGTCGACCCGACGCCCCGCAGCCGGCGGCGGACGGGGGCAGCGGTGGGGCCAGGCGAGGACGGCGGAGGGCACCCGAGCCACCCCCGGCGCCGGTGCTCGACGACGCGGAGCTGCGCGGTGCGCTGGAGGCGATCCTGCTGGTGGTGGACGAGCCGGTCAGCGAGCTGACCCTCGCCCAGGTGCTGGAGCAGTCCCCCGAGCGGATCGGCCCGGTCCTCGACGACATCGCGGCCGGCTACACCGCCGCCGGGCACGGCTTCGAGCTGCGCCGGGCGGCCGGCGGCTGGCGGCTGTACACCCGGCCGGAATACGCTGCGTACGTCGAGCGGTTCGTGCTGGACGGGCAGTCGGTCCGGCTGACCCAGGCGGCGCTGGAGACACTGGCCGTGGTGGCGTACAAGCAGCCGGTGACCCGCTCGCGGATCTCGGCCATCCGGGGTGTCAACTGCGACGGGGTGATCCGTACGCTGGTCTCCCGCGGCCTGGTCGAGGAGTGCGGCACCGAACCGGACAGCGGGGCGTTCCTCTACCGGACCACCACGATGTTCCTGGAGAAGCTGGGGCTGAACTCCGTCGACGAACTGCCGCCGCTCGCCCCGTTCCTCCCCGACGACGTAGAAGAGCTTGCCGATGCCACGCGATGACCGTGCCCCCAAAACCGACGCGCCCGTCTTCGAGGGGGCCGAACGCCTCCAGAAGGTGCTGGCCGCCGCCGGCGTGGGCTCCCGGCGTGCCTGCGAAGACCTGATCTTCCGCCGCCGGGTCACGGTGAACGGCCGGGTGGCCCAGCTCGGCGACCGGGCCGACCCCACCCACGACGTCATCCACGTCGACGGCGAGCGCCTCCAGGCCGACAACCGCCTGGTGTACCTGGCGATGAACAAGCCGCGCGGGGTGGTTTCCACCATGGCGGACGAGAAGGGACGCGCCGCGCTGTCGGACTTCCTCGGCAACCGGGTGGAGCAGCGGGTCTACCACGTCGGGCGGCTCGACGCCGACAGCGAGGGCCTGCTGCTGCTCACCAACGACGGCACCCTCGCCCACCGGCTCATGCACCCGTCGTACGGGGTGTCGAAGACGTACCTGTGCGAGGTGGCCGGGCCGATCCCGCGCAACCTCGGCAGGCGGCTGGCGGCCGGGATCGAGCTGGAGGACGGCCCGGTCACGGTCGACTCCTTCAAGGTGGTGGACACCCTGGGCAAGACCGCCCAGGTGGAGCTGACCCTGCACGAGGGGCGCAAGCACATCGTCCGGCGACTGCTGGGCGAGGTCGGGCACCCGGTGGCCCGGCTGGTGCGTACCTCGATCGGGCCGATCCGCCTCGGCGACCTGCGTGCCGGGCGGACCCGCCGGCTCACCAACGCGGAGGTCGCCGCCCTGTTCAAGGCCGTGGGTGACTGACCCCGCGGTGCGGGGTACCACAACCGGTAGGCTTCCGTGACGCCCCGGGTGGGGCGCGCGGTGGCGTGGATCGCCACCGGCGGCGTCGCGCGCGACCGCAGTGCCGGCCGCGCGCATGATTGACGACGACGACAACCGCTCGCGACGGGCCGCCGGGCCCCGCGAGGCACGGGCTGAGGAGGATCACGGTGGAGGAAAACGTACGGGCCGGGCGCTGCGTGGTAGCTGTGGACGGGCCGTCCGGTTCGGGTAAGTCCACCGTCTCCCGGCGGCTCGCCGCCGGGCTCGACGCCCGCTATCTGGACACCGGCGCGATGTACCGGGCGATCACCTGGGCGGTGCTGCGCTCCGGGGTCGACCTGACCGACGCCGCCGCGGTGGGCAAGGTCGCCGCCGAGGTCGACCTGCGCATCGGCACCGACCCCCAGGGGTACGGGGTGACCGCCGACGGCGTGACCGTCGACCGGGAGATCCGCGGCCCCGAGGTCACCGGCGCGGTTTCCGCCGTGGCCGCCGTGCCGTCGGTGCGGGCGCTGTTGGTGGCCCGGCAGCGGGAGCTGATCGCCAGGACCAGCCGGATCGTGGTCGAGGGCCGGGACATCGGCTCGGTCGTCGCACCCGACGCGGACCTGAAGGTCTACCTGACCGCCTCCGAGACGGCCCGCGCCCAGCGGCGCAGCGCCGAGGACGCCGCCGACGTGGCCGCCACCGCCGCCGACCTGGCCCGTCGGGACCAGCTCGACTCGACCCGCAAGGCCGACCCGTTGCAGCAGGCGGCCGACGCGGTGGTGCTGGACACCACCGAGCTGGGCATCGACGAGGTCGTCGACCGGCTGCGCGCGCTGCTGACCGAGCGGGGAGTGGCGTGACCACGGACGAGGGTTGGGTGGAGCTGCGCGAGCCGGACGTCGACGCCGACGAGCCGACCGGGCCGGTGCCGGTGGTGGCCGTGGTCGGCCGTCCCAACGTCGGCAAGTCCACCCTGGTGAACCGGATCATCGGCCGCCGCCAGGCGGTCGTGGAGGACATTCCCGGGGTGACCCGGGACCGGGTCCCGTACGACGCGCAGTGGTCCGGCCGGGCGTTCACCGTGGTGGACACCGGCGGCTGGGAACCGGACGCGAAGGACCGGGCCGCGGCGATCGCCGCGCAGGCCGAGATCGCCGTCGCCACCGCCGACGTGGTGCTGTTCGTGGTCGACGCGGTGGTCGGCTCCACCGACGTGGACGAGGCCGCGGTGAAGATGCTGCGGCGCAGCGCGAAGCCGGTGATCCTGGTCGCCAACAAGGCCGACAACACCTCCGTCGAGATGGAGGCGACGTCGCTCTGGTCGCTCGGGCTGGGCGAGCCGTACCCGGTCTCCGCGCTGCACGGCCGGGGCTCCGGGGACCTGCTCGACAAGATCCTGGAGGCGCTGCCCGAGGCGCCGGCGATCGTGGAGAACCGCCCGCGCGGCCCGCGCCGGGTGGCGCTGGTCGGCCGCCCCAACGTCGGCAAGTCCAGCCTGCTCAACCGGTTCTCCGGCGAGGAGCGGGCGGTTGTCGACTCGGTCGCCGGCACCACGGTCGACCCGGTGGACAGCCTGGTCACCATCGGCGGGGAGACGTGGCAGCTGGTGGACACGGCCGGGCTGCGCAAGCGGGTCGGCAAGGCCAGCGGCACCGAGTACTACGCCAGCCTGCGGACGGCCTCGGCGATCGAGGCCGCCGAGGTGGCGGTGGTGCTGCTCGACTCCAGCGAGCCGATCAGCGAGCAGGACCAGCGGATCCTGTCCATGGTCACCGAGGCCGGCCGGGCGCTGGTGATCGCCTTCAACAAGTGGGACCTGGTCGATGCCGACCGCCGGTACTACCTGGACAAGGAGATCGAGCGGGAGCTGCGCCGGATCCCGTGGGCGTTGCGGATCAACCTGTCGGCGATGACCGGCCGGGCGGTCGACAAGCTCGCCCCGTCGCTGCGCAAGGCGCTGGCGAGCTGGGAGACCCGGGTGCCGACCGCCCAGCTCAACCAGTGGCTGACCGCGCTGGTCCAGGCCACCCCGCACCCGGTTCGCGGCGGGCGGGCGCCGAAGATCCTCTTCGCCACCCAGGCGGGTGTCGCCCCGCCGCGGTTCGTGTTGTTCACCACCGCGCCCTTGGACGCCGGCTACCAGCGCTTCGTCGAGCGCAAGCTCCGCGAGGAGTTCGGCTTCGAGGGCAGCCCGGTGGAGATCTCGGTACGCCCGCGCAAGAAGCTCGGCCCGGGCGGCCGGGGCAAGGCGCACGGCTGACCGGCCCGCACACGACGAAGGAGCCGGGTGGGGCAATTGCCCCACCCGGCTCCTTCGTTCCGACTTTCACCCACCCTCCTAGGACGCCTGAGCGGTTGTGGTGCGGCCGCCGCCGCGGGCGGGGCCGATGCGGTCGGAACGAAGATCGTGCGCTAAGCTGTACCGGCTGCCGCAGGAGGGAAAGAGCCGCGCGGAAGCATCGGGACGTGGCGCAGCTTGGTAGCGCACTTGACTGGGGGTCAAGGGGTCGTCGGTTCGAATCCGGCCGTCCCGACGGGTATTGAGCAGGGCAACCACAAGATCATCGATGATCTTGTGGTCACGGACGTGGTCACAGTGATCGCTACGGTTGAACCGTCGGTCTCACGTCGTGACCACGGGGGTGCCCTCATGACCGTCAGCAGCTACCGTCTCGCCAGTAAGAAGACGGCCTGGTACTACGTCATCGATCTGCCGCCAGGGCAGGACGGGAAGCGGCGCCAGCAGAAGCGTCGCGGATTCGTTAGTCAGAAAGCCGCGGCGGCTGCGGAGAAGGCCGCGCTGCAGTCCTTCGGGCATGCCGGCCTGGCCGCCGATGGCAGCGTCGCCGCTGAACTGCAGGGCTGGCTGGACGAACGCGAACTCGACGTCGAAGAAACCACGCTGTGCAACTACCGTGACCTCGTCCGGTGCTACATCAATCCACACATCGGCTCCCGGCAGCTCTACGCCCTGGACAAGCGCGTCATCCACGACCTCTACAAGACGCTGCTCCGCTCAGGCAACAAGAACGGCGGACCGCTGTCTGCCACGACCGTCCGCAATGTCCATCGAGTCCTCATGAAAGCCCTCAAGGACCTCGGTATCAGCATCGAAGGCGTGCGTCAGCCCAAGAAGGTTCAGCGGCAGACGATGGGCCGCAAAGGTGTGTGGACGGCGCCACAAGCCTCCGCCTTCTTGAAGTTCCACACGACGCACCGGCTTCACGCGGCATGGGTGCTCGCCGTCGTGCTAGGCATGCGGCGTGGTGAGCTGGCCGGCTTGAAATGGACGAGGCTTGACCTCGCGCGCGGAGTTCTGTTCGTGGACTGGCAACGGACGACGACGAGCGCGGGCGTGGTGGAGAAGAGCCCGAAGGGCAGGAGTGCGCGCCCCATCGCGATCGGAGGACTCGTCGTCGCGGTCCTCGAAGCTCACCACGAAGCACAGTTGGCTGAGAAGGCCGCTGCGGGAATCGCCTATCAGGATCTGGGCTACGTCTTCTGCCGGGAGGACGGCAAGCCGTACTACCCGAAGTACTTCACCGACAAGTGGGAACTCGCGTGCCGTTCGGCAGGCCTGCCTGTGATCGCTCTGCACGACGCGCGTCACACGTCGGCTACCGCCGGGGCGGACGGGGGCGTGCCCGAGCACGTGATGCAACACCGGCTCGGCCACGCCGAGGGGCGCACGACCAGAATGGTCTACACCCACGTCCTTCCGGACGCCGAACGAAGAGCAGCCGAACTCATGGAGCGCGCCCTGCTATCGGCCGTTCGCCTAAGTAAGAGCGACAGTCCATGAAATCGCCGCCGCGCTGGCGGCGCTTACCGGTGAGCTGCATCCACTGGCGTGAAGCGGGCTGGAGTTACCCCCGCGTGCGCGGGGAGCAAAGTGCGGCCATGTACTCAGTGGGGTGGTTCGCCGGATCACCCCCGGGTGGGCGGGGATGCCAACACCGGCTCAACCTCAAGGCGGAGCCGACAGGGGAGCAGACGGCGACGATGCCCCCGTAGCGGGCCGACAGCGGATCACCCTCTCGTGCCGGGGAGCAGAGCATTATCCGCGTCAGATGCCGCAACGAATCGGGATCACCCCCGCGTGCGCGGGGAGCAGCCACACCCGCTGTTCGGCCACGTCGTGGCGGGTGGATCACCCCCGCGTGTGCGGGGAGCAGCTGACGGCCTCCCGGCCCCGTCTCGGCGGTGACGGATCACCTCCGCGTGCACGGGGAGCAGGTCGACGATGACCGGGGTGCCCTCGGCGGCCAGCGGATCACCTCCGCGTGCGCGGGGAGCAGCTGCTCTTCGGGCCGATCTTCTGCACCCGCCAGGGACCACCCCCGCGTGCGCGGGGAGCAGAGCACCGGGAACAGCGGCCGACCGTCGTTGTCCGGACCACCCCCGCGTGCGCGGGGAGCAGGCGTCGTCCGTGACGAGTAGCGCCTTCGTCACGGGACCACCCCCGCTGCGCGGGGAGCAGATCAGGCCGGACGTGGCGCCGCAGCGGCGGCGGACCACCCCCGCGTGCGCGGGGAGCAGAACGGAGCGCCCGTGCCGGGCGGGGGGCTGGCGGGACCACCCCCGCGTGCGCGGGGAGCAGACCGGAATCAGTGTCGACACGTCCTGGCGCTACGGACCACCCCCGCGTGCGCGGGGAGCAGCGCTTCTAGCTTGCCGTACTCAGCACTCTCGCCGGTGCCTCGACACGGTCCTTCAGCGGTCTCTCCATCGGCGCTGCTCCCGTCATCCCGTCCGCCATCATCAGTCCTCCGGTCCGTTCTCGTCGACCTCGGGCGTCACGATCTGCCAGCGCCCGAAGAGCGCGAGACCTGCGGCACCGGCGAGGGCGTTCGAGGCGGCGTTGTCCAGTTGGCAGCGGTACTGCGGTTCGTAGCCTTCCTCGAGTGCGAACCGGCACATCGCGCGCACCAGGCGCCGGGCATGACCCCGACCACGTGCGTCCGCGAGCGTCAGGACGCCGATGTCGGCGAGCACGCAGTCATCCTCCCAGGGGTACATGCTTCCGGCGCTGAGGATGCGCCCGTCGGCGTCGAGAACGCCGAGCACGGCCCAGTCGTCCAGCTCCACCTGAGCGTCTTCGAGGTCCTGCGCGGAAATGCCCGCCTGGAAATCCGCGAACCGCTCGGCGTCGTCGGTTCCCAGGCGGCGAATGTCCGCCGGAAGGGGCTCGGCAAGCACCGACTCGTGGGCGTCCTCGGCCAGGTAGTAGATGTTGTCGGCGCCGTGGAGGACGATGCCCTCGGTGAGAAGCCGCGCACGGAGCGATTCCTCACCGAGGGCATCGCCCTCGATGAACGCGTCGGCGAGGGCGTCGGCGACCTCGGGTCGCACGGCCACGGCGGTGCGACCGTCATCGATCATCGTCAGCACGGTGACGCGCTCGGACTCCTCAAGCTCCGAGTTGACCACGACGCTCAGCTCGTCACCCTGGTGCAAGAGGCGTCCGTCGAACGGCAGCCGCCAGAAATCCGTCACGACGGGGCGGAATCGTGTCATGATCTTCTCCATCTGTCAGTCACTGCCACTTCTGACAGTCTACGCCATGACTGCACTGATACCCTGTGGGGATGTCGAACAGCGCGCTCCGAGAGATCTCGAGGCAGGCCGCTCGGCAGCGCATCTGCGAGATCGCGGAGGAGTTCTTCGCGACCCGCGGATACGACGTGACGACTGTGCAGGACATCGCGCACGCCGCCGGCATCTCGGAGCGGACCTTCTTCCGCTACTTCTCCTCCAAGGACGAGGTGCTCTTCCAGCGCTTCGAGGTCGAGACCCGCGGACTCGTCGATGCCATCCAGGCTCGCCCCGCAGGCGAAGCGCCGTGGCCGACCCTGCAGCATGCACTCGAGAGCGCCCTCGACGACCTCGACCATGAATCCGCGACGGAGCGTGCCGCGCTCTTCCGACGGATCACCGAGACATCGCCCCATGTGCTGGCACTCTATTTCGCCCGGGTGGACGCCTTCCAGCGGGAGCTGAGCGAGGCGCTGTGGGCGCGCTGGATCGCCAACCATGGACCGGACCCCGACACGCGTGTCATCCTCCGTGCGCTCGTGAGCGCGATTTTTTCCGTGCTCAACGAGGTCGAACTCGCCGCCCAGGCGCTCCCCCACGCCGAACGCCGACGCATGATCCGGACAGCCCTGGATGCGGTCCGCCCCGCGCGCGACGATATCGGCGGCCCCGACGAGTGTGCCCGCCGGGCGGGTGCGTCCTCTCTGCGTTGAGGCGCCGTCGCGGGCGCGCCTCAACGCCGCAGGAAGCGCACCTCCAGACGGTGGATCTCCTCGGGCGATTCGGTCCAGTCCGCGGCGACGACCCGGAAGACGACGGGACCGACGAGCTCGGCAGTTCCCGAGCGCGGGTCGAGATCGGCGCAGACCGCGCGCCGCTTCCATCAGGCCGATTCCCTCCGCACCAGCTGCGGATCGATGAACTCCGCGAAGCGCGCCTTCGGCAGAGCAGCCTCGGGATCGAGGAACGCCTCGAGAAGCGCGGGATCCTGACTCGTCGGCGTTCCGTCATGACGGATAGTCGTGAGAGACGTTCTTGACGAGCGGCAGGTCGTCGATCCCGACGACGGCGATCTGCGTTCCTCGCCGCCTCCGCCGCCGCACCGGCCTCGCGGTCTCTGCGCAGCGGACCGGCACGAGGCATGTGAGTGTGCTCTGGTCCCGTAACCGGACTCGGAGAGCTTCTAGGCCGCGTTTCGATAGTTCGGGTCAGAGCCACTCGTTGATCGCCACGACGTGGAGTGTGGCCTGGTAGCGCACAGCGAGTTTGTCGAATCTGGTGGCTACGGCTCGGTGGCGTTTGAGCTGGTTGATGCCGCACTCGACGGCCTGACGCTGCCGGTAGACGATGGGGTCGAAGGCAGGTGGCCGACCGCCTTTCGACCCCTTCTTGCGTCGGCTGGCGGCCTGGTCGATCTTGATCGGGATCGTGGCCGGGATGCCGCGCCGGCGCAGCTCGGCGCCGGTTGCCGCGGGAGCTGTAGGCCTTGTCCGCGAGGACCCGATCGGGCCGGGTGCGGGGTCGGCCACCGTCGGGCCGGGGGACCCGGATGCGGGCCAGGACCCGGGTGAACTGCGGGCTGTCGCCGCGCTGACCGCCGGTCACCAGCATCGCCAGGGGTTTGCGGCCCTGCTCGCAGGCCAGGTGCACCTTGGTCGTCCAGCCACCCCGCGACCGACCCAACCCGTGATCAGCCGGCTCGTCATCGACCCCGCCGGGTGGTTCCTTCTGCCGCTCGGGTGCGGTGCGGGCGCCGGCGGCGTGCTGATGCGCCCGAGCGATGGTCGAGTCGACGCTGACGTCCCAACCGATCAGACCGACCACGTCGGCGCGGGTCTGCAACCCGGTCACGATCCGCAGCCATACACCGGCGCGTTGCCAGCGGCGGAACAGCCCGTAGACCGTCTGCCAGGGCCCGTAACACTGCGGTACGTCCCGCCAGGGCGAACCCACCCGCACCCGCCACCGGATCCCGTCGATGAGCTACCGCTTGCTCCACTTCGGCGGCCGACCTGACTTCTTGCCCCTGAGCAACAGCGGCGCAAGGACCGCCCACTGAGCGTCGGTCAGGTCGTGCCGCCTCGTCACCGGTATGGTGGCCACGAGGTCTCCGCTTTCAGGTTCTGCTTGGTCGCTGAACCATCTACCGGAGACCTCACTGCGTATCGACCACCGACACGCCCACGACCCTAATCAAGACCAACCGCCAGCCCCCGCTACCTAGGAGTACGACCCGGGGGACAACGGCGTCGTGGAGCGGTCGTTCCACTGCCGTTGCATTATTTGATCGGGAGACGCGTTACGCCCGGGTCGGGTCCGCGGTCAGATCACCCGGGCGAGTTCACTGAACGCCGAAGCGACTCGGAGCTTGGGCTGACTGTCGAGCTCGATTTCGTAGTGTCCGCGGCGGAGATTCTGCATGAACGCGTGTCCGGCGATGATCACCTGTGCGGTTGGGTCGGTCCGGAGCCCGTGCATGGGTCGTAGCTGGTGTTTGAGTTGGCTGTGGTCGGCCTCGATCGGATTGTTCGCGTGCCGCTC
>NZ_QKKX01000085.1 GCF_003434305.1 Micromonospora sp. MW-13
GAGCAACGCAACAAACCCCCTCATGACCCTGCTGGACGGGCGCAGGACCGCTTCGACGGGCGGAATGAGATTGTCATGGGCTTGTGTCGCTGATGCTGGCAATGTCGGCGGGGGTGCCGCCCATGATGGTGGCGGCGTGCTCGGTAATGAGGTCGATCGGCCAGTCCCACCAGCGTGCTGCCAGGAGAAGGGCAACGTCCTCATCGGCGAAGCGGGTACGGATGTGCCGCGCGGGGTTGCCCGCAACGATCGCGTACGGTGCGACGTCCTTGGTCACGACGGCATGCGCGGCGACGATGGCACCGTCACCGATGGACACCCCGGGCATGATGGTGGCCTGCCGTCCGATCCACACGTCGTTGCCAATGCGCGTGTCGGGCAATGGTGGGATCGAAAGGTAGGTGTCGAGGGTCCGGTCGGTCCACTCGCCTCCGAACATCGTGAATGGATAGGTGGACGGCCCGATCATCGGATGGTTGCCGGCGGGCATGAGAATCGTGACGCCAGGGCCGATGGCGCTGAACCGGCCGATGACCAAACGCTGCGGGCCGTAGTTGTACAGGACGTTGGCGGTCTCGAACGGCACGCCGGTGCCTTCGTCGTCGTAGTAGGCGTACTCGCCGACCTCGATGAACTCGGACGTCACCTGGTTCGCCAGGAACACCACGTTGGTCAGGTCAGGACGCGTCGAGGGGTGCAACTGAGACGGATCTGGCACGGGCATCGTTCCTTCCTATCGTATGCAGAGGGTGATCGGGCTGTCGGGGTCAGGTCCGGAGGACCGGTCACCGCGGAGATCCCCGTCGCGGACGTCCGCCGCTGGCTTGCCACCTCCGCATCGCAGTGGTGACGGCAACTCGGCGGGTTGCGCGTGTCAGAGCTTGCCGTGGCGGGAACGGGGTGCGACGCGGACGTGGATGCGTTCGCCTTGGCGGCCGAAGAGGTTGAGGATTTCGACGGGGCTGGCGCCGGCGGGGCCGAACCAGTGGGGAAGGCGGGTGTCGAACTCGGCGGCCTCGCCCGGCTCCATGATCAGGTCGTGGTCGGCCACGATGAGCCGCATCTGCCCGGACAGGACGTACACCCACTCATAGCCCTCGTGGGTGCACAGGTCCGGTTCGTTCTGGTCGGCGGGGATGATCGCTTTCCAGGCTTGCAGGGCCCCGGGCTGGCGGGTCAGCGGGATCACCGTGCGGCCGTTGCGGGATCGGGGCGTGAGGCGGATGCGAGGGTCGCCGACCTCGGGGGCGCCGACCAACTCGTCGAGCGGCACCTGGTGGGCCTGGGCCAGCGGCAGCAGGAGTTCGAGGCTGGGGCGGCGCTGGCCGGTTTCCAGGCGGGACAGGGTGCTCTTGGAGATGCCGGTGGCCTCGGCGAGGGCGGCCAGGGTGACGCCGCGCTGGGTGCGTAGGTGTTTGAGGCGGGGGCCGACCTCGGTGAGGGCTCGGGCGATCGCGGGTGGAGGTTCCATACCCTCATTCCACCTCGGCTGTCCCGGAAACGGCAACATAAGTTGTCACTCGCAGGTGGTGGTCGCAACCTTGGGGCGGAGGTGATCGCCATGAGCGATACGAAGAACGCAGTGATTGATTCCGTGTACGACGTGGTGGTGGTCGGCGCGGGTGCGGCCGGGCTGAACGCGGCGCTGGTGCTGGCCCGGGCACGCCGCCGGGTGGCGGTGGTGGACGCCGGAACCCCGCGCAATGCCCCGGCCGCGCACATGCAGGGCTTTCTCTCCCGGGATGGGATGCCCCCGGCATCCCTGCTCGAGGTGGGCCGGGCCGAGGTGACCGGGTACGGCGTGACGCTGTTCGAAGGCCGGGTGGATCACATCGACCACGGCTTCTTCGTGCACCTGGCCGGCGGCCCGGCGCTGAAGGCCCGCCGGGTGCTGGTGGCCACCGGGCTGCGCGACGAACTGCCCGAGATCCCCGGCATGCGCGAGCGGTGGGGCAAGGACCTGCTGCACTGCCCGTACTGCCACGGCTACGAAGTCCGTGACCAGCCGATCGGGGTGCTCGGCACCCACCCGAACGCCGTGCACCATGCCCTACTGCTGAGGCAGTGGTCAGATGACGTCGTCTTCTTCCCACACACCCTCGACCTCACCGGCGACGATCGCGAACGGCTGACCGCCCGCGACGTGCACGTCGCCGACGGCGTGATCAAGCAACTGGTGGTCGACGACGACCGGCTGCGCGGGGTCGAACTGACCGAAGGTCACGTAGTGCCCCGCAACGCGGTGTTCGTCTTCCCACGCATGCTGCCCCACGACGCCCTACTGACCGGCCTGGGCTGCGAGAAGGACGAGAACGACTGGGTGACCACCGACCGTTCGGGCCGAACCAGCGTGTCCGGGGTATGGGCGGCCGGCAACGTCACCGATCCACGCGCGCAGGTCATCACCGCAGCCGGCATGGGATCGGCAGCCGCGATCGCCATCAACCACGACCTGGTGGACGAGGACGTGCGACGGGCCGTCGAAAACCATCGCACAGCGGACGCGGCCTCCTCGCAGTAGATCGCCGAAACAACCTGCCCTGAAGGACTCTCGACCATGCCCACAGTCTGGAGACGGCCATTTCCTCACCGGAGCGAGTGCGTGAATGGAGAGGCCGGCCGCAGCGCGCGGCCCCTAGCGACCTTCGGTCGCCAGGGGCAACGACCTGGCGGACCGGGCGGCCGAGGAGGGCCGCCACGGCCCGGTGGTGAACCTGTTTCCTGTAACAGCCTGGGCAGAGCGCTATCCCGTTACAGTAAGGAGACGACAGTGCGTATTTTCGTCGCGGGGGGAACAGGGGTCTTGGGTCGGCCCCTCGTCGAGGCGCTGGCGGACCGGGGCCACGAGGTCACGGCCAGCACCCACCGGACCGAGAACCTCTCGCTCATAGAGTCACTCGGGGCGCGGCCGGCATTGATGGACGGCCTTGACGATGCTGCGGTGCGTCAGGCGATCCTCGAGACCGAACCGGAGGTGATCATCAACCAGATCACGGCGCTCTCCACGCCGTCTCGTGACTACGCTACGTGGCTGGCAGTGACCAACCGGCTGCGGAGCGAGGGCGCGAAGACGCTGATGGCGGCGGCTCGCGAAGTCGGCACCCGTCGGGTTGTTGCGCAGAGCGCCAGCTTCATGACCCAGCCGGTCGGATCAGGCCCCACGGACGAGTCGTCACCCCTGTACCTGGAAGCCCCGGAGCCGATCCGAAGCCACATACAGGCGAACATCGCGGCCGAAACGCTGGTGTTGGGCACGCCGGGGATCGAAGGCGTCGTCCTTCGATACGGTTTTCTCTACGGTGAAGGCACCGCGATCGGGCCGGGTGGAGAATGGGCAACAGGGGTCAAGTCAGGCAACTTGCCGATTGTCGGCGAGGGCGCCGGCCGGTATCCGTTTGTTCACGTCCGCGACGCAGTGTCGGCCACCGTGCAAGCGGTCAACAGGGGAAACCCCGGCATCTACAACGTCGTGGGCGACGAGCCCGCCCCCCAGGCTAAGTGGCTGCCGTACCTGGCCGAAATCCTGGACGCCCCGCCGCCGCGGCGCGTATCTGAGGAGGAGGCCGAGCAACAGATCGGCGTTCAAGCCGTGTACTACGGCACCCAACTCCGAGCGGCCAGCAACGCCAAGGCCAAGTCTGAGCTGGGGCTGACCCTGGAGTACCCGTCATGGCGGGAGGGATTCCGAGAGCTGTTCGTTTGATCGCCCCGAGGGGTGAGCCGACCACCGGCTGGGTGTACTCGTCAATGACATTGAGGAACCGGACCTGCCGACCCTCAACGGTGACGTCGACCTGGAAATCGAGCGCCCACATCTGATCCGGCCGCGTCGCGTGTAGGCGTTGATGCCGCGCCGAGCCGATCCGGCGTTTCTTGCGCACCCGCGCGCACCCGGCCTGAACCACCCAAAACCGCGAGTCACCAAACCCAGGGCAGTCCCATCTGTGAGAGGACCACCTGGGTTTGTTGCGGTGCCC
>NZ_QKKX01000086.1 GCF_003434305.1 Micromonospora sp. MW-13
GTAAGGGACGTCTCGTAACCCCGATGGTTGTCCTCTGAGGACGATCATCGAAAATGCCCGGGTGCAGGTGATCACCGCGAGGCGCCCGGAGTGGATCTTCCCGTTCACCGGGTTGCAGCCCACCCAGTTCCGCAAGCTGGTCCGCCTGGTCGCCGAGCGTGGCGGTGACGCCATCGCCGATGGCCGACCGGGCCGGCAGTGGGCCCTCGACCTCGCCGACCGGGTGCTGCTGGTGGCCGCCTACTGGCGAACGAACCTGACCATGCGCCAGATCGGCCCGCTGTTCGGCGTCTCGCACTCGGCTGCGCACCGGATCATCGACATCCTCGCACCGCTGCTGGCCCTCGCGCCGGTGCGCAAGCGGCCGGTCGAGCAGATCGCCATCGTCGACGGCACCCTGATCCCCACCCGCGACCACCGCCTGGCAGCCCGGAGCAAGAACTACCGGTACTCGACCAACCTGCAGGTCGCCATCGACGCCAGCACCCGCCTGGTCATCGCCGTCGGCGACCCGCAGCCGGGCAACCGCAACGACACGATCGTCTACCGCACCAGTGGCATCGAGGAGAAGCTGAACGGGCGGCCGGTGATGGCCGACGGCGGCTACCGCGGCAACCCCGAGGTGATCATGCCGTACCGCA
>NZ_QKKX01000087.1 GCF_003434305.1 Micromonospora sp. MW-13
GCAGCGACCTGCCGGACTGGAAACAAGCCCTCAACGCCGAACACCGGACCGTCCGCGCCGGCGTCGAACACGCCCTGGCCAGGATGAAGTGCTTCAAGATCCTGCGTGACTACCGCCGCGCCGCCCACACATTGGCCGACGCCGCTTCCGGCATCGCCAACCTCCACAACATCATCCTCGCCGGCTGACCGCCGGCTTGGCGCTGGGCAACGCCTCCACCAAATTACGCGCCCCGGGAAGGGGTTCGGGTCTGTGGATCTAACGGCTCTGTCTCACATTCGGTGGTTACATCCTGTAGCGGTGTCGCAGGCGTGGCGCACGAGCCTCTGCCGTCGGCACTTCAGGGCTGGCCGGTTTCGTGTGAAGGCTGCAACCATGGATTCACTACGCTTTTTGCCCCGATAATACAGATTTAGACAGCGTTGCCGTCCAGCCGGCTGGGCCGCTACTCTCTGCTGCCACCGAATGTGAGACAGAACCGTTAGATCCACAGACCCCCGGCCGGTCGCTACGGACCGTAACCGAGGTGCCCGGTGTCCCAAGGTGCTGTCGTGCCGAGATGAGCGCGACTCACGCTGGAGTGGCGACGTTGAGCGCTTGCGCGGTGGCGGTGTTGGTGATGCCTGCGACATGGCCTTGGTAGCTGATCTGGCCGCCGTGCCTGCCGGCTCCTGGTCCAAGGTCGATAAGCCAGTCGGCTTGTCGTATGACGTCAAGATTGTGCTCGATGACGACGACGGTGTTGCCGTGGTCCACGAGGTTGTCGAGCGCGCGCAGCAGGATGTCGATGTCGCGAAGGTGGAGGCCGGTGGTGGGTTCGTCGAGGATGTAGAGCGTCGGGCTGGTCGGGTCGCCGAGCTCCTTGGCGATCTTGACGCGTTGACATTCGCCGCCGGAGAGCGTTGTCAGAGGCTGGCCGAGTCTCAGGTAACCAAGGCCGACGTCGTCGAGGTGGCGCAGGGCCTTCGTGATTGCCGGATCGGGGAGCCGGTGGATGGCATCAGTGATAGTGAGTTCGTCGACATCGGCGATGGACAGTCCGTCGACCGTGTGCCGCAGAACGTCAGGAGTGAAGCGTCGTCCCTGGCAGGTTTCGCAGACCGTTTCCTGGCTCTCCATGAAGGCGAGGTCGGTGTAGATGACGCCGAGGCCATTACAGTCGGGACAGGCGCCGTCGGAGTTGGCACTGAACAAGCTGGCTGGAACGTTGTTGCGGCGTGCGAACAGCTTCCGGATGGGTGTGGCGATGCCGGTGTACGTGATCGGGGTTGAGCGACGGTTAGTGGTGACCGGTTTCTGGTCGATCATGATGGCTTGGTGGCGGGCGGCGAGTTCGGTGGCGAGGCTGGATTTTCCCGAGCCCGCGACGCCGGTGAGCACGGTCATGACCTCGGTGGGGATGTTCACGGTCAGGTTCCTGAGGTTGTTGCGGGTGGCGTTGGTGACGGTGATGCTCCCGCGTGGTGTTCGTGGACGATCTTTGATGGGGCGATGCCGCGATAGTTCGGCCGCAGTCGGGGTGTCGGCTTGGCGCAGCTGCGCGAATGTGCCCTGGAAGACGAGTGTGCCGCCCTGGTCGCCCGCTCCTGGCCCGATTTCGATGATCTGGTCGGCATCGGCCATGACTGCGGGGTCGTGCTCGACGACAAGGACGCTGTTGCCCTTGTCCCGCAGCTGCTGGAGCAGTCTCGTCATGGACGCGACATCGTGCGGGTGGAGGCCGACGGTGGGCTCGTCGAAGATGTAGAGCATCTCGACCAGGCTGCTACCCAGGTGCTTGACGGTCTTGATGCGCTGTGCCTCGCCACCGGACAGGGTCGTTGTGGCGCGGCCGAGGTGGAGGTATCCCAGCCCGATGGTGATCAGGGCGTCCAGCCTTGCCTTCAGTGCGGCCACGACCGGCGCCACGTTCGCGTCGGTCACCGTCGTCACCAGTTCGACGAGTTTGTTGATCTCTAGGCGCGCCATCTCGCCAATGGTGAAGCCGAGCACGCTGGCCGTGCGGCTGGCCTCGTTGAGCCGATCACCGTTGCAGTCCGGGCATACGGTGGAGCGGGTGAATCGGGCAAGGGTTTCTCGCTTGCGGTCAGACAGATTGTCAGAGGTCTGCAGGTAGATCCGTTCGAACCGTTCGACGACACCCTCGTAGCCCTTCGGAAATTTGGTGCCGAGGCGTGCGGCGTGTTCGCCGCCGAACAACAGCGCGTCGCGTTCGGTTTGGGTCCAGTCGCGCAAGGGTGTGTCAGCGTCGAATGTGCCGATGTCGGCGTACTGGGAGTACCAGTAGCCGCCGTTGCCGAAGCCGGGCAGCAGGATGGCGCCGTCTTTCAGCGACTTGTCCAGATCGAGAAAGCGGTCAACGGCACTGACGACGACTTCACCGAGGCCGGAGCATGTCGTGCACATGCCGGCGGGATCGTTGAAAGAGAAGTGGTTGGACTCACCGACCTGCGGCGTGCTCAGGCGGGAGAACAGGAGCCTGAGGTAGGTCCATGCATCGGTGATCGTACCGACCGTGGATCGTGCGTTCCCGCCGATGCGTCGCTGGTCGATTACCACCACCGGCGAGAGACCGTCGATCTGCTCGACCTCGGGCCGCGCCCACTTCGGCAGCCGGTTGCGGACGAATGGCGGAAAGGTTTCACTGAGCTGGTAGCCGGCCTCAGCGGCGATCGTGTCGAACACCAACGACGACTTGCCCGACCCGGACACCCCCACGAACACCACCAACTGCCCGCGTGCCACTTCGACGTCGAGGGACTTCAGGTTGTTGGTCCGGGCTCCCCAGATTTCGATCTTGCGCTGTGACATACGCACGACACTACGAGCAGATCCGGTCAGAAAATGTCCGCGATTCGGCGGATAATGTGCCCATGGCCGACGTCACCCAACGAGTCCTCGCCCTGCTGGCGGCGCTGCAGACGGGTCGGGCGTTCACCGGCGAAGAACTCGCGGCCCGCCTCCACGTCAGCCCGCGCACGCTACGCCGGGACGTCGATCGTCTCCGCGGCTACGGCTACCCCGTCGAGACCCAGCCGGGACCAGGCGGCTACTACCGGCTCTCCGCCGGCGGCGCCATGCCCCCACTTCTCCTAGAGGACGACGAAGCCATCGCGGCCCTCCTGGGACTGGCCACCCTCGCCTCGATCGGCAGCGCCAGCGAGGGAAGCCTCGACGATGCGGCGACGCGCGCCTACGGCAAGGTCGACCAGTACCTACCCAAGCGTCTCCGCGCCCGAGCAGCGGCCCTCCGCGCCAGCCTCGAAACCACACAGACCCTGGCTCCGAGCATCAGCGCCGGAACGTTGAGCGCCCTCGCCGACGCAATTCACCACCAACACCTCGTCACCTTCGACTACGCCGGCGCGACCAGACCTACCACGGCACGCAAAGTCGAACCGCACCGCCAGATCCACCAGCACCTGCGCTGGTACCTGCTGGCCTGGGACACCCGCAAGCGCGACTGGCGCGTCTTCCGTACCGACCGCATCACCAACCTGCGAAACACCGGCCGAGCCTTCAGCCCCCGCCCACTGCCCGCCGACACCGGCATTCAGTACCTCCGCGAGGGACTCAACAAGCACCAACACCGCGTCGTTCTGACTGTTGACGCTCCCATGACCGCGGTGGCGGACTCTCTGAAGTACCAGGACGTCGAACTTGAGCCCATCGCACCGCATCGAACCCGCGCCGTCCTCAGATCCGACTCATGGCAGTGGCTCCTGTTGAACCTGGCCTTCCTCGACGTGGACTTCACCATTCACGAACCCGCCGCCTTCCGGACGGCGTCTCGACGATTCGGTGTCCGACTCCAGCAGGCGTGACAGAACGCCCACTCAATCGGTTAGGCCCGCCAACAAGGCTACGTACACGGATTTGCCGCCGATCGTGCGCATCGGGTTCCAGGACGCCGTCATGGACCCGTGCCGGCCGCCCACCCGCCGGGAACACCGTGTCGGGCTGCCTTAGGAATGTCTCGTAACTCGGTGGCGGGTCCATGGTGGATCATGTTGTGGTGCAGGTGATCACGGCGGCGCGCCCGGAGTGGATCTTCCCGTTCACCGGGCTGCAGCTCGCCCAGTTCCGCAGGCTGGTCAGACTGGTCGCCGAACGCGGCGGGGACGCGATCGCTGACGGGCGGCCGGGCCGGCAGTGGTCCCTCAACCTCGCCGACCGGGTGCTGCTGGTGGCCGCGTACTGGCGTACAAACCTGACCATGCGGCAGATCGGTCCGCTGTTCGGGGTGTCGCACTCCGCCGCCCACCGGGTCATCGACGCCCTCGGCCCCCTGCTCGCCCTGGCCCCGGGACGCCGACGACGAGTCGACCAGATCGCCATCGTCGATGGCACCCTGATCCCGACCCGAGACCACCGACTGGCCGCGCCGAGCAAGAACTACCGCTACTCCACGAACCTGCAGGTCGCCATCGACGCCCACACCCGCCTGGTCGTGGCCCTGGGTGACCCGCAGCCCGGCAACCGCAACGACACCATCGCCTACCGCAGCTCAGGTGTCGACAAGAAGCTGGCCGGACGGCCGGTCATGGCCGACGGCGCCTACCGCGGCAACCCCGACGTGATCATCCCGTACCGCAAACCCACCGACGGCAGCGAACTACCCGACTGGAAGAAAGACCTGAACAAGCAGCACCGCAAGGTCCGGGCGCAGGTCGAACACGCCCTGGCCCGCATGAAGACCTTCAAGATCCTGCGCGATTACCGGCGTGCCGCGAGCACATTGGCCGACACCGCTTCCGGCATCGCCCATCTCCACAACATCATCCTGCTCGGGTGACACCGGCACCGTTGACCGGCAAGGCCTTCACCGAGTTACGAGACATGCTTTTGGGGAGCAATAGTCAAGACTTGTGGATGAGAAATCTGGTCAGGCGGCTGCGGCGTCGGTCGTGATCGGCTCGGTGGTGGGCCGTTCGACGAGTTTGCCGCGTTCGAAGCGGGCGCAGCCCGGCGTACAGCGCACGGCCCTCGGTCGGCGCGCTGACCGCTGCCCGTGTGGCGAGGTCGGCGACCCGCACCAGAGCGGGCGACTCGGCGAGCTGCCCGATCAGCTGCCGCAGCGCGGCGGCGCTGCCCCGCTCACGGACCGCGATCGCCTCCTGCGGGGTGGTCTTCCCCCAGACCCACGGGATGTGGCGCGCCACCTCGCCGTCGGCGAAGTTGTAGAAGACCGCGTGCACCACCTCGGCCGGTGCCATCCCCAGCGGTGCGGCCCGGCCCGCGAAGTATCCGTCCCAGTAGTTGCGCATGCCGAGGGCCAGGAACGCCTCGTTCGGCACCTCGGAGAAAGTGACGGTGGCGATCGGCTCGACGAGCTCGAACATGCGGTGGATCTTGGACAGTGGGTGCTGCATCGGTCGGCATCTCCTGTGGTCGTGACCGCGCCCTCGTGGGCGGCCGCTCACCGTGGCTACGAACAACGGGGCCCGGATACGACAACTCCGGCCGACATCAATCCAGCCAAGATCAGCCTTACTCTCATGCCGCCGACCGGGCGCTAGGTTCTCTCACCGTCGCCCGACGGGTCGCGCCGCACGCTCGTGCCGATGAGCGGGCGTCTGGTGGGTGCCGCTCGGATGATGTCCGCGCCTGCCTCGCCCGGATGACAAGCACGTAAGGTCGGGGCATGATCGAATCCCAACGCGAAGCCGTGCCGCGCAGCGACGGTGGCGAGCTCGACACCACCCTCGCCTTTCTGTCCTTCGCTCGATCATGTGTGCTGAAGAAGGTCGCCGGGCTGAACGAGGAGCAGCTGCGGCGCCGCCTGGTCGTCTCCGACACCACACTGCTGGGCCTGGTCCAGCACCTGACCGACGCCGAACGGTACTGGTTCGGCTACACGTTCGCCGGCGACCCGCGCTATGCCGAGGTCGACTTCGACATGGTGGTCGAGTCGGACCGGTCCCCGGATCAGATCATCGCCGGCTACCGGGCTGCGATCGCCGACAGCGACGCTCACATCATCGCAGCCGCTGGCGCCGACGTCCTCACCGCGCAGCCGGTCGGTGACGCGCCTCGTACGCTTCGCTGGGTGCTCGCCCACATGACGAGCGAGACCATCCGGCATGCCGGTCACGCCGACATCCTGCGAGAGCTTATCGACGGTGCCACCGGCCGGTAGGAGATCGCGACTCGGAGCCGTACCCCATCCGGTGCTACGCAGCCTCGTCGAGCCTCCGAGACCATCAACGGCCCGGAGGGCCGGCAAGGTGACGGTGAGGAACGCACGGATCTGCCGCTGACATCGGGCTCGGACGCCGCTCGGAAACCCAGCTGCTCGGGTAGCCGGATGACACCGATACTGGGTCTGGACCGGTGGCAGAGCCGGGTTATTGCAGCACTCAGAGTCGTACGCCGGGCACGCACGGGCGACTCGAAGGTGTTGCGGGGCCGCTGGCGTGCCATGCCCCACCGGGGGTTCAAATCCCCTCCGGCCCACTCACAACCCGTGACCATGGCGGATGCGTTCCGTCACTGTGGCATTGTGCGAACCGCTTGGTCTGGCAACCGCCGCGTAGGAAACTTGGCGCGGCTCCCTGCGGCGCTATGCCAGTATCTTTCCGTGATGACGCAGGCCGACGAGCAGTTTCGCCTGACTTTACTCGCCTGGCGGACTGAACCCTACGATGGTGACGCGGTCGACGAACGACTGTTACGGATCGTCCGACCAGACACGCAGGCCGCCGTGGATCTGGCTCGCCGTCATCTTTCCGCTGAGGAGACCGACGTTCGTGGCGTCGCGTGCCAGTTGCTTGCCGTCGCGGCCCAGGTGGGCGACGAGCATGTGCGTGTGAACGTCGCCGATCTGGCGATCGACGCATATAAGCACGAGCATGACTCTGACGTTCTCGTCGGCATCGTCCGGGCGCTCGGTGGCGCGCAGGACGCGCGTGGCCTGCCCGTACTGACGGCGTTGGCAGCCCATCCCGACGCCGAGGTGCGAGGCCAGGTCGCGGGCGATTTGCCGATGGTCATGGGCGATCCGCCCGAGGTATCCGGTGTAGCGGCCTTGATCGCCCTGAGTGCCGACTCGGAACCTCAAGTCCGTGACTGGGCGACGTTCGGGCTGGGTACCCAGACCGACGCCGATTCCGAAGCCGTACGGCGGGCACTGTGGGCGCGGACCAGCGACTCTTACCTCGACGCTCGAGACGAGGCCGTGGTGGCGCTGGCCCGCCGCCTGGACGCCGACGTGCGTCCACTTGTCGCCGAGTTGCTGGCGCAGCCGACCGTGGGCACCCTGATCTTCGAGGCAGCAGCGCACCTCAAAGACCCATCGCTGTTACCGCTATTACGAAAATTCGACACCACCGACGACAATGTGCGCGCCGCGATCGAAGCGTGCGAACAAGGACCTTCAGTGACCTGACCAGCCGTCGGACGTACCAGACAAGTCGGTCTGACAGGCCCTGCCCGGGCATTGTGAGTTCCTCGACTTCGCCGCCGAGATCAGCGCGTCGCTACCAGAGAGGGCGAGGCGGGCTGCCCGTTTCGGCATGTGACCCGTCGCGGATGCGGTTCATCGGCCCCCGCCCGGGGTGCCCGGCGTCCGCCGTGACCTGGCTACCTGTACCGGCAGCGGATCACCCGCGACGGCCAGAACCGATTTCGCATTCTGCCGCGCCCGCCCCGCCGGTACCCGGATCTGCCGCAATCCGCTCGTCGCGGCTGTCCGCTACTGGTCTGGAGCGGGAAGTGCCGCCTTGTAGGTTGCTTCGGGCCCTGACGGTCTCGTCGTAGGTTTGATCGGGTCGCCGGTCAATCTACTGTCGCACCGTGGATGTGGACTGGAACGCGGAGTTGGTCGATCAACTTGAGTGGCACTGGCAGCATCAGCTTCGGCCACGGCTGGACGGGCTGACCGATGACGAGTACTTCTGGCAGCCGGTCCCGGGCTCCTGGACCCTCAGCCGGCGCGGGCAGAGTTCTGCGCCGACCTCGATCGGCGCAGGCGAATTCACCTTGGACTACGCCAGCCCGCCACACGACCGCGCGCCGGTCACCACGATCGCCTGGCGGCTGGCGCACCTCGTTGACGTGTTCGGGCCACCGACCGCACCCCACTTCGATGGCTCGCTTGCCGGTCACCGGGCCGTCGCCTACCCGGGCACCGCAGAGGCAGCACTGCGCCAGCTCGACGACGGGCACGATGCGTGGATCCGCGATGTCCGCCACCTCGGCGCAGCCGGATTAGCTCAGCCGCAAGGCGCCATCTCACCGCCAGAGTACGCGGATGCACCGATCGCGAAGCTCATCCTGCACGTCCACCGCGAGGTCATTCACCACGGCGCCGAGATATCCCTGCTGCGGGACCTCTATCTATGGAAAGGCAGCCGAGGTCACCTCTGACGTCCAGGCAGTCGTTCCGATCTGGTGCACGCTCATGCCGCGATCCGCGCGTTACGGAGCGTCATGTCAAGCGCATGGAGCCGACGTCCGGACCTGCCGATGACAGGGTGGTACTTGTGGGCAGTGCGACCGAGGTTGAGATTCGCTGGGTTGAGTCGACTTGGCGGCGTCGGATCACCAGGGTGCGGCGTCTCACGGGTGGTTGGACGTCCACCATGCTGGGCCTGACCGGAGACGACGGCGAACAGGCTGTACTCCGGCTGATGACGAAGGAGCCGTGGCGCCGACACGCTGCCGGACTGCTTTGCAGAGAGGCGGCTGTCCAGCAGCAACTGCAACGGTCATCGATCCCAGTGCCTCGAAGTATCGCACTCGATTTGTCCGGGGAGACCGCCGGGGCACCGGCACACCTGATGTCCTGGTTGCCCGGGCGTCTGTGCTTGACCTCTGCCGCGGACGGCATTCTGGAGGCAATGGCGCAGGTTCTCGTAGGCATCCATCAATTCGCGCCTGGGCGGAACAGGCCACGGCAGTACCAGTCGTGGGCGGCGCCGGGAAAACGAGTCATGCCGCCGTGGGCGCAGCGGCTACAGCTATGGCATCAGGCGTTCGAGCTGCTGGAACAACCCGTGCCGGCCTATGCCGGTACGTTCCTGCACCGAGACTTTCATCTGGGAAATGTGCTGTGGTCGCAAGGGCGTATCAGCGGCGTAGTGGACTGGGTCGAGACGTCGTGGGGACCGGCGACCCTAGACGTGGCACATGCCGCGACCTATTTGGCCATGTTGCACGGCGTTGAGGCTGGGGCCAGATTCACGAACGCGTACCGTCGCCGGGCAGATGGCCGTCACGACGAGGATGAGTTCCGGTACTGGAACGTCATGGACATTGTCGGCTACCTGCCGGACCCAGCGAAAGTCGTCCAGCCATGGCGTGACTCCGGGCTGGACATCGATGACGACCTCGCTCGCAGCCGACTCGAACAGCGGCTTGAGCAGGTTCTACGAGCTCACTGACGACCCGACTGAATCCTGCTTGGTGCTGAACCTGCCCGCCCCACCAAGGCTGCCACATTGACGTGACGCCGACCGTACGGGTCCGAGGTGAGTGCGCGGATCTGCCGCTGACCGCGTGGTCGTGCCGATGAGCGAAAGTCTGGGCCGGCGGGATCGAGACGCCGCGCAAGCCGCGGCATCGGACGGTGCCGCCGCCTTTTCTGTTCGTGCTTGTCAATACGCCCAAGGAGAAACGCCCTGCTTTAGGACGTGTACGCCGCGGTCCGCGTCGGTCGGCCACATCGTGAGTTGGTACTCCAGGTGGTCCCCGGCGTCTTCCAGATTGCACCTCGCCGGCCGATGGTCCGTCTGCGCGTAGACGACCCGAACCCGGTAGCGACCTGCCGGCAGTGGCACGGGTTCAACCTCGTCCGGAAGCTCGGTGGCGCCGGTCACCGCCATCTTCCCGGATGGGAGCGCTATGTCCGCTTCGACGACATGGTCGAAGGCATCGAGAGATCCAATCGCAGGAGGCGTGTCTGAGAGCGCCAGCGTCACCGGTACGTAGTCGTAGCGGGCCGTTCCCACGACGATGCAGTGGCGCTCTACAGCGATGCGCCAGGCGTCATCGGCCTTGTCCCAGGTATCTCCGTCGAAGATGTCCTCGGTCGCTTCCGTGTCCGTGATGACGAAGGCCAGATGATCCGCATAGGGCTCGAATCGGCGAACGATCGCACGATCATCAGTCACGACTGGACGCTATCAAGATCGGCGCGCCGATCTCGAGGCTCCCGGGGAAGTCGCGCGGCATCCGGATCTGCCGCTATGCGTGCGGGGCGTAGGCAGGGTCCCGGCAAAGTCGTGAGGGGTGTCTGGGTTGAGGTGGTTGGCGTAGACGCGCCCTTGGTGTGGGCAGCAGGGCGGGCATGGCCGTTCCAGAAGATCATCAAGGTTCTCGAGGCCTGTTGATCTATCTGAAGTGAGCCATGCCCGCGCTGCCATCATCGCTGATCTCATCGTTGTCGACCGCACCGCCCGGCTCGTCTGCCGTGGCCTCGGCTGCCGGCCTGCTCACCGCGTTGGGTTCCCTGCCCGATCCACGTGCCCGGCGTGGAGTCCGGCATGCGTTGGGAACCGTGGTCGCGGCGGCGGTGTGCGCGGTCGTCGCTGGCTACCGCTCGTACGCGGCGATCGGTGAGTGGGTCGCTGATCTACCTGCTGACACCGCGGCTGTGCTCGGGATCGACCCCGGCCGGCGGCCGTCAGAGGCCATGATCCGCAGGCTGTTGCAGGCCCTGGACCCCGATCGGCTGGCCGCGGTGATCGGTGCCTGGCTCGGCGCGCGGGTTCCCGCGCCGAAGGCGGGAACACGCCGGGTGATCGCCGTGGATGGCAAGACGTTGCGTGGCTCCCGCACCAGCGATACGGTCGCCCGGCACGTCTTCGCCGCCGCCGACCAGGCCACGGGTGTGGTGCTGGCCAGTACCGACGTCGACGGCAAGACCAACGAGATCACCCGCTTCGCACCTCTGCTCGACCAGCTCAGCGATACGCCAACCACCTCAACCCAGACACCCCTCACGACTTTGCCGGGACCCTGGGCTCGTACCCGTGCGTGACGGCACAGCTGGCGGCTACCGCCGCTGCCACGACCAGTAGGGTCGGCGGCATGTTCAGTGATCAACTCAGGACGCCGAATGATGGCGCCACCTGCCCGGCGGCGGGTCCTCAGGCGTAGGGGAAGCAGCATGGCTTGGGAGATCATTACGGTGTGTCTCGATCCGGTGGACCGCCGCGAGATCGACGTCGCCCTGGCCGCGGCGATGCGGCCGTACGACCGGGATGCCCCGCAGGACCCGGACGATGAGTGGGGTGGGCGGTGGGACCGCTACCGGATCGGTTGGTCCGCGAGGATCCCCGTCGTGGGCGGGTATGAGGACGATCTGCGGCTGGTGCGCGGCGACTCGTCCGAGGACACAGGCCCGGGTTACTGTGACGGTGGGCCGCGGGCGCTGCTCGATCTGGGGGCTGTCCGCACTGCGGCCGCCGAGGCCGCCGGTCGAGAGTGGGACGAGTGGCAGCAGATGACGGCCGCCTTTCCACCGGCGCGCCCCCTTGTCCACTTCGTTGAGAGTTCGGCGGAACCCCACGACTACTTCGGGCGCGAGGCATGGCAGGCCTATCACTCGCAACCGCTTCTCGCGGCCGTGGCGAACAGATACGGCTTTACCACCGCGCCGTTCCAGCGGATCCCTAACTGGGGTGACGATCCCGTCGTCTCGTTCGGCCTGGCTCGGGTCGATTTCATGGCTCTGCGCGCTCGCGAGGCGCTGGCGACCGACGGCCTGCTGACGCTCTCAGGTGAGTGGCTCGACCCCGATCTAATGGGCAGCAGCGCACCGGGCCTTGCTGGCCAGCTCGACAACCTACGACTTCGCCGTGACTACCTGCACTTCACGGACCTCTATCTGATGGAGCTGCCACCCGACGCGGTGCTACTGCACGTGCATATTCACTGCTGATCCAGGACGAACGTCAGCCGCTGTGAATCGTCTGCGACGGCCGTCGGGGCGGCGGGGCGGCGGGGCTGAACATGCCACCCGGTGGGCGCGTGGTGCGGAGCTCGGAGAAGGACAGGCTGGCCAGATGCACCTGCGCGCCGCCGCGCCACAGGGCGAACGCCAAGGGCAGGCCGGCGTACACGTCGAACCCCCCGCCCGCTCCAGCGATGAGGATGCTCCGCGCCGAAGCCAGCGCGGAAAACAGCGGCGGTACGGCCAACGAGAACGCACCAGCGTCGGCCGGCGGCGCGGCAGGGTTCAGCACCGCTCAATGATCAGTTACGCCCATGCCGTTCACATCACCGTGGCCCACCGCGACCGGCACAACAGCGATCGGGTGTCCGCACATGCCTCCGGCCGGGCATCGGCTTTTGTTGATCAGGCCGGACACAGTTG
>NZ_QKKX01000088.1 GCF_003434305.1 Micromonospora sp. MW-13
GGCGCGCTCACGGGAGGACCACATGCTCAAGCACTCCACCCGGCGTTGGCTCACCGGATTGAGCGTCGCAGGCGCGCTCGTCGCGGCCTCCCCCACCCCTGCGGTCGCCGACGACCGTCCCTTCGTCGTTGGCGCGCCGAACCAGCTCGTCGCCCCCGGACACTCGACCCACGGATGGCTCATGGCGCATCCCACCAGGGACGACGAGGATCAGTGGCAATTCGGCAGGACCACGCTCGATCCGAGGTCGATGATTTCGCCACCGTCGAGCCGATGCCCGACGGCTGGGCCTGCGAGGCGTCGTCGAGCAAGCTGCACTGCGAGGTCGACCTCCCGAAGGGCCAGCACCCCCGGTTTGACTCTACACGCTCACCGGCAGGGACGGCGCGACCCCGGGGCAGCAGGGTGATGTCACGGTCACGATCACGTCCGGCGGCATCTCCGCCACCGCCACGGCCGGCATCACGATCGCCGAGGGTGTCGACCTCGTGAGCGACGAGACGGTCGAGGTCAGCGGTGCCCCGCGCAGCCGGGTGGGACTGCCCGGCGTGGTACGAAACGGCAGTGCGACCACGGTCAACGAAACGATCCTCATGCTGCAGGCATCCTGGCTCGTCACGTACGCCGGCGACTACTCCAACTGCGCGTCGCTCAAGGGCTTGAACGCCGTCTGCACCTTCGACACCCAACTGGAGGCGAACAAGTCCTACCAGCTCTCCGAGGACTTCCCGCTCATCCTGAACGAGGACGCCCGCACCGGTGCCGAGCTCCCGGTCACCCTCGACTGGTGGACGAAGGACGACTGGGTGCGCATTTTCAGGAACTGGCCGCTGCCCGGCCTCGAGCCGGGTCGCGGTGGCGAACTCCGCTTGGTCGAGCAGACCGGGGCGAAGGCCAAGGCCCAGCAGACCGACGTGAACCGGATGAACAACTTCACCCTGGCGTCGATCAACGTGACCGGCGACAACCCGGCGGATCTGGCGGCCAGGGGTGCCACCGCCAGCGGCAAGAAGGGTGAGGTGGTCACCGTACGGCCGGGCTTCACCAACCACGGTCCCGCAGCGCTCGAAGTCCAGACTGAGAAGATGCCGATCCGGATCACCATCCCGAAGGGCACCACCGTCGTCGACGCACCCCGCGGCTGTGTGCCGTACGTGCCGGGCGAGGGGTGGGACCCGAGGAACGCAGAGTGGGCCGAGCCGGGTGCCAAGGAGTACGCCTGCCGCGCCGGCGAGATCGTGGTAGGCGGTGAGGCGCCGTACGAGTTTGCGCTCCGCATCGACAAGGTGGTGGCGGACGCGACCGGCACCTTCGCCGTGAAGCTGGACGGTGACCCGAACGCGCAGAACGACTCCGCGAAGATCATCATCAACCCGACCGGCCACGGGGGCGGAGACGGCGGTCAGGGCGGCGGTGACGACCGCCCGACGCTCCCGATCACCGGTGACTCGATCGGCCTGATCACCGCCGTCGGCGGGCTGCTGCTCGTCGCCGGCACGGCCGGCTACCTGGTCGCCCGCCGCCGCAAGACCCGCTTCGTCGCCTGATCCACTCCCGGTGCCCCCGCCGTGGGTACGCCGTCGCCGGGTTCATCACCGACGGCGATTCGTTTCGGGTGCCCGCTCCAGGCAGCGCCACGGCGGCCCCCGCCGGTCGGGCGGGGGCCAGCGCGCGGTCAGTACGCGTAGGTGACCGAGATGGTGACGTTGGAGCAGGAGCTGGCCAGGCTGGTCAGGGCGCTCTTCTCGGCCGTGTCGACGGTGAGCCGCCAGCGGATCTTGGTGGCCACCCACTCGTTGACGTAACGGCACCGGGCGGAGCTGTACGACGGCATCCAGGTGGCCGGGTCCTGGTCGCCCTTGGACTGGTTGACGTTGTCGGTCACGGCGATCAGCGGGCGGGAGTCACCCAGGTCGTTGGCGTACGCCTGGCGGCGGCTGGTGGACCAGTTGCGGGCGCCGGAGTCCCATGCCTCGGCGAGCGGGACCATGTGGTCGATGTCCACGTCGCCGGTCGCCGTCCAGTAGGCGTTGTCGTAGTAGGAGTACCAGCGCCCGCCGGAGAGGGTGCAGGTGCCGGTGATCGTCGGCGCGGAGACGGCCTCGGCGAGCAGGATCTCGTTGCGAGTGTTGCACCCGTCGCCGTCGGCGTCGATCCAGTGTGGGAAGAGGTCCCGGCTGTAGCCGGTGCGGATCTCGGTGGCCACGGGCAGGGCCGCGACCGCGGTCCGCAGTGGGGAGGAGTAGCTGGCGGCCCAGGCGGGGTTGGCCAGGCCGACGGTGGCGGCGAGGGTGGCGGCGAGGGTGGTCGCGGCCACGCGCAGCGTACGGTTCATGATGCTCCGTCCGGATCGGAGGACTATCGTCTGTCATGTATATAGACAGATGCAACATTCCCACAACCAGGACTCCCAGGTGAACGCTCCGCGAACCCGCCGTGCGGCATCGCCCGACCGGGACCGTTGTCCCGCACCGTCCACTGTCGGCCGACCACGGCGGCCCGGCCACCACCTGAACGGTTGATGCCTCGTGGCGAGTCTCGGCGGTTAGATGCCGGTGACTGCCCCGGGCGGACGCGCCGGGCACAGCACACGGTGAAGGAAATCTACTGTGACCGGACTCTGGCCACGTCGTGGCCTCGCCGGCCTGGTCGCGTTGACGCTCGGCGTCACCGGCCTCGCCGTCATCACCACCGGCGGCGCCGCCGCAGCGGCACCGCACACCGAAACGCCCCCGTCGGTGCAGGTCGGCTGGACCGACTCAGCGACGCCGGCCAAGGCGTACAACTTGGCCGAGCAGGTCAACCTGCCACTCGGCACCCGGCTCGACGAGGACGGCGTGAGCCACACCTCCAGGGTCTACGCCACCTTCGACCTCTCGCAGTTCGAGGGCAGGAAGATCTACGACGGGAAGGTCTTCGTCACGGAGTACAGCGCGGCGGACTGCACCAAGCGGGCCGTTGAGATCTGGCGTACCAAGCCGGTGGGCACCACGCCCACCTGGAACCGCCGGCCCGCGCCGCTGACCAAGCTCGACGAGGTGCTCACCCCGAACTTCTGCCCGAAGGGATCCCTGACCTTCGACGTGGGGGCCGCCGTGCAGGACGCGATGGCACACAAGCAGCGCCGGGTGACCTTCGAGATCCGGGTGCCGGAGCAGTTCGAGAACGACCCGGCCTACGGCCGGACGCTCAGCTGGTCTTACGGCGTGCGCTCGTCGGTGGATTACAACTCGCTGCCGACGATCGACAGCGGCAACCTCTACAACGGCGGTGTCCCCTGCACCCAGCTGAAGCCGTATCCCCGGCTGGGCGGATTCGCCAACGTGCTCCAGGCCCTGGGCGCCGACCCGGACGAGTGGGACCAACCGAGCCTGGTGACGGAGTACGCCGTCTGGCCCAAGAACGACGCGACCGCGCGGACCGTGTTCACCGCGGATTCCAGCATGCCCGGCCGGGTCAGCACGGTCAACCTGCCGGCGGGAACCCTGGTCGACGGGAAGTCGTACGGCTGGCAGGCCCGCGCCGGTGACGGCACCGACCTCTCGGCCTGGTCGAAGAAGTGCTTCTTCACCTACGACGGCACCGCGCCCACGACCCCGACGGTCAGCTCGGCGAACTATCCGCCGTTCAGCTCGGGTGAATCGGCCCCGGTGGGCGTGCCGGCGACGTTCACGTTCTCCGGCAACGGGAACAAGGACGTGGCGGGCTTCGAGTACGGCTGGAACGGCCTCGGCGTCCCTGCATGTGCGGGGAGCGGCGACGTCGGGCAGCTCGAGTGCCCGGCCCCGTTCAGCCGGCCGAACTCCGTCAGGGCGGACGCCCCAGGTGGCTCGGCCACGGTGACCCTCAGCCCGGTCGGATCCGGGCCGCAGCGGCTCACCGTCCGGTCGATCGACCTGGCCGGCAACCGTTCCGAAGGCATCGAGTACATGACCCTCGTGCCCTCGATCGAGCCGGAGGTGCGAGTCGAGGGCGGGCAGCCGGAGTGGGGGCAGGATGTCCTGCTCAAACTCGTCCCGGCCAACGGCATGACGGGCGTCATCGAGTACGAGATCACCCTGGACGGGGGCAAGCCGGTTACGCGGCAGGCCGAGGAGGACGGCACGGCGTACTTCCGGTTCACCGCCAACAACCCCGACGGGCACCGCGTCTCCGTGCGCAGCCACAGCGCCAACGGCTTCGTGTCGCCGACGGTAGACTGGTCGACCTACTTCCTGCCCTGGCCGGGGGTGAAGTCGGACGTCTACTACTCCCCCGAGGACGGGCACGCCGTCGGCGGCGTGGGGGTGCCGGGCACGTTCACGTTCTCCCCGCCGCCCGGTTGGACGGACGTGGCCGGGTACCGGTACTCGTTCAACGGCGGCGAGGTCGCCGAGGCCCCCGCCGGTGGGGACGGCCGGGCCACGATCAGCTGGACGCCGACCGAGGCGGGTTACGTGACGCTGATCGTCCACGCCGTCAAGGCCGACGGCACCTGGAGTGACTACCCGAACTGGTACTCGTTCGAGGTGGCGGCCACCACCCCCTGACCGCCCGCGACGCGGAGGGGCCCGGCGATCGCGCCGGGCCCTCCGCGGCTCAGTCGTGCAGCTCGGTACGCCGGATCTCGGCGAACGCGGCGGTCAGCCACCCGTCGAGCGGCCGGCCGGTCCCAGCCAGCAGGTCGGCGAGCAGCAGTGGGGCGTGCCGGGCCAGCGCGGCCGGGTCGGGCGGGGTGGCGTCGTCGTCCGGGTCGTACACGCCGAGGGCGCCGGCCAGCAGCACCAGCACCACGTGCGGGTCGATGTCCGACTGCCAGCTCGCCGCGCCCCGCACGCAGGTCTCCAGCACCTGTCGGACGTCGTCGCCGTCGAGCCCGTCGGGGTGGGTCTCCTCCAGCAGCAGCCGGACCACCGCGCCGAGCACCAGACCGGACCGGTCCGCCCCCGCGAGCCGGTCGACCGCCTCGTCGTACGCCTCCCGGTCGCGCGCCCGGGCCGCGGCCACGGCCTCGGTGGCCGCCACGGCGATCTCGCGGGCCGGTGCGGGCAGGTGTCGCCAGGTCGTCGTCATCCCGACCAGGATCGCAGACCGACCCGCCGGCGTCGCCGACGCGGTACGGCGGGCACCCCGGCCGCTGCCCAGGACGGCGGGCGTGGGCCGCGTCACCACGGACTTCGCCGAGCGCGTACGCGCCGGAAAACGGCTCGCGGCCGGTCGTACCCTCCGCCCAGAATCGCCGGCATGCTGCGTCGCGCCCTGCCCCGTCGCCCGGAAGCCCGGCGGATCCTCGTCGGCACCCTGCTCTCGGCGATCGGTCGCGGCCTCACCCTGCCGTTCCTGTTCATCTACCTGACCGACGTGCGCGGCCTCTCCGACCCGCGCGCCGGCCTGGTCATCGGCTGGTACGGCGTGGTCACCCTGGCGCTGTCCCCGCTGGGCGGAACGTTGATCGACCGGTTCGGCGCGCGCCGGGTGGTGCTGCCGTGCCTGCTGGTCGAGGCGGCGGGCACGGGCTCGCTGGCCCTGGTCTCCGGGACCGCGTCGGCGTTCGCGGTGATCACGCTGGTCGCGATCGGCAGCTCCGCGATCTGGTCGGGGCAGAACACCATCCTCGCCTCGCTCACCGCCCCCGACGAGCGGCAACGGGTGTACGGCCTGAACTTCGCCCTGCTCAACCTCGGCATCGGGGTCGGCGGGCTGATCTCCGGGGCGGTCGTGGACGTCGCCCGCCCGGTGACCTTCCAGCTGGTCTACCTGCTCGACTCGGTGAGCTACCTGGTGCCGGCGCTGATCCTGATCAGCCTGCCGGGAGTCGGCCATCGGATCGCCGGCACCGGGCCGGGCGGGGGCGCGGCGTCGGCCGGGGGCTACCTGACCGTGCTGCGGGACCGCCCGTTCCGCCGGCTGGTGGTCTTCGGGCTCGTCCTCACCACCTGTGGGTACGCCCAGATCGAGGTGGGCTTCACCGCGTACGCCGTCCGGGTGGCCGAGGTGACCCCGCGGGTGGTGGCCTGGGCCCTGGCCGGCAACACCGTCATGATCGTGCTGTCCCAACTGGTGGTGATCCGCCGGATGGAGGGGCGCAGCCGGACGGGCGCGCTGGCCCTGGTCGGGGCGGTCTTCGCGGGCGCCTGGCTGGTTCTCGGCGCGGCGGGCCTGATCGGGCCCGGCAACGCGTTGGTCGCCGCGCTCGGCGTGGCGGCCTGCGCGACGATCTTCGGTTTCGGCGAGACGATGCTGTCGCCGGTGATGCCCGCCCTCACCAACGCCCTGGCCACCGACGAGCTGCGCGGCCGGTACAACGCGATGAGCTCGATGATCTTCGGAATCAGCGGGGTGATCGGCCCGGTGACCGCCGGCCCGCTCATCGGCGCGGCGGACGGACGGATCTGGGTGGCCGTCGTGGTCGGCGGCTGCCTGGCGGCGTCGCTGCTCGCGCTGTCCCTGCGCGGGCTGCTCACCTCCGCCCAGGACGGCCGGCCACCGGCCGCCGCGCCACCCCGAACCCCCCTCCCGACCACCTGACCCCGCCCACACCCCCACCCCCGCCGGGATCCTGCGGCTTTACGGCGCCGCACGGAGCCCGTCACGACTGCGGAGGTACGGCGGGCGGGACAGGGGGTGAGGGATATCCGGCGGGGCGTGGCGGTTTCGTCGGTGGCACCGGCCAGGATGGGAGGCGACGGGTGGCGGAAGGAGTTCGCGGATGACTGGGACGTCCCTGACGGAGGGCCGGGTGCGGTCGGCCGACGGCACGATCATCGCGTACGAGCGGTCCGGCGAGGGGCCGCCGATCGTGCTGGTGGGCGGCGCGTTCAACGACCGGTCGACCACCCGCGCGCTCGCCGCCGCGTTGGCGCCGAACTTCACCGTGTTCGGCTACGACCGGCGGGGGCGCGGCGACAGCGGCGACAGCGGCGACACCGCGCCGTACGCGGTGCAGCGGGAGATCGAGGACATCGCCGCCCTGGTCGGGGCGGCCGGCGGGGCGGCCCACCTCTACGGGCTCTCCTCCGGGGCGATCCTCGCCGCCCTGGCGACGGCCGCCGGGCTGCCGGTGACCGGGCTGGCCCTGTTCGAGCCGCCGTTCACCGTCGGGCCGCACGCCGGGTCCCGCAGGCCGATCGCGGGGCGGCTGGCCGAGCTGCTCGCCGCCGACCGGCGCGCGGACGCGGTCGAGTGCTTCATGGTGGAGGCGGTGGGCCTGCCGGCCGAGCAGGTGCGCGGGATGCGGCAGCAGCCGATGTGGCCCGGGCTGGAGGCGTTGGCCCCGACGCTGGTCCACGACACCACCATCACCGGGGACGGTGGCCTGCCGGCCGACCGGCTCGCCGCGATCGACGTGCCGACGGTCGTGGTCGACAGCACGGCCAGCCCGCAGTGGCTGCGTGACGCGACGCGGGCGACCGCCGAGGCGGTGCCGGGGGCGCGGTACGTGAGCCTGGAGGGCGGCTTCCACGAGGTGCCCCCGGAGCGGCTCGCCGCCGAGCTGCGCCGCGGCCTGATCGGCTGAGACGACGGTACGGCGGTCGGCTCCCCCCTCACGAGAGCCGACCGCCGCACCGGCCGGACGGGTCCGGCCCCCGCGGTCAGCAGTTGGTGTAGCTGCCGCTGCTCCCCCACGAGCAGGAGTCGATCAAGGTGCCGGCCGAGTTGCGCACGTACGCGGCGTCGCCGGTGTTGTTCCAGATGTACGCGCCCGACCCCCAGTAGCGGTGGGTCGAGGTGTTTGTGCCCTTGCCGGTGTGGACGTAAACGCTGGCGCCGGAAGCAAGCCGGAAGTCGCTGGTGAACTTGTAGACGTGGCTCGACTTGTCGCGCAGGGTCCAGGACTTCAGGTTGACGGTTGAGGACCGGCGGTTGGTCAGCTTCACGTACTCGGCGTTCAGGCTGCTGTTCGACCGGTTGTCGGTACCCGGCGAGTTGTAGTACACCTTCGTGATCTGGATGGCCGGGGTGGCGGCCTGCGCGGGTCCGGTCATGGTGAGCGAACCGCCGACGGCGAGGGCGAGGGCCATGGCGATACCGGTCAGCCTCTTGTTCAACACGATCCCCCACCTGTTGACGGCCGGCCCCTGGCGGCGCCGGCGTGGAACGTGCACCGAGGCTATCCACTCGGCCGGCCACTGTGGACGATACGACCCCCGCGCCGTCAACTACCGGCCGCGGGTCGACCGATCGCGGCCGAACGGCGTCCCCGGCCGGTGCCAACGGCACCCCGGTCCGCCGCGAACGGCACCCCGGTCCGACGCGAACGGCGGCGCACGTCAGCCGCCGAGCGCCCCCGAGACCAACGACTCGACGGCGGGACGCTCCCACCGGCCGGCCACCCCGGGCCGGTCCGCCAGGTAGCCGGCGATCCGTGGCGCGTCCCAGCCGTGCGCCTCGCGCAGGCCCCCGGCGAGCATCGCGAGGTACACCGGCGCGGGCGCGTTCCACTCGACGTCCCCCGCCCGACCCGGCGCGGTGAAGGTCAGCATCGGCACGCCGTCGCGGACGCCGGTGCGGACCAGCGTCTCGTACCGGCCGGGGCCGAGGGTGGCCCGACCCCGCGCGACGGCGACCTCGATCAGGTCGAGGTCGGCGCCGGGTGCCCGGTACATCTCCTGCGCGGCGAGGTCGGCGAACTGCTCCGTGGTGAGCAACCACGCCCGGGCCGCGGCCACCCCGGGCAGCTCGGGGTCGTAGAAGGCCATCCCGCCGGTCCAGGCCCGCGACTCCCCGGCGAAGTAGATCCCACCGGGCACCAGCACCGCCGCCGACCGGCGCGGCGGCCGGCAGTCCCGGCAGCCGGGGTACGTCCGCAGCCCGCCCGGGGGACGGCCCCCGCCCAGGTACCAGTTGAGCCGGGCGGCGTGCATGTTGGACCCGTACGCGACGTACCAGAGCAGGCCGTCCATGCCCCGACTCAGTACGCCCCGGTCAGGCCGACCCGCGCGGCCTGCGTGACGCGGCCGCCGCCGACGGCGGCCGGGTGGGTGTGACTGAGCTGGGCGATGAGCATCGCGTCCTCCAGGTCGGCCGGTGGATCCAGGCTAACGCCGGCCGCCCGAATCCACAGGCCCCGTCCACACCCTGTGGATAGCACATGTGTACGACAGTATTTGATCATGAAAAACCGGCGCTGAGCTGCGGTGAGTACGCTGTATCTGACGATCGCCCCTCCCCTGTCTGGAACCACGTGCGCGTAGCTCACCACCGGGTCGTCCGGGACGTCACGGTCCGCCTGCCGATGGCGTCGACCGCCGTCGAGGCGTGCCAGTGGACCGTCGCCGCGCTCGCCCGGTACGCGCCGGCCACCATCTCCGTCCTGCTCCACGTGCCGGACCGGCTCCGCTGCGTCGCGGCCACCGGCGCCTGGCAGGTCTTCTCGACCGTCCCGCCGAAGGCCGGCATCGTCGGCCGGGTGTACGCCTCCGGCACCGGCGCCACCGTCCCCGACGTCACCGCCGACCCCGACTACCTCCCGGTACGCCCCGACGTGACCGCCGAGGTCTGCGTGCCGGTGCTCGACCCGGCGGGCCGCCCGATCGGGGTGCTCGACCTCCAGTGGAGCGGGCCGGTCGAGCTGGCCCTGTGGCGGGAGACCGCCGAGCGCGTCGCCGGCCGGCTCGGTGCCCGGATAACGGCGCTGGGCGGCCCGCCGGCGGAGAGCCGCAGCGAGAAGTTGCTGCGGCACGCCGCCGCGCTGACCGTCGCCCCCACCGAGTGGGACCTGATGACCACGGCGATCTGCGCGGCCCGGGAGGTCTCCACCCTCTCCGCGGCGGTGCTGCTGCTGGCCGACGGGGCCGGCCCCCGGCTGGGCGCCCCGACCGGAACGCCCGGCGAGTTGGAGTCCCGCGTCCGGGCCGAGCTGACCGAGGCCGGCGCCCCGGCGCTGCACCGGATGATCGCCCGGGCCCACCGGCACGGCCCCGGCTACACCCTCGGGGAGGCGGGGCACCCGCCCACCGCGGAGTACCGCCCGCTCGCCGACGCCGGGGTGCGCACCCTGGTGGCGGTACCGGTCGGCCCGCCCGACCGGGGCGGGGTGCTGCTGGTCGCCGACGAGCGGCTGCTGCGGCCCGACCCGACCACCGTCAACCTGGTGGAGTTGCTCGCCGGGCAGGCGTGGACCTGCCTGGACCGGCTGCGCACGCTGGCCCGGCTGCGCGAGCAGGCCAGCTCCGACCCGCTCACCGGGCTGGGGCACACCGGGCCGTTCGGGCAGCGGATCGCCCGCGCCACGCCGGGGCGTACGGCCCTGCTGGCGATCGACGTGGACGGTTTCAAGGCGGTCAACGACACGTACGGCCACCAGGCCGGCGACCGGTTGCTGGTCGGGCTGGCCCGGGCGCTGGAAGCGGCGCTGCGCCAGGGCGACGAGCTGTACCGGATCGGCGGGGACGAGTTCGTCGCGGTGATCGAGGTGAGCCGCCCCGAGGAGGCGGTCCGGATCGCCGAGCGGCTGGCCGAGGCGGCCCGGAGCACCGGCCGCACCATCAGCGTCGGCGTCGCCCTGCCCCAGGCCGGCGAGCCGTCCGAGCAGACCCTGCGCCGCGCCGACCAGGCCCTCTACGCGGTCAAGCGCCAGGGCCGCGACGGCGTCCGCCTAGCCACCACGTGACCCTCCACCCCCACCCTCATCCCTTCGCACTTTCAGTGAAAGCGTGGCCATCCGCCGCCGCAAAGGCACTCTTTCTCGGAAAGTGCGGGAGAAGAGGCGGGCGGGGTGGGCGGGGTGGGAGGGGTTAGGGGCGGGGGGTTAGTTCCTTGGCCAGGAGTTCGGCGATCTGGGCCGTGTTCAGGGCGGCGCCCTTGCGGAGGTTGTCGCCCGTCACGAACAGGTCGAGGGCGCGGGGGTCGTCGACGGCGCGGCGGATGCGGCCGACCCAGGACGGGTCGGTGCCGACGGCGTCGATCGGCATCGGGAACTCCCCGGTGGCCGGGTCGTCGACCAGGATCACGCCGGGGGCGTTGCGCAGCGCCTCGCGGGCGCCCTCGGCGTCCACCTCCGTGCCGAAAACCGCGTGCACGGCCACCGAGTGACCGGTCACCACCGGCACCCGGACGCAGGTCGCGGAGACCTTCAGGTCGGGCAGCCCGAGGATCTTGCGCGACTCGTTGCGCATCTTCAGCTCCTCGGACGACCAGCCGCCGTCGGCGAGCGAGCCGGCCCAGGGCACCACGTTGAGCGCCAGCGGAGCCGGGAACGGCCCCAACTCGTCGCCGACGGCCTGCCGCACGTCACCCGGCCGGGAGCCGAGCACCCGGTCCCCGGCGATCTTGCCGAGCTGGAGGTGCAGGGTGTCCACGCCGGCCTGCCCCGCCCCGGAGACCGCCTGGTACGAGGCGAGCACCAGCTCGCGCAGGCCGTACTCGCGGTGCAGCGGGGCGATCGCCACGATCATGGCGAGGGTGGTGCAGTTGGCGTTGGCGATGATCCCCTTCGGCCGGTTACCCACCTGCTCGGGGTTGATCTCGGGGACCACCAGCGGGACGTCCCGGTCCATCCGAAACGCCCCG
This sequence comes from Micromonospora sp. MW-13, assembly GCF_003434305.1. Classification (GTDB taxonomy): domain Bacteria; phylum Actinomycetota; class Actinomycetes; order Mycobacteriales; family Micromonosporaceae; genus Micromonospora. The sequence continues at coordinate 11,491 of NZ_QKKX01000088.1, forward strand.
GAGTTGTCCACCGCCACCGCGCCCCGGCTGACCGCGACCGGCGCCCACTGCGCGGAGACGTCGTCCGGCACGTCGAACATCGCCACGTCGACGCCGTCGAACGCCTCCGGGGTGAGCGCCCCGACGGTCAACTCCTCGCCCCGGCAGCGCACCTGTCGCCCCACCGACCGCTCGGAGGCGAGCAGCCGGATCTCGCCCCAGACGTTGCGCCGGGACGACAGCAGCTCGCACATCACGGTGCCGACGGCACCGGTCGCCCCGACCACGGCAAGGGTGGGCAGCGACGGCATCGCCGCTACCGCCCGGTCCCCGCGTACACGACGGCCTCGGAGTCGCCGCCCAGCTCGAAGGCGTCGTGGATGGCCCGGACGGCCTTGTCGAGGTCGGTGTCCCGGCAGACCACGGAGACCCGGATCTCGGAGGTGGAGATCATCTCGATGTTCACCCCGGCGGCGCCGAGGGCGGCGAAGAAGCCGGCCGCCACGCCCGGGTGCGACCGCATCCCCGCGCCGATCAGCGAGACCTTGCCGACGTGGTCGTCGTAGAGCAGGCCCTTGAACTTGACCGGCTCCTGGATCTTGCTGAGCGCGGCCATGGCGGTCGGGCCGTCGGTCTTCGGCAGGGTGAACGAGATGTCCGTGCGGCCGGTGCCCTCGGTGGAGACGTTCTGCACGATCATGTCGATGTTGATCTCGGCGCCGGCGACGGTGTCGAAGATCCGCGCGGCGGCGCCCGGCTCGTCCGGCACCCCGACGATGGTGATCTTCGCCTCGCTGCGGTCGTGGGCGACCCCGGTGATCAGTGCCTGTTCCACGGGAAGGTCCTCCATCGATCCGGTGACCATGGTGCCGGTGTTGGTCGAGTATGACGAACGGACGTGGATCGGCAACCCCGCGCGCCGGGCGTACTCGACGCTGCGCAGGTGCAGCACCTTGGCGCCGCAGGCGGCCAGCTCCAGCATCTCCTCGTAGGTGATGTCCCGGATGTGCCGCGCGTTGGGCACGATCCGCGGGTCGGCGGTGAACACGCCGTCGACGTCGGTGTAGATCTCGCACACGTCGGCGTGCAGCGCGGCGGCCAGTGCCACCGCCGTGGTGTCCGAGCCGCCCCGGCCCAGCGTGGTGACGTCCTTGGTGTCCTGCGAGACGCCCTGGAAGCCGGCCACGATGACCACCGCGCCCTCGTCGAGCGCGCCCTTGAGCCGACCCGGGGTGACGTCGATGATCCGCGCCCTGCCGTGCACCGAGGTGGTGATCACGCCGGCCTGCGAGCCGGTGAACGAGCGGGCCTCGTACCCCAGGTTGTGGATGGCCATGGCGAGCAGCGCCATGGAGATCCGTTCTCCGGCGGTGAGCAGCATGTCCAGCTCGCGGCCCGGCGGCAGCGGGCTGACCTGGTTGGCCAGGTCGAGCAGTTCGTCGGTGGTGTCACCCATCGCGGAGACCACCACGACCACGTCGTCGCCGGCCTTGCGGGTGGCGACGATCCGCTCGGCCACCCGCTTGATCCGCTCGGCGTTGGCGACGGAGGACCCGCCGTACTTCTGCACCACGAGTGCCACGACGGTGCACTCCCTCCCAGCGTCCCTGAGCGTGCCGACGCCGCCGGGGAACCGGCCGGCGGCGCGTATCAGACCACATCAGGGTATCCGGCAGGCCGAACGGCCGGGTCAGGTGATCCCACCATCCGGCCCGCGCGGGCCGGGCCGGCCGCCGTCCCACCAGTTCGGCAGCGGGTACGCGACACGCCGGCCGGGCCGGTGTCGCACGGGTCCCCGGGCGGGGGCGGCGCACCGCAGAATGACCCGGTGCATGCCCACCGCCGCGTGGCCCGGCGCCTGACCGGCGTCCTCACGCTCACCCTGCCGGCCCTGCTCGCCGCCTGCGCCGGCGACCCGCCCGCCGCGACGACCTCGCCGCCGCCGAGCGACCCCGCGCCCGCCGCCGTCGACTCCGCCCGCGACGAGCTGGCCGCCCTGGCCGCGGCGGCCCAGGACCGGCAATTCACCGCCCGGTACACCCTCACCGGCGACGGCCCCGACCGCACGATCACGGTGACCAGCGCGAACGACGGCACCTGGCGGGTCGACGTCCCGGGTGGGGCGCTGGGCGGCACGGCGGACGTCTCGTTCGCCGGCACCGCCGACGGGCTCTTCCAGTGCGGCCTGCCGTCGGCCGGCCGCCCCGAGCCGGCGAGCTGCGTACGCCTCGGTGACCGGGACGACGCCGTCCCGGGGCGGCTGGACCCCCGGGTGCAGCACCCCTTCACCGACTGGCTGAAGGTGCTCACCGACCGGCGGGCACCGCTGGCGGTCTCTCCGGCCCGGCCGCCGGCGGGGGCGACCGGGGCCTGCTACTCGGTCGACTCGACCTCGGCCTCGCTGAACGCCCCGCTGGACGCCGGGATCTACTGCTACGCCCCGGACGGCACGCCGACCGCCGTGCGGACCGTGACCGGCACCCTCGTCCTGGCCGGTCCGGCCGCGCCGGCCCCGGCGACCGTGCAGCTCGCCGGCCCGGTGACGGACGGCGAGCCGCTCGGTGTCGCGGCGCCGAGCGGCGCCGAGCCGACGCCCGGGGCCACCGAAACGCCCTGACACCGCGTCCCGTTACGGGTGGTTCTGGACACATTCTTCGACCCCGAACTTCGCGCAAAATGCCCGATACGGGACGCTTGCCCCATGGCCGACCTCACCCCGCTGCTCGCCTTCCGCTGGAGTCCTCGGGCCTTCGACCCGACCGCCACGCTGCCTCCGGCCGACGCGGCCTCGCTGCTGGAGGCGGCCCGCTGGGCACCCTCCGCCGGCAACCGGCAGCCGTGGCGGTTCGCCCTCGGGCACCGCGACGACGAGACGTACAAGCGGATCCTGGTCAACCTGCCGGCGGCCGAGCAGCGGTGGGCCCGGCATGCCGCCGCCCTGTTGCTCGGCGCCCACTTGACCGCCGAGCCGGCCGGTCCCGCCGAGCCGGCCGGTGACGCCGAGCCGGCCGGTGACGCCGAGCCGGCCGGTGACGCCGACGGCGGGGCCGGGGCCGGCACGCAGGGTCACGCCGCCGGGCCGGCCCACTCGGCCGGGGTCGGCGGCGGTCACGGGCCGGCGGCGGCCGGTCCCGCCGGCCGGGCCGCGTACGACCTGGGGCAGGCGGTGGCGCACCTGACCGTGCAGGCCACCGCGCTCGGGCTGTACGTGCGTCAACTGGCCGCCTTCGACGCCGCCGGGCTCGCCGCCGACCTGGAGCTGCCGGCCGGGATCCGCCCCCTGGTGGTGGCGGCGGTCGGCCGGCTCGGCGACCCGTTCAGCCTGCCCGAGGAGTTGCTCCGGCAGGAGACCGGCCTGCGCCGCCGCCGCCCGCTGGCCGAGCTGCTGCTGCGCTGACCGGCCTGCCCTGACCCGGCCGGCCGGCTGCGACGTCGATCTCAAACTCCGGACCGACCTTTGCACCCCCCACCTCATCACGTAGGGTCACTCTGTCATGTGGCAGGCGCAGCTTCTCCTTGGTCGCCGCGACGAGGCCTGACCGGCCGGCACCTCGTCGCGGAGTCGAACCGCGCCGTCCAGCACATCCGAGTTTTCCATCGGCGCCTCGCGCCGACCCGGCATCGTCGCCGACCTTCCGATTGCTGACGCCACATGTTCAGGGGAGCACTCCGTCATGGCTCAACCCACCGACGCTGACACCGATCCCATCGCCCGCCAGCGCCCCAGCCGGATGCCGTACCAGCGGTACCAGCCGTACCACCAGCAGTTCCGGATCGACCTGCCGGACCGCGCCTGGCCGACCCGGCACGTCGAGGCCGCGCCCCGCTGGTGCGCCGTCGACCTGCGCGACGGCAACCAGGCACTGATCGACCCGATGTCCCCGGAGCGCAAGCGCCGGATGTTCCAGCTCCTGGTGCAGATGGGCTACAAGGAGATCGAGGTCGGCTTCCCGTCGGCCAGCCAGACCGACTACGAGTTCGTCCGGCAGCTCATCGAGCAGGACCTGATCCCCGACGACGTGACCATCCAGGTGCTCACCCAGTGCCGGGAACACCTGATCGAGCGGACCTTCGAGTCGCTGCGCGGCGCGAAGCGGGCGATCGTGCACTTCTACAACTCGACCTCCACCCTCCAGCGCCGGGTGGTCTTCGGGCTGGACCGGGACGGCATCACCGACATCGCCACCACCGGCGCCCGGCTCTGCCAGAAGTACGCGGAGATCCACGCCCCGGACACGGACATCTACTACGAGTACTCTCCGGAGTCGTACACGGGCACCGAGCTGGAGTACGCGCTCCAGGTCTGCTCGGCGGTGATCGACGTGATCGACCCGACGCCGGACCGGAAGCTGATCATCAATCTGCCGGCCACCGTCGAGATGGCCACCCCGAACGCGTACGCCGACTCGATCGAGTGGATGCACCGGCGCCTGCCCCGGCGGGACAGCCTGGTGCTGAGCCTGCACCCGCACAACGACCGGGGCACCGGTGTGGCCGCCGCCGAGCTGGGGCTGCTGGCCGGCGCGGACCGGATCGAGGGCTGCCTGTTCGGCAACGGCGAGCGCACCGGCAACGTCGACCTGGTGACGCTGGGGCTCAACCTGTTCTCCCAGGGCATCGACCCGATGATCGACTTCTCGAACATCGACGAGGTCAAGCGGGCCGTCGAGTACTGCAACCAGCTCCCGGTGCACGAGCGCCACCCGTACGCGGGCGACCTGGTCTACACCGCGTTCTCCGGCTCCCACCAGGACGCGATCAAGAAGGGCTTCGACGCCCTGCACGCCGACGCGGCGGCGGCCGGGGTGCCGGTCGACCAGCACGCCTGGGCGGTGCCGTACCTGCCGATCGACCCGAAGGACCTGGGCCGCACCTACGAGGCGGTCATCCGGGTCAACTCGCAGTCCGGCAAGGGCGGCGTGGCGTACATCATGAAGTCCGAGCACCAGCTCGACCTGCCGCGCCGGCTCCAGATCGAGTTCTCCGGCGTGGTCCAGCAGGTCACCGACCACGACGGCGGCGAGGTCGACCCGGGCACCATGTGGGAGATCTTCGCGAGTCACTACCTGCTCGACCACCAGCCCGACCCGGCCGTCACCCTGGCCGGCTACGCCATCGGCACCGCCGACGGCAAGGTCGAAATCGAGGCCCAGGTGGGCCTCGGCGGGCAGGTCCGGTCGCTGGCCGCCGTCGGCAACGGTCCGATCGACGCGTACGTCAACGCGCTCGGCTCGATGGACGTGCCGGTGCGGGTGCTCGACTACCACGAGCACGCGCTCTCCTCCGGCGGGGACGCGCAGGCCGCCGCGTACGTCGAGTGCGAGGTCGACGGCCGCACCGTGTGGGGCGTCGGGGTGGACGCGAACATCGTCACCGCCTCCGTGAAGGCGGTCACCAGCGCCGTCAACCGCGCCCGCGCCTGAGTCGCCCGGCGGCGCCCGGCACCCGCCGGGCGCCGCCTACCGCTTGTCGGGTGGGGTCGAGGCGGGCAGCGACGGGCAGGGCTGCGCACCCGGGGCCTCGCGGGGCGGGCGGTGGATCAGCAGCCCGGCCAGCACCGCCCCGGCCAGCAGCCCGCCGGCGCACCAGAGCAGCGCGCCCCGGAACGCGTGGGTCAGCGCCGCCTTCTGCTCGTACCCGGTCCCGCTGAAGCCGACCAGCAGTGGCAGCGCGGCGACCGCCAGCAGCCCGCCGGCCCGGGACGCCGCGTTGTTGAACCCGCTGGCCACCCCCGCGAACCGGTCCGCCACGGCGGCCAGCACCGAGGCGGTCAGCGGTGCCACCACCAGGGTCAGGCCCAGGCCGAACAGGGTCACCCCGGGAAGCACGTCCGTCCAGTACGACGCGCCCGGCCCCACCCCGCGCAGCAGCAGCAGGCCGATCGCGGCCACCACCGGGCCCACGGTCAGCGGCAGCCGCGGGCCGATCCGGGCCGACAGCGCCCCGGCGCGGGACGAGCCGACCAGCAGCAGGACCGTCATCGGGACGGTGGCCAGGCCGGTGAGCAGCGCCGACCAGCCCACCACGTTCTGTAGGTAGACGGCGAGGAAGAAGGTGAACCCGCCGAGTGCCGCGTACACCACCACCGTGAAGACGTTCAGCACCGAGAAGAGCCGGCTGCCGAACAGCTTGGTGGGCAGCATGGCGGTGTCGCCCCGGCGGCGTTCCACCAGCACGAACGTGCCGGCGGCGAGCACTCCGACCAGCGCCGACGCCAGCACCGGCAGCGAGCCGCCCCGGGCCGGCGCGTCGATCAGGGCGTACGTGACGCCGCCCAGGCCGAGCGCGCCGAGCAGCGCGCCGGCCACGTCGAAGCGCCGCCGCCCGACCCCGGTACGCGAGGCGTCCTCGTCGCGGCTCTCCGGCACCCAGCGCAGCGCGGCCAGCACCACCGGCACGGCCAGCGGCAGGTTGATGAAGAAGATCCACCGCCAGGAGAGGGCGTCGATCAGCCATCCCCCGACGAACGGGCCGAGCGCGGTGGAGACCCCGGCCAGGCCGGCCCAGGTGCCGATCGCCCGGCCCCGGTCGTCGGGGTGGAAACTGGACTGGATGACCGACAACGAGCCGGGGGTGAGCAGCGCGCCCCCGGCGCCCTGGAGAAACCGGGCCGCGACCAGCCAGCCGGTACCCTGGGCCAGACCGCACAGCGCCGAGGCGACGGCGAACCAGACCACCCCGATCAGGAACACCCGCCGCCGGCCGAACCGGTCGCCGAGCGCCCCGCCGAACAGCACGAACGCCGCCAGCATGAGCAGGTACCCGTTGATGGTCCACTGGAGACCGGCCACCGTGGCGCCGAGTTCCGCGCCGAGGCGGGGCAGGGCCACGTTGACCACGGTGCTGTCCAGGAAGACCATGCCGGAGGCGAGGATCGCGGCGAGCAGCGTCCCCCGGGCGGCGGTCGTGCCCATCCTGAGCGTGGATGCGGGTTCGGTCACGGGTACCCATCCTCCTCCGGTCGATTTGCCGGACGCCACGAATCACGGAAACGGTGCCGGGGTACTGTGCGCAATCGCCAGAAGCCCGCAAGCTGGAGAGGTGTCGTCTGTGCGTACCAGATCAGGACGTCGTGCGGCCCGGGTGGTCGCGCTCGCCGCGGCGCTCGCCCTCGTGGCCGCCGGCTGCTCGCCGGTCGACGAGCCCGAGGCCCCGCCCAGCGGCGGCGGCAACGTCAGCGAGCAGTTGGGCCAACTGACCGTCGCCAGCGCCGGCTCGATGAAGGGATACAGCCGCAACCGCTTCCCGCACTGGCGGAACACCGGGAAGAACTGCGACGTGCGGGACAGCGTCCTCAAGCGCGACGGTGACGACATCAAGTTCTCCGGCTGCAACGTGGTCGCCGGCCGCTGGGAGAGCGTGTACGACGGCCGGGTCTTCACCGACCCCTCCGACGTGGACATCGACCACACCGTGCCGCTGGCCAACGCGTGGCGCTCGGGGGCGGACGAGTGGGACGACGCCAAACGGGGCGACTTCGCGAACGATCTCACGAGACCCCAGCTCCTCGCGGTTTCCGCCTCCTCCAACCGGTCAAAGGGTGACCAGGACCCGGCCCAGTGGAAGCCGGCGAACCGGTCATACTGGTGCCAGTACGCCGAGGACTGGGTGACGGTCAAGCACCACTGGCGGCTGACGGTGACCAGTGCCGAGAAGGCCGCCCTGACCGACATGTTGGAGGGCTGCACATGGGCGAGCAAGCCGTGACCGGGGCAGGGGCGACACCCGCCATGGACGAGACGCCGGACGCGGGCGGGAACGACGCGGCGACCGGCAGCGGCGACGCGGCGACGGGTGCGACGACAGCCGGCGGGCCGACCACGGCCGGGATGACCGCGGACGGCGCCCCGGCGGCTCCGGCCGACGTCTCCGGCGCCGGCATGTCCGCCGACGCCGGGGCCACCAGCGCCGCGGCGGCCCCGCCCACGGGCCCGCCGGCCGGCGGCGGGGCGCAGAGCCGCACGGCCGACTTCGTGCCCGGCCCGGGCGGCGTGATGACCGACGAGGTGGGCGTGGTGACCGGCGAGCTGACCCTGCGCACCGAGTACGCCGACGGCCAGGTCACCCTGCGCGTGCAGTACCGGGAGGCCGACGAGTGGTACGCCGTCACCGGTGGCCGGGCCCCGCTGGCCGACCCGGCCGGGCTGGACGCGGTGCACGCGATCGCGGTGGGCCTGCTGAACCGCCCCGAGGGCTGACCCGCCCCACCGGCCGCCGGCCGTGACCGGCCCCTTGCCCCGCCGAGGGCGTCGACAAGGGGCCCTTGCTCACACGTACGAGCCGGGTTCGGTGGGGGCGGAGACGACGGCCGGGGTCGCGCCCTCGCCCTCGGGCCGGACGATCCGCGCGCTCACCTTGTGCGGGCGCAGCTCGCCGCTGGCGATCCGCTCGGCGAAGTGGCAGGCGACCCGGCTGCCGCCGATGTCCCGCAGCGCCGGCCGCTCGTCGGCGCACCGGGTGGGCTGGGCCCACGGGCAGCGGGTGTGGAACCGGCAGCCCGACGGCGGGTTGGCCGGCGACGGCAGGTCCCCGGCGAGCAGGATGCGCTCCCGCCGGTCCTCCACGTCCGGGTCCGGCACCGGCACGGCCGACATCAGCGCCCGGGTGTACGGGTGCAGCGGCTCGCTGTACAGCCGGTCGCTCGGCGCTTCCTCGACCAGCGCGCCCAGGTACATCACGCCGACCACGTCGGAGATGTGCTTGACCACGGCGAGGTCGTGGGCGATCACCAGGTAGGTCAGGCCGAGATTGTCCTGGAGCTCGTCGAGCAGGTTCACCACCTGGGCCTGGATGGAGACGTCCAGGGCCGAGACGGGCTCGTCGGCGACGATCAGCTCGGGGCCGAGCACCAGGGCCCGGGCGATGCCGATGCGCTGCCGCTGGCCGCCGGAGAACTCGTGCGGGTACCGGGACAGCGCCCAGCGGGGCAGCCCCACCGCGTCGAGGGTCTCGCCGATGATCCGCCGCCGGTCGTCCCGGTCGGTCCCGATGCCGTGGGTCTGCAACCCCTCGGTCAGGATCGACTCGACGTTCTGCCGGGGATCCAGGCTCGACATCGGGTCCTGGAAGATCATCTGCATCCGGCGGCGCATGGTGCGCAGCTTTCCGGCCGGCAGCCGGGTCAGCTCGACGCCGTCGAAGCGGACCTCGCCGCCGGTGGGCGGGGTGAGCTGGAGCAGGGCCCGGCCGAGCGTGGACTTGCCGCAGCCGGACTCGCCGACCAGCCCGTACGTCTTTCCGCGCGGGATGCTCAGGTCGACCCCGTCGACCGCCTTGACGTGGCCGACCACCCGGTCGAGGAGGAGTCCCCGCTTGATCGGGAAGTGCACCTTCAGGTCGTGGACCTCGACGAGGACGTCGCTCTCGGTCACGGCTTCTCCTCCTCGCGCGGGGCGGGCACCGGACCCGCGGTCGCGTCGTCGGCCGGTGCCGGGCTGGCGCCACCGGCCGCCGGGGCGGTGCCCGGGGCCGGGGCGGTCGCGGTCCGGCCGCCGGTGGCGGCCGGGGGCACGGTGCCGCCGACCGGGGCCGGGTTGACGCACCGGTAGCTGCGGCCGTCGTGGGCGAGCACCAGCTCCGGCGGCTCCCCCACGCACTCGTCGACGCGGCGGGCACAGCGCGGGGCGAAGGCGCAGCCGTCCGGCCAGGCCAGCAGGTCGCGGACCGAGCCGGGGATCGGGTTCAGCCGCTCGCCGCGCCCGGCGTCCAGGCGCGGCACCGAGCCGAGCAGCCCCACCGTGTACGGGTGCCGCGGCTCGCGGAACAGCGGGCGGCGGCGGGCCGTCTCCACCACCCGGCCGGCGTACAGCACGTTGATCGTGTCGCACATGCCGGCGACCACGCCCAAGTCATGAGTGATCATCACGAGCGCGGTGCCGGAGTCCCGGACCAGGTCCTTGAGCAGCTCCAGGATCTGCGCCTGGATGGTGACGTCCAGCGCGGTGGTCGGCTCGTCGGCGATCAGCAGCCGGGGCTGGCAGGCCACCGCCATGGCGATCAGGGCGCGCTGCCGCATGCCGCCGGAGAGCTGGTGCGGGTACTCCCTGAGCCGACGGCGCGGGTCGGGGATGCCGACCCGGTCGAGCAGGTCGGCGGCCTCCTTCTGGGCCGCCTCCCCCCTCATCCCCCGGTGCCGGGTCAGCACCTCGGTCACCTGTAGCCCGATCGGGATCACCGGGTTCAGCGAGGAGAGCGGGTCCTGGAAGATCATCGCGACGTCCCGGCCCCGGATGTCCCGGCGGGACCGGTCGTCGAGCTGGAGCAGGTCCGTGCCGTCGAACACCGCCTTGCCGCCAACCCGCAGGCCGGGCTGCTTGGGCAGCAGGCCCATGATGGCCAGCGAGGTGACGCTCTTGCCGCAGCCGGACTCGCCGACCAGGCCGACCACCTCGCCGGCGTCGACGGAGAAGGACACCCCGTCGACGGCGTGCACGGTGCGCTGACCGCGCCGGGCGAAGGTGACGGAGAGATCGTCCACTTCGAGCAGTGCCATGACGACCTACTTCCGCAGCTTCGGGTCGAGGGCCTCGCGCATCGCCTCGCCGAGCAGGGTGAAGCCGAGCGCGGTGACGATGATGGCGAGTGCGGGCAGGATGGCCAGCCGGGGCGCGGCGTCGAGGTAGCGCTGCGCGTCGGCGAGCATCACGCCCCACTCCGGGATGGAGGCGTCGTTGTTGCCGAGGCCGAGGAAGGAGAGCGCGGCGGCCTCGATGATCGCGGTGGCCAGGGTCAGCGTGGCCTGGACGATCACCGGGGCGAGCGAGTTCGGCACCACGTGGGTCAGCGCGATCTTCGGCTTCTTCACGCCCAACGACGTCGCAGCCAGCACGTAGTCGCTGTTCGCCTGGGAGATCATCGAGCCGCGCAGCAGCCGGGCGAAGACCGGCACGGAGACCACGCCGACCGCGATCATGACGGTGGTCAGGCCGGAGCCGAGCAGCGCGGCGATGCTGATCGCGAGCAGCAGGCTCGGCATGGCCAGCAGCATGTCGACGAAGCGCATCAGGATGTTGTCGACGGCCCGGCCCCACCGGCCGCCGAGGCCGGCGGCGGCGCCGGCGACGCCGCCGATCAGCGACCCGACGGCCAGGCCGATCAGCGTGGAGATGATGCCGACCAGCAGGGTCTGCCGGGCACCGACGATCATCCGGCTGAACTCGTCGCGGCCGATGTGGTCGACGCCGAACCAGTTCTCGGCCCGGGGGCCCGGGAAGTAGCCGATGTTGTCCCGGATCTCGCCCTTCCAGAGCTGGGCGTCCGCCGGGTGCGGGACCAGGAACGGTCCGACGATCGCGACCAGCAGGAACAGTCCCAGGATCACCGCGCCGACGATGGCGGCCGGGTTGCGCCGCAGCCGGCGGAACGCCTCCTGCCAGAGGCTGACGCCGCGCTCGTCGTCCCGGGCGGCCAGCTCGGCGAGCCGGTCGATCTTCTCGCGCTTCTTGCCGGTGATCGCCGTCATCGCACCCTCACCCTCGGGTCGATCACGCTGTAGGAGAGGTCCACCAGGAGGTTCACCAGCACGTACACCACCGCGATGATCAGGATGAAGCCCATCAGCACGGGGTAGTCGCGCTGGCCGATCGCCTCGGCGACGAACGCCCCGATGCCGCTGAAGGCGAAGACGGTCTCGGTAAGCACCGCGCCGGAGAGCAGGCCGCCGGTGAGCAGGCCGATCGAGGTGACCACGGGCAGCATGGCGTTGCGCAGCACGTGCCGGCCCCGGACGGTCCGCTCGGTCAGGCCCTTGGCCTCGGCGGTGCGGACGAAGTCCTCGTTGAGCACCTCCAGCACGCTGGCCCGGGTGATCCGGACGATGATCGCCAGGGGGATGCTGGCCAGCGCGAGGCCCGGCAGCACCAGGTGCCAGAGCGCGTCGGCGGCGGCGTCCCACTCCCGGGTCATCAGCCCGTCGAAGACGAAGAAGTTGGTGATCCGGGTCGCCCCGAGGGTCGGATCCTGCCGGCCGCTGGACGGGAACCAGCCGAGGTTCTCCGAGAAGATCGCCTTCAGCACGTACGCCAGGAAGAAGACCGGGATGCAGATGCCGATCAGCGACCCGCCGACCGAGAGGTGGTCGAGCATCCGGCCCCGGCGGCGGGCGGCCAGGTAGCCCAGCGGGATGCCGATCCCGATCGCGATCACCATGGCCATCACGGTCAGCTCGACGGTGCCGGGGAACCGTTCGATGAACTCGGTGACGACCGGGCGCTTGGTGGAGGTCGAGGTGCCCAGGTCCAGCTTGATCAGCCGCCGGACGAACCGGCCGTACTGGATCAGGATCGGCTCGTCGAGGCCGAGGTTGCGGCGGATGGCGGCGCGCATCTCCGGCGTGCCGCGCTCACCGAGGATGGCGGTCTCGGGGCCGCCCGGCAGCCGGCGCAGCCAGATGAACAGCAGGAGGGAGAGCCCGATCAGCGTCGGTATCAGCTGGAGCAGGCGTCTGACGATGAACCGGAACACGGCGGCCTCGGTAGGGGGTGCGGAGGGGTGCGGGCGGGCGCCGTGGTGACAGCGCCCGCCCGCGTTCGTTGCGTCAGATCAGGACTTGAACTCGGCGGTGGCGAACCGCTCGTCGGTGAGCGGGCTCGCCTTGATCCCGGTCACGTCCTTGCCGAACACGATCGCCGGCGGCGAGTGCGAGATCGGCACACCCGGCAGGCGATCCATGATGGCCTTGTTCAGGGCCTTGTACTTCTCCACCCGGGCCGCCGGGTCGGCGGTGGTGTCGGCGTCCTTGAACTGGTCGAAGAGGGCCTTGTCGTTGAAGCCCCACTCGTCCTTCGGCCGGTCGAAGAAGGTGCCGATGAAGTTGTAGGCGTCGCCGTAGTCACCGGTCCAGCCGAGGAAGTGGATGTCGTGCTTGGCGCCGGAGGTGGTGGCGTTCAGGTAGTCCGGGCTCCACTTCAGCGGGATGGCCTGGACGTTGATGCCGACCGCCTTGAGGTCCGCCGAGAGCAGCTCGAAGATGTCCTTCGGGTTCGGCATGTACGGCCGGGTGACCTCGGTCGGGTAGTGGAACCGCAGGGCCAGGTTCGACGCGCCGGCCTCGGCCAGCAGCTGCTTGGCCTTCTCCGGGTTGTAGTCGTACTTGGTCACGTCGCCGTTGAAGCCCTCGACGGTGTCCGGCATGAAGTTCACGCCGACCTTGGCGCCCGGGGGCAGCTTCGAGTCGACCAGCGCCTGGCGGTTGAGCGCGTACGCGATCGCCTGGCGGACCCGGATGTCGGCGAGCTTCGGGTTCCCCTTCTGGTTGATCGCCAGGTAGAGGACGTTGAACGCCGGCCGGGTGAGCATGTTGAAGCCCTCGGTCTTCAGCGGCTCCACGTCGGCCGGGCCGACCAGGTCGTAGCCCTGGATGTCGCCGGAGCGCAGCGCCTGCTTGCGCGCGTTCTCGTCCGAGATGGTCTTGTAGATGATGGTCTTCAGCTTGGCCTTGGTGCCGGCGTAGTCGTCGTTGCGCTCGATGGTGAGCGTCTTGTTGGCGACGTCCCAGGACTTGAACTTGAACGGGCCGGTGCCGGTCGGGTGCTCCATCGCGTACGACGGGTACTTGATGTCCTCGGCGGTGCCGCCCACGTTGCTGGCGTCGTACTGCTCCAGCGCCTTCGGGCTGTGCATGGAGAACGAGGGCAGCATCAGCGCGGCCGGGATCTTGCTGGAGACCCGGGTGAACGCCAGGTCCACGGTGGTGGCGTCCTTGGCGGTGCACGACTTGAACAGGCTCGGTGGCAGGTCGGCGTTCTCGTTCTTGGCGAACCCGCCCATGACGTCCTGCCAGTACGCGGTCACGTCCGGGCTCTGCATGAGGCCCTTGCCGTTGTACCAGCGGTTGAAGTTGACGCACACGGCCTCGGCGTTGAAGTCGGTGCCGTCGTGGAACTTCACGCCCGAGCGGAGCTTGAACGTCCAGGTGGTGCCGGCGGCGTCCGGGGTCCACGACTCGGCCAGCCCCGGGGTGACCTTGGTGCCCCCCTCCTCCGGCCGGACCAGGGTCTCGAAGACCTGACGCGCCACGCGCAACGACTCGCCGTCGCTGGCAAAGCTGGGGTCGAGGACCTTCGGGTCGCCGGCCACGCCGAAGACCAGAGTGTCCTTCTTGCTACCACCGGAACTGTCGTCGCGGTCGCTCTCGGCGCAGCCTGCTACCGCGAGGGCCGCGACCGCGACGGCCGCGACAGCGACCTTCGGCCTGGGTGCACGCATGGGTGCTTCACCTCGTCCTTGGGGGTACGGACAACGTGGTGACAGGGGTCACCGATGGCCGTGACCTTAGTCGCCGTTCGGACCGCCGGGAAACTGCCGAGGAAGCGGTTGGTACCGGATCGTGTCTTAACCGGTGCGCCTCGCATGCGACGGCCCAGCGGACCGCCACCAAAGGGTACGATTTGCACTGTTTCATAGATGCGAATTTGTTACATCGCCCGTCGCCCCCGCCCGATCACATGTCAGATCCCCACAGTGGATCGGGACGCCGAAAGGACCGACGGCCGGCACCGGGAAACCGGTGCCGGCCGTCAAGTCGTCGGGTACGGTCAGACGGCGCGGCGCCCCTCGAAGGCGCGGCCGAGGGTGATCTCGTCGGCGTACTCCAGGTCGCCGCCGACCGGCAGGCCGCTGGCCAGCCGGGTCACCGTGATGCCCATCGGCTTGACCATCAGCGCCAGGTACGTCGCTGTCGCCTCGCCCTCGGTGTTCGGGTCGGTGGCGAGGATCAGCTCACGCACCACGCCCCCGCTGAGCCGGGTCATCAGCTCCCGGATGCGCAGGTTGTCCGGCCCGATCCCCTCCAGCGGGTTGATCGCCCCGCCGAGCACGTGGTAGCGGCCCCGGAACTCACCGGTCCGCTCGATCGCCACCACGTCCTTCGGCTCCTCGACCACGCAGAGCACCTCGTCGGTGCGGCGCGGGTCCCGGCAGATCCGGCACTGCTCGGACTCGGCGACGTTGTAGCAGGTGGTGCAGAACCGCACCAGATCCTTGACCTTGCGCAGCGCGCCGGCCAGCCGGTTGACGTCGGCCGGGTCCGCCGACAGGACGTGGAAGGCGATCCGCTGGGCGCTCTTCGGGCCGACGCCCGGCAGCCGCCCCAGCTCGTCGATCAGGTCCTGGATGGCACCTTCGTACATCTAGCGGCCGACTCAGAAGCCGGGCAGGCCGAGGCCGCCCATGCCACCCGTGACCGGACCCATCTTCTGCTCGGTCAGCGCCCGGGCCGCCTCGGCGGCGTTGTGCAGCGCGGCGACCACCAGGTCCTCCAGCGTCTCCACGTCCTCCGGGTCGACCGCCTTCGGGTCGATCTTGATGCCCTTGATGTCGCCGGAGCCGGAGACGGTCGCCGTGACCAGGCCACCACCGGCGGTGCCGGTCAGCTCGGCCTCGGCCAGCTCGGCCTGCGCCTTGGCGATCTGCTGCTGCATCTTCTGCGCCTGCTTCAGCATCTGCTGCATGTTCGGCTGTCCACCTGGGCGCACGGATGGCTCCTTCTCGCACTCGTCTGCTCGGCCGCGCCCAGCCTAGCCGGGGCGCGGCCGGTTCTCCGGCACGGGCGACACCCGCCTCAGCGGGCGTCCACCTCGTCGATCTTCTCGGCGCCGAACGCCTCCCGGAGCAGCTGCACCGCCTGCTCCTCGCTGGACTGCCGGGCCGTCCGCTCGTCGATCACCTCGTCGAGGGGTTCGTCGCCCGGGTCGAAGCCCTCGTAGGCCGGGGTGGCCGGTGCCGCGGGGCCCGGTCGGCCACCGCCGCGCACCGGCCCGTCGTAGTCGGGATCGTAGGGCGGCTCGCCGGCCCAGTCGGCGTCCGCCGTCCGCCGGGCCCCGTTCTGGGTACGCGGGCCGCGGCCGGCCGCCGCCGCCCGCGCGGCGGCGATGGCGCTGCTGACCGGCGCGCCGCCCGCACCGCCACCGTTGCCGGCGGCGCCGTTGGCCGGCGGGGCGGCCGGTGCCGGGCCCGCGCCTCGTGCCCCGGCGGGCTCACGCGTCGGGGCGCCGGGGGCGGGGGTGCGGGGCGGGGTGTCCGCCCCGGGGCCGGCGGCGGGCGGCGCGACCGGCCCGGTCCCGCCCGGGCGGGCCGCCTCCGGCCAGTCGTCGCCCTGCGTCGCGTTCGCGGCCGGCGCGGCCCCGCCGGGGCGGGCCGGCTCGGGCCACTCCTCGTCCCCACCGGCCGACGTGGCCGGCCCGGCCGGAACCGCGCCGCCCCGGCCGTCCGGCGCGCCGGACGTCGGGCGGGCGGCGGGGGCGGTCGGTGCCTGCGGGGCCGGGCGGGCCGCCGCGGGAGCCGCCGCCCGAGGGCCGCCGCCGCCCCGCTCGCCGGAGATCTCGCACCGGATCTGCCAGCGCCCGCCCAGCTCCTCGTAGAGGGCGTCGGTGAGCACCTGGGCGTGGTCGGACATCATCTTGGCCAGCACCGTCGACTTCACGGTCAGCAGCAGCACGTCGCCGTCCAGCTCCCGGACGACCGCGTCCCGCATCAGCGCCGCGATCCGCTTGTTGGTCCGGTTGACCTTGCCGACCACCTCGGGCCACGCCCGGCGCACCGCCACCGCGTCCAGCGCGCCCGGGGCCGCCGCACCGGGACGGGGCGGGGACGGGGTGCCCGGGTCGGGCAGGACCGCCTCCGGCGGGACCTCCCGCCGAGGCACGACCGGGGCGACCGGAGCCGCCGACACGGGAGCGGCGGGCGGGGGCGGGTCGCCCGCCGCGGCGGCGGACGCTGGCGCGGGCGGCGTGGCAGCCGTGGGCGGGGCGGCCGGCTCGGGGCGTACCGGAGGGGCGGGGGCGACCGGCGCGGGGCCGGCGGCGGCCGGCGGCTCGGCGCCGCCGAGGGTGATCCGGCGCTCCATCCGCTCCAGGCGCTGGAGCAGGGCACCGGTCGAGTCGTCCGCGCCCGGCAGCAGCATCCGGGCGCAGATCAGCTCCAGCAGCAGCCGGGGCGCGGTGGTGCCGCGCATCTCCACCAGGCCGTTGTGCACGATGTCGGCGCACCGGGACAGGGTGGCCGGGCCGAGCCGCTGGGCCTGGGCGGTCATCCGCTCGATCTGGTCGGCCGGCCCGTCGATCAGGCCCTTGGTGGCGGCGTCGGGCACCTGCTGGAGCACGATCAGGTCGCGCAGCCGCTCCAGCAGGTCGGAGGCGAACCGGCGCGGGTCGTGCCCGGCCTCGGCGACCCGGTCCACGGTCGCGTACGCCGCCGCGCCGTCCCCGGCGGCCAGCGCGTCGCACATCTCGTCGATCAGCGCCGAGTCGGTGACGCCGAGCAGCGCGGCGGCCCGGGCGTAGCTGACCCCCTCCGGACCCGCGCCGGCGATGAGCTGGTCGAGCACGGAGAGGCTGTCCCGGGCGCTGCCGCCGCCGGCACGCACCACCAGGGGGAAGACCGCCGGGTCGACGGTGGCCCCCTCGGCCTCGCAGAGCTGCTCCAGGTACGGCCGGAGCACCTTCGGCGGGATCAGCCGGAACGGGTAGTGGTGGGTCCGCGACTTGATCGTGCCGAGGACCTTCTCCGGCTCGGTGGTCGCGAAGATGAACTTGACGTACTCCGGGGGCTCCTCGACCAGCTTGAGCAGGGCGTTGAAGCCGGCCGACGAGACCATGTGCGCCTCGTCGATGACGTAGATCTTGAACCGGCTGCGGGCCGGCGCGAAGAACGCCTTCTCCCGCAGCTCCCGGGCGTCGTCGACGCCGCCGTGGCTGGCCGCGTCGATCTCCAGCACGTCGATGGACCCGCCGTCGGTGGCCAGCGAGCGGCAGGACTCGCACTGCCCGCACGGCTCCGGGGTGGGACCCTGCTCACAGTTCAGCGAGCGGGCCAGGATCCGGGCGCTGGAGGTCTTGCCGCAGCCGCGCGGGCCGGAGAAGAGGTACGCGTGGTTGAGCCGCCCGCTGCGCAGCGCCTGCGACAGCGGCTCGGTGACGTGCTCCTGCCCGATGACCTCGGCGAAGGTGCGCGGCCGGTACTTGCGGTAGAGCGCCAGTGCCACCCGTCCCGCCTCCTCTCGACCGAGCCATTCTGCGCCGGTCGGGCGCGGGTGACCACCCACCACCCCGTGAACCGACCCTGACCCTGATCCGCGGGTACGGTACCGGCGCCCGGAGACAAAAAGGCCTCCCGTGCACCCGGCAGAGCTCGCTTATCCTTGCTGCCTTCCGGCCCTGGGGAGGTTCACGAGATACCGCCGCACGGGAGGTGACACCCACCCTACCCGACCGCCGGTCGATCTTCGGGGGGTGGTGGGGTGGCCGGGCCGCGACGGACCTGTATTCTGTCCCACGGAGGATTCGCCTAGAGGCCTAGGGCGCACGCTTGGAAAGCGTGTTGGGTTCACACCCTCACGAGTTCGAATCTCGTATCCTCCGCTCACCTGAGCAGCACGAACGCTGGGCCGATCCCCTCACCGGATCGGCCCAGCGTTGTCTGTGTCGGGAAGCACTTGAGCCTGGACTGGGCACGCTCGACCTGGGCACGCACCATCCGGCGCCGCGCGTCCAGGCCGGCCTGCCGGTCGGGCAGCTCGCTGCCGTCGCGGGCCTCGCGGTACGGATGATCACCTCAGGATCGCCGCGGTAGCCGCCGTCGGACAGTCAGGTCGAGGTTGAGTGCATTCTTCTGGTAGACGACGTCGTGCCCGTGCTCGCCGGCGAGAATGGGTACGGGGGATGGCCGCAGGCGACTGCGGCCATCCCCCGTCAGCTACGGGTTCAGCAGGTGGTGTTGCGGGCCGGGACCCAGCCGTCCAGCGACGGATCCTCGGCGCCGTGGCCGTAGAGCCAGGAGTCGGCGTCGATGGCCCAGACCTGACCGTGCCAGCGGAATCCGCGCCCGGCCGTCAGGGTGCGCAGCACGAAGCCGCTCTGAGGCGCGGCGCGGAGCCAGGTGTTCTCCCTGAGGTTGCAGACAATGCCCCACGCGTCGCTGGCCGAGGCTGGCGTGGCTACCACGCCCGTACCGGCAATGATGACAGTCATGGCCGTCAGTGCATGCAGAAGTCGGCGTTTCACTCGTGTCCTTCCGTGTGAGCAGTGACGATTTCTATCACGATCCAGTACGCGATGTCGCTGGCCGACTGACGGACGCGCGTACCTCGCCGAGGGCAGCGTCCGGCAGGCCCGCAAACGGGTGGACGCATCCGCAACGGCCTGAGGTGACGGTCCGGCCGTTCGGTCGACGGTGCCGCCCGGCCGTCGCGCGAGGTGACCGTTCATCTGGTTACGGCCGTCGATCCGACCTTCTAGGGTGTCGGGGCGTCCACAGCGAGCGGGGGGTTCTGGTGCGTCGGAGAGTTGCGAGCGTCTCGGTTCTGGCCGTGTTGGCCGGGCTGACAGTCGGTGCCCCCGCGGAGGCGGCGGACGAATTCCGGACCGTCACCCGGGAGGGCGTCGTCCTCCAACACCACCGGGTGGCGAAGATGGGCGGCCCGGTGAAGAAGATCGGCATCCGGGTGAAGGCGACCGGTCCCACCCGATCCGACTTCGACGGCGACGGCGTCGACGACGTCGCGGCCACCGGCGACCCCTTCGAAACCAACCTCCCCCACTACCCGACCGGCGTGGTGACCGTGCGCTACTCGTCCGCGCCGCAGGTCGACTATCTCCTGGGTGTCCTGTCGTCGGACGGCGGCTGCGGCTGCTTCGGTATCGCGCTCGTGGCGGGCGACTTCAACGGCGACGGCTACGACGACCTGGCTGTCGGCGACTCGGACGAGGTGGATCCGGGCACCAAGGTCCACGCCGGCGGAGTCTGGGTCATCCCGGGCAGCCGGACGGGCCTGGTCGTCGACGCGACGACCCACTTCAACCAGAGCTCGCCGGGTGTCCCGGGAGACCCGGCGAACTACGACCGGTTCGGGTCGGCGCTCGCGGCCGGCGACATCAACGGGGACGGCCGCGACGACCTCGCGATCGGCGCGTCCGGCAAGTCGATCGGAGGCGCGGCGGAGGCCGGCACGGTCACCGTCCTGCTCGGCGGATCGGGGGGCCTCACGGCCACCGGCGCCCAGCAGCTCCACCAGGGCCAGGCCGCGGTGCCCGGCTCGGCCGAGCGCAACGACCACTTCGGCTTCACGCTCGCGATCGGCAAGGTCAACAGCGACCGGTACGCCGACCTGGTCATCGGTGCCCCGCACGAGAACGACGGCGTGTCCTGGGACGGCACCGGCATGGTCACCCTGATGTGGGGTTCGGCGGCCGGGGTCTCGCTCACCGGGGCCACGTCGGTGACCGGAGCGGCGGTGTACGGGTCGACGGGCCGCAGCGACACCATCGCGTGGTACCTGGGTGAGGCTCTCGCGATCGGCGACGTGGACGGCGACGGGCTGGGCGAGGTGGTCGCCGGTGCGCCCGGCGCCCAGACCCCGCACCTCAACGGTGGCCTCGTCGCGGTCTTCACGGGCCGCTCCGCCGGCCTGTCCGGCAGCGCCGTACGGATCATCACGCAGCGCACCGCCGGCGTACCGGGTGACCCCGAGGACGACGACCGCTTCGGTGCGACCCTCGCAACCGGCGACGTGGACGGCGACGGCAGGGCGGACGTGCTGGTCGGCACGCCCGGCGAGGCCGTCGGCTCGACGGCCGAGGCCGGCGTCGTCACCCTGCTCAAGGGCTCCGCCGGCGGGCTGACCGGGAGCGGTGCCCAGCAGTTCGACCAGAACCACGCGGCCGTCCCTGACTCGTCCGAGCGCGGGGACAAGTTCGGTGCCTCCGTCGCACTGCTGAGCCTCGACGGCGTCGGCGGGCTGGACGCGGTCGTGGCGTCGTACGGGGAAGAGGTGGCCGGCGACCACCCCGGATACCCGTCCGGGTCGATCAGCTCGTTCCGCGGCTCCACCGGCGGGCTCGTCCCGCAGTCGACCTCGTGGAGTGGTTTGTCCGTACGCACCGAACGCGTCTGGCCCATGCGGTACGGCCTGCGCATCGCCGGGCCGCAGAGCGGCGGCGCGGTGTACTGAGCAGGGCGGGCCGGGTCGACACCGGCACGAGTTCAACTCTCGTAGTCTCCGCTCGGAAGAGCGGCACGAAGGGTCGGCCCCGGCGGGGCCGCCCCTTCGTCGTCTCCCGGCGCGGGAGTGATCGGGGGCGACGGTCGGCAAAGAGCACCGTTGTGGCCTGATGCGCGACGTGCACACCACGCAGCGCCCCGGTACCTTCCGGGCAGCACCGGCGCTCCGCTCCCGGTCGTACACATGTTCCATCCACAGCCTGTGGATGCCGGAGGGGTCCGATGAGTTACCAGCTCAGCGCGGTGGTCGCCGACGTCGAACTGCTCCGCGAGCAGACCGCCGACCTGGACCACGCCGTGCTCGCCGCGCTGCGCCAGGATTTCGCCCTGCTGCCGGTCACCCCGCAGCTCGTCGAGGAGCTGACCGGATCACTGCCGGACTTCGTCGTGGCCGAGCCCGGCCCCGACCGGCCGTTCGAGCTGGTGCTCTCGCCGGCCCTGGCCGCGCTGTTCGCCGGGTGGTCGGGGCTCGGGCCGGTGGCGTACCTGGAGGCGGAGTTCTCCGGCGGCGTCGGCCGCCAGGCGGCGGTGGTCTGGCTGGCCGGCGCGGTGAGTTGGGGGCCGCACTTCGACGACGTGCTGGACTCCCCGCGCGAGCAGTGGCCGCTGAACGCGGCGCTGGTCCGCCTCGGCGCGGAGCCGGGCCGGTGGATCGACCCGTTCGCCGAGCTGGGCCTGCACCTGGAGCGGAACACCGACGGCTGGCTGACCCACGGCCGGCGCGGGCTCACCGCCGACTACTGGGACGAGCTGGCCGAAGAATGGGAAATCAGGGAATCCGTCGCTCGGCAGCAACCTGAACGCCCCGGTCCCGTTGGGGACTGGGGGATTCCATGAAATTGCGGCAATTCGTTTTCATTGCGACACTACTGGCGGCTGCCTCGATCGCCGGCAGCGGCGTGCGTCCACAGGGGCCGGTCGACGCCGGCAGCGGCCTTCGCCCGCCCGACCCGCCCGGTGCCGGCCGCCCGGCCCGCCCCGCGGAGGTCGTCGACCTGCGTGGGCTGCGCAACGTCGAGTTCGGCGACACCGAGGCGGACCTGACCCGGCGCGGCATACTCCGCGCCGAGGTCGACGCGTGCGGGCCGACGCTCGCCGGCCACGAGGAGGCCAGCCCGATCTTCGTCGACGACCGGCTGGTGCTGCTCTGGCTCGACGATCCGGTCCGCACCCCGGAGGGCGTCACCGTCGGCACCCCGGTCGACCAGGTCAGGGCCCGCTACGCGCGGGTCAGCCGGCTGGACGCCCCACACGGGACGTACCGGTTCGACGGCCTGTTGGCCCGCCGCGGCGACCGCGCGTACCTCTTCCTGCACGACGGCCGCACGGTCCGAAAGATCATCGCGGGGTACGCCGACTGGGCCCGCCGCCTCTTCGCCGAGGGCTACGGCCCCTGCTGACCCTGGGCGAAACCGGACCAAGGGAAGGAACCGGCGCCCGCCGCACCCACCACGAACGTCTTAGCGCACGAACTGAGGCCGAAAGCGGAATGCCCGGCCGATCCTGGCGGATCGACCGGGCATTCTCGCACTTCACGAGCGGTGGCGGCGGGATTTGAACCCGCGGAGGGCGTAAACCCTCACACGCTTTCGAGGCGTGCTCCTTAGGCCACTCGGACACGCCACCGCCGAGAAGGGTACAGGACGCCGGGTCCGGATGCCGAACCGGTATCGCCCCGGCCGGCCTGGCAGGATTCCTGCCATGAGTACGCACATCGGCGCGAAGCCGGGAGAGATCGCCGAGCGGGTCCTGATGCCGGGCGACCCGCTACGGGCCAAGTGGATCGCGGAGACCTACCTCGAGGGCGCAACGTGCTACTCGACGGTCCGGGGCATGCTGGGCTTCACCGGCCGCTGGAACGGCGTCGAGGTCTCCGTCCAGGGCTCCGGCATGGGCATGCCGTCGGCCTCGATCTACGCCCACGAACTGGTCAACGAGTACGGCGTGAAGTCCCTGATCCGGGTCGGCTCCTGCGGGGCGCTCGCCGAGGATCTCCAACTGCGGGACGTGGTGGCGGCGATCGGATCCTCCACCGACTCGAACATGAACCGGATGCGCTTCGACGGGCTGATCGACTACGCCCCGGTCGCCGACTTCGGGCTGCTGCGTACCTCGGTGGAGGTGGCCGAGCGGCGCGGCGTCACCATGCGGGTGGGCCCGGTCCTGGCGGCGGACGCCTTCTACACCGACCGCCCCGACCTGTACGACACGCTCGCCGACTACGGCGTGCTGGCCGTGGAGATGGAGTCCGCGGCGCTCTACACGATCGCCGCCCGGTTCAAGGCCCGGGCGCTGACCCTCCTCACGGTCAGCGACCACATCAAGACCGGCGAGAAGACCACCTCGGAGGAGCGCGAGCAGACCTTCTCCCAGATGGTCGAGATCGGCCTGGACACCATCATCGCCTGACCACTCCGCCCCTGCGGGATCGCGCTCGATCCAGGAAACAATGGCGTCCGGCTGCCCGGACGCCACCACATCCGGGATCGAGCGCGATCCTGCCCCCGGCGCGCCCCGCCACGGCGGATCTCGCCTCAGCGGAAGAAGGCCCGCAGGACGGCGGAGTTCTCCGCCTCCAGCACCCCCCCGTAGACCTCGGGGCGGTGGTTGAGGCGGCGGTCGCGCAGCACGTCCCAGAGCGAGCCGGCCGCCCCGGTCTTGGGCTCCCACGCCCCGAAGACCACGGTCGGGATCCGGGCCAGCACGATCGCCCCGGCGCACATCGTGCAGGGTTCGAGGGTCACCACCAGGGTGCAGTCGTCGAGCCGCCAGCGGCCCAGGCGCTCGGCGGCCCGGCGCAGCGCCAGCACCTCCGCGTGCGCGGTCGGGTCCCCGGTCAGCTCCCGCTCGTTGCGCCCGACGGCCAGCTCGACCCCGCCCGGACCGTAGACCACGGCACCCACCGGCACGTCGTCCGCCGTCGGACCGGGGCCGGCCGGTTCCGGGCCGGTGACGGCGACCTGGAGCGCCCGGCGCATCCACAGCTCGTGCCGCTGCCGGCGGCCGGTCCCGTCCAGTTCCGCCAGTCCCTCGGCCGCGCCCGGCCCGACCCGCCCGACCGCGCCGGGGGTCGGCTGGCCCGGTCGCACGGGCCCCAGCGCCGGGTCGGTCGCATCGGCCGGCTCGGCGGCACCCGCCGCCGCCGAGCCACCACCGGTCAGCCCGGCCCCGCCGGTGGAGGGTGCCGGGTCAGACGCCACGCAACTCCTCGACCTCTTCGGCGCAGCCGAGGATCTGGCACACCTCGGTGGTGACGTCGGCCGGCAGCATCCCCTCGTGCGTGCAGAGGGCCAGCAGCCGCTGCGTGGAGATGCCCAGGTCCGCCAGGAGGTCCGCGTCGCCGACCGGGTCGGCCTCCGGGTCGACGGCCGGCTGCTCGTTGTCGTCCTCGCTCCCGGCCGCGCTCGACCGGGGCTCGTCGGTCTCGTCGAAGCCGGTGACCGACGCCTTGAGGTCCCCGACCAGCAGGGCACCGAGCCGGGACTCCTCGGCGTACGCGGAGTCGGAGCCGAAGACCCGCAGGTCCTCCCCCTCGTCGAGGCGCAGGATGACCAGGTAGGCGTCGTCGGCCTCGACGAAGAGCAGCGACAGGTCGGCGTCCGGCTCGACGTCGCGCAGCCGGTCGGCGACCTCGTCGACGTCGGTGGCGCCGCGCAGGTTCACCTCGGCGGCTGCCCAGCCGCCCTCGTCGCGCACCACCGCGGCAGCGAAGTACGACACGGTCCCCCCAATAGCCTCGGCACAACTCGCCGACTCGTTACGCGTGCACGTTAACCGGTCGGGTCGGCAGGCGACCGGTCAACGCCCCGAAGGGCCGGTCAATCCGGTTGGAAAGTGCGGCGGCCGGCCGGTGCCGGCTCAACCCGCGACGCGACGCCGGGTGGCGATCAGCTGCCGCAACCGCTCGGTGCGTGCGCGCTGCGGCCGGTCCTGCTTGCGTACCGCTCGGGCCCCCGCCAGCTCGGCGAGGATCTGTAGGCGGCGGCGGCTCCGCTCGGGGTCGAGGCGGGAGGTGGTCCAGGCCATACCGCCGAGGGTGCGCCGTCGGAGCGGGTACGTCAAGACGGGATTCTGTGTGCAGCCGGGCCGCGACCGACGGTGCTCGGCCGACCCGGGCGGGCCCCGCGCCGGGCACCTGCCGTCGGCGTGGTGGGCGGTGCCGAGCCGCGCGGCGGCAACTCCGGTCACCGGCCTCGCGCCGCGCCGGCTGCGGTCTCACCACAGGGGCCAGTCGCCGACGGTCGCCCAGCGCACAGCGACCACCGCGGCGGCGACGCTCCAGCCGCCGGCGGTGACGATGGCGACCCCGGTGGCCACCCCCCGGTCGCCGAACCGGACGAGCGCCAGGGCGGCCAGCCAGGCCAGCCCGCCGGCGAGGACGGTCCACCAGGCGTACCCGGGGACGTCGTGGCCGAGCAGGCCGAAGAGCACCAACCAGGCGGCGGCGAGCGCGCCGCCGGAGGCGACGCCCGCCCCGGTGACGGGGTGCGGTTCCCGCCAGGTCGGCCGCGACGGCGGCCCGGAGGGGAAGAGCCCCGAGGGGGTACGCGAACCGGGACGCCCCGGTTCCGGATCGGCGGGGAGGGTGGGCTGCCAGGTCGTCACCGTCACTCCTTCCGAGCCGGCGCTCCCGCACCGGGCGATCCTGCCTACCCGGGCGATCCGGCCAGTCGGGCGATCCGGCCAGCCGGGCGGGACTGGTGCCGGCGGCGCCCCGGACCGTACCGCCCAACCGTAACCGTTCTGTCAGGATGGCCGGATGTCCTCGCGCTTCCCGCGCCGGCGCCGCGTGCGTACGGCGTACCCGGTCCTGCTGCTGCTCGCGCCGGTGCTGGCCGCCGGCTGCTCGGCGCCGCCGCCGTCCGCCGCGCCGAGCAGCCGCGGGTGGGTCGGGCCGACCGGCCCGGCTACCGCCGACCGGCCGGCCACGCCGCCGGCACCGCCGACGCCGACGCCGGCCCGGCCGTCGGCCTCGACCGCGCCGACCCGGGCCGGCCTGCGGCACGTCTTCCCGGTACGCGCCGGCAACGTCGACTACCACCCGACCCACTCGGCGTACCCGGGAACGGACATCTTCGCCGACTGCGGCGAGCCGGTGGTGGCGGTGACCGACGGGACGATTCTTGAGGTGAGCCGGGTGGACCGGTTCGACCGGCGGGGGCCGCGGGGGCCGAACAACGGGGGCCTGTCGGTGTCGCTGCTGGGCGACGACGGGGTGCGCTACTACGGCTCGCACCTGAGCGCGATCGCCACCGGGATCGACGCGGGTATCCGGGTGCGGGCCGGCCAGCAGCTCGGCAGGGTGGGCCGGACGGGCAACGCGAACAACGTCTGCCACCTGCACTTCGGCATCTCGCCGCCCTGCACCGCCCGGGGCGACTGGTGGATCCGGCGGGGGGTGGTCTGGCCGGCCCGCTACCTCGACTCGTGGCGGCGGGACGGCAACCGCGAGCCGGCCGTCGAGGTGGGCGCGTGGCGGCGCGAGCACGGCTGCCCGAAGGCCCCGGCGGCCGGCGGCGGGGGCGGCTGACCGCGCCGGGTGGGCAGCCCGCCGGGAGCGGGCCCAACCGCTCGGCCAATCGCGACATCACGGCTTAACCGGTCGGACACATTGACGCATGTCTCGGGAAGCGGTTAACGTCGCCTCCTGAGAGAGCGCTCTCACAGGTAACGAACCTCCCGATTCCGACCAAGCGCCGCCGCCGGCCGGTCCGGCAGCCCCGCGCGATGGAGGCACCCGTGACACCTCCCGCACCACACCGCCACCGCCTCTGGGCCCTCGCCTCGACCACCGTCCTCGCCCTCGTCGCCGGCGGCCTCGCCGTCGCCGCCAACACCGCCCCCGCCGAGGCCGCCCCGGTCGGCGCGGGCAGCTACACCATCACCCCGGTCGGCCCGTTGCCCTCCGGGTGCGGGCAGCTCTCCACCAACCCCCGGCAGTTCGTCACCGCCGACGCCCCCGCCGGGGCCGTGCCCACGAACGACTGGTGGTCGTCGCTGCTGTTCAAGCGCACCGACTGCGCCTACAGCGAGCCGCTGCACGCCCACCCGCTCTCCTACGACACGTTCACCGACGGGCTGGGCTTCTCCGCCAACTCCACCCCGGCGATCAGCGGCACCGCCACCGGCGTCGGTGAGTTCCACTACCCGTACGTGCAGGACATCCGCGTCGGGGTGGCCGGGCTGGCCGCGCCGACCGTGAAGGTGGCCGACTGGACCGACTGGACCGTCACCCCGTACTGGAGCGACGGGGCCCGGACGATGCGGGCCACCATCGGCCACGGGCTGCCGTTCGCGTACTTCCAGACCACCGGCGGCGACGCGGTGGTCAGCGCCAACAGCGCCCCGACCGTCTGGTCGAACAGCGGCGCCACGATCGGCTTCACCGTCGCCGGCCACGACTACGTCGGGTACGCCCCGAGCGGCGCGAGCTGGACGGTCAGCGGCGGCCGGATCTCGTCCACGCTGGCCGGCAGGGGCTACTTCTCCCTCGCCCTGCTGCCCACCACCGCGAGCAGCACCGCGCAGGAGCGCGCCGACCTGGCCGCCTCCTACGGCCGGTACGCGCACGCCCACGTCACCGGCACCCGGGTCTCGTACGCCTACGACCAGGCCAGCAGCCGGATGACCACCACGTACGCGTTCACCACCACGGCCCGGGAGGGCACCGCCACCCAGACCGTGGTCAGCCTCTACCCGCACCAGTGGAAGGCGCTGACCGGTTCCACCCCGATCGCCCAGAGCTACCCGTCGGCCCGGGGCCGGATGAAGGTGCTCACCGGCGTCAGCCAGTTCCGCACCGCGATGACCTTCCAGGGGGTGCTGCCCGAACTGCCGGCCGTCGGCGACGGCTCCGGCGCCGACCTGACCACGCTGCGCGACCAGCTCGCCGCCGTCCGGGGCAACCCGATGGACCAGCGCGGCGGGGACACGTACTGGACCGGCAAGGGCCTCGGCCGGGCCGCCCGGATCGCCGAGGTGGCCGACCTGGTCGGCGACACCGCCACCCGGGACAGCGCGTTGAACGCCGTCCGGGCCACCCTCACCGACTGGTTCACCGCCTCGCCCGGCAAGGCCGCGAAGGTCTTCTACTACGACCAGAACTGGGGCACGCTGATCGGCTACCCGGCGTCGTACGGGTCCGACCAGGAGCTCAACGACCACCACTTCCACTACGGCTACTTCATCGCCGCGGCGGCCACGCTGGCCAAGTTCGACCCGCAGTGGGCCACCGACGCCCGCTACGGCGGCATGGTGGACCTGCTCATCCGGGACGCCGACAACTACGACCGCAACGACACCCGGTTCCCGTACCTGCGGGACTTCGACATCTACGCCGGCCACGACTGGGCCTCCGGTCACGGCTCGTTCGGCGCCGGCAACAACCAGGAGTCCTCGTCGGAGGGGATGAACTTCGCCAACGCCCTGATCCAGTGGGGCCAGGCCACCGGCGACACCGCCGTCCGCGACGCCGGCATCTTCCTCTACACCACCCAGGCGGCGGCGATCCAGGAGTACTGGTTCGACCACTCCGACCAGAACTTCCCGCCCGGCTTCGGGCACTCCACGGTCGGCATGGTGTGGGGCGACGGCGGGGCGTACTCGACCTGGTTCAGCGCCGAGCCGGAGATGATCCAGGGCATCAACCTGCTGCCGGTCACCGGCGGCCACCTCTACCTCGGCTACGACCCGGCGTACGTCCGGACCAACTGGGCGGAGCTGGTCCGCAACAACGGCGGGCAGCCGACGGTGTGGCAGGACGTCCTCTGGCAGTTCCAGGCGCTCGGCGACGCCAACGCGGCGCTGTCGAGCCTGCGGGCGAACCCCGGCTACACGCCGGAGGAGGGGGAGAGCCGGGCGCACACCTTCCACTGGATCCGCAACCTCGCCGCGCTCGGCACCGTCGACACCACGGTCAGCGCGAACCACCCGCTGAGCGCCGTGTTCACCCGCGACGGGGCGAGGACGTACGTGGCGTCGAACATCACCGCCGGGCCGATCACCGTCCGGTTCTCCGACGGCACCACGCTCACCGTGGCGGCCGGGAAGACGGCCACCACCGGGGCGTACACCTGGAGCGGCGGCAACGCGAGCGGCGGCGTCGGCCCGGGCCCGACGCGGACGCCCACCCCGACCCCCACCAGCCCGTCGCCGACCCCGACCAGCCCGAGCCCGACCCCCACCACCCCGCCGCCGTCCGGCTCGCCCACCCGGTACCTGCTCAGCGGGGGCGGCCTCGGGGCGGCCGGCGGCGCCGCCAGCACGACGGTGGCGGCGGCCAACGGCAACCACGACGGCACCCCGACCAACGCGCGGGTGTTCACCGCGACCGGCCTCAACCTCGGGTACGCCGGTGGGCAGACCGCGTTCGACCTGTTCCTCGACGCCGGCGCCGCGGTCGGCAACGGGGTGCAGGTGCGGGTCTCCTACGACCTGACGGGCAACGGAAGCTGGGAACGGGTGGAGACGTACCGCTACTTCGCCACCGACCCGGTCGCCGGGTACGAGCACTACACCCACGCCGCCGGACTGGCCGCCAGCAGCGGAACGCTCGGCAACCTGACCGGCGGCACCGTCCGGGTGGAGGTCTGGTCGGCGATCGGCAACAACCCCACCACCCTCGGCCTCGGCAACCAGTCGGTCGTCAGGCTGCCGTACTCCTGATCCGACGCACCACCACCCCCGCGCCGCCGGTCGCCCCCCCGACCGGCGGCGCGGGCGCGTAGGTTGCAGGGCATGACCGCCCGGGACCCCGTCGCCGACCTTCGCCGGATCGCCTTCCTGCTGGAGCGGGCCAACGAGGCGACGTACCGGGTCCGGGCGTTCCGGTCGGCGGCGAAGGCCCTGGCCGCACTGCCGGCGCACGAGGTCACCGAGCGGGCCCGCGCCGGCAGCCTCACCGACCTGGCCGGGGTCGGCGACGTCACCGCGCGCTGCGTCGCCGAGTCGCTGACCGGCGAGGAACCGGTCTACCTGCGCCGGCTGGTCGCCACCGAGGGCACGGACCTGGACGCCGCGGCCACCGCGCTGCGTACGGCGCTGCGCGGCGACTGCCACACCCACTCCGACTGGTCCGACGGCGGTTCGCCGATCGAGGAGATGGCGCTCGCGGCGGTCGAGCTGGGCCACGAGTACGTCGTGCTGACCGACCACTCTCCCCGGCTGAAGGTGGCCCGGGGGCTGACCGCGGACCGGCTACGCAAGCAGCTCGACCACGTGGCGGCGGTCAACGCGGCGCTGCCCGAGGGGTTCCGCATCCTCACCGGGATCGAGGTGGACATCCTCGCCGACGGCTCGCTGGACCAGGACGAGGAGCTGCTGGCCCGCCTCGACGTCGTGGTCGGCTCGGTGCACAGCGCGCTGGGCGACGAGCGGGGCAGGATGACCCGGCGGATGCTGGCCGCGATCGCCAACCCGCACCTGGACATCCTGGGCCACTGCACCGGCCGGATGGTCTCCTCCCGGCCGGCCGGGGTGAAGGGGCCGGGCGACCGGGCGCACCGGCCGCGTACCCGGGCCGAGAGCGACTTCGACGCGGACGCCGTCTTCGCCGCCTGCGCCGAGCACGACGTCGCCGTCGAGATCAACTCCCGCCCCGAGCGGCAGGACCCGCCGAAGCGGCTGATCCGCCGGGCCCTGGAGGCCGGCTGCCGGTTCGCCATCAACACCGACGCCCACGCCCCGGGGCAGCTCGACTGGCAGCGGTTCGGCTGCGAGCGGGCGGCGTTGTGCGGCGTCCCCGCCGACCGGGTGGTCAACACCTGGCCGGCGGACCGCCTGGTGGAGTGGGCCCGGCGCTGATCAGCGGGCGGCGGGCCCGGTCGCCGGCAGGCGATGGACGCTCCCGTCGACCGCCGACGCGGCCGGCTCCTCGATCGGGGTGCTCCCCTCCTCGGCCACCGCCGGGCCGGGAGCTACCGCCGCCGGCCTGCGCCGGCCGAGCAGGCCCTGCGTCACCGCGACGCCGACCAACACGACCAGCGCGCCGACCGGCTGGTGCCAGTTCAGCCGCTCGTCGAGTGCCAGCGCGCCGATCAGCACCGCGAAGACCGGGACCAGGTAGGTCACCGTGGCGGCGGTGCTCGCCCCGGCGACCCGGATGTTGCGCAGGTTGATCACGAAGGCCAGCCCGGTGCCGAGCACGCCCAGCGCGAGCACGCTGGCGAGCACCCCGACCGAGAGGCCGGTGGGCGCCGGCGGCGCCCCGGCCACCAGTGGCCCCACCACGGCGAGCTGGGCGGTCGCCAGCACGAGCTGGGCCGCCGACAACGACACCCCGGAGTGGGAACTGCCCGCGATGAACCGCTTCTGGTACGGGATGGCGACGCCGTAGCAGGCCGCCGCGCCGAGGCACATGAGCTGGCCGGTGAAGTGGGCCCCGCCGACGCCCTCCCAGACGCCGAGCACCACGAGCACCCCGACGAAGCCCAGCCCCAGCCCGACCGCGCTGCGCGACATCAGCCGCTCGGTGCGGAACACCAGCACCGCCATCGGCAGCACGATCAGCGGCGTGGTGGCGTTCCAGATCCCGGCGAGCATCGACTCGACCCGCTGCTCGCCGTACCCGAAGAGGGTGAACGGCACGGCCACGCCGAGGGCCGCGGCCACGAAGAGATGGGCCCACACCCGGGGCTCCCGGGGCAGCCGGTCGCGCAGCAGCGGGAGCACGGCGAGCAGGGTCAGCGCCCCGGCGGCGACCCGGTAGAGGGTGAGGTGCAGCGGGTGCAGCTCCCGGATGCCGACCTTGATGAACAGAAAGCTGGAGCCCCAGATCGCGGCCAGCGCGAGGAAGCCCGGCAGCCAGCTACGCAGCGCCGACCTGTCAGGGGTGATGTCCGCTCTCACCCCTGACACTCTGCCGGAGCCGTACGATGAAGTCCCGCGCTTTTCGGCCATCGTGTCGCCCACCACAGCAACCGCATATCCACAGGCGGCGGTCGAGCTGTTCACCCTCGGCGAGTTCGACGGCTACGACACCGCCGCCGGGGCGGTCGGCGGGCACGGCTGCGGGTCGGCGCGCCGTTCCCGAGCGACTTCGACCCGGCCGAGCTGCTGCCCTGAACACGGCAAACGGGTCGACAACGAGGCGGCATGGTCGCGTAGGGTCGCAGCCGTGGGACGAATCGATGACCTCGCCGACCGGTACGTCGCCGACTGGGCGCCACTGAGCCCGATCGGCGCGACCTACGTCGGCATCGCCGGACACGACGACAAGCTGGACGACCTGTCGCCCGAGGGCTACACGGCCCGGGCCGAGCTGACCCGGCGCACCCTCGCCGACCTCGACGTCACCGAGCCCGAGTCGGAGTCGGAACGGACCGCCAAGGAGGCCATGCAGGAGCGCCTCGGCCTGGACCTCGCCCGGTACGAGGCGGGCGAGACGACCAGCGAGGTCAACGTCATCGCCAGCGGCCTGCACGACCTCCGCATGGTGTTCGACCTGATGCCGACCGGGGGCGCCGACGCGCAGGCCGACATCGCCGCCCGGCTCAACCGGTTCGCCGGCGCCCTGGAGGGCTACAAGACGACGCTGCGCGAGGCGGCGGCCGGCGGCCGGGTCAGTTCGAGGACGCAGCTCGTCGAGGTCGCCAAGCAGTGCGACGTCTGGACGGATCCGGACGGCGACAACTTCTTCCACGGCCTGGTCGAACGGCTCGGCGCGGACGGCACGCTCGACGCCGAGCTGCGCCGGGGCGCCGCGGCGGCCACCGCGGCAACCGCCGAGTTCGGCCAGTTCCTCCGCGACGAGCTGGCCCCGGTCGGGCGGGACAAGCAGGCCGCCGGCCGGGAGCGGTACGAGCTGGCCTCGCAGTACTTCCTCGGCGCGGAGGTCGACCTCGACGAGACGTACGCCTGGGGGTTCGCCGAGCTGGCCCGGCTGGAGGCCGAGATGCGGACGGTGTCCGCGCGGATCGCCGGATCCGGCGCGAGCATCGACGAGGCGGTCGCCGCGCTGGACGCCGACCCGGCCCGCACGATCCAGGGCAAGGAGGCGTTCCGGGACTGGATGCAGGCCCTGGCCGACAAGGCGATCGGCGAGCTGCACGGCACCCACTTCGACATCCCGGAGCAGGTCCGCCGCATCGAGTGCTGCCTCGCCCCGACCAGCGACGGGGCGATCTACTACACCGGCCCGAGCGAGGACTTCTCCCGTCCCGGGCGGATGTGGTGGGCGGTGCCGCAGGGCGTGACCGACTTTTCCACCTGGCGCGAGGTGACCACCGTCTACCACGAGGGCGTCCCGGGCCACCATCTCCAGGTCGCGCAGACCGCCGTGCGGGCCGACCTGCTCAACCGTTGGCAGCGGCTGCTCTGCTGGGTCTCCGGGCACGGCGAGGGCTGGGCGCTCTACTCGGAGCGGCTGATGGACGAGCTGGGCTACCTGGAGGACCCGGGCGACAAGCTCGGCATGCTCGACGGGCAGGCGTTCCGGGCCGCCCGGGTGATCGTCGACATCGGCATGCACCTGGAGCTGGAGATCCCGAAGGACAACCCGTTCGGCTTCCACCCCGGCGAGCGGTGGACCCCGGAGCTGGGCTGGGAGTTCATGCGGGCGCACTGCCGGGTGCCGGACGAGAACCTGCGCTTCGAGCTGAACCGCTACCTCGGCTGGCCGGGACAGGCCCCCTCGTACAAGGTGGGCGAGCGGATCTGGCTCCAGGCCCGGGAGGACGCGAAGGCGCGCAAGGGTGCCGACTTCGACCTCCGGGAGTTCCACCGGCAGGCGCTGGACCTCGGGGCACTGGGGCTCGACCCGCTGCGCCGGGCGCTGGCCCGGATCTGAGGCGACGGCGACGGCCGGGAACCGGGGCGGACCCCCGGGCTCCCGGCCGTCGCATGTTCACCGGCCATGCCGGCCGCTGATTCTCGGCCGGCGTGGCCGCGTCAGGCCAGGCTCAGCTTGAGTTCCGGCTCCCCGGTCAGGACGTCGCTGTCGACGTACGCCAGATCGATGACCGGGTCGGTGAAGGTGATCGGAATCGGCGAGGTGACCGGGATGCCGTCCGGGAACGGCAGGTCAGGGGTGAGGGTGATCTTGATGCCGAGCAGCCGCCCGACGAACCGGGTGGCGTAGAAGACCACGTCGCCCTGGACGGTCAGCCGGTCGGTGACGTACCGCATGGTCTTCCCGCCCGGGCCGTCGGCCTGGAGCAGGAAGTCGTCGGTGACGGACTTGGCCATGCTGAACTTCAGCGTCCTGAGCTTGCCCGCGCCGGTGTCCAGCTCGACGATCCCCTCGAACCGCAGCCCGGTCATGGTGACCTTGGAGCCGGTGAGCTTCGACGGTTCCGCCGCGACCCGGGGCTGACCGGGTTCGGCGGCGATCCGGGGCAGCGGCTTGCCGGCCTCGACCTCGCCCGGCCCGGGGGTGGCGCAACCGGGGCCGTCCGGACCCGGCTTGCCGGTGCCGGCCGAGGCGTCCGGGGTCGGCCTGGCCGACGAGGTCGGCCCGCGGGTCGGGGTGACGGTCGCTGTGGGACTGGCCCCTGCCGGCGCTCTGGCCCCCGCCGTCGCCCCGTCCGTCCCGCCGGTCGCCGGCCCGTCGTCGCCGCCGGTGAGCAGGTCGCCGATGCCGTCGATGATGTCGGTGATCGGGTTGCCGCCCGGCGTCTTCCCCGGGCCAGGGCTCGGGGTGGGGCTGGAACTGGGGCTCTCGCCGGCCGGGCGGGACGCCGACGGCCTCGGCGCGGCCGGGCTCGTGCTCGAATGCGACGGGGTGAGGCAGGGGACGGCCGGGGCGGCCCGCACGGGGCTCTGGTCGCGCAGTGCAAGGACCCCTGCGGCCGAGACACTGAGCAGCACCAGGGTGACCGCGAGCAGCTTCGGGTCCCGGTACGGGCCGCCCTGCGGCCGGCCGTCCGGCCCGACCGTCGGCAGCACCTGGGTGCTGTCGTGGTCCTGGTCGGCGGGCAACGGCTCGCGCAGCGGGTTGCGGGGCCGGGGCAGGGTGTCGGTGAGCGGACCGGTGACGTCCTCGCCGGGCTCCGACCGGGGCATCAGCTCGTCGACGAGCGCCGGCTCGTCGTCGCGCTCGCCCGCGTCGTCGGGCTGGGCGACCGGCTCCGGCTCGGCCGGGGCGGGGGCCGGCTCGGTGGCCGGCCGGCGGGACGGCACCCAGGCGAAGCCGAGGGCGCTGCCGACCATGCCGAGCAGCAGGCCGATGAAGAAGCCGCCGAGGTTGACCCCGATGAGCGAGAAGACGGCGGTGACGGCACCGACGATCGCGTAGAACATCCGCTGCTGGGGGGTGAACCACATCAGCATCCCGCAGGCCACCAGGATGACCGGGATCAGCCAGGACAGGAAGCCGGTCGGCCCCATCTGGAAGGTGAGGCCGCTGAGGCTCATCTGGGTGGTGGAGAAGATCTCCACCCCGGCCAGCGCGGTGAACAGCCCACCCCAGAAGGGTCGGCTCCGTCGCCAGCGGCGGAAGCCGCGCCACGCCTGACTGAGCCTGCCCGGCTGGGCGTGCTGCGGGTTGGCGGTCGTCACGTACTCCTCCTGGCGGTGCTCACTGGTCACGAGGCAGGGCCGAGGCCCGTGGAGGACGCCCTCCACGGGCCTCGGGGGTGGCTCAGAAGCACTCCTTGGCACCGGCGCCCATATTGATCTTGAGCTTCAGCCCGTTCAGGGTGAAGATCGCGGCGCTGGTGGAGCGGGCCACCTGTTCGAGACCGGTGATCGTGACGTGGTCGGCGCTCTGCCCGAAGGACTTGGCGGTGGCGTTGGCGTTCAGGTCGGTGGCGTCCCGGCCGATCTTGATGTTCTTGAACTCCGCGTCGCCGCCGAGGGATTCCATGTCGATCAGCAGGCCCTCGGCGGTGGCCGGCTTGCCGCCGCCACCGGCGTTGATGGTGAGCACGATCGGCAGGTCGGGCACCTTCACCGACTGGCAGAGGTCGTAGAGCTTGGCGCTGGTGATCTCGGAGACGGCCACCGGGTGGGCCGTGCCGTCCTTCTCCTTGACGAACCCGCCGTACTGCTTGAAGCCGTCGCCCTCCAGCTTCGAGGCCCCGACCTTGAAGGTCTGGCCGGAGACGGCGAACGACGCCGCGATCGCGCCGTTGGCCATGCCGAACACGATGGCGCCGGCAACGGCGGTCGCCGGCACCATCATCGCGGCGAACCGCCGCCAACGGGTACCGCCCTGCGACAGACGGTCTTCCGATTCCTTCACGGGTCCTCCTAGGACGGGGATCACCGAGCCCGGGGCGGCTCGGGACAGGAAAGCTGCGGTGTGGTGTTGCCGCGGGCCGCCGTGCTCGGCGGACGGCGCGGGCTGCGGATTGGATGCTCTCGCGGAAGCGACCTGGCTCACAAGACCCGCGCTACTGACCGGTAACCATCCGGCGCCACCAAGATCGCGACTGGTCACCAACGGTCAGCGCCCGCCAGGTCCGACCGCCGGACAAAACGGGCAGAGCACACAAGCCATCGATCGATGTCTCACGTGGGGTAGTTGTGATACCCGTCGGTAACTTTTTGGTAACGGGGCCCTGAAAAGACGCTGAGGATGATCCATCGATCCCCCGTACGGCCGACCGGGTCACGCCCGGGCCCCGATCGGTCCGCGCGGCGCACACCCGGTGCGTCGGGCGTCGACACCCTGCGCGGACGTGGCCGGGGCGCAGACTGCCGGACCGCCCGGGCGTTGGCTACCGTAGGTGTCCTCCGGGTGGGGACACCCAAGTGGTACGTACCGATCGAGGTTGCTGTGACTGTGTACGGCGAAACACTGCCGCCCGCCGACGACCGGCCGACCGTCAAGGTGACCGCGGTGAGCTGGCCGCACGACGAGCCGGAGCCCGCTGCGGCAACCGCCCCCGGCGGCGGCCCGGGCCCCCGGTCCCGGCGGCTGCGGATCCTGCTCGCCGCAGGCGTCACCACGGCGGTCCTGGGCACCGTGGCCGGCGTCGGCGCGTACGCCTACGCCGGCGACGTCCCGCGCGGCACGAGCGTCCTCGGCACCGAACTCGGCGGGCGCAGCCGCACCGACGCGGTCCGGGACCTGCGCACGGAGCTGGACCGGGCCGGCACGCTGAGCACCCCGCTGCGGATGACCGTCGGCGAGCGAACCGTCGAGCTGAAGCCCGCCGACGTGGGCCTCACGGTGGACGTCGAGGCCACCGTCGACGCCGCCGCCCGGGCGCAGGCCCACCCGGTGAGCCGCCTCGTCGGGTCCCGCACCGTCGCGCCGGTGGTAACCGTCGACGCCGCCCGGCTCGACGCCGCCCTGCGCAAGGCCGCCGGCGACCAGACCCGCGAGTGGACCGTTCCGGCGATCATCTTCACCGGCACGACCCCGAAGCCGGTCCGTCCGAAGCCCGGCCTCGCGCTCGACCCGCAGCGCTCGGCCCAGGCCGTCCGGGACGGCTGGCTCTCCGGCCAGCCGGTGGCCATCCCGCTGGTGGAGACCCTGCCGGCGACGACCGACGAGGAGGTCAGCCGGCTCGTCACCGAGCTGGCCCGCCCCGCCGTCGCCGCCCCGGTGACGCTTCGCACGCCCAAGGGCACGGTCACCATCCCGCCCACCGCCATCGCCCGGAGCCTGCGCTTCACCGCCGACGACCGCGGGAAGCTCACCCCCCGAATCGACGTGAAGCGGCTGCGCTCCGCCCTCGGCGACAAGCTGGCCGCCATCGAGGTGGAACCCCGCGACGCCCGGATGACCGTGACCGGCGGCCGGCCGACGCCGGTCGACGGCCGGCCCGGCCAGCAGCTCGACCCGACCGCGCTCGGCCACGACCTGCTCGCCGTGCTGCCCCGCGCCGACGACCGAACGGTCACCGGCCAGCTCAAGGAGACCCAGCCGGAGGTGACCACGGCGAAGTTGGCCGGCCTCGGCATCAAGGAACGGGTGTCCCGCTTCACCACCCGGTTCACCGGCGGACTCTCCTCGCCCCGAAGTCAGAACATCGTGCAGGTGGCCAAGGAGGTCGACGGCACGGTCGTGCTGCCCGGCGAGACGTTCTCGCTCAACGGTCACACCGGCGAGCGCGGCTACGACCAGGGCTACCAGGATGCCCCGGTGATCCTCGACGGCAAGCTCGTCCCCGGCGTGGGCGGCGGCGTCTCCCAGTTCACCACGACGCTGTTCAACGCCACCTACTACGCCGGGCTGGAGGACGTCGAGCACAAGCCGCACTCGTACTGGTTCAGCCGGTACCCGGCGGTCATCGAGTCGACGATCTTCTGGCCGAACCTCGACTTCAAGTTCCGCAACAACACCCCGTACGGCGTCCTCATCGACACCTCGTACACCGCCGGCTCGGTGACCGTGTCGATCTGGAGCACGAAGATCTACGACAGCGTCAAGACCGAGTACGGGCCCCGCCGGGACATCACCAGCCCGAAGACCATCCACCTGGAAGCCGGCCCGTCGTGCATCTCCAGCAACGGCATCGACGGCTTCACCCAGGACGCCTTCCGGATCATCAAAAAGGACGGCAAGGTGCTCAAGCGGGAGAAGTTCACCTGGCGGTACCTGGCCGAGCCCCGCTACGTCTGCGGTCCCGCCGGCGGCTGAGCGCCCGTCGGGCCCGAGCACGGAACTTCCCCGCCGGCAACGCCGGTGGGGCAGTTCCATCGGGTACGCGGAACACCGCCCCGGCGGTCGCTCAGGGCCGCGCCCCGGCCAACCCCTGGCGTACGCCGTCCGCGTCGCGGTCCGTGCCGTAGACGGGGGTGTCCGGCTGCTGCCGCCAGCTCTCGTCGAGGGTGCCGGCGTCCACCGGGTCGAAGCCGAGGGCGTCGACCAGCTCCATCACGATCCGCTTGGCCTCGGCGTCGTCGCCGGCCACCGGGAGGGCGATCCGATCGGCCGAGCCGGCCGGTCGCCCGTTCTCCAGCAGGTGCTGTGCCAGGATGTTGTTGAACGTCTTGACCACCCGGGCGCCCTTGAGGTGCTCGGCGGTCCAGCGGCTGGAGCTGAGGCTGCGGTCCAGCAGTTCGGCGATGTCCCCGTCCCGCTGGGAGTAGTAGTTGTCGGCGTCGACGACGACCTTGCCCTCGAAGAGTTCCGCCGGAAGCGCCGGCACCGCCAGCAGCGGGATCGCGAGCACCACCAGCTCGGCCTGGTCGACAGCCTGTTCCACGGTGCCCGCGGTCGCGCCGGTCTCCTGGGTCAGCTCGGTGAGGGACGCCGGCCCGCGCGAATTGGCCACGGTCACGTCGTGACCGAGGGCCCGCAGCCGCCGGGTGAGTGTGCCACCGATGTGCCCCGATCCGATGATTCCGATCTTCATGACCACTCCTGCCTCCGCCTGTCGGCGGTCAGATCCGGTCGAACTGTGGGCAGGTACCCCGACCCGCGCGTCCCAAGAGTGCTGGAGGCATACGCCACGTACGGCTTTTCCGGCCACGATCGTGGGGAACCCCGCGGCGGCGGGTCCCACAGCGACGCTACCGAGCCCCGTGGCACCGGTGGGAGGCGTTTCGCGGAAATGGT
>NZ_QKKX01000089.1 GCF_003434305.1 Micromonospora sp. MW-13
ACTTCGTTCGTCCCGCACCCGGCACTCTCGCGCCGGGCACTTTTACTACGTTACCTCACCGTCTCTGCCGTGTCAAACCGTGTGTCCCGGTCTGTCGTGCTTCGTACGGGTATCGCGCCGACGATCGCGCGCAGCGGCGAACCGCTGTTCAGGATCATCGGATTCGGCAGGCCGGCCGTCGCGGTCTCCCGCGATCTCGCCCGGTTCCCTGCCGGTCGTCAACCTTACCCGGTCGGTTCCGCCGCTCCAAATCCGCCTCGCGGCGAATCGGGGGCCCCGCCCGGCCTGGCCCCGGGGACCGTAATCCCTCAGTGCCGGTTGCCTGTCCCGCGCTCCGGCCTCCAGGACTTTCGCCCTGTTTCGTCCGTTCCGCGCTGGCAGAGAGAAAGTTACGCGTCCCGGGTTTGATCGTCAAATCCGGGGGTAGCGGCCCGCGTCACACCATCTCCAGCCGAGAGTATGGGCAGCTCACGGACGGCTGGTCCGGCGACGGGCGGCTCGCCAGCCCCGTACGCCGAGGACGCCCACCGTGGTGCCGATCGCCAGTGACGCCGCGATCAGCAGGGCGTGCACCCACAGGAAGCCGGTCGGTGCCCCTCCGCCCACCGTGCCGGCCGCCCAGGAACGCGGATCGTTCCAGATAGCGACGGCGAACCGGGGCCAGATCACCCAGGTCCAGACGCCGACCCCGACGAGGAAGAGGGCCCAGCCACGTGACAGCACCATGGCTGGCGAGTATGCCAGCGTGACCGGCGACAGGCGGGCGGACCGGCGCTGCCGAGGTGCGCCGCACGGCAGGTCGGGGACACTCCGGCCGTCGGGCCGGGCCCGGGTCGGGGCCGACGGCCGGCCGGATCGCGCGGTGCGGTGTCCGGACCGGTCGGCTACGCTGCCTCCGTGACCAGTTGCGGCCATGTCGCCACCGCCGTCGAGCCGCAGGGCGCCCCGGCCGGGTCGGTGCGCCGCGAGCGACGCCGGGCTTCTTCGAGCCCCCGTCGACGCTGAGCTGACACACGTTTCTCCTGCGACCGGCGGATCGAGCCGCCGGTCCGCCCGATCGACTCCTCGGTCCGTCCGGAAGTCCCCCTTCCGGTGATCCGCCCGCGGCGGGTCCGAGCGAGATCGGCGTACCCATGGATCTGGAGAAGTTGCTGGCCGACCGGCTGGCGCCCGCGTTCGCGGCGGTGGCCGGCGGCCCGGTCGACCCGACGGTGCGGCGTTCGGCGTGCGCCGACTACCAGTCGGACGCGGCGCTGGCGCTGGCCCGGCGGATCGGCCGCCCGCCCCGGGAGATCGCCGCGGAGGTGCTGGACCGGGCGGCCCTGGGTGACCTGTGTGCGGCGGAGGTGTCCGGGCCGGGGTTCATCAACCTGACCGTGGCCGACGCGGCCCTCGGCGTGGCGGTCGCCGAGTTGGCCGGCGACCCCCGGCTGGGTGTGCCGCGCGTCGCCGACCCGCAGACGGTGGTCGTCGACTACTCCGCGCCGAACGTGGCCAAGGAGATGCACGTCGGCCACCTGCGGTCGACGGTCATCGGCGATGCCACCGCGCGGCTGCTCGACTGGCGGGGCCACCGGGTGGTCCGGGCCAACCACCTCGGCGACTGGGGCACCCCGTTCGGGATGTTGATCGAGCACCTGCTCGATCTCCCGGAGGCCGAGGGGGCCGACGAGCTCTCGGTCGGTGACCTGGACTCGTTCTACCGGGCGGCGCGGGCGAAGTTCGACGCGGACGAGGACTTCCGCGACCGGTCCCGGCGGCGGGTGGTGTCGTTGCAGGCCGGCGACGAGCGGACGATGCGGCTGTGGCGGCTGCTGGTCCGCCGGTCGGAGAGCTACTTCCTGGAGGTGTACCGGCGGTTGGACGTCACGCTCACCGAGCGGGACTTCCAGGGGGAGAGCCGCTACCAGCCACTGCTCGCCGGGGTGGTCGAGGAGCTGGGTCGACTCGGGCTGCTGCGGGACAGCGACGGCGCGGCGTGCGTGTTCCCGCCCGGCTCGGTGGGCCGGGACGGGGAGCCGCTGCCGCTGATCGTGCGCAAGCGGGACGGCGGCTACGGCTACCCCGCCACCGACCTGGCCGCGCTGCGGCACCGGACCGGCGAGCTGGGCGCCACCCGGCTGCTCTACGTCGTCGGGCTGCCGCAGCGGCGGCACTTCGAGATGGTCTTCGCGGTCGCCGGGGCGGCCGGCTGGCTGCCCGGGGCGGCCCGCCCCGAGCACGTCGGATTCGGCTCGGTGCTGGGCGCCGACGGACGGATGCTGCGCAGCCGGGCGGGTGCCCCGGTCAAGCTGGCCGACCTGCTCGACGAGGCGGTGTCCCGGGCCACCGAACTGGCCCGGGACAAGAACCCCGAGCTGGCCCCCGAGGAGGTCGCCGAGGTGGGCCGGGCGGTCGGCATCGGCGCGGTGAAGTACGCCGACCTGTCCACCGACCGGAACCGGGACTACGTCTTCGACTGGGACCGGATGCTGTCCTTGGACGGCAACACCGCTCCCTACCTCCAGTACGCGTACGCCCGGATCCGGTCGCTGTTCCGGCGGGCCGGGGTGGCCGGGGCGGACGGGGTGGCCGCCGGTCCGGCGGCGGTTCCGCTCGCGGACCCGGCGGAGCGGGCGTTGGTTCTCGCGCTGCTCGGTTTCGCCCCGGTGGTGACCGAGGTGGAGCGGACCCTGGAGTTCCACCAGCTCGCCGGACACCTGCACCGGGTCGCGACGGCGTTCAGCGCGTTCTACGAGCGCTGCCCGGTGCTGCGGGCGGAGGGGCCGGTCCGGGACGGCCGGTTGCTGCTGTGCGGGCTGACCGCGCGGGTGCTGCGGCAGGGCCTGGACGTGCTGGGCATCCGTACCCCGGAACGGATGTGAGGCGGCACCGGTGGGGCCGCCCCGCCCGCCCGTGACCGCGAAACGTATTGACCTCAATCGCAGTCGAGGTTGCAGACTCGTCAGGTAACGTCGATTTCTCTTCTCGTTGGAGACACTGATGACCGATCAGCGCCAGGAGCCGATCACCCACGATGAGCCGGGTCCCCCGCCGCAACGCGGCAAGCGGATCCGCAACCGCGCCCTCGTCGTCCTGGCGGGCGTGGTGGCGGCGACCCTGGTCTGGGTCGTCGCCGTGCCGATCCTCGGCGCCGACGTGTCCGTGCCCAAGCAGTACGGGTCGGACGAGAAGATCGACCTGGCCCTCGGGGCGGTGATCTTCGCGTCGCTCTTCGCCGGTCTCGCCGGCTGGGCCTCGCTCGCGGTGCTGGAGAAGATCACCAAGCGTCGGGGGGCCCTCATCTGGACCGTCGTCGCGAGCATCGTCTTCCTGGTGACCCTGCCCTGGCAGCTGCCCGGCTTCAGCACCGCCAACCAGCTCACGCTGGCCCTGCTGCACATCGCGGTCGCGGCCGTGCTGATTCCGGCGTTGCCCCGGGCGGCCCGGATCGGCTAACCGGATTGACCTTTACCGCTGTTGAGGTTGGAGACTGAGCACATGACTATCGGGGATGCCAAGGTCCAGGTGGACATGGTGTTGGATCTCATCTGCGTGCACTCGTACATCGGGTACACCCGGTTGGCCCGGGCCGCCGAGCGGTTTCGGTCCGAAGGGGGCGAGGTGGAGATCCGCTTCGCCCCCTTCGAGCTGGCGCCCGGCGCGCCCACCGAGGGGATGCCACTGATCGAGGCGCT
The DNA here is from genome assembly GCF_003434305.1 of Micromonospora sp. MW-13. Lineage (GTDB taxonomy): Bacteria > Actinomycetota > Actinomycetes > Mycobacteriales > Micromonosporaceae > Micromonospora. The sequence continues at coordinate 3,678 of NZ_QKKX01000089.1, forward strand.
CACCCAGACCTTCGGCGAGAAGACGGTGCAGCAGCTTGGTTACCTCGTCACCGAGGCGGCTAAGGACGGTCTGGAGCTCCACTACGACCGGGCCATCGCCACCGGGACGTTCGGGGCGCACCGGCTCGTCGCCCAGGCCGCCCACCAGGGCCGGGGGGAGGCGATGGTGGAGCGGCTGTTCCGCGCGCACTTCACCGACGGGCTGAACATCGGTGACGCCGGGACGCTGGCCCGGCTGGCCGCCGAGGTCGGCGTCACCGCCGACGACTCCGGCACCGAGGAGGTTCGCGCCGCGCTCCGCTTCGTCCGGGAGGCCGGGGTCACCAGTGTGCCGCTCTTCCGGATCGAGGGTGCCCCGATGCTCGGCGAGCAGCCGGAGGAGGTGCTCTTCGCGGCGATGACGGCCGCGAGCCGGGCCGGATCGGTGGTCCCGTCGAACGAGCCGGACGCGGACGGGGTACGCAACAGCCCCCTGCCTGACGTGCAGAACCACGTGCAGCGGTACCTGGCCACCGACGGGGCGGACGGTCACGACTACTACGGCTTCCCGACGCTGCTGCTGACCACGCGGGGGCGGCGCACGGGACGGCAGATCCGCACGCCGCTGATCTATGGCCGGGACGGCGACCGGATCGTCCTGATCGCCTCCAACGGCGCATCGCCGAAGAACCCGCACTGGTACCAGAACCTCGTGGCGGACCCGGAGGTCAGGGTCCAGGTGCGAGCGGACAGGTTCGTCGCGACGGGCCGGATCGCCACCGCCGAGGAGCGACCGCGCCTGTGGGAGCTGATGGCGAAGATCTTCCCCAAGTACGACGAGTACGCCACCGAGACGACCCGGGACATCCCGGTGGTCGTCCTGGAGCCCCACCGGGGCTGACCTCGGCCCGGAGGTCGGCCCGGGGCGGGCCCGTGTCCAGCCGGACAGGGGCCCGCCCCCGTTCAGCTCCGCCGCGTGGGCAGCGCGACGGACAGGCCGTGCCGGAGGACGTTGCGCGGGTCCCAGCGGGCCTTGACCGCCTGGAGGCGCGGGTAGCCGCCCCGGTAGTACAGCTCGGCGGCCGAGACGCCGGAGGTGTTCCACGCCGGGTCGGCCAGGTCCAGGTCCGGATAGTTGATGTAGCAGCCGTCGGTGCGGGCGTCGGGCACCGGAACACCACCGGTCGCTGCGTGCACGTCGTGGTAGACCGCGCGGATCTGGCTGACGTTCAACGCGTCCAGGTTCGGGTCGGCCCAGAACACCGAGTACCAGGCCTTCATGATCGAGTCACGCTGCGGCGAGGCGGTCGCCGCCGACGGCACCGTGTTGATCTTCACGCCGTAGGAGTAGAGCAGGATCGACAGCAGGCCGCCCACCAGCGGGCCGGTGAGGTGCTGGTAGACGGTGGCGATCTGCGCGTCCGTCCAGGGCGCGCGCAGGTAGGCGCTCTTGTTCTTGATCCGGCCGTACTCCCCGGTGTCGGTCTCGTAGCTGAAGACGAACTTGAGGAAGGGTTGCACCGTGCGGGTGATCGTGGGTGGGGTCGTCACCCCCGCCCCCACCGCCGCGATGTAGCCGTCGAGAATCCCCTCGGCGTTGGGCAGGTTCGCGTCGATCTGGACGTCCAGTTCGATGGACGTGGTGAAGCCGGGCTGCACCGCCCTCTGGTTGAGGTGCAAGCCGCTGTGCAGCGAGGGCGCGGTCGAGCCGGCGTTGCCGGCGTTCCACGCGCCGTGGTTGCGTACCAGCCGGGTGAAGTCGGCCTCGGAGAGCTGCGCCCACGACCAGGTGACGGTCTTCGACAACATCGCGGCCGGCGCGGCGGGCAGTAGCTGCTGCGGCGGCCGGCCGGCCGCACCCGGGCTGCGGAACCAGTACCGGGTGACGACGCCGAAGCTGCCCCCACCGCCGCCGGTGTGCGCCCACCACAGCTCCCGGTTCGGATCGCCGGGGTCGGAGGTCGCCACCACCGTGCGGGCCTGGCCGGTGGCGTCGACGGTCACCACCTCCACCGCGTACAGGTGGTCGACGACGAGGCCGTACCGGCGCGACAGCGGACCGTAGCCGCCGCCGGCGACGTGCCCGCCCACCCCGACCTCCGGGCAGATCCCGCCCGGGATGGTGACCCCCCAGTTCAGGAACATCGTCCGGTACACCTGACCGAGCGTGGCGCCCGACTGCACGGCGATGGCCTGCCGCACCGCGTCGTAGTACACCGCCCTCATCTCGGAGACATCGATGATGATCTGCACCGCGGGGTCGTCGACCAGGCTTTCGAAGCAGTGCCCGCCGCTGCGCACGACGACCCGCTTGCCGGTGGCGACCGCCTCGTTGAGCACTGCGGCGATCTGGGCCGCGGTGTGCACGATCCGCACGGACTCGGGCTGGCCGACGAACCGCCGGTTGTACCCACGGTTCACCAGGTCCGCGTACCGGGGGTCGGCCGGACCGACGCTCACGGCGTCCGCCACGGGGCAGTTCGCGTCCAGCGGGCGCGGTGCGGCGCCGGCCGGAGCCGCACCCAGGAGACCGGCGACCGCGGCGGCACCGCCGGCACCGGCGGCCCCCAGAAGCCCTCGACGGGTCAGCTTGTCCAACGTGTCACGCAACCTTTCCTGGTTCCTCTGCTGCTTGGGAATCGGCTGGCCGCCGGACGGCGCGCCAGCTGTGGGCGGCGGTGAACCCGGGGGTACGGGCCCAGACCGCCGTGGGCATCACCACCCGCATCGCCGTGCCGGCGAGGCAGACCGGCACGGAGCCGGAGGTCATGCACCCGAACAGGACGGTGACGAGCGCCGCGATCTCGTCAGGAGGGAGGCGGCGCGCTCGCGCACGTCGTGGAGCAGCCGCGCCAGCCGGAGGCTGTCCCCGACGCCCGCGGGATCGCCGCTGCCCGCCCCGGCCCGGACCGCCGAGGCGAAAGCCGCCACCGTGTTGCGGACCTGGTCGTCCGGTTCGAGCCGGATCTCCTGCACTCCGTCGAAGCGCTCGACGCGCACCACCGGGTGGTGGTCGGCGGGCGGCGTGAAGGCCCGGTCGAGGACGATGCGTCCCGTCGCGCCGATCAGCTCGTACCGCGAGCGGTAGGCGTGCTCCAGGCCGAAGAGCAGGCTGGCGGTGACCCCGTCGGGGGTCCGCAGCAGCGCCGCACCGGAGGTGTCGACCAGCCGCTCCGCGCCGGTGGTCAGCACCGCGCCGACGACCGCGAGTTCCGGCCCGAGCACGTGCAGGGCCGCCCGGACGGGGTAGACGCCGACGTCGGACAGGGCGCCACCGCCGAGCTCGGGGCGGTACCGGATGTCGTCGTCCGGCAGGGCCGGGATGGTGAACGTCGCCTCGAAGGCGCGCAGCTCGCCGATCACCCCCTCCCGCAGCAGCCGGGCCACGACCGCGTGCTGGGCGTGGTGGACGAACATCACGTTCTCCATCAGGATCAGGTCGCGGGAGCGGGCCAGCTCGACCAGGGCGGCGGTCCGGTCCGGGTCCGTGGTCACCGGCTTCTCGGCGAGGACGTGCTTGCCGGCCCGCAGCGCGGCCTCGACCCACTCGGCGTGCAGGGCGGCGGGCAAGGGCACGTAGACCGCGTCGACGTCGGGCCGGGCCAGCAGCTCCGGGTACCCGGTCACCGGCCGGCAGTCGAACTCCCGCGCGGTCCGGGCGGCCCGCTCCGGGTCCCGGCTGGCCACCGCGACGACCTCCGTGTCGGGCACCCGCGCGATCGCGGGCAGCATCCGGCGCCGCGCGATGTCAGCGCAGCCCAGCACGCCGATGCGCAGCGGTTCCATCAGTCGTCCCCGATCGCGTTGAGGCAGGCGAGCAGGGTGCGCGCCTGCACGTTCACGTAGTGGTTGTGCCGCACCAGCGAGGTGAGCTGGCCGGGGGTGACCCAGAGGTACCCGGCCGGTGGGTCCAGCGGGACCTGCGACTCGGCCACGTCGACGACGAGGTAGCGGCTCTCCGCGTTGAGGAACCGGCCGCCCTCCTCCGAGTGCCGGGCCTCGTACCGGATGCTGGCCGGGTCGGCCCCCAGCACCAGGTCCAGGAACGGCGGCCGGGCCGCGTCGTCGAGGTGGGCGTAGTTGCCCGGCGTGCACTGCACGGTGGGGCCCAGCTCGACGGTGTCGAGGAAACCGCCCTCCACCCGGGCGTGCGCGAGGACGTGCCGGACGCCGCCGATCCGCCGGGACAGGAACGCGGTGACGCCGGTGCCGCAGGGTTCGAAGAGGGGCTGCGTCCACCGGGTCACCTCGCGGTTGCCGGCCACCACCGACACGGCGACCACCTTGAAGTACCGCTCCTGCTCGTGGGCGATGGTGTACTCGTCGCGCACCCAGCCGGGCAGGCCGGCCAACGGCACCGGGGTGGCGCGCACGTCGTGGCCGGCGCGCTGCGCGGTGAACCAGGAGAGCAGCTCGGTGTCGGAGTGCAGCGCCGCCTCCGCGCGGTCGGTGAACGGCAGGCAGGCCAGCACGGTGCGGGAGTCCATGTTGACCACGTTGTCGAGCCGCAGCAGGGTGGCGATCTGCCCCAGGGTGAGCCAGCAGAAGCCGTCGTGCAGCGGCACGTCCTCGGTGACCTCGACGACCATGTTCCGGTTGCTCTTGTGGTAGAACCACGAGCCGTGCTCCGACTGGAGCGCGTCGGCGAGCACCCGCCGTCGGTCCAGCCCCCGGGTGAAGTACTCGATGTACCGGACGTCCGCGCCTTTGTGCACCTTGCTGTAGTTGCTGCGGGTGGCCTGCACGGTCGGCGACAGCTGCAACAGGTTGGGGTTGCCCGGCTCCATCTTCGCCTGCATCAGGAAGTGCAGGACGCCGTCGAACTCCTTGGCCAGGATGCCGAGGATGCCCACCTCGGGCTGGCGGATGATGGGCTGGTGCCATTCGCCGGGCGGGCCGTCGACGGTGGCGTGCAGTCCCTCCACCGTGAAGAACCGCCCGCTGCGGTGACCCAGGTTGCCCGTCCGCCCGTCGAACGACCAGTCCTGGAGTTCGGCGAACGGGATGCGGTCCACCCTGAACTGGTTGGCCCGGCCGCGGCCGGCCAGCCAGTCGGCGAAGTCCTCCGTCGACAGCAGGGCGCCCTGCGGCGTCGCCGCCGAGGTGGCGATCCGGTCCGGCAGCGCCGCGTCCGAGCGGGGCCGCACGGGCGACGGCCCGGCGGACGGCGCGACAAGTTCAGGAATCACGATCTCACTCCCTCATGCGTCGGTGACGGCGATCTCGGACGCGACGTACGCGTCGAGCACCCGCCGGAAGTAGTTGCGGTCGAAGCCGAGCTGCTCGACCTCCGGGACGAGCCGACGGAGCTTGTCGATGGAGATGACGTGGTGGACGCCCACGTCCCGGTACTCGCGCTCGGCCACCAGGCCGAGCCGCTGCTCCAGGTGGTCGACGATCCGGGCGACCGGCACCGCCTCGCCCGAGGCGACGTTGACGGTCTGCGCGTGCAGGTCGAGACCGAGCAGCCGGTCGAGGATCGTCACGACGTCCTGCACGTCGATCAGGTCCCGGGCCGCGCCCCGGTGCAGCCTGACCCGGCCCTGCCGCATCTGCCGCACGAGCGTGGGCACGAGCTGGTGCGGTGGCTGCCGGGGGCCGACCAGGTGTCCCAGGCGCAGGACCAGATGGTCCGCGCCGCTGGCCCGTAGCTGTTCCTCCAGGGCGAGCTTGTGCGCGCCGTACGGAGTGCACGGCAGCACGGTGTGGTCCTCCCGGCCCGGTCCCCGCACGGCGCCGTACATCCCGGAGGCGGCGGTGGAGAAGAAGAGCAGCCGACGACCGTCCGCGCGGCACCGGCGCGCCGCCTCGTCGAGCAGCGCGGACTCCCGGGCGAAGTCCGCGGCCGAGGTGCCGGCCGCCCAGGACACCCCGGCCGCGAGCACCACCGTGTCCGGGTGCCGGTCGGCGACCTGACGCAGATTCTGGGCGAGAAAGCCCCGTCCAATGATGTCCATCCGGACTCCTGACTTCGTCGAGCGCGGCGGATGCGGCGGCCGCGAGGGCGCCGGATGGTCAGCGGCCCAACGACACGCCGTCGGCGGCCAACGCCTCCAGCTCGGTGACCACCGCCGGCGGGTTCGGCCGTTCGGCCATCTCCTGGCGCAGCCGGTCGGCGGCGGACCGGTAGCCGGGGCCGCCGAGGAGGTCCGCCGTGGCGGCGTGGATCCAGCCCGGGTCGGCCACCGCGTTGTGCCGCACCCTGGCGACGCCGGCGGCCTCGGCCCGGGCGCCGATCATTTCCTGGTCGCCGCCGGGCGGGAGCACGAGCTGCGGTACGCCGGCGGCGAGCGCCGTCATGGTCGAGCCGCCGCCTCCGTGGTGCACGACGAGGTCGCAGGTGGGCAGCAGCAGGTGCAGTGGCACGTTCTGCATCGCCCGCATCCGGGCCGGCAGCGGCCCGATCCGGTCGTGGTCCGGGCCGGTGACGGTGAACACCACCTCCACGTCGAGCCCGGCCAGCGCCTCGACCAGCCGCGGCACCGGAAAGGAGCCCGGGCCGAAGACGCTGCTCACGGAGGTGCCCCAGACGACGCAGACCCGGGGTCGCTCCGGCGGCTCCCGCAGCCAGGACGGCCAGGCGCCGGGGCCGTTGTACGGGAGCTGCCGGATCGGCAGCCGCCGGGCGCGCAGCGGCAGCCGCAGACCCGGCGGGCAGGGGTCGATGACGTGCTCGATCCCGTCGGGGCCCCACTGCCCCACGTCGTACCGCTGGAAGGCCCGGCTGGTGTCGACGGCCAGGAACCGCAGGCCCGGCACCCCCGGCACCTCGTCGTCGGGCCCGACCGGACCCCACAGGGTGAGCGTGGCCGGTACGCCGAGCACCCGAGCGACCAGCGGGCCCTCGACGCTCATCAGGTCGTGGATCACCAGGTGCGGCTGCCACCAGCGGGCGAACTCCACGGCCGCGTCGGTGCTCCGGACGGCGGCGTCGATCATCCTGGCCTTGTTCTCCTCGATCCAGGCGAACGGGTCGAAGTCGTCCAGCGAGGCGACGGGCTCGCCGGTGACCAGGTCCGGCGGCAGGTCGGAGTAGGGCCAGTGCCCGGCCCGGGCGTTGACGTGGTTGTGCATCCGCGCCTTCGTCACCAGCTCGCCGGGCTGGAGGATCTCCACCGGGACGAGCCCGGCCCGGGTCGCCGGCAGCGTCTGGAACGGCGGGCAGACCACCCGCACCTCGTGCCCGGCGGCCTGCAACGCCCAGCCCAGCGGCACCATGTTCAGCCAGTGGGTGGTCCAGTCGGACACCGCGAGCATGACCCGCATCAGCTACGGGCCTTCACGAACTCGCGGATCGACGAGCCGACGTAGTCGATCATCTCCTCGGTCAGCCCGGGGTAGACGCCCACCCAGAAGGTCTGCTCGGTGATCACGTCGCTGTTCGTCAGGTCCCCCACCACCCGGTGGGGCTGGTCGACGTACGCGGGGTGGCGGGTGAGGTTGCCGGCGAAGAGGCGGCGGGTGCCGATCCTGCGGGACTCCAGGAACTCGACCAGTTCCGCCCGGCCGAACGGCGCGTCCGGCGCGACGGTGAGCACGAAGCCGAACCAGCTCGGGTCGCTGCGCGGCGTCGCCTCCGGCAGGACCAGCCAGGGCGTGCCGTCGAGGTCGGCCCGCAGCCGCCGCCAGTTGCGCCGCCGCGCCGCGCAGAACTCGTCGAGCTTGGCGAGCTGGGTCAGTCCCAGCGCGGCCTGGATGTCGGTCGCCTTCAGGTTGTACCCGACGTGCGAGAAGATGTACTTGTGGTCGTACCCGGCCGGCAGCGTGCCCAGCTGGTACTTGAAGCGCTTGAGGCACTTGTCGCTCTCGCCCGGCTCGCACCAGCAGTCCCGGCCCCAGTCGCGCAGCGACTCCACGATCCGGGCCAGTTCGAGGCTGGGGGTGAGCACGCAGCCGCCCTCACCCATGGTCAGGTGGTGCGCCGGATAGAAGCTGACCGTGGTGAAGTCGCCGAACGTGCCGGTGAGCTTCCCGTCGTAGGTGGAGCCGACGGCGTCGCAGTTGTCCTCGATGAGGAACAGCTCGTGGTCGGTGGCGAGTTGGGCGACCTCGGCGACCTCGAACGGATTGCCCAGCGCGTGCGCGATGATGATCGCCCGGGTCCGGGGTCCGATGGCCTGCGCCACCCGCTCGGCGGTGGTGTTGTAGGTGCCCAGCTCGACGTCGACGAAGACCGGCACCAGCCCGTTCTGCAGGATCGGGTTCACGGTGGTGGGGAAGCCCGCCGCCACGGTGATCACCTCGTCGCCGGGGCGCAGCCGCGCGTCACCGAGCACGTGCGAGGTCAGCGCCGACACCGCCAGCAGGTTCGCCGACGAGCCGGAGTTGGTCAGGTGCGCCTTGCGGCGGTTCATCTTGCGGGCGAACTGGGACTCGAACCTGCGGGAGCTGACGCCCGCCGCGATCCGCATGTCCAGCGCGGCCTCGACCAGCGCGGCGCGGTCGGTCTCGTCCAGCACCGCCCCGGACGGCCAGATCTCGGTCACGCCCGGCTGGAAGGGCCGCTCGGGCTGCGCCTCGTGGTGGTACTTCCGGACGTCGTCCAGAAGCTGCTTCTTCTTGTCGCTGAGCTGCACGTCAGTCCCCTTCGCTGTCGACCCGCGTCACCGGTGCGGCACCCGCCGTCACCAGCTGATCCCGCAACGACTCGTCAAGCCCGCGGCGGGGGCGCCAGCCCAACAGCCGCGCCGCACGGTCGATGTCCAACTGCTGCCACTCCACGTCGACCCGCGCCGGGGAGCCCGGGGTCGGCGCCGGTGGCGGGGCCTCGACGACGTCGACGGCGAGCCCGCTGAGCGCGACCATCCGGTCGACGATCCCGCGCACCGGGCGGGCCCGGCCCGAGCCGATGTTGACGACCTGACCGGCCACCCGCCCGGCCGGCGCCGCCGCCGCGGCCAGCACCGCGTCGACGACGTCCCGGACGTCCACGAAGTCGCGCTGCGCCCGCAGCGGCGGCAGCCGCAACGCCGCCTCGGCCCCGGAGCGCTCGCCCCGGGCCACCTCGGCCAGGTGCGCGGTCACCGCGCCGAGGAGGCTGCCGGGCCGGGTGCCCGGTCCGCACACGTTGGCCAGCCGGAGCACCACCCCGTCGAGCCCCTCGGTCCGGGCCGCCCGCAGGACCGCCTCCGACCCGCCCAGCTTCGAGCGGCCGTACGGGGTGACCGGCTCGGTGGGCCAGTCCTCGGGGGTGCCGGAGCCGGTGCCGCCGGGGGCGTACTCGTGGATGCTGCCAAGCTGGATGAACCGGCAGCCGGGCCGCCGGGCCAGCAGCGCCCGGACGGTCCAGGTGACGAGGTCGGCGTTGGCCTCCGTCATCTGCGCCTCGGTCATCTGCCAGACCCGGCCCGCCGCGTTGACCACGACGTCGGCGCCCGCCTCTGCCAGCAGGGCGCCGAGCCGGTCCTCGGCCCGGGGGGTGAGGTTCAGCTCGACCTCCCCCGCCGGGCCGGCGGGGCTGCTGGAGATCCGCAGCACCCGCCAGCCCGCCGCCTCGAACGCCGCGCCGAGGTGGCCGCCGAGGAAGCCCGAGGAGCCCAGCACCACGACCGACCCACCGGGCCGTCGGCCGGTCACGGGCTGCGCTCGCCGGTCCGCGCGGGTGGACGTCCCGGTCGTCATTTCGCGGGCCCGCCGCGGCGGACGCCCTTCCACCAGCCCGGGTTGTCGCGGTACCAGGCCACGGTGTCGGCCAGGCCCCGGTCGAACGCGATGCGCGGCTCGTAGCCGAGCGCCCGGCGGATCTTGCCCTCGTCGATGGAGTAGCGCAGGTCGTGACCCTTGCGGTCGGCGACCGGCCGGATCATCGAGTCGTCCGCCCCGCAGAGCTCCAGGAGCAGCTTGGTGATCTCCAGGTTGGTGTACTCGTTGCCTCCGCCGATGTTGTACACCTCGCCGGCCCGGCCCTGGGCCAGCACGAGCTGGATGCCGCGGCAGTGGTCGTCCACGTGCAGCCACTCGCGCACGTTGCTGCCGTCGCCGTAGAGCGGGACCGGGCGGCCCTCCAGCAGGTTGGTCACGAACAGCGGGATCAGCTTCTCCGGGTGCTGGTAGGGCCCGTAGTTGTTGGAGCACCGGGTGATGGAGAGGTTGAGCCCGTGGGTGCGGGTGTACGCCCGGGCGACGAGGTCCGAGCTGGCCTTCGACGCCGCGTACGGCGAGTTGGGCTGTAGCGGCCACTCCTCCGTCCACGATCCGGTCGCGATGCTGCCGTACACCTCGTCGGTGGAGACGTGCACGATCCGGTCGATGCCGGAGCGCAGGCACGCCTCCAGGACGGTCTGGGTGCCGCCGACGTTGGTCCGGATGAAGTCGGCAGCCGCCTCGATCGACCGGTCCACGTGGGACTCGGCCGCCATGTGCACCACCGCGTCGTGGCCGGGAAGCAGCTCGCAGAGCAGCGGCAGGTCGCAGATGTCGCCCTCGACGAACTCCAGCCGCGGGTGGCTGGCCGGCAGGTTGTCCCGGTTGCCGGCGTAGGTGAGCTTGTCGAGCACGGTCACCCGGGCGTCCTCGTAACCCGGGTAGCCGCCGGCGAGCATCGTGCGGACGTAGTGCGAACCGATGAAGCCGGCGGCGCCGGTGACCAGGATCCTCATGCCGCCACCACGATCCGGGTGTGGTCGCCGATCACCAGGCGGTGCGCGGCGGTGCCGCTGGCGCCGCCGACGGTGGCCGCCCGGCCGATCAGGGAGCCGTGCAACTCCTTCACCTCCGCGATGTGTGCGCCGTCCAGCGCGATCGAGTGGTCGATGTGGGTGGCGCGCAGCACGCAGTCGCGGCCGATCGAGGTGGCGGGGCCGACGTAGCTGTCCTCGACCAGGGTGCCGGCGCCGATGATGGCCGGGCCGACGATGCGGGAGCGGACCACCCGCGCACCGGCCTCCACCACGACCGGGCCGATCAGCTCCGCGTCGTCGAGCTCGCCGTCGACCGCCGGGATGAGGCCGTCGAGCAGCTCCCGGTTGCAGTCCAGGACGTCGTCCACGTTGCCGGTGTCCTTCCAGTAGCCGCCGTACTCGCTCGCCCGGACCGGGTCGCCGCGGGCGACCAGCCACTGGATCGCGTCCGTGATCTCCAGCTCGCCTCGGGCGCTGGGCGCGATGGCCGCGACCGCCTCGTGGATCGCCGGGGTGAGGAAGTAGACGCCGATCAGGGCCAGGTCGCTGACGAACTCCGGCGGCTTCTCCACGAGCCGGCGCACCGCGCCGCCGGGCTCCAGTTCCGCGACGCCGAAGGCCCGGGGGTCGGCCACCTTGTAGACGACGACCTGCGCCGCCGGACGGTTCGCCTGGAAGTCGTGGGCGATGTCCGTGATCCCCTGCGGGAGCATGTTGTCGCCGAGGTACATGACGAAGTCGTCGTCGCCGAGGAAGTCACGGGCCAGCGAGACGCAGTGGGCGAGGCCCAGCGGCTGGTCCTGGCGGATGTAGGTGATCTCGCAACCGAGGCGGGAGCCGTCGCCGAGCACCGCGGCGATCTGCGGCCCCCACTCGCCGACGATGATGCCGATCTCGCGGACCCCGAGGTCGCGGATGTTGGCCACGACGTGTTCCAGGACCGGCTTGTTCGCGATCGGGATCAGCTGCTTGGGCATCGAGTAGCTGAACGGCCGGAGGCGGGTGCCCGCACCGCCGGACAGGACAAGAGCCTTCATGGAGGTTTCTCTCCTCACGCTGGCGACTGGACGAGCTTTTCGAGGGCGCCGACGACGTCGGCGGGGAGCGGCATGGCCGCGATCTCGCGGGACAGCGTTTCGGCCGCTGCCCGGTAGGACGGTTCGGTCAACAACTGCTGGCAGGCGGTGATGATCGCCTCGGTGGTCTCCTCCTCGGGGGTGAGCGCGATCGCGGCGCCCCGTCGGGCGATGCGCCGCGCCGGCTCGACCAGCACGGCGCCCTTGGGCATGAGCAGTTGCGGCAGGGCGGCGTTGAGGGCGGTCAGGCTCGACACGCCGCCCGCGTGGTGCACCAGCACGTCGCAGGTGGGCGCCACCACGTCGAGCGGGATCCAGCCGGCGCGCAGCCCGCCGTGCTCGGCGCGCAGCCCGTCGGCCACCTCCTCGGGTGCCGCGACCAGCAGCTCGACGTCGAGTTCGGTGAGCTTGCCGACCATGTCGAGCAGGAACTGGTAGTTCCGGTCGTAGGTGCGGCCCCGGGTGACCCGGCTGCCCGAGGTGACGCACACCCGGGGCCGCTCGCCCCGCCGGTACATCCACGGCGCGAGGGAGCGCTGCGCGTTGGCCGGGACGAACCGCATCTGCTGGGCCGGCCCGGCGTCCGCGGGGCGCAGGCTCGGCGGGCAGATGTCGACGAACAGGTCAGGCTCGGGCAGCCGGTCGAGGCCGAGTTCACGCAGCTCGGGTTGGAGTTCCTCGTCGGCTCCCGGGTGGACGCCGGTCGCCTCGACGGCGTCCCAGGCCTGACGTACGAAGGGGACGCCCAACCGCGCGGCGAGCAGCGGGGCGGCGTACGACATCGTTCCGCCGACGACGACGTCCGGCCGCCAGCCGGCCGCCAGTTCGTGCAGCGGCGGCATGCTGGCGACGGCCATCCGGGCGAACCAGCGGCCGGTGAACCGGGCCTCCTCGGCCGGGTCGGCCGGAATGGTGAGCGGACGGCCGGCGCGGTCGGTGGTGATGAAGTGCCGGATCGGCAGCGGGGTGACCGGGACGCCCGGCAGGCCCGCGCCGGCGACCACCGGCATCATGTCGTCGGTTGCCGCCATGAACGCCTGGTGGCCGGCATTGCGCACCGCCGTGGCGAGCGGCGCGAGGGCGAACACTGTCGCCGGGCTTCCGCCCGCGACGAACAGAACCTTCAAGGTGGGACTCCCGCCGATCTGTGCCCGAACTGGAACCGCGGTCGCGCCGGTTTGGCGAGCGACCGCGGGGGCAGTGGTGAGGAGGACGACCAGGGCAGGCGCCAGGAGATACGCGCACAGGCCCGATACTGAGAGCTAATCTCTTCAATCCCCGGGGCATCGTCAAGCGCCCGGGACGGACGCAGTTGCACACCGCGCCGCAGGCGACGGGCCCGGTGCCGGACTGCGCCGGTCACCGGGCCCGCACTGTGGATCGTCGGGTCCGTTGCTGTTCAACCGCCGACGGGGGGCCGGCGCGCCGCCGGCGGCCGGTCAGGGGACGTCGGACGGCGTGGGCACCAGCGCGCGCTGCCGGACGAACCAGGAGCCGAGCAGCGCCGCCACGCTCAGCACGGCCGCCGCCACGAACACGAGCTGCGCGCCGTCGGCGACGGCGTGCTCGTAGGCCACCCGCACCGCCTCGGGCAGCCGGGCCATGCCCACGGCCGTCAGTTGGCCGGCTTCGCCGCCCACCGCCGAGGCCACCTCCGGCCCCTTCGCGGCCAGGGACTGCTGGACCTGGTGGGCGAAGAGCGCGCCCGAGGCGGCCACGCCGATCGTGCCGCCGACGGTGCGGGACAGCGTGGCCGTGGAGGAGGCGACCCCGAGGTCCCGCATCCCCACGCTGTCGAGCGAGAGCAGCAGCGTGCCCTGGATTAGGCAGCCCATCCCGGCGCCCAGCACCACCATGTACAGCGCGGCGACCAGGCGCGAGGTGCCCGTGCCCATGGTGGCCATCAGGAACAGGCTGGCGGTCATCAGCGCGCTGCCGACGAGCAGCACCGTCCTGAGCCTGAGGCCCTTGGTGATCCACTGCCCGACGATCACGTTGACGACGACCATCGACAGCAGCACCGGCAGCAGGAGCAGGCCGGAGTTCGTGGCCGACGCGCCCTGCACGGCCTGCTGGTACAACGTCAGGAAGGTCATCGTGCTGAACAGCACGAAGCCCACCAGCAGCCCGATCACGGTGGCCAGCGAGAAGTTGGCGACCCGGAAGATGGTCAGCGGCAGCACGGGCTCGCGGGCCTGCCGCTCGACCAGCAGGAAGCCGGCCACCGCCAGGACGGCCGCCAGCCCGAGACCGACGATCATGGCCGATCCCCAGTCGTACCGGGTGCCGCCCCACGCACTGACCAGCACCACGACGGAGATGATGAACGCCAGCAGCGTCGCGCCGAGGTAGTCGACCCGACCCTGCGCGCGGCGCACCGGCAGCCGCATGCCGGTGGCGACGAGGACCAGCCCGACCAGCCCGATCGGCAGGTTGATCAGGAAACACCACCGCCAGCCGAAGTGGTCGGTGATCAGGCCGCCGACCAGCGGTCCGCCGATCATGGTCGCCCCCATCGCCGCGGACATCACGCCCTGGTACTTCGCGCGGTCCCGGGGCGGGATCAACTCGCCCATGATCGCGAAGGCGCTCACCATCAGCCCGCCGCCGCCCAGCCCCTGCAGGGCCCGGAACCCGATGAGCTGGCCGAGGTCCTGGGCCAGCCCGGAGAGCGCGGAGCCGACCAGGAAGATCACGATCGAGGCCAGGAAGACGCCCTTGCGGCCGTACATGTCGCCGAGCTTGCCCCAGATCGGGGTGGAGGCCGCGGTCGCCAGCGTGTACGAGGTGATCACCCAGGACAGATCGTCGAGCCCGCCCAGTTCACCGACGATCGTCGGGATCGCCGTACCGATGATCATGTTGTCCAGCGTGGCCAGCATCATCGCGAGGATCAGCGCGATGATCGCAGCGGCGATGCCGCCTCCCGCCGGTGTCGCCGCCACCGGCGGTGGCGCCGTCGTGCTGGGAACCTGCTGCGACATGGTCCACCCACCCCCGCTTATTTACTTGCCGCCCGGCTAATTAGTAGAGTAGTCACGGTAGAACGGTGGGCAACGGGGAGTCAAGGAAGCCGGCACCAGTGGCCGAAACGGACGAAACGAGCGCAAAGCTCGATGGGAAGGGTGCGAATGAACAGGCCGACCCCGCGCCGCAAGGACACCCGCGAACGCATCCAGGCCGTCGCCCTGCAGGCGTTCAGCGAGCGGGGGTACGACAAGACCTCGCTGCGCGGCATCACCGACCAGCTCGGCATCACCAAGGCGGCGCTCTACTACTACTTCCAGGCCAAGGAGGACATCCTCGCCAGCCTGTTCGACGATCTCTACCGGCGACTGGACGAGCTGATCGACTGGGGCCGGCGACAGCCCCGCACCAACGAGGCGAAGCAGGAGCTGCTGCGGCGCTACAGCCGGACGCTCGTGCACGCCGCGCCGATCCTGAGCCTGGCCCAGGAGAACCAGGCCACGCTCCGGGAGACGACCGTCGGCCAGCGGCTCCAGGACCGGGTCTCCGCCCTGGCCCAACTCGTCGTCGAGCCGGACGCGCCCCTCATCGAGAACGTCCGCGGCATCACCGCGCTGCTCACCGTCTACTTCGGTCCCATCGCGACGCAGGACCTGCCCGGCGACCCCGAGGAGAAGCAGCGGGCAGTCCTCGACGTCGCCGCCGGACTGCTCGCCCAGGGGCCGGGCGGCGGCCCGCCGCCCGGCCCCGACGCCGCACCCGACGGCAGGAGGCACCACGATGACTGACCACCGCCTCGACCATTCCGAACTCACCGTCGGACAGCTCGCCTCCCGCAGCGGGGTGAGCGTCTCGGCCCTGCACTTCTACGAGCGCCAGGGCCTGATCGACAGCCGGCGCACCACCGGGAACCAGCGGCGCTACCCCCGCGACGCGCTGCGCCGGGTGGCGCTGATCCGCATCGCCCAGCGCGTCGGCGTGCCGCTGGCGAAGGTCGCGGAGGTGCTGGCGCTGCTGCCCGAGGGCCGCACCCCCACCCGGCAGGACTGGAAGCGGATGACCGAGTGCTGGCAGTCGGATCTCGACGCCCGGCTGCGCCAGCTACAACAACTGCGCGACGACTTCGCGGACTGCGTCGGCTGCGGGTGCATGTCGCTGGACCGCTGCCCGATGATCAATCCGATGGACCAGCTCGGGGCGGACGGCCCGGGCCCGCGACGCCTGATCGAGCCGGTCGGCACCGGGCTGGACGAGGTCACCGCCGACTGACCGGCTCCCGCGGCCGGACGTCGTCCCAGCGCGCCAGGACGTCGCCGGCGAGGGCGTCCGCCAGGCTCATCGCCGACAGGTCGGCGTCGGACATCAGCGGCGGCTCCTCGAACCCCCACGGGATCGCCAGTTCGGGGTCGAGCGGGTCGACGTTGATCTGGGTGCCCGGGACGAAGGTGGTGGAGAGCACGTAGCAGATGCTGGAGTCGTCCTGCAGGGCCAGGAAGCCGTGCCCCACCCCCTCGGGCAGGTAGACGCACCGCCCCGAGCCGGCTTCGAGCAGGTTGCTCTCGTACTGCCCGAAGGTGGGTGAGCCCACCCGGAGATCCACCGCGAAGTCGCGCAGCGCACCCCGCACACAGCTCACGAACTTCGCCTGCCCCGGGGGCAGGGCGACGCTGTGGATGCCGCGCAGGGTGTTGCGCCGGCTCACCGAGTAGTTGATCTGCCGGGGCACGAACGGCACCCCGGTCGCCTCCTCGAACGCGTCGACCCGGAACGACTCGAAGAACGAGCCCCGAACGTCACGAAACTGGTTCACCTCCATCCGGAACACCCCGGGCAACGTCGACTCCGTGAAACGCATACTCAGTCCACCTCTCCTCGGTGTCGCCGCTCCAGGTCGGCGACGATCGTGTCCGGTGCGGGGGTCCGCGCCATCTCCGCCTGCAACTCCACGGCGGCCTTGCGATAGCCCGGCTCGAACAGCAGCGCCGCCAGCGACTCCCGCAGCAGTGCCGGGTCGTCCTGCTCGGCCGCCGTGTCGAAGGCGATGCCGGCGCCGACGGCGGCGATCCGGTCGCCGTGCCCGAAGTGGTACGCGAGCTGCGGCAGCACCAGCTGCGGCAGGCCGAACGTGGTGGTCGTCATGGTGGTGCCCGCCCCGCCCTGGTGCACCACCGCGTCGCAGGAGCCCAGAAACAGGTCCAACGGCGTGTTGTCGATCAGCCGGACGTTCTTCGGCGGCTCACCCAGCTCCGCCCGGTACCGCTCGTCCACCGTGGCGAGCACCGACACCCCCGGCATCCCCGCGAACGCCGAGAGCACCTGGCGGACGAACGGGACGCCGTTGACCGCCAGGGTTCCGCCCATGCTGACCGCGACCCGGCGGGTGCCGGCAGGCTCCGTCGGCCTCCGCTCGACCTCCTCGTGACGCCACGGGGGCAGCACGATCCGTCCGTTGTACGGCACGTACCGCATCGGCACCGCCGGCTCGGCACCGGGCACCTGCAGGGACGGCGGGCACGGGTCCAGCAGCACGGTCGGATCGGGCAGGCCCTCGATGCCCAGCCGGTCGCAGACACCGGCCAGGGCCGGGCGGACCGCCGACCGGGCCGGGGTGGATATCTCGTCGACCCCCCACCGGTGGTGCGCCACCGGGACGCCCAGCACCGCGCCGACGAGCAACGAGCTGTACTCCAACGGGTCGGCCACGATCAGGTCCGGCCGGATCGCCCGGGCCAGCGACAGGTACTCCGGCAGCAGGTACCGGGCGTGGGTCATCCACAGCCGGCCGTAGTGCCCGAGCATGCCGGGCGCGGGCCGGGGCCGGACCGTGAGCGGGCGGGTGCCCGCCGGCAGCGACTCGTACAGCAGGTCGTCGCAGTGGAACGGCGTGCCGACGGAGACCGCGCTCAGCCCGGCCGACTGCACCAGCGGCAGCACGTCCGGCTGCGCCGCGACCAGCACCTCGTGGCCCGCCGCCCGCAACGCCCAGGCCAGCGGCACCAGCGGCTGGAAGTGCGTGGGCACGGGAGTGGTCATCATCAGGACGCGCATCAGGCGGCCTCCCTCGTCTCGGCGGCGCCGGGGCGGGCCAGCCGGGCCAGCTCCCGCGCGACGGCGCCGGGCGTCGGCATGCCCTGCATCTCCGCCCGCAACTCCGTGGCGGCCTTGCGGTGGCCGGGCTCGGACAGCAGCGCGGCCATCGAGTCGCGCAGCAGGCCGGGATCGTCCTGCTCGGCGACGGTGTCGAAGGCGATCGCCGCGCCCACCGCCGCGAGCCGGTCGCCGTGGCCGAACTGGTCGGCCATCTGCGGCAGCACGAGCTGGGGCAGGCCGAACGCGGTGGCCGTCATCGCGGTGCCCGCGCCGCCGTGGTGCACCACGGCGGCGCACGATTCCAGGATCAGGTCGAGCGGCGTCGGATCGATCAGCCGGGTGTTCGCCGGCAGCTCGCCGAGTTCCGCCCGGTACCGCTCCTCGACGGTTGCCAGCACCTCGACCTCCGGCAGGCCGTCGAACGCCCGGAGGATCCGCCGCAGGAACGGCACGCCGTTGAGCAGCAGGGTCCGGCCGCCCATGCTGACCACCACCCGGCGGGTTCCGGGCATGGCACCGGTGCCGATCCGCCCGACCTCGTCGTGCCGCCAGGGCGGCAGCACCGCGCCGCCGTTGAACGGGACGCACCGCATCGGCAGCCCCCGCTCGACGCCGGGAACCTGCAACGACGGCGGGCACGGGTCCACCAGCACGGTGGGGTCGGGCAGGCCGTCGAGGCCGTGCTCGGCGCAGAGTTCGCGCAGCGGCTCCCGGACCGCGGCCCGGGCGGTCTCGGTGAGCGCGTCGACGCCCCAGCGGTGGTGCACCACCGGGACGCCCAGCACCCCGCCGACCATCAGCGCGCTGTACTCGAACGGATCCGAGACGATCAGGTCCGGCCGGTACCCGCGGGCGAACCGGAGGTACATCGGCAGTACGTAACGCGTCTGGCCGACCCAGACCAGGCCGAAGTCGCCGTACTCTTCCGGCTTCGGCCTGGGCACCGACTCCAGCGAGCGTTTCCCCTCCGCCAGTCGGTTCAGCATGTGCTTCTCGACCCCGAACCGGTCGGCGATGCTGACCGCGCTCAACCCCGCCGAGTGCGCCATCGGCAGGATGTCCGGCTGCCCGGCCACCAGCACCTCGTGGCCGGCCGCCCGGAACGCCCACGCCAACGGGACCAGCGGGGCGAAGTGCGTGGACACCGGGGTGGCCATCATGAGTACGCGCATGTGCTCTCCTGTCCGTGAGGTGATCGGACACCCTCCGGCCGGGGCCGGCGGTGTCGCGCAGTGAGCCGCTCCAGCACCGGCACCACCTCCACGGGGGACGGCGCGGCCAGCATGTCCCGGTGGAGCGACTCGGCGCCGGCGCGGAACCGCGGTTCGTGGAGGAGCCGCAGCAGCCCGTCGCGGACGTCCGCCACCGTGAACGGCTCGTCCACCCGCAGCCCGGCGCCCCGCTCGACGACGTGGCGGGCGGTCACCTCCTCGTCCCACTTGGGCACCGGGATGACGAGCTGGGGCAACCGGTGGGCGACCGCCGCCGCGTACGTGCCGCCCCCGCCGTGGTGGATCACCGCCGCGCAGGTCGGCAGCAGCAGGTTCAGCGGCAGGTACTCGACGATCCGCACGTTCGGCGGAAGCTCGTCGACGCCGGCGAGCTGCGCGCTGTTGAGCGTGGCCACCAGCTCCACGTCGAGCTCGGCCACCAGCGCGAACAGCTCCGCGACGGAGAACCCCTGGTGCTCGGTGAAGAGCTTGCGGGTGCTGACCCCCAGGGTGAGGCACACCCGCGGGCGGTGCGGCCGGGCCGCCAGCCAGCCGGGCACCACGCCCGCGCCGTTGTACGGCACCCGCCGCACCGCCTGGTAGCGACGGTCGAGCGGCAGCCGCATCCGCTCCGGAACCAGGTCGAGGGTGCACTGACCGGTCAGCACCTCCTCGTCGAAGGTGTCGCCGTACCGGTCCAGCAACGGTCGCAGCCACTCGACCAGCGGGTCCCGGTCGGCGCCTTCGGGCCGCCGCAGCGCCATCTCCCGCATCCAGGCCAGGTTGTCCAGGCCCCAGAGCACCCGGGCGTGTGCGGCCCCGCAGGCCCGGGCGGCGATCGGGGCCGGCGGGCAGAGCGGGTCCCACAGGACCAGGTCGGGGCCCCAGGAGCGGGCGAAGGCCACCAGCTCGTCGGCCATCGCCCACCGCTCACCGCTGTCCGCGGCCACCGGCGGGTAGTACAGCGACAACAGGCCGATCACGTACGACCTGGTGCGCTCCCAGTCGCCGCCGGCGGCGGGATCGAGCGCCAGGGTCGGCCGGTTCGTCTGGTCGGCGGCGGCGTTGACCCTGGCCAACGCGGCCAGCTCGGTCCCGGGCCCGAGCGGGACGGGGGTCAGCCCGGTGGCGGCGATCGTCGCCGTCATGTCGGGCTCGACCACGCCACTGTGGCTGGCCACCCGCACCTCGTGGCCGGCGGCCTGGAGGGCCCAGGCCAGCGGCACGATCGGGAAGAGGTGCGCGGTGGCGGGAAAGGTCACGAACAAGACCCGCAACGGGATCCTCCTCCTCGGATCAGGCCCGCCGGCCACCCGGGGGCAGGCCGGCCAGCGCGACGAGGAAGCCGATCGCGCCGACTGCGGCGATGACGAGCAGAGCGGGCTGGTAGCCGCCGGCGGTGAGGGCCGGCGACGGTGTCGGTGCGCCGCCTGCGGCGACCAGCAGTCCCGCCACCAGGGCGACCGTCAGCGCGCCGGTGAGCTGCACTGCGGTCTGGTACGTGGCGGTGGCCCGCTCCCGCAGGGCGACGGGCACCCCCTCGGTGGCCCGCACGTGCAGGGCCGCGAAGCTGAGGACGAACCCGAGCGACACCAGCAGCAGTGTCGGCAGGACGGCCGTCAGGTAGCCGGACGCCGGATCCAGCCGGAGGGCGAGCAGGTAACCGAGCAGCGGCAGCGCCGCGCCCAGCGCCACCAGCCGGGCGGCTCCGATCCGGCGCACGACCCGGCCCGCCCAGGGGGCGGACAACGCGAGCGGCACGCTCGCCGGCAGCAGCGCCACCGCCGTGCCCAGCGGCGTGCCGCCCCGGACGGCCTGTAGGTGCAGGGTGAGCACCAGCAGCAGCCCCCAGTAGGAGCCGTTGAGGGCGCCCGCGCCGATCGCGGCCTGCGCCAGCGAGCGGTGGGCGCGCAGCAGGGGCGCGACGGTGGCTCCCCCGACGTACCGGAACAGGATCAGCAGGGCCCCGCCCAGCAGCAACGCGCCCGCCGCCCACGGGTCGGTCCAGCCCCGCACCGGCCCGCTCACCAGCCCGTACGCGAGCAGCACCGCTCCGGCGAGGAACACGGGCGCGCTCGCGGCCAGGTGTGCCCCGCCTCCCGTCGGCCGGGGCGGGTCGCGGGGCACGTGCCGGCGGGCGGCCAGCAGGAGCCCGAGCGCGACGGGCGCCGGGAAGAGCAGGGTCCACCGCCAGCTCACCGAGGTGAGCAGTCCCGACAGCACCAGGCCCACGGAGAAGCCGCTCGCCCCGAGCAGGGTGTACACCGACAGCGCCCGGTCCCGGGCCCGCCCGGCCGGGAAGGCCGTGCTGATCATCGCCAGCCCCGTGGTGGCGGTCAGCGCGGCACAGAAGCCCTTGACCAGCCGGGCGGCGACCAGGGCGACGACCGCCGAGGCCAGCCCCGCCACCGCCGAGGCGAGGGCGAAGCCGGCCATCGCGAGCAGGTACGCCCGTCGCCGGCCGAGCAGGTCGACGATCCGCCGGCCGAACAGCAGCGAGCCGCCGAAGCCGAGGGCGAAGCCGCTGACCAGCCACTGGGCCTGCACCAGCGGGAGAGCCAGGTCCGCGGCGATCGTCGGCAGCGCCACGATCAGGACGGCGACCTCCAGGGCGTCCAGCAGCATGTTCCCGGAGAGCACCAGGAGCAGCCCCCAGGGATGCCGTGCCTGGTCGGTGTCGGTGGCCGAGGCGGGTGCCGCGGTCACCGTGCCGCGGCAGCGCGGGCCTGCTGCGCCTGCGCCGTCAGCCGCTCCAGCACCGGCACGGTCTCGACCGGGCTGGGCGTGGCGAGCATGTCCTCGTACAGGGCGTCGGCGCCGCGCTGGAAGGACGGCTCGTCCAGCAGGCGCAGCAGGTTCCGGCGGAACTCGGCGACGGAGAAGTCCTGCCCGTCCATCGCCAGCCCGGCGCCCCGGGAGACCACGTGTCGGGCGGTGTTCTCCTCGTCCCACTTCGGGACGGGGATGATGAGGTGGGGCACCCGCTGCTCCACGGCGGCGGCGGTGGTGCCGCCACCGCCGTGGTGCACGATCGCCGAGCAGGTCGGCAGGAGCAGCCGCAGCGGCACGTAGTCGACGGTCCGCACGTTGTCCGGCACCTTGCGGACCTCGGCGAGCTGGGACCGGTTGAGCGTCGCCACCAGTTCGATGTCGAGGTCCGCGATATGGTCGAAGAGCTCCGCGATCGGGAAGCCCCGGTACTTGTTGTAGACCGTCCGCGAGCTGACCCCCAGGGTCAGGCAGACCCGGGGCCTGCCGGGCGGCTCGCGCAGCCAGTCGGGCACCGTGCTGGCTCCCGAGTACGCCACCCGGCGGACCGGGACGTACCGCAGGTCCAGGGGGAGCCGCATCCGGGACGGCACCAGGTCGAGGGTCCACTGGCCGGTGATCGCCTCCTCGTCGAACGCGCACCCGTACTTGTTCAGCAACGGCTCCAGCCAGCACACCAGCGGGTCGTCGTAGAGCTGGCCGCCCGGCTGCTCGCGGAACTTCCGGCTGAGCCAGGCCACGTTGTCCAGCCCCCAGAGCAGTCGGGCGTGCGCCGCCCCGGAGGCCTTCGCCGCCACCATCCCGACCGGGTTCAACGTGTCCCAGACGACCAGGTCGGGCTGCCAGCCACGGGCGAAGGCGACCAGGTCGTCGGCCATGGACGCGTGGTCTGCCCCGGGCTCGGGATCGGGGAAGGTGCGGATGAACAGGCCGGTGAGGTAACGGGCGACGGTCCGCCAGGCCGTCTCGTGCGAGTGGTCGAGCACCAGCACGTCCGTCGGGCGCTCCAGCCGTTCCTCCTCCTCGCTGGCCAGTTGGACCGGCCCCCCGGCCGGCACCGCGGTCAGGCCGGCGGCCTCGATGGTGCCGGCGATGTTCGGCGAGGTCGCGACCCTGACCTCGTGCCCCGCGGCCTGCAACGCCCAGGCCAACGGGGTGATCGGGTAGAGGTGGGCGGCAGCCGGAAAGATCGCGAACAGAATTCTCATCAGGTTTCCGTTTCTGGGATCAGGTCCGGCGCCCGCCCGCCGGATCACGAAACGTACGGTCGACGCTCACGCCCCTCGCGCAGCGTCGTGGCCCACCAGCCGAGCTGGTCGAGCATGTACTTGGCGGCCGTGTTGCAGCCCTCGGGATCGATCGGCTCACCGTCCGGGCCGAACTGCTCCCACGCGCCGTGGAAGCTGACCGTCGCCCGGACGGTGGCCGCGTGCAGCTCGGCGAAGACCAGGCGGAGCGCCTCGACGGCCCGCAGGCCCCCGGAGAGCCCGCCGTACGAGACGAAGCCCACCGGCTTGGCGTGCCACTGGGTGGAGTGCCAGTCGATGGCGTTCTTCAGCGACGCCGGGAAGCTGTGGTTGTACTCGGGCGTGACGATCACGAAGGCGTCCGCGGCCTCGATGCGGGGCATGACCTCGCCCAGGGCCTTCCCTCCCTCGGGGGTCGGCTGGGTGGTGATCACGGTGGGCAGGTCGTGCTCGGCGAGGTCGACGACGTCGACCTCGAAGTCGTCCCGCTGCTTCGCCTGGTTGAGGAACCATCGGGCGACAGTCGGGCCGAATCGCCCCTCCCGGGTGCTGCCGATGATCAGGGCGAGGCGGATCGGTTCGGTCGACATGATTGTCCTCTCAGCGTCGATGCAGGCCAGCCGCGGTGTGGAGTACCGGCGGCAACACCGACGCTATGACCTCAACCTATGTTGTGGTCAAGGCATCGTCGCCCTTACATGAGGAGCGTTCCGCCGCTGACGTCCAGCACGCAGCCGGTGAGCCAGCGGCCGTCCGCGGAGGCCAGGAAGGCCACCGCGTCGGCGATGTCCGCCGGCTCGCCCATTCGGCCGAACGCGTTCGTCTTCGCCATCGCCTCGCGCACCTCGGGGACCTGGAGCATCTCGCTGCCGTTGTCCGTGATGCCGGGCGCGACGGTGTTGACGGTGATGCCGCGGGGCGCCAGGTGGCGACCCAGGTGCAGGCCGAGCATCTCCAGCGCGGCCTTGGACATCGCGTACGCCAGCTCCTGTGGCAGCGCCATCCGGGTCAGCGCCGACGAGACGTTGATGACCCGGCCCCCCTCCGGCAGGAGCGGCAGCGCCCGCTGGACGATGAACAGCGGCGCCGTGGCGTTCACCGCCAGCAGGCGGTTGACCTGCTCGGGGGTGATCTCCTCGGGCGCGGTCCCGCCCATGATGCCGGCGTTGTTCACCACGATGTCCAGCGTGCTGCCGCCGGTGTGCTCCTTGAGCCCCGCCTGTAGGCCCTCGAAGAGGATGTCCACGTCGCCGGGCACGCCCAGCTCGGCGCGGACCGGGAAGGCCCGGCCGCCCGTCGCCCCGATGGCCGCCACCACCTGCTCCGCCGCGTCCTGGTTGCTCTGGTAGTGCACGGCCACCAGAGCGCCGTCCCGCCCGAGGCGCTCGGCGATGCCGCGACCGATCCCCCGGCTCGCGCCGGTCACCAGAGCCGTCTTGCCGGCCAGCTTCTGCACTGTCTTCCTCCAGTTGGTCGATCTCGAATGGGTCTTGGCGTCAGTCCACCGGCAGCGGCCCGGTCCCGGGCGCGCCGAACCAGCGGTGCAGGGCGACCAGGAGCCGGCCACCGCCGGCCGCGCTCCAGGCCACGTGCCCGTCCGGGCGGAGCAGGACCGCCCGCTCCTCGTGCAGCGTGCTGCTGCGGTCGGCCCGGGCGGTCAGCACCCGTACCCGGCCGGCCCAGCCCGCCGCCGCGTCCCGGAGCCGGTCGGCCTGCCGCCGGCCGGCCGCGACGCAGACGAGCACGCCCCGCGCCGGCTGGAGCAGCGCCGTCGTACTCGACCAGCCACCGGCGGTGAGCAGCACACAGTGCGAGATCCGGTGGCCGACCAGCGGGTGGGGCTGCCGGCCGATCGGGTACCGCACGTCGAGGCCGCTGATCGCGGCGGCCATGTGCCGCCGCGCGTCGGGGGTGCCCAGCAGCTCGGTCAGCACCCCGCGCATCGCGTCCACCTCGGGACCGCCGAAGAGCAGCAGCGACTGGGCCCGGACGTCCCTGAGCGTGCGGGCGCCGACCGGGTGCCGCTCGTCGTGGTAGCTGTCCAGCAGCCCCGGGGAGGCCCACCCCCGCACCTGGGCGGCGAGCTTCCAGCCGAGGTTGGCGGCGTCCTGGAGCCCCAGGTTGATGGCCTGGCCGCCGACCGGCATCTGCACGTGCGCGGCGTCGCCCGCGAGCAGCACCCGGCCCCGGCGGTACCGGGTGACCTGGCGACTCGCGTCGTCGAACGAGTCGAGCCACACCGGCCGGCCCCCGGCGACGTCCTCGCCGGTGACCCGGCGCCAGACCGCCGCCACCTCGTCGAAGGAGGGGCGTCGCCCGACACGTGCCGGCGGGCGGCCGAACTCGTGCACCATGATCCGGGTGGTGCCGTCGTCCCGGCGCGCCGCGGTGGCCAGCCCCTGCGGGTAGCGGCGCAGCCGCCGCTCGCCGAGGTCGACGCCCGCCAGGTCCGCCCGGTAGAGCAGCCGGTCGGCGGCCGAACCGGCCAGCTCGAAGCCGGCCAGCCGGCGTACCGTGCTCTCCTCGCCGTCGCAACCGACCAGATAGTCCGCCCGCAGCCGGAGCGGCCCGGACGGGCCGTCCACCTCGGCCAGCACGGCGGACCGGGTGACGGTCAGGTCGCGCAGCTCGTGCCCGCGCCGGACCTCGGCGCCGAGTTCGCTGGCCCACTCCTCCAGCACCGACTCGACGAGTGGCTGCCGGACCCGCCAGAGCCCGGCATGCCGGCTGGGCAGGTGGCCGAGGTCCACCGGGACGCCTCCGAAGTGGCTCGTCCGGTCGCACTCGACCGGGCCCAGCCGGCCGAGCAGCCCGCGCTGGTCCAGCACCTCCATGGTCCGGGCGTTCAGGTGCGTCGCCCGCGACTCGCCGGTGGGCGCCCCGAGCCGTTCCAGGACGACCACCCGCGCCCCGCCGAGCCGCAGCTCCCCGGCGAGCAGCAGGCCCACCGGCCCGGCGCCGACCACGATCACGTCGGCGTCCCGCCGGTCCCGGTCCGGGGCGCGCCCGCCCCAGGGGCCACCGCCCGCCGCCGGCTCAGCCATCGCGCTCGGCGTGCTCCTTGGCGTGCCGCAGGGTGGCCAGGCTGTTCGTGCTCAACGCGTTGCGCACGAAGCTCCGGGCCTCCGCGACCCCCGCCTCCGGGCCGAGCACCCGGGCGATGTTCGCCTCGTTGATCACGACGGTGTGCCGGGAGGTGACGGCCACGCCGCCCGGCACGCTCTCGAACAGCCAGTGCCCGGTGTGCAGGGTCATCAGGGCGGGCACCTGGATCTGCTTGTAGACGATCCGCTCGTGCGGGAAGCACACCCGCACCGAGGTGGTGGTGTGGGTGGACCCGTCCTTCGTCAGGGTCTCCATCTCCAGCAGTTGGAGACCGGGGGTGTCCTCACGCAACGACACCCGGGCGACGTGCGGCAGCCGGTCCGACCAGCGGTCGGCCTCGTTGACGAAGTCGTAGACCGCCTTGGCCGGCGCGTCGATCCGGACGGTGTCGTCGAAGACGAGCAGCCGTCCGGTGCCGTCCTCGACCAGCTCCGCGTTCGCCTTCAGCGCGGCGAGCTCGGCCGTGCTGTTCCGGTCGACCGCCCGGTCGATCCAGGCCAGTTTCTCGGGGTCGTCGTCGACGGCCCGGTAGTCGTGCAGCAGCCGGACCCGGCACCGGTCCCCGCCGACCGGCTCGATCAGCCAGGCGCCGCCCATCGCGCCCACCGGCGGCGTCGACACCTCCTGGCGGAAGTCGACCCGCAGGTTGTCGGGGTCCAACCGACGGCGCGAGGTCCAACTCTTCGGCTCGCCGTTCGCCGTGGCCCAGATCCGGATCCGTTCCTCCCGGTCGGACCGCTCGACGTGGTCGACGTGCACGGTCGGCGGGAAGAGCCGGGGCCAGTTCTCCACGTCGACGATCAGCCGGTACGCCACGGCGGCGGGGACCGCGATCTCGATCTCGTGCTCGACCGTCCTCTGGTGCTGTTCAGGCATGCTCGTTCTCCTCGGTCGCGGCGGTGCGGGACGGCGCCCGGCCCGTCAGAAGTTGCCCAGGCCACCGCAGACGTTGATGGCCTGGGCGGTGATCGAAGCGGCGGTCTCCGAGGCCAGGTAGCCGACCATGCCGGCGACCTCCTCGGGGGTCGAGTAGCGGCCCAGCGGGATCTTGGCCTGGAACCGCTTCATGACGTCGTCCTCGGAGACGTTCCAGGCGCCCGCGTAGCCCTGCCGGACCCGCTGGGCCATCGGCGTCTCGACGTAGCCGGGACACACCGCGTTGACGGTGATGCCGGTGGGTGCCAACTCGTTGCCGAGCGCCTTGGTGAACCCGACGACGCCGTGCTTGGACGCCGAGTACGGGGCACCCAGCACGACGCCCTGCTTCCCGGCGGTCGAGGCGATGTTGATGATGCGGCCCCACCCGCCGTCCCGCATGCGGCCGGTGTTGAGCACCGCTCGGGACATGAGGAAGACGCTGTTCAGGTTCGTGTTGATCACGTCCATCCAGAGGTCGTCGGCGATGTCGGCGGTCACCCCGCCGCCGCTGCGGCCGGCGTTGTTCACCAGGATCCCGACCGTCCCGTAGCGGCTGACGGCGGCGCCGACGAAGTCCTCGATCTCGGCGCCGGACCGGACGTCGCAGGCCGTCCCGTCGACGTCGAAGCCCCGCTGGCGCAGTTCCTTGGCGGTGGACGCGACCTTGTCCGCGTTCCGGGCGCAGATGAACACCTGGTGCCCGGCGGCGGCCAACTGCTCGGTGACCGCGAGGCCGATACCGCTGGTCGCGCCGGTCACCAGCGCCACCCGTCCGCGGCGCTGCGCCGACTCCTCCTCCCGGGCGGTCACTTGACCAGCCGCTTCTCGATCGACAGCCGGGCGTTGACGGCGGCGAGCAGGACCCGCGGGGTACGCGCCTCGATGACGGTGCTGTCATCGAGCGAGATGCCGTACTCCCGCTCGATCCGGCTGCCGGTCTCGAGCAGGGCAAGCGAGTCGTACCCCAGCTCGTCGAACGCGGCGTCGTGGATGTCGGTGGTTAGGTGGGTGCCCTCGTCGGCACCGGCCGCGGCGCGCAGGATGCGCCGCAGGTCTTCGATCGTGAACTCGTCGGCCATCGGGTCGTCCTCTCTGAACGGGTGCTACTGCGGATGCGGACTGCGAACGACCACCGCGGAGTTGAAGCCGCCGTAGCCGCGGGCCAGCACCAGTGCGGCCCGGACCGGCAGCCGCCGGGGGCGTTCGGTCACCAGGTCGAGGCCGTGCTCCGCGGCGGGCGTGACGTGCACGGTGGGTGGGACCACGCTGTCCCGGACGGCGAGCAACGCGGTCACGACGTCCAGCGCGCCCGCCCCGGAGCAGAGCCGGCCGGTCATCGTCTTGGGGGCCGTCACCGGCACCCCGAGCGGCCCGAACACCGCCGCGATCGCGGCGGCCTCGATCCGGTCCTGCTCCGGCACGCCGGCCGCGTCGGCGAACACGACGTCGACGTCGTCGGGAGCCAGCCCGGCGTCGGCCAGCGCCAGCTCGATCGCCCGCCGCATCCCCGGCTCCCGGCCGCTGTCCGGGTGCGGGTCGAAGGTGGTGCCGTACCCGGCGATCTCGCCGTAGACGGTGGCCGCCCCCCGGTCGCGGGCCGAGTCGGCGTCCTCCACGACGAGCAGCGCCCCGCCCTCGGCCGGCACGTGCCCGCAGGCCCCGGCGTCGAACGGCAGGTACGCGCGGTCCGGCTGCTCGCTCGTGCTCAGTCGCCGGCTGGCGAGCTGGGCCACCCAGCCCCACGGACAGATCGAGGCGTCGACCCCGCCGGTGATCATCAACCGGGTGCCCTGTCGGACGTGCCGGCGCGCCTGAGCCACCGCGTCCAACCCGCCCGCCTGGTCGCTGACCAGCGCGCCGCACGGGCCACGCATCCCGTTGCGGATGGAGATCTGGCCCGTGTTCACCGCGTAGAACCACGCGAACGACTGGTACGCGCTGACGTACTGGCTGCCCTGGCTCCACAGGTTGCGCAGCTCGCCCTGCCCGAACTCGAAGCCGCCCGACGAGCTGGCGGTCACCACGCCCATGTCGTACTCGGGCAGGTCGCCCGCGCGAACCCCGGCGTCGGCCAGCGCCCAGTCGGTGGCGACCAGCGCCAGCTGGGTCATCCGGTCGGTCTGCGGCAGCAGCCGGCCGGGCAGGTGTTCCGCGGCGGAGAACCCGCGGATCTCCCCCGCCAGCCGGGCCGGGTACCGGTCGGGGGTGAAGCGGGAGACCGGGCGGATGGCGCTCTCGCCGCGCAGGGTGGCCGCCCAGTACGCGGCGGTCCCGAGCCCGTTCGGCGCGGTGACGCCGATCCCGGTCACCACCGCCCGGGCGGTCACCTCCGGCTCCGGCCGGGCCGGGTCAGCACCATCGCGCTCTGGAACCCGCCGAAGCCGCTGCCGACGGTCAGCACGGTGTCGGTGCGCTGCGACCGGGCGACGCGGGGCACGTAGTCGAGGTCGCACTCGGGGTCGGGTTCGTGCAGGTTGGCGGTGGGCGGGACGACCCCGGTCTCGATCGCCAGCGCGGAGGCCGCGATCTCGATCGAGCCGACGGCGCCCAGCGAGTGGCCGATCATCGACTTGATCGAACTCACCGGGGTCCGGTACGCGTGGTGGCCCAGGCTCAGCTTGAACGCGGCCGTCTCGTGCCGGTCGTTCTGCTTGGTGCCGGAGCCGTGCGCGTTGACGTAGTCGATGTCGCCGGCGTTGACCCGGGCCTCGGCCAGCGCAGCCCGGATCGCCTCGGCCATCTCCCGCCCGTCGGGGCGCAGGCCGGTCATGTGGAACGCGTTGCACCGGGACGCGAAGCCGGCGATCTCCGCGTAGATGTGCGCCCTGCGCCGGCGGGCGTGCTGGTACTCCTCCAACACGAAGATGGCCGAGCCCTCGCCGAGCACGAAGCCGTTGCGGGTGGCGTCGAAGGGGCGCGACGCGTGCTCGGCGTCGTCGTTGCGCGGGCTGGTCGCCTTGATCGCGTCGAAGCAGGCGAGGGTGATGGGGGAGATCGGGGCGTCCGTGGCACCGGCGATCATCACGTCGGCGGCGCCCTCCCGGATCAGCTCGCAGGCGTGACCGACGGAGTCGAGCCCGGAGGTGCAGCCGGTGGAGACCACGGTGGTCGGCCCCTCCGCGCCCACCGCCCACGCCACCTCGGCCGCGAACGAGCTGGGCACGAAGTGGTTGTAGAGGTGCGGCGGGGCGTACTCGTGGTCGACCAGGTCCAGCCGACCGCCGTCGCTCACCACCCGGTACTCCTGGTCGAGCCCCATCGTGGCACCGACCGCGCTGCCGACGGTCACCCCCACCCGGTGCGGGTTCAGCTCCGCCACGCCGAGCCCGCTGTCCGCGACCGCCTCGCGGGCGGCGACCAGCGCGAGCTGCGCCGCCCGGTCCATCCGCCGCACCTCCTGAGGCGTCAGCCCGCTCAGGTACGGGTCGAAGTCGATTTCCGCAGCGATCTGGGAGCGGAACTGCGCGGGGTCGAAGAGCGAGATCCGCCGGGTTGCCGTCCGGCCGTCGCCCAGGAGGGCCCAGAATTCCTTGACGCCGATCCCACCCGGTGCAAGAACCCCGATACCGGTGATCACTACCCGAGGTCTCACGTGTTTTCCCTCCAGTGGTAGAAGCGAGTCGCCATGGCGTCCTTCGGCGAGCGCCAGGTCGCCGGGTCATAGGCTCCGATGAACGGCTTGAGATCCTCACTGATCGCAACGAACAACGGGTCCGACTTCGCCTGCTCCACGGCTTCGCCGCCGGTTTCCGAATCGAAGTCCTGGAGATGGAAATACAGTCCCCGGTACGCGAAGAGTTCGCGCCGCCGGGTGCCCATGCGGTGCGGCAGGTCGGTCTTGTCGAACTCCTCGAAGAGCCGGCCGACCGCAGACGCCGACTCCGGCGCCATGCGGGCCACGATCAGGGTGCTGTACATGCCTCTTCCTTCCTGCGGTGGCGGCTGGTCAGGCGGGGCCGAACCATCGGTCCAGCGCCGCGGGCAGCTCTCCCGGGCCGGAGTGTTCGCCGGCCGTCCAGGCGACGTGCCCGTCCGGCCGGATCAGGACGGCCGCGGTGCCGCTCAGGGGGCTGCGGGCGTCGGCGTCGTGCGGCACGGCGGTCACGATCTGCACCCGGTCCGCCCAGCCGGCCGCGGCGGCCCGCAGCTCCGCGTCGTCGGCGAGGTCGAGCAGCACGCCCCGGGCCGGGTGCAGCAGCTCCGTGGTGCTGGTCTTGCCGGCCTCGCCGACCAGCTCCTGGTGGGGCATCCGCCGGCCGAGCAGGGGATGGTCGCCCTCGCCGAACGCGTACTGGATGGCGAGGCCGCTCACCATGCCCGCCAGGTGCCGGCTCACGCTGTCGTACGCGATCAGCTCGGTCAGCACGTCGCGCAGCGGCTGCATCTCCTCCCCGCGCAGGAAGAGCAGCCCCTGGGCCCGGGTGTTCATCAGCAGCCGCGCACCGACCGGGTGGCGCTCGGCGTGGTAGGTGTCGAGCAGCTCCGGCGGGGCGGAGCCGCGGACCACGGCGGCCAGCTTCCACCCGAGGTTCACCGAGTCCTGGACGCTGACGTTGAGCCCCTGCCCGCCGGCGGGCAGGTGGATGTGGGCGGCGTCGCCGGCGATCAGCACCCGGCCCCGGCGGTACTGCGTGACCTGCCGGGTGGCGTCACCAAAGGCGCTGACCCACAGGCCGGTGCCGTGGTGGATGCTCTCCCCGGTCAGCCGCTGCCAGGCGTCGGCGACCTCGGCGAAGCTCGGCGGCGTCGTCCGCCGGGCCGGCGGGGTGCCCCGCTCGCAGACGATGATGCGGTCCACGCCGTCGCCCAGCGGGCCGGCCATCACCATGCCGCCCGGGAAGGACTCCCCGATCGGGCGCGGTCGCAGGTCGCAGCCCTGCACGTCGGCGAGGAACATCTCCATGGTCGCCGCGGTGCCGGGGAAGTCGAACCGGGCCGCCTTCCGGACGGTGCTCCGGCCGCCGTCGCAGCCCACCAGGTACTGCGCGCGCAGGGCCGTCGGTCCGGCCGGGGTCCGCACCTGCACCTCGACGCCCCCGTCGTGCTCGGTGAACCCGACGAACTCCCAGCCGCGCCGGATGTCGGCACCCAGCTCGACGGCCCACTCGGTGAGCACGGCCTCGGTGCGCGCCTGTGGCACTCCCTTGGCGCCGAAGTGCGCGCCGTCGAGCACGCTGAAGTCCACCGGCAGCCCGCCGAAGTGGCCCACCGGGCTCGTCTCGATCGGCCCGAACCGGGGCAGCAGGCCGCGCTGGTCGAACACCTCCATCGTCCGGGCGGTGAAGCCCAGGCCCCGGGACTCACCGGTCGGTCGGTCCAGCCGGTCGAGGACGACCACCGGCACGCCGCCGAGTCGCAGCTCCCCGGCGAGCATCAGGCCGGCCGGGCCGGCCCCCACCACAATGACCGCAGCATCCATCGATTCTCCTTCATCGACAGTCAGATCCTCGGACAGGAATTGCCGGGCCCCATTAGGCCGGCGCGGTTGAGGATCAGATATCCGGAAACCGGATTTCGCATCGCCGTGATTCGTCGAATTCGGCCACGCCGCCCGGGGTGCGGGTAATTGGCGGATCCTCGACTCTCCGTCGGGTCAACGGCCAATGCGGCGGATGCTGGGATACAGCTTCTTCGGTTCACCGTCGGACGTCAAGAGACGTCCAATCAATCAATGCACACCGGCGTTACCGTGCCGTCCGGTCCGCACTTCGCCGGGCACGCCGGTCGAACGTCCTGGTCACGTCGGCCGCTAGGTACGTGGTCCGGCCCGCCCGGCTGCGGCGGCCCCACCGCTCCTCGCTGGCGAGCCGGTAGACCGTGCCGGACGGGACCCGCCAGAGCCGGGCGATGTCCGCGGCCGTGAACCAGCGCGCCCCCGGGACGGCGGTGGCCGCCGCGCCGGGGGCGGCGTCTCCCGCGACGGGCCGGCGCATCCGCCGGTGGAGCTCCAGCCACTGGTGGTCGGCCCACCGGTGCCGGGGGTCCTCCCGACACCGGATCTCCGCCGGTGACGGCTCGTGCGGGCGCAGGTGGGCCACGAGCTGGCCGGTGCAGCCGACCTCCACGCAGGACCCGAGCCGCACCTGACGTAGCTGTGCCGGGTACGCCGCTCGGCGCGCCGAGCGGACGAGCTGCGCCACCTCCTCGCTGAACTCGGCCGCCGCCGGGTGCGCCGCCACCCAGCGGAGGTGTCGCAGGAGGAACCGGGCCAGCGGGGTGGCCGACCGGGACGGTGGGCCGACCCGGCGCTCGGTGACGACCAGGCCGGCCCACGATCCGAGCACCCCGACGATGGTCGCCCGGGCCTCGGCGACGACCGGGTTGAACGGCATCGACGGCACCGTCCCGCCGCCGGAGGTGCGCTCGTGCTGCGCGCCGGATCCGCCGCCCAGCGCCTGCCCGCAGTCGTCGTACAAGGCGGGGAGCAGGCGCAGGTCCCGCTCGGCGTTCGCCAGGCACGACGGGCACAGCCGGGAGTCCGCCTCGGCCAGCCCCGCCGGCCGGCCGGCGCCCTCGCGCGACCGGCACCCCGCCCCGACGCACACCGCGTCCAGGATCCCGGGTATCTCGCACTCTCGATTCATCTCGGCATCTCTCCTGAATTCCCCGCCCTCGTGGGGCGGATGGTCGACGGGCGTGCTTCTCCGCCGTCGGGACGCCGACGCGCCGACGCGCCGGCTGACCGGGCGGGTCGGGGCGGCTGGCATCCGGCCGGCTGTCACCGGACCGGGGCGAGCCGCCGGTCCGGCCGAAGGACCACGACCGGGGCTACGGGAGCCGGGTGGCCGACGACGAGACCTGCGTCGTGGTCGCCCGCGCCGCCGGCCCGGTGGTACGGATCCTGCGCTCGATGTGTTCCGCGAACTCCCGCCACGTCTCCGCGCAGGCGTCGGCCGCTCCGTGGACGAGAAGCATGGAGTGCGGAGGGATCGTGTCGATCAGCTCGTTCCACTGCTCTCCGCTGATGTTCAGCGCCGCGAGCATCCGGAGCAGGAGCCGGCCCTTCTCGTTGAAGCGGAGGGACGGGTCGTTGCGGAGGCTCGCCGAGATCGCGTTGCGGTCGCGTCGGCTCCGGACCGTGGTCGCGGTGACGTCCCGCGCCTCCGTGCCGTCCGCCGGTTGCCGCTTCGGGCTCCGCCGCGGGGGCGGCACCGGATCGTCGCCGCGGCTCATCCTGCGGCGTACGTCGCGGACGGTGGTCGGGGAGATGCCCGCCGCCCGGGCGATGGTACGCAGCGACGCGTCCGGCTGCTTCGCGATCAGCTCGCTCGCCCGCCGCCGGCCCTCGGCGCTGTCCAGGGGCCGGACCCGGCCGTCCCGGCCGAGGCGCGTGTGCAACTGCGTGCTTTCCCCGGTTGCACGACGCCGGATGGACCCCACCGTCTTCGCCGCGAGCCCGGTGGTGGCGGCGATGACCCGGTCCGACCACTGCGGGTGGGAGGCGATGATGCGGTAGGCGGCAGCCGTCCGGTCGGCCAGCGAGAGCGGCAGCCCGTGCGCGATGTTGAGTTCCACCGCGAGGACGAAGGCCTCCTTCGCGTCGCCCTCGAAGAACTGGACGTCGATGTGCGTGTCGCCCCGTGACACCGCCGCGCGCACCCGGTGCATCCCGTCGACGACCCGCAGGGTCGGCCGGTGTACCAGGATCGGCGGGAACCTCGTCTCCGACTCCACGAGTACGCGCACGTAGTCCGGATTCTCGCCCTCCACCCGTGGGGAGTCCGAGGCGACCAGCAGGTCCAGCGCGACCCGCTCGACCGACTGCGAGACGGGCAGCCGGTCCAGGACCGGCGAGACCCACTCGACCAACTCCGAACCCCGGTTCGGCGATAAGGCAGACTTGTCCGTCACACTGGCCCCCGTAACTGCATTAACTGGATATCGAGATATCAGAACCGGAGCGGCGCCTGACGCCATTGCCAGAAAATTACTTAATCGACAGGCAGGCGCCACCGGTTTTGCGGGAATCGCCCTCGATCCCCACCGTCACTGAAGCTCGCACCGTCACTCACCGTCAACCGAAAGGCGACGCGGACAACTGTAAGTAGACCACCGGTAGCTGTAAAGGAGGACGAGGGTGCACACCGGACGCCACCGCAGTGTCGTGATATTGACGCAACATTAGCGGCAACCAATACCTAACGCGCTCTTAACGCGGGCTTGAGCAGCGCATCGACTAGACCTTCCGGTGGGCCCGGCACCGCTCCGACAGGCCGGCGCAGCCGGCCCCGCGCCTGCGGGCCTCCGCCCCACTCCCCTCGCCCGGGCACCTTTCGGCCGCCGTGCCGACGCCCTGGACCGCGCGTTCAGCAGGGACAACGCGGCACGTCGAGCGACCGGGCCAAACGTCTTGGGATTCCCATTCGGCACAAATCGAGAGGAGCGGGAATACGAAAGGCGTCCTAAACCTGCACCGTGACGCTTATCACAGCCCCCGGGTGGGGTTGCCGTGACGCTTCCACCCGGATACGAAGGCTCGCAGCCACGCCACGGTGGTGACGGATGCGGCGGCGGATGCCCACTCCGGGAGCCCCCGGTGGACAGCGGGGGCGGCGGCTGATCGGTACCGTCAACGTTCGACCTCTTCGCCGCCCCCGATCGAGAGAAGCCCGCCCGTGTCGCACGTCGAGAAGATCACCGGTGAGCTGCGGGCGCTGACCACCGGCGTCGAACGCGCACAGGGGCTGGCCGCCGCCGCCCACAGGCAGGCGCAGGAGGTGGCCCTGCGCGCCGCCGGTGCCGGCTTCGCCGCCGTCGCGGCCGGCATGACCCGGGTGCAGGCCGCGGTCTCGGAGATCCAGGGCACCCTGAACGGGCTGGCCACGTCCCTGGGCGAGGCGACGAAGACCACGGCGGCGGTCCCCCACCGGGCCACCCCGCAGGAGACCATCGCCGGGCTCACCCCCGTTTTGAGCAGCGTCGACGGTGTCCGCGACACCACGACCAGGACCATCGGTCAGCTCGGCGAGACCCGGCAGCTCGCCACCCTGGTGCTCCAGGGCGGGCAACCCGGCCCGATGCTGTCGACGCTGGAGAGCATCAGGCAGGTCCTGACGCTGGTCGTCCAGCGCACCGCTGTCGCCCGCCAGTCCGTCGAGGCGGCCATCGCCGAGGCACGACAGCTCGGTTCCTCGGAAAACTGACCGGATCTGGCCGCCGGGCCGCTCAACCCCCCAGCAGGCGGTAGCCGAAGTGCACGATCCGGACATCGGGATCCGGGAAGTCCGCCGGCCGCTGCTGCCGCACCGCCACCAGGCGAAGCCAGTGCGCCTGCGGCGTGCCGCGCAGGTTCCTGGGGCCGTCGAGCCGCAGGGTCGTGATGAGCCCGTACGGCTCACCGGGGGCCTGCTGCCACATGTCCTCGTACTTCGACTCGGCGAACATCTCCAGCGGACCGGTCCCGTCCAGGTCGAGAATCGCCACGGACGACCCGAGGTAGTCGTTGGGTTCCGGGCGATCGTTCATCACGCCGGCACCGGCCCTGCGGATCGATCCCACGGCGTTCTGGGTGTAGACGAACGAGCCGGCCCCGGTCGGTCCCGCCGGCGTGCCGGGAATCAGCGTCACCGAACCGGCGTCCTGCACCGTTCCCACGGTCATCGTCATCGCGCCGACCAGCAGGTCCGGTATGCCGTCGCCGGTGGCGTCGCCGGTCGCGAGCGAGTAGCCGAAGAGGCCGCCGGTCGGGTCGTCGTCCACTTCACCGGGAACCCCCGGGGTTTCCTGGTCGATCACCCGGTGCCCAGCCCAGGTGAGCCCGGAGCTTGCCCCACGGAGATAGATGACCAGGCCACCCGATGTCCGGGGAACCCCGAGGACGAGGTCCGCACGCCCGTCCTGGTCCAGGTCCGACAGCACCATCACGTCGACCTGAAGGGTGTGACCGGGGGTGTCCCGCTGGCCCTCGATCTTCGTGACACCGGCGACGCTCGGCCCGCCCACCGATCCGGGAAAGAGCGTCACGATGCCGTGCCGGTCGGATTCGGTCGTCCCGCGCCGGAACCCGCTCACAACGAGGTCGTCGTAGCCGTCGCCGGTGGAGTCACCGATCACCAACTGGGTGCCGAACTCCTCCTCCACCAGGCCCTGCCAGCGGGGCACCACCTGACGAAGCTCCACCGCACCGTCCCTGGTGAGACCGTCCTCGGTGCCCGACAGCACCGTCACCGAGCCCCGGAACGGGCCGTCGCGGTCCGGCGTCGCGCCACCGTCACTGACGGCGAGGTCGTCCCGGCCGTCGTTGTCGAGGTCACCTGCGGCGATGGCGCCGACGTGCAGGCCCGGCAGGTACTTCACGTTGCTGCGGTCGAGCCCGCCGGAACCGCCGTCGTAGACGAAGATGCCGTTCTCGAAGACGCCCTGGGCGAGCATCCGGGAGCTGGCGACCGCGAGGTCCTGGAAGCCGTCACCGTTGAAGTCGCCCGCGGTGAACTGGTGCGCCAGACGATGCCTGGGCTCCGCGATGGCGGGCGCGGTCAGGATCTCCTGGCGGGACGAACCGGAATACCGAACGTGCAGGACGAATCCGCCCGGGCTCGCGGAAGCGCCCACCACCAGTTCGTCCCTGCCGTCACCGTCCATGTCGAACCTGGGCCTGGCGCGGACGGTGGCGGGTGCCACCGGCGTGGCCGGGGGCCCGGCCGCCGTGGTCGGCCCGGCGATGGTCCCACGCGACACGGCCTCCGTCGCCGACTCCCGTGGCAAACGTGCACGCGGTTGGTTCCGGGCGTCCGCTGCGACGGGGACGTCAGCGGTCCTGCTCGTCGACCGGACCGGCTCGGGCCGAGGCTCCGCCTCCTTGGCGGCGCTCGCCGACGTGGCGGCAATACTCAGCAGCGACAGAACTCCTGCGGCGGCCCCACGAATTCCTCGGGTGATCTTCACGCAGTTCCCTCGTCAGGGGTGGTCGGGGGAGATGAGGCTAGTGGATCCCCGAACCGCTGTCACCACGCTGCCGGGCGCAGGCGCAGCCACGGGCACCGCCTCGATGTGATGCTGTCCCATCGTCCTCCGGAAGGGACCCGCCGGGTTGACGGTCCTGGCATCATGTTCCCGGCTGGGCGACCACGGGGAGAAGATCATGGGCATTCGGGTGCGCTGGTGCACGGTTTCCGCCTGCGTCGCGGCGCTCGTGGGCCTGCTGTCCACGGCGGCCGCCGGAGCGCCGCCGAAGCCCCGCCCGGCCAAGGTCACCCGGGACAGCGCCGGGATCGTCGTCCAGCGCGTCGGCACCTCGGGCAAGGTCGCCACGAAACTCGCGGTCACCGCCGCGGCCTCGTCTCTCGACCTCGACCGCGACGGCAAGGACGAGATGGTCGTGGGGGGCTACCTGTACCGGGGCGGTTACGGGGTCGTCGTCACCTACTCCGGCCTGCCGCAGCGTGACTACATCTCCGCACCGGTCACGTCCCCCACCCGGCCCAACTTCGGCGACACGTTGACGTCCGGCGACTTCAACGGCGACGGTTACGCCGACCTCGTGGTCGGCAACCGCGGTGAGGTGGCTCCCTCCGGCGTCGCCTTCGGCGGTGGTGTCTGGATCTTCTACGGGGGTGCCACCGGCCTCCGCCTCGACCAGCCGCAGCACCTCACCCAGGACACCGACGGCGTACCGGGCGACATGGCCGGGTACGACAGGTTCGGGGCCGCGCTCGCCACCGGGGACGTCAACGGCGACGGCCGGGACGACCTCGCCGTCGGCTCCCCGGGTGAGACGGTCAACGGGGCGGCGTCAGCGGGCTCGGTCACCGTTCTGTACGGCAGCCCGACGGGGCTCACGACCGTCGGCGCCCAACTGCTCACCCAGGACACCCCCGGCGTTCCGAGTGACGCCGAGTCGACTGACATGTTCGGCTCCGCGGTCGCCATCGGCGACATGACCGGCGACGGGTACGACGACCTCGCCGTCAGCGCGCCGGAGGAGGGCGAGTCCGGCGGCCCGATCGAGGGCGGTCTCGTCATGCTGCTGCCGGGCGGTCCCGGCGGGGTCACGACCACCGCGGTGACCTCCTTCACCGGTGCCGGCCTGGGCATCGGCGCCCTGGGCGACGAACTGTCCATCGCCGACATCGACGGGGACGGGGACGGCGATCTGGTCGCGGGTGCCCCCCGTAGCTGGGTGGGCTACATCGTCTACGTTCCGGGCAGCCCCGCCGGGCTGGACGTCGCGCGGTCGAGGACGGTCAGCATGCAGACCCCGGGAGTCCCCGGCGATCCGCTGGTCCACGTCAAGGGCGACTCGCCGCACTCGCACTTCGGCGGCGGCCTGTCGACCGGGGACGTGACCGGCGACGGGCGCGCCGACGTGCTCACCGGGGCGATGCAGTACGACGTGGGCGCAGTGGTGGACGCGGGGGCGGTACTGCTCCTCCCTGGCACCGCCCAGGGGCTGACGGGCGCCGGCTCGGTCATGCTGACGCAGGCTCCGTCGTGGCGGCTCATGCGGGTGACCAGTCTCGGCCCGGTGGCGGCGTACGACTATTTCGGCGAGTCGACCGCGATCCTCAATCTCGACGGCACCGGCCCGCTCGACATGCTCACCGGAACCAGCCGCGACGGCGACAGCGGGCTGGTGGTCGAACTGGACCTCCACTACGGCGCACGCCGGCCCGCCGCCGGATCGGCGGCCACCGCTCTGCGGCCGGTCGGTCGGTGGACCGGCACGGACCTCGGGGCGTACACCGTCGGCCACACGCTTCTGCACCGCTGACGGGAGTTGGCGGACCGGCGGGACCGGCCGCTGCGCCCGGGATCACCGGACCGTTCTGCCATGATTTCAGCCATTCCCCGGCGGCGACGGGACGGCGGCCGGTGCCGTGAGCGGGTCGGGCCGCCGGCGACGACCGTGCCGACCGTTTCGAAAATCCCGGCCGAGATCTGAAACCACACCTCCGGTCCAGGCGTCCCGAGAGTGAATCGCTCGCCGGTCACGGCTACCGCGACGGATGAGCGAGGCGGCCATCCCGGCCGGCCGGACCATCGACCGAAGGAGTGGGACATGTCGATCAACCAGTGGCTAGCCCGTGCTGGGCTGGTGGTACTGACCGGTGCTCTGGGGGCGTGCGGGGCGGGCACTTCGCCCGTTGCGGTGAGCGGGTCGGCGGCCACGTCGGAGCCGGGCGCGGCGACCCCGGCGTCCAGCGCTTCGGTGGCCGACTTCGGGTCGCAGCCGGCGGCGGCGAAGAGTTCCACCCCGCCGGTGCTGACGGGCAAGCGTCAGGTCACGATGGTACGGGTCGGCTCGTTCGAGTCGGGGTTGTCGCTGACCGACGCCGGCCGGCTGGCCGAGGTCGACGACGACAGCGGCCGGCAGCTCTTCGTGCCGACCCCGCTGGGCGGGCAGAAGTTCCTGATCAAGGCGTACGCCAGGACCAGCACCGGGCCACTCTGCTGGCGGGCGCACAACCCGGGCAACCAGCAGCCGCTGATCGTCCGGGCCGCCGCCTGCAAGGCGGAGGACGCCCGCCAGCAGTTCGAGATCCTCGCCACGAACACCGGTGGCACGCAGTCCTACCTGATCAGCATTGGCGGGGCGTACCTGCGGCATTCGTCGCGGTCCGGCCTGATCCTGGAGGAGTTGGGCGACGCGCCGCCGACGAGCAGCTTCCGGTTCATCGACAACGGGCCCGCGCCTGCCGCCCGGTGACCGTACGGCCCGGTCGGGGCCAGACGGGAAGCGCCGACCCGATCCGACCGGGCCGGCGGCGGCTGCCCGGCAGGTGAGGCGGGAACGGATGCGACCGGGCGGGTGGAGAGCTTGATCAATGCGTGACGCCGAGGAGTTCGACGCCTTCTACACCTCGTCGGCCCAGCGGGTGCTGGGGCAGGTGTACGCGATGATCGGCAATCGCACCGAGGCCGAGGACGCGGTGGCCGAGGCCTACGCCAGGGCCTGGGACCGGTGGACCGCCGTGCGGGAGTACGACAGCCCGGAGGCCTGGGTACGCAAGGTCGCCTACCGGGTCGCGGTGAGCGCGTGGCGCAAGGCGATCAACCGCCTGCGGGCCCACCGCCGTGAGGCGGTCGAGCAACACGTCGACGCGATCTCTGTCGATCACGTCGCGCTCATCGACGCGCTACGGCGCATCCCCGCCGAGCAGCGCCGGGTCGTCGTACTGCACCATCTGGTCGGCCTCAGCGTGGCCGAGATCGCCACGGAGGCCCGCGCGAACCCGAACACCGTCAAGACATGGCTTGCCCGCGGACGCCGGGCCCTGGCCGCCCACCTGACCGGAGCCGGGCATCAGACAACGGGCGGGAGGAGCTATGAGGCCTGACCACCACACTCTCGAGGAGGCTCTGCGGGAGTTGGCCCAGCATGCCCGGCAGGTCAGTCGGCTCGCCGCCGTCTCCGAGGTCCGTCGGCGCGGCGACACGCTTCGGCGGCGCCGGCAGATCGCGACTGCCGCGCTCGGTGTCAGCCTGCTGGGCATGCTGGGGGTGGGTGCCGCCGCGGCCCACCTCACCAGGGCACCACACGCCACTCTGCCCGTCGGGCCGCCCGGTCCGACCGGGAGCGCCCCCGCGCACTCCCCGGACGTCAGGCCGACAGGCCCGACCCCGAGTCCGCCCACGCACTCCCCGGACATGCAGCCGGCGGGCACGGACCCGAGTTCGCCCGCCGACCCGCCAGAGGCCGCGCCGACGGACATCACCCCGAGCGCGCCGGTGACCTCCGCGAGCGCCGATCCGCTGCGGCTCGGACAGCGCCAGTTCGCCGTCGTACGGTCGTCGGCATGGGAGTCAGCGGTGTCCCTGCTCGACGACGGTCGTCTCGCCGAGGTCGACGGCGACGACGGCCGCAGCCTGTTCGTGTTCGTGCCGCAGGCATCCGGCACCCACCTGGTCCGCACCGCCGAGCCGGACGCCGACGGAACCAGGCACTGCTGGCAGGTCCAGGCGGCGGGCAGTGGCCCCCTCGCCATCGTGGCGGCGCCGTGCTCGCCGGCAGATCCGAGACAGCAGTTCTCGATCGAGCCCCGTGGACAGGACGGTGACAAACCGACCTACGCCATCAGCAACCGGTCCGCCTATCTCCAGCACTCCAGCCAACGGGGCCTGATCCTCGAAGAACTCGGCGACGCGCCCCTGACCACGGTGTTCCGGTTCGTCGACAACGGCCCCGCGCCACACTGATCGGTGACTTCGACGGCGACGGCCACGGCGGCCTGCTCGGCATCGACAGCACCGGGGCCATGTACCTCAGCAACGGCAACAAGGGCTGGAGCGGCCGGGTCAAGCTCGGCTCCGGCTGGAACATGTACAAGGTCATCGTCTGAACCGACCCGCCGAACGCCCCCGGCCGCCGTGACGGCGCCGGGGGCGTTCGGCATTCCGGAGCACGGCGGCATCGCGGGGCTCAGTCGTGTGCGGCGAGGGCCCCGATGTGGGTCAGCAGGGTGCGCACGGCGCCGGCGGGCGGTGTACGGCCGCCCGTCCAGACGGCCCGCAGTTCCCGGTGCAGGTCGAGCCCCGCCAGCGCGACTTGCCGCAGCCGGCCCGACCGCAGGTCGTCGCCGACGGCGAGGCGGCTGATCACCGCCGGGCCGGCCCCGGCCAGAACCGCCGCGCGCACCGCGGCTGTGGTCGACAACTCCAGCGCAGGCGGCGCCTGTCGCCTGGTTCCGCCGAGCACCTGCCGTAGCGCGGTGGCCAGGGACTCCCGCGTGCCGGAACCGACCTCCCGCGTGACGAGCGGGGTCTCACACAGCTCGTCAGCCTCGATCCTGGACGCCCGCCGGGCCCAGCGATGATCCGGCGGCACCACCAGCACCAACTCGTCATGCGCGACGATCCGGCTACCCAACCCCTTGGGCACGCCCGGCCCCTCGACGAAACCCAGATCGGCGCAACCGGAACGGACCTGCTCGATGACGTGGTCGCTGTTGGTGGCGTCGAGCACCACCTGCACCGGCGTCTGGCCGCGACGATGAGTGTCGGCCCGCAGGCTGACCAGCCAACTCGGCAGCAACTGCTCGGCCACCGTCAGGCTGGCGCTGACCCGGATCCGGCTGCGGGTGTCCTCGCGTAACGACGCGAGACCGGCATCGACCTCCTGGGCGACCCTGACCAGGCGGTCGGCCCACTGCGCGACGACGACCCCGGCCGGGGTCAGATCGGCACCGCGGGTCGTGCGGACGGCCAGCCGCACCCCGGTCTGCGCCTCCAACGCGGCCATCCGAGCGGACACCGCCTGCTGGGTCAACCCGATCTCCCGGCCGGCCGCGCTCAAACTCCCGGTGCGGGCCACCGCGAGCAGCACCTCCAACGCCATCAGGTCCGGCATCCGCGCACTCAACACCACAGACCCAGATTGTACCCGCCCACAACCTT
Source organism: Micromonospora sp. MW-13 (assembly GCF_003434305.1). Taxonomy (GTDB): domain Bacteria; phylum Actinomycetota; class Actinomycetes; order Mycobacteriales; family Micromonosporaceae; genus Micromonospora. The sequence continues at coordinate 46,991 of NZ_QKKX01000089.1, forward strand.
TGCTTGTGGGTTCACAACATCAACCCCGCTACCGGCCGGGCCTGGCCAGCACGATCGTGGTGACATGACCACTTCGACGTTGCCCAGACCGGCCGAGGCCGACAACGCCCCGCGGCGTCCACGACCGCACCCGTTCGCCCGCTTCGGACTGCTGCGCAGCCTGGACCATCCCCGCGACGTGCTGGCGAACCTCACACCGAACTGGTACGCGTCGATCATGGGTACCGGCATCGTGGCCACGGCCGCGGCGTCACTGCCCCTGCGGCTCCCCGGCCTACGGCTGTTCGCCACCGTCGTCTGGGCGCTCGCCGCGCTGCTGCTGCTCGGGTTGACCGTCGCCACGGTGGCGCACTGGCTGCGCCACCCTCGGGCTGCTCGCGGTCACCACGCCGACCCGGTCATGGCCCACTTCTACGGCGCCCCGCCGATGGCGATGCTCACCGTCGGCGCCGGCACCCTGCTGCTGGGCCGCGACGTCATCGGCCTGAACGCCGCGGTCGGCATCGGCTGGGTGCTGTGGTTCGCCGGCACCATCACCGGGCTGGTCACCGCCGCGGCGGTGCCCTACCTACAGTTCACCCGCCACGAAGGCGTCGACCAGCGCAGCGCGTTCGGCGGATGGCTGATGCCCGTGGTGCCACCGATGGTGTCGGCCTCGGTCGGCGCTCTGCTCGTGCCCTACGCCCCCGCCGGGCAAGCTCGGATGACCCTGGTGCTGGCCTGCTACGCCATGTTCGGGCTCAGTCTGATCGCCTCGCTCATCGTGATCACGCTGATCTGGAACCGGCTCATCCTGCACAAGATCGGACCGGCGCGGATGGTGCCGACCCTGTGGATCGTGCTCGGGCCGCTCGGCCAGTCGATCACCGCGGCGAACCTGCTCGGCGGCGTCGCCGCTCAGGCCCTGCCCGGACCGTACGCCCACGCCCTGCAGGCGTTCGGCGTCGTCTACGGCATACCCGTCTGGGGTTTCGCCCTGCTCTGGGCCGGCCTGGCCGCCGCCATCACCATCAAGACCGCCCGCGATCACCTGCCGTTCTCGCTGACCTGGTGGTCGTTCACCTTCCCCGTCGGCACCTGCGTCACCGGCACCTCGGGCCTCGCCCTGCACACCGGCTCGACGATGTTCCGCACCGCCGCCGTCATCTTCTACGCCGGTCTGCTCACCGCCTGGGCCGCCGTCGCCGTCCGCACCGCCACAGGCAGCCTCCGCGGGACCCTGTTCGCCCGCGTTCCCGATGCTCGTACGGTGTGACGACGGCACCTACCGGACCGGGCAGTGGTTGCGGCCGGTTCTTCGCCATTGATGTGTATGGCAGCGGCGCAACTGCGGC
>NZ_QKKX01000090.1 GCF_003434305.1 Micromonospora sp. MW-13
ATCGTCCGCCACCCCCACCCGCACCACCGATCCGCCCGAGGACAGGTCCAGCGCCACCTCCTCCTGGCCGGTGTACCGGGCCAGCACCCCGACGAGGCCCGCCAGCACCACCACCCCGGCCGGCTCCGGGCCCGCCAGCTCGGGCAACTCCAGCGTCCGCAGCTCCGACGCCGCCCGGGCCGGCCACACCAACGGCCGCCGCAGGTCACCCATCAGGTCGAGGGCCTCGAAGTCGGCACCGGGCCCGGCGACACCCGCAGCCTGGGCCTGACCACCAACGAACCCGACAGACATGAGCCAACCTCCGAATCAAAACCGGCGTCACCTGCACGGGTACGGCCGGGTCAGGAAATCCAGGAACTCCGTGGGCGCGGACGGCCGCGCCCACGGCACGAGGGGTACGGGTGAAACGTTCAGCCAGCGAGGTGGGCCGGCGCGGGCCCGGCTTGAAGGAAGCGCAGCATGTGTCCGTTCAGCTCCTCGGCGAAGCTGTACGGCAGGTAGTCGGTGCGGATGGTGACGCGCAGGAGTGCGTGGTCGGCGCGGGGCAGCACCTCGACCGTGAGGCCGTTGGGCACCTCCCGGGCGTACGGTTCGACGATCTCCTCGGTCCGGCAGCCGGGCAGTTCCAGCGGGTGCACCACGTTGTCCTGGAAGACGAAGGTCGGCAGGCTGGCCACCACCTCGCCGGAGATCCCGGCGGACGGGTCGTTGGCGGTCTCCGCGAACGGGACGTCCTGGGCCCGCATGAGGTCGCTGATCGTCTCGTGGACCCGCAGGACGAGGCTGCCGTCCTCCGGCCCGTCGAACCGGACCCGGACGCAGTTGAGGTTGAGCCTGGTGGTGAAGGCGGAGTCGAGGACGCGGCTGCCCCGCTTGGCGACGACCATCAGCAGGGCGATGTCGTCCTGCTGGTTGACGGCGCGCAGTGCGGAGGCGAACGCGGCGGCGAAGAGGCTGGAGCGGCTGAACCGGTGTTCCCGGGCGGCGCGGTCCCAGCGTTCCAGCACGTCGGGGGTGACGGTGGCGATGTGCCCGGCCTTGGGGCCCCAGGCCAGCGCCTGTTCCAGCGACGCGTCGGCCGGGGGCTCGCCCTGGCGGGGCAGGCCGCGTAACTGCTCACGCCAGTACGCCCGTTGCGTCTCCAGGTCGGCGGCCTCGCGCAGGCGGGTGAACTCGTCGTACACCTGA
>NZ_QKKX01000091.1 GCF_003434305.1 Micromonospora sp. MW-13
CGGCGGGGTGCGGTGGTGAGCCATTGGGCGAGTTGGTGTGGGGTGGGGGTGCGGTGGATTTGGGAGACGGGGACGATGACGTTGGCGGTTTCGTCGATGGTGGTGGCGGTGGTGGCGGATTGTAGGGAGGTGCCGCCGAGGTGGAAGAAGTTGTCGTGGGTGCCGACTTGGTCGAGGCCGAGGATGGTGGCGAAGATGTTGGTGATGAGTTGTTCTTCGTCGGTGGTGGGTGCGGTGTAGGCGACGTCGAGGTTGGGGCGTTGGGTGCCGGGTTCGGGGAGTGCTTTTCGGTTGATTTTGCCGGTGCCGCCGACGGGGAATCGGTCGAGGATCATGATGACGGCGGGGACCATGTAGGCGGGTAGGACGGTGGCGGCGTGTTCGCGTAGGTCGCTCACGGCGGGGGTTCGGCCGTTGTGGGTGGTGATGTAGCCGACGAGGCGGGCGATGCCGCGGTCTTCGCGGCGGATGACGACGGCGGTGTTGACGTCGGGGTGTTGTTCGAGGACGGCTTCGATTTCGCCGAGTTCGATGCGGATGCCGTTGACTTTGACCTGGTGGTCCATGCGGGCGAGGATTTCCAGGGCTCCGGTGGTGTTCCATCGGCCGAGGTCGCCGGTGCGGTAGGCGGTGCCGCCGCCGTATGGGTCGGTGACGAATCGTTGGGTGGTCAGTTCGGGGCGGTTGAGGTAGCTGTCGGCGACGCCGGCTCCGGTGATGAGGATTTCGCCGGGGATGCCCATGGGGACGAGGTTGAGGTGGGTGTCGACGATGCGGATCTGGCGGTTGGGCATGGGCCAGCCGATGGGTACGTATGCGCCGGCCCAGCCGGCTTTGGCGTCGTACCAGGTGCAGGCGACGGAGGCTTCGGCGGGGCCGTAGGCGTTGATGAGGCGGGCGCCGGCGGTCATCCAGCGTTGGGCCATGCGGGGTGGGATGGGTTCCCCGGCGAGGGTTACGCAGGACATGCTGGGGCAGTCGGCGGGGTCGATGGCGGCGAGGTTGGTGGGTGGGCAGAACGCGTGGGTGGTTTGTTCCTTGGCGATGAGGTCGGTGAGGCGGCGGGCGTCGAGGAGGTCGTCTCGGGAGCAGACGACGACGCGGGCGCCGGAGGTGAGGGCGGTGTAGATCTCGCCGAGGGCGACGTCGAAGACGGGGGCGCAGCAGTGCAGCATGCGGCTGTCCGGGCCGACGGCGCATTCGTCGCGCATCCAGGTGACGAAGTTGGTCAGTTTGTCGTGGGTCAGGACGACGCCTTTGGGGGTGCCGGTGGATCCTGACGTGTAGATGACGAACGCCGGTCCGGTGGCGTCCACCACCGGTAGGTCGGCTGCTTCGGCGGTCTCGATGGTGGGCCAGTCGTTGTCGAGGGCGACGACCCTAACGCCGTCGGGGGCGGGGATGCGGGGGGCGACGTCGCCGATGGTGAGGACGACATGGGCGCCGTGGTCGGCCAGGAGCATCCGCATCCGTTCCGCCGGCCAGGACACGTCCATGGGCGTGTAGGCCGCTCCTGCCCGTAACACCGCCAGGGTGGCGATCAGGGTCCACATGCTGCGGTCCAACGCCAGCGACACCACGTCACCGACCCCGACACCGGCTGACCGCAGGTAGCGGGCCAGAAGTTCCGACCGGCGGGCCAGTTCCCCGTACGTGACGACCTCACCGTCGGCGACACCCGCGACCGCGTCCGGGGTGCGCCGTGCCCATTCCAGCACCAGTTCGTGGAGCGGCTGATCCGGCACCGGACGGACCGGACCCCGACCCCACGCGAGTAGCCGCTCCCGCTCCGCATCGGACACCAACGGCAACCGGGACAGGGCAACCTCAGGCTCCCGCACACCTGCCCCGGTCAACAACGCGACCTGATCCACCAGACCCCGCACCCAGTCCGCGGAGAAGCCCTCCACCGCATAGTCCACCCGCACCCCGGAACCGTCCGAGGCCACACTCACCACCAGATCGACATCCACCACCGCCGGCCCCACCACGGCCACCGGACCGTCCACCACACCCACCACCACCGGACCCACCACACCCGCACCCACCACCGGCGCAGCCCACGCCACACCCACCCGAGACACCAACTCGGCAAACCCCGG
>NZ_QKKX01000092.1 GCF_003434305.1 Micromonospora sp. MW-13
GTCGCCCGCCACCCCCACCCGCACCAGCCCATCCGGCAGGAGACCAACCACGATCTCCTCCTGGGCCGTCCAGCGGGCCAGGACCGCCACGAGGCCCGCCACCACGACGGTACCGGCCGGCGCGGCACCCGTCGGCGCCGAGGACAGCGTCCGGTGTACCGAGGCCGCCCGGGCCGGCCACACCAGCGGCCGGCGCAGATCGCCCACCAGGTCCAGAGTTTCGACGGTCGCGGCCGGTCCGGCGTCGGCCGTGCCGTCTGCGGCCTGAGCACCAGTGAACCCGACAGACATGAGTCAACCTCCGATCGAAAGGGGTGACCGGGAGGCGCGTGGCCGGAACGGCCGGTCAGCCGAGGTGCCGTACGGCGGACGGCAGGTGGTGGACGCGGGGGTGCGGGGCGACGCGCAGCGTGGCCCCCGTGCGCCGGGATGCCCGACCGGCACGTGCTGGGCCCCGGTGGGCCGCGGACGGTCCGTGCGGCGGGCAGGCGACCGCCGGCTGGCTGGCTGTGCTGGTGGGTGTGCCGGGCCGCGCCGGTCCCGGCGCCGCACCGTCGGGTGGACTCTGGACGGCTCGGAGGCCGGCGCCGGGCGTCCCGGCCGGAGCGTGCGGTCGTGGGGCACCGGCACCTCCCGTCCATCCGGGCGCCGCGCACCCACGTGCGTCCCCGATCCGGTGCGGTGAAGGGAAACGACGACCCGACGGTGCCCGACCCTACGAAGACCGGCGGAGCGGCGTACACCCCTAGATGCACAGGTTGACCCCTAGTGGGGGCGGTGGCGAACGGGGGGTGCGCACTCGGCCGATCGGCTAATCCGGGTGCGAAGTATGCTGACTATGATCTTTCCGATCATGACCGCATCATGACGCAGTCGGTGACTGGTCAATCACACACCGCCTGCTTGGTGTGCATCGCGCCGAGGCAGCGCTGACCACAAGCCAGTTGCTACCTGGCCGGTCCAGCCTCGAACCGTCCGGCCGGTGCACACGGCCCGCCCGACTCTCGCGGCCGAGCGGACACATCAGGACCGGGACGCCACGCATTCGCCCACGTTCCCCGCTGCTCGTGGTGGTGGTGTACCCGGACTTCGTGCCATCCCCGAGGCCCCCTGTGGGCCGGCATGTCAGGAGATCCAATGGATGCGCCAATCCAGGTACCGGTGTTCGCTCACGACGGGGTGGTCCTAGCCCGGCCCCCAAGTCCGGTGGCGACCGCCGGTAGCCGTTATCTGGCCGGCGCGGGCGCCGGACTGCACAACGGGCTGGACATGATCACCGGTCTTCATCTCAGCCTGCCGCACCAGGCGGCGACCATCGCCAGCTCCGGAGCCAGCGCGGACAAGTCGCTACGCCTGCTCAGCCGCAGCGGCCTCAAGACGCCGAGCGACCTGCGTGAGTTCCGCAACGGCGAGCAGGCGGTGCAGCTCGCCCGGGAAGCCGCCGAGCGGGGCGAGATGCTGGAGTTCCAGTTCCCCCCGCACGATCCGCAGTTGCGGGCCGCGTCGGTCCGGGTCTCGGCGGACCTGCTGGCCCGCCTCAACAACAAGACCGTGCTGGAAACCCTGGTCGCACCGGAGTACCTGCCCCGCCGGCAGGTCGCCACCCCCGCGCAGGTGCGACAGATCGTGCAGCAGGACCGCCGGCCGGCGGTCATCAAACCGGCCGGCGCCGAGGTGTACAGCGGGATCGCGATCTTCACCAGACGGTTGCGGGAGCGGCTCAACCGGTCACTGTTCAACCAACTGGAGCAGGTGAGTGATCAGTGGATCGTCGAGGAGGAGGTTGCCTTCCGGACGGTCTGGGGCCTCCAGTTCGGCGTGACCGAAAGCGGATCGGTGGAGTACTTCGGTGCGTCCGTGCACCTGCCGCAGCCCACCTCGACGTGGGTTGGTTGTGTGATGGACGATGACCAACCGCCGGCGGAGCTGATCGAAGCGCTGACCGCAGGGGTCCGAAAGGCCAGTGCTCTCGGGTACCGGGGGTACTGCTCGTTCGACGCGGGGATCAGCCGGGACGGCGAACTGCGGGTCATCGACCCGAACTTCCGGGTCAGTGGGGCCACCTCGTCGCTGCTGCACCGCAGCTCGTTGCTGGGCCAGCACCCGTGCGCGATGACGACGTTCTTCTCCCTCGCGCCCGGAGTCGACGCCGAGCCGATCCTCGCCCCGTTCATCGATCGTGGGCAGCTCGTCGTGTTCATGCACTACGACCCGGCGGAGACGGACAACGGCCCGCATCCGGCGACCATCGTCGGCATGGTCGGCGCCGCGGACCGGTACGCCTGCGGCGTGCTGATCGCGCAGGTCCAGCGAGCGCTGGGTAGCTGACGGGTCAACCCCGGGCCGCGCCGGCGGCCCGGGGGCGCCCCTCCGGCGTGCGGGCCCCTTCCTACATCCGCGCGAGCGCGGCGCGGACGGCCGGTTCCGGGACGTCGGCGACCAGGTCGGGGCCGGCCGCGCCGTCCAGCACGAAGGACAGGCCGGCGGTGGCCTTCTTGTCCCGCCGCATCAGCGCGATCAGCTCGTCGTGGTCGACCCCGGCCGGCAGCGCGGTGTCCAGGCCGTAGCCGGCCACCACGTCGTGGTGTTCGGCCACCCGGTCGGCCCCGATCCGGCCGAGCACGCCGGCCAGCCGGCCCGCGAAGACCGTGCCGACGCCGACCGCCTCGCCGTGCCGCAACGCGAAGTCGGTGGCCCGCTCCAGCGCGTGCCCGAGGGTGTGGCCGTAGTTGAGGATGTGCCGCAGCCCGGCGTCGCGCTCGTCGGCGGCCACCACCCGGGCCTTGAGCGCCACGCAGGCGGCGATCTGCTCGGTCACCGGCCGGTCGCGCAGCTCGCCCGCGCCGATGAAGTGGGCCCGGGCGATCTCACCGTAGCCGTTGCGCCGCTCCCGCTCCGGCAGCGTGCTCAGGTGCTCGGTGTCGCAGAGCACGGCGCGCGGCTGCCAGTACACCCCGACCAGGTTCTTGCCCTCCGGCAGGTTCACCGCCGTCTTCCCGCCGACACTGGCGTCCACCTGGGCGAGCAGCGAGGTCGGCAGGTGGATCACCGCGATCCCCCGGTGGTAGAGGCCGGCGGCCAGCCCGACCACGTCCGTGGTGGTGCCGCCGCCGCAGGAGACCACCGCGTCGGCGCGGGTCAGCCCGAACTCGGCGAACGCCCGGCAGAGCTGCTCCACCGTGGCCAGGTTCTTGTCGTGCTCGCCGTCGCGGGCCGGCACCACCCGGTGCGGCACGCCCGGGTCGGGCGTCCACTGCGCCGGCCGGGCCGAGACCACCACGACCCGCCGCGCGCCGATCCGCGCCACCTCCGCCGGCAGCCGGTGGCGCACCCCGGGGCCGATCAGCACCGGGTACGCGCGCTCGCCGAGCGGCACCTCGATGCGGGCCGGCTCGGTCCGGTCGGGTCCGGAGCGGTCGGACCGGGCCGGGGCGGGACGGTCGGTGCGGGTCGGGTGCATGCGGCTGCTGTCTCCTCTACGGGCCGGCGGGCGGGGCGGGTACGGCGGCGGGCGCCGGCGGGGTCGCCGCAACCGTGGCGGCCACCGGGTGGTCCCGGGTCATCGACAGCCGCAGCGCCAGCGCGGCCAGCGCGTCGACGTCCGGCCCGATGCCCCACCGCTCGTGGGTGAGCTGGGCGTGGTGCGCCAGCAGGAAGCCGGGCGGCGTCACCGGGTGGTCCCGGCCGACCACGTCCGTCACCCGGTCCAGATACCGCCGCCAGGCGGCGGCCACCTCCCCGGTCAGCGGCAGGTCACCGGCCGCCAGGACGATCTTCTCCGCCCCGGCGTCCGCCTGTGCGGCCAGGTCCCGCCGCTGCGCACCGGTGAGCAGCCGGCCGCGGTCCTGCCAGTGCAGGAACAGGAAGGTCAGCCGGTCGGCCGCCGGCACCAGCCCGGTCAGCTCCCGCAGGTGCGCCACGGCCAGCGGCAGCTCGACCCCGGCCAGCCAGGGGATGTCCCCACCGAGCAGGGCAAGGGCCAGGTCGCTGCCCGCGTGCGCGAGCGGGCCGCCCCGGGCGGCGTCGCGCACCGGGTACGGATCGGCGGGGCAGGCGCCCCGGCCGTCCGCCGGCAGCAGCCGACGTACCGCGTCGAGGCCGGCACCGGTCGCGTGGAAGCCGAGACGTAGCCGCGTCCCGGCCGGGGCGCCGGTCCGGTCGAAGAACCAGTCCGCGGGCGGGTCGGCCCGGCGGGCGGCGGCGACCAGCTCGGCGACCACCGTTCCGAGCAGCTCGGCCACCCGGGCGTCCGGGCACCCGCCGGCCGGCACGGCCAGGTGGGTGAACAACCACGAGCGTTCCAACGACGGCACCTCGACTGACGGCGGACGGAGCACGAGCACGACGGTCTGCGGGGGTCGCCCCATCATCGGCCTGCGGTGCGTCCCGCCAGCGGATCGGCCCCCGGAACTGGGGACGACTTAGGGGGTGACAGGGGTAGGTCGTCGGCAGGGTGCTCGGAAGACTTGGGCCGTTACGGCGAGCGAGGTCTACGCCGCGGATGAGGAATCTCGCCGACGGACGGAATGTGGTGACATGCTTCGGAGCGACCTGGTCCAGCCGTTGCCCGATCTGCTCAGGGCCCACGCCGACAGGTTCGGGGACAAGGTCGCGTTCCGCGACGATCGCCGCGCGGTCGGGTACGCCGCCCTGGAGGCGCGGACCCGTCGGCTCGCCGGACACCTGGCGGCGGCCGGGGTCGGGCGCGGCGAGCGGGTGGCCTTCTGCCTCGGCAACCGGGTGGAGACGGTGGAGACGTGGCTCGCCGTCACCCGGGCCGCGGCGGTGGGCGTACCGCTGAACCCGCGCAGCACCGACGCGGAGCTGGCCCACCTGCTCGACGACTCCGGCGCGGTGCTGGTGGTCATCGACCCGCAGCACCTCGACCAGCTCGTGCGGCTGCGCGCGGACCGCCCCGGCCTGCGGGTCTGGGTCACCGGGGACGGGCCCGCGCCCGACGGCGTCACCGCCTGGCGGGACCTGGCCGACGCCGAGCCCCCCGTCGACGCCCGGGACGACCTGGGCCTCGACGAGGTCGCCTGGATGCTCTACACCTCCGGCACCACCGGCCGGCCCAAGGGCGTGCTGTCCACCCAGCGCACCTGCCTGTGGTCGGTGGCCTCCTGCTACGTGCCGATCCCCGGCCTCACCGCCGAGGACCGGGTGGTGTGGCCGCTGCCGCTGTTCCACAGCCTCTCCCACATCGGCTGCGTGCTGAGCGTGACCGCCGTGGGCGCCACCGCCCGGCTCATCGACGGCTTCTCCGCCGACGACGTGCTGCGCGCCGTCGACTCCGACGCGGCGACCGTGCTGGCCGGGGTGCCGGCCATGTACCACCACCTGGTCACCGCCGCCCGGGACACCGGTTTCCGGGCCCCGGCCCTGCGGATGTGCCTGGTCGGCGGGGCGATCACCACGGGCGCGCTGCGCCGGGCGTTCGACGAGGTGTTCGACGCGCCGCTGCTCGACGCGTACGGCAGTACCGAGACCTGCGGTTCGATCGCCATCACCCGGCCGGACTCGCCCCGGGTCGAGGGCTCCTGCGGGCGGCCCGTGCCCGGCGTCGAGGTGCGCCTGGTCAGCCCGCAGACCGGCGTGGACGTCCCGGTCGACGCCGAGGGCGAGGTGTGGGTACGCGGGCCGAGCGTGATGCTCGGCTACCACGGCCTGCCCGACGTCACCGCCGCCGCGCTGCGCGACGGCTGGTACCGCACCGGTGACCTGGCCCGCCGGGACGCCGACGGCAACCTGTTCGTCACCGGACGGCACCAGGAGCTGATCATCCGGGGCGGGGAGAAGATCCATCCGTCCGAGGTGGAGGAGGCGCTGCGCTCGGTGCCCGGCGTCGCCGACGTGGCCGTCACGGGCCGGCCGCACGACGTGCTCGGCGAGGTGCCGGTGGCGTTCGTCGTTCCCGGGCCGGAGGGCTTCGACCCGGCCGCCGGGTACGCGGCCTGCCGGGAGCGGCTCTCCTACTACAAGGTGCCCGACGAGCTGTACGAGATCGGCCAGGTGCCGCGCACCGCCTCCGGGAAGGTCACCCGGCGGCGGCTGCTGGACCGACCGGCCCGGCTGCGCGCCGTCAACGGCAGCCACCACGACCCGCTGAGCACCGTCACCTGGCGACCGCTGGACCTGACCGCCGTGCCGCCGGCCGCCCCCGCCGCGGCTGCGGACCCGGCCGACCCGGCTGCGGACCCGGCCGACCCCGCGCGGGCCCGCCGCTGGGCGGTCGTCGGCGCGGGCGGGGAGTCGCTGGTCGAGCCGCTGCGTGCGGCGTCGACGGGGGACCGGTTCGACGCCTACCCCGACCTCGCCGCCCTGCGCCGGGACCCGGCCGTGCCGGACGTGACACTGCTGCTCACCGACGCCGCCCCGGTGGACCTGGCCGACCCCGGTGCCGTGCTGGGCCTCGCCGACCGGCTGCGCGAACGGCTCGACGACGACCGGTCCGCCGGTGCCCGGCTGGTGCTGCTGACCACCGGGGCGGTGGACGCGTCCACCCCGGACCGGGCCGACGACCCGGACCTCGTCCCGGCCGCCGCCGTCGCCTGGGCGGTGGGCCGCTGCCTCCAGGCCGCGTACCCGGACCGGGTCGTGCTGGTCGACGCGGACGCCGCCGCCGAGTCGCTGGCCCTGCTGCCCGCCGCCGTGGACACCGGCGCCGCGCAGGTGGCGCTGCGCGCCGGCACCGCCCGGCACCCGGTCCTCGGGCCGGCCCCGGCGCGGGCCCCCGCGCGGCCGACGCGGGTCGTCGACCCGGCCGCCCCGGTCCTGGTCGCCGGGGCCGACACGGTGACCGGCACGGCGCTGGCCCGGCACCTGGTCGGCGCGCACGGCGCCGGCCGGCTGCGGCTGCTGCCCGCCGGCTCCCCGGACGCCGCCGCCCTGGCCGCCCTGGTCGCGGAACTGACCGTCGCCGGTGCGGCGGTCACCGTGCAGCGCCCCGCCGACGCCGCCCCGCGCCCGGCCCACGCCGCCCCGGATCCCGCCGCCGCCCCGCACCTCGCCGACGTCGGCGCGTCCGGCGGCGGAACCGGCGCACGGCACGCCGCGCCCGCCGCCGCCGACGAGCCGGTCGACGCGGTCTTCCTCTGCCCGTCCGCCGCCGACCTCGCGGACCCCGCCGGGGCCGCGCGGCTGGTCGCCCTGGCCGAGGCGCTGGACGCCCACGCCCGGCACGCCGCCGTCACCGCGTTCACCGTCCTCGTCCCGGCGGCCACGCTGCTCGGCGAAGCCGACCGGGAGCGGGCGGCGGCGGCCGTCGGTGCCCTGCACACCCTGGTCGCCCGCCGTCGCGCGGCCGGACTGCCCGCCCGGCTGGTCGGCACGGCGGCGGACCCGGCCGGCCCGGACCCGGCGGCGAGCACCGTCGCCCGGACCGACCTCGCCGCGTTCGACGTCGCGCACGACGGCGACGACCTCGTCCTGCTCGCCCACCCGGCCGACGCCGCGCACCCCGCCTGGCGGGGCCCCGCCGGGACCGGCCCCGCCGCCGAACGAGACGCCATCGAGCTGCGCCGCCGGGTGGCCGCGCTGACCACCGTGGAGGGTGACCGGCTCCTGCTCGATTTGGTCCGCGCCGCCACCGCCGAGGTCGCCGGCCTGCCCGGACCGGGCGCGGTCCGTCCGGGGCGGGCCTTCAAGGAACTCGGCTTCACCTCCGTCGGCGCGGTCGCGCTGCGCGACCGGCTGGCCCGTGCCACCGGGGTACGGCTCTCCGCCACCGCCGCCTTCGACCACCCGAGCCCGGATGCCCTCGCGCGGCACCTCGCCGCCCGGCTGCGCGGCGCCACCCCGGCCGCCGCCAGCGCCCCGGGCGGACCGGCCGGCGGGGCGTCGGACGACCCGGTGGTCGTCGTCGCCATGGCCTGCCGGCTGCCCGGCGGGGTCTCCTCCCCCGAGGAGCTGTGGGACCTCGTCGCCCAGGGCCGGGAGGGACTCACCGGGTTCCCCGCCGACCGGGGCTGGGACCTGGCCCACCTGTTCTCCGACGACCCCGACCAGACCGGCACCTCGTACGTGCGGGTCGGCGGGTTCCTGCCCGACGCGGCGGACTTCGACGCCGCCCTGTTCGCGATCAGCCCCCGCGAGGCGCTGGCGATGGACCCGCAGCAGCGGCTCCTGCTGGAGACCTCCTGGGAGCTGTTCGAGCGGGCCGGCATCGACCCCACCTCGCTGCGCGGCAGCGCCACCGGGGTCTTCGCCGGCGTCATGCACCACGACTACGCCGCCAACCTGCGCCAGGCCCCACCCGGTACCGAGGGGTACCTCGGCGTCGGCACCGCCGGCAGCGTGGTCACCGGCCGGGTCGCGTACGCGCTCGGGCTGGAGGGCCCGGCCGTCACCGTCGACACGGCCTGCTCGTCGTCGCTGGTGTCGCTGCACCTGGCCGCCCAGGCGCTGCGCGCCGGGGACTGCTCCCTCGCGGTGGCCGGCGGCGTGGCGGTGATGGGCACCCCGCAGGCGTTCGTCGAGTTCAGCCGGCAGCGCGGGCTCGCCCCCGACGGCCGGTGCAAGGCGTTCGCCGAGGGCGCCGACGGCACCGGCTGGTCCGAGGGCGTCGCCCTGCTGCTGCTGGAACGCCTCTCCGACGCCCGCCGCAACGGCCATCCCGTCCTCGCCGTGCTGCGCGGCAGCGCGATCAACTCCGACGGCGCGTCCAACGGGCTCACCGCCCCCAGCGGGCCCGCCCAGGAGCGGGTGATCCGCCGGGCGCTGGCCGTCGCCGGGCTCACCCCCGCCGACGTGGACGCCGTCGAGGCGCACGGCACCGGCACCCGGCTCGGCGACCCGATCGAGGCGCAGGCGCTGCTCGCCACGTACGGGGCGGGCCGCGGCGAGGCCGCCGCGCTGCGGCTGGGCTCGCTGAAGTCCAACCTCGGCCACACCCAGGCCGCCGCCGGCGCCGCCGGGGTGATCAAGATGGTGCTGGCCATGCGGCACGGGACGCTGCCGGCCACCCTGCACGTGGACGCCCCGACGTCCGAGGTGGACTGGTCGGCCGGCGCGGTCGAGCTGCTCACCGAGGCCAGCCCCTGGCCGGCGGTGGACCGGCCCCGGCGGGCCGGCATCTCCTCGTTCGGCATCAGCGGCACCAACGCCCACGTCATCGTCGAGGCGCCGCCCGCCGACCCGGAGCCCGCGCCCGGCGCGCACCGGGCCGGGCCGCGCGCGCCGAGCGCCGCCGAGGACCGCCGGCTGCCCGTGCCGTGGCTGCTCTCCGCCGCCACCGGCGAGGCGCTGCGCGACCAGGCGGCCCGCCTGCTGGGCTGGCTCGACGGCCCCGGCGCGGACGCCGACCCGGCCGACGTCGGGCACGCCCTGGCCACCACCCGCGCCGCCCTGGAACACCGGGCCGTGGTGCTGGCCGGCGACCCGGCCGCCACCCGGTCCGGGCTGACCGCGCTGACCCGGGCGGACCCCGACCCCGCCGGCGTGCTGACCGGCCGGGTCGTCGACGGGCAGCTCGGCCTGCTCTTCGGCGGGCAGGGCGGCCAGCGTCCCGGCATGGGCCGGGGGCTGCGCGCGGCGTACCCGGTGTTCGCCGGCGCGTTCGACGCGGCCTGCGCCGAACTCGACCGCGCCCTCACCGGTCACGCCCCGCACCCCGTCGCGGCCGTCGCCCTCGCCGAGGCCGGCGGTGAGCTGGCCGGCCTGCTCGACCAGACCCTCTACACCCAGCCGGCCCTGTTCGCGTTCGAGGTGGCGCTGTACCGGCTGCTGGAGTCCTGGGGCGTGCGCCCCGACGCGGTGCTCGGCCACTCCGTCGGCGAGTTGGCCGCCGCGCACGTGGCCGGGGTGTTCTCCCTCGCCGACGCGGCGGCGCTGGTCGCCGCCCGGGCCCGGCTGATGCAGCAGCTCCCCGGCGGGGGCGCGATGGTCGCCGTCGAGGCGGACGAGGCCGAGGTGGCCCCACACCTCACCGACCGGGTCGGGCTGGCCGCCGTCAACGGGCCGACCAGCGTGGTCCTCTCCGGTGACGCCGACGCCGTGCTGGCCGTCGCGGCCACCCTGCGCGCCGCCGGCCGGCGGACCAGCCGGCTGCGCGTGTCGCACGCGTTCCACTCGCCGCGCATGGAACCGATGCTCGACGCGTTCCGCGCGGTGGCCGCCGGCCTCACCTACCGCACCCCGCACCTGCCGGTGGTGTCCAACCTGACCGGCGAGCCGGTCGACCCGGCCCGACTCTGCTCGCCCGACTACTGGGTGGCGCACGTGCGCGGCACCGTCCGCTTCCTCGACGGGATGCGCGCCCTGCACCGGCAGGGGGTCAGCACGTTCCTGGAGGTCGGCCCCGGTGGCGTGCTCACCGCGATGGCCCAGGACTGCCTCGCCGCCGACGCCGACGAGTTGGCCTTCGTTCCCGCCGTGCGGACCGTCGACGACGAGCCGGACGCGCTGCTGGCCGCCGTGGCGCGGCTGCACGTGCGCGGCGCCGCCGTGGACCCGGCCGCTCTCGCCGGCCCCGGCCCGCGCCGCCGGGTCGAGCTGCCCACGTATGCCTTCCAGCGCCGGCACTACTGGCTGCCCTACTCGGCGGTGGCCGGCGGCCCGACCGACGTCGGGCTGACCGACGCCGGGCACCCGCTGCTCGGCACGGTGCTGCCGGTCGCCGGCACCGGGCAGGTCGTCTGCACCGGCCGGATCGCCGCGGCCACCCACCCGTGGCTGGCCGCGCCCGCCGACGGCGTCCCGTTGCTGCCCGCCACCGCCCTGCTGGACCTGCTCACCCACCTCGGTGAACTCCTCGACCTGCCCACCGTGGCGCGGCTGCGGGTCCCCGAGCCGGTGCCGCTGCCCGCCGAGCTGACCGTCGACGTGCAGGTCACCGTCGCTGGGCCGGACGAGCACCTGCGCCGGGTGGCGCGTTGCCACGTGCGGGCCGCCGACGACCAGCCGTGGCGGGAGGTCGCCGAGGCGGTGCTCGCCCCGGCCGACCCCGCCGCCGGCCCGGCCACCGTCGTACCGGCGTGGCCGCCCGCCGGGGCCCGCCCCGTGGACCTGGACGCCCCGCAGCGCCGGGCGCTCGCCGGCGAGCTGGCCCGGGCCGCGTGGGTCACCGCCGACCGGCTCTTCGTCGACGTCCGGCTGCCCGAGGACGCCCGGGACTCCGACGCCGACCGGTACGGCGTGCACCCGCTGGTGCTGGACGCGGCCCTGCGGCTGCTCCCGCTCGCCGACTTCGCCACCGCCGGAGCCGACGCGGACGCCGGCCCCGCCGCGCGGCCGATGGCCGTCGACTGGGCCGGGGTGCGCCTGCACGCCACCGGCGCGCACGCGCTGCGGGTCTGCCTCGCCCCCGCCGGGGCGGACGCGGTCACCCTCAGCGCCGTCGACGACTCCGGGGCGTCGGTGCTCGACGTGGACCGGGTGGTGCTGCGCACCGTGCCGCCGCCCGCCGACGGCGCGCCCCCGCCGGCCGCCCCCGCCGGCCTGTACGCCGTCGACCGGCTGCCCGCCACCGCCCCGGCCACGCCGGTGCCCGCCTGGACCCTCGCCGACGGCACGCCCCCGGACGGGCCGCTGCCGCCGGTGCTGGTGCTGCGGGTCGGCGACGGCGACCCGGGGCGGCCGGTGCCCGACCGGGCGCACGCCGTCGGCCTCGACACCCTCGCCGTGCTGCGGCGCTGGCTGGACGACCCGCGCGCCGAGACCACCCGGCTCGCCCTCGCCGTGCGCGACGGCGACCCGGTGCACGCCCCGGTCGCCGGGCTGGTCCGGGTCGCCCAGGCCGAGCACCCCGACCGGTTCCTGCTGCTCAGCCTCGACGCGGGCGACGACGCGGCCGTCCGGGTGGCCCTGGCCGCCGGCCCCGACGAGCCGGAGGTGGCCGTCCGCGACGGCCGGGCCCTGCTGCCCCGGCTGCGCCCCGTCGAGCATCCCGCCGCCGGGCCCCTGCCGGCGCTGGCCGGCGGCACCGTGCTGGTCACCGGCGGCACCGGCGGGGTCGGCCGGCGCGTCGCCACCCACCTCGCCACCGCGCACGGGGTCACCGAACTGGTGCTGCTCAGCCGCGCCGGCCGGTACGCCGACTGGATGGCCGCGCTCACCGACGCCGGGGTGACCGTCCGGGTGGTCGCCGCCGACGTTGCCGACCGGGCCGCGCTCGCCGAGGTGGTCGCCCCGCTCGCCGACCGCCTCGTGGCCGTCGTGCACGCCGCCGGAGCCACCGACGACGCCCTGCTCACCGGCCTCGACGAGGCCCGCTGGGAGCGGGCCCTGCGGTCCAAGGTGCACGGCGCGTGGCACCTGCACGAGCTGACCGCCGGCCTGGACCTGGCCGCGTTCGTGCTGTTCTCCTCGGCGTCGGCCATCTTCGGCAGCCCCGGCCAGGGCAACTACGCCGCCGGCAACGCGTTCCTCGACGCGCTCGCCGGGCACCGCCGCGCCCGGGGCCTGCCCGCCACCGCGCTGGCCTGGGGCCTGTGGGCCGAGGCGGACGGGATGGCCGGCCGGCTCACCCCCGCCGACCTGGCCCGCCTCGCCCGGGGCGGCACCCGCCCCCTGGACACCGCCGCCGGGCTGGCCCTGCTCGACGCCGCCCTGCACGCCGACCGGCCCGCGCTGGTGCCGATCGGGCTGGACCTGGCCGCCGTCCGGGCCTCCGGCGAGGTGCCCGCCCTGCTGCGGGCGCTGCTGCCCCCGCCGCCCCGCCGGGCCGTCAACGCCGACCCCGCGCCCGCGTCCGCCGCCGGATTCGCCGACCGGCTGGCCGGGCTCGGCGAGCCGGAGCGGGCCGCCCTGCTGCTGGACCTGGTCCGCGCCCGCAGCGCCACCGTCGTCGGGCACGCGGGCCCGGAGCAGGTCGAGCCGCGCCGCCCGTTCAAGGAACTCGGCTTCGACTCGCTGATGGCGGTGGAGCTGAGCAACCGGCTCTCCGCCGTCACCGGCGTCCGGCTCGCCCCGCACGCCGTGTTCAACCATCCCACCCCGGAGCTGCTCGCCGCGCACCTGCACGCCCGGCTGCTCGGCACCGCCGCCACCGAGGTCGCCGACGCGAGCACCGTCGCCCTCGACGAGCCCGTCGCGATCGTCGCCATGGCCTGCCGGTTCCCCGGCGGCATCGGCTCACCGCAGGAGCTGTGGCGGCTGCTCGACGGCGGCGGCGACGTCATCGGCGACCTGCCCACCGACCGGGGCTGGCCGGACCTGTACGACCCCGTCCACGGCACCCCCGGGCGGACGTACGTGCGCTCCGGCGGGTTCCTCACCGGCATCGCCGACTTCGACGCCGCGTTCTTCGGCATCAGCCCCCGCGAGGCCCTGGCCATGGACCCGCAGCACCGGCTGCTGCTGGAGACCTCCTGGGAGGCGCTGGAGGGCGCCGGCATCGACCCGGGGACGCTGCGCGGCAGCCGGACCGGCGTGTTCGCCGGCACCCACGGCCAGGACTACGCCGACCAGATCGCCCCGGGCGCCGTCGCCGACGACGGGGAGACCATCGCCGACGAGGGCCACCTGCTCACCGGCACCGCCGGCAGCGTGCTGTCCGGCCGGGTCGCGTACTCCCTCGGGCTGGAGGGGCCGGCGGTCACCGTCGACACCGCCTGCTCGGCGTCCCTCGTGGCGCTGCACCTGGCCGCCCAGGCGCTGCGCCAGGGCGACTGCGACCTGGCCCTGGCCGGCGGCGTGTCGGTGCTGTCCAGCCCGGCCGGGCTGACCGGGTTCAGCCGCCAGCGGGGCCTCGCCGCGGACGGCCGGTGCAAGGCGTTCGCCGAGGACGCCGACGGGTTCGGCATGTCCGAGGGCGTCGGGATGCTGGTGGTGGAGCGGCTCTCCGACGCCCGTCGCCGGGGCCACCCCGTCCTCGCGCTGGTCCGCGGCACGGCGGTCAACCAGGACGGCGCGTCCAACGGGCTGACCGCCCCGAACGGGCCGTCCCAGGAACGGGTCATCCGGGCCGCGCTGAACGCCGCCGGGCTCACCCCCGCCGACGTGGACGCCGTCGAGGCGCACGGCACCGGCACCGCGCTCGGCGACCCGATCGAGGCCGAGGCGATCCTCGCCACGTACGGCCAGCGTCCCGCCGACGCCCCGCCGCTGCTGCTCGGGTCCGTCAAGTCCAACCTCGGCCACACCCAGGCCGCCGCCGGGGTCGCCGGGGTGCTCAAGATGGTTCTCGCCATGCGGCACGGGCGGCTGCCCCGCACCCTGCACGCCGAGCGGCGCACCTCCCGCGTCGACTGGGACTCCGGGTCGGTGGAGCTGCTCACCGAGGCCCGCCCGTGGCCCCGCGCCGACCGGCCCGCCCGGGCCGGGGTGTCCTCGTTCGGCATCAGCGGCACCAACGCCCACGTGGTCGTCGAGGCCGTGCCCGCGCCGGAGCCGGTCGCCGTGCCGGGGCCGGAGCTGCCCGGGGAACCCGGGGCGCTGCCCTGGCTGCTGTCCGCGCGCACCCCCGAGGCGCTGGCCGGGCAGGCCCGCCGGCTGCGGGACCACCTGGCCGAACGGGCCGACCAGCGCCCGCTCGACGTGGCCTGGTCGCTGGCCAGCACCCGGGCCGTGTTCGACTCCCGGGCGGTGCTGGTCGGCGCCGACCCGGACCGGATCGCCGCCGCCCTCGACGCGCTCGCCGACGGCCGGCCCGCCCCCGAACTGGTCCGCGGCGACGCCGGGGCCACCGGCAGGGTCGTGTTCGTCTTCCCCGGCCAGGGCTCCCAGTGGCTCGGCATGGGGCTGGACCTGCTCGACCAGGCCCCCGTGTTCGCCGAGCGGATGGCCGCCTGCGACGCCGCGCTGCGGCCGTACCTGAACTGGTCGCTGCTGGACGTGCTGCGCCAGGCCCCCGGCGCGCCGAGTCTCGACCAGGTCGACGTGGTACAGCCCGCCCTGTTCGCGATGATGGTGTCGCTGGCTGAGCTGTGGCGCTCGTACGGGGTGCGGCCCGACGCCGTGGTCGGCCACTCGCAGGGCGAGATCGCCGCCGCCTGCGTCGCCGGGGTGCTCTCGCTGCCCGACGCCGCCCGGGTGGTGGCGCTGCGCAGCCGCGCGATCCGGGCCCTGGCCGGGCACGGGACGATGGCCTCCGTGGCGCTGCCCGCCGAGGTGGTCCGCGAGCGGACCGCCCGGTACGGCGACCGGGTCGCGGTGGCCGCCGTCAACGGCCCGGCCGCCGTGGTGGTCTCCGGCGAGGAGGCCGCCGTGGAGGAACTCCTCGCCGAGCTGGCCGCCGAGCAGGCCCGGGTCCGCCGGATCGCCGTGGACTACGCCTCCCACTCGGCGCAGGTGGAACGGATCCGGGCGGAGCTGGCCGAGCTGCTGGCCGGCATCGCCCCCGGCCCGGCCGCCGTGCCGCTGTTCTCCACCACCGACCTGCGCTGGCTCGACGGCGAGGAGATGGGCCCCGACTACTGGTACCGCAACCTGCGCCAGCCGGTCGAGCTGCACCGGGCGGTGCTGGAGCTGGCCGCCCACGGCCACGACACGTACGTCGAGTGCAGCCCCCACCCGGTGCTCACCGTGGGTATCTCCGAGACCCTCGCCGAGCACGACAGCCCGACCGTGGTGGTCGGCTCGGTACAGCGCGACCAGGGAGACCGGGGCCGGTTCCTGCTCTCGGTGGCCCAGCTCCACGTGCGCGGCGTCGGCGTGGACTGGCAGCCCGCCCTGGCCGGCGGCCGGCGGGTCGACCTCCCCACGTACGCGTTCGCCCACCGCCGCTACTGGCCCCGGCGGAGCGCCGACCCCGGCGACGTCGGCGCGGCCGGCCTGGACGCCGCCGGGCACCCGCTGCTCGGCGCGTCCGTGGCGCTGGCCGAGGCGAAGGGGCACCTGTTCACCGGCCGGCTCTCGGCCGCCGCCCAGCCCTGGCTGGCCGACCACCGGGTGCTGGACAGCGTGCTGGTGCCCGGCACCGGCCTGGTGGAACTCTGCCTGCGGGCCGGCGACGAGGTCGGCTGTCCCGTCCTCGACGAGCTGGTCATCGAGGCCCCGCTGACCCTGCCGGCCGACGGGGCCACCCAGGTCCAGGTGACCCTCGGCCCGGCCGACGACGACGGCCGTCGCCCGGCCACCCTGCACTCCCGGCCCGCCGACGGCCCGGCCGACGCCCCGTGGACCCGGCACGCCAGCGCCACCCTCTGCGCCGACCGGTCCGCCGGGTCGGACGCGGCGGGGGAGTTGACCGAGTGGCCGCCGCCGCACGCCCGCCCCGTCGACCTGTCCGGCTTCTACGCCGGGCTCGCCACCGACGGGTACGCGTACGGGCCGGCGTTCCAGGGGCTGCGCGCGGTGTGGACCAGCGGCGACGAGGTGTACGCCGAGGTGGTGCTGCCCGCTGACCAGCGTGCCGACGCCGACCGGTACGGCCTGCATCCGGCCCTGCTCGACGCCGCCCTGCACGCCGCGCACTTCGGCGGGCTCGCCGAGGCCGGGGCGGGGCAGCTCCTGCTGCCGTTCGCCTGGAACGGCGTCACCCTGCACGCCAGTGGCGCCGCCGCGCTGCGGGTCCGGCTGGCCCAGGTCGCCCCGTACGGCATCGCGCTGACCGTCGCCGACCCGACGGGCGCCCCGGTCGCCGACGTGGCCGCCCTGACGATGCGGCCGATCGCCGCCGGCGAGCTGACCCGCGCCGACGACCGGGCCACCCGGGACGCCCTGTTCCGCCTCGACTGGACGCCCCTGCCGCCCGCCGACGACGCTCCGCCGGTCACCGCCGTGGCGCTCGCCCTCGACCCCGACGGCTTCGCAGTCCATCCTGGCCCCGACGGCGTCGCCGTCCATCCTGGCCTCGTCGGCTTCGCCGTGCACCCCGGGCTGGACGCCCTCGCCGTCGCCGTCGACGCGGGCCTCGACCTGCCCGCGGCGGTGCTCGCCCCGCTGGGCGCGGCACCCGGCGCGCCCGTGCCGGCGGCGGCCCGGCACGCCGCCGTCCACGCCCTCGAACTGGTCCGGCGCTGGCTCACCGAGCCGCGCTGGGCGGCGGCCCGGCTGGTGCTGGTCACCCGCGGCGCGGTCGCCGTGCACAGCACCGCCGAACTGGTCGACCCGGCCGCCGCCGCGGCGTGGGGCCTGGTCCGCTCGGCCCAGTCGGAGCACCCCGACCGGCTGGTGATCGTCGACGTCGACCGGGACGGCCTCGGCGCCGACCAGCTCGCCGCCCTGCTCGCGGCGGGCGAACCGCAGGCGGCGCTGCGCGGCGGCGTCGGGTACGTCCCCCGGCTGGCCCGCGCCGGCTCGGCGGGCGAACTCACCCCGCCCGCCACGCCCGCCTGGCGGCTGGACGCGCCGGTGCGCGGCAGCCTGGAGAACCTCACCCTGGTCCCGACCGACGCCGCCGACGCCGTCCTCGGCCCCCGCGACGTGCGGGTCCGCGTCCGCGCCGCCGGCCTGAACTTCCGCGACGTGCTCAACGCGCTCGGGCTGTACCCCGGTGACGCCGGGCCGCTCGGCGGCGAGGGTGCGGGCGAGGTGGTCGAGGTGGGCGCCGAGGTCACCGACCTGCGCCCCGGCGACGCCGTGTTCGGGGTGTTCGTCGGCTGCTTCGGGCCGCTCGCCGTCACCGATCGCCGGCTGCTCGCCCCGATGCCGGCCGGCTGGTCGTACGTGCAGGCCGCCTCCGTGCCGGTGGTGTTCCTGACCGCGTACCACGGCCTGGTGAACCTGGCCGGGCTCCGCCGCGGCGAGTCCGTGCTGGTGCACGCCGCCGCCGGCGGGGTCGGCATGGCCGCCGTGCAGCTCGCCCGACACCTCGGCGCCGAGGTGTACGCCACCGCCAGCCCCGCCAAGTGGGACGCGCTGCGCGCGCTCGGCCTCGACGATGACCACCTGGCGTCGTCGCGCACCCTCGACTTCGAGGCCCGGTTCTTCGCGGCCACCGGCGGCCGGGGCGTCGACGTGGTGCTGGACTCGCTGGCCCGCGAGTTCGTCGACGCGTCGCTGCGGCTGCTGCCGCGCGGCGGCCGGTTCGTCGAGATGGGCAAGACCGACATCCGCGACCCCGGGAAGGTCGCGGCCGACCACCCGGGCGTCGACTACACCGCCTTCGACCTGACGCTGGAGAATCCCGACGAACTCCAGCGGATGCTCGTCGACCTGCTCGGGCTCTTCGAGCGGGGCGTGCTCGCTCCGCTGCCCACCCAGGTCTGGGACGTGCGCCAGGCGCCGGAGGCGTTCCGGTACGTCAGCCAGGCCCGGCACGTCGGCAAGGTGGTGCTCACCACCCCCCGCCCGTGGGACCCCGACGGCACCGTGCTGCTCACCGGCGGCACCGGCACCCTGGGCCAGCTCGTCGCCCGCCGGCTCGTCGAGACCCACGGCGCGCGGCGGCTGCTGCTGGTCAGCCGGCGCGGCGCCGCCGCGCCGGGTGCGGCCGACGAGCTGCGCGCGCTGGGCGCCGACGTCACCCTCGTCGCCGCCGACGTGGCCGACCGGGACAGCCTGGCCCGGGTGCTGGACGCGGTGCCGCCCCGGCACCCGCTGACCGCCGTCGTGCACCTTGCCGGGGTGCTCGACGACGGGGTGGTCACCGCCCTCACCCCGCAACGCGTCGACACCGTCTTCGCGCCCAAGCTGGACGCCGCCTGGCACCTGCACGAACTCACCCGCCACCTCGACCTGGCCGGGTTCGTGCTGTTCTCCTCCGGCGCCGGGGTGTTCGGCGTGCCCGGCCAGGGCAACTACGCCGCCGCCAACGCGTTCCTCGACGCCCTCGCGCTGGCCCGGCGCGCCGCCGGGCTGCCCGGCCGGTCGCTGGCCTGGGGCCTGTGGGAACAGGCCAGCGAGATGACCGCGAAGCTGGACCGCGCCGACCCCCGCATCACCGCCCGCGACGGGCAGCTTGCCATCCCCTCGGACCTGGGGATGGCCCTGTTCGACGCGGCGCTGCGGGCCGCCGAGCCGGTGCTGGTGCCGACCCGGATCGACGTCGCCGCCCTCACCGAGCGGGTCTCCCGCCCCCCGGCCCTGCTGCGCGGGCTGGTGCGGCGGGAGCGGCGCAGCGCCCGGTCGGCCACCCCGGCGACCGGCGGGCGGACCCTCGCCGACGAACTGGCGGCGCTGGCCGCCGACGACCGCCCCGGCCTGGTCGTCGACCTGGTGCGCGAGCAGGCGGCGAGCGTGCTGGGGCACGGCAGCCGGGCGGCGGTGGCCCCCAACCGGGCGTTCAGCCAGATCGGCTTCGACTCGCTGACCGCCGTCGAGCTGCGCAACCGGCTCGGCGAGGCGACCGGCCTGCGGCTGCCCGCCACGCTGATCTTCGACTATCCCGACCCGACCGCGCTGGCCGGCTACCTGCTCGCCCAGCTCGCCCCGGACAGCGGCCCGACGCTGCCGCCGGTCCTCACCGACCTGGAGAACCTGGAACGGTCGCTGGCCGAGGCGACCATCGAGGCGGAGCTGCACGCCCAGATCGGCTCCCGGCTGGAGGTGCTGATGGCCAAGTGGCGGGCCATGCGCACCGGGCCGGGTGACGACCCCGGCCTCGACCTGGACATCGACGGCGCCAGCGACGACGAGATCTTCGACCTCATCGACTCCGAGCTCGGGCTCTGACGACCTGCCGGCGGTCCGCCCGGACCGCCGGCCGGCCGGAGTCCCCGCCCCGACACCCGACCGACCACGCGAGGAACCGATACCGATGCTGATGACCGACGTCCTGATCGTGGGCTACGGCCCGGTGGGCGAGATGCTCACGATCCTGCTGGCGCAGCGAGGTCTCACCGTCACGGCCGTCGAACGCTGGGAGACCCCGTACGACTTCCCGCGCGCCGTGTCCTACGACGGCGAGGCGAGCCGGATCCTGGCCGCCGCCGGGGTCGCCGACCGCCTCGGCCCGGTCGTCGAGTCGTCCGGGGAGTACACGTTCCGCAACGGCTTCGGTCGGACCCTGCTGCACGTCAAGGTCACCGGCGACGGGCCGATGGGCTGGCCCGACTCGGTCTCCTTCTACCAGCCGGGCCTGGAGGCGGTGCTCGCCGAGCGGGGCACGGAGCTGCCCGGGGTCACCGTGCTGCGTCCGTACGTGGTGACGGCGCTGACCGAGCACGACGACCGGGTCGAGGTCACCATCGACGGGCCGGAGGGGCCGCAGGTCCGGGCGGCCCGCTGGGTGGTGGGCTGCGACGGCGCCAACAGCTTCGTCCGGGAACACCTGGGCAGCACGGTGACCGACCTCGGCTTCACCCACGACTGGCTGGTCTGCGACGTGGTGCCGAACGAGGCCCGCGAGTTCAAGCCCAACAACCTCCAGGTCTGCGACCCGGCCCGGCCCCGTACCGCCGTGTCCGCCGGCCCCGGGCACCGGCGGTGGGAGTTCATGCGGGTGCCCGGGGAGAGCCGGGAGGAGTTCGAGAGCGTCGACAGCGTCTGGCGGCTGCTCGGCCTGTTCGACATCACCCCGGACAACGCCACCCTGGAGCGGTACGGCGTCTACACCACCCAGGCGTGCTCCGCCGACCGGTGGCGCTCCGGCCGGATCCTCATCGCCGGCGACGCGGCGCACGTGATGCCCCCGTTCATGGGGCAGGGGATGAGCTCCGGGTTCCGCGACGCGCTCAACCTCGCCTGGAAGCTGGACCTGGTGCACCGGGGCCTGGCCGACGAGGCGCTGCTCGACACGTACCAGCAGGAGCGCTGCGCGCACGTGCAGCACGCCATCAAGATGTCGATGGACTCCGGGACGGTGATCTGCGAGACGGACCGGACCGCCGCGGCGGTCCGGGACTCGATCATGCTGGCCGAGCTGCGCCGCCGGACCACCCGGGCCCGGACCCGGTCCCTGCTGGAGGCCCTGGTGGACGGCGTGCTGCACCGCCCGGACGGCGCCGCCGGCCCCGGCGCCGGTGAGCCGATGCCGCAGGGCCACGTCGAGGTCGACGGCCGCACCGGGCTCTTCGACGACGTCGTCGGCACCGGCTTCGCCCTGATCTGCGCCGAGGACCCCGCGGAACTGCTCGACGCGGACGCCCGGGCGTTCCTGGACTCCCTCGGCACCCGGGTCGTGCGGATCGTTCCCGCCGGCGCCCCCGGGGCCGCCGACGGGATGGCGGTCGAGGACCTCGACGACGTCTACCTGTCCCACCTGAAGCGGCACGACGCGGCGGCGGTGCTCGTCCGGCCCGACTTCTACGTCTTCGGCACGGCGGCCGACCCGGCCGCCGTGCCCGCTCTCGTCGACGACCTGCGTCAGCAGGTCGGGCGCGGCTGAACAGCAGCCGACCCACCCGGAAGGAGCACCATGCTCGACAACTTGAAGATCGCGGCGAGGGCCATCCGAACCGTCTTCACCGCCGACCCCGTCACCCGGGTCCGGCGTTTCTACGAGATCCAGTCCCCCGACGTGGAGTTCGCGGCCCGCCGCACCCACTACATGAACGTCGGCTACTGGTCGGACGGGGCGACCGACATCGACGACGCGGCCGAGGCGCTGGCCGGCAAGCTCGCCGACGCCGCCGGCCTCAAGCCGGACGACACCATCCTCGACGTCGGGTTCGGCTACGCCGACCAGGACTTCAGCTGGCTGCGCTCGGGCCGGGTCGGCAAGGTCGTCGGGCTCAACATCACCCCGCACCACGTCGAGTCGGCCCAGCGGCGGGCGCAGGAGGAGGGGCTCGCCGACCGGACCGACTTCCGGCTGGGCAGCGCCACCGAACTGCCGTTCCCCGACGGCACCTTCGACCGGGTGGTCGCCCTGGAGTCGGCCTTCCACTTCTACCCGCGCAGCGCGTTCTTCGCCGAGGCGCTGCGGGTGCTCAAGCCGGGCGGCGTCCTCGCCACCGCCGACATCATCCCGGTCAGCGAGAACGTGGTCCGGGCCGCCATCCAGTCGGGCCCGCTGAGCTTCGTCAAGTTCAGCATCCCCAAGGAGAACTGGCACGACCGGGAGACGTACGCCCAGCAGCTCGCCGACGCCGGCTTCGACCGGCCCGAGGTGCAGTCCATCAAGGACGACACCTGGGAGGGCTGGCGCAGCTACATGGCCGACCGGACCAACGACCCGGAGTTCCGCGCGGTCGTCAAGCCGGCCGTGCGCAAGAGCATGGCCGCGCACTGGAAGAACCAGGACCTGATGAAGCGCGAGCTGGCCAACCTCGACTACGTGATCGCGGTCGCCCACAAGCGCTGAGCGCAGCCACCGACGAGGGCCCGCCGACCGACCGGTCGGCGGGCCCTCGTCGTGCTGTCGAACCGGGTACGGCCGTCGGTCAGCGGGCCGGCGCGGAGGTCAGGGCCGTCGAGATGGAACGCAGCACCGCGGCCTGCTGGTCGGCCAGGAAGAAGTGACCGCCCGGGTAGACCTTCAGGTCGAACGGGCCGGTGGTGTGGGTCGACCAGGCGCGGGCCTCGTCGACCGTGGTCTTCGGGTCGTTGTCGCCGGTGAAAACGGTGATCGGGCAGCTCAGCGGCGGCCCGGGCCGGTAGGCGTACGTCTCGGCGGCCCGGTAGTCGCTGCGGATCGCCGGCAGCGCGGCGCGCAGCAGTTCCTGGTCGCCGAGGATGGCGGCGTTGGTGCCGCTCAGCTTGCGCACGTCGGCCAGCAGGCCCTCGTCGTTCAACAGGTGCACCGTCTCCTCCCGGGGGCAGGACGGCGCGCGGCGGCCGGACGCGAACAGATGGGCGGGCGAGCCGCCGTCCTGCTCGATCAGCCGGGCCAGCTCGAAGCCGACGCTCGCGCCCATGCTGTGTCCGAAGATCGCCACGGGCTCGTCGAGCCACGGCCGCAGGACGGCGTGCACCTCGCGGGCGAGTTCGTGGATGTCACCGATGCACTTCTCCAGGCGCCGGTCCTGCCGCCCCGGATACTGGATCGCCAGCACCTCCACCGTGGGGGAGAGGCTGCGGGAAACGGGGAAGTAGAAGCTGGCCGAGCCACCGGCGTGGGGCAGGCACACCAGCCGCCGGGCGCCGCCCGGCGCGGGGTGGAAGCGTCGCACCCACAGGCCGTTGTCGGTATCTGGCGTGGTCATCCTCTGCGGTCCTTCCGGCGGTGAAATCGCTGACGGGATCGGCGCCGACCCGGTCGAGGCGACGCTAGTGCGGTGGACCGGGGCCGGACACCCCTAGCTGCCGCTACGCACGGTTAGGGGTTGTCCCACCTTACGCGCAGCCAATAGCTTCTCCCCGCAGATGGGGATCCTCGTGGCTCTCGGCCGAGCGAGCCGAACGACAGATACAGGTGTCGCCTGAGAACGACTGCGCATTCGTACCGTCGCCTACGTCGAGGCTCCGCCGTGCATCGCGATGGGCTGGGTTGATGGACACCGAAGACAAGCTCCGGGAGTACCTGAAGAGAGTCACCGCCGATCTGCGGCGAACCCGGCAACGCCTGCGCGACGTCGAGGCCGAGGCGCAGCAGCCGATCGCCATCGTCGGCATCGGTTGCCGGTTTCCCGGCGGGGTGCGCTCGGCCGAGCAGCTCTGGGACCTGGTCGCCGCGGGCGGTGACGCGATCACCTCGTTCCCGGCCGACCGGGGCTGGGACCTCGGGGCGCTCTACGACCCCGAGCGCGCCCGGCAGGGCACCTCCGCCGTCCGCGAGGGGGGATTCCTCCCCGACGCCGCCGACTTCGACGCCCGGCTGTTCGGGGTGTCCCCCCGCGAGGCCCTGGCGATGGACCCGCAGCAGCGGCTGCTGCTGGAGACGTCGTGGGAGGCCATCGAGTCGGCGGGCGTCGACCCGACCAGCCTCAAGGGCGGCCGGGTCGGCGTCTTCGCCGGCATGACCCACAGCGGGTACGCCCAGCCGCCCGAGGCGCCGCCCGCCGGGGTGGCGGACTACCTCGGCCTCGGGAACGTGGGCAGCATCGCCTCCGGCCGGGTGGCGTACACGTTCGGCTTCGAGGGGCCGGCGGTGACGCTCGACACCGCCTGCTCGTCCTCGCTGGTCGCGCTCCACCTGGCGGTGCAGGCGCTGCGGTCCGGGGAGTGTGACCTGGCGCTGGCCGGCGGTGTGACGGTCATGCCGACCCCGGCGGTGCTCGTCGACTTCTCCCGGCAGGGCAACCTCTCCCCGGTGGCCCGGTGCCGGGCCTTCGCCGAGGCGGCCGACGGCACGGCGCTCGCCGAGGGCGTCGGAGTGCTGCTGGTGCAGCGGTTGTCGGACGCGCGGCGGGAGGGTCGGCCGATCCTGGCGGTGGTGCGGGGTACGGCGGTGAACCAGGATGGTGCGTCGAACGGGCTCACTGCGCCGAATGGTCCGTCGCAGCAGCGGGTGATCCGGCAGGCCCTTGCGAGTGCCGGTCTTTCCCCGGCGGATGTGGATGTGGTGGAGGCGCAC
>NZ_QKKX01000093.1 GCF_003434305.1 Micromonospora sp. MW-13
GACGACGGAGCCCCGGGAATGGCCGGGGGTGGACCGTCCGCGTCGGGCGGGGGTGTCGTCGTTCGGCATCTCCGGCACCAACGCGCACGTGATCCTGGAACAGCCCGGGGACGAGCCCGAGGCCGAGTCGGCTTCGCCGACGCGGGTGGTTCCCGGGGTGCCGGTGCCGTGGGTGGTGTCGGGGCGTTCGGAGCGGGCGTTGGTGGGTCAGGCGGCGCGGTTGGCGGCGTTCGCGCGGGGTCGGTCCGATGTGTCGGCCGTGGACGTGTCGTGGTCGTTGGTGTCGTCGCGGGCGGCCCTGGAGCACCGGGCCGTGGTGTGGGGCTCGCGCGTAGACGATCTCGTGGCGGGTCTGGACGCGGTGGCGGCCGGTGGTGCGTCGGTGGCGGGTGTGGTGTCGGCGGGTCGCCGGGCGGTGCTGTTCACCGGTCAGGGTTCGCAGCGGATCGGGATGGGTCGGGAGCTGTACGACCGTTTCCCGGTGTTCGCGGAGTCCTTCGACCGGGTGTGTGAGTTGGTCGACGGCGAGCTGCCGGGCTCGTTGCGGGACGTGGTGTGGTCGGGTGGGTCGTCGGGTGCGCTGGATCGGACGGTGTTTGCGCAGGCGGGGTTGTTCGCCGTCGAGGTGGCGTTGTGGGAGTTGTTGCGGTCGTGGGGGGTGCGGGCGGACTTCTTCGCCGGTCACTCGGTTGGTGAGGTGACGGCGGCGTACGCGGCGGGGATGTTGTCGCTGGAGGACGCGTGTGTTCTGGTGGCGGCGCGGGGCCGGCTGATGCAGGCCCTGCCGGCCGGTGGGGGCATGCTGGCGGTGGGTGCGCCCGAGGAGCGGGTGCGCGGGCTGATCGACGAGCTGGGCGCGGCCGTCGACGTGGCGGCGGTGAACGGCCCGGCGGCGGTGGTGGTGTCCGGCGCGGCCGACGAGGTCGGGACGGTGGCCGCGGCCTGCCGGGACCGGGAGTGGCGGACCAAGCCCCTCGCCGTGTCGCACGCCTTCCACTCCCGGCTGATGGAGCCGATGCTCGACGAGTTCGCGTCCGTGCTGGCCGGGCTGTCCTGGCGGCCACCGGCCGTGCCGATCGTGTCGAACCTGACCGGCGCCGTGGCGGACCCGGCGGAGATCGGCGACCCTGGCTACTGGGTGCGCCACGTCCGGCAGCCTGTGCGGTTCGCCGACGCGGTCCGCTGCCTGCGGGAGCAGGACGTCACGCTGTTCCTGGAGGTCGGCCCCGACTCCGTGCTGACCACGATGGCGCGGGACTGCGTCGAGGCCGGCGACGACATCCGGTTCGCCCCCACCATGCGGGCCGGGCGGCCCGAGGTCGACACGGTGCTCGCCGCGCTGGCCGACCTGCACGTCGCGGGCGCGCGCGTCGACTGGGCCGCGTACCTGACCGGCACGGGGGCCCGCCCCCGGCGGACCGAGCTGCCCACGTACGCCTTCGACCACCAGCGGTACTGGCTCAACACCACCGACCCCGCCGACGTCGGGGCGCCCGGGCTCGGCGTACGCGCCGTGGACCACGCGCTGCTCGGCGCCGCCGTCACGGTGGCCGCCGACGACGCCCGGATCTTCGGCACGGAACTGTCCGCGCAGACCCACCCGTGGCTCACCGAGCACGTCGTCTGGGACTCCGTGGTGGTCCCCGGCGCCGCCCTGGTCGAGCTGGCGGTGCACGCCGGCACCCGGGCCGGCTGCGCCGCGCTGGACGAGCTGACCCTCGAAGCGCCGCTGGTCCTGCCCGAGCGGGGCGCCCGGGCCGTGCAGGTGCACCTCGGCCCCGCCGACGACGAGGGCCGCCGGCCGGTCACCGTCCACTCCCGGGCCGCCGACGACCCCGACGCGCAGTGGACCCGGCACGCCACCGGCTTCATCGCCCCCGCGCCGCCGGACCGGGCCGAGGACCCGGCGCCCTGGCCGCCGGCCGACGCCACCGACGTCGCCGTCGACTCCGTGTACGCCGAGCTGTCCCGGCTCGGCGTCGAGTACGGCCCGCTGTTCCAGGGCCTCCGGTCGGTCCGGCGCTCCGCCGACGAGGTGTACGCCGAGGTGGCGCTGCCCGACGGCACGGAGACCACCGGATTCGGCGTACACCCGGCGCTGCTGGACGCCGCGCTGCACGTCGTCGGCCTGCTCGACGACGACCCCGACGCGACCGGGGCCCGGCTGCCCTTCGCCTGGACCGGCGTCACCCTCTCGGCGGTCGGCGCGACCGCCCTTCGGGTCCGGGCCCGGCGCAACGGAGGCGGGGTGAGCCTGACCCTGACCGACCCGTCCGGCGCCCCGGTCGCCCGCATCGCCTCGCTGGTGTCCCGCCCGGTCACCGCCGACCAGGTCCGCGCCGCCGGCCCGACCACCGACGCGCTGTACGACCTCGCCTGGCGGGACGTCCCGCCGGGCGACGCCACGCCGCACCGGGCGGTGCTGCTCGGCGGCGGCCCGGTCGGCCCCGCCGGCCTGCCCCGGTACGGCCTCGGCGAACTGGCCGAGGCGGTGGCCGACGGCCGGCTCGACCCGGACCTGGTGCTGCTGCCCGCGTACCGCGACGACGCGCCCGACCCGGTCCCGGCCGCCACCCGGGCCCGGCTGGCCGACGTGCTGGCCACCGTGCAGGGCTGGCTCGCCGACGAGCGCCTCGCCGACCGGCGGCTGGTCGTGCTGACCCGCGGCGCCGTCCCCGCCGGCGAACCCGGCCGGGTGACCGACCTCGCCGGCTCGGCGGTGTGGGGCCTGCTGCGCTCGGCGCAGGCCGAACACCCCGACCGCTTCGTCCTCGTCGACGCCGACGCCGACCTCCCGGTCGAGGCGCTGGCCCGCGCCGTGGCCACCGGCGAACCCCAGCTCGCCGCGCGCGGCGACCGGGTGCTGGTGCCCCGCCTCGCGCCCGCCGAACTCGACCCGGCGCTGGGTGCCGAACTGCACCCCGACGGGACGGTCCTGGTCACCGGCGCGACCGGCGCCCTGGGCGGCCTGCTGGCCCGGCACCTCGTCGCCGCCCACAAGGTCCGCCACCTGCTGCTGGTCGGCCGGCGGGGCACCGCCGCGCCCGGCGCGGCGGAGCTGCTCGCCGACCTGGCCGGGATGGGCGCGCAGGCCCGGCTGGTGGCCGGCGACGTGGCCGACCGGGACACCCTCGCCGCGCTGCTCGCCGGCGTGCCCGCCGAGCACCCGCTCACCGGGGTGGTGCACGCCGCCGGGGTGCTCGACGACGCGGTGGTGTCCGCGCTCACCACCGACCGGATCGGGTCCGTGCTGTCCGCGAAGGCCGACGCCGCCTGGCACCTGCACGAGCTGACCCGGCACCTGGACCTGCCGGTGTTCGTGCTGTTCTCCTCGGTCGCCGGCACCCTCGGCGGCCCGGGTCAGGGCAACTACGCCGCCGCGAACGCCTTCCTCGACGGCCTCGCCCACCACCGGCGGGCCGCCGGTCTCGCCGCGACCTCCCTGGCCTGGGGCCTCTGGGCCGAGGCCAGCGGGATGACCGGGAACCTCGACGCCGCCCAGCGCCAGCGGCTCAGCCGCAACGGCCTCGGCCCCCTCGGCACCGGCCAGGCGCTCGCCCTGTTCGACGCCAGCCTGCGGGGCGGCCGGCCCCACCTGGTGCCCGCGCTGCTCGACGTCGCCGCGCTGCGCCGCCAGTCCGCCACCGGACACCTGCCGGCGCCGCTGCGGGGGCTGGTCCGCGCCCCGCGCCGGGCGGCCGGCGCCACCGCCTCCGGCGGCACCGGGCCGTCCTTCGCCGAGCGGCTCGCCGGCACGCCCGACGCCGACCGCGGCCGGCTCGTCGAGGACCTGGTCAAGGGGCAGGTCATCGAGGTGCTCGGCTACCCGTCGTCGACCGTCATCCCGTCCGGGCAGACGTTCACCGGCCTCGGCTTCGACTCGCTCACCGCCGTCGAGCTGCGCAACCGGCTCACCGCCGCCACCGGCGTCCGGCTGCCCGCGAGCCTGATCTTCGACTGCCCCACCCCGGCGGCCCTGGCGGACTTCCTGCTCGCCGACGTCGCGCCGGCCGCCCCGACGTCGACCCTGCTGGCCGAGCTGGACCGGTTGGAGGCCGCGTTCGCCGCCGCCGGGCCGGACGACCTGGAACGGCTCGCCGCCGACGAGGAGACCCGCACCGCCGTCGCGACCCGCCTGAAGGCCCTGGCCGCCCGCTGGAGCGACGCCACCGGGGGACCCGGCGACGTCACCCAGGCCATCGACGATGCCTCGGACGACGAACTGTTCGACTTGATCGACCAGAAGTTCGGCCGCTCCTGACCACGAATCCGCCGCTTGCCCCTTAGCGACAGGTGATCTACCGATGGCGAACGAAGCCAAGCTCCGCGAGTACCTCAAGCGCGTCACCGCTGACCTGCACGAGACCAGCGAACGCCTGAGGGCCGTCGACGAGCAGAACCACGAGCCCATCGCGATCGTGGGGATGGCCTGTCGCTACCCGGGCGGGGTGCACAGCCCGGAGGCGCTGTGGCGGCTGGTCGAGGCCGGCGGGGACGCGGTGACGCCGTTCCCCGCCGACCGGGGCTGGGACGTGGAGAACCTCTACGACCCCGACCCGGAGGCGCACGGCAAGTCGTACACCCGCGAGGGCGGCTTCCTGCTCGACGCCGGCGAGTTCGACGCCGGCTTCTTCGGCATCTCACCCCGCGAGGCCCTGGCGATGGACCCGCAGCAGCGGCTGCTGCTGGAGGTCGCCTGGGAGGCCGTCGAGCGGGCCGGCATCGCCGCAGAGTCCCTGAAGGGCAGCCGGACCGGCGCCTTCACCGGCGTCATGTACCACGACTACGTCTCCCGCCTCAACGGCGTGCCCGACGAGGTCGAGGCGTTCGTCGGCACCGGCAACCACGGCAGCGTCGTCTCCGGCCGGATCGCCTACACCTTCGGCTTCGAGGGCCCGGCCGTCACCGTCGACACCGCCTGCTCCTCGTCGCTGGTCGCCCTGCACCTCGCCGCGCAGGCGCTGCGCTCCGGCGAGTGCACCCTCGCCCTGGCCGGCGGCGTCACCGTGATGTCCAGCCCGGACACGTTCATCGGCTTCAGCCGGCAGCGGGGCCTGTCCCCGGACGGCCGGTGCAAGTCCTTCTCCGCCGCCGCCGACGGCACCGGCTGGAGCGAGGGCGCCGGCCTGCTCCTGCTCGAACGCCTCTCCGACGCCCGGCGCAACGGGCACCCCGTGCTCGCCGTGGTCCGCGGCACCGCCGTTAACCAGGACGGGGCCAGCAACGGCCTCACCGCCCCGCACGGCCCCTCCCAGCAGCGGGTGATCCGCCAGGCCCTCGCGAACGCCCGGCTCACCCCCGCCGACGTGGACGCCGTCGAGGCGCACGGCACCGGCACCCGGCTCGGCGACCCGATCGAGGCGCAGGCGGTCATCGCCACGTACGGCCGGGACCGGCCCGCCGACCGGCCCCTGTGGCTCGGCTCGATCAAGTCCAACCTCGGGCACACCCAGGCCGCCGCCGGAGTCGCCGGCGTGATCAAGATGGTCATGGCGATGCGGCACGGCGTCCTGCCCCGCAGCCTGCACCTCGACGAGCCGTCCCCGCACGTCGACTGGACGGCCGGCGCGGTCAGCCTGCTCCGCGAGGCCCACCCCTGGCCGACCACCGCCCGCCCGGCCCGGGCCGGCGTCTCCTCCTTCGGGGTGAGCGGCACCAACGCCCACGTCATCGTCGAGGCCGCCCCTGTGGCGGAGCCCTCGGCCGGCCCCGAGGCGGAGCCACCGGCCGGCGACGTCACCGGCCCCGACCCGCTGCCCTGGGTCCTCTCCGCCCGCAGCGCCGCCGCGCTGACCGCCCAGGCGCGTCGGCTGCGGTCCTGGCTCGCCGAGCACCCCGACGTCCCGCCGGCCACGCTGGGCCGGGCCCTCGCCACCGGCCGGTCCGCCCTCGAACACCGGGCCGTGCTGCTCGGCGCCGACCCCGACGACCTCCTCGCCGGGCTGTCCGCGCTGGCCGACACCGTCCCCGCCGGCACCGTCCCCGCCGGCACCGTGCGGCGCGGCGTCGCCAGCCCCACCCGCCTCGCCGTGCTCTGCACCGGCCAGGGCGCCCAGCGCGTCGGCATGGGCCGCCGGTTGTACGCCGCGTTCCCCGCCTTCGCCACCGCCTTCGACGCCGTCCGTGCCGAACTGGACCGGCACCTCGACCGGCCCCTCGACGCCGTCCTCGACGGCCCCGCCGAACTGCTCGACCGCACCGGGTACGCGCAGGCGGCCCTCTTCGCCGTCGAGGTGGCCACCTACCGGCTCGTCGAGTCCTGGGGCGTCGTCCCGGACTTCCTCACCGGCCACTCCGTCGGCGAGGTCGCCGCCGCGCATCTGGCCGGCGTGCTGTCCCTGCCCGACGCCGCCCGGCTGGTCGCCGCCCGGGGCGCCCTCATGCAGGCGCTGCCCTCCGGCGGCGCCATGGTGTCCGTCCGGGCCGGTGAGGCGGAGGTGCGTGCCCACCTGGCCGCCACGCCCGAGGCGGCCGGCGCGGAACTGGCCGCCGTCAACGGCCCCGACTCCGTCGTCGTCTCTGGCACCGAGGACGCGGTGCTCGCCGTCGCCGGGCACTTCGCCGCACTGGGCCGGAACACCCGGCGGCTGCGGGTCAGCCACGCGTTCCACTCCGCCCGGATGGACCCGATGCGTGACGCCTTCGCCGCCGTGCTCGGGCAGCTCACCTTCGCCGCGCCCCGGATCCCGGTGGTCTCCACCGTCACGGGCACGGTGCTCACCCCGGAGGAGATCTGCTCCCCGGCGTACTGGCTGCGCAACGTCCGCGACACCGTCCGGTTCGACGCCGCCGTGGCCACCCTGCGCGAGCACGGCGTCGGCGCGTTCGTGGAGGTCGGCCCCGGCGGCGTGCTGTCCGCGCTGGCCCAGGAGATCGCCGGCGCCGACCAGGCCGCGTACGCGCCGGTGCTGCGCGCCGACCAGGACGAGGCCGCCACCGCCCTCGCCGCCGCCGCGACCCTGTGGACCCGTGGCGTGCCGGTGCGGTGGACCGCCCTGTTCGCCGGCCCGGCCGCGCCGGTGGACCTGCCCACGTACGCGTTCCAGCGCGACCGCTACTGGCTGCTGCCGCTGCCGCAGCCCGCCGACGTGACCGCCGCCGGGCTGACCCCCACCGGTCACCCGCTGCTCGGCGCGGTGTTCCGCTCCGCCGACGGCGACGAGGTCACCCTCACCGGCCGACTGTCCGTCGAGACGAACCCCTGGCTGGCCGAGCACGCGGTGCGTGGCACCGTGCTGTTCCCCGGCACCGGCCTCGTCGAGCTGGCGCTGCGCGCCGGCGCGGAGGTCGGCGCCGACGTGCTCACCGAGCTGACCCTCCAGGCCCCGCTCACCCTCCCCGACACCGGCGGCGTCGACGTGCAGGTCGCCGTCGAACGCACCGGGGACTCCGGCGACGCGTGGCAGGTCACCGTGCACGGCCGCCGGTCCGGCACCGACGACCTGTGGGTCCGGCACGCCACCGGCCTGCTCGCCCCGGCCGACGACGCGCCGGCCGGCCCGGGCCTGGCCGACTGGCCGCCGGCCGGCGCGACGCCCCTGGACGTGGCCGAACCGGCCGCCCGGGCCGCCGAGGCCGGCTTCGCCTACGGCCCGGCCTTCCAGGGGCTGCGCGCCGCCTGGCGGGCCGGCGCCGACGTGTACGCCGAGGTGACGCTCCCCGAGCCGGCCGCCGACGAGGCCGACGCGTACGGCCTGCACCCCGCCCTGCTCGACGCCGCCGTGCAGGCCGTCGGGCTGGGCATCGTCGAGGCCGGCGAGGCCCGGCTGCCGTTCGCCTTCGCCGATGTCGCCGTCAGCGCCCACGGCGCGGACACCCTGCGGGTCCGGCTCACCCCGACCGCCCCGGACACCGTCGCCATGCTGGTCGCGGACGCCACCGGCGCGCCGGTCGCCCGGGTCGGCTCGCTGGCCCTGCGCCCCCTGCCGGCCGGCGACCTGACCCCCGCCGGGTCCCCGTGGCGCAACTCCCTGTTCCGCCTCGACTGGCCCCGGCACCCGCAGGCCGGCGGCCCCGCCGACGGCCGCACCTGGGCGGTGCTCGGCGACCGCCCCGCGCCGCTGCCGGCCGACGCCGCCGCCACCCGCCACCCCGACCTGCGCGCGCTGCTCGATGCCGGGGTGCCGGACGTCGTCCTGCTCCCGGTGGCCGGCCCCGCCGCCGCCGACGCGGCCGGGACGCACGAACTGCTCGCCGACACCCTCGCCGTGCTCCAGGGCTGGCTGGCCGGGGACCGGGACACCGGCGGATCCCGGCTGGTGGTGCTGACCAGTGGAGCCGTCGCGGTCTCCGACGACGAGGACGTCGCCGACCCGGCCGCCGCCGCCGTCTGGGGCCTGGTGCGGTCCGCGCAGGCCGAGCACCCCGGCCGGTTCCTGCTCGTCGACGTCGACGACCACGACGCGGCGCGCTCCGCGTCCGCCCTCGCCGGCCTGCTCGACGGCGACGAACCGCAGGCGGCCGTGCGGGCCGGCGAGGTGCGGGTGCCCCGCCTCGCCGCCGCCGGCGAACCGGCGACGCCCGCGCCGGCGCTCGACCCGGCCGGCACCGTCCTCGTCACCGGCGGCACCGGCGCGCTGGGCGCGCTGCTCGCCCGCCACCTGGTCACCCGGTACGGGGTCCGGCACCTGCTGCTCACCGGCCGGCGCGGCGCCGACGCCGACGGCGTCGCGGACCTGCTCGCCGACCTCGCCGACCTGGGCGCCACGGCGCGGGTCGAGGCGTGTGACGCGGCCGACCGCGCCGCCCTCGCCGCGCTCCTGGGCGGGATCGACCCGGCCCACCCGCTGACCGGGGTCGTGCACACCGCCGGGGTGCTTGCCGACCGCACCCTGACCTCGCTCACCCCCGACACGCTGGCGCAGGTGCTGCGGCCGAAGGTGGACGCCGTCCAGCACCTGCACGAGCTGACCGCCGGCCGCGACCTGGCGCTGTTCGTCACGTACTCCTCGGCGGCCGGGGTGACCGGCAGCCCCGGACAGGCCAACTACGCCGCCGCCAACGCCTTCCTCGACGCCCTCGCCCACCGCCGGCGGTCCGCCGGCCTGCCCGCCCTCTCCCTGGCCTGGGGGCCGTGGGCCGAGTCGGGCGGCGGCATGACCGCCGCCCTCGGCCGCGCCGACACCGACCGGCTCGCCCGCTCCGGCGCCCACCCCATCGCCCCGGCCGACGGCCTCGACCTCTTCGACGCCGCCCTGCGCACCGGCCTGCCGGTGGCGGTCCCCGTGGCGCTGAACGGCTCGGCCCTGCGTTCCCAGGCCGAGGCCGGCGCCCTGCCCGCGGTGCTGCGCGGCCTGGTCCGGTCGCCCCGGCGGCGGGCCGCCCGGTCCGGCCCCGCCGAGGCCCGCACGCTGACCGAGCGGCTCGCCGGGCTGGACCGCGACGAGCGGGCCGCCGCCCTGCTGCGGCTCGTCCTGGACCAGGTCGCGGCGGTCCTCGGGTACGCCGACGCCGCAGCCGTCGAGGCCGGCCGCCCGTTCACCGAACTCGGGTTCGACTCGCTGACCGCCGTCGAGCTGCGCAACCGGCTCGGCGCGGAGACCGGGCTGCGGCTGCCCGCGACCCTCGTGTTCGACCACCCCACCCCGCTCCGGCTCGCCGACCACCTCGACGCCGAGACCGGGGGCGACGCCGGCTCGCAGCCGGCGCTGCCCGGCACCGCCGCCGCGCCCGACGAGCCGATCGCGATCGTCGGCCTGAGCTGCCGGTTCCCCGGCGGCGTGCGCTCACCGGAACAGCTCTGGGACTTCCTCACCGCCGGCGGGGACGGCATCACCGGTTTCCCGACCGACCGCGGCTGGGACCTCGGCGACCTCTACGACCCGTCCGGCGCCCGGCGCGGCAGCAGCTACGCCCGGGAGGGCGGCTTCCTGGTCGACGCCGGTGACTTCGACGCCGACCTGTTCAAGATCTCCCCGCACGAGGCCCTCGCGATGGACCCGCAGCAGCGGCTGCTGCTGGAGACGTCCTGGGAGGCGATCGAGGACGCCCGGATCGACCCGCTCGCCCTGCGCGGCCGTCCGGTCGGGGTGTTCGCCGGCATGATGTACCACCACCACGCGTCGAGCCTGGTCGACGTCCCCGAGGCTCTCGACGGCCACCTCGGCGTCGGCACCGCCAGCAGCGTGCTGTCCGGTCGGGTGGCGTACTCGTTCGGGTTCGAGGGGCCGGCGGTGACGGTCGACACCGCCTGCTCGTCCTCGCTGGTGGCGCTGCACCTGGCGGTGCAGGCGCTGCGGTCGGGGGAGTGCGACCTGGCGCTGGCCGGCGGCGTGACCGTGATGGCCACCCCCGACACCTTCATCGACTTCTCCCGCCAGCGCGGCATGGCCCCCGACGGGCGGTGCAAGTCCTTCGCCGAGGCGGCGGACGGGACGGGTTGGTCGGAGGGCGTCGGTGTGCTGCTGGTGCAGCGGTTGTCGGACGCACGGCGGGAGGGTCGGCGGGTCCTGGCGGTGGTGCGGGGTTCGGCGGTGAATCAGGATGGTGCGTCGAACGGGTTGACGGCGCCGAATGGTCCGTCGCAGCAGCGGGTGATCCGGCAGGCCATTGCCAGCGCGGGTTTGTCGCCGGTCGACGTGGACGTGGTGGAGGCGCATGGCACGGGTACGACGTTGGGTGATCCGATCGAGGCGCAGGCTCTTCTGGCCACGTACGGGCAGGGTCGGGATGTGCCGCTGCTGTTGGGGTCGGTGAAGTCGAACATCGGGCACACCCAGGCCGCCGCCGGTGTCGCGGGGATCATCAAGATGGTCCTCGCGATGCGGCACGGGGTGGTGCCGGCGACTTTGCATGTGGACGAGCCGTCGTCGCATGTGGACTGGTCGTCGGGTGCGGTGACTCTGGTGACGGAGTCGCGGGAGTGGCCGGGGGTGGGGCGGCCGCGTCGGGCGGGGGTGTCGTCGTTCGGCATCTCCGGGACGAACGCGCACGTGGTCCTGGAGCAGGGCGACGACGAGCCCGTTGCCGCGACCGCCGGGGACGCGCCCGTCGCCGTGCCGGTGCCGTGGGTGGTGTCGGGGCGTTCGGAGCGGGCGTTGGTGGGTCAGGCGGCGCGGTTGGCGGCGTTCGCGCGGGGTCGGTCCGATGTGTCGGCGGTGGACGTGTCGTGGTCGTTGGTGTCGTCGCGGGCGGCGTTGGAGCACCGGGCGGTGGTGTGGGGTTCGGGCGTGGACGATCTTGTTGTGGGCCTGGATGCGGTGGCGTCGGGGCCGGCGTCGGCGGGTGTGGTGTCGGCGGGTCGTCGGGCGGTGTTGTTCACCGGTCAGGGTTCGCAGCGGGTGGGGATGGGTCGGGAGTTGTGTGACCGGTTCCCGGTGTTCGCCGCTGCCCTGGATGAGGTGTGTGCGCGGTTGGATGGGTTGTTGCCCCGGCCGTTGCGGGAGGTGGTGTTTGCGGAGGCGGGGTCTGTCGATGCGGGGTTGCTGGATCGGACGGTGTTTGCGCAGGCGGGGTTGTTTGCGGTGGAGGTGGCGTTGTGGGAGTTGTTGCGGTCGTGGGGGGTGCGGGCGGACTTCTTCGCCGGTCATTCGGTTGGTGAGGTGACGGCGGCGTATGCGGCGGGGATGTTGTCGTTGGAGGATGCGTGCACGCTGGTGGCGGCGCGGGGCCGGTTGATGCAGGCGTTGCCGGCCGGCGGGGGCATGCTGGCGGTGGCCGCGTCCGAGGCCGACGTGCTGGCCACCCTGGAGGGGCTGGCCGACCGGGCCGGGATCGCCGCCGTGAACGGGCCCACGGCCGTCGTCGTCTCCGGAGCGGTCGAGGCGCTGGACGAGGTGGAGCGCACCTGGCGAGAGCGCGGCGTGCGCACCCGCCGGCTGGCGGTGAGTCACGCGTTCCACAGCCCGCTGATGGAGCCGATGCTCGACGAGTTCGGCTCGGTGGTGGCCGGGTTGTCGTGGCGGGCTCCGGTCGTGCCGGTGGTGTCGAATGTGTCGGGTGCGGTGGCGGATCCGTTGGAGTTGGTGGATCCGGAGTACTGGGTGCGTCATGTGCGGCGGCCGGTGCGGTTCGCCGACGGGGTGGGTGCGTTGTGTGCTGCTGGAGTGGACACGTTCCTGGAGGTGGGTCCGGATGCGGTTCTGACGGCGATGGTGGCTGAGGTTGCCGGGGGTGTCGGGGTGCGTCGGGTGGCGACGTTGCGTCGGGATCGTTCGGAGGTGGAGTCGCTGTTGTCGGCGGTCGGTCGGTTGTTCGTGGCCGGAGTCTCGGTGGACTGGGGGGCGTACCTCGCGCAGGCGGGCGTCCGGCCGGCAACGGTCGACCTGCCCAGCTACGCCTTCGACCACCAGCGCTACTGGCTCAACGCCGCCTCGCGCTCCCACCGCCCCGCCGGCACCCGGCGCACCGCCGAGGACGACGCCTTCTGGCGGGCCATCGAAGCCGAGGACGTGACCGCCCTCGCCGAGAGCCTGGCCGTCGACGCGGACACCCCGCTCGCCGAGGTGCTCCCGGCGCTGTCCACCTGGCGACGCCGCCGGGAGACCGAGGCGACCCTCGACTCCTGGCGGTACCGGGTGGCCTGGCAGCCGGTCGTGGTCGACCCCACCCGGGCCGAGGCCACGGACTTCCTGCTGGTCGTACCCGCCGACGCCGACCCGTCCGTGGGCGA
The DNA here is from genome assembly GCF_003434305.1 of Micromonospora sp. MW-13. GTDB lineage: Bacteria > Actinomycetota > Actinomycetes > Mycobacteriales > Micromonosporaceae > Micromonospora. The sequence goes on from NZ_QKKX01000093.1 coordinate 12,611, forward strand.
CTGGGTGGCCGCGCTCGACCCCGCCCGGACCCGCACGGTCCAGGTCGAGGCCGGCTGCGACCGCAAGCGCCTCGCCCAGGACCTGAGCGACGCCCTGCCGGAACGGGACCGCGCCGGCACCGCCGTCCTGTCCCTCCTCGCGCTCGACGACCGGCCGTACCGGGAGACCGGGACCGTACCGGCCGGCCTCGCCGGCACGGTCGTGCTCGCGCAGGCCCTCGGTGATGCCGGGCTGGCCGCCCGGCTCTGGATCGCCACCCGAGGCGCGGTCTCCGTCGGCTCCCGCGACCCGCACGCCGACCCCGCCCAGGCGATGACGTGGGGCTTCGGCGGCGTGCTGCGCGCCGAGCACCCGCACCGCTGGGGCGGACTGGTGGACCTGCCCGAACGCCCCGACCAGGCTGCCGTCCGGACCCTCCGCACGCTGCTCGCCGGCCCCGGCGCGGAGGACCAGGTCGCGCTGCGCCCCGCCGGCTGCTACGCCCGCCGGCTCGTCCGGGCCCCCTACGGCGACGGCGGCCCCCACGACTCCTGGACGCCGCGCGGCACGGTGCTGATCACCGGAGGCACCGGTGCCCTCGGTGGACACGTCGCCCGCGCCCTGGCCGCTGCCGGCGCCGAACACCTCCTGCTCGTCAGCCGCCGGGGCACCCAAGCACCGGGTGCCGGGGCGCTCGTCGACGAGCTGACCGCGCTCGGCAGCCGGATCACCGTGGCGTCCTGCGACGTGGCCGACCGCGCCGCGCTCGCCGACCTGCTGCGGTCGGTCCCCGACGACCTTCCCCTGACCGCCGTCGTGCACACCGCCGCCGCGCTCGACGACAACGTGATCGACGCGGTGACCGTCGACCAACTGGCCGCCGCGCTCCGGGCCAAGGTGGCCGCCGCCACCAACCTCGACGAGCTGACCCGCGCTGCGGACCTGTCGGCCTTCGTGCTCTTCTCCTCCCTCGCCGGCATCATGGGCGGGGCCGGCCAGGCCACCTACGCGCCGGGGAACGCCTTCCTCGACGCGCTGGCCCAGCGCCGCCGCGCCGAGGGACTCCCGGCGACCTCCCTCGCCTGGGGCCTCTGGGCCGACGGCGGGGTGAGCGCCGGTGAGTTCGAACGGCGCCTGGCCCGGGACGGATTCGGGGCCATGGCGCCCCGGACCGCCGTCGAGGCCCTGCCCGCGGCGCTCGGGCGCGCCGAGACGTACCTCGTGGTGGCCGACATCGACTGGGCCCGGGTGGCCGCCGTCGCCGGCACCCGCCCCGACCCGCTCACCCGGGACCTGGTGGCCGACGCCGCGCCGGCCGCGCTCGCCGTCGCCGGCCCGGCGCCGACGTCCGCGCTGCTCGCCCGGCTCGCGGCGATGTCCGCCACGGAGCAGGTGCACGCGCTGCGCGACCTCGTACGCGGCGAGGTCGCCGCAGTGCTCGGCCACGACTCCGCGGACCGGGTGGCACCTGACCGGGCGTTCCAGGACCTCGGCTTCACCTCCCTGGCTGCCGTGGAACTGCGCAACCGGCTCGACGCGGCCACCGGCCTCACGCTGCCCAGCACCCTGGCGTTCGACTACCCGAACCCGACCGCCCTCGCCGGCCACATCCACGCCGAACTTCTCGGCGGGCAGGCCCTGCCCGCGCCGACCGTGGTCGGCGGGCCGGTCGTCGCCGACGACCCGATCGTCATCGTCGGCATGGGCTGCCGCTTCCCGGCCGGAGCCGAATCCCCGGCCGAGCTGTGGAACCTACTGGTCGGCGGCGTCGACGCGATGTCGGAGTTCCCGACCAACCGGCACTGGGACTTGGAGTCGCTGCGCGACTCCGCCGAGTCGTCGTACGTGAGCCGGGGGGCGTTCCTGCACGACGCGGGCGCGTTCGACGCCGAGTTCTTCGGCATCTCGCCGCGCGAGGCCCTCGCGATGGACCCGCAGCAGCGGCTGCTGCTGGAGACGTCGTGGGAGGCGTTCGAGGACGCCCGGATCGACCCGCTCGCGCTGCGCGGGGCCCGGGTCGGGGTGTTCGCCGGCACCAACGGTCAGGACTACGAGACCGTGGTGCGCCAGGCCGGTGAGGCGCTCACCGGGTACGGCGCCACGGGTGCCTCCGCCAGCGTGCTGTCCGGTCGGGTGGCGTACTCGTTCGGGTTCGAGGGGCCGGCGGTGACGGTCGACACCGCCTGCTCGTCCTCGCTGGTGGCGCTGCACCTGGCGGTGCAGGCGCTGCGGTCGGGGGAGTGCGACCTGGCGCTGGCCGGCGGCGTGACCGTGATGGCCACCCCGGGCGCGTTCATCGAGTTCTCCCGGCAGGGCGGACTGTCGGCCGACGGGCGGTGCAGGGCGTTCGCCGAGTCCGCCGACGGCACCGCCTGGGGCGAGGGCGTCGGCGTGCTCGTGGTGCAGCGGTTGTCGGATGCGCGGCGGGAGGGTCGGCGGGTTCTGGCGGTGGTGCGGGGTTCGGCGGTGAACCAGGATGGTGCGTCGAACGGGCTCACTGCGCCGAATGGTCCGTCGCAGCAGCGGGTGATCCGGCAGGCCCTTGCGAGTGCGGGTTTGTCGCCGGTCGACGTGGATGTCATCGAGGCGCAT
>NZ_QKKX01000094.1 GCF_003434305.1 Micromonospora sp. MW-13
TTCCCCGGCGCGAACGCCTTCTGCGCCAACCGCAACATCACGATCGAGTCCTTACCACCGGAGAACAGCAACACCGGCCGCTCCATCTCCGCCACCACCTCACGCATCACGAAGACGCTCTCCGCCTCCAGGGCATCGAGGTGTGAGACCTGGTAGGCGGCGGGGGTGGTCATGACACGGCCTCGATTCGCTCGGATCCGCCCATGGGATTCCAGACCTTTCCGGTCGGACACGTAAAGAAGAAGCTCAGGCTACCCGGCATGCCTCTGCAGCGCTGCAAGCAACCGGCTGGCGAGATCCTTGCGGCAGACCAGCAGGTCGGGCAGGCGCGGATCAGCCTCGTTGTATTTCAGCGCAGAACCGTCGATTCGGGAAGCATGCAGTCCGGTGGCCGTCGCCACAGCCACCGGGGCGGCCGAGTCCCACTCGTACTGGCCGCCGGCGTGGATGTACGCGTCGACCTCACCGGTCACCACCGCGGCGATCTTCGCCCCCGCCGAGCCCATCGGAACCAGATGAGCGCCGACGTCCTCCGCCAGATCGGTCAGGAAAACCGGCGGACGGCTACGACTGGCCGCCAACCGGATGGTCCGCCCACCGCCCGCGGTCGCCGCTTCCAGGGTCATCGGCGGGTACGCCGGCGGGTGGTCCGTGCCCAGCACCCGGTGCTGCGCCGGAAGCCCGACCGCGCCGGCCACCAGGCCGTGCGGGGTGACCCCGTTGCGCGCCCAGAGCGCCACGTGCACCGCCCAGTCCGAGCGGCCCTCCTCGGCGAACTCCCGCGTCCCGTCCAGCGGGTCGACGATCCACACCCGGTCGGCGGTCAGCCGGGACACCGCCCCGGCGTTCACCTCCGCCGCCCAGGCCAGCCGCGAGCCCTCGTCCTCCTCGGAGAGGACCGCGTCCCCCGGGCGCCACTTCGCCAGCTCCGTCCGGATCAGGTCGTGCGAGACCTTGTCCCCGGCCGACTTCAACGCCCCCGGGTCGGCGAAGCCCAACTCCGTCCGCAGGCCCAGCAGCGCCTGCCCCGCCTGGGCCGCCAACCACCGGGCGAACGCGCCGTCGATCATCGGAGGACTGCCCACAACTCGCTCCCGTCGCCTCGCCGGCGACCCGGGCCGCCGGCCGCGGTTCGCCCGAAAGGCGCAGACTACCGGCCCCGCCCCGGTGGCCCGCGTACGCCCCGCCCGGGTCAGGCCCCGTGGTACAGGTTCTGGGTCGGCTCCACGCCCCGGGTGATCACCGACTCCACCACGTCCGCCGCCCGGTCGAGCAGGAACTCCAGCTCCTTGCGCTCGGCGGCGGAGAAGTCCGACAGCACGTAGTCCGCCGGGTCCTGCCGGCCCGGGGGCCGGCCGATGCCGAACCGCACCCGGACGTAGTCCTTCGTGCCCAACGACTTCGACATCGAGCGCAGCCCGTTGTGCCCGCCCTCGCCGCCGCCGCACTTCACCCGCAACTGCCCGTAGTCGATGTCCAGCTCGTCATGGATGGCGATCACCCGGCCCGGCGGCACCTTGTGGAACTGCGCCAGCCCGGCCACCGGCCCGCCGGAGAGGTTCATGTACGTCAGCGGCTTCGCCAGCACCAGCTTCGGGCCGCCGAACCCGAGCCGCCCCTCGGCGACCTCCGCCACCGCCCGCCGGTGCCGGCCGAACTTCCCGCCCACCCGGGCGGCCAGCAGGTCGGCCACCATGAAGCCGACGTTGTGCCGGTTGCCCGCGTACTCCCGACCGGGGTTGCCCAGGCCGACCACCAGCCACGGCCCCGCCTCGTCCGTCACGCCACGCCCCTCCCGCTCTCAGCGTCGCCCACCGCAGCCGTCCTGACCCGACGACCATCCCGATACGCCGACAGGCGCCCCCGACCTCGGGAGCGCCTGTCGCACGGAACGCGGACCGGTCAGGCCTCGGTCTTCGCCTCGGCCGGGGCCTGCTCGCCCTCGGCGGCCGGGGCCTCGGCACCCTCTGCGGTCTCCTCGCCGACCTCGGCCTCGGCCTCGGCGGCGGCCTCGGCGGCGGCCTCCTCGACCTCGGGGAGGGTGGCCTCAAGCTGCTCGGCGGTCGGGGCGGCGGTCACCGCGGCGACCGACAGCTCCGGGTCGGCGACCAGCTCCACGCCGGCCGGCAGCGCCACGTCGGCGGCGGTGACCTGGGTGCCGGCCTCCAGACCCTCGATCGACGCCTCCAGGTGGTCCGGCACCTTGGTGGCGTCGGCGGTCACCGTGAGGGTGTCGTGGTCGTGCACGATCAGCGTGTCCTTGGCGGCCTCGCCGGTGAGCTGGACCGGAACCTCGACGGTGACCTTCTCGCCACGGCGGACCAGCAGCAGGTCGACGTGCTCGAAGCTGTCCTTGATCGGGTCCCGCTGGATCGCCTTCGGCAGCGCCAGCACCTGCGTGCCGTCGCTGACCTCGATCGCGAAGAGCTGGTTGGCGCCGCCCTTGCGGATCGCGGCGGCGAACTCACGCGCGGGCAGCGCGATGTGCTTGGGCTTCTCGCCGTGACCGTAAAGCACGGCGGGCACCAGGCCGGCCCGGCGGGTACGACGGGCACCACCCTTGCCGAACTCGGTACGGGGCTCGGCGCTGATCTTTACCTCGGACACGGGGAAACTCCTGATGCTTGCTGCGGCGGCTTGTCGACTGGCGGTGCTGGGGCGAGGGGCTCGCTGGGGCTCATGCGTCATGAACGACTGCCCGGAGCACCGCGTCGATGACGGTGCATCCGTGCGGCGCTTTTCAGCGGCCCGCCGGGCACCCTCGCCGTGGCAACCGCAACAGTCTACCCGAGTTGATTACGCCCCTGACGGCAGTCCCCGCCTCTGCCGTCCGGAGGAGCAAAAACGCCCAGCGGACGCCGGTCCGACGCGCGGTCGGACACGGTCCGGACGCCCTGTCGTAGTCAACCCGACGTCCACGCGCCGGCCGTGGGACGACGGCCGGCGCGCGGGCCGGCCGTCAGCTCAGGCCGCCGAAGAGGGTGGTCACCGACCCGTCGTCGAAGACCTCCCGGATCGCCCGGGCCAGCAGCGGAGCGATCGACAGCACAGTGATCTTGTCGAGCTGCTTCTCGGACGGCAGCGGCAGCGTGTTGGTCACCACGACCTCGGTGATCGGGCTGTTCTTCAGCCGCTCGGCCGCCGGATCGGACAGCAGCGCGTGGGTGGACGCCACGACGATCTCCGCCGCCCCGGACTCCTTGAGGATCTCGGCGGCCTTGGTGATCGTGCCACCGGTGTCGATCATGTCGTCGACGATCAGGCAGACCCGGCCCTCCACCTCGCCGACCACCCGGTTCGCCACCACCTGGTTCGGCTTGAGCGGATCCCGGGTCTTGTGGATGAACGCCAGCGGGCAGCCGCCCAGCCGGTCCGTCCACCGCTCCGCCACCCGCACCCGGCCCGAGTCCGGCGCCACCACCGTCATCGGCCGACCGGCGAACTTGCGCTCCACGTACTCGGCCAGCACGTCCATCGCGAACAGGTGGTCCACCGGGCCGTCGAAGAAGCCCTGGATCTGCGCGGTGTGCAGGTCCACCGTCAGGATCCGGTTCGCGCCCGCGGTCTTCAGCAGGTCCGCCACCAGCCGCGCCGAGATCGGCTCCCGGCCGCGGTGCTTCTTGTCCTGCCGCGCGTACGGATAGAACGGCAGGACAACGGTGATCCGCTTGGCCGAGCCGCGCTTCAACGCGTCGATCATGATCAGGGTCTCCATGACCCAGGTGTTGACCCCGTGCGTGACGGACTGCACCACGAAGGCGTCCGAACCGCGCACCGAGTCCTTGAACCGTACGAAGATCTCCCCGTTCGCGAACTCGTACGCGTCGGCGGGCGTCGGCGCGATGCCGAGCACCTCGCCGATCTCCTTGGCCAGCTCCGGAAAGCCACGTCCGGAGAAGAGCATCAGGCTTTTGCGGTTTTCGGCGACGATGCTGCCCATGGGCCCGTCTGCTCCCGTTGGTCGGTGGTCCCGGCTGCGGTGTGGCCGGGACTATTCGGTTGCAGTATCTCCCCCGCCGAACGGCCGTCGAACCGCCTCGGCGCCCCCGTGGATTGCCTCACCTTCCCTTGCGGCCCATCAGGCCTCCGACGCATCCTCCGGCGCTTCCGCCGCAGCTCGGCGGGCTCGCTCAGCCGCCTCGGCCGAGGCGGTGCCGGGCCGCCTCCGAGCCACCCAGCCCTCGATGCTGCGCTGCGGCGCCCGGGTCACCCCGAGCGCGCCCGGCGGCACGTCCTGGCTGATCGCGCTGCCCGCCGCGACGTACGCGCCCGGGCCGACCTCCACCGGGGCGATCAGGCTGGTGTCGCAGCCGACGAACGCCGCCTCCCCGACCGTGGTGCGGTGCTTGTTGACCCCGTCGTAGTTCACGAAGATCGTCGCCGCGCCGATGTTGGCCCGCGCCCCGATCGTCGCGTCACCCACGTACGACAGGTGCGGCACCTTCGCGCCCGGGCCGATCTCCGAGTTCTTCACCTCGACGAAGGTGCCGACCTTGGCCTTCTCGGCCAGCTTCGCCGCCGGCCGCAGGTACGCGTACGGCCCGACGCTGGCCCCCGGGCCGACCTCGGCGTCGACGGCGTGGCTGCGCAGCACGGTCGCTCCCGGGCCGACCACCGTGTCGATCAGGGTCACGTCCGGGCCGACCACGGCCTCGGCGCCCACCACGGTCCCGCCGCGTAGCTGCGTGTTCTGGTCGATCACCGCGTCCCGGTCCACCGCGACCGTCACATCGATCCAGGTCGTCGCCGGGTCCAGGATGCTGACCCCGGTACGCATCCACCCCTCGTTGACCCGGTCGCGCAGCAGCCGGCGCAGCGCCGCCAACTCGACCCGGTCGTTGCAGCCCAGCGTCTCGACGTGGTCGGCGGCCACGTGCACCGTCACCGGCTCGGCGGCGGTGACGAGCAGGCCGAAGACGTCGGTGAGGTACTCCTCACCCTGGTCGTTGTCGGCGGAGAGCTTGCCCAGCGAGGCCCGCAGCCGCGCCGCGTCGAACGCGTAGATGCCGGCGTTGATCTCACGCAGCGCGCGCTGGGCGGGGGTGGCGTCGCGCTCCTCGACGATCTGCTCCAGCCGACCCGCCGCGTCCCGGACGATTCGCCCCAGTCCGGTCGGGTCGGGCACCTCGGCGGCCAGCACCGTGGCCGCGGCACCCGCGCCCTCGTGCGCCTCGACCAGCGCGGCAACCGTCTCGGCGCGGAGCAGCGGCACGTCGCCGTTGATCACCACCACGGTCCCGGCGGCGTCCGGCACCGCGTCCAGCGCGATCCGGACCGCGTGTCCGGTGCCGAGCTGCTCGGCCTGGAGCACTGGGGTAGCCGCCGGGGCGACCTCGGCCAGGTGTGCCCGGACCTGGTCCGCGCCGTGCCCGACCACCACGACGGTCCGGTCGGCCGCGAGCGGCGCGGCGGCGGTCAGCACGTGGCCGAGCAGGGTCCGGCCGAGCAGCGGATGCAGCACCTTGGGCAGCGCCGACTTCATCCGCTTGCCCTCCCCGGCGGCGAGCACGACGACAGTGCGGTGGTGGAGCTGGGACACGACGTGCTCCCGTCGGGACGGCGACAGTCTCGCGGCCATGCTAACCACGCAATGGCGGCAGTACAGCGGAAGCTCCCGGGAGAGGATTCGAACCCCTATAATCAGGACCAAAACCTGACGTCCTGCCATTAGACGACCCGGGACGGTCTAAACGGGCAAACCAAGCGGTCGGCAGACCCCTACACCTTAGCGTCCCGAGCCCTCGGCGCCATCGCCCATTCCCCCTCATGATCCGTCCGGTCCCCCATCACAGCCGGCGCGGCACGCCGGTGGCACTCCGCGCTGCCTGGAGGCATCCACGTACGAAACTGTCCCGTGCGGCCGACAGGGCCTTAAGTTACGGTGACGTAGGCGTAACTTCGTGACCATGCCGTCCCGCTGCGAGGTGCCATGTCGACCGCCCCGCTCGAACCCCACCCCTCCGGTCCGAAGCCCCTGACCCAGGGCGCCCAGTCCCCCGGCATCCTGATCGCCCTCTGGGCGTTCGTGGTCGTCCCGTTCCTGGCCCTGGTCGCCGCGGTCCCGGTCGCCTGGGGCGGCTGGCTGAGCTGGACCGACGTGGCGGTGGCCAGTTTCTGGTACGTCGTGTCCGGGCTGGGCATCACGGTCGGCTACCACCGCTACTTCACCCACGGCTCGTTCAGGGCCCGCCCGGGGCTGCGGGCGGCGCTGGCGGTGGCGGGCTCCTTCGCGGTGCAGGGCGAGATCATCCAGTGGGTCGCCGACCACCGGCGGCACCACGCCTACTCCGACCTGGAGGGCGATCCGCACTCGCCGTGGCGCTTCGGCGAGAGCGTCCGGGGCCTGACGAAGGGCCTGTTCCACGCGCACGTCGGCTGGTTGTTCGGCCGGGAACTGTCCAACCGGGAGCGGTTCGCCCCGGACCTGCTCGCCGACCGGACGACCCGGCGGGTGGACCGGCTCTTCCCGGCGCTGGTGGTGGTCTCGGTGCTGGGCCCGGCGCTGATGGGTGGGCTGCTCGCCCGGTCCTGGCAGGGCGCGCTGACCGCGCTGTTCTGGGGCGGCCTGGTACGGATCTCGCTGCTGCACCACGTCACCTGGTCGATCAACTCGGTCTGCCATGTGTACGGCGAGCGCCCGTTCGCCATGCGCCAGGGGGACCGGGCGGCCAACTTCTGGCCGCTGGCGATCCTGTCGTTCGGCGAGAGCTGGCACAACCTGCACCACGCCGACCCGACCAGCGCCCGCCACGGCGTGCTGCGCGGCCAGGTCGACATCTCGGCCCGGGTGATCTGGCTGTTCGAGAAGACCGGGGCGGCCTGGGCGGTGCGCTGGCCGAAGCCGGAGCGGATCGCGGCCAGGCTGGTCGGTCCCGAGCGGGGCCCCGCCGAGCGGGTCGAACCGGCGGACCCGCGGCGGGTGGAGCCGGTCGCCCGGCGGTAGACCGGTCGGTGGGGATCGCGGCAGCCTGGCAGGATGGCCAGATGACCGAGGGCAGCGGGAGCAGCGTGGGCGACGCCCGGCGGCCCGGCGGCCCGGACCCCGGGTCCGGCCCGGGTACGGTCGGACGACGCGGCGACACCGTCCCGGTGCCGGACGGGCCGGCGGCGTGAACAGCGGAGGCAGCGGCATCCCACGACAGGGCGTCCCCGAGCGCCGGCGAGGTGACGACATGGTGGACGGTCCGGTCGACGAGGGCAACACACGCGGTCGGCGGCGGCCGGTTGCGGCGGCGGCGGGCAAGCCGCCCTCGCGGGTGCGGATGTCGGCGGCGCAGCGGCGTGAGCAGTTGATCTCGATCGGCCGGCAACTGTTCGCCGAGCGCGGCTTCGACGCGACCTCGATCGAGGAGGTGGCCGCCCGGGCGAAGGTCTCCAAGCCGGTGATCTACGAGCACTTCGGCGGCAAGGAGGGGCTCTACGCGGTGGTGGTGGACCGGGAGGTCCGGGCCCTGCTGGACCGGATCACCACGGCCCTGACCGCCGGCCATCCGCGGGAGCTGCTGGAGCAGGCGGCGATGGCCCTGCTCGGGTACATCGAGGAGGAGACCAGCGGCTTCCGGGTGCTGGTCCGGGAGTCGCCGGTGATGTCCGCGACGGGCAACTTCAGCAGCGTGATGAACGACGTCGCGCACCAGGTCGAGCACATCCTCGGCGCCGAGTTCAAGACCCGGGGGTACGACCCGAAGCTGGCCGAACTCTACTCGCAGGCCCTCGTCGGGATGGTGGCCCTGACGGGGCGCTGGTGGCTGGAGGTGCGCAAGCCGCGCAAGGAGACGGTGGCCGCGCACCTGGTCAACCTGGCCTGGAACGGGTTGTCGCACCTGGACGCGAAGCCGACCCTGATCACGGCGAAGGGCCGGTGACCGGGGCCCGGGGCGGCCGGGTTCAGCGGCCCCCGGGGACGGCTGCCCGGCGGCGCCGGCGTTCGGCCTCGGCGTGCTCGGGCGGGCCGATCTTGTCGTAGAGGCCGGTGGCCAGGAGCACCAGCCCGAACAGCAGCGACACGACGACGGTGGACATCGAGAAGTTGAGGAAGTTCGCCGAGGTCTGTAGGACGGACATCATCAGCACGCCGGTGACCAGGAAGACCACCCCGGCGGTCAGGTTCATGTAGTGGCCGAGGTTGGTGCGCCGGGACGCGCCGATGATCAGCACGAGCCCGAAGATCACCGAGACCAGCGAGAACGCGAGGTTGGTGCGTAGGCCGAGGGCCCAGGTGCTGCCCCGGTTGAACAGCCCTTCGCCCCAGGTCACGGCCACTCCCCAGACGCCGAAGACCAGGATGTAGAGCCCGATGAGCCCGGCGAGTGCGCGGTAGAGCGGTCGCGCCGGGTGGTTGACCGGAACATGCGCCATGACTCCTCCGTCCGGATGTACCCGTTCGGAAGAATTGTCGCCTGGGTGGACGCCGGATGCGGGCCGAACCGCCGGGCGGGGACCGCCGACCGACGATCCCGCCCGGCGGGTACCCGGTCAGAGGACGAGCCGGGCCTTCTGCCAGGCCTCGTTCTCCTCGTCGGTGCCGACCTTGCCGTACATGGCGACCATCAGCAGCACCAGCGAGAGGGTCAGCACCACGATGTCGGTGAAGATGGTGAAGTTGAAGATGTTGGCGTCGGTGTGCAGGAAGGCCAGCTCGGCCAGGCCGAGGACCATGAGCACGTACGCCAGCCACTGGTTGATCACGACGTCGAGGTTGCGGCCGATCCCGGTGCCGGCCAGGATCACGACGCCCAGCAGGATGCTGAGCAGCGAGAATCCGAGATTGGTCCCCTGGCCGAGCACCTTCGTGTCATCCTGGGCGAGGACGTCGTTGCCGGCGCTCGCGATGAGGCCGAGCACTCCGAAGACCACGAAGTACAGACCAACGAGCCCGCCGATCGCCCGGTAGATCGGCCGCGCGGGGTGGTTGACGGGGGTGTGGGCCATGTCTGAGTCTCCAAGACCGTGCGGGTGAGGGGTCACCTGCGATTGTCCCGCACGGCGGGCTGTGACGCCGCACACCCCCCACCCGAGGCCGGCTCGCCTTCGGGACGCCGGCCGGCTCAGTTCCCGGGAACCTGCTCGGCGAGGGCCAGCCAGGTCTCCTCGACCTGTTCTCGTTCGGCCCGCACGTCCTTGAGCTGGGCGTCCAGCTCGGCGACCCTGGCGTAGTCGGTGGCGTTGGCGGCGAACTGGTCGAGCAGCGCCGCCTCCTTCTGGTCCAGCTTGCCGATCTGGCGTTCGAGCCGGGTGAGCTCCTTCTTCGCCTGCCGGGCCTCGGCGGCGGACATCCCGTCGGCCGCCGGGGTGGTGGGCGCCCCGGCGGTCGGGGTGTCGGTCACCGCCGGCTCCCGGTTCGCGGCCCGGGCAAGGTACTCGTCGACGCCGCCGGGCAGGTGCACCAGCCGGCCGTCGCCGAACATCCCGTACGCCGATTCGGTGACCCGCTCGATGAGGTACCGGTCGTGGCTGGCCACGATGACGGTTCCGGGCCAGGAGTCGAGCAGGTCCTCCAGCGCGGCGAGGGTGTCGGTGTCCAGGTCGTTGGTGGGCTCGTCGAAGAGGAGCACGTTGGGCTCGCCGGCGAGCAGCCGGAGCATCTGGAGCCGGCGGCGCTCACCGCCGGAGAGGTCGCTGACCGGGGTCCAGAGCCGTCGGTCGTCGAAGCCGAAGACCTCGGCGAGCTGGGCGGCGGAGACCTCCCGGTCGCCGAGCTGCACCCGGCGGGCGACCTCCTCGACGGCTTCGAGGACGCGCAGGTGGCCGGGCAGCTCGGCCAGTTCCTGGGAGAGGAACGCGGGCCGGACGGTGGAGCCGGTGGCGAACCGTCCGCCGTCGGGGCGGGTGATGCCGGCCAGCAGCCGCAGCAGGGTGGTCTTGCCGGCGCCGTTGCGGCCGAGGATGGCGATCCGGTCACCGGGGCCGACATGCCAGGTGGCGTCGTGCAGGATCTCCTTCGGGCCGGCGCACAGCCGGACGTCCTCCAGGTCGTACACCTGCTTGCCGAGCCGGGCGGTGGCGAGCCGTTGCAGCGACATGGTGTCGCGCGCCGGCGGCACGTCGGCGATCAGCGCGTTGGCGGCGTCGATGCGGAACTGCGGCTTGGAGGTCCGGGCGGGCGGGCCGCGACGCAGCCAGGCGATCTCCTTGCGGAGCAGGTTCTGCCGGCGGGCCTCGGTGGCGGCGGCGACCCGCTCCCGCTCGACGCGGGCCAGGGTCCAGGCGGCGAAGCCGCCCTCGTACGCCCGGACGGTCTGGTCGGCGACCTCCCAGGTGGCGGTGCAGACCGCGTCGAGGAACCACCGGTCGTGGGTGACCACGACGAGGGCGCCCTTGCGGCCGACCAGGTGCTTCGCCAGCCAGTCGACGCCACCGACGTCGAGGTGGTTGGTGGGCTCGTCGAGGATGAGCAGGTCGGAGTCGCGGACCAGCAGGGCGGCGAGGGCGACCCGGCGGCGCTCGCCCCCGGACATCGGGCCGACGGGCTGGTCGAGGCCCAGGTACGGCATGCCGAGGCCGGCGAGGATGCCGCGGACCCCGGCGTCGCCGGCCCACTCGTGCTCGGCGCCCATGCTCTCGGCGAGCCAGGCGGTGCCGAGCACCACGTCCCGGACGGTGGCCTCGGGGGCGAGCTGAAGGGCCTGCGGCAGCCAGAGGACGCGCAGGTCACGGCGGTGGGTGACCCGGCCGTCGTCCGGCTCCTCCTGCTTGGTGAGCAGCCGCAGCAGGGTGGACTTGCCAGCGCCGTTGAGGCCGACCACGCCGATCCGGTCGGCGTCGTCGAGGCCGAGCGAGACGTCGGTGAGCAGCGGCCCGGCGGCGCCGTACCCCTTGGACACCCGGTCCAGGTTGACGATGTTGGCCACGACCCCACCTCTCATGATCAAGGCGTCCCGGTGCCGGCGGGCACCTGGGGACGCCTGGCCTCCAAGGGTACGCGGGCGTTCCGGTCCGCCCCGGCGGGCGTACGCCTCAGCCGATCCGCGCGCCGGCCACCGGGCCGTGCGCGGTGCGCGCCTGGCGGCACACCCCGGCGGTCGCCAGCTCGGCGGCGATCCGCTCGGCGTCGTCGGCGTTCGTGGCGAGGAACACACAGGTCGGCCCGGAGCCGGAGACGATGCCGGCGAGCGCCCCGGCGGCCTCGCCGGCCTTCAGGGTGCCGGCCAGGGACGGGCGCATGGCGAGCGCGGCGTCCTGGAGGTCGTTGCCGAGGGCGGCGGCGAGCACCCGGGGGTCCCGCTGGCGCAGCGCGGCGAACAGCCCGTCGGTGCTGCCCAGCGGCGGGCCGGCGGCCCCGGCGTCGCGGAGCCGGTCGAGTTCGGCGTACGCGGCGGGGGTGGACAGCCCGCCGTCGGCGATGGCGACCACCCAGTGCCAGGAGGTGGGGCGGGCCAGCACGGGGCTGACCGCCTCGCCCCGGCCGGTGCCGAGCGCGGTGCCGCCGTGGATCAGGAACGGCACGTCGGAGCCGAGGTCGGCGGCGATCCCGGCCAGCTCGTCGCGGGACAGCCCGGTGCCCCAGAGGGCGTCGCAGGCGACCAGCGCGGCGGCGGCGTCGGCGCTGCCGCCGGCCAGCCCGCCGGCGAGCGGGATCTGCTTGCGCAGGTGCAGCCGGGCGTGCGGCGGGACGCCCGCGTACCCGGCGAGGGCGTGGGCGGCCCGGATGGCCAGGTTGGTGTCGTCCAGGGCCAGCTCGCCGGCGCCCTCCCCCTCCATGGTCAGGGTGAGGGTGTCGCCCCGGCGGGCGGTGAGCTCGTCGTAGATGGAGATGGCGTGGTAGACGGTGTTCAGCTCGTGGTAGCCGTCCCGGCGCAGCGGGCCCACGCCGAGGTGCAGGTTGACCTTGGCGGGCACCCGCACCCGGACCGGGCCGCTGGCTCCGCGCCGCTGCTGGTCGTCATCGTCGTCCGGTCGCCAGGCCTCGGTCACGGGGCGATGTCCCGCAGGCGCAGGCGGATGTCGAACGGCTTGGTCACGATCAGCTCCTCGGCGGAGTCGGCGGCCGGCGGCGAACCGGCCGTCAGCCAGGTCGTACGCGTGCCCGGTCCCGGGCACCGCGCCAGCCTACTGGGCGGCCGGTGCGGCGGTCGGGGCCGACGCGGCGATGGCGGCGAACTGCTCGACGGTGAGCGACTCGCCGCGCGCCCCGGGGTCCACGCCGGCGGCGGTGAGCGTCGCGGCGGCCCGGTCCGCGCCGCCGGCCCAGCCGGCCAGGGCGGCCCGCAGGGTCTTGCGGCGCTGCGCGAACGCGGCGTCCACGACGGCGAAGACGCGTTCCCGGGGCACGTCGGGGCGGGGCAGCTCGCGGCGGGTGAAGGCGACCAGCCCGGAGTCGACGTTGGGCACCGGCCAGAACACGTTGGGTGGCACCCGGCCGGCGGCGCGGGCTCGGGCGTACCAGGCGAGCTTGACCGACGGGATGCCGTAGACCTTGGAGCCGGGTCCGGCGACGAGCCGGTCCGCGACCTCCTTCTGCACCATCACCAGCCCGTGCCGCAGGCCGGGCAGCTCGGCCAGCAGGTGCAGCACGACCGGCACCGCCACGTTGTACGGCAGGTTCGCCACCAGCGCGGTCGGCGCGGGGTCGGCCAGTTCGGCGGCGCCGATCCGCAGGGCGTCCGCGTGGTGCACGGTCAGCCGGGCGGCGGCCGGTCCGGCGAACCGGGCGGCGGTCTCCGGCAGCGCGGCGGCCAGCGTCGGGTCGAGTTCCACGGCGTGGGTGTGCGCGGCCACCGGCAGCAGGGCCAGGGTGAGCGAGCCGAGGCCGGGGCCGACCTCCAGGGCGACGTCGTCCGGGGCCAGCCCGGCGGCGGTGACGATCCGGCGGACGGTGTTCGGGTCGTGCACGAAGTTCTGGCCGAGCTTCTTGGTCGGGTGCACGCCGAGCCGGGCGGCGAGGTCCCGGATCTCCGCCGGGCCGAGCAGGCCGGTCACCGGGTCACCACGGACCGAAGGCGCGCTCGCCGTTGGCCGACAGCGCCGCGCACAGCTCGTCGAGGTCCGCGCCGGTGGTCGCGGCCAGCGCCCGCACGGTGAGGGGGATCAGGTACGACGCGTTGGGCCGCCCCCGGTGCGGGGTGGGGGTCAGGTACGGCGCGTCGGTCTCCACCAGGAGCTGGTCGAGCGGGGTGAGCGCGGCGGCCTCGCGCAGCGCGACGGCGCTGGCGAAGGTGACGGTGCCGGCGAAGCTGAGCAGGTAGCCGCGGCGCACGCAGTCGGCGGCGAACCCGGCGTCGCCGGAGAAGCAGTGCAGCACGACGGTGTCCGGGGCGCCCTCGTCGTCGAGGATCCGCAGCACGTCGGCGTGCGCGTCCCGGTCGTGGATGACCAGGGCCTTGCCGTACCGCTTGGCGATGGCGACGTGCGCGCGGAAGCTCTCCTCCTGCGCGGCCCGGCCCTCGTCGCCGGTACGGAAGAAGTCCATCCCGGTCTCGCCGATCCCGCGCACCCGGGCCCGGGCGGCGAGCGCCTCGATCGCCCGCAGCGCCTCGTCGAGGTCGGTCAGCCGGGGCGCCTCGTTGGGATGCAGGGCGACGGTGGCCAGCACGGCCGGGTAGCGGTCGGCCGCGTCGGCGCCCCACGCGGAGGACGCCACGTCCACGCCGACCTGGACGAGCCGGTCCACGCCGGCCTCGGCGGCCACCGCGACGGTCGCCGCGACCGGGTCGTCGGCGCGGGCGTTCCCGCCCGCCCCGCCGGCCGGGGCACCGGCCTCGGTGACGGTGATGTCCAGGTGGGTGTGGCTGTCCGGCACGGGACGGGGCAGCGGCTCGGGCGCGGGCGGGAACTCCCCGCCCCGGCGGGTGGCCCGCTGGCGGCGGGACTCAGTCGGCTCGGTCATCGCCGCCAGCATCACACACCACCGGTCGGCGCCGGTCCGCCACCCGGTCCCTCCCGCGCCCCGCCACCGGCTCCCCCGGCACCGCGCTGACCAGGTCCCGCTCACCGGGCCGACATCCGGGGTTCACCTGCCCGGCACCGGACGGGCCTAGCGTCGCCGGGGTGAGCGTCGTCCCCCAGGCCAGTGGAGCCGCCGAGGAGCGGACGGGGCTGCGCGTGACGTGCGGCGGGGTGGTGTACCCGGCCGAGGAGATCGCCCGGGGCGCGGCGTACGAGCTGTTCAGCGCCGAGGAGGCGCCCGGCTTCGAGTGGGCGCCCCGGTCGGGGGTGCCGCTGCCCTGGCGGAGGTTCGTGCACGTTACCGAGGTGACGGCGGTGCGTGGGGTCGGTGAGCCGGCCGAGGAGGCGGAGACGCCGCTGCTGGTGCCGCTGCACCGGGAGCGGGGCTGGGCGCAGGTGCACCGGCTCAGCCAGCAGCCGGCCGCGGCCGGCGACCCGACGCTGGCGGCGGTCCGGGCGTCCGCGGTGGTCCGCCGGGGCACCCGGATGGTCAAGGTGCTCTCCGCCCGGCAGCTCGCCGGGTACGCCCGGGGCTGGCTGCCGCACGGGTTCTGCCACCGCGAGCACGACATCGCCCACCTGCGTACCCCGGAGAAGCTGGCGGTGCTGCGCACCGACTCGCCGGGCGGCCGGGACGACCTGGACGTGGCGTACACGCTACGCTGGCGGGCCGCCGACCCGGGCGACTACGTCCCGCCGGTCGGCGCGGCGTGGCGGGGCCTGACCGCGCTGCCGCCCCGGGACCGGCTCGGCCCGCCGGTGCTCGGCACCGGGTTCGTGCCGAGCGAGGCGCAGCTCGTCCCGGAGTTCGTGACCCGGGACTTCGCCGACCTGCCGATGCCGGCGAACGCCACCCTGCTCGCCTACCCGGCATCCGGGGAGGAGGTGGTGCTGTACAGCTACCAGGCCGAGCAGCGGGGCTGGTTGCGGATGGTCGGCCCACAGTGGCGACACCTGCTCGCGGCGGTGCCCGGGCTGTCCCCCGACCAGGAGTACCTGCCGACCGGGGAGACGCCCCGCTCGACCCAGCTCGTCGGCGGGTACGCCGGGACCGGGTACGAGGCGGTGGCCGACCTCCCCGGCGGGTTCCGGGTGCTGGCGATGACCCGGGCCGCGCGGTACCCGGTCGAGGCGGTGGTCCGTCGGCTGCGGCACGCCGGCTGGCGGGGCGTGCCCTGCCTGGTGCTGCGGGAGGAGGCCGACTGGCTGCGGCTGCGGCTGATCCGGCCGGACCCGGACGCGGTGGTCGCGACCGGGGCGCAGTGCCAGGAACGGGGCGTCTACGAGACCTGGGCCCCGGCGACCGAGGTGACCGACGACCGGATGGTGGACGTGCCGTACCCCGGCTGACCGGCGGCGGGCCGGCGCGGCGGCGGGTGGGCATAACGGCGGGCGGGCCGGGAATGCGCGGGCGTCCGACGACCCCGACCCCGCTGCGGGAGACGACATGCCGTTCATCACCGTCGGCGCGGAGAACTCTGCGCCCATCGACCTGTACTACGAGGACCACGGTGCCGGGCAGCCGGTGGTGCTGATCCACGGATTCCCGTTCAACGGGGCGACCTGGGAGAAGCAGACCAGCGCCCTGCTCGCCGCCGGCTACCGCACGATCACGTACGACCGGCGGGGGTTCGGCAACTCCAGCCAGCCGGCGGCCGGGTACGACTACGACACGTTCGCGGCCGACCTGGACGTGCTGATGACCGAGCTGGACCTGCGCAACGCGATCCTGATCGGGCACTCGATGGGCACCGGGGAGGTGACCCGCTACCTCGGCACGTACGGGTCGGACCGGGTGGACCGGGCGGTGCTGCTCGCCCCGCTCGCGCCGTTCCTGCTGAAGACCGCCGACAACCCGGAGGGGCTGGACCGGAGCCTGTTCGACGGGTTCCAGCAGGCGATCCTCGCCGACCGGTTCGCGTTCCTCACCAGCTTCTGCGACAACTTCTTCAACTACGCGGACAACAAGGGCAAGCTGGTCAGCGAGGAGGCGTACCGGGCGCACTGGGAGATCGGCACGCGGGCCTCGGCGATCGGCACGTACCAGTCCGTGGACGCGTGGCTGACCGATTTCCGGCCCGACCTGCCCCGGATCGACGTGCCGGTGCTGCTCGTGCAGGGCGACCAGGACCGGGTGCTCCCGTACGCGGCGACCGGGCAGCGATTGCAGTCGATGCTGCCCGACGGGCGGCTGACCACCCTCAAGGGGGCGCCGCACGGCATCCCGTGGACCAACGGCGACGAGGTGAACCGCGCGATCCTGGAGTTCGTGGTGGCCCCGGCAATGGCCCGGCGCTGAGGCGGCCGACGGGGCGGGCGTACCAGCCGGCGCGGCCCCCCGGGGGGCCGCGCCGGCGCGGTGGTTCGGGCCGGTGCGGCGGTCAGCCGGCGAGCCGGGCCAGTTCCTCGTCGACGATCGACGGGTCGAGCTTGCGGAAGACCGGCTTCGGCGCCGCGAGCGGCCGGCCCACCTCCAGCGGTACGGACTCCCAACGCGCCCCGACCGTGTAGTCCCCGGTCAGCACCGGGTACGCGGGCCCGCCGTCGAGGTCGTCGACCTCCTCCAGCACGGGCATCGGCGCGTGCACGCCGGTGCCGCCGAGCAGCTCGTGGATCTTCTGCGCGGAGTGCGGCAGGAACGGGGTGAGCAGCGTGTTCGCGTCGCTGACCACCTGGAGGGCGACGTGCAGGATGGTGCCCATCCGGGGCTTGTCCGCCTCGTCCTTGAGCTTCCACGGGGCCTGCTCGGAGAGGTACTTGTTGGCCTCGGCGACGACCCGCATCGCCTCGCCGATGGCCTGCTTCTGCCGGTGCCGGCCGATCAGGCCACCGACGGTCGCGAAGCCGGCCCGGGCGGTGGCGAGCAGCGCCTCGTCGGCCTCGGTGAGCCCGGCCGGGTCGACCGGCGGGATCGCGCCGAAGTTCTTCGCCGCCATGGAGACGGACCGGTTGACCAGGTTGCCCCAGCCGGCGACCAGTTCGTCGTTGTTGCGGCGGAGGAACTCGGCCCAGGTGAAGTCGGTGTCGTTGCTCTCCGGGCCGGCGACGGCGATGAAGTAGCGCAGCGCGTCGGCGTCGTACCGCTCCAGGAAGTCCCGGACGTAGATGACCACCTTGCGGGATGAGGAGAACTTGCGCCCCTCCATGGTCAGGTACTCGCTGGAGACCACCTCGGTGGGCAGGTCGAGCCGGCCCAGCCGGCCCGGCTCGCCGTCGCGCGCGCCCTCGCCCGAGTAGCCGCTGAGCAGCGCCGGCCAGATCACCGAGTGGAAGACGATGTTGTCCTTGCCCATGAAGTAGCAGCTCTGCCCGCCGCCGTCGGCGGACGGGGTGCCACCCTCGGCGTCCCTCGGGTTCCAGAACTTCCGCCACGCCTCCGGGTCACCGGTGCGGCGGGCCCACTCGATCGACGCGGACAGATAGCCGATGACCGCGTCGAACCATACGTAGATCCGCTTGTCCGGCCGGTCCCGCCAGCCGTCGAGGGGGATCGGCACGCCCCAGTCCAGGTCCCGGGTGATCGCCCGGGGCTGGAGGTCGTCGAGCAGGTTCCGGGAGAACCGCAGCACGTTGGGCCGCCAGCCCTCACGGCTGTCCAGCCACTGCCGCAGGGCGTCGGCCAGGGCCGGCAGGTCGAGAAAGAAGTGCTCGGTCTCGATGAACTCCGGAGTCTCGCCGTTGATCTTGGACTTCGGGTTGATCAGGTCGACCGGGTCGAGCTGGTTGCCGCAGTTGTCGCACTGGTCGCCACGGGCGCTGTCGTACCCGCAGATCGGGCAGGTGCCCTCGATGTACCGGTCGGGCAGGGTCCGGCCGGTGGACGGGGAGATCGCGCCGACCGTGACCTTGGGGACAATGTAGCCGTTGCGGTGCATCCCGGAGAACAACTCCTGCACCACGGCGTAGTGGTTGCGGGTGGTGGTACGGGTGAACAGGTCGTACGACAGCCCGAGCGCCCGCAGGTCCTCGGCGATCACCCGGTTGTACCGGTCGGCCAGCTCGCGCGGGGTGACCCCCTCGGCGTCGGCCTGCACCTGGATCGGGGTGCCGTGCTCGTCGGTGCCGGACACCATGAGCACGTCGTGGCCGGCCATCCGCATGTACCGGGCGAAGACGTCGGAGGGAACGCCGAAACCGGAGACGTGGCCGATGTGGCGCGGGCCGTTGGCGTAAGGCCAGGCTACCGCCGCGAGAACGTGACTCATGACCAGCAAGCCTAGTGACCGCGTCGGGCGTCCCGCGAACCAATAGGCCGCCCGTGCGGTCGACACCCTGTCGGGGCGACCCGACGCAACCCGGACCAGGCAGCCCGATGGCCCCCCTCGGGCAACCCACCCCACCCCCACCCCCACCGCCCGGGCGGCGGTGATCAAGGTGGCGGGGTGGCGACAATTGCCGGATTTGTCGCCGACACACGGTCTGAGCTGCCCGGGAGCCCGCGCCGGCCGGGGTCCAATGAAGCCCGTGACCGCCAGACGAGCCGCCCGGGAACACGAGGAACCGCCCGCCGGGCCGGCGCGCGACGACGACCCGCCGCCCGGACCGTCGCCCCGGGCCGGGACCGTGGCGCCGCAGCCCCGCCCCCTCCCGGCCGCCGAACCGGCCGAGCCGGGTCCCGCCCCCTCCTCGGGCGGGCCGCCGTCCGGGCCGAGCGGGCCGCCGTCCGGGCCGAGCGCCACGTCCGGGCTGAGCACCACGTCCGGGCCGAGCGCCGCGTCCGGGGCGGCCGGTTCGGCCGTCGTGCCCGGGCAGGCCACCGGCGGCCCCGACCGGCCGGTGGAGGTGGAGCCGACCACCGGGGCGCCGGTCGGCGCCGTGCCGCGCCGGGTCCCGGTCCGGCAGCCGGGTGGTCGCTTCCGCCCGGGAACCACCGCCGGGGGCCCGCCGGAGTCCGACGACGACGGGCTGTTCTGGGCGCCGATCGAGGAGGTGCACTGGGACGGCACGCCACTGCGGGAGGAGCACGGCCGACCGGGCCGGTGGCGGCGCGGCGACACCGGCCGGGCGGTCGTCGCCCGGGCCCGACGGCAGCGGGCCGACCGCCCCGCCCGGCCTCCGGATCCCTGGCGGGGGCTCTCCGCACTGCTGGCGCTGAGCCTGCTCGCCGCCTTCTTCGCCTGGGTGAGCGCCGGCCCGTTCTGGCTGTCCGTCGGGCACCGCGTCACCGGCACGGTGGTGGTCGGCGAGTGCACCGGCGGCGGGCTGACCCAACGCTGCCGGGGGGTCTTCACCGCCGACGACGGCGGGTTCGTCGCGTTCGGGGTGCGGATCAGCGGGGTGCCCGCCGAGCGCAGCACGACCGGCTCCGCCCTGCCGGCCGGGATGACCGGGCCGGCGGCCGACACGGCGTACGCCGACACCCGGGCCGGCCTGCACCTGCGCTGGCTGCTCGGGCTGCTGCTGGTGCTGGCCTGCGGCGGGGCGATCGCCCGGTGCACTGGCGCCACCCTGCTCACCGACCGGCGGGCCCGCCGGTGGGCGACGGCCGCCGCCGTGGCCGGCCCGCTCGTGATCACGGCCGGTCTCCTCGCCGCCGCCTGGTGACCCGTACCGCCCGGCCGCCCCGCCCGGCCCGCTCGCGTGGCCGGACGGGATGGTCTCAGGCGTGCACGACCGCGTAGACCTCGCGGCGGCGCAGGCCGTACCCGGTGGCGACCTCGGTGATCGCGTCTCGCCGGGACAGGCCGGCGGCCTCCCGTTCGGCCACGGCGGCGCGCAGCGTCGCGTCGTCCGGGCGCTCGACGGCGGCCGGCGCGGCGCCGGCCACCACCAGGGTGATCTCGCCGCGCGGCCCGCCGTCGGCGGCCCAGGCGGCCAGTTCGCCGAGCGGCCGGCGAACCACCTCCTCGTACGTCTTGGTCAGCTCGCGGCAGAGCGCGGCCGGCCGGTCGGCGCCGAACTCGGCGGCCAGGTCGGCGAGCGCACCGCTGATCCGGTGCGGGGCCTCGAACAGCACCAGGGTCCGCTCCTCGCCGGCCAGGGCGCGCAGCCGGGAACGCCGAGCGCCGGGCGTGCGGGGCAGGAAGCCCTCGAAGCAGAACCGGTCGCTGGGCAGCCCGGACAGGGCCAGCGCGGTGGTGACGGCGCTCGGGCCGGGGGCGGCGGTCACCGGCACCCCGGCGTCGAGGGCGGCCCGGACCAGCCGGTACCCGGGGTCGGAGACGCTGGGCATCCCGCCGTCGGTGACCAGCGCGACGACGTACCCCTCGCGGAGCACCTCGACCAGCTCGGGGGTGCGGCGCTCCTCGTTGCCCTCGAAGTAGGAGACGATCCGGCCGGGCACGGCGACGTCGAGGTCCCGGGCCAGCCGGGTGAGCCGCCGGGTGTCCTCGGCGGCGACCACGTCGGCGGCGGCGAGCACCTCACGGAACCGGGCGGACGCGTCGGCCGGGTTGCCGAGCGGCGCGCCGAGGAGAATCAGGCGGCCAACTTCGGACATTTCACCCACGAAAGGTACTCCTTCATCGACAGCGGTACCGGTATCGGGGACGACGGGCGCCACCGGGCACCTCCGCAGCCTACGATCGCCTCGTGACGAGTGCGTCGACAGCGCAGAGCGCGAGCGCGGGCCGGGCGGAATCGGAGCACGCCGGAACCGGCGCCGCGACCGAGCAGTCCACGCCTCCCCCCACCAGCGGCGGAGGGGGCGTAGCCGCGACCGTGCGGCGGCGGCTGGCCACCGTCGACGCCCGGCTGGACGTCAACTCGTGGCTGGCCACCGTCGTCGTGGTGGCGATCGCGGCGATCCTGCGCCTGGTCGGCCTCAGCGGCCCGAAGGGCAAGATCTTCGACGAGATCTACTACGCCCGCGACGGCTGGGGGCTGGTCGACAAGGGCGTCGAGTGGAACTACAAGGACAACGGCCCGTCGTACGTGGTGCACCCGCCGCTGGGCAAGTGGCTGATCGGGCTCGGCGAGTGGGCGTTCGGATACTCCGACGCGGAGCACAACATCTCCGTGCCGGGGCACCTGACGACCACCGCCCCGGAGTTCGGCTGGCGCATCGGCGCCGCGATCGCCGGCATCGTGTCGGTGCTGCTGCTGGTCCGCATCGGCCGCCGCCTGTTCCGCTCCACCACCCTCGGCTGCGCCGCCGGCCTGCTGCTCGCCCTGGACGGCTTCCACCTGGTGCTCTCCCGCACCGCCCTGCTCGACATCTTCCTGCTGCTGTTCGTGCTGGCCGCGTTCGGCGCCCTCGTCCTCGACCGGGACGCCCGGCGGCGGCGGTGGAGCCGGGCGCTGGAGGCCGGGCTGGACCCCACCGCCGCGGGGCGGGCGGGCCGGCCGGCCGGCGGCTGGCGAAACTGGCCCTGGTGGCGGCTGGCGGCCGGGGTGCTGCTCGGCTGCGCCTGCGCGGTGAAGTGGAGCGCGGTGTACTTCCTGCCGGCCTTCGCGCTGTTGGCCCTGTTCTGGGAGGTCGGCGTCCGCCGGTCCGCCGGGGTGCGCCGGCCGTGGCGCGACGCACTGCTCGACGAGGTGCCCTGGCTGGCGCTGGCCGGGGTGCTGATGGTCGTCACCTACGTGGCCACCTGGTCGGGCTGGCTGCTGAGCGACGACGGCTACTACCGGCTCGCCGCCCGGTACCCGAACGTGCAAGGGCTCAGCGACACCCCGTACCTCGGGGCGCTGAACAACCTGTGGGAGTACCACAAGGCCGCGTACGGCTTCCACACGCAGCTCGACGAACCGCACAAGTACCAGTCCTGGCCGTGGCAGTGGCTGCTACTCGGCCGGCCGGTGGCGTTCTACTGGTCCGGCGACGGCGCCTGCGGCGCGCCCACCTGCGCCTCCGAGATCCTGCTGCTCGGCACGCCACTGCTGTGGTGGTCGTTCCTGCCCGCCCTGTTCGGGGCGGCCTGGATCGGGGCGACCCGGCGGGACTGGCGGGCCGGGGCGATCCTGCTCTGTGCGGCGGCCGGCCTGCTGCCCTGGTTCTGGTTCGCCCTGGACGGGCGGACGATGTTCTCCTTCTACGCCGCGCCGGCCCTGCCGTTCCTGGTGCTGGCGGTGGTCTACGTGCTGGGCGCGATCGCCTCCCCGGCCCCCGCCGGGGCCCGGGCACCGGCCGGGGGCCCGGGCCCCGGCGGGGCGGACGAGGACGCGGCCGACCGACGGCTGGTCGGCGGGGTCGTGGTCGGCGCGTACGTGCTGCTGGTCGCGCTCTGCTTCGCGTACTTCTATCCAATCTTCGTCGGAAAGCTGCTGCCGTACGCGGAGTGGTCGGCCCGGATGTGGCTGGACGGTCGCTGGATCTGACGACGGCCTCGCGACGGCGACCCGCGACCGGCGGTCCTGGCACGGGGCCGCCCTGGCTGTCGCGGACGGTGATGGCGAGGCATCACCGGTAGCCGGTAAGAGCCGTCGCGGGCCGGCCGGACCGAGGGCGACGTGGATATCGGATAGCCGACAGCGCCGGCGCGACGCGAGGGGCCCGACCGCCCCCGGGCACAAAGGCGCGCGCCCCGATCGCCTGCCACGGGGGAAGCGGGCGATTGGGGCGCGCAATGAGAGCTTAACCACCGGGCACCACCGGCACAACGGGTGGACTCGGGTCAGATTTCTGACGGAACTCACCCCAACCTAATGGTTTACACCAGGCAGCTAACCGTCAGTCATCCGGCGAGAACCTTACGAGATCCTCCGGCCGACACTCCCACCCCCGGCGACACCGGCAGGCGGCCGTACGGGCCGGCGGCCGAGCGGCGGGCGGCCGTCGGGGGCCGACCGACCATCCAGAGTGGATCTCACTACACTCGCCCCGGTGATCAACAGAAGACGATCGACATCCGTCCTCCGTGGACTGCTGGCGGCGACCGTCCTGATCGGACCCGGGGTCGTGCTGACCGGGCCCGCGCCCGCGTGGGCCGACGAGGAGACCCCCGCCGAGCCGCCCCGGGTCGAGCTGGTGCTCGACGTCAGCGGCTCGATGCGGGCCCGGGACATCGACGGGCGGAGCCGGATCTCGGTGGCGCAGCAGGCGTTCAACGAGGTCGTGGACGCGCTGCCGGAGGAGACCCAGCTCGGAATCCGGGTCCTCGGCGCCACCTACAAGGGCAAGGACAAGAAGGTCGGCTGCCAGGACACCCAGCAGATCGTGCCCGTCGGCCAGGTGGACCGCACCCAGGCCAAGGCGGCGGTGGCCACCCTCCGGCCCACCGGCTTCACCCCGGTCGGGCTGGCGCTCCGCTCGGCCGCGCAGGACCTGGGCACCGGCGCCACCGCCCGCCGGATCGTGCTGATCACCGACGGCGAGGACACCTGTGCCCCACCGGATCCGTGCGAGGTGGCCCGGGAGCTGGCCGCGCAGGGCACCAAGCTGGTGGTGGACACCCTCGGCCTGGCCCCCGACGACAAGGTGCGCCGGCAGTTGCTCTGCATCGCCAACGCGACCGGTGGGACGTACACGGCCGCGCAGAGCGCGGACGAGCTGACCGGCCGGATCAAGCAGCTGGTGGACCGGGCCCGGGACACGTACACCGCCGCCCCGGCCGTGGTGGGCGGCTCCGCCGGCTGCCCGGACGCGCCGCTGCTCGCTCCCGGCGTCTACACCGACCGGGAGCAGTTCTCCGAGCACCGCTGGTACCGGGTCCCGGTGCGCCCCGGGCAGGAGCTGCGTGCCTCGGTGAGCATCGCGCTGGACCGCCCGGTCAACCCCGACTACGGGGTGCTGCTGCGGGCCACCGCCCCGGACGGCCGCGAGCTGGTCCGCGGCGTGGACGCCGGCAGCGGCCGTACCGACGTCGTCTCCGCCGGCCTGCGCTGGTCGGCCGCCGCCGACACGGACGCGGACGCCGACGAAGGGGAGACGCCGAGCCCCGCGCCGGGCGACGCGGACGCCGCCCCGACCACCGTCTGCCTGGTGGTCAGCAACGCGTTCGCACCCCGTCCCGGCACCCGGGCCACCCCCGGAATGCCGATCGAGCTGACCGTCGACGTGGTCGCGTCGTCGCCGGCCCCGGGCGGGCCGGACCTGGGTCGGGGCTGGGTGCTGCTGGTGCTGCTGACCCTGGCCGGCCTGCTCACCGGCCTCGTCGCCGGCCTGCTCACCCGCTGGTGGGTCGCGACCTGGAGGGAGAACTGACGATGCGTACCCCGCTGATCCGGTCCGGGGCGGCGCTGGCCGCCGCCACCGCCCTGGCCCTGCCGGCCGGCCCCGCGCTGGCCGGCCCGCCGCCCGCCGCCCGGGACGCGCTCGCCGCGCCCACCCCCTCCCCCGGGGCCGCCACGGTCACCAAGGCCGGCACCTCGTTCCTGACCGCCACCGCGATCACCGCCGGGCAACCGGTCCAGGTCGGCGCGTCGACCGGCGACCACCTCTACTGGTCCTTCCCGGGTCACGCCGGGCAGATCCACGAGATCGCGGCGACGGTCGGCTTCCCCAAGGGCCGCACGGGCGCGTCCACCTGGACCGTCGAGGTCTTCGACGGCCTGCGCCGGCGGCAGGCGTGCACGGCGGGGGCGCAGACCCCGACCGCCACGGCGGCGGCGACCAGCGTCACGCTCGGCTGCACGCTGCGCCAGGTCCGGTCCTGGGCGGAGCCGTGGTCGGCCGACCCGTTGCCCGGCACGTACTACGTCCGGCTCTCGGTGGTGGACCTGCCGGAGCCGGACCTCGGCCTGCCGGTCGACGTGGACCTGCTCGTCTCGGACGTGGGCGACGGCGACGCCCCGGCCGACGACGGGGAGCTGAGGGCGCCGCTGGTGCCGAACACGAAGGCCGGCACGGTGCTCACCGGTGAGCCGGCGGCGGCACCGGCCGAGGAGGAGGGCGAGAGTCTCCTCACCGGCTGGCTGCCCGAGGGGTCCTCGCGCTGGATCTGGACCACGGTCGGCGGCGTGCTGGCCGCCGTGGCCGGCGTGGTCGGCTTCGCCCTGACCCGCCGCCCGCGCCGCCCCTGACCGGTGCCCCGCCCGGCCCGCCGTCGTCGACCGGCCCGCCGGTGGCCACCCCCTTCGGAAGGGGTGGCCACCGGCGGGTCGGCCGGTGCGGCGTCCGGGGCCCCTCCGGTGTCACCGGTTGCGGTACGTTCGGCACCGATGAGCATCCGGGAGCTGACCACCGAACGGGAGCGGGTCCGCGCCTGGCTGGCCGGCGCCGACAACGGCGACCCGGCCGGTGCTGTGGGACCACTCAGCCGGACCTCGGGCTGCGCGGTGGCCGGGGCCGAAAGTGCGTGACCTGCTGCCGCCCGAGGTGGCGGTGGCTGTCGCCGAGGCGGACGACTGGGTCGGGGAGCTGCTGCCCGCCGAGCGGGCCTGCCTCGGCGAGCGGGTGGTGGAGAGCCGGCAACGGGACTTCACCGCCGGGCGGGTCTGCGCCAGGCGGGCGCTCGCCCGGCTCGGGGTGCCGTCCGTCGCCGTGCCGTCGGCGCCGAACCGGTCCCCGGTCTGGCCGGCCGGGGTGGTCGGCACCATCACCCACACCCGCGGCTACTGCGCCGCGGCGACGGCCCGCGCCGACCAGGTCCGCTCCGTCGGCATGGACGCCGAGCGGCACAAGGAACTCAACGCCGGGGTACGCCGGCTGATCGGGCTGCCCGAGGAGTGGGACGACTGCGCCCGGCTGCCGGCCGGCGTCTCCTGGCCGGCGGTGCTGTTCAGCGCCAAGGAGACCGTCTACAAGGTCTGGCACCCGGTCGTCGGCACCTGGCTCGACTTCCACGACGCCCGGGTCGAGCTGGACCCGGACTCCGGCCTGTTCACGGCCCGGATCACCGCCGCCCGACTGGACGCGGCCCCGGTGCCCGACCCGCCCGCGACGATCACCGGACGGTTCGCTGTCGACGCCGGCCTGGTCCGCACCGCCGCCATCCTGTTACCCCGCTGAGACGGTACGTGCACCCGGGACTGTGCCGGGGGCGCTACCGTCAGGTCGTCGCGATCGTGATCAGGTGCCGAGGAGTACGGTGAGCCACCCCCAGCCCCCTTACGGGCCGCAGGATCCATATCAGCCGAACCAGGAACCGACGGCGCCCGTGCCGCAGTGGCCGGCTGATCCGACCGCGCCGCTGCCCCCGCCACCCGTGTCCGGCGCGCCGTACCCGCCGCCGGTGTCGGGGGCACCGTACCCGCCGCCGGTCTCCGGCGCGCCGTACCCGCCGACCTCCGGATCCCCGTACCAGCCGCCGCAGCCGGGCGGGTTCACGCCGCCGCCCGGCCCGGACCCCGCGTACCAGCCGGGCGGATACCCGCCGCCGCCCGGCCCGGACGCGGCGTACCCGCCGGTGTCCGGCATGCCGTACCCGCCGTACCAGCCGGGTGCCGCGCCGGGCGGCCCGGGCTACCCGATCGGCCCGGTCCCGCCGACGAAGAGCAGCAAGAAGCCGATCATCATTGTCATCGCGGTCGTCGCGGCGGTGCTCGCCCTGCTCTGCTGCATCGGCGGCGTGGTGGCGCTCGGCAAGGGCGTCGACGAGGCGGCCAAGGAGGCGGAGCGGCAGCTTCCCGGGCCCGTGGAGACCAGCGGCCCGTCCTCGTCGTCGACCCCGGCGAACGGCGAGACGTTCAACCTGAAGGCCGGCCAGACCCTGGTCATCACCGACGACGAGGGCACCTTGGAGATCACGGTGCTGCGGTTCCGCACCTCGACCAAGGGCTGCAAGGCGTACTCGCCCGAGCCCGACAAGGGCCTCTACCTGATCGCGGACGTCACCGCGACGGTGAAGAAGGGCAACATGTCGATAAACCCGTTCTACTTCCAGTGGGTGGGCGACGACGGCAGCACCGAGAACGGGATCTCCGGCGCGTTCGCCGGCTGCGGCGACCTGCTCGACTCCGGCGTCAACCTGAGGGAGGGCAGCCAGCGCAGCGGCAGCGTCACCTTCGACGTGGCCGACAAGAACGGGGCGATGGAGTACCGGCACAAGCTGAAGACCGCCGGCTCCTGGAAGCCGTAGATCCGATCGTTGCTTCTACTGGTCGGACGACCGCGACATGACCCGATCGCTGAAGGGCTGAGGGCCCCTCCAACTCACGGGTGCCGCTCGGCGGGCGCCGTGCGGCCCGGGGCGGTCTGACCGACCACGAGCGGGGCGGTCCGGCACGACTGCGGTCGGGACGGCTCGGCCGTGGCGGCCAGCTTGGCCCGGGGCCGGTCGGCGTCGGGATGGCGCAGCTCGTCGAAGATGGCCGACGCCGCCCGCCAGGCCCGGCGGGCGGCGGCGAGGTCGCCGGCCGCGCGCTCGGTGTCGCCGAGGTTGTCCAGCACCTCCGCCTCGTCGTACCGGTCGCCCAGCTCGCGGTGCAGCGCCAGCGCCCGCCGGTAGCAGCTCGCGGCCTGCCCGTGGTCACCCCGCCCGTGGTGGACGTAGCCGAGGCTGTCCCAGGTCAGGGCGGCGCCGTGCCGGTCGCCGTTCTCCTCGTGCAGCCGCAGGGCCGCCCGGCAGCAGCGCAGTGCCGGCCCGGGTTCGCCGAGGCGGGCGTGCAGCCAGCCCAGGTTGTTGAGCGCCTTGGCCTGCCCGACCCGGTAGCCGGCGGCCCGGTAGAGGTCGAGTGCCCGCTGCGTCTCGTCGAGCGCCGCCCGGTGCTGGCCCTGCCGGGCCAGCACCCAGCTCACCCCGAGATGCGTGTGCGCCCGGCCGGTGTCGTCGCCCAGTTCGCGGTAGAGCTCCAGGTCACGGCCGTAGTGCAGGTGCGCCCCCCGGTGGTCGCCCAGCCAGGTGCAGGCGATGGCCAGGCCCCGGTGCGCCAGGGCCTGCCCGGCCAGGTCGCCCCGGCGCCGGGCCGCCGCCAGGGCGGTGCGGTGCGCGGCTGCCAGCTCGGGCCAGTGCCCGCGCCGGTCGAGGTACGTGGTGAGGGCGGCGGCCAGCGTCCACGCGTGCCGGTCCAGTCCGGTGCCCGCCGCCTGTTCCACGGCGGCCAGCAGGACGTGGTGTTCGGCGGCGAACCAGCCGGTCGCCCAGGCGTGGTCCGGCCGGTCGCCCACCGTCACCCCGGGCTCCGGCACCGGCAGCGTCGCCGGCCGGGCCAGCCGGTACGGGTCGAGCAGGTGGTCCGCCGCGTACGTGGCGTGCAGGTAGTGGTCGAGGAGGCGGCTCCGGGCGGCCGCCCGCTCGGCCTCCGGGTCGGCCTCGTGACACAGCTCGGAGGCGTAGGCGCGGAGCAGGTCGTGCATGGCGTACCGGCCGGGAACCCGCTCGGTGAGCAGGTTCGCCCGGGCCAGCCCGACCAGCAACGGGCCGACCCGGGACAGGGGCAGGCCGGCCAGGCTGGCCACCGCCGGCCGCGCGACGTCGGGGCCCGGGTGCAGACCGAGCAACCGGAACAGCCGGGCGGACTCAGCGTCCAGCGCCCGGTACGACCAGGAGAAGACCGCCCGGACGTCGGTCGCGGGGTCCCCGGTCTCCAGCGCGGCGAGCCGGTCCCCGTTGGTCGCCCGCAGTTCCGCGGCGAGGGAGGCCAGTGGCACGTCGGGCTGTCCGACAGCCCGGGCGGCCACGATGGCCAGCGCCAGCGGCAGGCCGGCGCAGCGCCGCACGATCTCGTTGAGTGCCGCCGGCTCGGTGCCAGCGCGACCTCGGCCGAGCCGTCGGCCCAGCAGTTCCCGCGACTCCCCGGGCGCGAGCAGGTCGAGGGTCACCGGACGGGCCCCGTCGCTGACCACCAGCCCGGTGAGCCGGTTGCGGCTGGTCACCACGACCAGGCTGCCCGGCGAGCCCGGCAGCAGGGGCCGCACCTGTTCGTCGTCGCGGGCGTTGTCGAGCAGCACCAGCACCCGCCGGTCGGCTAGCAGGCTCCGGAACAGCGCGGACTGCCCGGGCAGGTCGGTGGGCACCCGCTGGGGCGGCACGTGCAGCGCCGCCAGGAAGCCGCGCAGCGCCTCACCTGGCGGGACGGCCCGGCCGTCGAGGTCGAACCCGCGCAGGTTGACGTAGAGCTGCCCGTCCGGGTAGCGATGCGCGATCCGGTGCGCCCAGTGCACCGCGAGGGTGGTCTTGCCCACCCCGGCGGTGCCGGCGATCGCGGAGATCACGACCGCCCGGCCGGTGCCGTCCCCGCTGCCAGTGCCGCCGGTGCGGGTGATGCCGGTGGCGTCCTCGCCGACGGGGTCGCCGGGCAGCAGGCCGTCCAGCTCGCGCAGCGCCGCCGCCCGCCCGGTGAACCAGGCCGGCTCGCCGGGGAGCTGTGCCGGGGGCGGCCCGGCAGGCTGGGGCGCGACCGCCCCGGCGGGAACAGTCGCGGTGGGCCCGGCCGGCCCGGTGGCGGTGGGCGCGGCCGGCATGGCGGGCGTCGGCCCGGTGGCGGCCGGCGCCGTCGAGCCGGCGGCGGGTCGGTCCGGCCCGTCCGGCGGGGTGGGTCCGCCCGACGGTACGGCCCGGGCCGGCACCTGGCCCCGCAGCACTCGCAGGTGCGCCTCGGCCAGCTCGGTGCCCGGCTCCACGCCCAGCTCGTCGACGAGTTGGCGCCGGGTCTCGGCGTACCACCGCAGCGCGGCGGCCTGCTGGCCGCAGCCGGCTAGGGCGAGCAGGTACCGGGCCACCAGCGGCTCGCGCAGCGGGTGGGCGGTGACCAGGGGGCGCAGGGTGTGTGCGACCCCGGCGCACCGGCCGAGGCCGAGTTCCACGGCGGCGAGCCGCTCGTGGGCGGCCAGCCGCTGCTCGTCCAGGCCGGCGGCGGCGGTGGCGACGAAGGCGCCCGCCGCGCCGGCCAGCGCCGGCCCGCGCCACAGCGCCAGGCCGGCGCGCAGCAGCCGCGCCGCCTCCGCCGGTTGGCCGGCGGCCTCCTCGGCGCGGGCCTGCTCGACCGCCGCGGTGAACTCGGCCAGGTCCAGCTCCGTCCCACGTACGGTGAGCCGGTAGCCGCCGCCCTGGGTGACCAGCCGGTCGGCCGCTCCCTCGGCGCGCAGGGCCGCCCGGATCCGGGAGACGCAGACCTGCACCTGGGTCCGGGCGGTGACCGGTGGGTCGTCCGCCCAGAGCCCCGCCACGAGCTGCCCGGCGGAGACCAGCCGGTCGGCGTCGAGCAGCAGCAGCGCAAGCACCGCGCGGTGCTGGGGGCGGTCGATGGCGAGGGCCCGACCCCGGGCGGTGACCTGGACCGGACCGAGGACGGACCACCGCATGACGTTCCTCACGAGTCGTGATCGGACGACCCAAGTCTATGGACGGGATGTGCGGGGTGGCCGGCGGCAAGCCGTCGGATAGCCGTCGGATAGCCGTCGGATAGCGGGCGCCAAGCGGGGCCGCCCAGGCTTTTCCCAGCCGCCGGCGACCGACCGGCGGAGAATGGTCCGGTGCCAGCGCGCCGACCGTCCGGAGGGGACAGGGAGATCGACAAATGCGAGCAATCACGGGACGTGGCGTGCTGACGGCGGTCGTCGGGGCGGCGGCGCTGCTGGGGGCGATCGGCGGGGCGGCGCCGGCCTCGGCGGACCCCGCCGGGTTGGAGACGACCTCCGACTCGGTGGGTCCGAGCAGCGCGGACAAGTCGGCGACCGCGCGGTGCCCGGTCGGCAAGGTGGTCACCGGGGGCGGCGGGTTGCTCACCGCCGGATCGGGGGCCGAGGGACGGGTCGGGCTGGACCGGCTGGAGCCGTTGGCGAACGGCACCGGCTTCGTCGCGACGATGCGGGAGGTGGGCCCGACGAACTACGCCGACACCTGGACGCTCCAGGCCCTCGCCCAGTGCGCCACCGCGCCGGCCGGCTACCAGGTCGTGGCGACGACCGGTGCGGTCGGTACGGAGTTCGTCACGGCGAGCTGCGGGACGAAGAAGGTCATCGGGATGGGCGGGCGGATCAACAGCGGCCTGGGCGACGTCGTGCTCGACCAGGTGGTGCCGTCGTTCGACCTGACGTCGGTGACGGTCCGGGCAGTCGCGGTGCAGGGCACCTCGCCGGCCGGCTGGAGCGCCACCTCGTACGCGGTCTGCGCCACCGCGCCCGCCGGGCTGGAGCGGATCGTGGTGACGGGGACGGGCGCGAGCGACCCGCAGGACACCAAATTCAAGTCCTGCCCGGCCGGCAAGGCGCTCTACAGCGTGGGGGCGGACATCAACGCCGGCAACGGGCAGGTGCTGCTCACCGCGCTCAACATCACCGGCGGCACCACCGTGCGGGTGCGGGCGGACGAGGACGCCGACGGCTTCGCCGGCACGTGGAGCCTCAACGGGTACGGCATCTGCGGTAGCTGACCCGTGGGTCCGGGTGCCGCCAACGGTGGCGGCACCCGGACCGGATGCCGGCCGGGATCGGCCACGTCGACCGGTGCCGGCGTCGGACAGTACGGTCCCGGCGTGCCGAGGCGGCCGTCAGATGGTGTAAAGGATCTTCACCCCGCTGTTGCTCGTCGCCGAGACGGCCGTGCCACGGACGCCGGAGTTGAGGTTCCGCCAACCGTTGTTGCTGGCCGCCTCGTGCACCATCCCCCCGACCACGGTGTAGACGATCTTCACCCCGTTGAGGTTGATCGCGGCCAGCGCGTCAGCGCTGACCCCGGCGATGCCGGAGTTGAGGTTCCGCCAACCGTTGTTACTGGCCGCCTCGTGCACCATCCCCCCGGCCACGGTGTAAACGATCTTCACCCCGTTGAGGTTGATCGCGGCCAGCGCATTCGCGCTGACCCCGGCGATGCCCGTGTTCAGGTTCCGCCAACCGTTGTTGCTCGCCGCCTCGTGCACCATCCCCCCGGCCACGGTGTAGACGATCTTCACCCCGTTGAGGTTGATCGCGGCCAGCGCATTCGCGCTGACCCCGGCGATGCCCGTGTTCAGGTTCCGCCAACCGTTGTTACTCGCCGCCTCGTGCACCATCCCCCCGGCCACGGTGTAGACGTACTTGACCCCGTCGACGTTGATCACGGCCAGGGCGTTGTTGCTGACGCCGGAGATGCCGGTCCAGAGATTGCGCCACCCGGTGTCGCTGGACGCCTCGTACACCCTGCCGTCGTTGACCGTGTAGAGCAGCTTGTTGCCGTTGAGGACCATCGACGCGGTGGCCGAGCCGGTGATGCTGTTGACCGGCAGCATCTGCCAACCGCTGTGGCTGCCGGACTCGTACACCTGGCGGTTGGCGGCGACCTGTCCACAGTTCTGGCTGGTCATGTTCCGGGCCGGCGAGGTGGGGCCGGAAACGTACAGCGGACCGGTGGACGGGCTGCCGTCGGAGGTGATGCCGGAGGCCACCCCGTTGAAGTACGACTCGGTCTTGACGCCGTCGCGCACCTGCTCGTAATGCAGGTGCGGGCCGGTGGAGTTGCCGGTGCTGCCGACCCGGCCGATCTGCTGGCCGGTCGACACCCACTGCCCGGCACCGACCATCGGCGACTCGATCATGTGCAGGTAGAGCGTCCGCCAACCGCCGCCGTGATCGATGATCACGTACCAGCCGCCGCCGCTTCCCCAGCCGGCGAACGTGACGGTGCCGCCGTACGAGGCGAGGATCGGCCGGCCGTTGCTCGCCCCGCCGGTGAAGGTCATGTCGATGTCGTAGTCGTCATGGCCGTAGTAGGTGGCCAGTCTCCAGGTCTCGCCGCAGGGAAACGGCATCTGGAAGTTGGGTCGGGGGCCGGCGGCCTGGGCCGGCGTGGCCACGACAGCGGTGGTGCCCACGACCGCGAGCACCGAGGCGGCGGCGGTCGCCAATGCCAGGCAGGCCGACGTGAGGGCCCGGGCGAATAGACCCGTCATTGAGGAGTTCCCTCCGAACTGGACTACGAGTTAGATGAACGTCAATCATACTGGCGAACCGCGTCCAGAAGATCACCCCAGCAGCCAGATGCGCGTCCCGACGCAGGTCGCACTCGGCGCGGAGACGCCTTGATCACCGTCGGCGTGTGCGCCACGACGGAGTCCAGCAGCCGCACCCGATCGCGTACCGGTGACCGACGCTGTCCTGGCGCCCTCGACGGTCCTCCAACGGTGCAGAACAAAGCGACCAGGAGCAGTCGGCTGCCACTTGTCGTCGTCCGGTGTCGCTGAGCACGACCGTCATGCTGGCTGTCGCCGTCTCGTGTCGGTCAGACGTTGTAACCGGGCGGGTCGGCCGGGCCGAGGACGGCGCGGGGCTGCCGTCGTGGATCCGGTGGGTCCGGCGACAGTCAGTGGACCTGATGGACCTGATAACGGCGGTCCGGGTCGAAGGTGATGCCGGTGACGTCGTCGATGACGGCCCAGACGAAGTCCTCGTCCGGCCCCCACTCCGGGAAGGTCAGCCCCTGCTCGACCGGCAGTGGGGCGCCCTCGTTGACCACGGGTTCCCCGTCGGCGTAGACGAGACGCCGGGCCAGGGTGCGCCCGTCGTGATAGGTGAACCCGTAACTACTGCTGACGCTGGAGAAGAAGACCGACAGCGCCCGGTGGCCGGTCAGGTCGATCTCTGTCATCACGTACGTCAGGGATGGGTCCCACAACTCGTGCCACTGCCCGGTCCGGGCCGTGTAGACGACGTCGTGGCGCATGCCCGAGGTCGCCTCGTCGCCGTGGACGGCTTCTCCGGTGGCCCTCGTGACGGTGGCCAGCATGGCGAGCGGGTCGTGGCCGGCGACGAAGACCGCAGAGGTGTTCCAGCCCATGACACACAGGCTAGGCAACAGCCACCTTCCGATGCAAAGACCTGTGCGGCCGGCGCTCACCTTCGTCCCGGCGGACACAGAAGATCAGGCGGACCACCCCGGGTCACCATGCGGACCCTGCCGGCACGATCCGCGCTCAAGCGTCTCGGCGAGCAGTTCGGCACCGCATCTGCCGCTGCTGTACAAGATCGAAAAGGCCGTCTCCCACACCGGGAAACGGCCTTTGAACTGGGTGGAGCTGAGGGGATTTGAACCCCTGACCCCCTCGATGCGAACTGGCGGCGAGCGGGTCGGATCAGGTGTCGTCCGAGGTCATCCGGCCTGTTGAGGGTCGTCGCGGTCGGGTGTGGTCGGCTGGGTTGCTGTACTCCGCTGCTGTACTTCCTCGGCGGCGTCGATGACATTGCGGGCGGCGGTCGCCACCGGGCAGTCCGGTGTCCGGCAGATCGGGCAGCGGGCGTCGGCTCCGGGTTCGTGGTCGCGGAGGATCGCTCGGGCGGTGAGGATAAGCCGGTTGCGGATCTGGGCCAGAGACAGGAACGGCGCGGTCATGGTCAGGTCACCCCGAGGGCGGCGGCGAGCTGGATAATCGTCGCTGGGGCGTGTGGGTCGCGGGCGACCTGGGCGAGCACCGACCGGGCGGCGGGTCGCTGGCGTACCTCGGCCGGTGCCATGCGATCGGCGTGGACCAGTATCCGGCCGGCGTTGGTCGGGTCGTCGGCCTGGAGGTAGGCGCGGGCGGCGTCGAGCAGGTGGGCGGCGCGGTGTTCGACCGGTAGCCACCGCCAGGCGTCCCGCTTCGTGGCCTTCTCGTGCCAGGCGATGGCGTCATGTGGGTCGCCCAGTTCGAGGGCTGCGGCGACCCGGGCCAGGTCGACCGCCGTCGGCCCGAACGCGGTGCGGTGGTGGTCGTGGCCGTCACCGACGCGGGCGGCCAGGTCTGCGGCCTCGGCGATGAGTTCGGCGCTGCTGTGGTCGTCGCCGTGTCGGGCTGCGGCCAGGGCGGCCTGGATGAGCAGTGTGCCGCACAGCGACAGCTCCGGGGCTCGCGCGTCGTCGGGGTCGGGCGGGGCGATCCGATACGCGGCGGCCAGTGTCGTCGACAGGGCCGCCCGTACTCTCCCCGAGGCGCGGAGCACCTGGCCGAGTTGCACGGCTACGGCGGCCACCAGCACCGGATCGCCGGTCGCGGTGGCCATGGCCCGGTCGGCGGCGAGCCAGGCCAGGTCGGCCTCGCCGAGCTTGACCAGCAGCGATGCGGTCACCCGGTACGCCTCCACCAACGGCACCCGCCCCGCCGCCGGGTCGTCGGCGTGGGCGCGCTGCGCGCCGGCCAGCAACTCCGGCACCAACGCGATCACCTGCGGGTACCGGGCGTGCTGGAACGCAATCCACGCGTGTGCGGCATCCCGCGCCAGCCGATCAGCCGGTAACACGGGACAGCGCGCCGCCGACCGACCCAGAGCAATGTCGTACGTCGACAGGGCCACCCGGACCCGCTCAACGCCCTCGGCCCGCTCGGTCACGTCGGCCGGCTGGGCATCCCGCCCCAGCAGCACCGCCGTGTCGATCCGCAGCACGGCGGCAATGCCCTGGAGGGTGGACACCTTGTCCAGCGACCGGACACCGCGCTCAACCTTGTCGACCCAGCTCTTGGACTTGCCCAGCCGATCGGCGAACACCTGCTGAGACAGCTTGCGCCGCCCCCGCCAGTACGCCACCCGCCGACCGATGGGTAGGAGGTCAC
>NZ_QKKX01000095.1 GCF_003434305.1 Micromonospora sp. MW-13
TCGCGACGGTGACCCCGAGCGGGCTGGGCGTGAGGGTGAGGGCGACGACCGGTGCGACGACCGAGGCGAGCGCGAGGATCGCGTGCGTGGAGTGCAC
Source organism: Micromonospora sp. MW-13 (assembly GCF_003434305.1). GTDB lineage: Bacteria > Actinomycetota > Actinomycetes > Mycobacteriales > Micromonosporaceae > Micromonospora. The sequence goes on from NZ_QKKX01000095.1 coordinate 98, forward strand.
GTACACGGAGATCGCACGAAATCGGTCGCGACCGTAGGCCTTCATCGCTCCTCCTTCGCGCGGGTCTCCCTGTGGTGTTCTCGAGTATCGGGTCAGTTTCGGCGTTCCCAGCGGAACGTGCGCCACGCGATGATGCTCAGCACAGCGATCCAAACGGTCATGATCGCAAGATCCAGGAATACGGCCACGAGGTCTGAGGACTGCGCCCACCATCCTGCCGTCGTCAGGTGTGCGTTCGACACCAGCGGCACCAGGCGAAGCCCGGCGCTCCCGAGACCATCGCCCACCGATGGGAGCACGGCGACGGCGCCCATAGTGGCAACGAACAGCGGCAGCATCGTCCACTGCGCCTTCTCCGGCGTCGCGGTGAACGCGCTCGTCACCATCCCCGCGAGAACTGCGATCAGTATGCCCAACAGCGCCGAGACCGCGACAAGGAACGGACTCTGCGGTGGCGGGGAGCCGAGCAGCACGAGGCCGGCGAGCACGACGACCACCTGGAACGCACCAACAACGAGCGGCGGCGTGAGAAGGCCCGCGACGATCCCGAAGCCAGGCAGCGCGGTCGTCCGCAGCCGCTTCAACGCGAGAGTGTGCCGCCTCGCGGTGAGGGTATTCAGCGAGACGAAGTAGACCGTGATGCACTGGGTCGCGATCATGTTTCGGCCGGCGATCTGCGCCCACACGCTGGGATTGTCGGAGGTCTCGGCGATCGCGGTGATCGCGAGGAGACCCGCCGGGAGCAGGAGAGTCAGCGCGAGCATCACCGGCTGGCGGAGAAACACCCGCAGCTCGGCTGCCATCAGCGCGCGCACGAGCCGGCCCGGTGCCTTCCGGTGCGTCGTAACAGGGTGGGATGTGGCAGCGGTCATCGTTCCGCCTTTCCGGTGATGAGCGAGGGCATCTCGAAGAAGACCTCTTCGAGCGAGGCCGGGGCGCAGCGGAACTGGCCCAGCCGCAAGTCGTTCGCGCGGGCCCAGTCAATGACCGCAGCCACGTCGTCCTGCAACTCAGGGGTGTGGATCGTGATCGACCAGCCATGACGCTCGGAGTCGTGCGTGGAAGCGCCGATCGGGGTCTGCGCGACCTCGCCGGCGACGAGCCCCCAGAGCCCAGACAACGCCATCGACGTGGCAGGGGTGTCGAACGTGATACGGGCCGGGATCGCCGCCAGTACTTCCGACATTGAACCTTCGACGGCGGTCCGGCCACGGTCGAGGATCGTCACCGAGTCGGCGAGGTTCTGCGCCTCATCGAGGTAGTGGGTGGTGAGCAGCACGGTCGTGCCGCGATCGTTCAGGTCGCGGATGATTGACCACATCGTGCGCCGCGATTGCGGGTCCAAGCCGGTCGTCGGCTCGTCCAGCACCACCAGCTCGGGATCGCCCCACAACGCCATCGCGAAATCGAGGCGGCGCCGCTCGCCGCCTGAGAGCACTGCGACCGGTACCTTCCGCCGGTGCGCGAGGCCTACGAGGTCGAGCACCCGCTCGACCTGGTCCTCGCGAACGCTCACCCCTTTCCAGAGTGAGAGCTGATCGGAGACGGTCATCTCGTCCACCAGCCCGGACTCCTGGAGCATCGTCCCCGTCCGCCCCGCAACATCACTGCGCCGCCGCCACGGATCGGCCCCGAACACACGGATCTCGCCGGACTCCGGTCGCCGGAACCCCTGGATCGTCTCCAACAGGGTCGTCTTGCCGGCCCCGTTCGTGCCGAGCAATGCGTGAATCCCGCCGCGCGGGACGGTCAGGCTCACGCCGTCGACCGCGAGGAAATCCCCGTAAGCGCAGGACGCAGACCGGACCTCGACCACGGCGGGACGGGAAGAGACGGGGAGAGCTGAATCAGGCATGCCCCCACGATGTCGGACACCTCGATCCGCGCCCAGTAACGCTCGTCACCGACGTCGTGACATTTGTCAGCAGACGGGACATGGGCCGCCACACCTGCCACGAGCAGGGGCACCTAGCGTCAGAGCCCACGACCCTCCCCCGAACCCCGCGAGAGATTCCCTCCGATTCGATGACGGACTCCGTGGAGGGCTCACGATCGGAGGTGCGTTAACCGCAATGCCGCGTAGTTAGGTCGGTGGGTCGGTGATACTCGGGAGTTCTACGCGACGGCCTATCAGGCCGGGGTGCTCGCGGGCGACGGGCGCCACTTCTTGGTCGACGAACCGCCCGCACCGTCTATCCGGTTCTCTTACGGTGCCGCCGCCGAGTCCCAGATCGTTGAAGGCGTCAGGCGGCTTGCTGAGATCGGTGCCGTGTAGCGGCCGAGCGTGACCAACCAGCGCCACAGCTTCTCGTCGCGCGCTCGGACGACCGAGGACAGCATTCGAAGGGCGTTGATAGGCTCGAGCGTGTCAGGAGCCCGGGGTACTTCTCTGGAGGCAACGCGAGGCCGTGGACTCCTGAATCTGCAGATGGGGGACGGAGAGTGCGTACGCTCGTGAATCGGCTCAGGACCGCTGCGATGACGGGGACACTGTTCCTCGGGACGATCGCGCTCACCGCGTGTGCAAGCGTCGCAGGCAGCGGAGGGGACATGGCGCCGCCTGCGGCATCGCCGGCATCGGCCACCGATGCCCAGGCAGGCACGGGTCCGCGCGATCTCTCCCAGGGCGGCCGCTGCGAGGACGGCGAGAACATCACGATCCAGGCCGACGACGCTACGCCCGTCATCGAAGGCAACTGCGGGACCGTGACCGTCGAGGCGAA
>NZ_QKKX01000096.1 GCF_003434305.1 Micromonospora sp. MW-13
ATCGACCGGCTCACTATCAACGGCAGTGGCTCCACGGTCATCGCCTCCGGCGCGCTCACCGCCCTCGAAGTCCACGGCAACGACAACACCATCACCTGGTCCGATGGAGCCCAGGCCCCGACTGCGGACACCGGTACCGGAAACCGCTACACCCGATAGTGTGCTATCGCGGCCAGTGCCTGGCCCGCCAGCAGGCCACCATCGTGCTCGGTACGGTGCTGCGCCGGCTGCCCGATCTCGCGCTGGCCCAAGCCGCGGGAGGAGGTGCGGCGCGCTGACCTGGCATACCCCGGGGCCTGGACAAACTGCCGGTTAGCTTCACGCCCGTCGTCGCGTCCTGTGCCGCGCCGGTGGGTCAAACGGCGTAGCGGGCGGCAAGGTCGACCACCTGGCGGGCGGCGGCCACCATCGCCCGATCGGCGAACCGCCCGTCGGGCAGCACCACGGTGCCGGAGTCGCGGTGCTGCGCCTCGGCGACCGCTGCGAGCAGTTCCCGGGCGCGGGCCACCTCACGGTCGGCCGGGCGGAACGCCTCGGCGATCACCGGAAGCTGCTGCGGGTGGATGGCCGCCCGGCCGAGAAAGCCGAGCCGCCGGCCGGCCACGCAGGAGGCGGCCAGCCCGGCGAGGTCGGCGACGTTCGCGTACACCGACATGGCCGGCGGCGGCAGCCCGGCCGCGCGAGCCGCGACCACAATCCGGCCGCGGGACCAGAGCAGGCCGTCGTCGGAGGCGACACCCAGGTCGGAGCGGAGGTCGGCCTCGCCGAGGCCGAGCGAGGCCACCGCCGGGTGCGCTGCGGCGATCCGGTATGCAGACTCCAGCCCGACGGCGGACTCGATCAGCGGATGCAGCAGGGTGCCGACGCGGGCGGCGACGGCGACGACGGTCGCCGGGTGCTCCACCTTGGGCAGGCGCAGCCCGGCCAGCCCCGGCCGGCCGGCGACGGCGGCCAAGTCGGCGTCGACGTCCGGGCCGGTCAGCTCGTTGACCCGGACCTGGACGGGCACCAGCGGCGGGTCGGCGAGGAACTCGGCGACCGCGTCCCGGGCGTACGCCTTGCGGCCGGCGGCGACCGCGTCCTCCAAGTCGATGATGACCGCGTCGGCGCCTGCGGCGACCGCCTTGGCGAACCGGTCGGGCCGGTCGCCGGGCACGTAGAGCCAGGTAAGCAGCATCAGATCACCCCGTGCTCGCGCAGCGCGGCCAACTCGTCGATGGTCAGGCCAAGCGCGCCGAACACCACGTCGGTGTCCTGGCCGTGGCGGCGGCCGGCGTGCCGGATCTCCCCCGGGCTGTCCGACATCCGGAACGGCACGTTCTGCATCCGTACCTCCCCCAACTCCTCGTCGGGGACGGTGACCACGGTGCCCAGCGCCGCGTACTGCGGGTCGGCGACGATGTCCCGCACGTCGTAGACGGGGGCCACGGCGGCCTGGGCCGCCTCGAACACGGCCACCACCTCGTCGCGGTCCCGCTTCGACACCCAGGCGCCGACCGCCGCGTCGAGTTCCTCGGCGTGCGCGGCCCGGCCGCTGCCGGTACCGAACCACGGCTCGTCGACCAGGTCCGGGCGACCGACGAGCCGGACCACCCGCTCGGCGATGCTCTGCGCGCTGGTGGACACGGCCACCCACCGCCCGTCGGCGCACTTGTAGGTGTTGCGCGGCGCGTTGTTGTTGGACCGGTTGCCCAGTCGCGGCTGCACGTAACCGAGCTGGTCGTACCAGGTGATCTGCGGGCCGAGCATCGCCATGATCGGTTCGATGATGGCCAGGTCGACCATCTGGCCTCGGCCGGTCAGGTCGCGGCCGCGCAGGGCCAGCATGACCGCGTACGCGGCGGCGAGCGCGGTGACCGAGTCGGCCAGCCCGAACGGGGGCAGGGTCGGCGGCCCATCGGGCTCCCCGGTGGCCGCCGCGAAGCCGCTCATCGCCTCGGCGAGGGTGCCGAACCCGGGCCGCAGCGCGTACGGGCCGACCTGTCCGAAGCCGCTGATCCGGGCGATCACCAGCCGCGGGTTGACCGCGTGCAGCTCGTCCGGCCCGAGGCCCCAGCGTTCCAGGGTGCCGGGGCGGAAGTTCTCCACCAGCACGTCGGCGTCGGCGAGCAGCCGGCGCAGCAGCTCCGCGCCCTCCGGCCGGGAGAGGTTGAGCGTGACGGTCCGCTTGTTGCGGCCGAGCACCTTCCACCACAGGCCGACGCCGTCCCTGGCGGGGCCGTGCCCCCGGGACGGGTCGGGCTTGGCCGGGTGCTCCACCTTGACCACGTCGGCGCCGAAGTCGCCGAGGAACGCGGCGGCCAGCGGGCCGGCGAACAGGGTGGCCAGGTCGACGACCTTGACGCCGTGCAGCGGTCCGGTCGTGGTCATGGCGTTCCCTTCGCCGGGTCGACGGCGGCCAGGAACACGTCCCCGTTGCCGAGCGCGGCGCCGCCGTCGGGGGTGCCGGCGGTGCGGCCGCTGACCAGCAGCCGGCCGTCGGATCCGAGGGTGGCGTAGACGTTCTCCTCGCCGAACGGGTCGGCCGCGTCGTCGCGGGCCGTGCCGTACTGGGCGACGGCGACCTGCCGGCCCTTGCCGTCGAGGCGCAGGGTGAGCACGTCCGCGCCGCCGGCCGGCACGCCGAGGGTGCTGCCGGTGAAGCCGACCACCGCGACGGTTCCGTCGGCGAGGGCCAGCACGTCGGTGCCGGCGTCCGCGCCGCGCCCGCCGGTGACGGTCCGCCAGCGCTGCGCGCCCTTCGCGGTGTACGCCACGGTGAGCACGTCCCCGGCGGTGGCGCCGGTGGCCACCACCTGGCCGGCGCCGGTGACCGTGACGCCGCCGAGCAGGTCGTCGCCCGTGCCGCCGGCGACGGTGAGCCAGTCGCGGGTGCCGTCCGGGGTGAACCGGGCGAGCCAGCCGTCGGCGCCGCCGAGCGGCGTGGTCCCGGGCAGCGCGCCGGAGGTGCCGCCGGCCACGTAGACGCCGTTCGCGTCGGCCGCGACGGCATACGCCTTGTCCTCGCCGGTGCCACCGAACTGCCGGGTCCAGGCCAGCGTGCCGTCCGGAGCGATCCGGGCGAGCACGGCATCCTTGTCGCCGGCGGTGGTCCCGCCGAACGCGCCGCTGGTGTAGCCCGCGACGTACGCGCCGCCGTCGGGGGCGGCGGTGATCGCGTAGAACCGGTCGGCCTTGGCGGGGTCGCCGGCCTGGGTGAGCCAGGCCCGCTGCCCGGTGGCCGTCAGCTTCGCCACGAACGCGTCGTCGGCGGGGCTGCCCGGGTGCCGGCCATCGAGGTCGCCGCGGGTGTACCCGGCGGTGAGCACGCCACCGTCGGGCAGCGACACGGTCCCGTAGAGACGGTCGTTGGCGGAGGTGCCGAACTGGCTGGTCCAGCGGACCGTGCGGTCGGCGGCGAGCCGGGTGACCACGGCGTCGAGGCCGCCGGCGTACGGCTGGCCGGCGACGCCGGCGGAGGCCGCGTAGCCGAGGGTGACCTCGCCGTCCGGGTGGGCGGCGACCCCGCCGGCCCAGTCGGCACCGGCGGTGCCGTGCAGCGGGGTGGGCAGCCCGGCCGGCGGGGTGACGCTGAGCGTGGCGGCCAGGTGCTTCAGGCCGTCGACGAACGCGGGCCGCCAGACGTCCCAGTCGTGCCCGCCGTCGAGCACGCGGAACTCGGCGGCGACGCCGTCTGCGCGGCGCACCGTGTTGTAGAGGGTGGCGGCCTCGTAGTCGAGGTCGTGCGCGGCGTCGGCCGGGCCGGGGTTGGCCCACTCGTCGTCGCCGACCGCGATGAACATCCGCACCGGCGACTCGGCGTCGAGGCCGGGGAGCAGGGCCGGGTAGTTCAGCCGCTGGTAGACCTCGTCGGAGAAGGGCTTGTCGCCGTCGCCGAACGCGCCGAACTCGCGGGCCGAGGAGTCGGCCGGCGGCAGCGGCCGGTAGACGGCGGGGCTGAGCACCAGCGCGTTGGCGAAGAGGTCCTGGTGGGCGAGGGCGTAGCGCAGCGCGCCGGCGCCGCCCATCGAGTAGCCGCCGACGAGCCGGGCGTTCCGGTGCGCGGCGGTGCGGTAGGTGGCGTCGACGTGCGCGACCAGGTCCCGGGTGAGCGCGGTCTCCACCGGCCGACCCGGGCGGTCGGCGCCCGTGTACGCGGAGTCGACGTACCAGTTGCCGCGCTCGCTCCACGGCGCGTCGGGCAGGACGGCGATCACCGGCGGCACCTCGCCGTCGGCGATGAGCCGGTCCAGGTCGCTCTTCACCCGGGTCCACGCCTGCATGGTGTCGCCGCGCCCGTGCAGTAGGTAGAGCACCGGGTAGCGGGTGCCGGCGTTCGCCGCGTCGGCGTAGCCGTCCGGCAGGTAGACGGTGTAGTCGATGCTGGTGCCGAGGGCCGGCGAGGGGGCCGTGGCGGTGGTGAGGGTGCCGGACCGCTCCTTCCCGGCGACGGCGGTCTCCGGCGCGAGGCCGGCGAGCCCGATCGCGGTCAGCAGGGCGACCAGGGCGGCGCCGGGGCGCCAGGGTCTTCTCATCGGAGGGCTCCTTCGGGCAGGTCGGCGGCGCAGCGGAAGCTGATCGAGGTGGAGCGGGTGAGGCCGGCGCCGGTGAGCAGCAGCTTCACCGACACGCCGGGCGGCTGGGGGCCTCCGTCGAGGTACCAGTCGGAGTCCTCCGCCCGGTAGGCGCAGCCGCCCTTGAGGATGACGAACCGGGTGCGCCCGTCGGAGTGCTCGCTCTCGGTCAGGTTCCACACCAGCGGCGCCCGCCGGACCAGCAGGCCCGCCTCGGCGGCCACCTGCCACTCGTCCTCGGTGGGCAGCCGCAGCCCGGCCCAGTCGGCGTACGCCCGGGCGTCGGCGAGGTCGACCCCGGTGACCGGGGCGTCGGCGGGGCCCTGGCCGGCGGTGAACCGCTCCGGCCGGACGGGCCGGTGACCGGTGGCGGCGAGGAAGCGGGCGTACTGGCCGTGGGTGACCTCGTGGGTGTCGATGGCGAAGCGGCCGAGCCGGACCTGGCGCCGCAGCGTGCCGGTGTGGTGCAGGCGAGGCGGCAGCGGCTTCCACTCGTCGACGTACGGGGCCTCGCCGTAGAGGCCGGTCTCCCGGACCCGGTGGTGCACGGTCAGCTCGTGCCGCCCACCCTCGACGGTCACCATGCCGTCGGGCGGGGCGGTGAGGGGCGACCACGGGGTGCGGGAGCGTACGGCGGCGCGGGCCGGGAAGGACGGGGCCCCGGTCGGCGGCTCGTGCCGGAGCGCCGGGGTGTCGGTGGCGACCACGGCGGCGATCGCCCCGGCGGGCAGCGGCCCGCCGACCGCGACCCGGCCGTCCTCGAGTTCGGTGACGGTCAGCTCCGTGCCGGTGACCAGGTCGACGAAGCGCCCCGGCCGGGGCTCGGTGAGCAGCCAGGGGCCGTCGTGGTCGGCGCCGCGGTTGACCACCGTCCACAGCGGCTGGTTGTCGTGGGTCCACCGGGACGCGTACACCTGGCCGGCGCCGGGGTGGTCGGCGAGCGGGACCCAGTCCTCGGCGCGCAACCACGCGGCGTGGCTGGCCTGCACCCGGCGCATGGCCCGCAGCACGGCCTTGTCCCGCTCGTTCCAGCCGACCCAGACGCCGAAGACGCTCTCCCAGACCAGCACGCCGCAGCCGTTGAGCCAGGCCGAGTGCAGCTCGTCGAGGTGGTCGCGGTGCCAGCGGCGGGTGTGGTGCAGGACGTGCCGGCGTTCGAACCACTTGGCCCGCAGCACACCTGGGGTGTCCGAGTCGGCGAACCACTGCGCCCAGGACATGGCGTGGTCTTCGATCCGGGCCAGCGGCACCCGGCTCTCTCCCTCTAGGACCAGGCCGGGGCGAACCGCGTCGAGCGCCTTGCGCAGCTCGCCGGCGCCCTCCTTGAGGGTGTCCAGGAAGACGCCGTCGACGCCGAGCCGGTCGGCCAGCGCCGCGACCTCCTCGGCGTCGGCGCCCGGCTCCCGCCTCGTGCCGGTGTCCCACGGGTTGTAGTCGACGAACACCCGGACCCCGGCGGCCTGGAACGCGCGCACCACGTCGGGCAGTTCGGGCACGTCGCGGTACCAGTCGAACTGATTGCGCTCGTCCAGCCCGATCACCGGGTACGCGTGCCAGAGCACCACCCCGTCGAAGCCGCCGAAGTCGCGCCGCGCCGCGTCGAGGAACGCCTCCACGGTGAACTCGCCGCGGTCGTGGTCGTACAGCGTCTCGTCCCAGAGCCAGGCCAGGCAGACGGTGAAGCAGTCGCCGGCAATCTCGTCGTAGTGCGCGCCGGTGTAGCCGAGCCGGGCGCGGGCGTCGGCCCGCCACCGGGTGAGCTGCTCCCGCCAGGCGGGCCAGTCGGCGGGGGCGTCGGGGGCGGCGAAGACCTTCGCCTCGTCCAGGGTGGTCAGGTCGGCGTGCGCGCCGAGCGGCACCTCGGTGGGCCGGTCGATCGGCCGGGGCACGTACGGGTTGAAGCTCACTCGACCCCTCCATAGGTGGCGGCGGACAGCGCGTCGATGGCGGCCCGCTCGGGCAGGGCGGTGGACGCGCCGGGGCGCTCGGCACAGGCCGCGCCGGCGGCGCACGCCCAGCGCAGCACGGCCGTGGCGGTGTCTCCGGTCAGCCCGCCGCGCTCGGCCAGGGCGACCGCGAGCGCGCCGGTGAACGCGTCGCCGGCGGCCGTGGTGTCCACCGCGTCGATCTTCGGGGCCGGCACCTCGATCCGGGCGCCGTCCCGGTCGGCGTAGGCGGCGCCGCGCGCGCCGAGGGTGAGCACCACCCGGGGCACCAGGCCGACCAGGGTGTCGAGCAGCGCCGCCGGCTCGTCGGTGAACACCCCGGCGACGACCGCGGCCTCGTGCTCGTTGACCACCAGCACGTCGACCAGGTCGAGCAGTTCGGTGGGGAGCGGCCGGGCCGGGGCGGCGTTGAGCACCACGGCGGCGCCGCCCGCGCGGGCCCAGCCGGCGGCCCGGGTGACCTCCGACAGCGGCACCTCCAGTTGCAGCAGCAGCACGTCGGCCGCAGCCACCGCGCTGCCGTCGGCGTCGTCGAGGGTCAGTGCGGCGTTCGCGCCGGGGGCTACCACGATGCAGTTCTCCGCCGTGTGGTCGACGGCGATCAACGCGACCCCGGACGGCCCGTCGGCGGCGCGCAGGCCGCGCAGGTCGACACCGGCGGCGGCCAGGTTGTCCCGCAGCAGCCCGCCGAACCCGTCGCCGCCGACCGCGCCGACGAAGGCGCAGTCCGCGCCGGCCCGGGCGGCGGCGACCGCCTGGTTGGCGCCCTTGCCGCCGGGCACCATCCGGAAGTCGTCGCCGAGCACCGTCTCGCCGGGGCGGGGCAGGTGCGGCGTGGTGACCACCAGGTCCAGGTTGGCGCTGCCGACCACCACCACCCGGGCGCTCATGCCAGGTTCCCGTGGACCAGGGTGAGGGTACGGTCGGCCAACTCGTCGAACCCGATGCCGTCGAAGCCGGCGATGCTGCTGGCCAGCCGGTTGCGCAGCGGCGCGACCCAGCGGCCCGGCAGCCGTGCGGCGCCGGTGAGCGCCCCGGTGACCGCGCCGACGGTGGCGCCGTTGGAGTCGGTGTCCCAGCCGCCGGCGACCACCGCGCAGATGGACTGTTCCAGGTCGCCCCGCCCGTACGCCAGGGCCGCCGCGACCAGGGCTGCGTTGTTGCGGACGTGCACCCAGTGCAGGTGACCGTGCCGCGCGTAGAGGGTGTCCACGATGCTCTCCCAGTCGTCGCCGGCCCCGAGGGCGCGCGCCTCCCGGATGGCGGCGGTGAACCGGCTGCCAGGGGGCAGCACCGACTCGCCCGCGTCCAGCACCGCGTCGACGTCGCCGGCCACCGGCGCCGCCGCCGCAAGGGCAGCCACCCAGATCGCCCCGTACGCCCCGGCCCGGACGTGGCTGACGGCGGCGTCGCGCCAGGCGGCCTCGGCGGCCCGGTCGGGGCGGCCGGGGTTGGTCCAGCCGTAGACGTCGGTGCGGATCTGCGCGCCGATCCACTCCCGGAACGGGTTGTGTCGGCGGGCGGTGTCCGGTGGGGTGAGGCCGAGCAGCAGGTTGCGGTAGGCGACCCGCTCGGCCGTGAAGACCCGCCCGGCGGGCAGCCAGTCCAGCCAGGCCTGCGCCACGTCGGCGCTGGTGAAGCCGGGTCCGTGGGTCTCCAGGACGCGCAGCGCCAGCAGGGCGAAGTTGAGGTCGTCGTCCTCGGGCATGCCGGCGATGTTCTCGGCCAGGCTGGTCGGTGCGCTGCGCCGGTTCCACGGCCAGCGGGCGGCCACGTCGGCCGGCAGCCCCCGCGCGGTGAACCAGTCGCGAAGCGGCCACCGGCCGGTGGCGGAGAGGATCTCCCGGATCCCGTGGCGGGGGATCTTCTCCACCGGCTTGCCGAGCAGGCAGCCGGCCGCCCGGCCGAGCCAGGCGCCGTGCAGCCGGTCCCGCTCGACGGTGGTCGGCAGGTCCCAGGCGCCCGGCCAGGTCTTGCGGACCGCGTCGAGGTCGTCGGGCTCGTCCGCGCCGTCGGGGCCGGGCAGCGCGTCGGCGGCGTCGAGCAGGTCGACGGCGAGGGCCCGCAGTTCCGGCGGGGCCGGCACCGGCGAGGCCCCGCTGACCGGGGCGGTGACGTCGCCGCCGGCCGCCGCCCAGCGGTCGGCGAGGGCGGTGACGTCGCGGCCCTCGTCGCGGCTGGCGGCCAGTTCGTGCGGCAACAGGTCCTCCGGCTGCACCCAGGTCAGCCGGAGCCCGCGGGCCGGCGTCCCGGCAGCGCTCATGCCAGCCCGCCGAACCGCTCGGCGCGCCGGGCGAAGCGGTCCCGGTCGCGGCCGAACACCTCGGTGGCCACCCCGGCGAGGACCCGGGCGGGCTCGACCAGGTCGGTGCGGGACGCCTCCGCGACCACGTCCGACCACTCGGCCGGCACCGCCGCCGCGCCGCCGAGCGCACCGGCGATGGCGCCGGCCATGGTGGCGGTGGAGTCGGCGTCCCGGCCGTAGTTGACCGAGCCGAGCACGGCCGCCCGGTAGTCGCCGCCGGCCACCACCAGCATGCCGAGCGCCACCGGCAGTTCCTCGATGGCGTGCAGCCGGCTCGGGCGGCGGGCGCCCAGGCCGGGGCTGCGGTACTCCTCCCCCACCGTGTCGTAGGGGGCCACCGCGGCGCGCAGCGCCGGGATGGCGGCCTTCCAGTCGTCGTGCCCGCGGGCCTCCTTGACCACCGCGTCGACGGCGGCGCGGGTGCCGTCGCGGGCCAGGTCGAGGGTGGCCGCGACGACATCGTCGACGCTCGCGCCGGGGGTCGCGGCGGCGGCCACCGCGGCGGCGAAGACCGCCGCGGCCTCCCGGCCGTAGCTGTGCTGGTGCGCCCCGGCGATCTCCACGGCCTCGGCGTACGCCCCGGCCGGGTCGCCGGCGTTGACGATGCCGACCGGGGCCATGTACATGGCGGCGCCGCAGTTCACGATGTTGCCCACGCCCGCCTCGCGCGGGTCGGCGTGGGCGTGGTGCAGGCGGGTGACCAGCCACCGCTCGGCCGCGGCCAGGCGGTGGAAGGTCACCCCCTCCCGCTCCAGGTCCGGGATGTACACCACCCGCTCGATCAGGTCGGGGACGAGCAGTTCCACCACGTCGTACGCGTCGAGGTGGTCCCGCTTGGCCGCGTACGCCCGGACCAGGGCGTGGGTCATCAACGTGTCGTCGGTGATGTGCCCGTCGCCCTTGTGGTAAGGCGCGAGTGGCCGCGCGGTGGCCCAGTCGGCGTGGTACGGGGGGACGATCCCCTCGACCCAGCCGCCGAAGCGGGCGCGGATCTGCTCCGGAAGGGCCGTCTCGGTGGCTCCGCCGAGGGCGTCGCCCACCGCGGCGCCGACCAGGCAGCCGACCGACGTGTCGAGCAAGAGTGACATGGTTACCTCAGAACCTGCTTGCCACCGTCGACCAGCTGCGTGCCGAGCTGGTCCAGGGTGATCTTGTTGGCGAAGTACTGCTGGAGGGCCGGGGTGGCGTACTTGGTCTTCCACTCCGGGTAGCCGGATGCCTTCTGGAACGGGGCGACGGTCAGGTCGGCGGCGCTGTCCGCGGCGACGTCCCAGCCCTGCTTGCCGCCGGTGGCCTTGACCAGCTCCTCGTTGGCCTGCTTGCCGGTGGGCACCAGCCAGTCGCCCTTGGCCAGGGCGGCCATGTTGGTCGGGTTGAGGAACCACTCCAGGAACTGCGCGGCCTGCTTCTTGTGCTTGCTGTCCTCGGCGATGGACAGGGTCTGCGGGTTGGCGGCCTGCTTGGTGGAGAGGCCCTTGATCGGCGGGAGGGTCACCCACTCGAAGCCGGCGGGGGCCTGCTCGACCATCTGCTGGCGCAGCGAGACCGAGCCGGGGAGCATGGCGTACTTGCCGCCGAAGAAGCCGGGCAGGGTGTCCGCGCCGCTCATGCCCAGCGCCTCCGGGGAGGCGGACTTGCTGGTGTAGAGCATGTCGTGGATCCGCTTCGGCACCTCCTTCTCGGCGTCGCCGACCTTGACCTCGGTCTTGCCGCCGTCGGTGTAGAAGAACTTGCCGTCGTAGTTGAGCGCCAGGTTCAGCACCCGGTTGGTGGGCGACTTGAGCGCCCAGGCGGCGCCGTACTGGCCCGGCTTGGTGAGCTTCTGGGCGTTGGCCTGGAACTCGTCCCAGGTCCAGCCGCCGTCGGCGGGCGGGACGGCGATGCCGGCGGCGTCGAGCAGCTTCTTGTTGGCGATGACGACCTGCGACTCCAGCAGGAACGGCACGCCGGTGACCTTGCCGTCGAAGGTGGCGGTGTCCCAGACGCCCGGGTCGATCTGGCCCTTGAAGTCGTCGCCGAGCAGCTTGGAGAGGTCGGTCAGGTAGCCCTGCTTGCTGAACTCGCCGATGGCGGAGGCCTCGTAGTGCACGATGTCGGCGACGTCGCCGCCCTCGAACGAGGTGACCAGCTGGTCGTGGATCGAGTTCCAGTCACCCTGGACGTACTCGACCTGGATGTCCGGGTGCTCGCTGTTCCACTTGGCGACCAGGTCCTTGTTGGCCTGCAGCGACTCCTTCTGCCAGGCGAGGCTGAGGAAGCGCAGCTTGGCCGGGCCGGACGAGTTCTCGTCCTCGCCGCCGCCGTCACCGCACGCGGTGAGGGCGCCGAGCCCGACGACCGCGACCGCGGTGGCCGCGGCGAGTCGACGGAATCTGCTACGGAGCATGGGGGGATTCCTCCTTGGTGGTGGTTGGGGGATGTGGTCAGCCCTTGACCGCGCCGGCGAGCGACCCGGACGAGAGGCGGCGTTGCATGACCGCGAAGAAGATCAGGCTGGGCAGGGTGGCCAGCAGCGAACCGGCCGCCAGCGGACCCAGGCGGGCGGTGCCCTCGATGCCGACGAACCGGGCCAGGGCGACCGGCAGGGTCGCCAGCTCGGGGGTCTTGACCAGCACCAGGGCGAAGAAGAACTCGTTCCAGGCGGAGATGAAGGAGAACAGCGCGGTGGCCACGATGCCCGGGGCGAGCAGCGGGAAGACCACCCGGCGCAGCACCTGGAGCCGGCTGGCGCCGTCGACGCTGGCCGCCTCCTCCAGCTCGCGGGGGATGTTGCGGACGAAGCCCTGGAGCATCCACAGGGCGAACGGCAGCGCCCAGACCACGTAGATCAGCACCAGCCCGGCGTGCGTGTTGGCCAGCCCGACCTGCCGCAGGATCAGGAAGATCGGGATGATCAGCAGCACGAACGGGAACAGCTGCGACAGCAGCACCCAGCCCAGCGCGACGGTGCCGAGCTTGGTCCGGAACCGCGCGAGGGCGTACGAGGCGGGCAGCGCGACCAGCACGGTGAGCACCGCCGAGGCGAGCGACACCTGGAGGCTGTTCAGCGCGGCCCGGCCGAGCTGCTGCTCGGTGAAGGCCTGCACGAAGTTCTGCACGGTGGGGTTGCTCGGGATGAGCGTGGGGTGCAGCTGCACCAGCTCGCGCGGCGGCTTGAACGCGGTGGAGAGCAGCCAGACCAGCGGGAACCCGAGGAAGATCAGGTAGCCGGTCAGCGCGACGTACTGGAGCGTCCGCCCGGTGCGGCTCGGCTTTCCGAACATGTCAGTTCGCCTCCCTCAACCGGCGACGCAGGTAGACCGCGAGCAGCGCGACGATGATCACGACCATGACGTTGCCGAGGGCGGCGGCGTAGCCGTAGTTGCCGTAGCGGAACGCCTCCTCGTAGGCGAAGAGCATCGGCAGCATGGTCTTGCCGCCCGGCCCGCCCGCGGTGAGCACGTAGACCAGGCCGAACGAGTTGAAGTTCCAGATGAAGTCCAGCGAGGTGATCGCCACGACGACCGGCGCGATGGCGGGCAGCGTGACGTTGCGGAACCGGTGCCAGGTGGAGGCCCCGTCCACCGCGGCCGCCTCGTGCAGCTCCCGCGGCACGCCCTGCAGGCCGGCCAGGAGGACGACGGTGGTCTGCGGCATGCCGGCCCAGACGCCGACGAGGATGACCGCGGGCAGGGCGGTGCTGAAGTCGCCGAGCCAGTTGGTGCGCAGCCCGTCGGCGCCGACCCGGTGGAAGAACTCGTTCAGCAGGCCGGCGTCCGGGTGGTAGACCAGCTTCCAGAGGATGCCGACGACCACGGGCGGCATCGCCCAGGGCACCACGGCCAGCACCCGGGCCACACCGCGGAAGCGCAGCCGCTGGTTGAGCAGCAGGGCCAGGCCGAGGGCGAGCACGAACTGGAGCACGGTCACCCCGACCGCCCAGAGCAGGCCGATCTTGAACGAGTTCCAGAACAGCTCGTCGCCGAGCAGTTCCCGGTAGTTGGCCAGCCCGGTGAAGCTGATCTCGACGTTGCGCCCGGCCCGGGCGTCGGTGAAGCCGAGGTAGATGCCGCGCACCAGCGGGAACACCGACAGCACCACGATGGGCAGCAGCGACGGGAGCAGCAGCAGGTAGATGCCGAGCCGGTCGGAGCGGGACCGGGCTCTGCGGGGCCCGTCGGCGCGGGCGACGTCGGGCCGTTCGGCCACGGTGGTCATGCCGTCACCTCCGGGGTACGCGGCGCGGGCGCCGGCTCGGCCGGCGCGGGGACGAACGGCGTCGCGGCGCTGGAGGCGCGCACGGCGAGGCTGGGGGCGACCTGCTCGCGGCGCGGCGGCAGGGCCGGGTCGGCGATGCGCTGGAGCAGCAGTTCGGCGGCGCGGCGACCGCGCTCGGCCGAGCCGAGGGAGACGCTGGAGAGCTGGGGGAACATCATCCGGGCCAGCTCGGTGTCGTCCATGCCGACGACCGCCACGTCCTCGGGGACGCGCCGGCCGGCGGCCAGCAGGGCGTGCAGCGCGCCGACGGCGATCAGGTCGTTGGCGCAGACCAGCGCGTCGGGCTCGGCGCGGGCCAGCAGGCGCTCGGTGGCGGCCCGGCCAGCCGCGTACCGGAAGTCGCCGACCTCGACGAGGCGCTCGTCGAGCGCGATGCCGTGCCCGGCGAGGGCGGCCCGGAAGCCGGCGTCACGGGCCGCGCCGGGCACCGTGTCCAGCGGGCCGTTGACGAAGCCGATCCGCCGCCGCCCGGCCGCGACCAGGTGGTCGACGGCCAGCCCCACGCCGGTACGCGAGTCGGTGCGGACGTTGTCCACCGGCGCGTCGGCGGCGAGCTGGCCGATCACGACCACCGGCACCGGGCTGTCGACCAGCGCGGCTAGGTGGTTGTCGGTGACCCGGATCGGGGAGATGATCATCCCGTCGACGTAGCGATGCGCGAGCCGGCGCAGCAGCGCGGTCTCGTTGGCGATCTGCCCGCCGGTGGCGTGCACCAGCAGTTGCCGCCCGGAGGCGGCGACCACCGACTCGATGGCCCGCATCATCTCGACGTAGACCGGGTTTCCGATGTCCTCGACGGCGAGCGCGACCAGGCCGGTGCGCTGCGACTGGAGCGAGCGGGCGATGGCGTTGGGCACGTACCCGACCTCGGCCGCCGCCGCGCGGACCTTGCGGATGGTCTCCGGGCTGCCGCCGACACCGTTGAGCACGCGAGAGGCGGATGCGATGGAAACACCGGCGCGGGCGGCGACGGTGTGAACAGTAGGCCGGCCGTCGACCGACTCCGGTAAACGTTTACGACCCACGCCCCGCACCCCCACCTGTCTGCTGTAAACGTTTCCGGGAGTCTCCGCCCGAGTTGACGGTCAGGTCAAGAGCTCGTTACGAAAACGTTTCCCACCGCGCCGACCTGGGCGATCCGGCACAGCCGCCACACCGGGCAACCTGCCGGGTGTCTCACCCCATCTCTGCTGGTCCGCTCCCGTTACGACGACACCGCCACCCGGCCTTGCGGAGCTGCTGCAGATACTGGCTGGGTAGGGCAATTGCGCCGAGCAACGCATACCAGCAGCGATCGAGACATCCCAGACACTGCTCGTCACGTGCCTGCGCCACCGGGCGGCGGGTCTCCGCGGTCAACCCCATGGCCATCGCTCGATACCGCGGAGGCGTCTTCCACCCCATCGCCCGGGTCCTGCTCGCTGTGGCACCCATACCCGAACAGGCCGCGAAACCTACCCGAGTCCAACTGCGATCACTGCTGAAGCAAGCCGGCCACAAGAAACCCCATCGACACCGATGTGGAGCACCGCACTACGTGCTCCGCAAAGTGCGGCAACTGCCGGGCGATGGGCCGCCAGTCTCCGGCACACCGGGATCGTCGCTGACCAACGGCACCCGGATCACCGAGGACGGCTCGCCCTCGGTGTAGTCCTCGTCGCGGGGATAGGCGAGGTAGTGGTAGGCCCGCCGTTGGGTGCTGTCGTGCACGTCGAAACCGATGCGCTCCGCGCCGTACTCGTCGTGGTCGAGCGCGACGAACGCATGCGAGACCAGGCTCGCACCTTCAGCGAGCTGTACTACGAGGTCGGCGAGTTGACCATAGTCGCCACCACTGGGCAACCCACTCGATCCGGTACCGACCGTCCGCAATTCACCCGATCCTCGCTGCGCTGCCCGTAGCCGGCACCGCACATCGCGTCCGCTTCGGCGCACATCAACGCCTGGGTGAACGCTTTGATCACGAGACCGTCGCCGGCGGCGGCCGGTTCGACACCGACCGCGAGGGCTACACGGCGATGAGGAAGTACGCCAGACAGTGGCCGAACCGGGTCTGGGCGATCGAGGGCTGCCAGGGCATCGGCCGGCACATCGCCAACCGGCTACTCGCCGACGGCGAGCAGATCGTCGACGTGCCACCGAAGCTGTCCGCCAGGGCGCAGGTATTCGCCACCGGGCAGGGCCGCAAGGCTACGACGCACAGGTTAAAGATCAAGTTTAACCGTCTCGTGGTGCGCGACCGCTCAACGCTGACGCCGCCGATCGATCTCGGCGAGGACTCGGTCTGCGTGCGGGCGTAACTGGGTCGTCAGCTCGTACCCGAGATCCTGCCAGCGCTTCTCGGACATTCTCACCGGCACCGGGTGCTTACGGCGCGGCCACCACGACCTCGGCGACGTTCCCGCTGTAGCAGGTGGTGGTGGCGATGTTCGGGGCGGAAACCGGGTAGGCACCGTAGACGACGTAAGTTACGCCGGTCTGGAGGTTGCGGCACTGGATCTGCACCCGGTAGCTACCGGTGTCACACTGGACGCTGCCCCGACCGTAGTAGTGCTTGATGCCCTCGTGGACCCACTCCATCCATGAAGCGCAGCCGGTGACACCGGTGCCCGGCGGATCCTGCACGGCGTACACCTGCTCCGCGACGTTCCCGCTGTAGCACGTGGTGGTGGCGGTGCTCGGGGCGTTGACGACCTCGGTGCCGTAGACCACGTAGCCCACGCCAGTCTGAGCGTTGCGGCACTGGATCTTCACCCGGTAGCTACCGGTGTCACACTGGACCCTGCCCCGACCGTAGTAGTGGCTACTGCCCTCGTGGACCCACTCCATCCATGGTGCGCAGCCGGTGACACCGGTGCCCGGCGGATCCTGCACGGCGTACACCTGCTCCGCGACGTTCCCGCTGTAGCACGTGGTGGTGGCGGTGCTCGGGGCGTTGACGACCTCGGTGCCGTAGACCACGTAGCCCACGCCAGTCTGAGCGTTGCGGCACTGGATCTTCACCTTGTAGCGCCCGGTCGAGCAGGTCACCTTGCCGCGGCCCTGGTAGTAGCTGTTTCCCTCGACGACCCATTCGATCGAGGTGGTGCAACCGGTAGGTTCGGACAGTGTGGACCCGACAGCGAGGGCGACAGGCTCCGCTGCCGGGGCCGCCTCGGCGGGAGCCGTCAGAGCAGACAGGCCGAGAAGGGCCGCAGCGAGCGTCGCGAGGGTACGCCTGAACATGACAGTCTCCTGATGGCCGTGGGGTCACAGCTTTCGTCGCGGAATAGCCATGCTAGAGAAATTATCGATGCCCGTCGAGATTCTGGACCGGGTTGACGCGGATCAGGGCCGAGGTGCGCGCACGAACGCCACGGCCAAAACTCCGATAAGACGGTGGCTGCCCTTCCCCTCGTAGCCTGGAGCGGAAAGTCGACGCCATACTCGGCGCCCATGTTGGTTACCTCGAACGGCTAGGCGGGCGGCGGCACCGGGGTCAGCGCGTACCGCGGAATCCGCGTAGCGCGGCCTGGGCACCCGCCTGGAAGCGGGTGTGCGCGCCGAGATCCGCCATCAGGGCCGCGATGCGCCGCTGCACCGTACGGTGGCTAAGCCCCAACTGCCGGGCGATGGCCTCGTCGGTGAGTCCGGAGAGCAGGAGCGTGACCAGCCGCTGTTGACCGGTGGCGGCGAAGGACCGGTGTTCCAGCGGCTGCGGGTTGGTGGGCGAGGGCAACTTCAACGCCCGCTGCCACAACCCGTCGAAGAGCTTGATCAACGCGTCAAGCAGCGCCGACGGACGTACGATGATCACCGCATCGCCCTGGCCCGCCGGCCGCCCCGGCACCGGCACGACGGCCAGCCGGTCGTCCACCAGGGAGAGGCGCACCGGCACCTGGGTGAGGACCCGTGCCTGCTGCCCGGCCCGGATCAGGTCCTCCATCACGGTCAGCGAGCCCGGATGGTCCAGGGACGACCGGTCGTAGATCGTCCGGCAGGTCAGGCCACGGCGCAGCAGGTCAGCGGCACCGGTGGCGGCGTCCTCCCCGTCCGGGTACGGCGGCTTGTCCAGCCGGCACACCTCGCGGCGGGCCACCCGGTGGATCTGCGCCAACCGCGAACGCACCGCCGCCTCGCCGGTGACCAGCTCGACCACGGCCGCACCGCGTTCCTGCGGCCGGTCCTGATAGGCCGCGTCGAGCACGGACAGGTGCCGGCGGGCGGCGTTGAGCTGGCCCTCCTGGTCGAGCAGCAGGCTCTGGAACGCCACCGAGGGCGCGACGGCGGCGTACCGGAGCGGCCCGTCAGGTACCACGCTGACCAGGCCCCGGCGTTCCAGCGCCGCGAGCACGTAGTCGATCCGCTCGGCGCCCCGCCGCACCCCGGCCAGTTCCTCCGGCGTGGCGCTGGGCCGGTCGACCAGGAACTCGTAGACGGCCTGCTCGGCCGGAGCCAATCCGAGCACCGCCATCGGGTCGGTGTCATCCCGCGACATCGGTGCCACCACCTCCCCTGGCCGGATCCACAGCCTCGCCAGGGCCGACCGGATCCGCGGCCACACCGGACCGGGCCGGGCCCGGGGCCGCACCGGACCGCTGCCCGGTGTCCGGGGCCGGCAGGTCATCGGTGGCCAGCCAACCCCGGACGACCGCCTGGAAGCCGGCCTGGAACCGGGTGGCGGCGTCCAGCCGGTCCAGCAACGCGTGCATCCGGTTACGGATCGTCCGGTCGCTGATGTCGAGCTGGCCGGCGATCTCCTGATCGGTCAGCCCTGCCACGAGAAGCGGGAGCAACCGCGCCTCGGCGGCGGACGGACCGGTGGCGGACGGATACGGCTGGCCCGGTCCCGAGCGCAACGGCAGGGCCCGCTCCCAGTAGACCTCGAACAACGCGGAGAGCGCCGACACCAGCACCGGATCGTGGACGATCAGCCGGGACTCCACATCGGCCGGCTGGTGCAGCGGCAGGACCGCCAGTGTGTCGTCGATCAGTGTCATCTTCACCGGGATGTCGGTGAGCCGGGCCTCCTCACCGGCGGCGATGCCGGCTTCCAGGTCGGCTAGCCGGCCGGGCACCTCCAGGCTGCGCCGGTCGTACAGGATCCGGTACCGGATGCCCTGGCGCAGCTGGTCGACCTCCACGTCGTCTAATGCCGCCGGATTGGCCGCCGGGTACGGCGGCCCGTCGCAGGCCCGGATCTGCTTACGCGCGCTGCGCTGGGCCTCCGCGCCCCGACGCACGATCGCGTCCCGGCCGTGGACTACCTCGACCAGCTCGTCCGCCTCCTGGTGGGTGACCTGGTTGAACCGGCTGTCCAGGTCGGCGACGTGCCGGGAGGCGTCGGCCAGCGCCCGGACGTGCGCGCCGATCAGCGCCTCCAGTGCGGCCCCCGGCGGCCGGGCCGACCAGCGTACGGGCTCTCCGGGCAGCCGGGAGACCAGGCCGAGTTCGTGCAGCCGGACCAGCGCCCGGGCGGAGTCCAGACGGCCACCCCGGTCGGACCCGCGACCGAGGCTGTCATCGATCTCCGCTGACGTCATCGCCGACCCGCGCACCAAGTGTTCGTAGATCTCCTGTTCGGCGGAGGTCAGGCCGAGTACCTGCAGCACACTTTGATCTTGCCATGGATCGGCTTCCGGTTTACGTCGCTGACGTGTTTAGGAAGGTCACTGCGGCTTCCGATCGACGACAGCCACTTGCCATGATCTCTATACGGCCAGCTCAACGTCCTACCCGGACCCCGTGACCGCCCGAGCCGGTGCCACCCGCACCTATCCGGGCCCCGTGACCGTCGGCCCGATACCACCCGCCCCTACCCGGCTCCGTGCTCGTCGAAACCGGTGCTGCCCACTCCCCCGTTCCCGTCCCGAGTTCCGTTCCCGTCCGGCTTCCGGGCGATCATCTGGAGGAAAACCGATGAGACGACAGTGGTCCGGCAAGGCCCGGACCGGCGCGGCAGCCATCGGCGGCGTCATCGCCGTCGCCCTGGTTAGCCCCACCACCCCTGTCACCGCCGCGCCCCTGCCCGAGACACCCACCGCGTCGCCACGGTCGGAGACCGTGGTCACCCGGCACACCGTCACGCTGCTGACCGGCGACGTGGTGCTGCTGGAGAAGACCGCCGACGGCCGGCAGCTGGCCTCGGTACGGCCACCGACCGACCGGCAGCAGATCTCGTACCAAACCAGGCAGATCGACGGTCACGCGTACGTGATCCCCAGCGACGCGATACCGCTGCTCGCCGACGGCACGCTCGACGAGCGGCTCTTCGACATCACGCAGCTGGTCGAGTACGGCTACGACGACTCACGGCACGCCTCCACGCCACTGATCGTGCAGTACGCACCGAGCCTGTCGGCGAGGGCACGCACGGCGGACCTGCCCGGCACCACCCGCACCTTCACCCTGGAGAGCGTCAACGCGACCGCGGTGCAGGGGAAGAAGGCGGAGGCGAAATCCCTGTGGACCGCGCTGACCGGCGCCCCCACCGGGCCGGCCGAGGACGGGGCCGGCGCCGCCTCCCGGGCCCCGGCCAACGCCGCGACCGGCGCAATCGAGCGGATCTGGCTGGACGGCCAGGCGAAGGTCAGCCTCGCCGAGAGCGTCCCGCAGATCGGGGCGCCGGAGGCCTGGGCCGGTGGCCATGACGGCACCGGTGTCACGGTCGCCGTGCTGGACACCGGCATCGACACCACCCACCCGGACCTGGCCGGCAAGGTGGTGGCCGCGCAGAACTTCTCCGCCGACAGCGACACGGTCGACCACCACGGCCACGGTACGCACGTGGCGTCGACGGTGGCCGGCACCGGAGCCGCCTCGGGCGGTACGCGCAAGGGCGTGGCGCCGGGGGCCAAGCTGATCAGCGCGAAGGTGCTCGACACCGCCGGCAACGGCTTCGACTCCGGAATCATCGAGGGCATGGAGTGGGCCGCCGCCCAGGGCGCCAAGGTGCTGAACATGAGCCTGGGCACCAACGCGCCCAGCGACGGCAACGACCCGCTGACGCAGGCGGTCGACGCAATCAGCCGGTCCACCGGAGCGCTGTTCGTGATCGCGGCCGGCAACATCGGCCCGGGTGAGTCGACGATCGGCAGCCCGGGCTGGGCCGACGAGGCGCTGACCGTGGGTGCGGTGAACAAGGAGGACGGCCTGGCCTCGTTCTCCAGCCGTGGGCCACGGCTGGGTGACTACGGCATCAAGCCGGACGTCACCGCCCCCGGGGTGGGCATCGTCGCGGCGCGGGCCAGCGGCACCGCCATGGGCACCGTGATCGACGACCACCACACGCAGGCCAACGGCACGTCGATGGCAAGCCCGCACGTCGCGGGCGCGGCGGCGATCCTGGCCCAGCAGCATCCGGACTACACCAACCGGCAGCTCAAGGACCTGCTGATCTCGACGGCCAAGGCCCAGGACGAAACCGTCCACCGGCAGGGCAGCGGCCGGGTCGACCTCGCCCGCGCCCACCGGCAGCCGGTGTACGCCAGCCCGGGAACCCTGAACCTCGGCTACTTCACCTACCCGCACAGCGACCACCAGCCGGTGACCAGAACGGTGACCTACCACAACGACGGCGCGACCGAGCTGACCTTCACGCTGTCCCTGTCGGTCCAGGGCAAGAAGGGTACGCCGGCTCCGGACGGCCTGTTCACCGTCAGCCAGCCGACCGTGACGGTGCCGGCCGGTGGCACGGCGTCGGTCGACGTCACCGTGGCTCCGGCCCGGGGCACGGTCGACCTCTACGGCGGCCACCTGGTCGCCGCCGCCGGTGACACGGTGGTACGCACCTCGGTCGGCGCGTACCTCGAAGAGGAGCTGTACACGATCACCGCTCCGGCGATCGCGCACGACGGCCGGCAGGCCGACGGCATCAGCCAGGTCGAGTTGTGGAGCCCGACCAGGGGATTCGAGACCAAGTACTACCAGGGTGGCACCGTCCCGACGTTCCGGGTGCCGGTCGGCACCTACAGCCTGATGGGCTACATCTTCACGATGGACGCCCCCAACCGCGTCTCCCTCGGTCTGTCAGTGGTCGGCGATCCGCAACTGGAGGTCACCGGGGACACCACGGTCACCCTCGACGCCCGAAAGGCGAAGGAGATAACCGTCAAGACCCCGAAGCCGACCTCGGCCAACGGGCTCCGGTTGAGCTACTACCGCCAGATCGGCGAGGTCTACTTCGACAGCTCGTTCCTCCTGTCGGAGCCCTTCGGCGAGGCGTACGCCGCGCCGACCGAGGCGGTGACCGAGGGCATGTTCGAGTTCGCCAGCAAGTGGAGCCTGATCGCCCCACCGATCACGATGAGCGTCGTCGCACCGGAACGGATCCCGCTCGACCCGCTGTTCATGATCGCCTCGCCACGGGTGGACGGCAGACACCGGGTGCCGGTGGTCCACGCCGGTTTCGGGTCACCGGATGAGTACACCGGGCTCGACGTGCGCGGCAAGCTCGCCCTCGTCCAACGGGGCAACGGCATCAGCTTCGTCGACAAGGTCCGCAACGCGGCGAATGCCGGGGCGGCGGCGGTGATCGTGTTCAACAACGTGCCGGGGCTGCTCTACGCCTCGGCCGGCGAGCCGGGGCAGGTGGCGATCCCGGCGTTCACCCTCGACGAGGAGCCTGGTCTCGATCTGGTCGAGCGGCTCGCCGCCGGCCCGGTGACCATCGAGTACTCCGGCACCGCGCTCAGCGACTACGTCTACGACCTGATGCTGCCGAACAAGCAGCGGATCGCGAGCAACCAGAGCTACGTCATCAACGAGCGGAACACGGCACGGATCGACGCGGAGTACCGGGCCAACGGTGACCCCGTTCTCGGCGCCGACCTCCAGCACGCGCTGCGCCCGTACAACAACTTCCTGATGGGCTTCATCCGTGCGCTGCCGCGCCCGCTGAAGCGGACCGAGTGGGTCAGTGCCGACCCGGACATCCGGTGGCAGCACCAGGCCTGGGCCAGCTCCCCGTTCGACGGGGAGTTCACCAGCATCCCGACCTCGTACCGGCCGGGCAGCCGGTCGAGCCAGACCTGGTTCGGGCAGGTGCTCCGGCCGGGCTTCCCGGCCGGGCTGACCGGGTGGGAGAACTTCGGTACGCCCGCCTACCGGGAGGGCGACACGTTCAACATCCGGGTCTTCCCGTACGTCGATTCGGCCCAGCACTACGCGTCGGCGTGGGCGGGTGACACCGTCAGCACCAAGCTATACCGGGGCGACGAGCTGGTGGCCGAGAGCAGCAGCTACCCGGCGGGCACCTTCCCGGCCGCGCCGGGGTCGGCCACCTACCGGCTGACCCTGGAGCAGCAACGCTCCGCCGCGTGGTGGCAGTACTCCACCAACATCAACACCACGTGGACGTTCCGGTCGGCGACTCCCGCCTCGGGCCGGCAGCTACTCCCCCTGCTCCAGGTCGACCACCACGTGGATCTCGACCGTCGGAACCGGACGGCCAAACGGCAGCACAACTTCACCCTCACGGTCGGGCACCAGCCCGGCGTCGACGGCCCGAAGATCAAGACTGTGCAGGGCTGGGCGTCCTTCGACGACGGCGCCACCTGGCAGGCGGTCGACCTCGTCCAGCTCGGCAACGGCAAGCACCTGGCCAAGCTGCGGCACCCGGCGCCGGAGAACGTGGAAGCAGTCTCCCTGCGGATCAAGGCCAGCGACACCGCGGGCAACGGCATCGACCAGACGATCATCCGCGCCTACGGTCTCTGACCTGGGCTGACTGACAGAGGGCAAGGGTGGGCCGGGTCGTCGACCCGGCCCACCCTTGTCTTCCACAACAGCCTGCCTGCCACGGCCGGGGACGTTCCGGTGGGTTCGTCGGGCCCGTGAACCGCGTTCGTGTCGCCAGGCCCGGCGAACCTCGTACCGTCGGGTCAGGTGAACCTGCGGCGTCCCGCTCTCCACGGCGAAGCGGCACAGCGTGTACACCGGGTCCAACGGATCATTCATCCGGTCCACCGCCCGGTACGGCAAGGTCAGCACGGAGGCTCGCCGACTCAGCTCACCCTTCGGTTGCGATTGCCGCGATGGCGGCGTGCGGCCGATGAGTGCCTTCGCTGGGTCGCTGCAGGCGCTCAACCTCCGTGAAGCCGGCTCGCGTCAGTCGCTCGGAGAACTCGTCGACGGGCCAGCGATAGGCGGTCACGACCTTGTGGTCGAAGACGGCGACCTCGTCACCTACGAAGAGACCAAGCACTAACATTCCGACCGGGGCCATTACTCGCCGGAACTCAGCGAGCACGCCGTCGAGATTCTGCGGCGAGAGATGGATCAACGAGCCCCAGGCCAGGATGCCGGCGATGGAGTGGTTGGCAACGGCGAGATGCTCCATCGACCCGAGTTGGTAGCTACCGCCCGGGTGGGCCGCCTGCGCATGGGCGATGAACTCCGGGACCATGTCGATTCCCGTTGCGTCCACGCCCAGCGAACGAAGGTAACCGGTGATATGGCCGGGCCCGCAGCCCAGATCGAGCACCGGGCCAGGTCGGCCCGCCAGATGTCGCCCGATGAAGGCGAGGTCGTCGGCGTGTACCTGCTGGCTTGTACCGAACAGGCCGATGTAGAGCTCTGCGACGGACGCATATGCCTGCCGAACCTGCTCCATGTTCACCACGTGACTTTATGGGCTCTCGGAGTGGCAGAGCAGGCCCGGGACCAGCGCGGGGAAGCACGTCGATTCTTACGGTGCCCGCATCCGGCGATCCGAGCACATGGTCAAATGCG
Source organism: Micromonospora sp. MW-13 (assembly GCF_003434305.1). GTDB lineage: Bacteria > Actinomycetota > Actinomycetes > Mycobacteriales > Micromonosporaceae > Micromonospora. The sequence continues at coordinate 23,772 of NZ_QKKX01000096.1, forward strand.
CACTTCTGCCGCATACCGCTCGCGGTGACTGGCGGCGCCGCAACAACGAGTTCCTGACCTTCCTCAAGCAGGCCGCCAAGGCCCACCCCCGGGTCGACCTGCACGTCGTCTACGACAACCACGCCACCCACAACCACCCGAACGTCAAAGCCTGGCTCGCCAGGCACCCCCGCATCACCCCGTGCTTCACCCCGACCAGCGCGTCCTGAGGCTTGGGGGTGGATCACCAGGAGCTTGAGTTCCGCAACGTGACGGGACGGCTGCCACGTGGACCGCGACGCTGCCGACCCACGAATTGAACTCCCGCACCGGCGGGTGTTCGACATCGCCGACGAACACGCCGTTGGACCAACCACCCACCGGCGGATCGGCTGCGAGAATCAGGAGATGGGCGACAGTCAGCACAGCGCCAGTCGCGCCTCGGCCGACGCCGACTTCGTGGAGTGGAACTTCTCCATCATGGCGGAGTCCTCCCCGTGGTCGGTGGAGCAGGGGATGACCCAACTGCTCGCCCACCAGAACGCGGAAGGCTTCGAGCGACCCCTGCCCGACGCGGTGCAGGCCGACGCCCGCGTCATCCACGAACTGGGCCGACGGCGCACACCGACCGCCGTCGCGGCGTTACGCGCCTACCAGGCGATGAGCACGGTCGACACCCAACGCGACCTCGCCCGGTCGAACGCCGACCAACTCGTACGACACGGGCTGCCCGAGCCACCCTGGGCTAACACCATCGGCCGGGTAAGGGTCGACGGCTGCTGGTGGGCGCACGACCAGTTCGACGAGACCGCCATCGTGCTCTGCGCGTTCTCCTACGACGGCACACACGAACACGCCATCCTGACCATGATCGACCGCGCCCTCGGCAGCGGCCTGTTCAGGGAACTCACCCTCAGCACGCAGGTCGGCCCCCTGCTGGACGTCCTGCGCCGCGCCGAGGAAGACCCGGAGGGTCTCGTCCACGAGCCGCTCGACCCCGCGTACGCCCGGCGGCTGATCGAAGACGCCGCCGCCACCTCCGACGAACTGTTCGAAGACCAGCGGTACAAGCCCACACCAAGGCCTGCGGCGTACCGAAAGATGCGTGCGCTGACCCTGGCACGCGCCCGGGTGCTCAGCGACGCCGCCGCCCCACCAGACCCCCTCCCCGACAGCGTCGAACTCGCCCTCCTCAAGCGGTCCTTCCTCGCCTCCGCTGCCGCATCCACACTCCCCGAGACCGACACGACGAGGCAGGCCCTTGACCTGCTCCTCGCACAGATCATCGACCAGACCGCCAGTCACCCCCTCCACCTCGGCCCACGCCGGACCACCGCCGTCCTCGGCCTACCAACCCTCACCACCGACCAGATCCACAACCCAGACATCGGCCAGATCCTCCCCGACGTCGCCAACGCCTGGATCTCCTGGACCGCCACCGAGCGCGGCCTTTCCCGCGACGCCACCGAACGCCTCGAACACGCCACACGGCAAACCCGCACACCAGAACGCTCCACCACCACCGAAGGCAACGAGACAACCTGAGAACACAGCGACGGCATGTCAGCATGTCGGCAATTGGTCAGCAGATGAGGCAGCATCTGCTCCACAAAGAACACGCCGAGCATGATCAAGGGGTGGCGCGTCGAACGGCCGCGACCGTCCACATCACAAGATCGGCGACAGAACCTGAATCGGCGAAGTCGAGCATGCTGAATCCTCAGCTCCTGCCGTCTCGTGTCCAGATCATGACGTCGTTCGCACGGGAATGGTCGCTGCTCCACCGACGGAACAAGCGGACTGTCGTCGTGTCGGAACGGAACCACCGCTCGTACGGCCCCGAGGCTTCGGCTACCACGTGAAGCCCATCGGCCTGGTCGTGCAGCAGCTCTCCGGTGCGGCTGGGCACCCAGTCCTCCAAGAGGCCGCCCCTGGTCGACCAGATGGTGGCCTCCCCACACGTGGGCGAAAACGTCCGAATCATAGCCAAGAACCTGCTCGGACTCACCCACTGGAACCGCGGATCGGAAACCACACCCCCACAGGTGGCCTTGCCCACACCGCGTCGAAATCAAGATCAAGTCATCCGTGGAAGGGGCAAGCTTCATGACGAGCCCTCTCGACCCCGCCGTCGCCGTCGCACTGGAGCAGGCCACAGGGCACGGCCCTCCGTGGACGCACATCGATGGCTTGGGTATACCACCGCTCGGCGAGGGCGAACACGTCGTACTTTGGCGTCGCTTCGGCATCGAGTAGGACGGTCACCACCCGGGCGGCGTAGAAGCCGTCGAAGGCGTACGCGAGCCGTCTGAGCGCGTGGGTGCCCGCCGAGAGTTGTGCGATCCGGCGGCTCGCGTCGGCTACCCGCTGGTGCCAGATCCGGCGGCCTGACGGCGCTCACATCAAGAACAGTCGTCATGGATGAATCGACCATTAATGTCTGAGGTAGGTCTGGCAGGGCGCAGCCGATCACGACACTCATGTTCGCCCTGCTAGGACCAGCCGAGGGATGCGTCGACGGCCTCCCGAGCTACTGGCGCTTGCTGACGTAGGCGAAGAAGAACAGCATCAGGATCAAACCGAACCAGAAGTTCCAGATCGAGTTCAGGCGGCAGTAGCCGCGTACCGGCTTCCCGCCTCGCTTGTGACGACTGACGAGCGGCATGACGCCTCCGTGATCGGCTCGCTACTGTACGGCACGAATGAATAGCACACGGTGCTGACCCCGCGCGTCCGACAGCCGGTAGCACGCGCCGAAGATCCAGCAGCAGGGCTCAGTGGCCAGCTACGGGGTGACCAGGGTCCACGCGCTGACCACGCCCAGCAGCATCAGAGCGGGCACGACCAGCAGCAGCTCGGCCGCCGAGCGGGGTGAGATGACGCTTCGTGGTGACCGCTGGGGTGCGGGCGGAGCGGGAGGTGCGTCGAGGTTAGATGTGCCGGTGACCGTTCATGACGTAGTCCGTGCCTTGCCGGACATCCAGGTGCTTCGCGAGCGGTGTCGCGCGTTGGCGATGCTGGACGCGATCATGAGTCCGGAGTGGGAGTCGCGGTACTACTCGTTTGATTCGCGCTGGGCACCGGATGAGCAGATGGCGTCGATGCGAAATGGGTCCGGCGACGTGTGGTCGATCATGTTCTCGCCGGCCGGTGCGTTCATCCGTGGCTTCGATCACGAGTCGCCGATGAGCTCGGCAGGCAACGATGACGAGCTGTGGCCCGGACTGGTCGACACCGTGCCGGAGGTCTTCTCCGCCTATGTCGACGAACCGGCGTGTAGCGGTCGAGCCTGGCCTGGGGTGGGCCGCGCGGGTCAGGCTCTCGTTTCTCGTGCGCTCGAGGAAACTCGAACCCCTGACCGCTGGCCGTCCGTCGTGTGCGCTGGCGCGCCCCCGCTACAGTGCGGGCACATCGACGGAAAGGAAGCGCGCGAATGCGTCGCAAGCTCGTCCCTGTGGTGGCGCTCTCCATGGCCTGCCTGCTGGCGGTCACCACCGCCTGCTCCACGGGCAACCGGAAGAAGCGGAACCGGTCCGCCGACCGGCCCGCCGGCACCGCCGCGAAGCGGGACGACGTCGACGCCGCACCCGCGACCGCCCGGGCCACCCCGACCCCCCGCCGCACCGGCGACCAGCTCACCTGCCCCGGACTGCGCAACACCCGGATCGGCAGCAGCAGGGTCCGTTACCGCGGGTACGCCGCCCCGATCCGCCTCTCCGCCGGCCGCTGGTCTGACCGGAACGGCACGACCGTGGAGTTGCAGCGGCCGTGCGCCGTCGGCGACCTCGACGGCGACGGTGCGGGCGACGCGATCGGCGTGGTCATGCTCGACGGCGGCGGCACAGGCCGCTTCTTCACCCTCGCCGCCTGGCGCAACGTCAAGGGTGAGCCGGACTACCAGGCCCAGGTCGACCTCGGCGACCGTACGCCGGTGGAGAGCGTCAGCGTACGCGGCGGCAGGGCGACGGTTGTCTACCTGACCCGGCCCGCAGACAGCTCGATGGCGGAGCTGAGCATCCGGCGTACCGCCGTCTACCAGCTCAGGGGCACGACGCTGGCCGAACTGAGCCACACCGACGCCCGGGTGGCCGGAGCGTCCGGCGACGGGGACTCCGCCGACTCCGGCACCGCGCCGGACTCCCCCTACTCCCCCACCCGCACGCGCAGGCCCCGTTCCCGCTGACGTTCCGCCGGTGGTCGTTCCCCCAAGGCCGCGTCGGCCGATCCGTCGGCGCGGGCTCCGGCCGGGACGAGCATGCGCCAGCTCAGCCTGGGACCGGTCGGTGGACCGGTGGCCTCGGTAGCCGTATCGATCCGGTGGACGGGCAATCCTGCTGACTCACCTCGCCGAGGCAGCCCCACCCGGAGGCTGGAGGGCGCTCGAAGTACTGGACCGGCTGCGACGGGATGGCCTCGGTGGTGAACGTGCCGGTGCTCGGGATGCGTTGCTCGTGGAAACCGGCCGTGTCGGTGTAGGAGACGACGATGTGCCACTCGCAGGTGTGGGTGGACACCTGTGGCAGGCGGCCACCGCACGATCTGATGTGGTGTCCGCAACGCACAGACGATCACGCGGTGGCCATCTCGCGTCCACCCCGGTTCACCAGCAAGATCTCAAACGGCGGCTGCCGTACTAGTACTCCAGCCGCACCTGCCTGAACTGGAGTTTCGCCAGGTCATCGGCGTGATCGACGCGTGAGCGGCGCCGGCCGTGCAGCTGCGCGTGTCGATGCTATTCGTGCGGTGGATCAGGTGGTCGCACTGTCTGTCTGTTGTGGTCGGTCATGAGGCGGGCAGGCTGCCGTGCTTGTGTTGATCGATGAGATCGTGGGCTGGCGGGCGGGTCTGGATGATCTGTTGGCGCGGTTCGCGCACCGTTTCGGGCGGGCGGAGCCGCGCCGGCAGGCGCTGACCTACCTGGTCGGGCTGCTGTCGCCGTTGGCGACCAAGAACGGCTGGACCTTGGCTGAGGCCGCGGGAGACGCGACGCCGGACCGGATGCAGCGGCTGCTCAACAGGTCCGCGTGGGACCCGGACGCTGTTCGTGACGACCTGTTCGCCTACGTGTCCGAACATCTCGGCCACGACGACGGGGTGCTGATCGTCGACGAGACCGGGTTCCTGAAGAAGGGGATCAAGTCGGCCGGGGTGCAGCGCCAGTACTCGGGCACGGCCGGGCGGACGGAGAACTGCCAGCTCGGGGTGTTCCTGGCCTATGCCAGCCCGCAAGGGCGCACGCTGATCGACCGGGAGTTGTATCTGCCTCGTGGCTGGTGTGACGACCCCGCCCGCCGCGCCGAAGCCGGCATCGCCGCCAGCGTCGGGTTCGCCACGAAGCCCGCGCTGGGGCTGCGGATGCTCGAACGCGCCATCACCGCCGGCCTGCCAGCGAAATGGGTCACCGCTGACGAGGCCTACGGACAGGACTCCAAGTTCCGGACGTGGCTGCAGCAGCAGCGCATCGGTTACGTCCTGGCCGTGCCCCGCAACCAGCGGGTCCCGACCACGGTGGGCAGTTCCCGTCCTGACGTCCTCGCCGCGAACGCGCCGGTCCTGGCGTGGAAGCGCCGCAGCTGCGGCGACGGCGCCAAGGGACCGCGACTCTACGACTGGGCCGTGGCCTCCTTGCCCGGCACGGTTGACGGATACGGCCACTGGTTGCTGATCCGCCGCAGCATCACCGACCCCACGGACCTGGCCTACTACTTGTGCTTCGGCCCCGCAGGCACCCAGGACGAGACTCTGATCCGGGTCGCCGGGACCCGTTGGGCGATCGAGGAGTGCTTCCAGACCGCCAAGACCGAGGTCGGCCTGGATCACTACCAGGTGCGTCGGTACGACGCCTGGTACCGGCACATAACGCTCGTTCTGTGCGCACACGCCTACCTCGCCGTCACCGCCGCCCGGGCCAAAAAGGGGGCGCCGAATCCGATGACGGCCTCATTCCCCTTACCCTCGGCGAGGTCCGCCGTCTCCTGGCACACCTGATCACCACCAACCGACCCTTCGACCACATCGATCGATGGTCACGATGGCGACGCCGACACCAGTACCGTGCCAGGACAGCCCACTACCAGCGAAGACACCGACTCCACCAGCTGCGGCTGGAGTACTAG
>NZ_QKKX01000097.1 GCF_003434305.1 Micromonospora sp. MW-13
GACGACCGAGCCGGACCAGAGGGCTTCGACGATCTTCTGAGCGTCCCCGGCCTGCGGCTGGTACCGGTCCGGGTACGCGGAGACCTGCACCGCCTGGCACACCTCGCCAATGGGGGCGCTGGCCCATGAGTTGTTCGGGTACTCGTCCTCCATCTTGTTCAGGAACGCGTTGGTGGCCCAGGTCGGGTTGAGGCGCTGGGCGGTGCTGCCCCACGACGCCCGCTGCTGGAACAGGCCGAGACTGTCGTGGTCGACCTCCTCGCTGATGTTCTGCAGCCCGCTCTCGACGATCGTGGTCGTGATCGCGATGACCGCAGCCCGCTGGGAGAGGCCACGGGCCTTCACTGCCTGCACGACCATCCGGGCACAGGACACCCGGTAGGCCGTCAGGTAGCCGGCCAGCTTCGCGGTGAGCTGCCCGTTGAGCTGGGTCGCCAGCGCCTCGTCGATGCTGGTCGTCCCCTTCGGGTCACAGGCCACCGTCTCGTAGGCCAGCGCGACCGGGGCCAGCGCCGGTGCCGGCTTCGACACCGCACCGGGCGCGGCGCCGGCCGCCGAGGTTCCGGCCAGCACGGCGACCGACGCCAGCGCGACGGACAGGCCGAGCCGACCGACGCGGGAGATCGTGGGACGCACTGTTCCTCCTGACTGCCCGGTGTGGCCGCGGGTCAGGCCGACCCGTCCGTCACCCCGTTCGCCGGGCCCCAGCAGGATCGGCCGCGCCGGTGCAGGGAACCGTCAGCGCTCTTCCAGAACGGGTCCAAGCCCACTCAAACCCGCTACAGACGCCGGCCCGCCCCGACCGTCCTCGCGAGACGGTCGGGGCGGGCCACTGCCGGTCAGGCCATCGATCCCACGGTGCGCGGGCCGTCGGAGCGGCCGGTCGGCGGCGCGACCCGGCGCGTACCCCGGACCCGCCGAGGGCCGGTCGTCGGGCTCGCAAACGTGGCGTCCCCGGGGAGCCGGCTCTCGGCGGGACGCGCCACGACGGCCTCGTCGTTCCCCGGCGCGACGGCAAGCCGCAGGACGGTGGACAGGGCCGCGTGTTCCGCGCCGAGCCAGGCGCGCGGGTGGACCCCGATCCGGTCGAGGACGGAATCGGCCACCGGCAGGGCGCCCGACCGCGCCGGCCCGCCCGCCTCGACGGCGGCCCGTAGCGCGTACCAGGTGGCCGCCACCCGGGCCGCCGCCCGTCGGACGGCCCGTTCCGCGTCCTCGGCGCGTCCCCGGTCGCGTCCGAAGAGGCGTACCAGGTCGTCCGTCCCGTACCGGATCTGGCCGAAGTCGTCGACCCCGATCGGGTCGACCAGCAGGGCGTCCACCAGTCGCTCTGCCACCTGCTCCGCCTCGGCGGGGGTGACGTCGAGGGCTGCGGCCAGCACCCAGGAGGGGAAGTCGGAGAGCCCGAGCAGCCCGACGAGGCGCAGCGCCGCCCGGGCCGGGGGGTCGAGCAGGTCGTAGCTGCGGGCCAGGCAGGACCGCACGTCCTGGTCTCCGGCGCTCAGCTCGTCCAGCCGCAGTTCCTCGTCGGCCAGCCGCCCAGCGAGCAGGGCGACGGGCCAGCGGCGGCGGCTGGCCAGGCGCGCTCCGGCGACCCGGATCGCCAGCGGCAGCCCGCCGCACAGCGTGACCACCCGCCGGGCGGCGTCCGGCTCGGCGGCGGCTCGCTCAGCGCCGATCATGTCGGCCAGCAGCGCGCTGGCGTCGGTGTCGCCCAGCGGGCCGAGTTCGGTGCCGGCGCATCCCGCGAGGCCGGCCAGGTGTCGCCGGGAGGTGACGACGACGGCGCAGCTCGCCGCCCCGGGCAGCAGGGGCCGGACCTGCCGCTCGTCGCGCGCGTCGTCCAGCATGATGAGCAGCCGCCGGCCGGCGACGAGGGTGCGGAATCGTTCGGCCCGCTCCTCGGTCGTCTCGGGCAGCACGGTGGTGGTGCCGTCAAGCGCCCGCAGAAACCGACCGAGGACGGCGTACGGCTCCGCCGGGACCGGGCCGAGGCCGCTCAGGTCGGCGTATAGCTGGCCGTCCGGGTGGTCGGCCACCACCCGGTGGGCCACATGCGCGGCGAGGGCGGACTTGCCGATGCCGCCCCGGCCGACGATCACCTGCACCGGGACCGCGGTGGTGCGATCGGGCCGGGTGAGCGCCGTGACGAGGGCGCCCAGCTCGGCGTCGCGGCCGACGAAGTCGGCGGGCGCGGGCGGCAACTGGGCGGGGGCCGGGGGGCGCCCCTCTCCCGCCGGTTCGGGCCGGGGGCCGCCCGGGGCGCGGTCGGCGGCGGACGGCCGGGCGGGCAGGGCACCCGAGGTGCCGCCACGGAGGATACGGGCGTGGATCGCGCGCAGCTCCGGCCCGGGCTCGATGCCCAGTTCCTCGGTCAAGCGGGCCCGGCCGACGCGGTAGACGGCGAGTGCGTCGGACTGCCGCCCCAGGCCACACAGCGCCGTCATCAGGTGGCCCCGCATCCGTTCTCGGAACGGGTGCCGGCTGACCAGGTCGGTCAGTTCGGCGACCACTTCGGCGAGCCGGCTCAGGGCCAGCTCAGAGCCGATCCGTTCCTCGAGGGCGGCCAGCCGCATCTCGTCGAGCCGGGCCGCCTCGCCGACGAGCAGCTCGCTTTCGACGCCGCCGAGGGCCGGCCCACGCCACAGGGCGAGGCCGCGCCGGAACAGCTCCGCCGCCTCGGCGTGCCGCCCGGACCCCGCCGCCTGCCGTCCCTCGGTGACGAGCCGCTCGAAGACGTCCCGGTCGAGGGCACCGTCCGGGATGTCGAGGACGTAGCCGGGTGACCGGGTGGTGATCGCCGCCCGGCCGCCGGTCCGGTTGGTCACCTGACGCAGGGACGAGACGTACGTCTGCAGAATCGAACGGGCCCGGCCGGGCGGGTGCTCACCCCAGAGCGCGTCGAGCAGCCTGTTCGCGGGCACGACCCGACCGTGATCGACCAGCAGGGAGACCAGCAGCGTACGTGGTTTCGCGCCGCCGATGCCGACGACGCTGCCGCCGCTGGACACCTCCACCGAACCCAGGAGTCGGAACTCCACTCGATTCCCCCGTTTCACGGGCCGGGCGGGAAGGGGCGGGTGGCGCCCCCCGCTCGACCTGACTGCTCCAGACTCATGTGAAGCCCGTTCGAGGTCTTCCTCCATCTGAGTCGGCTCAAGGTACACTTCGATCACCGAACGCTGTCAAGGCGTTACATTTTTCGATGATTCCGACGTCCGTCCCTCGGAACGGAGGGCATCGTGGCAGGTGAGCCGCGAACCATCGCCGACAGGCTGAACCACCTCTTCGCCACCGTGCAGCGGCCGGACTGTCGGGAATACAGCAATGAGGAGGTCGCCGCCGGCATCACCCGGGACCAAGGCGTGCCGATCTCCGCCTCCTACCTGTGGTACCTGCGGACCGGCCAGCGGGACAACCCGACCTTCCGGCACCTGAACGCACTTGCGACCTTCTTCGGCGTGTCGCCGGCGTACTTCTTCGATCAGGAGACCGGCGACCGGGTGGACGCCGAACTGGGCGTGGCGTCCGCGCTGCGCGACGCCGGGGTCCGCACGGTCGCGTTGCGGGCCAGCGGCCTGTCGGCGGCCAGCCTGGACGCCATCCGAGACGTCATCGACCGGGTCCGGCAGTTGGAGGGACTGCCACCGACCGACAGCGATCCGGGAGACCGCCGGCGTGCGTGAGCTGAGAAGGATTCGGCGACGCTGCGAGGCACTCCTCCGGACGCTGGACGTGCCCCGCCCGCTCGACGTCCACCAGCTCTGCGCGCAGGTCGCTCGGCTTCGCGGCCGACCGATCCACCTGCTCCCGACGGCCTTCCCGGACGGCACGGTCTGCGGCCTCTGGATCGCCAGCGACTCCGCCGACTACCTGGCCTACGAGCAGGACACCTCGGCGATACATCAGGAACACATCCTCCTGCACGAGTTGGGGCACCTGCTCTGCGGACACGACGGTGACGACATCGGCACCGGGCTGTTCCCGACGCTCGAACCCGCCACGGTCCGCCGGATGCTCGCCCGCACCAACTACTCGACGGCGCAGGAGCTTGAGGCAGAGTTGCTCGCCTCGCTCATCCGCAGCCGGTCTGCGGCCCCCCTACCGCCCGGGCCGGAGGTGGAGAGCGGCACGGTTGGCGAGCGGATTCGCCGAGCCGTCAGCCACGGGGAGCCGGGCGAATGAACCCGGGCGACGTACCCGTCATCCAATTGACGCTGTTCGTGGCATGCGGGGGTGCCGTCTGCTACAAGCTCTGGCACGCCCGGCGACGGCCCGGGGACCGGTCTCGCCAGGCCCTGTCGCTGGCCGTGCTCGCCCTGACGGTCGGCACCGGTATCCAGGTCGGCGCCGCAACCGTGGACCGGGTCACCGGCCTGCCCAACACCGGCCGCATGCTGAGCAACTGCGCCGGCGTCGTCGCCGCGTGCGCCGCCCTGGTCTTTCTTGTCCACCTGCGCCGGCCGGCGCCCGGGCCGGCGAGCCGGCAGTGGTGGGCGCTCGCCGTCGTCCTGCCCGCGATCGTCGTGCTGTTCCTGCTCAGCCCGGCCGATCCGGCCTCGTCCCGCGGCGACCCCCGGCACGCGACGGCGGTGTACTCCTCGCCGTACGTCTACCTGTTCCTGGCCTACCTGAGCTACGTGCTGTCCCGGGCGCTGCGCGAGGCCCACCGCTGCCTGCGTGCGGTGACCGAGCGCTCCCTGCGCACCGTATTCTGGCTGACCATAGCGGGCTGCGGAACCGGGCTGCTCTATGCCTTCTTCAAGTTCTGCTACCTGATCGGGCACGACCTGGGGGTCGGCCTGCCCGGCAACGAGAACAGCACGTCGACCCCGGCGTACCTGCTGACCATCGGCCTGCTGGCCGTGGCGGCGGTGACCCCGGCGTGCCGGCCGGTCATGCGGGTACTGCGCCGGTGGACCCGCCGCTACCTGGCGTACCAGCGGCTCTTCCCGCTCTGGCGGGCCGTCTACCGGGCGGCGCCCACGGTGGCGCTGGGCCCCCGCGATTCCCGCCTGCGCAGCCTGCTCACGCTGTGCGACCTGGAGTTCCTGCTGTACCGGCGGGTCATCGAGATCCGCGACGGCCAACTGGCCCTGCGGAACCTCGTCCCGGCCGGCACGGCCGGGCCCCTCGGGGTCGCCACGCCGGCGTCCGGGACAGACCGGCTGGTGGCCGTCCTGCGCGAGCCGGCTACGGAACAGTCGGAGGTCGGGCCGGAGTCGGCCGGGGACGACCTGGACGCCGAGGTCCGCTCCCTAGAGCGAATGGCGTCCCGCTACGCGCGGCTACGCCGCGCACCCCGCTGACCGGCCCCAGCCGGAACCTCCGCGGTGGCGCGCTCGACATCGGGCTGGCGGCGGGGCCGCCTCTCGCGGAACTGACAAGCGAGTGCTGTCTGAACGACCAAGCGACGCGACTGTGTGACACTCCCCCGCGCCCCGCCTGGGGCTGGTGGTGATGGGTGGGCGCGGCAGGTTTCGAACCTGCGACCCCTCGCTTGTAAGGCGAGTGCTCTCCCACTGAGCTACGCGCCCCGAACGCCCGTGCGGCGGGCCGGAGTCCGGCAAGCTTACCCTGCCGGCACCGGCCCGCCGCGACGGCGTGCCTGGGGTGGGATCAGGCGGCGACGGCCTCGGCGAGGGCCTTGCGCCAGCCCTGCTGGTCGCGCGCCTCGCCCGGCATGTTCATCTCGGCGAACCGGACGACGCCGGCCTTGTCGATCACGAACGTGCCCCGGTTGGCGATCCCGGCGACGTCGTTGAAGACACCGTACGACTGGGCCACCGCGCCGTGCGGCCAGAAGTCGGCCAGCAGCGGGAACTGGTAACCCTCCTTCTCGGCCCAGATCTTGTGGCTGTAGACCGAGTCCACGCTGACGGTGAGCACCTGCACGTCGTCGTTGACGTACTCGTTGAGGTTGTCCCGCACCTCGCAGAGCTCGCCCTGGCAGATGCCGGTGAAGGCGAGCGGGTAGAAGACCAGCAGCACGGTGCGCTTGCCACGGAAGTCCGAGAGCCGGACCTCCTGGTTGTTCTGGTCCTTGAGCACGAAGTCCGGCGCCTCGGCGCCAACCTCGATCGGCATGCAAGCTCCTCAGGTCGAGTCAGGGTGGCACCAGCCTGCCACCACACCCGGACGCCGGGGCGGCCGGGTGTGGTGGCAGAGGGCTGCTGCCATGTCTTGCCCCGGGCGGGGCCGCTGCTGCTACTTCTTGGCCTTTGCGCCCCGGCGCAGCACCAGGCGGGCGCCGCTCCAGTCCCGGCCGGCGTTGACCGTGGACGTCTGCTGAAGGCCGGCGGTGGGCGCGGACTCCGCTACCTCACTCGGCTCGACGTGGCCCTCCCGCCCGGCCTTGGGCGTCAGCAGCCACACGACGCCGTTGTCGGCCAGCGGCCCGAGGGCGTCGACGAGCAGCTCGAAGAGATCACCGTCGCCGTCGCGGTACCACACCAGGACCGCGTCGACCACCTCGTCGGTGTCCTCGTCGACCAGATCTCCACAGCGGTCGGTCAGGGCGTCCCGGAGATCCTGGTCGACGTCCTCGTCGTACCCCATCTCCATGACGACCATCCCCGGCTCGATCCCGAACCGGTCCGCCAGGCTGCGTACCCCGTCGGCGGCCTGACCAGCGGTCGCGCTCACTGTCGCGTGCCTCCTCATCTCGTCCCTGCCCGCGGCATCGCTGCGACGCCGTCAGGCAAAGTCCACACACTCCTGGCTCCCCGCGCAAGTGGCGCACCGGGTGGAACGGAATTTACCGTGCCAGCAGCGTACGGGCACCCAGGGTAATGGCCTCCTCGGAGACCAGCACCTGGAGTGCCGCTGGCCCTAATGGTACAAACGAGTCAATTGCCGCCACCCGCAACGCCGCTCCGACGTACCCGCCGTCGACCAGCGCCGCGAGCACCCCCTCGCCGACCCCGCCGGACCGGCGCGTCTCGTCCACGACCAGCACCCGGCCGGTCGCGGCGGCCTCCCGGACGATGTCCGCGACCGGCAGCGGCGCGATCCAGCGCAGGTCCACAACGCGGGTGCCGACCCCCTCGTCGGCAAGGGCGGCGGCGGCCCGCAGCGACATCCGCACGCCGTTACCGAAGGTGATGATGGTGATGTCCTCGGCCGAGCCCACGCCGTACACCCGGGCCCTACCGACCGGGGCGTGCCCGGCCGCCCACGCCTGCGGCCCCGGATAGTCGGCCAGCCACTCGCCGTCGCCCTCGGCGTACAGGTCGCGGGTGTGGTAGAGCGCGATCGGCTCGACGAAGACACAGACCCCGCCGTCCACCGCCGCGCTCGCCAGGCAGGCGCGCAGCATCGGCCCGGCGTCGTCCGGGCGGGCCGGGACGGCGATCACCAGGCCCGGCACGTCGCGCAGCACGGCGAGGGAGTTGTCGTTGTGGAAGTGCCCGCCGAAGTCCTCCTGGTACGCCAGTCCGGCCACCCGGACCACCATCGGGTTGCGGAACGCGCCCGAGGAGAAGAACCGCATGGTGGCCGCCTCGCCGCGGAGTTGGTCCTCGGCGTTGTGCAGGTACGCCAGGTACTGGATCTCCGGCACCGGCAGCAGCCCGGCCAACCCGGCACCCAGCCCGAGCCCGAGGATCGAGGTCTCGTCCAGCAGGGTGTCGAAGACCCGGGCCGCGCCGAACCGGTCGCGCAGCCCCCTGGTCACCCCGTGCACCCCGCCCTTGGCGGCGACGTCCTCGCCGAACACGACCATTCCGGGGTGGTCGAGCATGCCGTCGGCGAGGGCGGCGTTGATGCTCTGGGCCAGGGTGAGCGGGCCGGCCAGCTCGGGCAGCCGGCCGTCGAACGCCACGGCCCGGGCCGCCGCGCCGGGCCCGGCGGCCCGGGTCGCCGCGTCGGCCACCGCGCGGGCCACCCGGGCCGGCCGCCGGGGCGCGATCCCGGCGACCACCTCGGCCGCGGAGGCGAGTTTCGGCTCGCCGAGCACCTCCTCGGCGATCCGGCGTACCCGCCAGCCGCGCTCGTCGTACCGGGTCAGCAACTCCTCGGCGGTGGCCACGCCGGCATCGACCAGCAGCCGCGCGGTGGCCAGCAGCGGATCCCGCGCCAGGTCCGCGGCCAGCTCGCCGGGGCTGCGGTACGCGGCCTCCGTGTCGGCCCCGGCGTGTCCCATCAGCCGCACGGTGGACAGGTGCAGCACGGCCGGCCGCCGGTGCCGGCGCACCCAGCCGGCCGCCTCCACCGCAGCCTCGTACGCCTCGACCGGGTCGGTCCCGTCCGCGGCGAAGTAGCGGATGCCCGGCTTGGCCCGCAGCGTCGCCGCCACCCAGCCCTTCGGCGAGCGGACGCTGATGCCGAGGCCGTTGTCCTCGCAGACGAAGAGCACCGGGATGCGCAGTCCGGTGTGGTCGTACCAGCCCGCGGTGTTGAACGCGGCGGTGGCGCTGGCGTGGTTGACCGAGGCGTCGCCGAACGAGCAGACCACGATGGCGTCCGGCGGCCAGGGTGAACGGGCCGGCCGCCCGATGTCGCCGACCGGGGCCGGCCCGGCCGGCCGGCCGGCCGAATCGCGCCGGCGCAGCCGCTCCAGGGCCAGCCCCGTGCCGACCGCCCGGGGCAGGTGCGAGGCGATGGTGGAGGTGGTCGGGACCACGGCGAGGTCGGCCCGGCCGAAGACCTTGTGCCGGCCCCCGGCGATCGGCTCCCGGGCCGAGGCGACCATGCCGCGCAGCACGTCCCGGGCGGCACCGGCGTACGCGTCCTCGGCGTCGGCCCCCTCGACGGGGCCGCCGACCGTCCCGGGGTCGACCATCGGCGGAGGGTCGGCGGGCGCGCCGGTCGGGTGGGCCGGGCTGGTCGGCTGGGCGGCCGGCGCGCCGCCGTCCCCGGGGCCCGTCCCGTCGCCCGGGCCCGGCCCGTCGCCCGCCGGCCCGGCCGGGCTGTCGGGCGACGCGGCCGGGTCGCCGCCGCGGCCCGCAGCGTCGGGGCGAGGGCCGGGGACGGCGACGGCGGCGGCGTCCGAGCGGACGGGTTCCGGACCGTCGTCCGCGTCGCCGCCGTCGGTGCTGCCGGCCGGGGCGGGGAAGGCGGTCCGGCCGGCGGCCAGGGCGGCCCGCAGACAGTAGAACGCGCCCGAGCGGTAGTGCAGCAGGGCGGGGTCGCCGGGACGCAGCGCGGCGGCGACCGCCGCGTTGCCCTCGTGGCCGGCCGACCCGATGGTGTGGAAACCCTCGCCGAAGCTGCTCAGCCACCGCCCGGCGAGGTCGAGTTGCCGGCTGGTGACCTGGGCGTCGAAGAGGTCCAGCAGTTGCGCCCCGGTCAGCGCCGCGCCGTCGCGGACGGGCTCGGCCGGGTCACGCCGCCGGGGCGCGGCGGCCAGCCCGGCGAGGGCCTCCCGGAACCGGTCGTCGAGATCTTGCGGGGTGGTCACGTCGGACAGCATTACCGACTCGACGCCGACTCGCCCACTCAGACACGATCCGCCCGGGGCGGCTCAGTCCTCCGCGCAGCGCTCCGGGCAGCCGCCGTCGGAGACCTTCCACACCAGCTCACGCAGGGTGGCCAGCTCGGCGTCGGTGAGCCCGGCGAGCAGTCGGGAGTCCGACATCACCCGGTGGACCCGGCCGCGCGTCCGCCGGCCGGCCCCGGTGACCACCAGCGTCTTCAGCCGGCGGTCCGTCGGGTCGGCCCGGCGCTCCACGAGCCCCGCCTGCTCCAACTTGTCGACCAGGGTGGTGACGTTCGACCGGTCGCAGCCGAGCCGCTCGGCCAGGTCGCGGGCCGGCAGCGGGCGGTCCGGGTCGAGCTGGTGCAGCGCCCGGGCGGCGGCCGGGGTGAGGCCCAGTTCGGCCACGGCGACGTCCTGGTGGTGCCGGATGGCCGACGCGACGTGCAGGAGCCGGCGCACGGTGTCCCCGGCGAGGCCGGAGCGGTCGCCCACGTCGGGCCCGCTGCCGGGAGGGACGGGCTGCGGCATGGGCGTCATCGTACGTCCCGACGCCCCCTTCGAGCGCCTCCGCCGGCCCCCGGCCGGGGCGGGCCAGCGACCCGAAGCCGCACTACGCCGACCCGGCGTCCCGCACGGTCGGCAACGAGTTGGCCGGCTCCTTCGATCACCTCGGGTCAGCCCGGCAGGAACGAGAGGCGGACGCTGCGGGTGGGGTTGTCGCCGTTGGTGTCGACCAGGCAGATCGACTGCCAGGTGCCCAGCGCGAGCCGCCCGTCGACCACCGGCAGGGTCGCGTACGGCGGGACGAGGGCGGGCAGCACGTGGTCCCGCCCGTGCCCCCGCGAGCCGTGCCGGTGCCGCCAGCGGTCGTCGGTGGGCAACAGGTCGTCCAGCGCCCCCAGCAGGTCGTCGTCGGAACCCGCACCGGTCTCGATCACCGCCAGGCCGGCGGTGGCGTGCGGCACGAAGACGTGCAGCAGGCCGTCGCCCTGGCCGGAGACGAACCGCTCCGCCTCGGCGGTGATGTCCCGGACGGTCGGCCGGGACCCGGTCTGGACGGTGATCACCTCGGTGCGCATACGGCGCATTCTGCCCCAGGCGCGGCGCGTCCGCCGGCAGCCACCGGGGCCACGGTCACCAGCTTCCGCCGCCCCCGCTGTCGCCGCCGCCCGAGTAGCCGCCGGAGTCCCCGCCCGACCAGCCGCCGCCGGAGTCGCCGGGCCCCGAGTCGCCCGACCAGCCGCCGGCCGGGTGGTCGGCGCCGGCACCCGCGCCATAGGTGCCGGAGCCGTACAGGCCGGAGCCGTACAGGCCGGCCGGGTCGCCTGCGGCGGGGTAGCGGTACCCGCCGCGCTGGCGGCCCGCCCGGTTGAGCAGCACCAGGCCCGCCGCCAGCAGGGCCAGGCCGAGCACCCCGGCCAGCGCCGCGTCGAGGTCGCCGCTGGCGAGCCCGATCAGCGCCAGCAGGAGGATGAGCCCGCCGACCAGTGCGAGTGCGCTCGCCATCGCCCGCAGCATCGTCATGCGCCCGAGGGTAGGGCGCGCGGGCAACCGGAGCGGCCACGGCACCGCAACACCCGGCCCGTGCCGGGGCCTCGGGCTGGTCGCCGGGCAAGCCCGTTCCTGCCGGCGGGCGGGGTGGCGGGGGCGGGCGGGCGGCCGGGCCAAATGTTACCGACGGGTACCTGTGTTCAGCGTCGCGTCTGGGGGAGGCAGACGTGACGACCGCCGCCGGGAGGAGGCAGGATGGCGTCTAGAGACCTATCCCACACACAACCGAGGGAACGCCTGTGGCCACGGAACGCAAGCGCCCGGTGATCACCGCCGGTCTGCCGAGCCAGCTTCCGGACATCGACCCCGAAGAGACCGGCGAATGGGTCGAGTCGCTCGACGGAGTGATCGACGAGCGCGGAACCAAGCGCGCTCGGTACGTCATGCTGCGTCTGCTGGAGCGTGCGCGCGAGCGCCAGGTCGGGGTGCCGTCGCTGACCACCACCGACTACATCAACACCATCCCGCCGGAGCGCGAACCGTGGTTCCCGGGTGACGAGCACATCGAGCGGCGGATCCGGGCCTACATCCGGTGGAACGCGGCGATGCTGGTGCACCGCGCGCAGCGCCCCGAGATCGGCGTCGGCGGGCACATCTCCACCTTCGCCAGCTCGGCGTCGCTCTACGAGGTGGGCTTCAACCACTTCTTCCGGGGCAAGGACCACCCGGGCGGCGGCGACCACATCTTCTACCAGGGCCACGCCTCGCCGGGCATGTACGCGCGGGCGTTCCTGGAGGGTCGGCTGAGCGAGGACCAGCTCGACGGGTTCCGCCAGGAGCTGTCCCACCCGGGCGGTGGGCTGCCGTCGTACCCGCACCCGCGGTTGATGCCGGACTTCTGGGAGTTCCCCACGGTCTCCATGGGGCTCGGCCCGCTGAACGCGATCTACCAGGCCCGGTTCAACCGGTACCTGCACCACCGGGGCATCAAGGACACCTCGCAGCAGCACGTCTGGGCGTTCCTCGGCGACGGCGAGATGGACGAGGTGGAGTCGCTCGGCGCGATCGGCGTGGCCGCCCGCGAGGAGCTGGACAACCTCACCTTCGTGATCAACTGCAACCTCCAGCGGCTCGACGGGCCGGTCCGGGGCAACGGCAAGATCATGCAGGAGCTGGAGGCGTTCTTCCGGGGCGCCGGCTGGAACGTCATCAAGGTGGTCTGGGGCCGCGAGTGGGACCCGCTGCTCGCCGCCGACACCGACGGCGCGCTGGTCAACCTGATGAACACCACGCCCGACGGCGACTACCAGACCTACAAGGCGGAGTCCGGGGCGTACGTGCGGGAGCACTTCTTCGGCCGCGACCAGCGGACCCGCAAGATGGTCGAGGGGTTCACCGACGACGAGATCTGGAACCTCAAGCGGGGCGGCCACGACTACCGCAAGCTCTACGCGGCCTACAAGGCGGCGACGGAGCACACCGGGCAGCCGACGGTGATCCTGGCCAAGACGATCAAGGGCTGGACGCTCGGCTCGCACTTCGAGGGCCGCAACGCCACCCACCAGATGAAGAAGCTGACGCTGGAGGACCTGAAGCTCTTCCGCGACCGGCTCTACCTGGACATCTCGGACAAGACGCTGGAGGAGAACCCCTACCTCCCGCCGTACTACCAGCCGGGCGAGTCCTCCGACGAGATCGCGTACCTGAAGGAACGGCGGCAGCAGCTCGGCGGATACCTGCCGTCGCGGCGGACCGCCGGCAAGGCGCTGGCGATCCCGGGCAGCGAACGGTTCGCCGACGTCAAGCGGGGCTCCGGCAAGCAGAAGGTGGCCACCACGATGGCCTTCGTCCGCCTGCTCAAGGACGTGATGAAGGACAAGGAGTTCGGCAAGCGCTGGGTGCCGATCATCCCGGACGAGGCCCGTACCTTCGGCATGGACTCGCTGTTCCCCACGCAGAAGATCTACTCGCCGCACGGCCAGCGGTACACCTCGGTCGACCGGGAGCTGTTCCTGTCGTACAAGGAGTCGACGACCGGGCAGATCCTGCACGAGGGCATCAACGAGGCGGGCTCGGTGGCCTCGTTCACCGCCGCCGGCACCTCGTACGCCACCCACGGCGAGCCGATGATCCCGCTGTACATCTTCTACTCGATGTTCGGCTTCCAGCGCACCGGCGACGGCTTCTGGGCGGCGGCCGACCAGATGGCCCGGGGCTTCGTGCTCGGCGCGACCGCGGGGCGGACCACGCTCAACGGTGAGGGCCTCCAGCACGAGGACGGGCACTCGCTGCTGCTCGCCGCCACCAACCCGGCGGTGGTCGCCTACGACGCGGCGTTCGCGTTCGAGCTGGCGCACATCATGGAGAACGGCCTGCACCGGATGTACGGGGAGCAGCCGGAGAACATCTTCTACTACCTGACCATCTACAACGAGCCGATCCATCAGCCGGCGGAGCCGGCGGGCGTGGACGTGGAGGGCCTGCTCAAGGGCATCTACCGCTACTCGCCCGCCCCGCAGGTGGACGGCCCGAAGGCGAACATCCTGGCCTCCGGCACCGGCATGCAGTGGGCGCTCAAGGCCCAGCAGTTGCTCGCCCAGGACTGGGGGGTGGCCGCCGACGTCTGGTCGGTGACCTCCTGGACCGAGCTGCGCCGCGACGCGGTGCAGTGCGAGGAGCACAACCTGCTCAACCCGGGCGCGGAGCAGCGGGTGCCGTACATCCAGCAGAAGCTGGCCGACGCCGACGGGCCGAAGGTCGCGGTCAGCGACTGGATGCGCGCGGTACCGGACCTGATCGCCCGCTGGGTACCGGGCGACTACACCTCGCTGGGCACCGACGGGTTCGGCATGTCGGACACCCGGCACGCGCTGCGCCGGCACTTCCACGTCGACGCCGAGTCGGTGACGGTCGCGACGCTGCGGCAGCTCGCGCTGCGCGGCGTGGTGCCGGCCACCGTCCCGGCCGAGGCGGCCAAGAAGTACGCGATCGAGGACGTCAACGCGGCCCCGGTCGGCGAGACCGGCGGCGACAGCTAGGGCGGACGAGCACGGGGCCCGGCGCGGTGGTCACCGCGCCGGGCCTTCGTCTTCCCCACCCCGGGCAGGATGATGGTCCGGCATCCCTGGCGGGGACGCCGGACCATCTCCATCGCGGGTGACGCCGGGACGGGCCCGGTCAGCCGACGGCGGCCAGGTCGGTCAGCCGGGCCAGCGAGTCCTCCAGGTCGGCGCCGACCCGACGCAACCCGAGCCGGAGCAGGGCGGCCTTGACCGGGCCGGCCGGCCAGCGTACGACGATGAGCCGCACGACGGTCCCGCCCTCCTCCTCGTCTCCGGTGAGCTGGACGTAGATCTCGGTCCGGGCCTCGGCCCGGGCCCCGGCGCCCTTGGCGCGCTCCCGCCAGCCGATCAGGTTCGGCTCCTGGTAGGCGATCACCTCGGCCTCGTGCGCCGACCCGCGCCCGGCCTGGACCAGTTGCCGGCGACCGAAGCCCTCCCCCGAGAGCACCTCGGCCGCACGCACCCCCGCCAGCCAGGCCGGCAACTGCTCGGCCCGCTGCACGACTTCCCAGACCGCTTCCACCGGCGCCGCCACGTGCGCACTGCGTTCCACGAGGATCATTTCGTTCTTTCCCCCACTGAGGACATCCGCGATATTCCGCACTCTATGCATGAAAACGGACTTACCTGGACTTCTTCGGAAAAGACACGCCGAAAGGTCTTGCGCGCCGATCGCCGGCCGCCTATGGCGCGATCGACGGTCGGGGGCCTAGAGTCCGAACACGTTTCGCGTTTTGCGGGCGTTTCGCGGATCGCGCTGCCGCCCGTGTCGCGCCCGCGAACGCCGTCGGATCTCGCCTCGCCTGGAGGGCGCATGACCACCGAGCCGCTGCCCGAGTTCCCGACCGGATTCCGCTGGGGCGTCGCCACGTCCGCGTACCAGATCGAGGGTGCGACGACCGCCGCCGGGCGCGGGCCGTCCATCTGGGACACCTTCGCGCACACCCCGGGGCTGGTCGCCGACGGCAGCACCGCCGACGTCGCCTGCGACCACTGGCGCCGGCCCGGACAGGACGTCGCGCTGATGGCCGGGCTCGGCGTGTCGGCGTACCGGTTCTCGATCGCCTGGCCCCGGGTGCAGCCCGGTGGCGCCGGCCCGGCCAACGCCGCCGGCCTGGACTTCTACGACCGGCTCGTCGACGATCTGGCCGCCGCCGGCATCGACCCGGTCGCCACGCTGTACCACTGGGACCTGCCGCAGCCGCTGGAGGACGCGGGCGGCTGGCTGAACCGGGACACCGCCGCCCGGTTCGCGGAGTACGCCGACGTGGTGGCCGCCCGACTCGGCGACCGGGTGCGGCTGTGGATCACCCTCAACGAGCCGTTCGTGCAGATGAGCCTCGGCTACGGCACCGGCCAGCACGCCCCCGGCCGGACGCTGCTGTTCGACGCCTTCCCGGTGGCCCACCACCAGCTCCTCGGGCACGGGCTGGCCGTCGCCGCGCTGCGCGCCCGCAGCACGAGCCCGGTGGCCATCACCAACAACTACTCGCCGGTGCGGGTGGCCGGCGACACCGACGCCGACCGGGCCGCCGCCGACGCGTACGACGCGCTGCACAACCGGCTGTTCACCGATCCGCTGCTCGGCCTCGGCTACCCCGACGTCCCCGGCGCCGACACGGGGGCCGTCCGCGACGGCGACCTCGCCGTGGTCGCCGCCCCGATCGACGTGCTCGGCGTCAACTACTACAACCCGACCGGCGTACGGGCCCCCGACGGGGACTCGCCGCTGCCGTTCGAGCTGGTCGAGCTGGCCGGGTACCCGCGCACCGCGTTCGGCTGGCCGGTCGCGCCCGAGGGGCTGCGCGAGCTGCTCACCGGCCTGCGCCACCGGTACGGCGACCGGCTGCCGCCGATCCAGGTCACCGAGTGCGGCTGCGCGTACGACGACGTGCCGGACGTCGACGGCCGGGTCCACGACCCGGAGCGGATCGCCTACCTGGACGGGCACCTGCGCGCCGTGCGGGCGGCGATCGACGACGGGGTGGACGTGACCGGGTACTTCGTCTGGTCCCTGCTGGACA
Organism: Micromonospora sp. MW-13; assembly: GCF_003434305.1. Lineage (GTDB taxonomy): Bacteria > Actinomycetota > Actinomycetes > Mycobacteriales > Micromonosporaceae > Micromonospora. The sequence goes on from NZ_QKKX01000097.1 coordinate 15,996, forward strand.
ACTGGGAGTGGGCGGAGGGCTTCACCAAGCGGTTCGGCCTGGTGCACGTCGACTTCGCCACCGGCGCCCGCACGCCCAAGTCCTCGTACGCCTGGTTCCGCGGCGTCGTCACCCGGCCGGCGGGGCGCGCGCCCGGAGCCGGGGAGTAGGCCGTGACCACCGTCGATCCGACGTCGGCCGCGCTGCCGGCGGCGCTCGCCGAGCCGGTCGTGCCGGTCCGGCGGAGCTGGATCGCGCTGGTCTTCGCGGCGAACCTCGGGGTGTGGATGGCCTTCTTCACCCCCATCCAGGTGCTGCTGCCCCAGCAGATCGAGCGGATCGCGCCGGGCGACAAGGAGGCCATGTTCGCGTTGGTCACCGGCCTCGGCGCGCTCGCCGCGGTGCTGGCCAACCCGCTCGCCGGGGCGCTGTCGGACCGGACCTGTCTGCGGCTGGCCGGCCGGGAGCTGGGCCGCCGGCACGTCTGGACGGCGGGCGGCGCGGTGCTCGGGGCGCTCGCCCTGGTGCTGCTGGCCCGGCAGGACACCATCGCCGGGGTGGCGGTCGGCTGGGTGGCCGCCCAGGTCTGCTTCAACGCGATGCTGGCCAGCCTCACCGCCGGCATCCCGGACCGGGTGCCGGTGGCGCAGCGCGGCGGCGTCTCCGGCTGGGTGGGCATCCCACAGTCGCTCGGCCTGGTGCTCGGCGCGGTGCTGGTCACCGCCCTGGTGACCGGCAACGCCGCCGGCTACGCCGCGATCGCGCTGGCCGTGCTGCTGCTGTCGCTGCCGTTCGCGCTGCTCACCGCCGACGACCCGCTGCCCCGGGAGCATCGCCCGGCGCTGCGGCTGCGCACGCTGCTCGCCTCGATGTGGATCAACCCGCGCCGGCACCCCGACTTCGCCTGGGCCTGGATCACCCGGTTCCTGGTCCAGCTCGGCAACGCGCTGGGCACCCTGTACCTGCTGTACTTCCTCACCGACGGGGTGCGCCACCCCGACCCGGAGGGCGGCCTGCTGGTGCTGATCCTGCTCTACACCCTCGGGATGATCCTCACCGCCGTGGTCTCCGGCCGGCTGTCCGACCGCTCCGGCCGCCGGAAGGTCTTCGTGATCGCCTCGGGGCTGGTGATGGCGGTGGCCGCGACGCTGCTGGCCGTCGCGCCGGTCTGGTCGACGGCCGTGGTCGCCGCGCTGCTGCTCGGCGCGGGCTACGGCGTCTACCTGTCGGTCGACGCGGCGCTGATCACCGAGGTGCTGCCGGTGGCCACCGACCGGGCCAAGGACCTCGGGGTGATCAACATCGCCAACTCGGCGCCGCAGGTGCTCGGCCCGGCGCTGTCCGCCCCGATCGTCGTGCACCTGGGCGGCTACCCCACCCTGTACGCGGCGACCGCGGCGGTCACCCTGCTCGGCAGCGCCCTGGTGGTCAAGATCCGCTCGGTGGCCTGACCCGTCCGGGCGGGGCCGGCCCGGCCCCCTCGCGGGAAAGCGCTGGCCGGCGGCCGTAGGCTGGGGGACGTGACGGTACGTGTACGCTTCGCCCCCTCCCCGACCGGTATGTTCCACGTCGGCGGCGCCCGCTCCGCCCTACAGAACTGGATCTACGCCAGACAGCAGGGCGGGGTGTTCGTGCTCCGCATCGAGGACACCGACGCGGCCCGCAACAAGCCGGAGTGGACCGAGGGCATCCTCTCGGCGCTGGACTGGATCGGCATCGCCCGAGGCAGCTACGAGGGACCGCACTTCCAGTCGTCGTACGCGGGCGAGCACCGCGCCGCCGCCCAGCGGCTGTACGAGGGCGGCCGGGCGTACTACTGCGACTGCACCCGCGACGCCGTGCAGGCCCGCACCGGCTCCCAGTACCAGGGCTACGACGGCTTCTGCCGGGACCGGGGCCTGGAGCCGGGCGAGGGTCGGGCGCTGCGCTTCCGGACCCCCGATTCCGGCGAGACCGTGGTGGTCGACCTGATCCGGGGCGAGCCGACCTTCGAGAACAAGCTGATCGAGGACTTCGTCATCGCCCGGGGCGACGGCTCCGCGGTGTTCCTGCTGGCCAACGTCGTCGACGACATGACGATGGGGATCACCCACGTGATCCGGGCCGAGGAGCACCTGCCCAACACCCCGAAGCAGCAGCTCCTCTGGGACGCCCTCGGGGTCGCCCCGCCGGTCTGGGCGCACGTGCCCGTGGTGGTCAACGAGAAGCGGCAGAAGCTGTCCAAGCGGCGGGACAAGGTCGCCCTGGAGGCGTACCGGGACGAGGGCTACCTCCCCGATGCGATGCGCAACTACCTGATGCTGCTGGGCTGGGCGCCGTCCGGCGACCGGGAGATCGTGCCCTGGCCGGTGATCGAGAAGGAGTTCCGGCTGGAGGAGGTCAACCTCTCCCCCGCGTTCTTCGACGAGAAGAAGCTGCGCGCGTTCAACGGCGACTACATCCGGGCGCTGCCGGTGGACGAGTTCGTCGCGGCCTGCCAGCCGTGGCTGGCCGGCACCGACACGATCCCCCCGCCGCCGTGGCAGCCGGAGGAGTTCGACGCGGACGCGTTCGCCGCGGTCGCCCCCCTGGCCCAGACCCGGATCGCCGTGCTCAGCGAGATCGTGCCGAACGTCGACTTCCTCTTCCTGGCCTCGCCGCTGGTCGACGAGGCGGCCTGGGCCAAGGCGATGAAGGAGGGCGCGGCCGAGCTGCTGGACGCGGCGGTGGTCGCGTTCGAGGCGCTCCAGTCGTGGGACGCCGACGCGCTGAAGGCGACGCTGGAGGCGGTCGGCGCGGAGCGCGGCCTCAAGCTCGGCAAGGCGCAGGCGCCGGTCCGGGTCGCGGTCACCGGCCGCACCGTGGGCCTGCCGCTGTTCGAGTCGCTGGAGGTCCTCGGCCGCGAACGCACCCTCACCCGGCTGCGCGCCGCGCGTCTGCGCCTGCCCTGATCCTGGGCGGGCCGGCGAGATCCATCCGGCGTCGGTGACATCGCGGTGTTCCGTGGCTCGGAGACCGCGATGTCACTGACGCCGTGGCTCCTGCGGCGCGACCCGTTCGCCCCGGCGGCGCAGGCGATCAACGCCGCCAGCGGGACCGGGCGGTCAGGAACGCGTGGCGCGGCGGCGCACGACGAGGGCGACGCCCAGGGCGGCGAGCAGCACGACGCCGCCCAGCGCCCACAGCCACCCGGACGGGCCGTCGTCCGCCGTCTCGACGGCGGCCGGCGCGGCGCTGACGGGGTCGTCCGTGGCCGGGGCGGCCGAAGGGGTGGCGGGCGACGTGGCACCCGACGGCGACCCGTCGCCCGACGGCGACCCCTCGCCCGACGGCGTGCCGGCGGAGGACGGGGCGCCCGGCGACGGGGGCTGGGCCGCGGTGCCGGTGGTGAGGGTGAACCGCACCTCGCCCTTGATCGGGTGGCCGTCGGCCGAGGCGATCTGGTACCCGACGATGTAGAGGCCGGCGGCACCGGGCGCGAAGGGGACGCGCACCCGGCTGCCGGAGAAGGTCGGCTCGCCCCCGAGGGCGACCACGTTGTCCGGACCGGTCACTGTGATCTTCGTCGTACCCGGGTCCGGCTTCGCCAGGAAGCGGAGCTCGATCCGGGCCGGCGCGGTGGCCACCCGAGCCCCGTTCTCCGGGTTGCTGCCGGTCAGCGAATTGTGCGCCGAGGCCGGCGGCGTCGGGAGTGCCAGCGACACACCGAGCGCCACGCCGAGAACCACTACCCAGGTACGGGCCGCACGTGAGAGCCTGCCCCCCATGAACCCCTCCGGAAAGGTACTATCCGCCCGCTGATCAACGGCTGACAGGTTAGTCGGCCCGGGATCGCAGATAGTTCCAATTCCCGATCCAGTAGCTGCAACTGATCGATGTTCCGCACAGTCTTAGAGGTGGGCACCCGCCCTGGGGGCAGGGTCACCGCCGTCGACCGACCAGCGCGTGACCCGCAGTGAAGCCATCCAAATCGAAACGGGGCGAGGAGGCGGCGATGGTCCGACAGGTGAGGCGGCTGATCGCGTTGGCCGCGGGGGTGCTGCTGGCGGCGGTCCTCACGGGACCGGCCCACGCGGGCGGCCCGGTGCGGACCGCCGGTGCCGGGCCGGGGCTGGCCGGGCCGGGGCGTGCCGCTCCGAAGCCGCTGCCGGCCGGGGTGGACATCACCGGCGACCGGCTGGCGGAGCCGCTGCGGCTGCGGGCCGCCACCGATCCCGCCGCGGTGGTCGCGGTCATCGACCAGGTGAGCTGGCTGGGTCGCACCGGCGCGCCCTCCGGCCCGGCCGCGAAGGACCTCGGCCCGAAGTACACCGTCGTGGTGCTCTCCGGGGACGTCGCGACCCAGACGTACGACCTCTACCCGCTGGCCAAGGGCGGCCCGCGGGTGTACCGGCCGGCGAAGCAGCCGGACGTCTCCCGCAAGGCCAAGGCCGGCTGGTTCCTCGGCCGGCTGAGCATGTCGGAGACCCTGCGGACGGCCGGGGTGCCGCTGGAGCGGCAGTTCGACACGGTCGGCGGCGGCGGCGTCGGCGGCGGCGAGCGGGTGATCCCGGACGAGTCGCTGAACCCGGCCCGCGACTTCGACGAGGCCCTCGGCGAGTTGCAGCGGCTGCTGCTGCTCAACGTCGGGGTGATCCTGGTGATCACCCTCGGGCTGGCCGGGATCGCGCTGTTGATCCGCCGCCGCACCCGCTGAACCCAGCCCCGCTGAACCCAGCCCCGCCGAACCCCGGCTCGCCGAACCCGGCTCGGGCGGTCGACGGGTCAGAGCTCCAGGACCACCTTGCCCCGCACGTGTCCCTGCTCGACCAGGCGCTGCGCCTCGGCGGCCTGGTCCAGCGGGAACGTCCGTGCCACGTGGACGGTGAGCCGGCCGGCGTCGACCAGCCCGGCCAGGACGCTCAGGTCCGCCGTGGACGGCCTGACGAACAGGTAGCTGCCGCCGAGGCGGGTGACGTGTTCCGGGTCGGCGGTGGACACCAGCCGGGCGGGGCGGGTCAGCAGCTCGGCCGAGACGTCCAGCGCCGCCCCGCCGAACAGGTCGAGGGCCACGTCCACCCCGTCGGGCGCGACCGCGCGGACCCGGTCGAGCAACCCGTCGCCGTAGCTGACCGGCTCCGCGCCGAGCGACCGGACGAAGTCGTGGTTGGCCTCGCCGGCCGTGCCGATCACCCGGCTGGCGCCGAGCGCCCGGGCGAGCTGGACCGCGAGGTGCCCGACCCCGCCGGCCGCGCCGTGCACCAGCACGGTGTCCCCCGCCCCGGTGCGGGTGAGCTGGAGCGCCTGGTACGCGGCGAGCCCGGCCAGCGGCAACCCGGCCGCCTCCGCCCAGGACGCCCGGGCCGGCTTGTCCGTCACCGCCCGCTCCGGTGCCGGCACCAGCTCCGCGTACGTCCCGTGCTGGAGGTCGTCGCGGCGGACGTACCCGATCACCTCGTCACCCGCGGCGAACCCGGCCACCGCCGGGCCCACCGCGGCCACCACGCCGGCCGCGTCCCAGCCGGGCACCAGCGGGAAGTGGGCGGGGATGGCCTTGTCGAGGTGCCCCTCGCGGACCTTCCAGTCGACCGGGTTGACGCCGGCCGCGCGCACCCGCACCAGCACCGTGTCCGGCCCGACCGGCGGGTCGGGCAGCTCCCGCACGGCGAGCCGGTCGGCGGGGCCGTACGCGTCGATCGCGATCGCCTTCACCCTGCTCACGCTAGCCGCTGCCCGGTCGCGGCGGGGCCGACGCGGCCGGGAGCCCGGCCCGCGCCACGGTGGGCGGTGGGCCGTCAGGCCGCGGTCAGCACCACCGGCGCGGCGGGCGCTCCCGGCGGACCTCCCGGTGCCGGGGGCGGACCGGGCCGTGCCGGTGCGCGCCGGCCCAGCCGGGCAGGTCGCTGCGGCAGGCCGCCGCGCGGGCCAGCTCGTCGGCGGGCGGCTCGGGGGTGCGCTGGCGGGGCACCGGCGCGTCGTCCTCGGCCCGCTCCGGGGTCCGGCCGCAGGCCGGCTCGGCGGGATGGGTCGGGCCGGCGAGCCGGCGGTGGTGCTCGGCCGCCGGCTGGGGGTCGTGGTGGCCCGGCCGGCGGCTCTCCCCCTGGGCGCAGCCGTACTCGGCCTCCCCATGCGCCATCCCCGGTCTCCTCACGCTCGCCGTCGCGCGCGGCCGGTCGTGGCCCGCGTGCCCTGTCACCGTACTGGGGCAGGCCGACGCGTCGTGCGGCGCGTACCCCACCTCAGCGCCGGGGGCGACGCGGGAAGATCGTCTCCCAGACCGGGAAGGCGACCAGCCAGATCGCGATGGCGAGGGTGAGCTTCTGGATCCAGTTCCACAGCTCACGGGTGCGCTCGGCGTCGCCCACGTAGAGGATCGCGGCGCCGAGCAGCGCGCAGGCGACGGCCCAGCCCAGCAACCCCTTGCCCCACTCCCGCCACTCGTGCCGGGTACGCGCCCAGCCGTGTCGGGGCGGCCGGACCGGCGGCGGGCCACCGGCGAACCGGTGGGCGAAGCGCTGGTCGGCCCAGCGGACCATCGAGTGTCCGAAGGCCACCGAGAAGCCCAGGTAGGCGGCGGCCAGGCCGTGGGTGACGTCCGCGGTGGCACCGCGCCGCAGGTCCAGCGCCGTCGCCGCGAGCAGCACCAGGTCGACCAGGGGTACGCAGACCAGCAGCGCCGCGCCGAGGCGCGGTCTACGCAGCGGGTAGCGGGCCACCAGCCCCGCCGCGAGCACCACCCAGAACCCGATCTCGCACCCGATGATGACCGCGACCAGCATGCCGACCTCCCCGTCCGTCGGTGTCCAGCGTGCCGCCCGCCACGGGCCCCGGCCTCGGCGCGGACGGTGAGATCCGGGTCCGCCGAAGGATGGACCCGGCCACCCCGCCCGCCCGGCACCCGGCACCCGGCACCCGGCACCCATGATCGACACCGGGTGACCGACAACGGGGCGTCCGGGCGACGCGAACACCCCATGTCACTGATCCAGAGTCGATCATGGGCGGCCGGACACCCCCGACGAGGCGGCCGGACACCCCGACGAGGCGGCCGGACACCCCGACGAGGCGGCCGGGCACCCCGACGAGGCGGCCGGGCACCTGCGCCTGGCCACCGCCATGACCCCGGCGTACGGCTGAGCCGTACCTCCTTCGGCGGACCACGGCCTCGTGCCGTGGTTGGAGCCGGCGCGGCGGCGGGTGTGGTGGGATCGGGCCATGCGACCGCCACCCTGGCTCGGCTCCGGGACCCCGGGCCGGGACCTGGCGCTGGCCGGCGCCTCCCTCGCGGGCGGGCTGGCACTGCTCGGCCTCGGCGCGCACCTGGCGCTCGCCCCGCGCCCCGACGTGCCCACGGCGGCCTTCCTGCCGTCGCTGCTGGCCGTGTCGGTGGCGGTCGGCCTGCGCCGGGTGGCCACCCGCACCGGCCTGGCCCTCGGCACGGCGGCGCTGGTCGTCGACGTCGCCCTCGGCGCCAGCCTCGGCACCGCGCTGATCTACACCCAGGTGCTCTACGACTCCTGCGTGTACGGCCCGCCCCGGCTGTGGCGGTGGCTGTTGCGGATCACCGTGGCGCTCAGCCTGCTCACCGCCGTCGGCGGGACGCTGGTGTTCGGCCACTGGCGCGGGGTGGCGCTCGCCGTGCCGGTGGTGCTGGTCGGGGTCCTGCCGGTGCTGAGCGGGATCAGCGTGCGGCAGTACCGGGACCAGGCGGCGGCCGAGCGGGCCCGGGCCGAGCAGACCGCCCGGCTGGCCGAGGTGGACCGGCGGGAGGCGGTCCGTGCCGAGCGCTCCCGGATGGCCCGGGAGCTGCACGACGTGGTGGCCAACCACCTCAGCGCGGTGGCCATCCACGCCACCGCCGCACTGTCCGTGCCGGGGCTGGACCGGGCGCAGGTGACCTCGGCGCTGCGGGTGATCCGGGAGAACAGCGTGCAGGGCATGGCGGAGATGCGCCAGCTCATCGGGCTGCTGCGGGAGCCGACGCCGGGGGCGGCGGACCCGGCCGAGGAGGCGACCCGGGTCCGCCTCGACGAGTTGGACCGGCTGGTGGACCGGATGCGGGCCGCCGGGCTGGCGGTGCGGGCCGAGGTGACCGGCGGGCCACGCCCGCTGCCGGTGGGGGTGGACCTGGCGGCGTACCGGATCGTGCAGGAGTCGTTGACCAACGCGCTGAAGCACGGCGCGGGCGAGGCGGAGCTGATCGTGGCGTACCGGCCGGTGGAGGTGGTGGTGACCGTGGCGAACCCGGTCCGCACGGGCGGTGGGGGGCTGCCCGGGGCGGGCGCCGGCCTGATCGGGATGCGCGAGCGCGCGGTGCTGCTGGGCGGCGAGTTCGCCGCCGGCCCGACCGACGGGCGCTGGCGGGTACGGGCGGCGCTGCCCACCGGGAGGCCGGCGTGAGCGGCCCGGGGGCGGCCGTCCCCGACCGAGGCGGCGACGCCGTGGGCGGTCAGGACGCGGCCGTCCCCGACCGGCGGGACGACGGCGCGGGCGGCCCGGACGCGGGTGGCCCCGACCGGCGGGACGACGGCGCGGGTGGGCCGGTGCGGGTGGTCCTCGCCGACGACCAGGCGGCGGTGCGGGCCGGGCTGGCGCTGATCCTGGCCGGCACGCCGGGGATGGAGGTGGTCGGCGAGGCCGCCGACGGGGAGGCGGCGGTGCGGCTCTGCGCCGAGCTGCGCCCCGACGTCGCCGTGCTGGACGTGCGGATGCCCCGCCTGGACGGCATCTCCGCCACCCGGGAGATCGTCGCCGGCCGGCTCGCCGACGTGCTGGTGCTGACCACCTTCGACCTCGACGAGTACGTCTTCGGCGCGCTGCGGGCCGGGGCGGCCGGCTTCCTGCTCAAGGACACCGACGCGGACGCCCTGGTCGCCGCCGTCCGGACGGTGGCCCGGGGCGAGGGGGTGATCGCCCCGGCGGTGACCCGGCGGCTGATCAGCGCGTTCGCGGCCACCGCACCGGGGGCGTCGGCCGCCGCCCGGGAGGCGGTGGCCGGCCTGACCGCCCGGGAGCGGGACGTGCTGGCCTGCCTCGGGCTGGGCCTGTCCAACCAGCAGCTCGCCGACCGGCTGGCGATGGCGGAGAGCACCGCGAAGACCCACGTCAGCCGGATCCTGGCCAAGCTCGACCTGCGCAGCCGCGTCCAGGCCGCGATCCTGGCCCAGGAGCTGGCCCTGCCGGCCCCGCCCGCCGGGTCACCCGCCGGCCCCACCACGGCGGGATGAGCGCCCGGCCCCACCCGGCCCCACCACCGGCGGGATGAGCGCCCGGCCCCACCACCGGCGGGATGAGCGCCCGGCGCCACCGGTGGCCGTTGGCCGAGGACGCCCGCCTTCTGGAAGGCTGGGGGGGTGAGCGAGCCGGGCGGGATCGAGCTGTCGGCCACGCTGCGCCGGATCGAGCGGGCGGCGGGGGCGCTGGCCACCGCCAGCGTGGCCCGGATGGACGAGACGCTGCCCTGGTTCCGGGCGCTCCCGGCCGACCAGCGCTCCTGGGTGATGCTGGTGGCCCAGGCCGGCGCCCGGTCGCTGGTGCAGTGGCTGCGCGAGGGCGGCGGCACGGCCGACAGCACCCAGGAGGTCTCCGACGAGGTCTTCGCCACCGCGCCGCAGGCGCTGGCCCGCTCGATCAGCCTCCAGCAGACCGTGGCGCTGATCAAGGTGACCATCGAGGTGGTGGAGGAGCAGGTCGGCACCCTGGCCGCCGAGGGCGAGGAGCAGCAGCTCCGGGAGGCGGTGCTGCGGTTCTCCCGGGAGATCGCCTTCGCCTCCGCCCGGGCGTACGCGCGGGCCGCCGAGTCGCGCGGCTCCTGGGACGCCCGGTTGCAGGCCCTGCTGGTGGACGCGCTGCTGCGCGGGGACTCCCCGGACGTGCTGGCCAGCCGCGCCGCCGCGCTGGGCTGGTCGGACGCCCCGCCGGTGTCGGTGGCGGTGGGCCGCTCCCCCGGCGGCGAGGTGAACGCCGTGCTGCACACCGCGTACCGGCTGGCCCGGCGGATCGGGGTGGAGATGATCGGCGGGGTGCACGGCGACCGGCTGGTGATCGTGCTCGGCGGGGCGGCCGACCCGCTCGCCGCCGCCGGGAAGCTGCTGCCCGCGTTCGGCGACGGCCCGGTGGTGGTGGGCCCGGCGGTGCCGAGCCTGGACGAGGCGACGGACTCGGCCCGCGCCGCGCTGGCCGGGTTCCGGGCGGCCCCGGCCTGGCCGACCGCGCCGCGCCCGGTGCCGGCGGCCGACCTGCTGCCCGAGCGGGCCCTGGCCGGCGACGCCGAGGCCCGCCGCCGGCTGCGCCACGACGTGTACGCGCCGCTGGCCCGCGCCAGCGGCGAGCTGCTGGACACGCTGGACGCGTTCTTCGCCGCCGGCGGGACGCTGGAGAGCGCCGCCCGGGCGCTGTTCGTGCACCCGAACACGGTGCGCTACCGGCTGCGGCGGATCGCCGAGGTGACCGGGTTCTCGCCGCTGGTCCCCCGGGACGCGTTCGCCCTCCAGGTGGCCCTGACCGTGGGCCGGCTCGACCCGGTGGTTCCCGTTGTGACAAATCAGCCGATTGCCACCGCAGGCCGACAAAAGACCCCAGAGAGATGATCACCCTCACCGATCTTTGTAGGGTTCCTCCAAAGGTTCTAGTGTGGTTTGGTGTCGCTCGGTAGCACCGTGACTGGCGAGTATCCGGAAGAGTCATATCCGTGCTCGCCGTACTCTCACCCGGCCAGGGTTCTCAGAAACCCGGCTTCCTGACCCCCTGGCTCGGCCTGACCGGCGCCGAGGCACGGCTGCGCTGGTGGTCGGCGCTGGCCGGCGTCGACCTGGTCCACCTCGGCACGGCGGCCGACGCCGACGAGATCAAGGACACCGCCCGCACCCAGCCGCTGCTGGTCGCCGCGGCGCTGCTCGCGGCCGAGCACCTGCCGATGCACGACGTCACACTCACCGTCGGGCACAGCGTCGGCGAGCTGGGCGCGGCGGCGCTCGCCGGGGTCCTGCCCGCCGAGACCGCGATCACCCTCGCCGGGGTGCGCGGCCGGGAGATGGCCGCGGCCTGCGCGCTGGAGCCGACCGGCATGGTCGCGGTGCTGGGCGGGGACACCGACGAGGTGCTCGCCGCCCTCGACCGGCACGGGCTTGAGCCGGCCAACCGCAACGGCGCCGGGCAGATCGTCGCCGCCGGCGCGCTCGCCGCGCTCGACAAGCTCGCCGCCGAGCCGCCCGCGAAGGCCCGGGTGATCCGGCTGAAGGTGGCCGGCGCGTTCCACACCTCGTACATGGCCCCGGCCGAGGCCGCGCTGGGCGCGGTGGCCGCCGGGATCACCCCGGCCGACCCGGCCCGGATCCTGCTGTCCAACCTCGACGGCGCGGCGGTCACCCACGGCCGGGAGATGGTGCAGCGGCTGGTCCGCCAGGTCACCTCCCCGGTGCGCTGGGACCTGTGCATGCGCACCCTCGCCGACCTCGGCGTCACCGGGGTGATCGAGCTGCCGCCCGCCGGCACCCTCGCCGGCCTGGTCAAGCGGGAACTCAAGGAGTCGGGCCTGCCCGAGATCGTCACCCTGAACACGCCGGACGACCTCCCGGCCGCGCGGGACCTGATCGCCCGGCACGGGATGGCCCCGAGCCACGAGCCGACCATGCGGTTCCGGGTCGTGGTGGCCCGCTCGGCGGGCACCTTCGAGCCGGCCGAGGGGCTGGCCGAGGGCGAGTCGCTGCGTACCGGCCAGGTGATCGGGCACGTCGCCACCCGGCAGGGCCCGGTCGAGGTGACCGCGCACGACAGCGGCCCGCTCACCGAGTGGCTCGCCCACGACAACGACCCGGTCGCGCCGGGCCAACCGCTCGCCCGGATCGGGGGTCACCACTCATGACAGGCAGCCGGATTCTCGCGCTGGGGCACTACCAGCCGTCCCGGATCGTCACCAACGACGACATCGCCCAGTTCGTCGAGACCAACGACGAGTGGATCCGGGACCGGGTGGGCATCGCCAGCCGGCGGATCGCCGGCGACGAGACGGTGGCCGACATGGCGACGGCCGCCGCCGGCAAGGCCCTGGCAAACTCCGGGCTCACCGCCGCCGACATCGACCTCGTCGTGGTGGCCACCTGCACCTCGATCGACCGCAGCCCGAACGTGGCCTGCCGGGTCGCCGCGAAGCTCGGCATCACCGCGCCGGGCGCGTTCGACCTGAACACCGCGTGCTCGGGCTTCGCCTACGCGCTGGGCACCGTCGACCATGCGATCCGGGCCGGGGCGTCGCGGAACGCGATCGTCATCGGGGCGGAGAAGCTGTCCGACTTCACCGACTGGACCGACCGCTCCACCTGCATCATCTTCGCCGACGGCGCTGGCGCCGCGATGGTCACCGCCACGGCCGAGGGCGAGCCGGCCGGGGTGGGCCCGGTGGTCTGGGGCTCGGTCCCGGGGAAGGGCGACGCGGTACGCATCGAGGGCTGGCGGCCGTACGTCAAGCAGGAGGGCCAGGCGGTGTTCCGCTGGGCCACCACCGAACTGGCCCCGCTGGCGTTGCAGGCCTGCGAGCGGGCCGGGGTCGCCCCGTCGGAGCTGGCCGCGTTCGTGCCGCACCAGGCCAACACCCGGATCATCGACGGCATCGCCAAGCGGCTCGGTATCCCCAACGCGATCATCGCGAAGGACCTCGTCGAGTCGGGCAACACCTCGGCGGCGAGCGTCCCGCTGGCGCTGTCCAAGCTCGTCGAGCGCCGGGAGGTGCCCTCCGGCGCCCCGGTCCTGCTCTTCGGCTTCGGCGGCGGCCTGACCTACGCCGGTCAGGTCGTCCGCTGCCCCTGACGTCCGGCCCCCTTCGGGGCCGTTCGCACGCCGCCGGCACGCGCCGCGCGGCGAGTCCAACCATCGAAAGGAACGCACCAACCATGACCCGTGACGAGATCACCGCCGGCCTCGCCGAGATCCTCGAAGAGGTTGCCGGGGTGAACCCGGACGACGTGGCCGAGGGCAAGTCCTTCACCGACGACCTCGACGTCGACTCGCTCTCCATGGTGGAGGTCGTGGTCGCCGCCGAGGAGAAGTTCGGCGTCAAGATCCCCGACAACGAGGTGCAGAACCTGAAGACCGTGGGCGACGCCGTCAGCTTCATCGAGGCGCAGGCCTGATCATGGCTCGCTCCGACGTCGTCGTCACCGGGCTCGGCGCGACCACCCCGCTGGGCGGGGACGTCGCGTCGACCTGGGACGCCATGCTCGCCGGCCGCTCCGGGGTGGGTCCGCTCACCCAGGAGTGGGCCGCGCAACTCCCGGTCCGGATCGCCGCGCAGCTCGCTGTCGACCCGTCCGAGGTGCTGGACCGGGTCAAGCTGCGCCGGCTCGACCGCTCCGAGGCGATCGCGATCATCGCGGCCAGGCAGGCCTGGGCGGACGCGGGCCTGGCCGACTCCGGGTTGGACCCGGAGCGGCTGGCGGTCAGCGTCGGCTCCGGCATCGGCGGGGCCACCACCCTGCTCGCCCAGGACGACATCCTGGAGGCGTCCGGCCCTCGACGGGTGTCCCCGCACACCATCCCGATGCTGATGCCCAACGGTCCCGCCGCCTGGGTGGGGTTGGAGCTGGGCGCGAAGGCCGGGGTGCACACGGTGGCCAGCGCCTGCGCCACCGGCGCGGAGGCCATCTCGCTCGGCCTGGACATCATCCGCTCCGGCCGGGCCGACGTGGTGCTGGCCGGCGGCACCGAGGCGGTCATCCACCCGCTGCCGATCGCCGGGTTCGCCTCGATGCGGGCGATGTCCACCCGCAACGAGGAGCCCGAGCGGGCCTCCCGGCCGTGGGACACCGGACGGGACGGCTTCGTCCTCGGCGAGGGCGCGGGCGTGCTGGTCCTGGAGCGGGCCGAGCACGCCGCCGCCCGGGGCGCCCGGGTGTACGCGCGGCTGGCCGGCGCCGGGATCACCTCCGACGCGTACGACATCGTGCAGCCGCACGCGGAGGGCGAGGGCGCGATCCGGGCGATCGCGAAGGCGATCGCGGACGCCGGCATCGCGAAGAAGGACATCGTGCATGTCAACGCGCACGCCACGTCGACCCCGGTCGGCGACATGCTGGAGATCGGGGCGCTGCGCGCAGCGCTCGGTGACCACCCGGTGATCTCCGCCACCAAGTCGATGACCGGCCACCTGCTCGGTGCGGCCGGCGCGCTGGAGTCGATCGCCACCATCCTGGCCATCCGTGACGGTGTCGTCCCCCCGACGATCAACCTGGACGACCCGGACGACGGCCTCGACCTGGACGTGGCCGCGCACAAGGCGCGCCACCTGGAGATCCCCGCCGCGCTGAACAACGCGTTCGGCTTCGGCGGGCACAACGTGGCTCTCGTCTTCACCCGGCCCTGAGACTCCAGGCCCTGAAGGCGGATCTGTCCGGACGACGCGGCCGGCATCGAGGGCGGGCACGACGTGACCGCAACGATGCCGGCCCCGGCCTCCTGCCCGGCCCCGGCCAGGAGTGGAACGGCGTGGTCCGGTGCGGGGGTGCCAGCAATGGACTGGTGCCTTGGGTTCGTTCTCAGCCTGCTCTCCGCTGGCTTCCTCCCATCCGGCGAGGACCGGTTCGGCCGCTTGCTGACCGAATATCAGCACCGCATCCAGGCGCAGCGAACACAGGTCGATGCCGGGATGACCCACGCCGGCCATGTCCCAGTCGAGCAGGCCGCAGAGCCTGTCCCCGTTCCACATCATGTTTCCCTGCCAAAGGTCGCCATGCACGAGCCCCGTCCTGCCCTCTGGCACCGGCCGCCTCGCAACCAGGTCGTCTGCGGCTGCCCACAACGGTGTGGTGTGGTTGGTTCCCAGCCGCCGTTGTCTCGCGAAGTCGCTGGCCGGGATCGGGCGGGTGCGCAGAGGTAGCTCTCGTGACGGCTCGGCGGTGATGGCGTGCAGGGCTGCGGCCGTGACGCCCATGACACGCAGCCGTTCCGGGGTGGGCTCGATCGGGATCGCGCTGCGCCCGCGCACGACGGTCTCCAGCACCGCCCGTGTGCCGGCAGAACTGCCGGTGGCATCGAACCCGAGAATCCGCGGTGCCGGGATGCCCCGTTCGTCGGCCAATCGCAGCGCGGCGATCTCGGTGGCGAAGCCGCCGTCGTCGTCGGGCCGCGCAGTCTTCAGCCGAGTGGCGGGCGGAACCTGCTGCCTGAGGGCGGACGTTACCGGCCGGACGATCGCTGGTCAGGCGCGGTTGCGGGGGTGCTGCCGTGCGGCGCGTTCGTTGCCCCGGCGATAGTTGCCGGTCCACCGGGCCATCACCAGTTGCGGGTCGTCGTCGACCTCGGCGAGGAACTCCGCCGCCCGGCCGCCCCGCAGCGTCCCGGCCACCCTCCCGCGGTGCGTGATCACCACCGACCCGTCCGCCCGCTGGGCGTACGCGAAGCCCCGTGACTCTCCCATGCCCGGGCCGAAATCGTCCAGGATCTGTCGCTGCGGGGGCGGGGGGCGGCCAGCAGCTAGTGCCCCGTCATGCAGCCTTGAAAAGGGTAGTCCGGGTGCCGGATCTTGGATTCGGTGGCGAATCCGGTGGTCAGTTCCATGACGTGGCCGACCTCGACGAGAACAGCGCCACGATCGCCCGCCGCAGCGCTTTACCGGATCCTTCTACTCACCGGCCACCGCCCCCCACAGCCTCATCCGTGGGAAGACAGCCTGCCCGACACGTCCTCGACACCCACGGCGGTGGCGAAATTCGGGCGGGAGCGCTTCGGTCACGGAGTCTGGGAATTCCTGGCGCGGGCGCCGCTGCATACCAGGTGTGCCTTCCGGTGCCTATGGAGCTGAGTCGAATACGACATCAG
>NZ_QKKX01000098.1 GCF_003434305.1 Micromonospora sp. MW-13
CCTCGGGGGTGTCGTTACCGCCGTACCGCCAGCCGAGCTGGCCGTAGTTGGTCGCGTTCATCGTGAGCGGGGTTGCGGCGGCACCGGTGCCGGTCCAGGTCTGGAAGAACACCCTCATGAGCTGCCGACCGATGCCGGTACCCGGCAGCATGATTTCGTTCTCGCCCTGCGCCAGCGCGGTCGACCTCGACTGTACGAACTGGTGGAACGCGCTGAGGTCCGGCACCACGAACTGGCCGCCGACCTGCGGAATCGTGTACACCACGCCGCTGATCTCCGAGGTCAGTGCGTGGGAGAACGTGGCCGCGCCGCCGAGAGTCATCAGCGCCGACTGCGTCTCGTACTCGACCTCACAGGTCAGGTTGGTCTGCGCGGTCTGGGCGAAGATCGCGCCGAGAAGGGTCCGCTGGTCGAAGGCCACCGGCACCCGGAAATTGATGTCGACCGCGTAGGTACCGGCCGCCGCCACGGTGACGCCCGGGCCGAGCTGGTTGACGCCGCTCGTGCCCCAGTCGTCCGACGACAGCGACAGGGTGCCCTGCGCGACGGTGCCGGCCCCGACCGTCCGCGACACGCCACGGTCGTTGACCCGCTCCTGTGCCATCTGGAGCGCCTTGATCTTGAGCCCCGACGCGTTGATCAGGTTGGCCTGACCGTTGGCGCTGACCTTGATCGCCTTTGCCAGGTCGTAGGGCCACCGGTACGACATCGTGGTGCCGGCGATCGTGCCGCCGAACGTCACGGTGCCCGAAATCCGCACGTCCAGTGCGGAGATCACCCCGGTCTGCTTGAGGGTGGTCGAGTCCACCGCCCCCAGGCCCTGAATCGGCCCCACTGGCTTCATCGGGAAGGTCAGCCGCCTGGTGGCCGGGTAGAACGCGGCCGGGTTGATCACGACATTCTGAGCCTGCACGCCCTGTAGCGCGCTGATCGGCTGGCCGACACTGGCCATTACTGCGCCCCCCCCGTTGGTCCGCGATGGATGTACGCGACGAGCCGCGACAGGCCGAGGAACGGCAGTTTGTCGGCGGCGATTTCCAGGGCGACATGGCTGAGGATGCTCACCCCAGCCACCGCCCCCCAGAACGCGGCCCGCTTGCCGAACACCCCTCAGCCCCGCTTGGCCATGTACTGCTGGTATCCGACCGTCACCGCGAGCGCGATCACGGCCGTCACCAGGATCTGCTTCCCCCGCATGACTGCCCCCCGTCCGTCACCGTCCGTTGAAGATCAGGAGAGAGGTACCAGCGCGCCGGCCGTCCCCGGAAGGGGACATGTCCGCGCGTCGACTGGACATGTCCACGCGCGTCAACTAAGTTGACGCCATGGGGAGCTTGCAGGACCTACGACGCGCGACCGACGCCATTGACCCGGCCGCGCCGATCGGCGATCAGCTCGCCGCGGTATCGACGCTGTGGAGGCAGGCCGGACGTGTCCGCGACCTGCTTGCACAGACCCTTGTCGATCAGGGTGTGTCGTGGGGTGAGGTCGGCCGAAAGGCCGGGATGTCACGCCAGGCAGCTTGGAAGCGCTACCCCAGACAGTGATACGGGCGGATCGGTGAGAGGCACCGACCCGCCCGCCGTACCGGAGCACCTATCTAGGAGGTCACCCCGTGATGGATCGTACCGACGTTCGCCAGCCCACCGCGGCCATGCTCGCCGCCGCCCTGTTCGTGCTGGCCAAGCTCGCTGAGGACGGCGGTCTGATGTACAACCGCTGGTCCGGGTGGAGCACCGTCCTGCTGGACTCCACCGAGGTGCAGTCCCGGCGGACCATCCTCCAGGCGCTGACGCACCTTGAGCAGTACGACCGGCCCGACCACCGCGGTGGTCGGCTCGCGCTCTGGCGTGGTCGGCTCGCCGGCTGGCAGCTCTGCGTTGTGCAGTGGCTCCCGGTCCGTGCCGACAGCCCCACCGACGAGCCCGCCGTCGACACCGGCCCCGCCACCGCGGCAGCGGAGATGCCCGCCGGACCGGTGTCGTCCTGGCCGGTCAACGCCGGCCCGGTGCCGGCGCAGCGGCCCGGCCGCCCCTCCAACGGGCCGAGCTGGTCCGCCGAGGGCGCCCGGCGTGCGCTGTACCCGGTCGCCCCCGCGCCCCTCGCCGACCCCGCTCTCACCCCCGGCCGGGGCGTGGCCTGATGCCGCTCCCCGACGGTCGCCCCACCTGGGACGAGGCACCCGAGTACCTGCGTACCGCTCGCCTGCAAATCGCTGTTGAGAAGATGGCCTCCCAGTACGGCCTCGCCTGCCTGGAGCTGGCACACGCCGGCCACCGGACCGGCGACGACTTCGCGGCCGTCTACGAAGCCGCCCAGCGAAAGTGTTCCCGGCGGATACGTGCACACAGTCGGCTGCTGAGTGCCCTCATCGAGCAGGTCAGGAAGGCCACCCGATGAGGCCCGCAACCCTGATCAGCCGGGCCGGCGCCGGACTCGTCGCAGGGGTCGCCGGATTCGCGTCCTACCAGCACATCTATCACGTAGCCACCGCCGCCGGAGAGCACGCCAGCGTCGCCGCCGTGCTCCCGCTGTCCGCCGACGGGCTGATCGTGGTGGCCACCGCCGCGCTCGTCGACGACAAGCGGAACCGGCGCCAACCTCGACTGTCGGCCCGCGTCGGGCTCATGGCAGGCATCGCGGCCACCCTCGCCGCCAACATCATCAGCACGCGGCCGGACCTGCTCGACGATCCGTCCGTACGCATGGCGGTCGCCGGCTGGCCCGCCGTCGCATTCCTGCTGAGTGTGGAGATCCTGACCCGCCGCGGCACCCCCCGCCAGCACCAGCCGGACATGTCCCCACCCGACGTGGACATGTCCCCGCACAACCCCGACACGGTGCCCGACACGGTGCCCGACGTCTTCCCCGCCCGGCCCGACCACGTGCCCCCGACCGGCCGCCGGTGGCGCCGCGGTGAGCTGACCAGGCAGGTTCAGCAGGCGGTCGACGAGTGCGCCGACCTCACTCCGGAGCACCTGGCCGAGGTGACCGGCGGGAGCCTGCGGCACGTCCGCCGCATCCTGGACAAGATCCGACCGACCGCAGTAGAGGTGACCCAGTGACCAGCATGTCCGAGTACCGATGGGCGGAAACCGACGGCACGCCCGTACCGCCCGCCCCGCCCGGCTACGCACAGATGCTGGTCCGGCTCGACAACCTGTCCCGCCGGATGCACCGTCGGGTCACCGACCTGTACGGCCGGTACCGGCACGGGCAGCTTTCCCGGATGCACCTCGTCGACGAGGTCGACCGGGCGCACCGCGAGTACGGCCGCGACCGCCGCACCCTGGTCGAAGACGTCGCCGATGGGATCATGCCGCCGGCCGTCAAGGTCGGCGACTACGACTCCGGGTACCGTGACGGCCGGGTTGACGCGCTCTCCGACGTCGCCCGCATCCTGCAGGCCCTCACCGACGACAGGCCATCGACCCGCGACGTCAAGGCATGGGTCTCCGACCGTTTGGGCAAGGCTCTCGCGATGCACACGACCCGCCCCGCAGCCCCTACCGACGTGGTCCCCAGGTGCGCGTACCCCGGCGACCAGGAACACGACCACGAGATGTGCAACGACGTTGTTGCAGAGGCCAACGGCCAGGGATGACCCGGGTACGAAGATGACGAGGGCCCCCGGCATGCCGGGGGCCCTCCTCCGTTCCACCACGGTCTGTGACTCGTGCCGGACCGGCCTAACGTTGTGATCCACCCCCACACAGGTGGGGAGCACGCCCCGCAGATGCGGGGCGGTGGTGCTACCTGTCAGCGTACGGGGCCGGCGCCGGCCCGGCGCCGTACGACACGCCGCCGGCCGGCGCCGGCCCGCTCTCGACGGGCGGCTGCCCGTCGAGAGCCGCGGCGATCCCCCGCTGTACCGCCGCGTCCATCCGGCTGTCCAGTACGCCATTCGTCTGCCGGGCCGCCTGCCGGCCGTAGGCCAGGGCCCCGAATCCGGTCACCGCGGCGACCGCCGCCAGGACGTCACCCGGCGACGCGCCGAACCTCGGCGCCGCGACCGTGGCCGCCAGGACCACGGCCGCGAGCGCCACCATCGGCCACGAGATCGACGGCCGCTCGTGCCCGGTCACCGGCCGTCCACCTTGCCGATGACCTCCGTCAGGACGTCGACGAGCATGGCCCGGTCGAGCTGGACCGGCGGTCGTGCCTCCAGCCGTGCGAGCTGCGCTTTGACCGCCGCCAGGTCCCCGGCCGTGTTCCGGACGAACGTCCCCAGGGCGATCGTGGGATTGGTGGCCCGGTCCGCGTACCCGTTGGGCCAGATGTCGCGGGTGGTGAGCCGCTGGGCCACCTCCTCCGCGATGTCTCTGAGGTCGCCCTTCTCGATCGTCATCGTCTCCCCCTTGGTCGTGCCCCACGGGTCGAATGACCCGATGGAGCGGTCACACCAGTCCGACCGTACGGACAGGTGCACGTGATGATCACGGCTGGACGTCGTTACCGGCGTCCCGCCCTTGAAGCTGATGTTTCGGCCGCTGTGGTTCATGTACTTGAGCCACGGCAGCTCCCCGCGCCGCGCCGATGCCTCGATCTTCTCGCCGAGCAGTCGCACGTTTGCCAGGTCGATCGCGCACACCACGTAGCCCGGCAGCGGCACCGGCCACGCCGTCGAGCTGAACGGGGTGTGGTCCTCCGGGATGTCCTTCGTTAGGTGCTCCTCGTTGCCGATGGTGCCCAGCACCGACACCCCCGCGGATTTCGCCCACGTCACCAGCTCGGCGACCGGCCGCGCCAGCCGGAACGGGCGGCCCTTCGCCACCCAGTCGCGGTAAGACCTCGTGCTCACTCTTCCCTCCCCTGGTTGTACTCATCGATCTCCGCGAAGTTCTCCCAGGCTTCCGGCGGGTGAACGCCGCTCGGACTGAGTCCGAGCGCGCGTACATACCGCCGGATGCCATCGAGCCCCCCGCGCTCTGCCGCTACGTGTAGGTACGCCTCGCCGTACGGGCGCGCAGCGATCGCCCGGTACAGCGGTGCCGTGATGACGGCGATCGTCTCCGCGTCGGCGGCCTCGTCGGTGATCGCCTCGTCGGTCAGCTCGTCCTCATCGGGGAGCAGCAGCGCGCGCAGTCCCCGTGACCAGCGGATAGCCGAGCGGCCTTTCGTCGCTAGCTGGTACTCGTGCCAGAGCGCGAGATCCTCGGCGGATCCGTCCGACCCGAAGTCGGCGAGAATCTCGAACGGCACCCGCGACCCACGCCGGCCGCCCTTGAGATCCGACCGGGTGACCTCGTTGCCGACGTTGGACCGCCGCGCCGGCTTGCCCTTGTCGGCGCCCTCTTGCAGCTTGGTCACGTACACCGCGACGGCCGCCGAGTCCCGCCGGACGAGATCGAAGCGCACCCCGTGCGCCGCGCTGGCCGCCGGCCAGCCCTCACGGGCCAAGAACCGGTTCCACCTGGCCAGCCATGCCGCCTCCAGCTCCCGGCATTCCTCGTCGGTCAGCCGGGCCGCGGTGACGAGGATCAGGTGCAAGTGAGGGTGCCAGCCGTGCTCCCCGTGCGTCACTTCAAACGCTCTGATGTGTCCTAGGATGCCGTACCGATCGCGCTCGCCGGCATAGGCCCGACCGCGCTGCACGAACCGGAACGCCTCGCTGACCAGCTCAACCGTGCGCGCAAGCGCATCGGCTGCCTGGTGAGGCAGCGTCAGCGTCACCAGCACCGCGCCGCCCTTCTGCGCCGGCAATCCCGACTTCTTCCTGCCGGACCTGCGCTCGTCGCGGGTCGGCCGGCGCAGATGCTCGGCCAGGCCGCGCGTAATCTCGTCGGCCCTGTGCGACCGGATCGACGCCGCGCAGACCGGGCACGACCAGACCGACGAGCACGTCTCGTGGCCGGACATGTGCGCGCCACCGTCGGAATCCCGCTTGACACGTACCGGCGTGTTACCGATCGGCATCCCGCACTTGGCCACCCGGGGCAGGGCACTCACGCCGTCCTGGCGTAGCAGTCCCCGCAGCGCCCATCGGGCTGTACGGCGGGGTTCGCCTGCGTCCTGACCTGCGGTGGGTACGAAGTTTGCGACGTACCAAGAGGGCGTCTCGGCGGCTGCGCCGATCGCCTCCGGAACGGTGGTCGGATGCACGGGCACGCGCCGCGCCGGACGGCGAGACGCGAGATCGTTACGTGATTCACTGCGACGACGGGACGCGCCGCGCTGGGATTTCTCCCGGGGGCCGGTCGCCTGGTCTACCATTCGTGCTGTCGCCTTCCGATGTGAGAGATCGGTTGTGCGGCCCTCCGGTCGAGGGGATCCGTTGGGGAACGGGTCCACCGACCTCCCGGAGTTGAAGGGCCCCGACGACTGCTATTCGTCGGGGCCCCGACTCTTCTCGGGGGGGACGAGAAGATCACGGGGCCGGGTGCCATCGTCCGCTGTCATGCTCGCGGGAGCAAGAGACACGCCGGAGACTGGCCGTACAGACAGGAATCGCGCCGACTCGGGCGAGCATTCAACTACTGAGTGCAGTGGTTGATCTATCGCCGTCTTGCGGTGACGTCCCGACGTATCGACCACATAGCCCGGTCGGCGGCCCGGTCATCATTCGCCGGTCACCCTACGGACCCGCCGGCTAACACGCTCTGTGACTGTCCGCAAGCAAAAGCGCGCCGGTCCGGCCTCGTTAATCGGCCCGGCGCGCTCCTGCGCTGCGCACGGTAGCAGGCGGGCTCCACTGTCGACAGGCCCGTCTACGGCAGCAGGGAGGGCAACCAGTGCAGCAGCCTGGTTGCCCTCCCTGCGGTCCCCCCCGAGACGCGGTCAGCGTACACCCGTACGACAGACGGCACCGGGCCCGTTACTGGTAGCCGAGGTGCCCGTACGGTCGCCCGCCCGGCCTGGTGGACCGCGTCGCCCTGGTCGACGTCGGCGCCGCCGCCGGGCTGGCCGGGTTGTTGGCCGGGTTGTCGCCGTAGTCGAGTCCGTCCAGCGTCCCGCCGGCCGCGAGGTACGCCCGGACGTAGACAAGGGCGAGTTGGCGTTGCCGCGCGTCGCCGTTGGCGTCGTACGGGCAGCTTCCCGCGCCCGCTCCGGATCGGGCCGCGAGTCGGCCGCCCCGGGCCGCCCGGTCGCGGTCTGCCTGCGTCGTCGCCGTCATGCCGCGAAGTCCCTTCCGTTGCTGGCCTGCTTCCGGGCCGCCCGGGCCCGCCGGCCCCCGGCCGCGTCGCCGAGCTGGTCCGCGCGGTACTCCGCGTACGTGATCCGGGGGTGATCCTCCCACCACCGCAGCAGTTCCTCGGACGCGTGTTTCCGGGCCCGCGCCCGGGGCCCAGAGAAGATGCTCACCGGGTCGACGCCGGCCGCCGCCGCCGACTTGGCGAGCAGGTTTCCGCGGGTCGCGCTCTCCGCTTGCAGCACCGCGAGCGCGGTCAGCTCTGCGTACTGCCGGCGCCGCGCCTGCTCCCGACTCTCCCCGCGCCGCCGGTCGCTGTCGTCCGCGCCGAGATCCCCGTAGACCTCCCGGTACGCCTCCTCATACGACCGGCCGGCGCCGACGAGGTCGTCAACGGCCCGCTCTTGCGCAGTTGGCTCGCGCTCGCCGCCAGCGTCACGCCGCTGCATCTCCGCGTCCAGGGCGACCAGCGCCGCCTCATCGCGCGGGGAAAGCTTGGCCTTGCCCGCGACCCGGACGAATACATCGAGCAACGCCTCATCGCTGGCCGTGGTCGGGCTGGCCACCGTCCGCCCGATCTGGTGAGCCGCCAGCGCCCCCTTCGACGCGAACCGCCCACGCTCGTCGCGGGGGTGATCCTCCTCCCGCCACGCTGCCACTACGCCACCAGCCCGGACATGATCCGGTGGGTGTGACTCGGCGAGTAGCCACACGCCGCCGCGATTTTCCGTACAGATTCGCCCGCCTCGTCAGCCTCCCGAATCGCCGCGCGAAGTGCGGAAACGTCATCCTCGTACGCCTCTTTGGACCGGTCATGAGCAGCCGCAAGCCTGCTCAGCCGTACGGCCATTTTCCCCTCCATGGGACAGGATGCTCCCACCTTTGACGTAAGGTGTCGACGTCCGATCGGCCCTTACATCCCCCGAGAGTCCAGTAAGGACCGGAAGGGTTTGTATCCCTTACTCATGGGAGGTGGTGACGGGTGGCAGTAGCCGTCCAGGGCACGTGCCCGAAGTGCCTGCACGTCGTCAAGACCACGGCACCCCGCAACCGCGTCACCTGGAGGGGCAGGTGTCCCGCGCCAGCGTGCGACGGCATCGTGTTGGCCCGCCGGATCAAGGGCGACGCCACCGAGACCCCGCCGGCCGCCGCGCCGGCTGACCCTGCACAGACCGACCAACCGGCGCCGGCCCGGCGCCGCTCGACGATCCCGAGGGTGAACCATGCTCGACGACCTGCCGGCGATTCCGCTCCCGGCGTTCCGCCAGCCCCACCACGACCAGCTCGACGAACTGCCGGAGAGCAGCCCGACCACGAGCCCCAGCGACGAGCCGAGCAGCCCGGAGCCCCCGCAGCCGAGCCCGCCGGACGACGGCCCGGCCGCGCCCCCGCCCCTGAGTCCGGAGCCACCGGCCGCGCGGCGTACGCGCACCTCGGGTACTAGCGACCCCGCCGCCGCCGGACGCACGCTCGCCGGCCTGCTGGTGATCCTCGCCGGCATCACCGCGGGTCTGCTCGCCCGGTCCGGTCGGCACCTGCGCCAGCCGACCCGCCGCCAGGTGGCCGACGTCGCCGACCCGATCGGACGCATCGCGGCCCGGCACCTGCCGACCGACCTGCTCGGCGACGACGTCGGCGACGTCGCCGAGGCAGCCGCCGCCGTGCACGCCTACGTGCTCGACGAGGACGCCGGCCCCCTGATCACCCGCATCCCGGCCGCCACGGTGGCCTACCCGGAGGAGTCCTGATGCCCCGCCTGTCGCTGCTGCTGCGCGCGTCCCTGATCCCGCTCGGGCTGGCCCTCGCCGGCCAGGGCCTGCGCGACCTGTCCGACGAGGCGGACACCCGCCGCGCCGAGCTGGCCGACCTCGCCGAGCTGGCCGACGCCCGGCGGCGATACCTCGCCGGCGCCGGCCCAGACCCCGACGAGCTGCCCGTCGACGAGCAGCCCGCCGTCGACGAGCTGCCCGTCGACGAGCGGCCCGCGCGGCCCCGGGTCGCCCGGGCGCTCGCGGTCGGCGTGCTCGGCCTGGCCGCCGGAGTGATCGCCGGCCGGGTCGCTGTCGCCGCCGCCCGCCGGGCCGCGGCTGCCGCCGAGCTGGCTGCCGCCGTCCGGTCGGCGCAGCTCGTCACGATGCCGCCGCCGGCCGGGTCGCCCGCCGACCTCGCGGCCCGCGCCGGCTTGGTGGACCTGGACGCGCTCGCCCGCCTCCTCGCCGAGCAGCCGAACGACGACGGCCAGGGCGACGCCGTGCCGGCCCTGGCCTGACCCCGTGGGGACGCTGACCAGCCGCGGGGAGATCGACCCGTCGAAGGGCGTGATCATCACCTGTCTCGGCAAAAAGCGCAGCGGCAAGAGCAAAATGGCGCTGCTCTGGTTTGAGTCCTACCCGTACGACCGGGTGGTGATCGACGTCAACGGGACGGACGGGCCGCACCGGGGCGTCATCGAGCTACGCGGCACCGTCGACGAGCTGCCGACGAGGTGGCCGGAGCACCTGCGCGAGGATGGCAAGCGCATGACCCTGCGGTACCACCCCGACGCCGGCTCCCCCACGTTCGTCGAGGACGTCGACGCCGTCCTTGGGATGGCGTACCGCACCGGCCGCGTGTGCGTGCTGCTGCATGAGGTCGGGCTGATCGCCCGGGCCAACCGCACCCCGCCCCACATGCTGCGCATTCTCCAGTCCAACCGGCACCGGCAACTCACGGTGCTGCTGTGCTGCCCCCGGCCGCACACCGTTGACCCGCTCGTGCTCGGGCAGAGCGATCTGGTGTACGTCTTCGAGCTGCCGAACCCCGCCGACCGCAAGCGGGTCGCCGAGGAGATCGGGTGGGATCCGGCCGACTTTGCCGCCGGGGTTGACGAGCTGGGGCCACACGAGTACCTGCGTGCGGACACCAACGAGTCCCGGCCGGTCGACGGCGAGACCGAGATGCGGCTGGTGTCCTGCCCCGCCCTGCCGGCCGATGTGGTGGCGCAGCTCGACCGGCTGTAGGGCGCGACTTATCCCAGGATTACGTTTTCGGATCAGCGACGAGGGGCCCGGCCAGGCTGGCCGGGCCCCTCGTCGCGTGCTCGTCTACCTCGGCCGGGGCACGATCAGCGCGCCCTGCTCCTCGACCACGAGCGACAGCCGATCGGTGCCGGAGTGGACGCCGACGCCGGTTGCCCCGGCGGATTGGCGCCACACCAAATTGAGCTGGTAGTCGCCGGCCGGGAGGTCGCCCGCGTCCCGAACGTCGCCGGCTAGCTTGGCGTGGTCCGCCACGTACCACCAGCGGGTGTCCAGGTCGTACGTGCCCACAAGGAGAGTCCCGCCGCCGCTGAGTGCCCTGCGGATCCGCACGCCCCACCACACCTGGGCTGACGCGACGTTGCTGTAACAGCCGATGCTCGCCGAGATCGCCAGCCGGGACACGGCCTGCCCGGGGCCGCCCCCGACCGGCGCCCCGTAAAGCTTGGTGTACTGGATCGTCGGGCCGCCCGGCAGGTCGACGTAGGTGCTCTGCGTCGACGCCAGGGTCTGCGTCGGCATCATCCCGTTGTAGACCTCGCGCCGGCCGGTCAGCGCGTACCCGCCGACCGTGACCCGGCCGGGCGGGGTGACCTCGATCGACCCGCCCGGTACCAGCATCGCTGCCCCGTCGGATCCCAGCGTCGTCAGCGCGTTTCCGTTGACCGCGGAGAAACCCGATCGGCTGTACTCGGAGGGGATGCCGTCTGCGGACACCCCCCGAGCGACGAAGGACTGCACCGCGGTCGGGCCGACCACGACCGCATCCCACCAGTACAACGCCGGGCTGATCTGCTGGATCTGGATGGTGGATACCACGTACGGCGCCGGGTACAGCGCCACCACCTCCGCCGGGGCTTGGGCCCCGGGGAGGATCTGCACCGACGAACCGGCCGGGTCGCCGACCACCACGGCGCCCCGGGTCCGCGCGTCGGAAAACTCGGCGGACCCGTCGCGGTTGATCGACCAGCCCGACACCCCCGGGATGTAGTTCGGGCTGCGGATCGCGTCACGGATCAGCTCCGTGTCGTCGACGATGGGATCAGCGAAGGTCACTGCGGGATACCCCTCTCACGATAAGCGTTGCGGTCGCGCCCGGGTCGCCGCCGGTCCAGCGGCACTCCAGCGTCTCTCCCGGCAGCAGGACGTGTCGGGTGTCCGACTGGTCATTGCTGCCGCTGTACGTGCCCTCCAGCGGCCAGCCGCACGCGTAGACGAGCGCGCGAGCTCGCCTCGTCGTCGCCGTCTGGCCCGGCGGTGGGGTCACCTGCACGCGGGTGTGGTTGATCTGCACCGGCACCCGCGCGGTGTAGGTGGCCACGCCGTCGCCGTTGGCGTCCAGGGTGGTCTGTTGCGGCACCAGGAACGGCACCACCGCTACCGCCACCACAAGAACGGGCGGAGCGCCAGCGGCGGCTTGACGTTGCGGCGCACGTACGCGTCGTGCAGGCACAGCCAGCCGGCCGCGAGTAGCACCACCCCGACGCCGGCCGCCGTGCGCCGGTCGGGGAAGAACGGTCCGGTCACAGCATGCCGCCGATGCCGTACGCCTGCATGCCGGCGAACGCCTGCACGCTGGCCACCGCGTCGACGGGGCCGGCGATCGTGAAGGCGTGCGCGCCGATCGGCATCGACAGGGTGGCGCCGGCCTCGACGCGCTGCACGCCCAGGCCCTGCACCGGCACGTCGCCCTGATCGCCGGACGCCACGTAGAGCGGGTCGGTGGCGTGGTGGTTGGTGATCAGCACCGACCCGACCGCCACCGGTCCCGCGTACGACCAGCGGCCCGCCGGGAGCGCGACGAGCCTCACCAGCAGGACCCCGTTCGTTGCGCCGGTCCGGCCGCCCAGCCGCGCGGCGAGCGCGGTGGTGGACTCGCAGAGGCTGGCTACGGCCTGCATCATCTCCGCCTGCATCAGGCGTTCGGCCTCACGCGGGGACAGCCGCGCCGGCACCGGTACCGGCTCGTCGACGTCGACGGCAGCGGCTGCAGCCCGCACCGTGCCGTACCCGCCATCGACGTGGGTAGCCGGCTGTCCGCCGGGCTGGCCGGTCACCCGGACCGCCATGTCGCGCAGCTTGACGAGCCCGCGCGGGCCCCTGACCTCCGTCACGATTGCCCCCCCTTGACTGCTTGCCAGCCGCCCATCGCGACCAGCGCCACCCCGCCCGCGGCCACCAGGCCAATCAGCAGCAGATCGGCGGACCGGTCCACCGCCGACGTACCGCCGCCCGCCGCGACCGGCAGCGTCGTCACGAGGTCGCCGACCGCGCCGGCTACCCCGGACAGTCCCGGGGCCCGTCCGTAGGTCGGCCGCCCGTAGAGTTTGGACACCTGCACGTTGCGGCCCGCCGACGGTGCGGCCAGGAACCGGCCGCCGCCCAGGTACAGCCCGACATGCGTTGCCGGGTTGCCCCAGAACACCAAGTCTCCCGGGCGCGGGTCGGTGACCGGCTTCGCCCATCGCTGCTGCTCACGAGCGGTGCGAGGCAGGTCGATCCCGACCTTGCCGAAGATCCACTGCATCAGGCCCGAGCAGTCGAAGCTGTTCGGGCCCTCGTTGCCCCAGACGTACGGCTTGCCGATCTCGGCCATCCCGTAGGCGATCACCTGGTCAGCAGTGCTCACCGGCCGCCCCCTGTCGTCCGGGCCGCGCCGGCCACGACGAGCACCACGCCGAGGACCACGATCAGCCCCTGGACGACGAGCCCGCCGGCCCGCGACACCATGTCGTCGGCCAGGCCCACCCGCTGTACGGCGCCGGCCCCCGGGATGTACGTCGTCGACGAGCTGCCCGCCGCCGCCTGTGCCTGCCCGAGGTACTGCCGGTACTTGCCGGAGGTGTAGACGGTCCATGGCGTCCAGTCCCGGCCGCCGCCGCTGATCTCATACGCCGCGGTGAGGTTGGCCAGCGGGTCACGTAGCCGGGTGATGTCCCTCGTCCGGCCGGTCCCCGTGTCGGCCTTGAGCGTGCGGATCTGCGTCAGCCCGACCGACGGCCCCCATGTGGCGTCTTGCAGGGAGACGTCGCCGACCGCGCCCGGGTTCAGGCCGGATTCCCCCGCAGCGATGGCCGCCATGATGACGGCCGCCGCCGGGTCGAATCCGGCCTGCCTGGCGTAGGCGTACACCTGCGCCATGGTCAGCGACGCCACTGCGTCACCGCCGAACAGGCGTCAGCGGCGACGGTGGGGTGAAGAACGTCGGCGCCGGCCGGCTGCCCGCCGGGTACGGCCTGAACCCCGGCTTGCGGAAGTTGCGGACGTCGTCCGGGCTGGTCGGGGTGGTCGTCCGCCCCCGGTTGAAGATCGAAAGCTGCTCCGTGAAGGCGCGCATGTCCGCCGACCAGCCCTCCTGGATGCCCTGGAGGGCGTTGTACAGGTCCGTCCCCGAGGAGTCGAAACCAGCCGCCGGCTGGATCTGCGCGCCGTCGACGCCCGACCCGCCGCCACCGCGGCGCATCATGACCACCAGGCCCAGCACCGCGGCGGCGCCGGCCGCCACCTGCACCCGCCGATCCTTGAGCAGGCCCAGCACGCCGCCGGCCCGCTTGCCTCGCCCGCGCGTCACCGGATGCCGCCGTACGGCTGCACGTCCGGCTGAGACATCCGGGCGAACGCGTCCAGCAGCGGCCCGCCGCCCGTCGACGGGTAGCCGGGCTGCGCGGACGGGCCCGCCTGCGCGCCGACCTGGGCCCGGCCCGGACCGCCGACGAGCCCCCGGAACGCTTGCAGCGCGCCCAGGTCCGGACTACCGCCGTCGCACCCGCGCCGGGTGGCCGCGCCCTGGTCGCCCGGCCGGTACCGGCCAGCGACCATCGGCGACGTCAGGGACGTCCCGATGTGCAGCCGGGTAGCCAGGCTCACGGACTGCGGCTGCGGCCCGTACATGATCGCCGGCCCCGGGAAGACGTTGCCGCCCGACGCCCGACCGCCGGCCCCCGCCGGAACCTGCTCCGGCCGCTGCTCCTTGCCGGCCTTACCCGGCTTACCGAACAGACGCACAGCTCACCGCCCCTGGAAAGTCTTGACCACGCCGCTTCCCGCGGTACCCGCGTTCAGCAGCAGTCGGCCCCACCCGGTCGCGTGCGCCGCGAGGAGATACATCCCGATCAGCAGGCCCGCCGTACCCAACGCCTTCCGTCCCATGCCCCTGCCCCCCGTCTCAGACCTGCACCGGCGGGTTGCGTGGCAGCACGCCGCCGATCTCTGTGTCGTTGCTCTTGCTCTTGCTCTTGCCGCTGCTGCCGGCTGTGGCCTTGCCGACCCGGGGGATCGCCGGCACGTCTGCGGCCAGCGCCCGCCGGATGCCTCCGGTTAGCCACACGAGCAGCTTTCCGCCCTGCTGCGCGCCCCTGGCCGTGCCCAGCACCTGCATGGCCACGAGGGTCAGCGCGCCGGCCGCGAAGCCCTGGATGCCGCGCTTCACAGCGGCCTGCCGTTGCCGTCGCGGTAGCCGGGCCCGTAGCCGTCATCGGGCCGTTGGACGCCGGGCTGCGCGAACGGGTCACGGCTCGGCGAGGTGAGCCCGAGCCGCCCGAGCGCGTTACCGCCCAGCACCTGACACAGCACCCACGCACCCGCGACGACCAGCACAATCCCGCCCGGCCTCACGGGAGTTCCGTCCCGTCCGGCGCGCGGTTGAAGAACTTCGCCATGAGGGTCTTCTTCACCTCGCCCGGCCCGGCCTTGATGAACGGCAGCGCGACCCAGCCCCAGAACAGCACGCCGAGCACCCACCCAGCCCCAGCGCCGGCCGCCTTCGCGGCCCGGCCGGGCCGGGCGGGCGCCGGCTCGTCGTCCTGGTCCTGGTCCTCCTGGTCCTCGTCGACGTCGTCCTCGTCGACGTCGTCCTGGTCCCCGGCGACGTCGTCCTGCTCGTTGTCGTCCTGGTCCCCGGCGACGTCGTCCTGCTCGTCGGCGCGACCGTCCGGGCCCGGCCAGTCCGCGGCCATGCGAGAGCCCCCGGTGTATGCCCCCTCGCGTAGCCGCTCGCCGGCCACCGGTCAGCCCACCCGGCGCAGCGGCAGATCGCACCGCTCGGGCACGCCCAGCCACAGCACCACATGCGGTTCGGCGTCGATGACGATCCCGTACCGGCCGGTGGCCTCGCACTCGACGAGATCCCCGGCAACCGGCGCGGCCGGCGCGGCTGACTCCTGCGCCGACTCGTCGACGTCGGCCGCCGGGGTAATCTCGTCGGCGTCTGCCGCCGGGGTCTTGGTGTTCGCTGCCATGCTGGTCAGCCCTTCCCCGCGGATGCGGAAATCTTGGCCCGACCGAGCCGGACCGACCCGGCGACGGAGGCCAGGCCGAACGTCACCGCCAGGACCCCGCCGACCCACACGAGCGGGTTGGACAGGGAGTACCAGGCGATCGGGTCATCGCCGGTCACGGCGACCCGTGAGGTGGTCTGCGCGATCCCGGCTTCGCCCGGCACGGACACCGGGCGTAGTCCGATCTGCTCCTGCACGGAGAACACGGCAGCCCCCTACGCCCCGACCGGGGCCGCGAATACGGTCTGCTGGGCGAACTCGAATCCGGGCGTGGTCGGCGCGTTGACCAGGGACGCCACCAGTCGGAGATCGGACGTCGCGCCCTCGTCGACGGCGTCCCGGAGCGCCCACTCGGAGCACCAGTCGTGCACCCCGAAGCCCCAGACCCGACCGAAATCCACGCCGAGCTGGTCCTCGTTGACGGCCCGCAGCACCGCCCCGTTGCGGTAGA
>NZ_QKKX01000099.1 GCF_003434305.1 Micromonospora sp. MW-13
AAGCGCCAGCGAAATCGCCACACCAGCACCAACAGAATAGAGTGATCGTCTCACTCGGCTCCCCCTCGTCTTGGTTGCCTATTCACCTCACGTGAACTCACGGCCGGCGGTGTCGCCTATTCGATAAATTAGTCGAAGGAAATGCATGCATCTATTAACGGACACTCCTACATGTTCCAAGCACAGGAAGCCGCAGTCGGACTCAGATCCTGCAACTTCCGTCAGCGTCTCCGGCCGGCACCAGGGCGCCCCAGACGCAACGGCCGCCGCCAAGCGGTAGCGGTCGTGTAGAAGTGTTCGGGTCTGATGGCGGACAGAGGAACCCAATCGGGATCCGATGGCGGACCCGAGACCAGACTTTTAGCACGGATCTCCAGTGCTGTTGCAGGTCGTTCATCCACGAGCAGAACGAGCCCGTATAGCGCGGTGAGGATGTGCGCGCAGGGCTTGGTTCGGGAGCGGCAGGTGCACGTCGCAGCGATGTCGGCGATGGGGACAGCAGTGGGAACTCCGGCTTTTGTGAGCGTGTCGAGGAGTTGGTCGGGCAGGTCTCCGACGACCGAATCGGTCTGGCCGGCGGCCAGTATCGGCTTGGCGGTGGCCTGCTCGGTGTCGTTCCATCGCGCGATTGGGATGCTCACGTTGTGAGTTGCCGCGCCGTCGAGGACCGTCGCGGTGATCGTCTCCGCTGCGAGGGTGAGGGTCGCCTTCCGGTTGCGAGCGAGACTGCGGGCCTTGGGGAGCTGCGGATTCGGGACTCCGTTGGTGCGTTCGATCGTGCGAAGCCAGGCTCGCCCCCAGGCCGTCGCGCCGAACTCTGGTTGTGCCATCAGGTGAGTTCCTTGAGGTTGAGATCGAGCACCTCGCGCAGTTGCTTGTCAGGCAGCTTGGTGAGGGCGGCAACTGGGTCGCCCATGATGATCTCGGCGATACCTTGCTTTTCTTGGTGCATGCGGTCGATGTGGTCTTCGACCGTTCCGCCGGTGATCAGTGTGTAGACGTTCAGTGTTCGTTTCTGACCGATGCGATGGGCGCGGGCAGTTGCCTGTTCTTCGACGGCGGGGTTCCACCAGCGGTCGTAGTGCATGACGTGCGAGGCGCGGGTTAGGTTCAGCCCGAATCCCGCGGCGCGCAGGCTGAGGATCAGGATGGGTGGCGCGTCGTCGTCCTCTTGGAACGCACGCACAAGCTCGTCGCGACGTGTCGCCGAAAGACCGCCGTGTAGGAAGGGAATGGGTTCGCTGCCGATCGCGGTGCCGAGTCCGGCCCCGAGCAGGTCGCCCATCTTCCGGTACTGGGTGAACACCAGTGCTCGCTCGCCGTCTTCGACGATCTCAGTGAGCATCTCGGTTGCGCGGTCGAACTTGCCGGAACGCCCCAGGTCGGGGGCGTCAAGGTCCAGGAACTGGGCCGGGTGGTTGCAGATCTGCTTCAGCTCGGTCAGCAAAGCAAGAACGCGGCCGCTTCGTCCGAAACCTGCTCCGAAGCCGCTTGTGAACGCACGATCGACTGCGCGCTGGTAGAGGTCGATCTGCTCGCCTGTGAGGGTGCATACGACCGTCGAGTCGACGCGCGGCGGTAGCTCAGTCGCTACTTGGTCTTTCGTCCGTCGCAGCATGTGTGGTTCGACGAGTGTGGAAAGTGTCGCGGCTGCTGTCTTCGAGCGGCGCTGTTCGATCGGGGCGACGAACCGCTGTCGGAAGCGGGCGCGGGCGCCGAGTATGCCCGGGGTGGTAACTGAGAAGATCGACCAGAGTTCGTCGAGGTTGTTCTCCACTGGCGTTCCGGTCATGGCGATCCGGCTCGTGGCTTTCAGCGCGGCCGCGGCTTTGGTGACCTGAGCCAGGGGGTTCTTCAGTTGTTGCGCTTCGTCGAACACCACGACGTCCCACTCCTGGTTGGAGAGATCCGCGTCCGAGCGCAGCAGCGGATAGCTGGTGACGACCACCGCGCCGCCGGGAAGCTTCGCAGGCAGTGCGCGGTCGGTGCCGTGGTATCGCAGGACTCGGAGGTGAGGGGCGAATCGAGCGAGTTCCCTGCGCCAGTTCCCGATCAGGGAGGTGGGGCAGACCACCAGATGGGGCCGTGCCGTCGTACGTGTTGCGAGCACGCTGATTGCCTGGAGGGTCTTTCCGAGACCCATCTCGTCGGCGAGGACGGCTCCTTCACCGTTGCCTGCCCGGGCGCGGAGCCAGGAGACTCCGTGGGCTTGGTAGGGACGGAGGTCTGCCTTCACCTTGCCGTCGCGAAGTGCTTTGAGAGTTGAGAGCGCAGTGCGGAACTGGTCGAGCAGGACCACGGGCGCCATGATCGCGGACTCGTCGGCGTTCAGTACCGCATATCCCGCGGGTGGGAGTTCTGAGGCAATCGCGTCGAGGGCGCCGCCTTCGGCGTCTCCATGCTTGTTTGACGGGCGAAGGAGCGCCCGGCTTGCGCTCCGCCAGCCACGAGCGGACTCATCAAGCAATCGCGTGCGGGTGAGGGCGGCGAGCGCGGGCGCAGCTACGGCGAGGTCGGTCACGTAGGTCTCCACCTCGGTGGCCCTCACCTCGTCCCCGACCACTCCCGCGAGCCGGAGTGTGGTCGGTCGGCCGGGTGGGAGGCCTGCACTGTCCATCGCTGCCGGGACGTCTGGGACGCCCCACCATGCGATGCCGTTTTCCGCGGGCACGTACGTTGCTTGAAGTCTCGGTGTGGCGGATCGAGCCAGCGTGATCATCTCCGGTCCCAAGGGATAGCATGTGCATCACACAATGATTGCGCAGTGCAAGGATACTGGATCGGGGTAGGGAGCGCACATGGAGTCATCGCGCGTGGACGAAGAGCTGACGGATCGCTTCATCGGTGCGATCACCGATTGGGTACAGCAGCTCATCCGCATGAACACCTTGGTAGCGACAGACCTGGGGCTGATTCCAACAGATCTGCACTGCCTGCATGTGCTGCAGCAAGACGGCCCGATGACTACGGGCAAGCTCGGCGAACACGTCGGCCTGTCCGCCGGCGCGGCCTCTCGCATGATCGATCGGCTGGAATCGGCAGGGTTCGTGACACGAGCACGCGATGTCGCGGATCGCCGGAAGGTGACAGTCGCGACGACTCCGGCCGGGCTGGAGCGTGCCGGCACGGCGTACGGCGGGCTGACCGAGCGCACCCGTCGAGACTTGGCGAGCTTCACGTCTGACGAACTTCAGGTGATCATCCGTTTCGTCGAGTTGAGCTTGCGTAGCGTCGAGTCCGAGGCCAGCGCCCTCGCCACTCGGGGCACCCCAGCCTGACCGGCGTAGCTGGGATGCCCCGCAGTGTTCACGGCTGGGTGCTGGCGAGAACCGGCTGATGAGGCGCTTGTGATCGATGCTGGCGTCGATGTCCGGGCGGCGACCCGAAGGCCGGAGAGTGCTGGCCTCCCTGCTGCGGTGGAGGCCGTCCGCGGAGACCTTGAGCAGCCGCACGGGCTGGCGAGCGCGCTCGAAGGTGTCGATGCTCTGTACCTCATCGCGACCCAGGGACTTTGCGTAGTCGATTGAGGTGTGTCTGACCTGGGTGCACGCGGTGTCGCGGCCTGATCGGAGGGCGACGCGGGACGGGTGCGGCCCCGTCGGTGATCATGGAGTTGCTGTTAGGCGCTGAGGGCGAGTGGTGGTTCGGTGGTGACCTCGCTTCCGGTGTCGGGCACGATGGTGAGTCGGCAGCGGGCGAGGAGGTCGAGGCCGAGGTAGCGGCAGGCCGGTCGTGATCAGTGCAGCCGCTCGTATGATTCGCCGAGCAACCGCCAGCATGTAAGCGGGTAGACCCGCGTTGCTCTCACGTCATGCGAGAAGCGGCGTGGCCGCTGCCTCCGTCCATACCGAGGCGCCTCGGGCGATCCCGGGGACGGGCGGCTCAGTCAGCCTGGGCCAGGCCGACGCCGTCGTCGTACTCCCAGACGTCCACGGTCAAGAGCGCACCGTCCGGCGTCGCGAGCATCCACCGTTCTCCCGATGCGGTGGCCGGATCCTCCACGTCGAAAAGCACGCGCTGGCGCAGTTCGCGGGCGATGTCTTGCGCCACTGCTGCCTGGGAAAGGGACACGGGCGTCGATGGCGGCCAGATGATGCACAGCCCCATCTCGAAGCCTTCCGGGTAAGGGATGACCTGCACGAATCCGACCGATCCCTCCTGGAGGTAAGCCTCCGATTCCAGCGGGAGGCCGCAGGCCCGGGAGCAGGCGAGCACGACCGCCGCATCAGGCGCGGCCTGCTCAAGGAAGAAGTTCATGAAGTTCTGGTCTGTCATTTCGGGCATATGCTCTTGCGGGCCATCATGTGGAGCAATGCCTCCACTCGCCGTCTCTCCAGGTGGCCCCTCGGCCATCAGCTGCTGCGGTCTCGTGAGGTGTGCCGATCAAGGTGCTCGGGGCCGGTGCCGGGTCAAGCGCGGCATGGCGCCGGTCTTCGACGGTGCCAGTCAGCGGGTCCTCTTCGTCGCCCGCTTGCGGGGTGGCGTCAACAGGTCGGCGATCGCCGCGATCGCGGACGGCACCAGGCGGTAGTACGCCCAAACGCCGCGCTTCTCACGCTCGAGCAGGCCGGCCTCGGTGAGGATCCGAAGATGGTGACTCACGGTGGCTGGGAGAGACCGAGCGGCGAGGTGAGGTCACTCACGGACGCCTCGCCCTCCGGAGACGACTGGATCAGGCTGAGCAGTCGCAGCCGGGCCGGGTCGGCGAAGGCCTTCAGCACTCCCGCGAGCCGCTCGGCATCGACGCGCTTGATCGGCTCGCCAGCAAGGGGCGAGATAGCAGGCGTCGTAGTTTCCGCAGTTCCCACGTCTTGCATCGTTGCAGCAACACCACACCACCGGTAGGCCGGTGAAACGAGGGCTGGATCACGGTGAGTTCGCCGGGAGGGAGCCTTCTGCACCCGATCCGGTCGGCTGGTGCTGGTGCGTTGTTCGATCAGCGAACGCGTTGAGTTCCATGGGGAGCTGCGGTCAGATCGCTTGGGCGAGTTCGGTGAACGCGGCGGCCACCCGATGTACGGGTGGGGTGTCGGTGGCGAGTTCGTAGTGTCCGCGGCGTAGGTTCTGGATGAAGGCGTGGCCGGTGATGCGACGTGATCGGCCCCGAAAAGCGTCGGGCCGACGGGTACCCGGCACCTACGGCCGGGCGGGCGATCCGCACCTTCGTCATCGGGACCGCCGCCGATCCGGAAGCCAGTGCACCTGGCACAGGCCGGCCACGGCCGGCGGCCCACCTAACACAGCGGCGAGGCTGTCCAGCGCGACATCCGACGGTGCGATGAGCACCTCGACAAACCCCGCGAGAACAGCGACAGCGCCAGTCGTGCCGTCGCGACGGACTACCGTGACATCCTCCGCGTTGACGTTCACGCGCACCCGCACCGTCGCCGCCCTGGCTGTGATGCCCGGAGCGGCTGCCTTCGCTGCCGCTGCAGTGCGACTACGGTCGTCGCCGGAAACGGTTGAGGGCGTGCCGCCTTCTGGTCCTGGTTCCTCCGGACTCACCCCAGGATCTCTGGCATGTCCCTGGATGATGAAGAAGCCGAGGTCGGCGTCGGTCGCCTTGCCCAGGACCTCCCGCAATGCCGTGCGGTACGGCTCGAACGGCCACCGATGCTCACCGCGTTCCAGCCTGCCGATATAGCGGGCGTCCACAGCGGTGCGGTGCCTCGCGTAGCTATAGGCGTGGGCGTTGACCGCGTCTGCCAGTTCCTGCCGCGACATCGGCCGTCCCGAACCTGATCGGGACCGCAACGCCAGCCGCGCCGCACGGAGCAGGTTGTTCGGCCCTGGATGATTAGGCTGCGGTAGCAGGTCAGCTCAGGTCGGGCAATCTGCGCCGCGCCGCCGCCGCAGGCGTGGCCGGCGCGAAGTCAAGGAGGTCGGCGATGGCCAGCCCCGGTGTTACAGGTCTTGAGGAGCTGGTCGACGCCGTCGACCCGGTCGTTGACGTCGCGCGCGCCGAGCCCTTCGACTCGGTGCAGGCGTACCGGTCAGCGATCGCCGAGGTCCGGACGGCCGCCGCGGCGTACTACAGCGGGCCGGGCCTGGTTATGGATGATGCGACCTACGACGCATTGTTGGCGCGGGTCGCCGCGACCGAGGTCGCCCGCCCGGAGTGGAAGGCCGACGACTCCCCGACGGAGGTGGTCGCGGCCGGCGGCGGTGTGATCGGCGACGTCGAGCACAGCTCACCGATGCTCAGCCTGGACAACGTGTTCGACGAGGAGACGCTGCGCAAGTGGGCCGTCCGGCTGGAGCGGCTGCTGGGCCGGCCAGTCGGTGGGTACACGGTCGAGCCGAAGATCGACGGCCTGGCGGTCGCTGCCCGGTACGTTGACGGGCGGCTGACCCTGGTCGCCACCCGCGGTGACGGGCGGTCCGGTGAGAATGTAACCGGGCAGGCCCGGCGGGCGGTCGGGTTGCCTGCCCGCCTGGCGGAGCCGTTGACCGTGGAAGTACGCGGCGAGGTGTTCATGACCGACGCCGACTTCGCCGCCGCCAACGTGTTGCGTACCGGTCACGGCGAGCCGGCGTTCGCGCACCCGCGCAGCGCCGCAGCCGGCACCCTGCGTGCGCAGGACCGCGCCTACGACGCGCCGCTGTCGTTTCTGGCCTACGCCGTACACGGCCTCGACGGCGCTGACGGTGAGCCGGTGCCGCACTCGGTCGCGATGGCCCACGTCGGGCGGCTCGGCGTCGCGACGACCGCGACCTCGGCGGCCGGAATGCCGCTGTGCGCGAGCGTCGACGAGGTCATCGCCGCGGTGGATGCTCTGCGCACCCGCCGCGGGGAGCTGGGGTTCGGGGTGGACGGGGCGGTCATCAAGGCCGACCAGCCCGCCGACCGGGACCGGGCC
Organism: Micromonospora sp. MW-13; assembly: GCF_003434305.1. GTDB lineage: Bacteria > Actinomycetota > Actinomycetes > Mycobacteriales > Micromonosporaceae > Micromonospora. The sequence goes on from NZ_QKKX01000099.1 coordinate 6,861, forward strand.
GGCTTCTCCAGCCGGGCACCGCGGTGGGGCATCGCCTACAAGTTCCCCGCCGACACCCGCACCACCCGGCTTCTGCGCATCGAGGTCCAGGTCGGCCGCACCGGCGTGATCACCCCGGTCGCTGTGCTCGAACCGGTCGTCGTCGATGGCGTCACGGTCGCCTCCGCCACTCTGCACAACTTCGACGACCTGGTCCGCCGCAACGTCCGCGCCGGCGACACCGTGTTCGTGCGCCGCGCCGGCGACGTCATCCCCGAGGTCATCGGTGCCAAGCTTGACGACCGGCCGGCCGACGCCGCGCCGTTCGAACCCCCGACGGTCTGTCCCCGCTGCGGCGGCGATGTCGACCGCTCGCAGAAGCGATGGCGTTGTACCCGCGGTCGGGCCTGCGGTGCGCACGAGTCCCTCGCCTACTACGCCGCCCGCGACTCGATGGACATCGAAGGACTCGGCGACAAGATCATCAACTTGCTGGTGGCAGCCAAGCTCGTGACCGACCCGGCCGACCTGTACGACCTCGACGTGCCCACCCTCGCCGCGCTCGACCGGATGGGCGAGATCTCCGCCGGCAAACTGGTAGCCAACATCCAGGCATCGAAGGACCGGCCGTTGTCGCGAGTGCTGACCGGCCTCGGGGTACGGATGACCGGCCGGTCCATGTCCCGGCGGCTGGCCCGACACTCCGGCACCATGCAGGCCCTGCTCGACGCCAGTGTCGACGACCTCCAACAGGTCGAGGGCGTCGGCCCGGAACGCGCTGCCACCATCGCCGCCGAGTTGGTCGAGCTGACCAGCGTGATCAACAAACTCGCCGCGCGTGGGGTGAACATGACCGAACCCGGCGCCCCGGCCGTCGCCGCCCCGGCCCCGGACGGCGCAGCCGCCCGTCCTCTCCCGCTACAGAAGCCCGACGGAACCCGGATGACCGTCGTCGTGACTGGCACCGTCCCAGGCCTGACCCGCAACGAGGGCAACGAGGCCGTCGAAACGCTCGGCGGGAAGTCCTCCGGATCGGTGTCCAAACGCACCGACATGGTCGTCGTCGGCGACGGTGCCGGCACGAAAGCCGACAAGGCCGAGCAACTCGGCATCCGGATCCTGCCCGCCGACCAGTTCGCCGCCCTCCTACACGCCCACACCACCGGGGACATCGACACCATCGGCAGGATCCTCGCCTGAGCCGAACCGTCGATCTCACACGCTGCCCAGAACGCGTCCGCTTGCCCCCGTTCGGATCGCTGTCTGGAAGGACTTGGCCCAGGCGATGACCGGGGGCCATGTTCGTTCAGCGCTCGAACAGGTTTGACTGTCGCGCTGGCACCTGATCGGTGCTCACCGAATCATGCGTGGGGCGCGTGGTCAACTGGCCCGAGATCCGCGATGACCGCGAAGCGGTGGAGGCGGTGCACTTGGCAGCGATCGCGGCGGGGTGGTCTTCTGTCACTGACAGGTCTCGCAATCCCCGCGTTCGGGCCGCACGGCGGCTGGCAGGGCCCGAAGGAGGCCGCCCCGCTGCGGCAGCCGCCCGACCTGAGGTAGGCAGCGGCGCTCACGCCAGGAGGCGGGCCGGCCGGCACGGCGGGCCCGCCTCCTGGCGCATCACCGCGGTTCCGCGCGGGGATGATCATGCGTCTCCGCGCGGAACCGGTCAGGCCGCCGGCCGGTCAAGCGTCTACGACCGGGCTGGTGCCCAGGCGGACGTTGTCGATCGCCCAGTACCAGTTGTTGCCCGCATTGAAGATCCGGAAGTTGACCTTCGCTGACGTGGCCCCGGCCGGGACGGGGCAGGAGAGCCGGACGAGCCGGTTCTCCTGGTCCTGGCCCTGGTTCGTGTTTCCGGAGGTGGCGCTGCTGTAGTGCAGCAGTTGGACCTTGTCGCCGGAGTCGAACTGGACGGTGACCTCGGCCTCCTGCGGGCTCTCCTGCCGGTAGTGGGAGTCGAAGCCCAGGTGGAGGGTGGAGGTGCCCGACGGGATGGCCAGCGCCGGGGTGGTCAGGGTCGAGTCGAACCGGCCCCGGCCGGACGGGCTGCCGGTGTCGTCCCAGTCGTCGGGGTCGGCGACCGCGACGACGCCGAGGGACCGTCTGAAGTTGGGGCGGTTCTGCCCGCCGGGGAACCAGAACTGCTTGGACAGGAAGGTCCAGCCCTGCAGCTCCCGGGTGCCCTGCGGCATGGCCGGCGCGTTGGTGACCGTCCAGCCCTCGGGGGTGGTCCGGGTCCAGCCGAGCAGGCCGGGCCGGCTGAGGTCGGCCGCCGGGGCGAGCGCGGGGACGACGGACTCGAAGTCCTCCGCGAGCAGGTAGCCGGTCATGACGGGCCCGGTCCTGGCGGACAGAGACGCGGTCGCCTGCTGGACGCTGCCGCTCAGATTCGCCGTGACGGTCGCCTTGAGGCTGCCGGAGGTGCGTGCGGCCGAGGTGGGTGCGACGACGTCCCACTCCATGCGGGCGGAGGAGCGGGCCGGAACGGCCGCCGGCGCGTCGCCCCTGGGGGTGGCGGTCCAGCCGGTCGGGAGGGCCAGCGTGGCGGCCAGGCCGGTGAGCGGGGTGCCGCCGGCGTTGGTGACGGTGGCGGTCACGGTGACCGGCCTGCCTGGCGAGAGCACGGTGCCGTCGGTGCCGGGCGAGCTCGCTGGACCGGTCAGCGAGACGCTCATCGCAGGGGCGACCCGGGAGCGGACACGTGCGTCGGCGAGCCTCAGCAGGCCGTTGCTGTCGCCGTGGGCGGCGACCACCAGGCTGCCCGCGGTGGCGTTCGGGGCGGGCGTGACGGTGAAGCGCACATCGGCGGAGTCCCCGGCGGCGACCACCGTCGGCGCCGCGGCGGTCCGCTCGACCGTCCAGCCGGAGGGGGCGAGCAGGGCGACCGAGAGCCGGTCGAGCTTTGCGTCGGCCTGGTTCCGCACGGTGACGACGACATCGGCCGGGTTGCCCTGCACGAACGGCGTGTCCAGGGAGGGCAGCGGCTCCGGCAGGGTGATCGTCGTGGCCAGCGCCGGGGCGGTACCGGTCGCCGGGTCGGTGACGCCGGGCCTGCCGTCGGCCAGGCGGCTGGTCATCCGGCGCAGGAACGCCGGGTCCCCCTGGTCGACGACCACGACGTCGTACCAGCCGTGGTCGGGGAGGCGGATCGGCACTGTTTGGGTCTCGCCGGGCGCGAGGGTGACGGTCTGGACATGGTCACCGGGGTTACGCGGGTAGACCGACTCACCGACGAGGAGCGTGCGGGTGGCCGCGGAGGGGTTGACGCACCGGACCTTCACCTGGCCGGGGACAGCCTGCTCGACCAGGTACGCCTCGGCACCCACACCGGTACCGCGCAGCTCCCAGACGGACCAGCCAGGGCCACTGACCTGCAGGTCGTAGCCGTCGGCGCTGTACCCGACCGTGTTGTCGGCGGTCCCGCCTGCGGAGACCGTCCAGGCGCGCGGGGCGGTGCCGTCACCGGGGTAGGCGGTGAACGTTGCGGCAGTGGTGCCCGTGTTGTCGAGCCGGAGGCGGACGCCGGAGCCGGTGACGTCGGCCCGCAGGGACAGCCGGTACGGAGAGGGGCGCGTCGGGCGGGTGCCGGCCTCCTGCTCCGGGAGCGACTGGTTCTTCGGCGGTACCGGGTTCCAGCGGCCGACCGCCGACGGCACCCGGCCGGGCTGTTCCACCTTGGGCTGCGCGTATCTGCGGTTGAAGTCGAAGGCGGAGGTCAGGTCGCCGAACACGCTGCGGCGCCAGGCGCTGATGTTGGGCTCCTGGACACCCATCCACTTCTCCAGGAATCGGATGACCGAGGTGTGGTCGAACGCCTCCGAGCAGACGAAACCGCCGACCGTCCACGGCGAGACGACCGTCATCGGCACCCGCGGGCCGGGGCCGACCGGGAGGCCGTTGAACCAGTCGTCGCTGTTGCCGGAGTCCGGTCGGGGCGCGACCGGGGCGGGCACGTGGTCGAAGTAGCCGTCGTTCTCGTCGAAGTTGATGAACAAAGCCGTCTTCGACCAGGTCTTCGGGTCGCTCGCGATGGCGTCGAGGATGTCGTAGATGAGGTTGGCGCTGCCGACCGGGGTGGAGGAGCTGGGGTGCTCGGAGAGCGCCGCCGTCGGAACCAGCCAACTCACCTTCGGCAGAGTGCCGTTCTTGATGTCGGACCTGATCCGCTGGACGAGGGTGTCCGGCTCGGAGCGGTAGGCACCCCGCATGAACAGCTGGCGTTCCGCCTCGGTCAGCGAGTCGACGCCCTGCTGGAACTGGGCCAGCGCGGCCTTCCGCTGGTCCGCGGTCTTGCCCCACAGGCCGTCGTAGAACTGCTCGGTGGTGGAGTACCGGCCGCTGACCTTGGACAGAATCTTCCGGCCGATCTCCTTCCAGGGCCGGAAGTACTCCACCGCGTTGTCGGTAAAGTTGTCCCACTCCTGGTAGATCTGCCAGGAGACGCCGGCGGCCTCCAGGCGTTCGGGGTATGTCGTCCAGTCGTAGCCCGCGTGGGTGTAGGAGTACGCGGCGTTGGTGACAGCCCGGTTGACGCCGTCCGGCTCGTAGCCGGTCGTGCCGGTCCACAGGTAGTTGCGGTTGGGGTTGGTCGAGCCGTAGACCGAGCAGAAATAGGCGTCGCAGATGGTGAAACGGTCGGCCAGCTCGTACTGGAGGGGAATGTCGCGCCGGTCGTAGAAGGCCATGGTGCTCTGGCCCTTGGCCGTGGCCCAGTCGTTCCACCAGCCGTTCGCCCGGGCCCGGTTGGCGTCGGAGAAGCCGTGCGGAAGCGAGCCGAGGTACTGGATGTCGCTCTCGGGGCGGCCGGCGTCGACCGCCGCCTGCCGGGCCGAGAACGGCAGGACCTCGCCACCGCCGGACAACGGCTGCTCGAAGGCGGTGGCCCCGGTGGGCAGTCGCAGCGGCGCACGGTCGCCGAAGCCGCGCACGCCCCTGAGGGTGCCGTAGTAGTTGTCGAAGGAACGGTTCTCCTGCATCAGGATGATGACGTGTTCAATCGCATCCATACCACCGGAGGGCAGCGGCGCGGCCATCGCCTTCAGCAGTGACGGGGGCAGCAAAGAGAGTGCGGTGCCACCAGCGATGGCGCCGAGAATCCTGCGGCGGGAGATATCAGACATGGAGCGGAGAGTAGGTCGCTCCAGTAGCACAACATAACCCTGATGAACGAATCTTCGTTGACTGTTCATCATCAACATCGAACCGTTCCGTCGGTGGTGTAGCCACGTTCTCCGTCGCACCCGTCCTTCGGGACGAAGGCGTATGACGTGAAGTTCCGGGCCTCGGCAGAAGGTACGAGGCTCGCGTACCTCCATGCCGTCGGGCAGGACGAGCCGGGTCGGCTCACCGGCGGGTGTCACCGTGGCGGCGTCGATCTGAACCGGGGTCACCAGGTCGTAGTCGGGTCCGTAACCCCGGAGGAACGCGCCGATGGTGCCGTCGGTCAACAGGGCCTGCGCGCCGCGGTAGGGGGCCTGGCCGTGGCCGGTTGGCGTGTCGCCGGTGACGGAGACGAGGTGGACGGGGTGTAGGCGCAGGTCCAGAAGACGCGGCGGGACTTCGCGGCGGCCGGAGCATCCCGCGCAGCCGTTTCGGTTCAACCTTCGCCAGGTGTCCCTGGCACAGGCCGAGACTGCGTCGCCCGCGATCCCGCGTGTGCGACCCACCGTGATCTCCTGGCACGACGCCATGCCGAGGGGTGCGTGTGGAAGGAGGCCAACGAGCCCGGCGGCAGGGGCCTGGTGCCCGTGACAGCATGATTCCGCTCGGTGGCGGCACGGTGAACCGAAACGGGCTCGACGGCAGATCGCGCTGATGGGAGCATCGGTGCGTGATACCACTGCGGATCATCAGAGGTGATGCAACCAGTCCTCAGGCCAGTGGACCAAAGATCATCGCCCACATTTGCAACGACCTCGGCGGGTGGGGCAAGGGCTTCGTTCTGGCGGTCTCCCATCGGTGGCCGGAACCCGAACCTGCCTATCGGCGGTGGCACCGTGAACGCTCCGGCAACGACTTCGGCCTTGGCGCTACCCAGTTGATTCAGGTCCGGCCCGACACCTGGGTGGCCAACATGGTCGCCCAGCGCGGCATCCGCACCGGCAGCGGTGGGCCGCCGATCCGATACGACGCCGTCGAGCGCTGCCTGACCACCGTCGCCGCGCACGCCGCGCGGCTGTCCGCTACCGTCCACATGCCCCGCATCGGTTGCGGCCTGGCTGGTGGCCGGTGGGAGCGCATCGAACCGCTCGTCATCGCGACCTTGTGTGACAGCGACATCGCTACCACCGTCTACGACCACGATTGATCGATCGGCACAACGCCGGGTAACACGCTGACGGCGGAGATCCGGACCGCGGTCGACCATCCGCGATGCCGGCTGATAGCGAACCGCACCAGGCGACTCGCGAAGGCACCACACTCGCCTCCACTCAGTCGAGACAGAACTCGTTGCCCTCGATGTCCTGCATCACGATGCACGACTCGTTTTCGCCATCGGCACGCAGTAGCCGCACGCGTACCGCGCCGAGCGCGACCAGTCGTGCGCATTCGGCCTCAAGTACGGCCAGGCGCTCTTCACCCACGAGCCCGGTACCGACCCGCACGTCAAGATGCAGCCGATTCTTGACGACCTTGCCTTCGGGAACGCGCTGGAAGTACAGTCGCGGGCCTACACCTGAGGGATCAATGCATGCGAACGCCGAACCCTGTCGCTCAGGCGGCAGCGCGCGATCGAAATCGTCCCAGGTAGCAAACCCCTCCGGTGGCGGCGGTACGACGTACCCCAACACCTCGCACCAGAAACGAGCGACGCGCTCAGGTTCTGCGCAGTCGAAGGTGACTTGGATCTGCTTGACCGACGCCATCGGTCCACCATAGCGGCGGGGTCCTTCGTCGTCTCCCCGGGTTCGCCGCTGGCTGGGCTGTGGCGCATGCGGCCAACGCTTGAGATGAGCGTCGCCGACGAGTCGTACCTGGGCCGCCGGGCTGCCCTGGCGCGATTGGCGAAACCGTCAGCGGGCACACTTCGCGCAGGTACCGAAGATCTCCAGTGTGTGGCCGACGTCGGTGAAGCCGTGCTGAGCGACCAACTGGTCGGCCCACCGCTCCACGGCGGGGCCTTCGACCTCCACCGTTCGTCCGCAGTCGCGGCAGACCTGTCGGCCGCCGCCCGTCGGCCGCCTCCGACGTCACTATCACACCGCCGGGGCTGGGCTGGTGTTCTGCCGGGGCGACGTGCTCCGGTGGTCCGCCGGCGGGCGTACGGTGACCGCCTGGCGGACCCTGGACCTGCGCACCCTGACCTGAGCCGGGCGGTGCCCCCGGCCGGTCAGACGTTCACGTGGAAGTGCACCGCGAAGTAGCCGGTGTTCGCCGTGGAGTTGGACGCCTCCACGCCGACCCACCCGTGGAACGTCCCCGTGTCGCCGATCACCTGGAGCTGCGGCTTGCGGTGCGAACCACCGGTGTAGCAGGTGCTCGACGTCAGGCAGGTGCACCAGTGCTCGTAGAAGTTCCGCCGGCCCGCTCCCGCGAGGTAGTAGCGGATCGGGGCGGAGGTCGCGCCGTTCGGGCAGGACGAACAGGTGGCGGTCGGGGGGCTGAGCCAGCTCAGGCAGTTCCCGTTGCATCGGGCAAACGACCGGAGATCCATCCCGCTGGGGCCGGCGGCACCGGTGCTTCCGCTGTAGCCGGCGTACCGGCCGGTGTACTGGGCCAGCGGGATGTTGCTGACCGGCGTGTACGCGTCGTTCGAGGCGGAACTGCCGAAGCCCCAGCCGACGGTGACCCCGTAGTTGGAGCTGACGAAGTCGAGCCGGGCCAGGTCGCTGGCGGGCTGGCTGACCGCCCAGGTTTCCTGGACGCCCCCGCTCCAGCTGATGGTGATGCTGTCACCGGAGTTGGTGTACGTGCCGCTCAGGGACTTCACGACGCCACCGGGCTGGAACCCGGTGGCCGTCCGCACCTCGCAGTCGTGGCCGGTGCAGCCGGTCGTCCGGACGCCCGTGCCGGCGGCCCCGACGACGGTGGCCCGGTTCCAGTACCAGAAGCTCTCGGTCACCGTGCCGTCGCCGAAGAAGTAGTAGGTCGCCAGCCGGACCCAGACCGCACCGGTGGCGGGCGCGCCGGCGGCGGGCATGGCCCCGAGCGCGACGCTGTAGATGCGCCGCCCGCCGGGGTAGTCCACCGCCTGCGCGGGCGCCGGCAGGACGACCGCTCCCATGGTCAGCGCCAGCAGCGCGGCGGCGAGATACCGCCAGGTGATCCTCCGTCGACGACCCATACGTCACTCCCTTATCTGACCGACCGGCCGACATAACGTACCTGATCGATACCGACCGGATGGCCCCGCGGCGCGGGACGCCCAGGGAAGCCACGCCGGGTCAGGGCCGAACGGGTCGGGCCGACGTTCCAGGAGTTCGTGCAGGTCTGCTGGATGGTCTCCCGGACCTCCTCGACCGCCGTGCGATGGCCTGGATCGCCATCCCCTCCGACCGCCTCAATCTGTGGCAGCCTCGGATAGGCGTCTAATGCCTTCGGCCATCTGAGCTTCGGTGGCGGCACCGTAGGAGAAGCGCAGGAATGGTGCGGGTGGTTCGTCTACGAAGAAGTGTCGCCCATCACCAATGAGCACTCCGGCCTGATACGCGGTGGCCGATAGTTCTTGGGTACTAGTTCCCTGAGGCAGCCTGACCCAGAGGTGGATGCCACCTTGCGGAACGCTCGGAATGCGGATGCTCGGCATTGCCGACTGAATCATGGACACAAGTGCGTCGCGCCTCGTGGTGAGCTCTGCGCGCAGGCGCTTCAGGTGGCGGGGCCAGACGTTAGAGGTCAGAAGACCATGCGCGATCTCCTGCACGATCGGCGCAACGCACAGATCGTCAGCCGTACGGGAGGCGCGCAGGCGTTCTCCAGCAGGGCCTCGGGCGATGACCGCGCCAAGGCGGAGGCCTGGCGAGGCCGGTTTTGACAGGGTGAAGATCGATACGACGTGCCCGTGGGGGTCTTCAGTAAATAGCGGCGCGGGGGTCTGCCCCTCGAAGCCGAGGTGTCTTGCCCAGTCGTCTTCGATGATGAACGCCCCGTATCGTGTGGCAAGTTCGATCACCTGCGTCCGGCGTTCGGCACTCAGCACCGCGCCGGTCGGGTTCGCGTAGCTGGGTTGGATATAGATCACGCGGGCTTTGGTGCGTTCGAGTTCATCTGCGAGGCGGTCAACCATGATCCCGTTTGCGTCTGCTGGTACTGAGGCAAGTTCCAGCCCGGCGCTTTGCGCTGCAAGGATCGCACCGGGGTAGCTCGGGCTCTCCGTGATGACTGTCGCACCTGGTTCGGCAAGGGTGCGCATTGCGAAGACGAGCCCTTGCTGACCACCGGAAACAACGAGTACATCGTTCGGGTCGGCTCGGTATTCAGCGGCAAGGATGCGGCGCAGTTCCGGTGATCCTGCTGGGGGCGTCATCATCCATGCGCGGCTGCTCTTCGCGGCGCGCGAGCCGATCCGGTGCAGTTCTTCGCTCGGCACAAGTTCAGGGGCGAGGTATCCCCAAGAGAGTGGGATGTGATCGGGGGTGCCGTAGCCGCCGAGCCGGGAGGCGCGGTTGGCGTCGACTCTGGCCCGGTCGAGCGCCTGCGATTGCCATGAGTAGTCCGGTTCGGACAGTTGGCCCCTGTTTGCCACGAACGTACCGCGTCCGGGCTCGGCACGCACCAGCCCTAACGCGGTGAGCTCCGAGAGAGCGGCGGAGACCGTGGCCGCGCTTGCCTGGAACTCTTTAGAGAGCTCCCGCACCCCAGGCAGCTTTGCTCCGGCACTTGAAGTCTCGATCCGCTCCCGCAGGCGTGCTGCGATCTCGGATGCTCTGTTACCATTGGACATGAAGCTAGTAGATAACGTTACTCAGATTTTTGCAAGGCCGTTACCTTCCAAGTCTCGGGTCGATTTGGCGGTGCGGCGATGAGTCGGGGCACTTCCGTGCTGCGGGATGTCTCGGCTTCAGCAGTGGTGGCAGGGTTTCTGTCGGCTCTCATCAACTTCGCGGGCCCGTTCCTGATCACCCTCGAAGCAACACGAGCCGCGGGTCTCAATGAAGCGCAGACCGCCTCGTGGGTATGGGCGCTGTCGATCGGTAACGGCGTATGCAGCATCGCGATGAGCCTCTTCACCCACATCCCCGTGATCGTCGCCTGGTCGACGCCCGGTGCGGCACTACTGATTGCGTCGCTTGGGGGCTTCTCCTTCGCTGAAGCGGTCGGCGCATTCCTTGTCGCCTCAGTTGCGGCGGCGGTCGTCGGCTACACCGGCTGGTTTGGGTGGCTGCTGGCCAGGGTGCCCGGCCCCGTGCTGAAGCCTCGACAGAGCCAGACCGATCCGGTCTCGGAACGAACGGAGATTGCAAGGCCAAGTAGCGAAGATGAGGCATCTGCCTCAGCACTCATTCAGGCACCAACTTTCAACCTCAGATAGGAGCAATTTATGGCAACGAAAACAAGTCCGACAATCCGACCGCTCGCCCCGGCTGACGAGAACCGCTGGCGCGAACTCTTCCGCGCGTACCGCGAGTTCTACAAGCTGCCCGAGTCCGAAGAAGTCGTCTCCCGTGCGTGGGGATGGTTCATGGACCCGCGCCACGAGTGCAAGGCACTCATCGCAGAGGTCGACGGCGAAATCCTCGGTTTCGCCCACCACCGCCGTTTTTCGTCCCCATACACCGGCACTACCGGCATCTTCCTCGATGACCTCTTCACCACGCCTGCGGCTCGCGGCAAGGGCGTCGGCCGCGGGCTGATCGGACGCCTCACAGACATGGCCCATGCCGAGGGCCGTGGTGTCGTGCAATGGGTCACCGCAGAGGACAACCTGCAGGCTCAGGCGCTCTACAACACTCTCGCCAAGCGCACCAGCTGGGTCACCTACGAAGCCGAGCCAACTGAGCGATAGACGAAACGATGTGTTCCACACTGACGCACCTCCGAGTCAGAGCGCGACGACTCCGAGCCGCCAAACAGTACTGCTGTTGAGCGAAAGGTGCGGTGATGACCGTGACCATGGCGAGTACGACCGACGCACGCAAGCCTGCGCCTGGGGCTGCTTATGGCTGCGTCAGATTCGTATTCGTCCGTGGCGGAACACTGATTCTCGATACCGGCCGCAACAAACCGCTATTCGCCAGAGCAAGCGATGTGGTTCTCGTTGCGGCCGGTATCGAATTGCGGTCGGTATCGAACTCGGGCTCATTCCTGAAGGCGTAGCTCTTTGGACTACCTTGTACGTCGTTCCGGACTACCTCATTGAGCATCTGTTCCGGCAGCACCTCCACCTGATCCCCGACCGTGTTGTATAATTCCGAGGTGTGGCAGCCGGCGGTCGACGCATGGACGAACGGCCTTGTCCTACCGAGAGAAGAACGATGGATTGCGGTGAGCCGCAGTGCGTTCGGCGATTTGCAGGTGTGGGGGCCGCAGACGGGTTCGCGGTTGGCGATCACTGCGCAGTACGGGTGGGTGGTCCCTACGGATCGGTTGGGCCCCGTGATGTCAGACGATGGCCGCAATGACCGGCTCTACGCGCTGTTGATGTGCCAGGACCGCCGCAATGTTGACCTTGACCGTGCCGATGAGAAGCCGTTGTTCGATCGGATACTCGCACTGCGTGGCCCGGTAGGCCCCGACACCATCTATGGCTTTGTCCCGGCCTTGGGTCTCGGCGGGGCGCTGCGTCCCGACCGGGCAGGGATCTTCGACGGACCCGTCCGTCTGGAGCTGCTCGCCGAGTTCTCCGAGCGTCGCATCGTGGACAAAGAAGACCTCCTGCACATGTGGATCGGTCAGTGACCGGCCCAGGCGCTGCCGACGACCGGACGGCAACTGAGCACCACCGAGCACGGCCGCGGCTCACCGGCGTGCGCCCGCCGAACAGCCAACAAGGCCAGCGTTGACGGTGTGGCGGCCAGTGCGGGCCACCGACACGGGCCTGAATGGACGTGCCGCGCGCCTACTTACCAGTGACCCGACCGACGATGCGGGATGGCCGGCCGATCTGCCGGCCGGTACGACGGAAGTGGTCATCGTCGAGGACACTCCCAGCCCGACAGCCACTCTGAAAGTGCAGACCAGCGGGGACGCCGCACCGAAGAATGTGCGGGTTAGGTTTGACCAGCTCGCTGTACGCGATGCGTTCACAGAAGGGTGACTGCGGCGTCAATGGGACTGATTCAGATCACGGTCGTCGGACTGGCTGTACTTCTGCGACTGACAGCTTTCGGCTGGTTCGCCATCATCGCGATCATCATGAGCGCCATATCGCTCGGCATCGTGCCCGCGATTGTGCTGGGGCCGCTGATCTACGCCGGTTTCTCCGCGCCACAGTCTGCATGGCCCCTGCTCATCGCGGCCGACGTCCTGCTCCTGGTGTGTGCGTTGACTTTCGAAGACGGCGGCGACAACACATCCGCAAGTCCGCTGCAGGTGCTCACCGGCAGTCGTGGACTGTCCGGTCGCGCCACGGACAGAGCGTTCCGGTTCTGCGGCATCGCCTACCTACTAACCCTGCCGGCACTGGTGATCTGGACAATTGCCGGTTAGATGGTGCCGTCTTAAGTGGATGTTCCAGACCACGATCGCAGCTGAGCGGGCGTCTTCGCTTGTGAACTCGCGAGCATAGAGCAGTTCTTCGGCCAGGATCCGCTGGTAGCGCTCCGCCGTGCCGTTGTGCCGCGGGGTGGATGGCTTGGTCTTCTGATGTCGTGTTTGGATGCCGACGATGCGAGCGAAGTCTCCTGATCGGTAGCACGGCACCGTTGTCGGTGACGACGCGGTGGATATGGGTGATGCCGTGGGCGGCGAACCAGGCTCTGGCTCGGGCGAGGAACGCCGCAGCGGTCACTCCTGTCCCGGCGCGCAGGGTGCACCCTCGGTGGCCTTGACCGTTGTGCCTCGCGCCGGGCTGCTCAGCGCGCTGGATCTGGTCGACCCGGCCGGCGACGCGGTGCGCGTCGGCTCGCAGTGACGCCGCCGTGCCGACGTCACCAGTGAATCGTGCTCCTCCTTCTGGACGATCGGGCCTGATGATTTGTCCGATCGGGCCGCCGGAGCCCCTCCCAAGGGTGCATACGGGCCCAATACTGGTGCGCTACGCTCCATCCTCTCCGGACCGTGCGGTGTCCGATGAGGAGCAGATGGTTGCCCTACCCGGCCCGCCGAAGGCCAGCCACGACACCCGGCGACGGCCAGTGCATCCATTCCACCAATGAGCTATCGCGTTCTTTCCTGCCATTCGACAGACGGTGCACAAACGGTCTCGGAATACCCATCCAGATCACAGCTGCGTAAACGCGACCGACAATGTTCCTCTCGCCGCGAAGACCGCGTATCGTGCCGCTTCATGTCATCGTTACTGCCCGCCGCATCGGCCCCGTGTCGCTGCATCGGGGTGCTACCAAGGCGCTGACCGACCTCGACTCCCGCTGACCCCCACCGGCCGGACCCGGCAACCGCGCCGGGCCCTGCCCGGCCCACCTCCATCCATGTCCCGGAGGCCCGCGTGCCCCAGCCAGGCAGCCCCGACGTACGCCGGCACAGCCTGCCCACCAACCGGACCAACCGGCTGTGGTCGGTGCGTATGCAACTGATCGCGCCGATCCTCGTTGCCACGGTCGGCCTGGTCGTCCTCGGTACGCTCCACACCCGGACCGCGCTGGCCGCCACCGCCGACGCAGAGCGGGCGCGGGTGCTTGCCGGCACGGCCACCGCGACCGTGCGGCTGGTGCACGAGGTCGAGCGGGAACTAGCCGAGACCGTCGCCCTGCGCCGGCGCGGCGGCAGCGCCGGCCGGCGCCTGGTTGATGCGCAGCGCCAGCGGGTCGACGCGGCGGCCGACCGGTACCGGGCCGCCCGGGACAACGCCCGGCGGGCCGCCCCCGCGCTGGACGGCGTGCTAGACGGAGCAGACGGGCAGCTGGCGCAGCTCGACGGCGCCCGGGAGGTGGCGCTCGGCGATCGACCCGCCGACCACCAGTACGCGGGCCTCGTCGAGACGCTGCTCGGAGTCGCCGACGCGCTTCCCGCGCAGCTGCGCGACGCCGGTCTGGCCAACGCGGCCCGCGAGGTGGCAGCGGTGGCTGCTCAGGAGCACTTCGCCGCCCTGGAGCGGGACCTGCTGCGGGCCATCTTCAGCCGGGACGCGCTGGAGCCGGGCGAGCTGGCCCGCGCCGCGTGGCTACGCGGGGCGAAGGAACAGCGGCAGGCCGAGTTCTCCCGGATCGCCAGCCCGGCCTCGTCGGCCACGTACCGGCGGCTGCTGGACGGCCAGGACGTCGCCACAGCCCGCCGGATTCACGACGACGTCCTGGCGGCCGACGCGACGCCGGCCGCATGGAAGGCCGACGCGGACGCCTGGTACGTGGCGCAGAGCGGGGTGATCCGCCGGTACAACCTCGTCAGCCGGAATCTGTCGATGCAGTTGGACCGGCGGGCGGGCGAGTTGGCCGGCGACGCGCGGCGGGAGGCCGTGCTCAGCGCCGGAGTGACCCTGGCCGTGGCACTGCTCTCTTTTGGTGCCGCGGTTCTGCTCGCGGTGCACACCAGTCGTCGGCTGCGCCGGCTGCGGGTCGCGGCGTTGACCATGGCCAACCGGGAGCTGCCGGACCGGATTTCCGCGATCGCCTCTGGCGCGGCGGCCGAGAAACGGCACGCCGGGCCCGACGGCGATGTCGAGGCTCCGTCGGCGCTCGACGTGACCGCCGGCATCGCCCGCGGACGCGACGAGATCGCCCAGGTAGCGGACGCGTTCGACACCGTCAACCGGTCCGCGTTGCGGCTGGCCGGGCAGCAGGCGGAGCTGCGGATCGATGTAACCCGGATGGCGGAGACGTTGGCCCGACGCATCCGCACCCTGATCACCCGGCAGTTGCGCCTCCTCGACGAGTTCGAGCAGGACGAGACCGACCCGGATGTGCTGGACCGGCTTTTCGCCCTGGACCACCTGGCAGCCCGGTTGCGGCGTAACGGCGAGAACCTGCTGGTGCTGGCCGGCGGCGAGCCGGGCCGGGGAAAACTCCGCGCGCATCTGATCACCGAGGTGGTGACGGCGGCGGCCGGCGAGATCGAGGAGTACACCCGGGTCGAGGCGGATCTGCCTGCGGTGGCCGTCGACGCCTCCGTCGTCGGCAACCTGGTCCACCTACTGGCGGAGCTACTGGAGAACGCGACCGCGTACTCGCCGCCGAACGCGCTGGTGCGGGTCGACGGACGCCGCACCGTCGACGGCCTGCTGCTGCGGGTCCACGACCGAGGCATCGGGATCGGCGACAGCCGGCTCGCCGAGATCAACGGGCGGCTGCGCAACCCGGGCCCGCTGTCCAGCGCTGCTGCCGGGAGCATGGGCCTGCACGTGGTCGCCCACCTGGCCGCCCGGCACGACATCCGGGTCTCGCTACACAGCGTCGGCCCGGGCACCACGGCCACCGTCGAGGTGCCCGAGAGTGCCCTCACCCTAGTCGAGAAGGCGGCCTCCCCGGCCGGCCCGGCCTCGCCCGTCCGGCACACCGGGACTTCGGCCGCGCCGGCCGACTGGTTTTCTCCCGGCCGTACCCCCACGGTGCCGCCCGCGCCGGACGCCGACCCGCCGACCGGGGTCTCACCGCTGCCTCGCCGTGCCCACGGCGGCCCGTCGGATCCCCCGCCGCTCGCCGGGCAGAAGGCCCGCCGGACGCCGACCGACCTGCTGGACCCGGAACTGGTCCGGGCCCGGCTCTCCGCACTGGCTGCGGGCGTCGCGAGCGCGACGCGCCGGGCCCCGCAGAACGACCACTCCAGGAGAAACCCATGATTCCGCAGACCGGCGCCGGCCTCGACTGGCTGTTGGCCAGCTTCGCCACCCAGGTGCCCGACGTCGCCCACGCCCTCGCGGTCTCCGGCGATGGCCTCAAGCTGGCCGCGTCCCCGGGCTTGACCCTCGACCAGGCGGACCACCTGGCCGCTGTGATCAGTGGCCTGGCCAGCCTGACCGTTGGCGCCGCACGCTTCATGAACTCCGGCCGGGTACGCCAGCAGATCGTCGACATGGACGGCGGGGTGCTGCTGGTCATGGCGGTCGGCGACCGGGCGCTGATCGGCGTACTGGCCGCGCCCGGCTGCGACCTCGGCCAAGTCGGCTACGAGACGGCCACACTAGTGCAACGGGTGGCCGAGTCCCTCGAACCGGCACCCCGGTCATGACCCGCCGCCCGCAGCCGGCCACGCGGCGCCCCGGCATGGCATGGATCGCCCTGGCCCGCCCACAGTCCGGGCTCCGACGTGCCAGCCGGGCGGCGGTCGCACTCGCCCTAGTGACAGCGCTGCTGACCGCCGGCTGCGGCCGGGACCCCGCACCGGAGCCGGAGCCGTGGCACGAGGGGCAGATCTTCCTCGCCACCGGCAACACCACCGGCGTCTACTACCAGTTCGGCGGCGGGTACGCCGACCTGATCAGCCGGAACCTCCCCGGCTACGAGGCGCGCGCCGAACCGACCGGCGCCTCGGGCGAGAACATCACCCGGATCACCGGCGGCGACATGGAGATCGGTTTCAGCCAGCTGGACACGGCGGCGGACGCCAACGCCGGACGCGGCGCGTTCCAGGGCCGCCCGCAGCAGGTACGTGCCCTCGCCCGGGTGTACAGCGACTACATGCACGTACTCGTGCGCGCCGACGCTGAAGTCGCCACCCTGTCCGACCTACAGGGCATGCGGGTCTCCACCGGCTCCCCGCGGTCGGGCACCGACGTCATCGCCGGCCGACTGCTCGCCGCCGCGGGCCTGGAGCCGGAGAGGGGCATCCGGCGGGCGAGGCTCTCATTGCCGGACACGGCGTCCAGGATGCGGGCCGGCACCCTGGACGCGATGTTCTTCGCCGGCGGGCTGCCCACGCCGGGCATCACCGACCTGCTCACCGCCGCGCCCGGCAGGTTCCGGTTCCTGCCGATCGCCGACCTGATCAAGCCACTGACCGCTGCGTACGGGCCGGTCTACACCGCCGCCGATCTGCCGAAGGAGGCGTACGGCACCCCGACGGCCGTGCCGACGGTGACCGTGGCGAACCTGATCCTGGTCGGTGCGGACATGCCCGACGAACTGGCGTACGACCTGACAGCGCTGCTCTTCGCGCACCAGACAGAACTGGGGGCAGTGCATCCGGAGGGGCGCAACTTCAACCGGAGCAGCGCGGCCAACACCGACCCAGTGCCACTACACCCCGGGGCGTCCCAGTTCTATCGAGGCGAATGATATTATACCTGCTCAGTTCGCTCGATGAGGCCCACGCTTGTCCAGCCGCGGTGCTTGACGATCCGAGACAAGGCCGCGCTGGCACGACAGCGTCACTCGAATCGGTTGTAATCGATGAATCGGCCCGGCCGACGTACCGCTGCCGGTCGGACGGCTCGACGTACACGGCGTCCTTGGTAAGCAGTCCGCCGCAGTCTGCGCGGATCCCCCGTGCTCCATGCTGGTGCGATGGTCTCCAGCAGGACAGGCTTGAGGCGCTAATCCGAGGCGCTCCCAGCCCCTGCGACATCCAATCCCCCGGGTCACACACCGTGCACAAACTGTAGGACTACATTTCTAACTGACCGTGCTGGAAGACGCCGGCCTGCTGGTGCGCGAACCGGATCGGCTGCGGAGCGGACGCAGCAGCTACCGGATCACCGAACCGCTCATCACCTTACGTTCTCCGTCGAGGCTGATCCCGACCACCACGTAGACGGGACTCGTAGTTCGGCCGTACCTCCGCGACCATCCGCACCGCCCGCTCCCGCAACTCATGCGGATACGGCTTCGTTCCTGCCATCTCTCGATCCTTCCCAAGCAGGGAAGCATCTACAAGATCCGGGGCGGGTTCAACCCGACGCTGAAACCTGGGAGGGATGAACTGCTCGCAGGTGAGGAACTCGTCGCGGAAGCGGCCGTTGAACGATTCACGGATCCCGTTCTGCCATGGTGATGCGGGGTCGATGTAGGCCGGGTCGACGCCGCTGTGCCGGCATCAGTCGGTCAGGGCGTGGACGGTCAGGTCGGGGCCGTTGTCCATCCGGATGTGCTCCGGTCGCCGACCCCGCCGCGCGCTCACCTCGTCGAGGACGGCGATCGCGGCGTCGGCGGTGAACGAGTGGGCCGCTCGGGTGGCCAGGGCTTCGCGGGTGTATTCGTCGACGATGTTGACCGGCCGGTCCCGCGGATACCTCAACCCCACTTAACTTCGGAGAGCCACAATGACTCGTGACGTTTGTCATCTCGCCGGTGACGCTTGTTTCTACTGACTGCTGCACAGGTGCGCGAGCGTTGAGGTATGAATACGTGGACCGATGAACCGCAGCAGCCCAAGCCCCGTCAGCGGAGTCTCGCGGCCGATCTGATGAGCCTCGGCCCGGCATCGACGCCGGGTCGGGAGTTCTTGGCCGCGATCTTGCAGATAGGTGCGGTCGCGCTGTTGGTGTTCGTGATCTTCCCCGACCGCCTGCCGGAGCTTCAGCGGTGGGGCCTGCTGGCCGCGACGGCGATGTACTTCGTGATCCGGGTGGCGGCGGGGCTGCCGAAGTGGCGTTGCCGCCGGTAGGCCCTGGTTACACCCAGCCCTCGTTCCACGCGATCCGCGCGGCCTGCACGCGGGTGTCCGCGCCGAGTTTGGTCATGGCCGTGGAGATGTAGTTGCGGACGGTGCCGGGTGCGAGGTGGGTGCGTTCGGCGATGACGCGGATCGTCGCACCGTCGAGGGATTCGCGGAGCACGTCGAGCTCGCGGTCGGTGAGCGGGCAGTTGCTCTCGGAGAGAGCCGCAGTCGCGACCGCTCCGTCCACGTACCGACCGCCCTGCGCAACCTGCCGGAGGATGCTGGGAAGCTCTTTCACGGAGGTCGCCTTGGTAACGAACGCGGACACTCCGGAGTCGAGCGCTCGGCGGAGCACGGCCGGGCGGGCGTGGCGGGTGAGGAGGATCACGCGCGTGTCGGGAACCACGGCACGGATCGCTGCGGCTGCTTCGACGCCGTCCTTTTCGGGCATCTCCAGGTCGAGCACGGCGACATCGGGGCGGGCACGCCGTACGAGGTCCACGGCTTCGGCGCCGTTGTCGGCCGTGCCGACGATGTCGATGTCGGGTTCCAGGGCGAGGAGCGTCATGATCGCTTCCCGGAGCAGGAGTTCGTCGTCGGCGAGGACGATGCGGATCGGCGTCATGGGCGGGGTCGGATTCATGGGAGGATTCCTTCCTCGACGGGCAGCCAGGCCGTGAGCGTTGCGCCGTTCGTAGCGACGAAGGAGAATTCGCCGCCGGCCGCGCGGTAGCGTTCACGAAGCGTCGCAAGGCCGGTGCCTGGTGAGCGGACGATGTGCAGGGCGGCGGGGCCGGAGTCCGAGACGACGAGCTGTACCCCGTCCCGTCCGCCCCGGGTGCTGGCCGTGACGTCGATGATGCAGGAGGCGGCGCGGGTGTGTTTCAGGATGTTCGTGATGGCCTCGCGGACGGTGAGGCCGAGCAGGCGGTCCTGCTCGCCGGTAAGCTGCCCGATGTGTTTCACCGTCCGGGTGACGGTGATGCTGGCGGCTTCGAGGACGCGGGCGGCGTTGGCGATCTCCTCGGTCAGGGTGACCTCGCGGTAGGCGTGCACGACCCGGTGCAGTTCGTCTAGCGCGTCGGCGGCGATGGTCTGTACGCGCTGGGCGTGCTGGGCGGCCGCGCCGTATCGTTCGGTTGCGATGAGCCGGGTGACCAGTTCCGCTTCGACGGTGATGAGGCCGAGGTGCTGGCCCTGGATGTCGTGGAGGTCGCCGGCGAACCGCTTACGCTCGGTCGCGACGGCCCGTTCGGCTTCGAGACCGCGTAGGTCGTCGAGCTCGATCGCGAGCGTGTAGATCGAGTCCTGCCCGAGTACCCCGAGCGCGAGCAGCGCGGCGACGCCCAGGGTGAGCCGGTTCCATTCGGCGCCGGTTCCGGTGGCGAGTGCTGCGGTGATGATCGCGCAGAACGCGGTTGCGCCGAAAAGCCGGGCGATGCCGGACCAGAACGAGCCGCCGGCGATCGCTCGCAACGCCCACGCGAGTGGAATCGCCGCAATCGACACGGCGCTACCCGTGTCCGGCAGCAGGATCACCACCGCGAGCGCGGCGGCCAGCACCAACACGCCCAGCGAGACACGGCGCGACCGGCCCGCCACGGCCCGAACCAATCGGTGCGACAGCGCGAGATCAACGGCCACCAGCACTGAGCCGAGGGCCGCGACGACGGCGCTCAACACCACCGTCGC
>NZ_QKKX01000100.1 GCF_003434305.1 Micromonospora sp. MW-13
CCGGGACCGGTTCTGGCCGACCGCCGCCGCCGGACAACCCGGGCAGGACGACGCGCCCACCGGCGTCGACTCCGCGTTCTGGGCCGCCGTCGAGCGGGAGGACCTCTCCGCGCTCGCGGAACTCACCGCGCAGAGCGCCACCGAGTCCCTCGAACGGCTGGGCGCGGCCCTGCCGGTGCTCGCCTCCTGGCGGCGCCAGCAGCGCGAACGGTCCACCCTCGACGACTGGCGCTACCGCAGCGTCTGGCAGCCGTACACCGGGACGCCCGTGAGCTTCCTCCCCGGCGCCTGGTGGGTCGTCGCCGACGAGCGGCACGCGGCCGACGGCGAGACGGCGGTCGCCGAGCTGACCCGCCGGGGCGCCGAAGCCCGGCTGGTGGTGCTGCCCGAACGGCTGGCCGACCGGGCCGCCGTCGCCGAGCACCTGACCGCCGCCACCCGCACCGCCGACGGGGACACCGCCCCGGCGGACGGCGTCCTGTCGCTGCTCGCCCTCGCCGACGGCGCGGTCGACGACACCCAGCCGGTGCCGCCGTTCCTCGCCCGCTCGCTGGCCCTGATCCAGGCCCTCGGCGACCTCGACGTGTCCGCGCCGCTGTGGTGCGTCACCCGGGGCGCCGCCGGCACCACCCGGGGCGGGACCGTCGACCGGCCGGAGCAGTCGCTGCTCTGGGGCCTCGGCCGGGTCGTCGCCCTGGAACACCCCGAGCGCTGGGGCGGCCTGGTCGACGTGCCGGCCACCCTCGACGACCACGGCTGGGACCTGCTCTGCGCCGCCCTCGCCGGCCTCGACGGTGAGGACCAGCTCGCGGTCGACGGGGCCACCGTCCTCGTCCGCCGGCTGGTCCGGGCCCCCGCCGGCGCCCCCGCCGCCGACGCGCCCGACCACCCGGGCACCACGCTGGTCACCGGCGGCACCGGCGCGCTCGGCGCGGAGGTGGCCCGCTGGCTGGCCGCCCGGGGCGCCGAGCACCTGCTGCTGGTCAGCCGCCGGGGCGCGGACGCGCCCGGCGCCACCGAACTGGTCCGGGAACTGACCGAGGCGGGCACCCGGGTCACCGTCGCGGCCTGCGACGTGGCCGACCGGGCCGCGCTGGCGAAGCTGCTCGACGACGTGCCCGCCGACGCGCCGCTGACCGGCGTCGTGCACGCGGCGGGCGTCCTCGACGACGGGGTCCTGGACGGCCTCACCGCCGACCGGATCGCCACCGTGCTACGTCCCAAGGTGCTCGGCGCACTGCACCTGCACGAGCTGACCGTCGACCGGGAGCTGCGCACGTTCGTGCTGTTCTCCGCGATGGCGGGCCAGCTCGGCGCCGCCGGCCAGGGCAGCTACGCCGCCGCGAACGCGTACCTCGACGCCCTCGCCGAGCAGCGGCACCGGCAGGGGCTGCCGGCCACCTCGGTCGCCTGGGGTCCCTGGGCGGCCGGCGGGATGGCCGCCACCGACCCGGCCGTGGAGGAGCGCCGCCGCCGTACCGGCGTGGCCCGCCTCGACACCGCGCCCGCCCTCGCCGCCCTGGAGCGGTGCGTGGCGCGGCGCGAACCGGCCACGCTGGTCGCGGCCATCGACTGGGCCCGGTACGTGCCGGGGTTCGTCGCCGTCCGGCCCAGCCCGCTGCTCGGGGGCGTCGCCGAGGCGCAGCGGGCCGTCGCCGAGCGGGCCGACGACTCCGGGGCGTCCCCCGAGTCGCTGGCCGCCCTGCTCGCCGGGCAGACCGACGCCGAGCGGCGCAAGACCCTGCTGGAACTGGTACGCGGCCAGGCCGCCGCCGTGCTCGGGCACGCCTCGATGGACGCCGTCGAACCGGACCGGGCCTTCCGGGAACTCGGCTTCGACTCGCTGACCGCGGTGGAACTGCGCAACCGGCTGGCCGCGGCCACGGGCGTCCGGCTGCCCGCAACGGTGGTCTTCGACTACCCGACCGCCGCCGGCCTCGCCGAGTACGTCCGGGCGGCGATCGTCGACGGCGGGGTGGTCGGCGTCGCGCCGGTCTTCGGCGAACTGGACAGGTTGGAAGCGGCGCTCACCGGCTCGGCGCCGGACCGCAGCGCCCGGATTCGGATCACCGAGCGGCTGCGGGCGCTGCTCGCCTCCCTCAACGAGGACGACGCCCCGGCGGGCGGCGGCGGGGACACCGTCGCCGAGAAGCTCCAGGACGCCACGCCGGACGAGGTCTTCGACTTCATCGACCGGGAGTTGGGGGTGTCCTGACGTGATCGCTGCTGCGTCGACGGGTCAACACAAGGAGTGCGCGGTCCATGGCTGACGAGGCGAAGCTTCTCGACTACCTCAAGCGGGTCACCGCCGACCTGCACCAGGTGCGGCAACGCCTGCGCGAGGTGGAGGCCGGCGAGCAGGAACCGGTCGCCATCGTCTCCATGAGCTGCCGCTTCCCCGGCGGGGTGCGGACGCCGGAGGACCTGTGGGAGGTCGTCGCGTCCGGCCGGGACGTGATCACCGACTTCCCGGCCGACCGGGGCTGGGACCTCGGCTCGCTGTACGACACCGACCCCGAGCGGGCCGGCACCTCGTACACCCGGCAGGGCGGCTTCGTGCCCGACCTGGCCGACTTCGACCCGGGCTTCTTCGCCATCTCCCCGCGGGAGGCCCTGGCGATGGACCCGCAGCAGCGGTGGCTGCTGGAGGCCTCCTGGGAGGTCCTGGAGCGGGCCGGCATCGACCCGCACTCGCTGCGCGGCAGCCGCACCGGCGTCTTCGCCGGCAGCACCGGCCAGGACTACGGCGGCGTGCTGATGGGCGCCGCGCAGGGCCTGGAAGGCCACCTGATGACCGGCAACGCCGGCAGCGTCGTCTCCGGCCGGATCTCCTACACCTTCGGCCTGGAGGGCCCGGCGGTCACCATCGACACCGCCTGCTCGTCCTCCCTGGTCGCGCTGCACCTCGCCGGCCAGGCGCTGCGCCAGCGGGAGTGCACCCTGGCCATCGTCGCCGGGGTCACCGCCATGTGCACGCCGGCCGCCTTCGTCGAGTTCTCCCGGCAGGGCGGCCTCGCCGAGGACGGCCGGTGCAAGGCGTTCGCCGCCGCCGCCGACGGCACCTCCTGGTCCGAGGGCGTCGGCGTGCTGCTGCTGGAGCGGCTGTCGGACGCCCAGCGCAACGGCCACCCGATCCTCGCCGTGGTGCGGGGCAGCGCCGTCAACCAGGACGGCGCGTCCAACGGCCTGAGCGCCCCCAACGGGCCGTCCCAGCAGCGGGTGATCCAGCAGGCGCTGGCCAACGCCGGCCTCGCCGCCGGCGGGGTGGACGTGGTCGAGGCGCACGGCACCGGCACCCGGCTCGGCGACCCGATCGAGGCGCAGGCGCTGCTGGCCACGTACGGGCAGGACCGGGGCGACTCGGCCCCGCTGCTGCTCGGCTCGGTGAAGTCGAACCTCGGGCACACCCAGGCCGCCGCCGGCGTCGCCGGGGTGATCAAGATGGTGCTGGCGATGCGGCACGGCGTCGTCCCGCCCACCCTGCACGTGGACGCTCCGACCCCCCAGGTGGACTGGGACGCCGGTGCCGTCGAGCTGGTCACCGAGACCACCCCGTGGCCGGCGGTGGACCGGCCGCGCCGCTCCGCGGTGTCGTCGTTCGGGGTCTCCGGCACCAACGCGCACATCATCGTCGAGCAGGCCCCCGCCGTCGAGGCCGCGCCGGCCGACGCCGCGCCGGCCGTCGAGCGGCCGGTCGTGCCGGTGCCGGTGTCGGCCCGGGACGCCGCGGCGCTCGCCGCGCAGGCCGGCCGCTGGGCCGCGTGGCTGGCCGCCGACCCGGACCTGCGCCCGCTCGACGTGGCCTTCTCGTCGGTCACCTCCCGGTCCGCCCTGGACAGCCGCGCCGTGGTGCTGGCGACCGGCCGCGACGACCTGGTCGCCGGGCTGCGGGCGCTGGCGGCGGGGGAACCGTCGGGCGCGGTGGTCGCCGGCCAGGCGGCCGACCGGGGCCCTCTCGCGGTGCTGTTCTCCGGCCAGGGCGCGCAACGCGCCGGCATGGGACGGGAGCTGTACGGGTACTTCCCCGGGTTCGCCACCGTGCTGGACGAGGTGTGCGCCGGGCTGGACCCGCTGCTGCCGCAGCCGCTGAAGCCGGTGCTGTTCGCCGAGCCGGGCACGGCCGAGGCGGAGCTGCTGGACCAGACCGTGTTCACCCAGGCCGGCCTGTTCGCCGTCGAGGTGGCGCTGTTCCGGCTCGTCGAGTCGTTCGGGATCGCGCCGGACCTGGTCGGTGGCCACTCGATCGGCGAGATCACCGCCGCCCACGTGGCCGGCGTGCTGTCCCTGGCCGACGCGTGCGCCCTGGTGGCCGCGCGGGGCCGGCTGATGCAGGCGCTGCCGGCCGGCGGCGGCATGCTGGCCGTGGCCGCGCCGGAGGCGGACGTGGCGGCCAGCCTGGCCGGGCTGACCGACCGGGTCGGCATCGCCGCCGTCAACGGCCCGTCGGCCGTCGTCGTGTCCGGCGCGGCCGACGCCCTCGACGAGGTCGAGCGGGCGTGGCGGGACCGGGGCGTCCGCACCCGCCGGCTGACCGTCAGCCACGCCTTCCACAGCCCGCTGATGGAGCCGATGCTCGCCGGGTTCCGGGCCGTCCTGGACACGCTGACGTTCGCCGCGCCGACGCTGCCGGTGGTGTCGAACCTGACCGGCGCGCTCGCCGCCGCCGAGGACATCCGCACCCCCGAGTACTGGGTGCGCCACGTCCGGGAGGTGGTCCGCTTCGCCGACGGGGTCACCGCCCTGCGGGCGGCCGGCGCGGTCACCTTCCTGGAGATCGGCCCGCAGAGCGTCCTGACCGCGATGGCCGGTGACCTCCTGCCCGGCGACGAGGACGTGCTCGCCGTCGCCACCCAGCGCAAGGACCGGCCCGAGGCCCACGCCCTGCTGGCCGGCCTGGCCGAGCTGCACGCGCACGGCGTCCCCGTCACCTGGCAGCCGTGGTTCGCCGACACCGGCGCGCGGCGGGTCGACCTGCCGACGTACGCGTTCCAGCACCAGCGGTACTGGCCGGAGGCCGGCGCCGGGTGGACCGGTGACGTCACCGCCGTCGGCCTGCGCCCCGCCCAGCACCCGCTGCTCGGCGCCGCCGTCGGCGTCGCGCACGCCGAGGGCTTCCTGTTCACCGGTCGGCTGGCCCGGCGCACCCACCCGTGGATCTCCGACCACGTCGTCTTCGACACCGTGCTGCTGCCCGGCACCGGCTTCGTCGAGCTGGCCCTCCAGGCCGGCGCGCACGTCGGCGCGGACCACGTCCGCGAGCTGACCCTGGAGTCGCCGCTGATCCTGCCGGAGACCGGCGGCGTCGACATCCAGCTCTGGATCGGCCCGGCCGACGAGACCGGCTGCCGGACCGTCTCCCTGCACTCCGCCGCGGACGGCGAGCCCGCCGAGGGCACCGGCGAGCGGCCCTGGACCCGCAACGCCAGCGGTGTGCTGGCCGGCGGACCGGCGACCCCGGGCGGCCCGCAGGGCTGGTCCGACCTGACCGCCTGGCCGCCCCCCGGCGCCACCGAGGTCGGCACCGACGACCTGTACCTGAACCTCGCCGCCCAGGGCTACGACTACGGCCCGTCCTTCATCGCGCTGCGCTCCGCCTGGCGGCGCGGCGAGGAGCTGTTCGCCGAGCTGGCCCTGCCCGAGACCCCGGCCGCCGAGGCCGGCGGGTACGGCCTGCACCCGGCGCTGCTCGACGCGGCCCTGCACACCCTCGGCCTCACCACGCCCGCCGGCGAGCCGTCCGGCGCGGACATGCCGCCCGGCTACGGCCGGCTGCCGTTCTCCTGGAACGACGTCGCCCTGCACGCGGCCGGCGCGGCGGCGGCCCGGGTCCGCGTCTCGCACACCGGCACCGACAGCGTCTCCCTGCTGCTCGCCGACGTCACCGGCGCGCCGATCATCTCCGTCGGTTCCCTCGTGCTGCGGCCCGTCTCCGCCGACCAGCTCCGGGTCGCCGGGGGCGGCGGCACCGAGTCGCTGTTCCGGATCGAGTGGGCCCCGCTCGCCCTGCCCGCCGGCCCGTCGACCGCCGGCTGGGCGGTCGTCGGCGACGCCGCCGGCCTCACCGACGCCGTCGCCGCCACCGGTACGGCCGTCGCGGCGTACCCCGACCTGACCGCCCTGGCCGCCGCGCTCGACGAGGGCGCGGACGCGCCCGGCGTGCTGGTCGTGCCGTTGCTCGACCCGCCCGCGTCGGCCGACGTGCCCCGGGCCGTCGCCGAGGTCACCCACCGGGTCCTCGCCATGCTCCAGCAGTTCCTCGCCGACGACCGGTACGCGGACTCCCGGCTGGTCGTGCTCACCCGGGGCGCCGTCGCCAACGCCACCGACGCCGACCTGACCGACCTGGCCGGCGCGGCCGTCATCGGCCTGCTCCGCTCCGCCCAGTCGGAGAACCCCGACCGGTTCGTGCTGGTCGACGTCGACGACGTGGCCGGCTGCGCCGCCGCCCTGGTCGCGGCCGTGGGCACCGACGAGCCGCAGGTCGTGATCCGCTCCGGCGTCGCCGCCGGGTCCCGGCTCACCCGCGTGCCGGCCCTCGCGGAGCCGCCCGCCGCCCCGTTCGACGGGGACGGGACCGTGCTGATCACCGGTGCCACCGGCACCCTCGGCCAGCTCATGAGCCGGCACCTGGTGACCGTGCACGGCGTCCGGCACCTGATCCTCACCAGCCGGCGCGGCCGGTCCGCCGGCGGCGTCGCCGAACTCTGCGCCGACCTGGAGGCGCTCGGCGCGACCGTCACCGTCGCCGCCTGCGACGTCGCCGACCGGGCCGCGGTGGCCGAGCTGCTCGCCGGCATCCCGGCGGAGCACCCGCTCACCGCCGTCATCCACGCCGCCGGGGTACGCGACGACGGCGTCATCTCCTCGCTCACCCCCGAGCGGATGGACGGCGTGCTGCGGCCCAAGGTCGACGCCGCCTGGAACCTGCACGAGCTGACCGCCGGCCTCGACCTGAAGGCGTTCGTCTCGTACTCGTCCCTCGCGGCCACCGCCGGCGGCCCCGGTCAGGGCAACTACGCCGCCGCCAACGCGTTCCTCGACGGGCTGGCCCAGCACCGCAAGGCGCGCGGCCTCGCCGCCCTCACCCTCGCCTGGGGCCTCTGGGCCGACCGCAGCGGCATGACCACCGAGCTGGACGACGTCCACCTCAACCGGATCTCCCGCTCCGGCGTCGCCGCCATGGAGGCGGAGGAGGGCCTGGCCCTCTTCGACGCCGCCTGCCGCACCCCCGACGCCGCGCTCGTCCCCGCCCGCCTCGACCTCGCCGCGATGAAGGCGCAGTTCGCCGGCGGCACCATCCCGCCGCTGTACCGGGCGCTGATCCGCACCCCCGCCCGCGCCGCCGCCGCGGCCGGCACCGGGGCGTCCCTGGTCCAGCATCTCGCCGCGCTCGGCGACGCCGACCGGGTCACCGCGCTCGTCGAGATCGTCCGGGGCCAGGCCGCCGCCGTGCTCGGCTACCCCGACCCGGCCGCGATCGAGCCGCGCCGGGCGTTCAGCGAGTTCGGCTTCGACTCGCTCACCGCCGTGGAGATGCGCAACCGGCTCAACAACGCGTTCGGCATGCGACTGCCGGCCACCCTCGTCTTCGACTACCCGAGCCCGCACGACCTGGCCGTCCACCTCGGCACGGAGATCGCCGGCACCCCCGTCCCGGTCCGGCCCACGACCGCCACCGTGGCCGTCGGCGACGACGAGCCCCTCGCGATCATCGGCATGGCCTGCCGGCTGCCGGGCGGGGTGTGGTCGCCCGACGACCTGTGGCGGCTCGTCGCCGACGGCGTCGACGCGATCACCGACCTGCCCACCGACCGGGGCTGGGACCTCGACACCCTCTACAGCCCCGACCCGGACGCCAGCGGCACCTTCTACGCCCGGGGCGGCGGCTTCCTGGGCGGCGTCGACCGGTTCGACCCCGGCTTCTTCGGCATCAGCCCCCGCGAGGCGCTGGCCATGGACCCGCAGCAGCGGCTGCTGCTGGAAACCACCTGGGAGTCGTTCGAGTCCGCCGGGATCGACCCGGCCACCGTGCGGGGCAGCAGCACCGGCGTGTTCGTCGGCACCAGCGGCCAGGACTACGGCTCGCTGCTGGCGTACTCGCCGGAGGCCGCCGAGGGCTACATGCTGACCGGGATGACCAGCAGCGTCATCTCCGGGCGGGTCGCGTACACGTTCGGCCTGGAGGGGCCCGCCGTCTCCCTCGACACCGCCTGCTCGTCGTCCCTGGTCGCCCTGCACTGGGCGGGCCAGGCGCTGCGGCGCAGCGAGTGCGACATGGCCCTCGCCGGCGGTGTGATGGTGATGGCCACCCCGACCGCGTTCGTCGAGTTCTCCCGGCAGCGCGGCCTCGCCACCGACGGGCGGTGCAAGTCGTTCGCCGCGTCGGCCGACGGGACCGGCTGGTCCGAGGGCGTCGGCATGCTCCTCGTGCAGCGGCTCTCCGACGCCCGCCGGCAGGGCCGCCAGGTCCTCGCCGTGGTCCGCGGCTCCGCCATCAACTCCGACGGCGCGTCCAACGGCCTCACCGCCCCCAACGGCCCGTCCCAGCAGCGGGTGATTCGGCAGGCCCTGGCCACCGCCGGGCTCACCACCGCCGACGTGGACGTCGTCGAGGCGCACGGCACCGG
Organism: Micromonospora sp. MW-13; assembly: GCF_003434305.1. Classification (GTDB taxonomy): domain Bacteria; phylum Actinomycetota; class Actinomycetes; order Mycobacteriales; family Micromonosporaceae; genus Micromonospora. The sequence goes on from NZ_QKKX01000100.1 coordinate 8,628, forward strand.
CACCACCCTCGGTGACCCGATCGAGGCGCAGGCGCTGCTGGCCACGTACGGCCAGGACCGGCCCGCCGACCGGCCGCTGCTGCTCGGCTCGATCAAGTCGAACATCGGCCACGCGCAGGCCGCCGCCGGCGTCGCCGGGGTGATCAAGGTCGTGCAGGCCATCCGGCACGGGATCGTGCCCGCCACCCTGCACGTCGACGAGCCGTCCCCGCACATCGACTGGGCGGCGGGTGCCGTCGCGCTGGTCACCGAGGCCACCCCGTGGCCGGCCGTCGACCGGCCGCGCCGGGCGGCGGTGTCG
>NZ_QKKX01000101.1 GCF_003434305.1 Micromonospora sp. MW-13
CTAGCCGGTTGCAGACGGTGGGCCGACACGCCTCCGTCTGATGTGCCAGGATTTTGCTGTGGCAGCGATCGAGGTCGTCATGGGTGACATCACGCGGGAGAACGTGGACGCCATCGTCACCGCCGCGAATGAGTCTCTTCTGGGCGGCGGTGGTGTCGACGGCGCGGTCCACCGCGCTGCCGGACCTCGCCTGGCCCAGGCCGGGGGTGCGATCGGCCCCTGCGAGCCGGGCGACGCGATGCCCACCCCGGCGTTCGACCTCGATCCACCGGTGCGGCACGTCATCCACACCGTCGGGCCGGTCTGGGAAGGCGGCGGCCACGGTGAAGCCGATGTCCTGGCCTCCTGCTACCGCAGGAGCCTGCAGATCGCCGACGAGATCGACGCCCGGACCGTCGCCTTCCCAGCGATCGCGACCGGCGTGTACGGCTTCCCTCCCGACCAGGCCGCCCGGATCGCCGTAGCAACGATCAGGTCCGCAGCCACGAACGTTCAACGGGTACGACTCGTCGCATTCGACGAAGACACCCGGAAGCACCTGCAGGCCGCGATGACAGCCACAGGCTGACCCGTCCGGATCTGTCGCGCGGGGCGTAGAAGGGGCCGGCATCGCGGTGGTCGGTCGCAGGCGGAACGTGTCAAGGGATTGAGGCCAACGGGAGTTAAGCGGCTTGTCGTTGTGGCTCGGGTTTGTTGATCCAGACCTGTGTGGGCAGGTCGAGGATCTTGGGTAGGGGTCGGGTGGTGCTGAATCGTTCCGGGTGTGCCGTCCGGGCTGCGGCGAGGGTGTCCTCGCGGTTGGCGCGGACGGTGTGGTGACGGCCGTGGTGGACGTCGGCGGGGGTGTGTAGCCGATCCCGGTGTGCCGGTGGGCGTGGTTGTACCAGGTCACGAAGTCGTTCATGAACGTCCGCGCCTGGGCGAGGGACGCGAACCGGTCCGGGAACACCGGCGCGTACTTCAACGTCTTGAACCAGGCCTCGCTGTACGGGTTGTCGTTGGACACCTTCGGCCGGGAGTGCGAGCGGGTGACGTCGAGGTCTTCGAGTAGGTCCGCGACCGATTTCGACGTCATCGACGTGCCCCGGTCGGCGTGCACGACGTGCGGGACGCCGTGGACGTCGAACACCTGGCGCATCATCGACTCGGCAAGGGGGCCGGACTCGCGGGCGTGCACACGGGCACCGACGATGTACCGGGAGTAGATGTCGATCATCACGTAGGCGTCGAAGTAGACGCCCTTGACCGGGCCGGCCAGCTTCGTGATGTCCCAGGTATAGACCTGCTGCGGGCCGTCGGCGACCAGTTCGGGACGAGCGCGGGCTGGGTGCCGGGCCAGCCGGCGACGCTCGCGCACCTGCGCGTGCTCGCGCAGGACCCGATACATGGTGGCGATCGAGGCGACGTACACGCCCTGGTCCAGCAGCGCCGCGTAGATCTGGGCCGGGGCCGCGTCGACGAACTCCGGACTGTTCACCAGGCGCAGGACCTGCTCGCGTTCGGCCGGGGTGAGCGCGTTCGCCGGCGCTCGCCGCACCGGCAGGGCCGGTGTCGGCCGCCGCCGGTCGCGCTCAGCGCTGGAGCGGGCGATCCCGGTCAGCCGCTTCGCCTCTCGCGTCGTGATCCTCGCGCTGGTCAGCTCGTGGTAGGCGGCCATCAGCGTCTGCCGAGCCCGAACACGTCCGGATCGTCCGGCTCGCTCCTGGAGATGTCCTCCAAGAGCTCGCGCGCTTTTCCCATGATCGTCAACGCCGTCTCGGTCCGCGCCAGCTTCGCCTGCGCCAACTCCAACTCACGGCGCAACCGGGCGATCTCGGCCTGCTCCGCCGACGGCCTCCCGACCGTCTCCCCAGCAGGCTTGCCCTGCAACAAACCCGCGTCCCGAGCCCGGCGCCACTCCGACATCAACGACGAGTACAAACCCTCACGCCGCAGGAACGCACCGCCCTCACCAGCCGCGACAGCCTGCTCATACCCGGCCAGTAACTCCAGCTTCTGCCCCGGCGTGAACGACCGGCGCGCCCGCGGCCCGCCCGAACGCGGACCCTTCTTCCGACTCATGACCCCATCCTGGGCCGTCGCGACGTCAACAGCAGTATTCAACGCTTCTCGATCCTGAACTCGCCCTGCACGGCGGACTTGCTACGAGCCGCTGGCCTCAACTCACCCTGACAGACAGGGCAGGTGCGGGGGAGGGGAGTGTTCACACCTGCGCCGATGCGGCGCAGCACAGGCCAGTCCGGGATGAGTGTGCTTGTCGTTTGTGGGCAAGACTGTCTAGTAGGGATAGTTGTCAGGCGTGCTGTGACGACGTGGTCGCATCGGTGTGGCTTGTTGGTGGGCCGGGCTTGAGTGGATGTAGCCGGGCGGCTTCGACCGATCGGACGCGGTCAAGCATCGGTGACACGGCGTGACTTCACCTGTCACCTGCCGGTGCAGCAGACCCGTCTGCGTATCCGGATCTGCCGAATTGAGCGCATCACCGCGCCGTCGGCGGGCAGACGATTCGCTACCGCGCGAGCAGGGAGCGCAGCACCTTGATGATCTCGTCGGGTGCTTCCTCGGCCATGAAGTGCCCGGCCGATGTGGTGCGGTGCTCCAGATCAGCGGCCCAGGTGCGCCATAGCGCGGCGGCGTCGAAGCCGAGTGCGGCTCCCCAATCCTGCTGGACGACGGTGACCGGCATGGACAGCTGGTTCCCGGCGGCTCGGTCGGTCTGGTCGTGTTCGATGTCGATGCCGGCCGAGGCGCGGTAGTCGGCGACGATGGAGGGGACCGCCTCGCGCGAGGCTTTCAGGTATTCCGCCCGCAGGTCCGCTGGAATGGCCTGCGGGTTCTGGGCCCATGCGTCGAGGAAGTAACCGAAGAAGGCGTCCGCGCTGGCGCTGATCATTTGCTCGGGCAGGCCGGGTGGCTGGGCCATCAGGTACAGGTGGAAGGCAACCGCGGCGGTGGACCCGTGCAGGATGTCCCACATGTCCAGGGTCGGCAGGACGTCGAGGGTGGCGAGGTGGGTGATCGTGGCGGGATGGTCGAGGCCGGCGCGGATGGCGACGAGGGCACCGCGGTCGTGTCCGGCCAGGGCGAAGCGCTCGTGGCCGAGCTTGCTGGCGAGGGTGACGATGTCGGCGGCCATGGTCCGCTTGGAGTACGTGTCGCCGTCGCGCGCGTCGGGCTTGTCGCTGGCACCGTAGCCGCGCAGGTCCGGACAGATCACGGTGTGGTCGGCGGCCAGGTCGACGGCGACGTGCCGCCACATGACGTGGGTCTGCGGAAAGCCGTGCAACAGCACGATCGGGCTGCCCGTACCTCCCACCGCCGCGTTCAGTGTCACGTCATCGTCGACCGTGACGCGCTGGTAGTCGAACCCGGGAATGGCAAAAGTCATGATCGTCCTTTTCTCGTCGGGTGGACGATTCCAGCGTGCCGGTCGCGGATGAGCAAACGATGAGCGCGATATGTTTGAGCCGAGGCGCGGAAGGGCGGTTCGATCAGTGCAGGTCAGGTTCGGTGTTCTCGGGCCGGTTGTCGCCTGGGACGGCGTCGGCGCGCCGATAGACCTGAAAGGGCCGAAACACCGCGCGGTGCTGGCGCGACTCGTCGTCGCGCGCGGCCGGGTCGTACCGGTCAGCCGCCTCGTCGACGACCTGTGGCAGGAGCCCCCACCGGGCGCGGTGGGCGCCGTCCGCACGTTCGTAGCGGCGTTGCGGCGCGCGCTGGAGCCGCAGCGTCCACCGCGTGAGCCGGCTCGGTTGCTGGTCACCGAGGGCCCGGGCTACGCGCTTCGGTCGGCGCCGGACGCGGTCGACGCCTGGCGGTTCGAGGACGCCGTCGCCGCCGCGTCCACCGCGCCCCCGCACGAGACACTCGAACGGATCGATCGTGCCCTGAGTTGGTGGCGGGGGCCCGCGTTCGCCGGCTTCGACGACGAGCCGTGGGCGCGTGTCGAGCGTTCCCGCCTCGAACAGCTACGGCTGAACGCGATCGAGCAGCGGGCCGAGGCGCGACTGACTGTCGGGCGTGCCTCCGACGTCGTACCGGATCTCGACGCCCACGTGGCCGAGCATCCGTGGCGGGAGGAGGCGTGGCGGCTGCTGGCGCTTGCCCTGTACCGCGCGGGACGCCAAGGTGATGCGCTTGCGGTACTGCGCCGAGCCCGCAACCTGCTCCTGAAACAGCTCGGCGTCGATCCGAGCCCGCGACTGCGTCGCCTGGAGACCGACATCCTCCGCCAGGCCGATCGGGTCAGCGACGGTCCCGGTTCGCCGGGACCGGAACGGGTCTGGGCGGAGACCGCGGCGGCATACGACCGTACCGTGGCGTCCGGTTCCGGGGCTCGACTGGAGTCGACGGTCGGCCTGCTGCGAAGTCTCGCCGTGACGGGGGCGAGCGGACTCGAGGCGGCGCGGGAGCAGCGGATCGCGGCCATCGCCGCGGCCGAGCAGTTGGGCGATCCTGAGCTCACCGCCCGGGTAATCGGCGGCTACGACGTACCCGCGGTCTGGACGCGCTCGGATGATCCGGCGCAGGCGGCGCAGATCGTCGCGGCGGCCGAGCGGGCCCTGGCCGCCCTTCGCCCCGGCCCGTCCGAGGCCACCCGAGCCCGACTGCTGGCCACGATCGCGGTGGAGTCACGTGGTACGCGCGCGGCGCGCGGGCCCGAGGCGGCCCAGCAGGCGGAGCGGACCGCGCGCCGCCTGGGCGACCCGGCCCTGCTGGCCTTCGCCCTGAACGGCGTGTTCATGCAGACCTTTCACCGCGCGGGCCTGGCTCCCGAGCGCGACGAGATCGGTGCCGAGTTGGTCATGCTCTCCGCCCGGCACGGCCTGGTGACGTTCGAGATCCTCGGTCATCTCGTCCGACTACAGGCCCGCGGCGCGCTCGCGGACTTCGCCACCGGCGACCAGTACGCCGCCGCAGCAGACCGGCTCGCCGAGCGGCACGACCGCCCGCTGGTCGGCGTGTTCACCCAGTGGTACCGCGCACTGCGACTGGCCGCGACCGGGCCCTCGCCACAGGCTGCGGAAGCCGCCTACCGCGACGCGGCAGCACAGCTCGCCAACGCTGGCATGCCCGGCGTCGAGCGGGGCCTCCTACCGCTGGCCCTGCTGTGCCTGCACGTGTGGCACGGCGAACCGATCTGCTTCGACGATGACACCGACTGGGGCCCTTACACGCCCTGGGTGCGTCCGTTCGTCCTACTGACCCGGGACCGCCTGGCCGATGCCGCCACGGCGCTGCGTCAGACCCCGGATCCGCCGCGCGACCTGCTGTTCGAGGCCCTGTGGTGCCTCACCGCCCAGGCTGCAATAGCCCTGGACGACCAGACGGTGATGAAACGCGCCCGGACCGAACTCACGCCAGCCGCCAACGAGCTGGCCGGGGCCGGCAGCGGCATGCTCACCGTCGGCCCCGTCGCACGTTATCTCGACGACCTCGACGCGGCCCTCAGCCGCACTCGATGATCCGGAGGGCTGAGCCATGAGATCCAGGTCGTCCCCCGATCGCCAGGCCACTACGAGCACGACCCTCCCGCATCGCCTTCGGTCTGCCGCCGACGACCGACAAACATGCCTTGATCACATATCCAGATCTGCCGCGACTCGCGCGCTACCCACCGTTACGACGGACGTCGACACATGGACATGGTGCAGTCAGAAACCGAAATCGCGTGACCGGCGCAGAGCCGCGGTTCGGAACGCGGGCGTACAGGGCATCGCGGCGGGCGCGGCGGTGAGATCCTGGGCGGCATGACAGACCTCGACGCCAAGGCGAATCTCTATCGGTATCTGCGGGAGGCGCGCGAGGCGCTGCTCGGGAAGCTCGACGGGCTGTCGGAGTACGACGTGCGGCGCCCGCTCGTGCCGACCGGGACGAACCTGCTCGGGCTGGTCAAGCACGTGGCTTCGGTGACCGCCGGGTATTTCGGCGAGGTGTTCGACCGGCCCTTTCCCGAGCCCGTCGCGGGCCTGGACGAGGACGCCGAACCGAACGCGGACATGTGGGCCGCAGCCGACGAGTCCCGCGAGGACGTCATCGGCCTGTGGCACCGAGTCTGGGCACACGCGGACGCGACGATCGAGGCGCTTCCGATCGACGCGCCCGGCTCGGTGCGGTGGTGGCGCCACACGCCGGTGACGCTGCATCTCATCCTCGTGCACGTGCTCGCGGAGCTGAACCGGCACGCCGGGCATGCTGACATCGTGCGCGAACTGGTCGACGGCCAGGTCGGCTGGCGGCGGCCCGGCGACAACGTGGTCGAGGGCGACGAGGCGTGGTGGGCCGCCTACCGCGAGAGGCTGGAATCCACCGCACGCGAGTTCGCCTGAGGACGCGGTCTTCGCGTAACCCGCGGATGCCGTCCAATTCGTCCGAGAAACCGTTCGCATTCTGCCAGCGGCCGTCGCAGCCTGAAGCAAGATCACATGCACGGATTTGCCGCATCTCGCGCGCTGCTGAAGGTTGTCGGCCGCTGGCTCCAGCGGCCCGGACCGCCCATCGCGGTACGGTTCAGCAGTGCCTGCCAGCGTCGGACGATCGTTGATCTTTGTCGACATCGACGGCGTGCTGATCCCGCTACGGGCCCGGCCATCCGGAGTCAGTCGTCGTTGGAGCGACAGGGCGGCAGACGGTCCCGACCGCCACGGCAATCCTCTGTTGGACCGTCTCGATCCCGCCGATGGTCGTCGGCTGCTTGCTCTGCCGGGTGAACTGGTCTGGGCCAGCACCTGGATGGCCGAAGCCAACACGGTCGTGGCGCCCCTGATCGGTCTTCCCGCGCTGCCCGTCGTCGACTGGCCCGACGATGTCGAGGGACCACCGCGTGGGGTGCACTGGAAGACCAGACCGTTGGCGCGTTGGGCGGCAGGACGCCCGTTCGTCTGGCTCGACGACGAGACCAGCGACGCTGACCGGCGATGGGTCGCCGCACATCACCCACAACCGGCACTACTGCACCGCGTCGACCCGCACATGGGACTGACCGGCATCGATCTCGCGGCAGTGCGTCAGTGGCTGGACCACGGAGACGAAGTCGGCTGATCGACTGCGCACATCTGCCGCTCCGGGGGGACTGGCGTTCATCACCGCTGGTGGCGCACGGTGATGTATGACAACCTCTCCTGCTTCCGCTTTCAGCTTGTACCGACCGATCAGCTCGTTCTGCGTTCCGCAGTGTCCGCCTTCTTGGGCCGCTACCGTGGGCAGACTCGCGTCCATACCGAGTCCGACCTGCGAGTCTTCCTCCATTGGTGCACCGACCAAGCCCTTGATCCGTTCGCCATGGCTCGGCTGGACGTCGAGCGGTACGTGCGCTGGCTGCAAGACGTTCGCCGGTACCAGCCCTCGACGGTTTCGCGGCGCCTGTCGGTCGTGGTCGGGTTCTACCGGGTCTGCGTCATCGACGCCCTCCTGGAGCACTCGCCCGCCGACTACGTCCGCCGGCCCACGGTGCCGGCCGAGTCGCCGACCCTCGGACTGGGGCACCTGCAGTTCGAAGCTCTGATCACCACCGCCCGCATGTCCTCGAACCCGAACGATCTCGCCTTGATCGCGCTCTTGGGTCTGCTCGGGCTGCGAATCTTGGAATCCTGCGGGTCAAACATCGCCGACCTGGGGCGAGGAACACGGCCACCGGGTCCTGCGCGTGTGCGGCAAGGGCGGCAAGGTCGTTCTCGTCCCGCTGCCACCCGCGGTCGCCCGAGCCATTGACCGGGCCGTCGATGAGCGCACCAGCGGGCCGATCCTACGCAACACCCACGGTCGGCGGATGGACCGGCACGCCGCCACCCGCCGACTCAAGCACCCCGCCGTTGCCGCAGGGGTCCGTATGCCGAGGATGCACTCCCACATGCTGCGCCACACGTTCGTGACCACCATGCTCGACGCCGGCGTCAGCCTCCGCGACGTGCAGATCGCCGCCCGCCACACCGCCCCGCGAACCACCATGCGCTACGACAGAGCCCGCAAGAACCTCGACCGGCACCCCAACTACATCCTGGCCGCGTACATGGCCTCCGGGACATGCCCCCCAGGACTCGGCGGTTGACCATGCGTTTGAGCTTCACGCGGGTGCCTTCGACGTGTTTTGGTGAGGGCTCGACGCCGAGGGCGAGGCAGATGCCCTCTGCTCGCATGCCGCTGGACGCGGTGCAGAGGACGTGCAGGATCTGCTGGTAGGGGGCGCTGGCTGTCGTCGAGTGCGGCCGGAATACTAACTAT
>NZ_QKKX01000102.1 GCF_003434305.1 Micromonospora sp. MW-13
AAGAAGGGCCACCCCTGCGGGGGTGGCCCTTCTTGCGTCTACCGCCGAGCCGTCGGTGCCGGATCAGCCCGCACGACGGAGGCGGCCGAGCATCCCGTTGAGGTCCTGGACGAAGAGCTCGTGGCGGAAGTAGTGACCGCCGGGCACCTCACGCCACTCGTGCGGGATCCCCGCCCGACCGAGAGCGGCCCGGAACTCGCGCTGGCCGGCCAGCACCTGGGTCTCGTTGACCGTGTCGAACCAGTTGACCGGGTCGGGCGAGGTGCCGGCGGCCAGGAAGATCCGCTTGTTGTGGTAGCTCCCGATCCGCTGCACCGGGTTGTCGGCGCTGACCCGTGCCTCGTCCCACAGCGGGGCGCCGTAGACGGTGCCGCCGCCCAGTTCGACCGCGGCCGAGCTCAGGTTGGCCCAGTGCACGACGAGGCCGAAGTCCCGGCGCAGGCTGGCCGGGCCGGAGTGGGAGCTGACCGAGCAGAAGTGGCCGTAGTACTTCGCGGCGTACTTCAGGGCGCCGAACCCGCCCATCGAGAAGCCGGCGACGGCGCGTCCGTTGTACTCCGCGAAGGTGCGGAAGTTCGACTCGATCCACGGCAGCAGTTGTGCGATGTGGAACGTCTCCCAGTTGCGTGGCCCCGTGTTGCTGCTGACCGGGTTGGAGTACCAACCGGTCGCGGCGTCCGGCATGACGACGATGATCTCCCTGCCGGCGGTGAGGTTGATGATGTTGTCGTTCATGTGGAAGGTCCGGAAGTCGGCGTTCCCGCCGTGCAGCAGGTACAGCACCGGGTAGCGCTTGTTGCTGGTGTGGTACCCGTCGGGCAACAGGACGTTGACAGCGGGATCCCACTGGATCGCATCGGTGGCGAAGCGGTAGTACTGGAGGCGACCGCCGTTCTCGTTGCGGTCGACGATGCGCAGGCCGTGCCCGTCGCCGGCGGCCTGGGCCGGGAGCGGCGCGCCGAACGTGCCCGCCAGCGCGCCGGCGGCGGCGACTCCCGCGGCACCGGTCAGGAGCCGCCGGCGGGTGAGGGGCCGAGCGCCTTCGGGGTTGATTTGCATCGATTCTCCTCGGGGAAGCTGCTACGGGTTCGGGGGTTCAGAGGGTGGTTTCTCCGGGGAGGCCGAAGAAGTCGTGCCATTTTTGTGGGGTGTTGAAGGTGGTGCCGGTGGAGAGGGCTACGTGGACGTCGTTGGTGGTGCCTTTAGTGAAGACGATGATGTCGTCTTTGTTGTCGCCGTTGGCGTCGGCGAGGTAGGGGAATTCGCCGGGGAGGCAGAAGTGGTCGTGCCATTTGATGGTGGTGCCGGTGAAGG
>NZ_QKKX01000103.1 GCF_003434305.1 Micromonospora sp. MW-13
CTGGTGCCGGTGGAGAGTGCGACGTAGACGTCGGCGAGGGATCCGTGGGTGAAGGCGATGATGTCGTCCTTGCCGTCGCCGTTGACGTCGCCGGTGGTCAGGGTTTCGCCGTTGAGGCCGAAGAAGTCGTTCCACTTCACCGAGGTGCCCGTGAACGATGATCCGGTGGACGTCGCGACGTACACGTCGTTGAGCGAGCCCTGGGTGAACGCCACGATGTCGTCCTTACCGTCACCACTGAAATCCGTCGGCGAACCCGGAGCCATGCCGGTGACCCGCGACGCCTCGGCGAGCAGCGACCGGGCCTTGGCCTGCGACTGGTCGTAGCGGTCGGGAAAACCGGAGCGTTGGACGCACTGCGCGACCTGACCGGCGGTGTAGCCCGGGTTGTTGCGGTCGCAGGTGACGGCCCGGGTGAAGAACTGCGTCGACGAGTAGACCGGGTCCATGATCTGCTCCGGAGTGCCCCAGCCGTAGTCCCAGCGCTGCTGGAACACCCCGAGGGAGGACTTGTCCCCGCAGGGCAGGTTGTTCATGTGGGACTCGACCCAGCCGGTCTCGAAGCCGGCGAGCATCACCTTGTCGTTGACGCGCAGGTTGAGGCCCACCCGGTGCACGATGACGATGATCGACGGGTCGTGGTTCGCCGGTATCGAGGTGCAGGCCAGCGTGCCGGGGCCGTCGGTCGAGGGGACCGCGGCGGCGGGTGCCGCCGGGGCGGTCACCGCCAGCGTGGCGACGGCGACGGCGACGGCGGCGGCCAGCCGGGCCGTGAGGGGGAATGCGGGCGTTCGGGTGCGAGTGTCCATGATGGCCCTCTGGGAAGCGGGGAGCAGTGGTCCGGGCGGGGCGGCCGTCCCGGGCGAGGACGAGCAGCGAGTGCGAACGACGACATCTGTCGATAGATACATGAAACTTACGGCCACCCGACGGCGCAGTCAAGGAAGAAACTTTCGTGCCGGTCGGGTGCTCGGAAACGGCCTGCCACCTGCGGGAACGAGGACCTGTGGGAGCGTCGCGCCGCGAGTGCTCACGAGGCAGGGTATTGACAGAAATCGAATGCGTTGGCTTCACTTCCGCCAGTGGCGCCGTCCAGGGGCCCGCCCGCCGAGGTGACACATGGCCCGATCCCGCGGCTTGCGTACCGTCGTCCTCACGGCCGCCCTCGCCATGGCCGTCGCGTCCGCGCCGCCTGCGGCGTCCGCCACGCCCGGCCCCGCCGCCGCGTCCACGACCACCGCCTCGGCCGCCCCCGGCGCCGTCGGCTGGGACGTCTACCGACGCCTCGACCGGCTGCCACACCTCGGCAGCGGTGCCCGGACCCGGCAGTTCTCCAGCTACGACCGGACCGGCGGCAACGACGACGGGTTCAGCGGCGCCCACTCCTGCCTGCGCACGGACGGCGGCTGCGTGATCGCCGAGGACCACGGCGCCGGTGAGATCGAGTCGATCTGGTTCACCCGCGACGACGGCGCGGTCGCCGCCACCGGGTGGATCCGCATCGAACTGGACGGCGGGACCGTCGTCGACACCGGGTTGCAGCACCTCGTGGACGGCGGCCTCGGTGCCCCCTTCGTGTTTCCCCTGGTGAGCAACGCCGACCAGACCTCCGGCGGGGTGACCGTCAAGGTGCCGATGCCCTACCGGCGGTCGATGCGCGTCACCACCCAGCACAACCCGCTGTTCCACCACGTCACCTACCGCAGCTTCGCCGACGCCCAGGATGTCCCGTCCTTCGATCCCGCGGACGCCGCCACCGACGTGGTGAGCCTGCTGCGGGCCGCCGGCACCCGCGACCCCAAGCCGGCACAGCCGGGCGCCGCCACGATCAACGGCACCCGCACCGTCCCCGCCAACGGCCAGGTCACCCTCGCGACCCTGACCGGCCCCCGGGCGGTCACCGCCCTGCGCCTACGGGTGCCCGACGCGAGCGCCACCGACTCCCGCCTCGGGCGGCTGCGGCTGCGGATCACCTTCGACGGTCGGACCACCGTGGACGCGCCGGTGGCCGAGTTCTTCGGCTCCGGGCTCGGCGAACGGCCGGTCCGGTCGCTGATGTCCGCCATGGACACCGCCCCCGGCGGCTGGTACAGCTCCTGGTGGCCGATGCCGTTCCGGGCCGCCGCCGCCGTGGCCCTCGTCAACACCGACGGCGTCGACCTCGCCGGCGTCGGCTGGGAGATCACCTCCGCGCCCGGCGCCCAGTGGGCCGACGCCCTGGCCGCCGACGGCGACGCCGGCTACTTCACCGCCCAGTCCCGGCGGGGGGCGACCACCCCGGGGCAGGACTGGACCGTCGCCGAGCAGGGCGGGCGCGGGCGTCTCGTCGGCGTGTCGCAGACCATGCGCGGCCACGTCGCCGCCGGCAACACCCGCAACTACCTGGAGGGCGACGAGCGGGTGCACGTCGACGGCTCGGCGACGCCGCAGCTGCACGGCACCGGCACCGAGGACTTCTACGAGTCCGGCTGGTACTTCAACCGGGGCACCTACTCGGGCGTCTTCACCGGCAACCCCGGGCACCAGGTGCGCACCGGCGGCTGCCCGTACGAGTGCGACGCGGCGTACCGGCTGATGATCGGCGACGCGGTCGACTACGGCACCGGCCTGCGGTTCGGCATCGAGCACGGCCCGGCCAACGACATGCCCGCCGAGTACGGCTCCACGGCCTACCTCTACACCCAACCCACCGTCGGGCAGGCGCTCACCGACACGGTCACCGTCGGTGACGCGGCGAGTCGGACGGCCCACGACTACTCCGACGGCCCCGCGGCGCAGTACCCCCTCACCTCGGTCTTCGAGGGCGACGACGACGCGGCGACGGTCACCGGGCAGGTCCGCGCCACCTTGGCCCCGGTCCGGTTCCGCCTCGCCGTCGCCCCGGACAACCAGGGCGTACGGCTGCGGCGCACCGGCGAACAGGGCGCGGCGGGCCAGCAGGTGGCCGTGGCCGTCGACGGCGTCGCGGTGGGCACCTGGGCCCAGCCGCAGGGCAACGGCGTGCAGCGGTGGCGCAGCGACGAGTTCGTCCTGCCCGCGTCGGTGACCACCGGCCGGGCCTCGGTCACCGTGACGCTGACCCCAGCGGCCGGCCGGCCCGCCTGGACCGCCAGCTCCTACACCGCGTCCAGCCTCGTGCGACCGTACGCCGACACCCGGCCACCGACGACGGTGGCCGCGCCGACCGTCGGCGCCCGGACCCACGCGGTCGCCCTGAGCTGGCCGGCGGCGACCGACGACGTGGGCGTCGCCGGCTACCGGGTCTACGGCGCGCGCGCCGCCGACGTGCCGACCACGCCGGCCAACCTGCTCGGCACCGTGCGGAGCCCCAGCTTCCGGCACGGACCGCTCGTCGCCGGGCAACGGTGGCACTACCGGATCGTGGCGCTGGACGAGGCGGGCAATGCCAGCTTCGCGTCGGGTACCGCCACGGCGCTCAGCCGTGGCCGCAACACCAGTGACGTCGACGGCGACGGCCGGGACGACGTGGTCGGCTTCACCCGTGGCGCCACCGCCGACGTCTTCGCCTCGATCTCCTCCGGCAGCGGGTTCGCACCGGCCGCCAGGTGGCACGACTTCTTCGCCACCGACGCCGAACTGCCCTTCACCGGCGATGTCGACGGCGACGGCCGGGCCGACGTCATCACCTTCACCCGGGGCGCGGCCGCCGACGTCCACGTCGCGCTGTCCACCGGCACCGGCTTCGCCCCCGCCAGCAGGTGGCACGACTTCTTCGCCGTCGGCACCGAGATTCCCGCCGTCGGCGACGTCGACGGCGACGGGCGAACCGACATCGTCACCTTCACCCGGGGCGCGGCCGCCGATGTCTACGTCGCGCTGTCCACCGGCACCGGCTTCGGGCCCGGGGTGAAGTGGCACGACTTCTTCGCTGCCGGCACCGAGACCCCCGCCGTCGGCGACGTGGACGGCGACGGGCGCGACGACATCGTCACCTTCCTCCAGGGAGCCGGCGGCGCCGTCTACGCCTCGCTCTCCGACGGCAGCCGCTTCGTGCAGCACGCCTGGAAGTGGGGCGACGGCGTGGCCACCGGCAGCCAACTTCCCGCGCTGGCCGACGTCACCGGCGACGGCCGTGACGACGTCGTCGCCTTCACCCGGGGCGCGAGCGCCGACGTCCTGGTCCGCCCCTCCACCGGCGGTGGCCTCGGCGCCGCCGCGACCTGGCACGGCAACTTCGCCGTCGGCACCGAGCTGCCCGGCGTCGGCGATTTCGACGGCGACGGGCGCTGCGACGCCGTCACCTACACCCGCGGCAGCGCCGCCGACGCCTACGTGTCGCTCTCCGACGGCAGCCGCCTGGTGCAGAACGGCTGGCGGTGGAGCGACCAGATCGCCCCCGGCTCCGACCTTCCCCGCCCGAGCCTTCCCTGACAGGAGCCGCCATGCCCCGGCACCCGAGAACCGTCCGTCGTTGCCTCGTCGCGCTGGTCACCCTGGCCGCAGCCGTCCTGACCGGCGTTGTCGCGGCGCCCACGGCCGCGCTGGCCGCACCCAACTTCAAGGCGCCGTTCCCGTGCGGGCAGCGGTGGACCTACGACCACCACAGCGCCGAGGTGCGCCAGGCGCTGGACTTCGTGCGGGCCGACGGCGGCACCACCGGAGGGACGCCGCAGGTCGCCTCCGCCGCCGGCGTGGCCCGCCGCTACTCGCAGCCCAGCGGCGCCGGCAACTACGTGGTCATCGACCACGGCGGCGGCTGGACCACCTACTACTTCCACCTCAGCGCCTACTCGGTGCCCGACGGGGCGTACGTCGAGCAGGGTCAGCAGATCGGCGTCACCGGCAGCACCGGCAACTCCTCCGGCCCGCACGTGCACTACGAACAGCTCTACAACGGGGTGGGGCAGACGATCGTCATCAACGGCGTCTCGCTCGCGCCCTACCCGGGCCAGTACAACCAGAAGTACCTCGTCAGCGACAACTGCGGCGGCGGTGGTGGTGGGGGTGGTCGGTATCTGGCGGGTT
>NZ_QKKX01000104.1 GCF_003434305.1 Micromonospora sp. MW-13
GCCCCGGATGGGGGTTCCACTGGGTGGGATTCGCCGGATGGTGTGTGGTTGTTCTTTGAGAACTCAACAGGGTGCTTGATAAGCCAGTGCCAAATTGATTTATACCCCGGACTGGTCGGGCTTTTGCTCGGTTGGTTGGGATTCCTTTGGCAACACTTTTGTTGTCGGGACAGTTTTTCAACAAGTTTTTGTTGGAGAGTTTGATCCTGGCTCAGGACGAACGCTGGCGGCGTGCTTAACACATGCAAGTCGAGCGGAAAGGCCCTTCGGGGTACTCGAGCGGCGAACGGGTGAGTAACACGTGAGCAACCTGCCCTAGGCTTTGGGATAACCCTCGGAAACGGGGGCTAATACCGGATAAGACTTCTGACCGCATGGTTGGGGGTGGAAAGTTTTTCGGCCTGGGATGGGCTCGCGGCCTATCAGCTTGTTGGTGGGGTGATGGCCTACCAAGGCGACGACGGGTAGCCGGCCTGAGAGGGCGACCGGCCACACTGGGACTGAGACACGGCCCAGACTCCTACGGGAGGCAGCAGTGGGGAATATTGCACAATGGGCGGAAGCCTGATGCAGCGACGCCGCGTGAGGGATGACGGCCTTCGGGTTGTAAACCTCTTTCAGCAGGGACGAAGCGTAAGTGACGGTACCTGCAGAAGAAGCACCGGCCAACTACGTGCCAGCAGCCGCGGTAAGACGTAGGGTGCGAGCGTTGTCCGGATTTATTGGGCGTAAAGAGCTCGTAGGCGGCTTGTCGCGTCGACTGTGAAAACCCGCAGCTCAACTGCGGGCCTGCAGTCGATACGGGCAGGCTAGAGTTCGGTAGGGGAGACTGGAATTCCTGGTGTAGCGGTGAAATGCGCAGATATCAGGAGGAACACCGGTGGCGAAGGCGGGTCTCTGGGCCGATACTGACGCTGAGGAGCGAAAGCGTGGGGAGCGAACAGGATTAGATACCCTGGTAGTCCACGCTGTAAACGTTGGGCGCTAGGTGTGGGGGGCCTCTCCGGTTCCCTGTGCCGCAGCTAACGCATTAAGCGCCCCGCCTGGGGAGTACGGCCGCAAGGCTAAAACTCAAAGGAATTGACGGGGGCCCGCACAAGCGGCGGAGCATGCGGATTAATTCGATGCAACGCGAAGAACCTTACCTGGGTTTGACATGGCCGCAAAACTCACAGAGATGTGGGGTCCTTCGGGGGCGGTCACAGGTGGTGCATGGCTGTCGTCAGCTCGTGTCGTGAGATGTTGGGTTAAGTCCCGCAACGAGCGCAACCCTCGTTCGATGTTGCCAGCGCGTTATGGCGGGGACTCATCGAAGACTGCCGGGGTCAACTCGGAGGAAGGTGGGGATGACGTCAAGTCATCATGCCCCTTATGTCCAGGGCTTCACGCATGCTACAATGGCCGGTACAATGGGCTGCGATACCGTGAGGTGGAGCGAATCCCAAAAAGCCGGTCTCAGTTCGGATCGGGGTCTGCAACTCGACCCCGTGAAGTCGGAGTCGCTAGTAATCGCAGATCAGCAACGCTGCGGTGAATACGTTCCCGGGCCTTGTACACACCGCCCGTCACGTCACGAAAGTCGGCAACACCCGAAGCCGGTGGCCCAACCCTTGTGGAGGGAGCCGTCGAAGGTGGGGCTGGCGATTGGGACGAAGTCGTAACAAGGTAGCCGTACCGGAAGGTGCGGCTGGATCACCTCCTTTCTAAGGAGCACCTTCCGATGAAAGTCGGTAAGGAGCCCGCGCTGCCCGGATGTGGTGGTGGGGTGCTCGGATGGCGGAGACACTGGTGAGTTTTTCTTCGGCAACGGCCGGGGCGTCTAGTACAGCTGCCTTTTGGGGTGGTGGGAACGGTTTGCTCTTGGTGCGGCTGGGGGATGGCGTAGAGCACCCTGTTGGGTCCTGAAGGAACAACCGTTGGTTGTTGTTTCAGAGACTGGTCCGAGGTTGTGTGCTTCGGGAGTCTGCCAGGCATGGCCTGGTCTCGCATACCGCCGGCGGTTGTCGGGTTTGGTGTGGGGCTGTGGGGTTGTGGGTTGGTCGTTTGTTGAGAATTGCACAGTGGACGCGAGCATCTTTGTGGTCAAGTTGTCAAGGGCGAACGGTGGATGCCTTGGCACCAGGAGCCGATGAAGGACGTGGGAGGCCGCGATAGGCCTGGGGGAGCTGTCAACCGAGCTGTGATCCCAGGGTGTCCGAATGGGGAAACCTGGCATCAGTCATGTGATGTCACCCGCACCTGAATGCATAGGGTGTGTGGAGGGAACGCGGGGAAGTGAAACATCTCAGTACCCGTAGGAAGAGAAAACAAGAGTGATTCCGTGAGTAGTGGCGAGCGAAAGCGGATGTAGGCTAAACCGGTTGCGTGTGATACCTGTCAGGGGTTGCGTGGTCGGGGTTGTGGGACCCTGCTGAGTGTACTGACATGCATTCGAGAAGTTATAAAGCCAGTTGCTAGCCGAACAGTCTGGAATGGCTGACCGTAGGCGGTGAGAGTCCGGTAGGTGAAAGTGGCTGGTCTTCTGTGGGTGTTCCCGAGTAGCGGCGGACCCCTGTAATCTGCCGTGAATCTGCCAGGACCACCTGGTAAGCCTAAATACTTCCTGGTGACCGATAGCGGACGAGTACCGTGAGGGAATGGTGAAAAGTACCCCGGGAGGGGAGTGAAATAGTACCTGAAACCGTTCGCCTACAATCCGTCGGAGCCTTGCGGGGTGACGGCGTGCCTTTTGAAGAATGAGCCTGCGAGTTAGTGGCATGTGGCGAGGTTAACCCGTGTGGGGGAGCCGTAGCGAAAGCGAGTCTGAATAGGGCGTTCAGTCGCGTGTCCTAGACCCGAAGCGGAGTGATCTAGCCATGGGCAGGCTGAAGCGCGGGTAAGACCGCGTGGAGGGCCGAACCCACCAACGTTGAAAAGTTGGGGGATGACCTGTGGTTAGGGGTGAAAGGCCAATCAAACTCCGTGATAGCTGGTTCTCCCCGAAATGCATTTAGGTGCAGCGTCGCGTGTTTCTTGCCGGAGGTAGAGCACTGGATGGTCTAGGGGGCCCACAAGCTTACCGAAATCAGCCAAACTCCGAATGCCGGTAAGTGAGAGCGCGGCAGTGAGACTGCGGGGGATAAGCTTCGTAGTCGAGAGGGAAACAGCCCAGATCACCAGCTAAGGCCCCTAAGCGTGTGCTAAGTGGAAAAGGATGTGGGGTCGCATAGACAACCAGGAGGTTGGCTTAGAAGCAGCCACCCTTTAAAGAGTGCGTAATAGCTCACTGGTCAAGTGGTTCCGCGCCGACAATGTAGCGGGGCTCAAGCACACCGCCGAAGCTGTGGCATTCACATTTTAATCTCGCGTGCCCTTGATGGTGCGTGCAGGTGTGTGGATGGGTAGGGGAGCGTCGTGCCGGGGGTGAAGCAGCGGGGTGACCCAGTTGTGGACGCGGCACGAGTGAGAATGCAGGCATGAGTAGCGAAAGAAGGGTGAGAAACCCTTCCGCCGGATGACCAAGGGTTCCAGGGCCAGGCTAATCCGCCCTGGGTGAGTCGGGACCTAAGGCGAGGCCGAGAGGCGTAGTCGATGGACAACGGGTTGATATTCCCGTACCCGCGAAAGAGCGTCCCTGATGAACTTCGTTGTGCTAACCATCCGATCTTGGTGAGGTCTTCGGACTGATCTGGGGGAGCGTGGGAACCTGGCGGGTAGTAGTCAAGCGATGGGGTGACGCAGGAAGGTAGCTGATCCCGGCCGGTGGTTGTGCCGGGGTAAGCGTGTAGGCCGTGTTGTAGGCAAATCCGCAACACATGTGGCTGAGACGTGATGCCGAGCCGATTCAGGTGAAGTCAGTGATCCTATGCTGCCGAGAAAAGCCTCTAGCGAGTTCTTAGCGGCCCGTACCCCAAACCGACACAGGTGGTCAGGTAGAGAATACCGAGGCGATCGGGCGAACTGTGGTTAAGGAACTCGGCAAATTGCCCCCGTAACTTAGGGAGAAGGGGGGCCGGAGACGTGAAGCCCCTTGCGGGTGGAGCGTTGTATGGCCGCAGAGAGCAGGGGGAAGCGACTGTTTACTAAAAACACAGGTCCATGCGAAGAAGTAATTCGATGTATATGGACTGACGCCTGCCCGGTGCTGGAACGTTAAGGGGACCTGTTAGCTCTTCGGGGCGAAGCGGAGAACTTAAGCGCCAGTAAACGGCGGTGGTAACTATAACCATCCTAAGGTAGCGAAATTCCTTGTCGGGTAAGTTCCGACCTGCACGAATGGCGTAACGACTTCCCCACTGTCTCAACCACAGGCCCGGCGAAATTGCATTACGAGTAAAGATGCTCGTTACGCGCGGCAGGACGGAAAGACCCCGGGACCTTTACTATAGCTTGACATTGGTATCCGAATTAGCTTGTGTAGGATAGGTGGGAGCCGGTGAAGTCTATACGCCAGTATGGGTGGAGGCAATCTTGAAATACCACTCTGGTTGATTTGGGTATCTAACTTCGGGCCGTTATCCGGTTCAGGGACAGTGTCTGGTGGGTAGTTTAACTGGGGCGGTTGCCTCCTAAAGGGTAACGGAGGCGCCCAAAGGTTCCCTCAGCCTGGTTGGCAATCAGGTGTTGAGTGCAAGTACACAAGGGAGCTTGACTGTGAGACTGACAGGTCGAGCAGGGACGAAAGTCGGGACTAGTGATCCGGCACTTGCGAGTGGAAGCGGTGTCGCTCAACGGATAAAAGGTACCCCGGGGATAACAGGCTGATCTTCCCCAAGAGTCCATATCGACGGGATGGTTTGGCACCTCGATGTCGGCTCGTCGCATCCTGGGGCTGTAGCAGGTCCCAAGGGTTGGGCTGTTCGCCCATTAAAGCGGTACGCGAGCTGGGTTTAGAACGTCGTGAGACAGTTCGGTCCCTATCCGCCGTGCGCGTAGGATACTTGAGAAGGGCTGTCCCTAGTACGAGAGGACCGGGACGGACGAACCTCTGGTGTGCCAGTTGTCCCGCCAGGGGCACGGCTGGTTGGCTACGTTCGGAAGGGATAACCGCTGAAAGCATCTAAGCGGGAAGCCTGCTTCAAGATGAGGTATCCCACCCCTCTTTGAGGGGGTAAGGCCCCCAGCTAGACGACTGGGTTGATAGGCCGGAGATGTAAGCTCGGTAACGGGTTGAGTTGACCGGTACTAATAGGCCGAGGACTTGATTACTAAGCTGCTACGCGTCCACTGTGCAACTCTCGGCAAATGAACAACAGACCAGTTGTGTTGGTGTTGTTTGATATGTCGATAGAGTTACGGCGGTCATGGCGGAGGGGAAACGCCCGGTTACATTCCGAACCCGGAAGCTAAGCCCTCCAGCGCCGATGGTACTGCACTCGGGAGGGTGTGGGAGAGTAGGACACCGCCGGACATTCTTTC
>NZ_QKKX01000105.1 GCF_003434305.1 Micromonospora sp. MW-13
TAGTGGTTCACCCGCCGGGGAAGCTCGACGAGCTGATCACCCAGGCTCACGATGCGGTGTTCGGGGCCGAGCATGAGTGATGCCGCGGCTAATGGCGCTGAGTTGGACGCGGCTCGGCTGCTGCTTGCTCGGATGGGTATCTCGCCTGCTGAACTATTGGAGGCGGGGGTGGCTCGTCCTCCGTCGCCGACCTTCGCCGAGTACGTCCCTGTGGTGGCGGCTGCGGTCACGGCGGGTACGCGGCGTGCCTACGGCTCTTATTGGAAGCGGGTGGTGGAGCACTGGGGGCAGCGGAGACTGGACGAGCCCACACCGTCAGAGATCGAGCAGTTGGCGGAGTACGTCAAGACGCACGTGGTGGCTCGGCGGAACGCCCGTGGTGGTCGAAGCGCGGCGGAGCATTTGATTGCTGCCTTGCGTTGTCTCTACAAGAGGGCAGTCGCTGATGGGTTCATCGTGGCGTCGGACAACCCTGCTCTGAAGGTGGCGAAACCGCGACGTCTGCCGAGCACGCGGCGGGCAGTGGCGGATACCCGGCTGGCCGAGATCAACGAGGTTGCGGCCAGCACGGGCGACGATCCGGCGCTCGACACGTTGCTTCTGCGGTTGCACACGGAGACGGCGTGCCGACGCGGCGGGGCGCTGGCGCTTCGCCCGGCCGATCTGGACGCATATCAATGTTTGATCCTGCTGCGAGAGAAGGGGGACTCTAGCCCGAGTTTCCGGCTTTTCATGATCGACAAGCGTTGAAAGGGCTCCGGTGCTGGGTTTTTGGCGCCCGGCGGTGTATTACCTGATATGCCGTCGATCGTGGGGAAGCGTCAGGGTGGGCAGACCTACTACTACCTGGTCGAGTCCGCCCGCGTCGATGGCAAGCCGCGCATCGTTTCCCAGCAATACATGGGTCCGGCGGCCGAGGTGATCGCGAAACCGCCGGTGACGGGTACGTCGGCTGTAGGACCCGGCAGGTCAACGGCCTACGCTCTCGGGAATGCGATCGGGCGAGGGTCGCGAACGGCGGCGTAGGCCCAAGACCACGGTGAGGCCAAGGGCCACGAGGAGAGCGTCGGCGGCGAAGGTCCAGTGAGTTCCGCGGGCCACCTGGGCCGGGGCGGCCGTCGTGATGTCGCTGGTGCCGGCGGCGGCGGTGAAGACCGTGCCCATTACGGAGGCGCCGGTGATCAGGCCCAGGTTGCGGGAGAGGTTCAGCATGCCCGAGACCAGGCCACGCTGCTGCGGGGAAACGTCCTTCATGACAGCGGTGTTGTTGGCCGCCTGGAACAGCGCGTAGCTGGCGGTGGTGGCGACCAGGGGCAGGACGTATCCGGCGACGCCGGCGGCAACGGGCATCAAGGACAGTGCCAGTGAGCCGCCGATGAGGCCGCTCAGCCCGACGACCACCATGGCCCTGGTGCCGAAGCGATCGGTGGCGCGGCCTGCCGGGACGCCGGTGAAGGCGCTCACCACGGGGCCTGCCGACATCACCAGACCGACGTAGACCGGATCGAGATGCAAGCCCCGGGCCAGGTGGAAGGGGCCCACGATGAGCGTGGTCATCATGACGATCGATACCAGTGCACTCGTCGTCAGACCGGTGGCGAGGATCGGATCGCGGAGCATCGACAGGGTCAGCAGCGGGGATGAGACCCGGCGCTCGGCGAAGACGAACAGTACGAGGCCTGCGCCCGAGGCGATGAGCAGTCCGATGGCCAGCGGGCCGAACGAGTTGCCCTCGATCGTCATGGCCAGCGCGTAGGCGCCCAGGGTGATCGCCAGCAGGACGGTCCCCAGCGAGTCGAAACGGGGGCGTGCGGAGCTCGGCGCGGAGGCGGGCAGGACCCGCATGGTGAGCGCGAGTGTGAGCAGGCCGAGTGGCACGCCGACGAGGAAGATCGCGCGCCAGCCGAAGCCGCCGATCAGAAATCCGCCGAGGGAGGGGCCCAGTGCGGTGCCGACCGCTGACATCGTCCCGAGGAGGCCCATGACGCTGCCGGTGCGGTCCTTGGGCACGGTCTCGCCGACGAAGGCCATGCTCAACGCCATCATGCAGGCGGCACCGACTCCCTGGACCGCGCGGGCGGCTACCAGGAAGGGAAGGTTCGGGGCGAGTCCGCACAGCAGCGTCGCGAGCGTGAAGACGGCGATGCCGGTCAGAAGGAGGCGGCGTCGGCCCGCGATGTCGCCGAGCCGGCCGGCCCCGACAATGACCGTCGTGATGGCGAGGAGATACGCGATCACGACCCACTGGACCTCGTTGAAGGAGGCGTCGAAGGCCGCGGCCATGGTCGGCAGGCCGACGTTGGCGATGCTCGTGCTCAGCGAGGGCAGAAGCATGGACAGCGACAGTCCGGCCAGCGTCCAGGGCAGTGATGCACGGCGCGCAGGCGACACCTGCTCAGACGCGGTTGCTGGTCTCACGAGGATGGCCTCTTCCTGGAGTCGAGGGTTCGCCTAGAAACATAGGTTCGGGCTCGACGTGGCGGAAGGCGCAAAGATGGAAAACAGATTGTGCACGCAACGCCATGTGAGATCGTGTTCGCATGGCCCGGCCCGATCTGAATCTGCTGATCACGCTGAATGTCCTGCTCGAGGAGGGCAGCGTGACGCGGGCGGGGGAGCGGCTCGCACTCAGTCCGTCGGCGATGAGTCGCGCGCTGGCGCGGCTGCGGCGGGCCACAGGTGACCCGCTGCTGGTGCGGGCCGGCCGAGGGCTGGTGCCCACGCCGCGAGCCGTGGAGTTGCGCGACCGGGTGCGTGCCGTTGTCCAGGAGGCCGAAGCGGTCCTGAGGCCGGCGGAGAAGCTTGACCTGGCGGCGCTGGTGCGGACCTTCGTGTTGCGCAGCAGTGATGGGTTCGTGGAGAGTTTCGGACCCGAGTTGGTGGCCAAGGTCGGCAGCGAAGCACCTGGCGTACGCCTCTGGTTCGTGCAGAAGACCAAGAAGGGCGCCGGTCCCTTACGGGACGGGAGCGTCGACCTGGAGACGGGCGTCGTCGAGCACGTCCCGGCTCCTGACGTGTTGAGCAAGCCACTGTTCACCGACCGGTTCATCGGGGTGGTGCGGACCGAGCACCCGTTGAACAGTGGCAAGGTGACCACGCCCCGGTATGCCTCCTCGCGACACGTGCACGTCTCGCGGCGCGGCCTGACGGAGGGGCTCGTGGACGAGGCGCTTCGCCCCACAGGCCGCCAGCGGGACATCGTGACGGTCGTGGACGGCTTCGGCGCCGCCTTGGCGCTGGCGAAGGCCTCGGACCTGGTTGCCACGGTTCCGGAGCGTCACAGCGCCAACCTGCGGCGAGGGATGCACTCCTTCGAGTTGCCCTTCCCAGCTCCTGAGGTGACGGTGTCGTTACTGTGGCATGTCCGCCTCGACGCGGACCCGGCTCACCGGTGGCTGCGCGACTGCGTGCTGAGTGTGTGCCGCGAAGAGGTCATACCCGCGGTTCAGGGCGTCTAG
>NZ_QKKX01000106.1 GCF_003434305.1 Micromonospora sp. MW-13
CGTGTTGTGCTGGTGAGGGTATGCGCTGCGAGGTGCGCGGTGTATTACCTAACCGGGGTGGTGGTGCTGGTCAGCGGGTGGGGGCGTAGCGGTCGAGACCGAACAGGTCGTAGAGGCTGCGTTGGGTGTCGGTCATGTCTGTGAGGATGCGTTGGGCGCGGGGGCGGCCTTTGCCGCCGTCGTGGTAGAGCAGCACGGTCTCGCCGATGCCGGCCAGTTCGGTGAGCAGTCCGCGGACGGACAGGTGCAGACCGGCTTGATGGGCGGCGCGGCGTATGAGGTGCGCGACGGCGAGGGCGAGTACGCAGATGAAGACGTGGACGCGGATTTTCTGGTCGGTCCAGTGGTGCATGGGTGAGAACGACACGACGTGGGGGTCTTTGAGTTGGCGGAAACCGAACTCGGCTTCGGACTGGGAGCGGTAGGCGGCCACGACGTCGGCGACCGGCCAGGTGTCGCGGTTGGTGAACAGGATCCGTTTGCCGAACAGGCGCTGTTCGAGTTTGGCGCGGGCGCGGCTGTTGGTGCGCCAGGACAGCCGGAAGGTGGCCGGGTCGTCGCCGGTGAGGGTGGTGGTGATGATCTGGCCGACCCAGCGGGGTTTGAGGATGGTGGCGATGTCGGCCTCGACTGCGGCCAGGGAACGGCGGGTAGCGGCACGGTCCAGGCGGGCCTGCAGGTCGACGAGGCGGGCGTGGGCCTTGGCCAGGGTCTGGTCCAGGCCGCGGGACTGCCCGGCGTGCAACGTGGGTGAGTGGGTCAGCACCGCGCGGCGGGTGACGCCCAGCGCGGTGACGGTGGTATCCACGGCGGTCAGCTCACCGAAGCGGTCGGGGTCGACCACGCGGTAGCGGGTGCGGGGGATGTCGAGCAGGTCGGGGTGGTCGCTGGGTGGTAGCGACCCGACGAACCCGACGCCTGACTCCTCGACGAGGGCGTGATTGTCGGCCGCGTTCTGGCCGGCGTCGTAGACCACGGTCAACGACTCGACCGAGTCGATCAGCAGTCGGTAGCGGGTGACAAGTTCGTCCAAGACGGTGGTGAACTGGGTGACGTCGGGCCGGTCGCCGGGGTAGGCGTGCGAGACGATCGGGATACCACCGTCACGGGTGACGACCAGGGCCAGGCCGATCAGGCGCAGGTCAACGCGTTTCTGTTTGGCCTTGCCGCGTTGGGCGATCGATGCCCGCTCGTTGGTCGAATTGATGTGGGTGGCGAAGTTGGTCATGTCCAACGCGACGCTGGCCAGATCCAGGCCGTATCGGTCGATCATACCGCCGTAGATCTGGGTCTCGATTACGGTCAGGTCCCCGTCGCCGAGGCGGTCCATCGCGTCCCAGAACCGGCGGTGATCCAGAGCCTGCTCATCCAGTTTCACCCAGCGTGGCCCGGATGTCGTGGCCCACCAGTCGGCGAAGGCCCGCTTCGAGCACGGGTCCACCACCCGGTTCAACGTGGCCAGGGCCAGATAGGTACCCACCGAGGCGCCCGCGTGAGCGTGACGGGGCGCGACATCATCGACCAGCCCGACCACATCGAGGCCGGCCAACACCGACCACACCGCTGCCACATCCCCGAACCGCTTATGCTGACTACGCACCGGTGCGACCGCCGCCGCGCCGGTCAGTTTCGCGATCACCTCGGCCGCCGGACCCATGTATTGCTGGGAAACGATGCGCGGCTTGCCATCGACGCGGGCGGACTCGACCAGGTAGTAGTAGGTCTGCCCACCCTGACGCTTCCCCACGATCGACGGCATATCTAGGTAATACACCGCCGGGCGCCAAAAACCCAGCACCGGAGCCCTTTCAACGCTTGTCGATCATGAAAAGCCGGAAACTCGGGCTAGGCGGTGGCAGCCGGTTTCTCCGACGCTCATGCGGTATCTGCAACGGCATTCTGAGGAGCGGGGTGCGACGGAGGAAGGTCAACTGCTGCGCTATCGAAGTGGGCAGCCCATCACATACCGGCGTTACGATCATCTGTGGGTGCGGATCGGCGAGCACCTGCCGTGGGTTTACACACAACAGATCAGCACCCACTGGTTGCGTCACACCACGCTGACATGGGTGGAAAGGAACTTCGGCTATGCCATCGCACGAGCATACGCCGGTCATTCGGAAAGCGGCGGTGATGCTGGCACTACAGCCACCTATGTGCGGGCGACAGTACAGGAGATCGCCGCAGCCTTGTCGGCGCTTACTAATGAGCCGCATCCCTTAAGCTAGCTGTGTGGTGGGACCTGGCCTTGCAGGGCTGGGTCCCACCATGCAATGCGGCGTGGTTGCGGAACCGAATTCGAGTTTCGATAGTGGTTGCCTGCTTCGTCAGTGGCGGCATGTCCTGAGCGCGCCGTAGCGGAGTGTCGAGTGGCCAGGTCATTCAATGAAGTGGCGCGGACCTGCCGCAGTTGGGAAAGGAGCAGTAGCCATTGGCTCCCTGGATGTAGGGGTGGCTCTGGCTGGTGTTCGACGATCCGCGTGCGGTGGGGCGATGTTTGGTGTTTGAATCCGGTCCGGTGGTCGGACCAGATCTGTCCGGCTGTCGGACCAGCGCTAGTTCTGTGGTCGAACCAACTA
>NZ_QKKX01000107.1 GCF_003434305.1 Micromonospora sp. MW-13
CATTCCGTTTCCGGTGATGCATGTCGACACGGGTCATAACTTTCCGGAGGTCTTGGAGTATCGGGATCGTCGGGTGGCCGAGTTGGGTTTGCAGTTGATCGTGGCGAGTGTGCCGGAGGCGTTGGCGCGGGGGATGGTGCGGGAGGCGGCGGACGGGACGCGGAACCGGGTTCAGACGCCGGTGTTGTTGGATGCGGTGGAGAAGCATCGGTTCGATGCTCTGTTTGGTGGGGCGCGGCGGGATGAGGAGAAGGCGCGGGCGAAGGAGCGGGTGTTCTCGTTCCGGGACGAGTTCGGGCAGTGGGATCCGAAGAATCAGCGTCCGGAGTTGTGGTCGTTGTACAACGGTCGGCATCATCCGGGTGAGTCGATTCGGGTGTTTCCGTTGTCGAACTGGACCGAGTTGGATGTGTGGCACTACATCGCTCGGGAGGTGATTCCGTTGCCGTCGATCTATTTTGCGCATGAGCGTGAGGTGGTGGAGCGGGATGGGATGTTGTATGCGGTGAACGAGTTTTTTCGGCCGCGGGTGGGTGAGGAGCGGTTCAAGGCGCGGGTGCGGTATCGGACGGTGGGGGACGCGTCGTGTACGGCGGCGGTGCGGTCGGACGCGGACAGTGTGGAGTTGGTGATCGAGGAGGTGGCCGCGACGCGGGTCACCGAGCGGGGTGCCACCCGGGGTGATGACCGGGTGAGTGAGGCCGCGATGGAGGACCGTAAGCGGGAGGGTTACTTCTGATGAGCATCGACACTGTGGGCGTCGAGGTTGATGCGTCGGCTCGGCCGATGGATCTGTTGCGGTTCGCGACCGCGGGTAGCGTCGATGACGGTAAGTCGACGTTGATCGGCCGTTTGTTGTATGACACGAAGTCGTTGTTCACCGACCAGTTGGCCGCGGTGGAGGCGGTGTCGGCGGCGCGGGGGGACGAGTACACGAATCTGGCGTTGTTGACCGATGGGTTGCGGGCGGAGCGGGAGCAGGGCATCACGATCGATGTGGCGTACCGGTATTTCGCGACGCCGCGGCGGAAGTTCATCATCGCGGACACGCCGGGGCACATTCAGTACACGCGGAACATGGTGACGGGTGCGTCGACGGCGGATCTGGCGTTGATCCTGGTGGACGCGCGTAAGGGTTTGGTGGAGCAGTCGCGTAGGCATGCGTTCCTGTGTTCGTTGTTGCGGGTGCCGCACCTGGTGTTGTGTGTGAACAAGATGGACCTGGTGGACTTCGACCAGGCGGTGTTCGAGGCGATCGCGGACGAGTTCACGGCGTTCGCGGCGAAGTTGGACGTGCCGGATCTGACGGTGGTGCCGGTGTCGGCGTTGCGGGGCGACAACATCGTGTCCCGGTCGGAGAACATGCCGTGGTATGACGGGCCGTCGTTGTTGCATCATCTGGAGCGGGTGCACATCGCCTCGGACCGTAACCTGCAGGACGTGCGGTTCCCGGTGCAGTACGTGATCCGGCCGCAGTCCACGACGGTGACCGACTACCGGGGGTACGCGGGTCAGGTCGCGTCGGGGGTGTTGAAGCCCGGCGACGAGGTGATGGTGCTGCCGTCGGGGTTCACCTCCCGCATCGCCGCGGTGGAGACCGCGGACGGGCCGGTGGACGAGGCGTTCCCGCCGATGTCGGTGACGGTCCGCCTCACCGACGAGATCGACATCTCCCGCGGTGACATGATCTGCCGGCCGAACAACGCCCCCGCGGTCGCGCAGGACATCGAGGCGATGGTCTGCTGGATGGACGAGACCCGCCCGTTACAGGTCGGCGGCAAGTACGCCATCAAACACACCACCCGCACGGCCCGGGCGATCGTCCGGGGCCTGCACTACCGCCTCGACATCAACTCCCTACACCGCGACGAGACCGCC
>NZ_QKKX01000108.1 GCF_003434305.1 Micromonospora sp. MW-13
GCCTCGATCATTCACGGCTGATGTCGGCCGCTTCGGCCCCAGGCCTCTGATCGCTGGTGTTCGGTGCGATTGGGTTGAGGGCATGGTGTCGGGCCGTCTGTCGCGGCGGTGGGCGTGGTCTCCTTTGGTTCCTCCGGTCGTCGGGACAGGGCTGTGCTGGTCAGCCGGGGGCGGGGATCGCCGCGATCCGGGTGAACGCGGCGGTGATCTGTTCGGCCCAGGGCCAGGTTGGTGGGATTCGTA
Organism: Micromonospora sp. MW-13; assembly: GCF_003434305.1. Classification (GTDB taxonomy): domain Bacteria; phylum Actinomycetota; class Actinomycetes; order Mycobacteriales; family Micromonosporaceae; genus Micromonospora. The sequence goes on from NZ_QKKX01000108.1 coordinate 244, forward strand.
GCCGGCGGCGGCGTTGACCGTGGACCAGGCGGGCGGCGGTGTGCAGCAGGCGGTAGCGCAGCCGTTTCGGTTCGGCCTTGGCCAGCTCGCCGTCGAGAGCGAGGGTCTGCAGCCAGGCGATCAGGTCGCAGGCCATCGCCGTGAGCTGGCACCACGTTTGGTTGATGGCGAACTCGCGTGACGGTAGCCGGCCCAATCCGGTGTCTTTGGTGCAGCGGATGCGGTCTTCGACGCGGGCGTGGGCGCGGTGGCGGGCTTCGAGCCACTGCAGCCCGCCGGCCGGGGTGTTGGTGACGAACGCGGTGTAACGCCAGCCGTCACGCTCCTCGAACAGCGACAACTGGGCGCCGGGGTGGGGTCGTTCCCGGCGGACGATCACCCGCATGCCGGGCGGCCAGCCGGCCAGGGTGAGCAGGCCGGTCAACTCCGCGACCTGGGCGCCGTCGCGGACGCCGCCGTCAGCGGCCAACGCGGGTGACCAGGCCGCGGTCGGCAGTGCGTCGATGGCGCCGCGTTCGGCCTCGCCGATCGACCAGCCGAGGGAGTACTCCACGCGTCGGTTGCGCTTGGCGTCCTGCGCGGTCAGCCAGTCGATCACGGCGTGGGTTGCGGCGGCCGAGTCGCCACGGATGAGCAGGTTCCTGCGGTGGGCGGCCGGGACCTGCGCGAACGCCTCGGTCAACACGTCCAGATGGTCGCCGGCGGTGTTCGCCCCGGCGTTGCCCGGCCGCAGCCGGATCGCCAGCAACTCACCGGTGTTGTCGCAGGTCACCAGGATCGGATGGAACCCGTAGGTGTGCTTGTAGGTGGCCGCGGCGCCGCCCTTGTCGCTGTGGGCGAGGACGATCGTGGAATCCACGTCCAGCACAACGAGGCCGTCGCCGACGCTGCGGCCGGCGGCGCACGCGGCCGGGACCTGCCCGAACAACGCCCACACCCGGGCCCGGACCTTCGCCCGCACCCTTCTGATGCGCCGCAACTGCACGTCACTGATCTCGTCGAGGGCCCGCCAACACGTCGCCGGCGACGCCACCGGACCGAACACCTCACCCTGATGGCGCAGCACGTCGATATCCGCGATCGCCTCACCACCGTCGGCGATCATCACTGCCAGGTCGACCAGCACCCTGCCCCGGTCCCGACCCGGGACGAACCCTCGCCGGGCCACCGCCACCGACAACGCCTGCGTCAGCCCGCTGCGATCAGCCAGCAGCCGCAGCAGCGCCGCCCCGACATGCGACACCACACCACGGCCGCCGACCTCGACGGACAAACCCTTCGACCAATCGGTAATCTGCACCTACGAAGTGCCTCTCACACGGGGAACCTGCACGACTCGACACCGGGCAGTTTTCCTTACGTGGCAGGCACTTCGCCATATCTACCCACCCGCCGAACATCCAAGATCACGACCGCCGTGAAAGGCCGAGGC
>NZ_QKKX01000109.1 GCF_003434305.1 Micromonospora sp. MW-13
TAGTGCTTTGTCACGTTTTGGTTAAGGGTAGTGGGGATCAGTGGATCAGCCTCGTTGTGACCGTTATGGACGAGGTTGAGGTACACCGTCTTCGTGAAGACCTGACCGGGTTCGTCGGGGATGTGTTCGGGTCTTTGACCAGGGTCGGGTGGCAGGACCGGGCGGTGTCGTACCTGCAAGGGTTGATGCTCGACGGGCGGCGAAAGTCGATCCAGCCGATGGCTGGCCGCCTCGATGGTGTGCACGATCAGGCGTTGAACCACTTCGTGACGAACAGCCCGTGGGATGTGCATCCGGTCCGAGCCCGGCTCGCCCAACGGATGGACACCGTGATCGGGCCGGTGGCGTGGGCGGTCGATGACACCGGCTGGCTCAAGTGCGGGTCGGCGTCACCCGGGGTGGCCCGGCAGTACACCGGCACGGCGGGCAAGGTCACGAACTGCCAGATCGGGGTATCGGTCAACCTGGTCACCGACACCGCGTCATGCCCGGCCGACTGGCGCCTGTTCCTCCCCGCCGTCTGGGACCCCGACTCACCGGACCCCGAGGTGACCCGGCGACGTACCCGGGCCGGGATCCCCGACCAGGTGCGGCATCGGGAGAAATGGCGCCTGGCGTTGGACATGATCGACGAACTCACCGGCTGGGGATTACGGGCGCCGTTGATCGTGGCCGACGCCGGATACGGCGACGCCGCCGAGTTCCGCCACGGCCTCGCCGAACGCGGCCTGCCCTACGTGGTGCAGGTGTCCACCAACACCGGCGTCCACCGCCATGACACGGCACGCACCACCCCGCCATATCAGGGCGTGGGCAAACCACCCACACAGCGGTACCGGCAACCAGCCGTCCCGGTGAAGGACCTCGTCCTCACCAACGGGCAGGCGCGGACGGTGGCCTGGCGAGACGGCTCCCGCATCCGAGGCGGTAAACCGGTGAAGATGCGGTCCAGATTCGTGTTCCTCCGGATCCGACCAGCCGGACGGGTCCTCCTCGCCAAGCACCGCGGCCAGGACCTACCCGAAGCATGGCTGATCGCCGAATGGCCCACCGGACAGAACGAACCCACCAAGTACTGGCTGTCGAACCTGCCCACCACCACACCAAAACGCACCCTCATCCGCTGGGCGAAACTCCGCTGGCGCATCGAACACGACTACCGCGAACTCAAAACCGGACTCGGCCTCGACCACTACGAAGGCCGCACCTGGCAAGGCTGGCACCACCACGTCACCCTCGTCTCCGCCGCCCACGCCTTCCTCACCCTGCAACGCCTCCACCACCCAAAAGCAACAGCGCCGGCCTGACCCTCTACGCAATACTCCGCAACCTGCAACACCTACTCGTCCGCCTCGCCGGCGCTTGCCCCACCTGCAAAACCCGTTTCCCCACAAGGAAACCCCACTACCCACTCAGATCATGACAAAGCACTA
>NZ_QKKX01000110.1 GCF_003434305.1 Micromonospora sp. MW-13
GAGTCGGGACGACGGCCCGTCACTAAGCGTTCACGGCTCATCGCCCTGGCGAGCGCTCTCGGTGTCAGTGTCACTGACCTGACCGGCCAGCCGCACCCGCCGCGCAGCGAGGATGACCTCGCCATCTACACCGTCGTTCCGGCGCTGCGTGGCGCTCTCGACGACGATCCGGAAGCGTCGGCTCCTTCGCTGGACTCGGCCGTCCTGCGTGCGTCTGTGGACCAGGCGATGGCAGCCAGGATGGCCTGCGACTACAAGGCGCTCGCGCGGCTGCTGCCCGGTCTGGTCGCGGCCACTCGGCAGCTCGCCAACTCTGGGCACCCGGACGGGCCGCGACTGTTCGTCCGGGCCGCTGTGACCACTGTGTTGGCGATCAAGCCGTTCGGCTACATCGATTTAGCGGCACGGTACGCGGAGCGTGCTGAGCTGGCCGCCGCGTTCGCTGGACCAGCGGATGTTGCTGCTGCCGCCTTCGCTGTCGCCCAAAGTGCCTTGTCGTCGGGTACGCACGGCGGTCGGCGGCGGTCGCTGGCAGTGGCTACGAGCGCGGCCGAGCGACTGGGTGACACGGGGGACGACGAGTTGTTGACCTGGTACGGGATGCTTCACCTGCATTCCGCGATGTCGGCCGCCTCGCTGGGCAGTGGCGACCCGGATGGGCACTTGGCGGAGGCGGAGAACGCCGCGCGTCGGGCCGGGTCTGACCCGTGGCGAATGGAGTTCACCCCGGCGAACTGCGGGATTTGGCGGGTGGGTGTGGCCGTCGAGAACGGGACGCCTGAACGCGCGCCGGAACAGGCTCGGCGCGTCGACCGGTCGCAGGTCCGCACCGCGAACCGCCGATGCCGCCTACACCTGGACGCAGGACGCGGCTGGTATGCGGCCGGTGACCAGGACCGGGCGGTCCTCGCGTTCCTGGAGGCGGACAACGCGTCACCCGCTGAGCTACGGTCCCGGCCGAGTGTGCGGGAAATCGTCGGACAGATGGTCAGGGATGCCCGCCGACGGGGCTCCCCCGAGCTGCGGGACCTCGCAATTCGCATCGGTATCGATCCGTTGGACCCCGAGCCTCACGGAATCTAACTGACGGTTATCTTCCTGTTACGCCGACCGCTCTACGGTCCGAACAAGGACGCGATTGAGCACCACCGGCATCAGTGCCCGCTGCGGTCGCGTCCCTTGAGCCGGGGCGCGGCGGTGGCGGTCCTTCCAAGAGCACCCGCCGTCGCGTCCCTCCCCAGCGGAGGTAGGGATGAGCGACGCTGTTCCGGTCGAGGACAGAGGCGAGCAGATCCAGGCGGCGGAACGGGAAGCCGCGAGGCGGCGGCTTCTCGCGCAGGCCGAGGCGGAGCGAATACCGGCCGAGGAGACGACCCGGGCGGTGCCGGACCGGCGGTGGCGTCGTGGACAGCA
>NZ_QKKX01000111.1 GCF_003434305.1 Micromonospora sp. MW-13
AGCCCGCCAGATACCGACCACCCCCACCGCCACCGGCGTTCACCAGGGAGATGTAGTAGTTCCAGTTCCAGTGGGGCCCGGGATCGGTGTGGTCGTTGCCCGGCAGCTCGTTGTGCCCCTTGATGGCGCTGCGGTCCCTGGGCAGGCCGTACTTGTCGCACAGGTAGCGGGTGAGGGCGGCCGACGAGCGGTACATCGCGTCGGTGAACCAGGCCGGGTTGTCCACGAAGCCCTCGTGTTCGATGCCCACCGAGTACGGGTTGGCCGAACGGGCGTGGTAGGCGGTGTCGCCCTCCCGCACCATCTGGGTGATCTCTCCGGTGCTGGACCGGACGACGTAGTGCGCGCTGACCCCGGCCGACGGGTTCTGGAACCAACTGATGGTCCCCGCGTACGAGCCCTGGGTGACGTGGACGACCACGGTGGTGATCCGGGCCGACCGTCCCGGCTGGTAGTTGCCGCCGTTGGCGGCGACCCACCGGGCCGGACCGTACTCGGGAACCGCAGCCAGGGCGGTCGGGGACCCGGTGGACCGGCTCCCGGCGGGGGCGACCGTGGCGTACCGGCCGAGTTCCGGCCGCACCGGCCGGGCGGTGACGCTGATCCGCTGCCCGGTGGGTGTACGTCCCGCGAAGCCCTGCCGCAGCAGGTCGTAGACATGGTCGGCGTAGAGACGGGCGGTGGCGTCGTCGCCGGCGTGGGCGTAGCGGGCCACGACCGGGTACCAGGCGTCGACCCGGTGCCGGTCGGCGGCCCGCAGCCGCGCCGTGTCGGCGTAGGAGCGCAGCACGGCCGCCGCGCCCCGGACGTTCACCTCCGGCCGGGCCCTGAGCTGATCCACCGCTGCTCCGGTGAGCGCGGCGGCCTCGTCCAGTGACCGGTTGGTGGGGTTGCTGACCAGGTGCATCGGACCGTAGCCGTTGGCGGCGCTGGGCTGCCCGCCGTGGTCGTCGAGCCGGCTCTCGCCGTAGCCCACCGCCACCAGCAGGTCCCGGGGCACGTCGTAGCGGCTGCTGGCGGCGGTGAAGGCGGCGGCGAGGCCGTCGGCCCGGTCGGTCGGCGCGGCGGTGGCCGGCGCGGCGGCCGTCAGGGTGGCGGCGGTCAGGGTGGCGACGAGGACGCCGGCCAGCGGAGGCTTCTGCCTGCGTCGCGGGGAACGAATGAACATGGCGACTCTCCGAAGGGGTTCAGAGGGTGGTTTCTTGGGGGAGGCCGAAGAAGTCGTGCCATTTTTGTGGGGTGTTGAAGGTGGTT
>NZ_QKKX01000112.1 GCF_003434305.1 Micromonospora sp. MW-13
TGACTGGGCCCCGTTTGGTGGTCCACCGGCTATGAGAGCGTTGGTTGCCGGTTGATGATCCACTGCTGCCGGTAGGCGTCGGGGGTGAGCCAGTCCAGCGAGCCGTGGGGTCTGTAGGTGTTGTACTCGATGCGCCAGTCTTCGGCCAGTACCTGAACCTCGAGGAGGGTATCGAACTGCTCGCAGGCGAGGAACTCGTCGCGGAAACGGCCGTTGAACGATTCACAGACCCCGTTCTGCCACGGTGACCCGGGGTCGATGTAGGCCGGGTCGACGCCGCTGTAGCGGCACCAGTCGGTCAGGGCGTGGGCGGTCAACTCAGGGCCGTTGTCCATCCGGATGTGCTCCGGCCGCCGGCCCAGCCGGGCGCTGACCTCGTCGAGGACGGCGACCGTGGCGTCGGCGGTGAACGAGCGGGCCGCCCGGGTGGCCAGGGCTTCGCGGGTGTACTCGTCGATGATGTTGAGGAAACGGACCTGCCGGCCGTTGGCGGTGACGTCGACCTGGAAGTCCAGTGCCCACATCTGATCCGGCCGCGTCGCGCGCATCCGCTGATGGCGGCCCGGCCCGGCGCGGCGCTTCTTCCGCACTCTGGGTGGGCGTTTGAGGCCTTCGTCGAGCCAGAGCCGGTGGGTGCGTTTCCGGTTGACGACCAGGCCCTCGCGGGCGGCGATCGCATGTGCTTTACGCCATCCCCACCGCGGATACTGCGCGGAGATCTGCCGCAACCTGGCCCGCAGCACCTCATCAGCGTCACGAGGAGCCGACGCCGGACGGCGTTGCGCCGACCGGTGCTGCCCGACCAGCCGGCACGCACGCCGCTGCGCGACCCCGAAGCGCTGCTGCAGCACCGTCACGGCGCGGCGGCGGCGCTGCGGGCTCACCAGTTTCCCCGGTTCAGCTCCTTGAGCATGTCGATATCGAGGAGCTGATCGGCGACGATCCTCTTCAGCCGGGCGTTCTCCCGTTCCAGGTCCTTGAGGCGCTTGGCGTCGTCGGCCTTCATCCCTCCGTACTGCGCCATCCACCGGTGCCAGGTCGCCTCGGAGATCTCCAGTTGCTTACACACCTCGGCCAAGGCACTGCCCTGGCCGATCAGCTTCTCGCCCTCCCGCAGCTTGCGGATGATCTGCTCCGGCGTGTGCCGTCGTCGGGTACCCATCGTGGTGATTCCTCCCGGCCCCATCATGGGGCATCGGGCTCTCACAACAGGTGGACCACTTCACGGGGACCCAGTCA
>NZ_QKKX01000113.1 GCF_003434305.1 Micromonospora sp. MW-13
TGACGTGTCAGGCAGGCTGTCTCCCAACGTATGACGCTGTGGGAGGTGGTGGCCGGTGGGCAGACGCCCGGAGGTGTTCGTCCGGCAGGTGTCGATGGTCGAGGGCCAGCGGTTGCAGCGGATCGGTCGGACGGCGAAGGACCCGGTGAAGCTACGCAGGGCGATCGTGGTGCTGATGTCCGCCCAGGGCCAGCCCGCCCCGGACATCGCCCACCTGCTGCGGACCAGCGAGGACTACGTCCGGGACGTGATCCATGCGTTCAACGATCGGGGGTTCGACGCCCTGGACCCAAAATGGAGCGGGGGCGCACCGAGACGGATCGATGAGCAGACCCGAGACTGGATCTGCGTCATCGCCCGGTGCGACCCCCGCTTCCTCGGCCAGCCGTTCTCCTGCTGGTCGCTGACCAAGCTCCGCGCCTACCTGATCGCCGCCGGCTACGTCACGACGGTCAGTGTCGAGACCGTGCGGCGGATCCTGCACGAACGCGGCGTGTCGTGGCAGGCCACCAAGACCTGGAAAGCCAGCACCGACCCCGACTTCACCACCAAGATGCGCCGCGTCCTCGACCTCTACGACCACCCACCCGCCAACGGTCGGGTCCTGTGCGTCGACGAGTTCGGACCGCTCAACCTGCAACCCCGACCCGGCCGGGCCTGGCGACCGGCCGGCCAGCCGGTGCGGCTACGGGCCACCTACACCCGTGACCAGGGGGTACGGCACATGATCGCCGCCCTGGATTTGACCACCGGGCGACTGCACTACCGCATCCGAGACCGCAAACGATGGCGCGAGTTCCTCAGCTTCCTCAAGACCCTGCGCCGCCGGTGGCCCGACCAACGCCTGCACCTGATCATGGACAACTTCTCCCCGCACAAGCATCCCGAGGTCCGCTCCTGGTGCGCCGCCAACCGCGTCGAGTTGGTGTTCCTGCCGACGTATGCGTCCTGGCTGAACTGGATCGAGGCCGAGTTCGCCGCCGTCAGGTACTTCGCCCTCAACGGCACCGACCACCGCACCCACGCCGAGCAGGACACCGCGATCGGCGCCTACATCCGATGGCGCAACCAACGAGCACGCCCGAAATCCGGATTCGCGATCAACTCCAAGATCCGGCACCCGGATTACCCGTTCAAGGCTGCGTGACGAGGCACTAG
>NZ_QKKX01000114.1 GCF_003434305.1 Micromonospora sp. MW-13
TAGGCCGTGTTTGGTAAGGGGTCGGCGTGAGGTTTCGGCGTGGCGGTGATCGATAAAGGTTGAGGTCTCCGGTAGATCGGTTAGCGACCAAGCAAACCGAAGACCGACCGGAGACCTCGTGCCCAGCGTAGCGGCGACGAGGCGGCACGATCTCACCGACGCGCAGTGGGCGGTGCTGGAGCCCGCTCTGCCTGCCAGCTCGGGCAAGGGACGACCGCCCAAGTGGACCAAACGGCAGATCATCGACGGGATCCGGTGGCGAGTGCGCACGGGAACCCCGTGGCGCGACGTGCCCGGAGCGTACCCACCCTGGCAGACCCTGTACGACTGGTTCCGGCGCTGGCAGCGCGACGGCACCTGGGCGAAGATCCTGGCCGAGTTGCAAACTGACGCCGACGCCGCCGGGAGAATCGACTGGACAGTGAGCGTCGACTCGACGGTCAGCCGAGCGCACCAGCACGCGGCCGGCGCCCGCCGCGACGGCCACCTGCAGAAGGAACCGCCGGGCGGGCTGCGGACCGAACCCGCCGATCATGGGCTGGGCCGGTCCCGGGGCGGGCTGACCACCAAGACGCATCTGGCGTGCGAGCAGGGCCGCAAACCCCTGGCAATGGTGATCACCGGCGGGCAGCGCGGTGACAGCCCGCAGTTCATCCCGGTCCTGCGCAAGATCCGCGTGAAGCGGGTCGGCGGTGGCCGGCCGCGGACTCGCCCGGACCAGGTCCTCGCTGACAAGGCGTACACCAGCAAAGGCAACCGTGGTCACCTCCGCGCTCGCGGGATCAAGGCGTGCATCCCGAGCAAAGCCGACCAGGACGCCCACCGTAAGGCCAAGGGATCCAAAGGCGGCCGACCGCCCGCGTTCGATCCGGTCGTCTACCGGCAGCGTCACGCCGTCGAGTGCGGCATCAACCAGCTCAAACAACACCGCGCCATGGCCACCAGGTACGACAAACTCGCCGTCCGTTACGAAGCCACCATCACCATCGCCGCGATCAACCAATGGCTATGACCCTTACCAAACACGGCCTA
>NZ_QKKX01000115.1 GCF_003434305.1 Micromonospora sp. MW-13
TTCGGGTGCTCCGGTGATCACGGGTGACCCGACGGCGGTGTATGGCACGGGCAAGCGGATCGCGGTGTACGCGGCGTCGGGTGGGGACTCCGTGGGTGGGGTGAACCAGGTCGAGGCCGGTGGGTCGTTCGGCAACTGGGTCGTGCTGTGACGGTGGCCCGTACCGGGCGGTGAGCCCGGGGGCCGTACCGCAACGGGGTCGTGAGCACACCGCTCACGACCCCGTTCCCGCGTGCGAGGTCCTCGTACCCGCACGACACGGTGTCGGACGCGCCGAGGCGAACCACGCCGTTGTGCTCCCCCGATCGTCTGATCAGCAGGTCGACCTCGTCGGCGTCGAACTTCGACTCCCGACCGGTACTGCCGACGCCGCTGATCTCCCCGGCGCCACCGATGCACCAGGTTCCGGTCTGCTCGGCGCGGAGCCAGGACGTCGCCTGCGCCAGCGCGTCGTCCGCGCCCCAGGACGAAGCGGGTCCGTCCGAAACACCAACAGCTCGTCGAGCGGGCGAAAAGTACGACTGGGGACGACCGGCGACGCCCGTGGACCCGAGCAGCAGGGAACTGCCGGTACGCGGGATGGCGCAGACGAAGTAGGAATCGGCCCGGTCCACGGTGTCGTCGGCATGGACCGATGTCACCGCACCCGCACCCGGACCCGGCCGGTAAGCCGAATTCGAGCCGGCCGAACTGGCCGCCGCACGCGGGAACGGGGTCGTGAGCGGTGTGCTCACGACCCCGTTGCGGTACGGCCCCCGGGCTCACCGCCCGGTACGGGCCACCGTCACAGCACGATCCAGTTGCCGAACGACCCACCGGCCTCGACCTGGTTCACCCCACCCACGGAGTCCCCACCCGACGCCGCGTACACCGCGATCCGCTTGCCCGTGCCATACACCGCCGTCGGGTCACCCGTGATCACCGGAGCACCCGAG
>NZ_QKKX01000116.1 GCF_003434305.1 Micromonospora sp. MW-13
AACAACTCCTAACTAAATGATGTTGGGCGTAACCGGTTGGACGTGAGGATCGTTCTGTCTGAACGTGAGGAGGGGTGAGCAGCCGCCGTGGATCGTCTCGGACGACTTGTGGGCCGAGATCGCGCCGCTGCTGCCACCCCGCCCGCCACGGCGACACCGCTACCCCGGACGCAAGCCCCTCGATGACCGCAAGGTGTTGTGCGGGATCCTGTTCGTGCTCCACACCGCGATCCCGTGGGAGTACCTGCCGCAGGAGTTGGGGTTCGGGTCGGGGATGACCTGTTGGCGCAGGTTGCGGGACTGGAACGACGCCGGAGTGTGGCAGCGACTGCATGAGGTCCTGCTCGGCAAGCTACGAGCGGCTGGACAGTTGGACATGTCCGGGGCGGTGATCGACGGCTCTCACGTGCGGGCGCTCAAGGGCGGCCCAAAACCGGTCCGAGCCCGGTCGACCGCCGCAAGCCGGGCTCGAAACACCACGTCATCACCGACGCAAACGGCATCCCCCTCGCCGCGAGCCTGACCGGCGGCAACCGCCACGACGTCACCCAGCTCATGCCCCTGGTCGACAAGCTTCCCAAGATCAGAGGCATCCGCGGCCGACCCCGACAACGACCGCAGAGGCTCTACGCCGACCGTGGCTACGACTACGACTGCTACCGCCGACAGCTCCGGGCCAAGGGCATCACCCCGGTCATCGCCCGACGCGGCGTCGGACACGGCTCCGGCCTCGGCGCCCGACGGTGGGTCGTCGAACAGACCATCGCCCTGCTGCACTGGTTCCGCCGCCTCCGCATCCGCTGGGAGATCCGCGACGACATCCACGAAGCCCTCCTCACCCTCGCCTGCGCCATCATCTGCTGGCGCCGACTCCAACACTCAAAGAGTTAGGAGTTGT
>NZ_QKKX01000117.1 GCF_003434305.1 Micromonospora sp. MW-13
CGCGCAACTGCTCCGCGACCTCCTGCACCGACACCGAGTGCGACGCGTAGTCCACCGGGATGAGCCTGGCCCGAATGCCGTCATCGGTGCACGCCTGCACCAGATCGGCCACCGGCTGCGGCGGCCCCGACACCACCACCGTGGCCGGACCGTTCACCGCCGCCACCCCGACCCCCGGGAAACCCGGCAGACGCTCGGCGACCGCGTCGGCGGACAGGTCCACCGACGCCATCGTCCCCGTACCCCGCAGCACAGACAGGGCCCGGGAGCGCAGGGCGACGGTCCGCGCCGCGTCGTCCAGCGACAGGATGCCGGCCACGCACGCCGCACCGATCTCACCCTGCGAGTGGCCGATAACGGCCTGCGGGGACACGCCCGCGTGCTGCCACACCGCCGCGATCGCGATTCCGACGGCCCACAGCACCGGCTGAACGACCTCGACCCGGTCCAACCACGACTCGTCCTCACCCGTCAGGACGGAAACGAGATCCACATCCAGGTACGGGGACAGTGCCCGCTGACACTCCGCCAACCGCGCGTCGAACACCGGGGTCCGGCCCACCAGACCAGCCGCCATCCGCGCCGACTGCGCACCCTGACCCGGGAACACGAACACCGGACCCGCACCGTGACCCGAGGCCACACCCGAGACGACGTTACCCGCCGGGGCACCCGCACCCAGGGCGTCCAGACCAGCCAGCAACTCCTCGAC
>NZ_QKKX01000118.1 GCF_003434305.1 Micromonospora sp. MW-13
CGTCCATCCCGGCCAGGTCCTCATGCTCCGGAAGGGTGGTGGTCTTGTCGTCTGCCACCCTCGCCGGCGGGCGTGGGGTGCCCACGCCGTCGGTGGTCGCCACGAACCGCAACCGGCCAGGCTCGACCGGCCCCCGACCCAGCCCACCCCGCTGACCGTCGAGGAACACCACCCTCCCGTCATCGGTGCGCACCACGTTGACGGCATGGGAAATCCCGCCGCCCTCACCGGTCATCATCAGCACACCCCGGGCACCGGGCTCCGCCGCCGCCATCACCTCCACCACCGCGCCGTAGTCAGCCACCTCCACCAACGCCGACCCGCGTACCGCTGCAACCACACCACCGGCGACGGCACCTCCGGCGGCACCTGCCAACCCACCCCGCCCGCCAACGACATGTCAGTACCGATCGCCGCCAACACACAGTTCGTGGCCGAATCCCGCCACCGCGAATCCGGACTGTCCGGGTCGTCACCACGACCCGGATTCACACTGCCCAGCCACCCGAACCGGGCCAACACGTCATCCTCCGACAGCTGACTCGGGAGCAACACGTCACCGCGTCCCGCCTCACCAGCCACATCCG
>NZ_QKKX01000119.1 GCF_003434305.1 Micromonospora sp. MW-13
GACGTGGTGCCAAGCCGAGGGGATCAGGTCGTCGAGCACGGCGGGATAGACCGGAGCGGCGTCGGTGACCACTTCGCTGGGCGTCACCTTCAGCATCCGCAGTGCGCGCTGGAAGAACCGCCGGGCCGCAGCGGCATGACGGTGAGCTGGGACGAGCACGTCGATGATTTGTCCGTGTTGGTCGATCGGGCGGTAGACGTAGCGCCAAACCCCGTTGACCTTGACGTAGGTCTCGTTGACGAACCACCGGTCACCCGGGCAGTGGCGAGCGAACCGGGCGGCGTCGGCCAGCAGCGGGGTGAACCGTTGCACCCACCGGAACACGGTGACGTGGTCGACCTCGACACCGCGCTCACCCAGGAGTTCCTCCACGTCCTGGTAGGAGAGGTTGTAGTGCAGCTACCAGGGGACCGCGACGACGATCACCTCTGCGGGAAACCGGAACCGGTGAACGCCGACTTCGGCGGCGACCAGGGACGACGAGGCTCGATAGCTTCACCCGTCAGGCCTGCCTCGATCCCTGGACAC
>NZ_QKKX01000120.1 GCF_003434305.1 Micromonospora sp. MW-13
GGCGAGGCTGCACCACATAGCGGAGACAGGCCCCTTCCGACCGCCCACCGGCGACCGGGAGGGGTCCTCCTCGCGCGCCATCCCCGCGCGCTACGTCCGGATTAGGGCCAGCCTGGGCATGACGTACACCTAATGTGCGGTTCTTTCGGATACGCCACCGCTACGAAGAACATTCTCATACGGTGTTCTTAAGTAGCTACAACCGATTTGTAGCCAAGGCGCCTCGCGATGGCGAAGCACCTTGTCTGGTACGAGGAGAGAGCAGAGAGCTCCGATGTCCAACTACCTTCCGAAGAGCACCGATACGGCGCGGGAAACCGGGGCGGCGCCGCGCCACCGCAAGCTGTGGCTCGCCACCGGCGTGGCCGGCCTGACCGGCGTCGTCAGCCTCGTCACCGTAGGCGCCGCCACCGGCGCGGGGGCGGCGGGGATGAACCGGCTGGACAACTTCAAGTGGTCCACCGCCGAGCAGGTCGTCAAGGACGACAGCCCCGGCCGGGACGATCGTGACGAGCACCGCGA
>NZ_QKKX01000121.1 GCF_003434305.1 Micromonospora sp. MW-13
TCTGCTTCTCCATCGAGTCGCGGATGCTGGCCGGCGGCTCGATCGCCTTGATCTCCACGCGGGTGACCTTGATGCCCCACCGGCCGGTGGTCTCGTCCAGCACGCCCGAGAGGTGCCGGTTGATCTCCTCCCGGCTGGTCAGCGCCCGCTCCAGGTCCAGCGAGCCGATCACGTTACGCAGGGTGGTGACGGTGAGCTGCTCGATGGCCTGGAGGAAGTTCGAGATCTCGTACGTGGCCCGGACCGAGTCGACGACCTTGAAGTAGAGCACCGTGTCGATCGACACCACCAGGTTGTCCGAGGTGATCACCGGCTGCGGCGGGAAGCTGACCACCTGCTCCCGCATGTCGACCTTGGTGCGGACCGCGTCGATGAACGGAACCAGCAGGTTCAGGCCCGGGTTCAGGGTGCGCTTGTACCTGCCCAGCCGTTCCACCACGTCCTGGCGCTGCTGCGGCACGATCCGCACCGCCTTGACCA
>NZ_QKKX01000122.1 GCF_003434305.1 Micromonospora sp. MW-13
TGGTGCCGGTGGAGGTGGCGGCGTAGACGTCGGCGTCGGTGTTGCAGGTGAAGGTGACGATGTCGTCTTTGCCGTCGCCGTTGATGTCGCCGACGCGGGGTTGTTCGGTGCCGACGGCGAAGAGGTCGTGCCATTTTTGTGGTGTGCCGAAGGTGGTGCCGGTGGAGAGGGCGATGATGACGTCGGAGGCGGTGGTGGGGCCTTGGGTGAAGGTGATGATGTCGTCTTTGCCGTCGCCGTTGACGTCGCCGGTGGCGGGGTGTTCGCCGGGGATGGAGAAGTAGTCGTGCCATTTGATGGCGGTGCCGGTGAAGCCGGTGCCGGTGGAGAGGGCTACGTAGACGTCGGCGGTGTTGTCGTGGGTGAAGGTGATGATGTCGTCTTTGCCGTCGCCGTTGACGTCGCCGGTGGTGGCGACTTCGGCGCCGGGGGCGAACCAGTCGTGCCATTTGGTGGCGGGGGCGAAG
>NZ_QKKX01000123.1 GCF_003434305.1 Micromonospora sp. MW-13
GGGGTGGCCAACGGATAGTAAGGAGTCGTTAGACTCGCCGCTGCCCCTGCTTGCCTCCGACGGGTCAACTTCGACCGAACGGCTGACCTGGATCAGCACGAGCTCTGCCAGGGTCCGGGACGACCGTGCCCCGCCGACCGCGGCCGACCCGGGTGACGCTGACGGCGGCGAACTCGTCGGCGACGTGTCTGTTCGTTGGTGATCGGTGGTCAAGGTTCATCCTCAGCCCACCCCGAGGTTGGCGGCGAGCTGAATGAGCGTCGTGGGAGCGGCGGGGTCGCGGGCGACCTGGGCGAGTACGTCCCGGCCTGCCGGTCGGTGGCGGATCTCGGCCGGTGCGATCCGGTCGGCCTCCATCAGGACCCGGCCGGCGCCATCGGCCTGGTCAGCCTCGGCGGCCGGCAACACCCCATCGGCTACCACCTCGCCGGCCGACGCGTCACC
>NZ_QKKX01000124.1 GCF_003434305.1 Micromonospora sp. MW-13
CCACCTGGTGGATCGAGGGTGAGCTGGACCCGCGCGCCCTGATGGCCGCCCTCGGCGACGTGCACAAACGACACGAGTCCCTGCGCGCCCGCTACCGACGCGTCGACCCCCCCGTCGCCATCATCCCCCCGAACACCGGCATGCCCCAGCTCCGCCTACTCACCGACGCCACCACCGAACAAGACGCACTCAACCAACTCACCGAAGCACTACAACAACCCCTCGACTACACCCAGGGCCGCAACTGGCGCGCCGCCCTCATCCGCGAAAAATCCACCAACCGCATCCTCTTCGGCATCGGCATCCACCACATCGCCTTCGACGGCTGGTCACACGCCCTCCTCGTCCGCGACCTCAGCCACGCCTACACCGCCCGAGCGGCCGGCAAAACCCCCGAATGGGACCGACCCGCACCCACCCTGCG
>NZ_QKKX01000125.1 GCF_003434305.1 Micromonospora sp. MW-13
TGGTTCACCCCCGAAACATTCCCCGCCGACGTCGTCACATAGATCGCGATCCGACCACCGACCCCATACACCGCCCGCGGATCCGACACCACCCCCGAACCCCCCGTCCCGATCACACCCCAGCTACCGAACGACCCACCAGCCTCACCCTGACTCGCCCCATACACCGCACCATTCCGCCGCACATACAACGCCACCCGATTCACGTCATCCCGCAACACCGCCACCCGACCCACAAACCCACCACCGGACGACAACTGCTGCCACGCATTGAACGCACCACCCACCGACACCTGCGACCGACCCCACACCTCACCATCCGACCGCACCGCATACACCGAAATCCGACCATCCGTACCCACGATCACCCCATCCCGCGACACATCATCCGCAGAACC
>NZ_QKKX01000126.1 GCF_003434305.1 Micromonospora sp. MW-13
CCCGGCGGCGGGTGTGCTGAGCCGGATCGTGGTGGGCGAGGACGAGACCGCCGAGGTGGGCAGCGAGCTGGCCGTCATCGCCGGCGAGGGCGAGTCCGCGGGCGGGGCCGCGCCGCAGCAGGAGGAGCCGGCCGAGGAGGCCGCCGAGGCCGCCGCCGAGCCGCAGGCCGAGGCGGAGCAGCCGGCCGTCGAGGAGCCGGCGGCCCAGGCCGCCCCGGCCCCGTCGGGCCAGGGCACCCCGGTCAAGATGCCGGCCCTGGGCGAGAGCGTCACCGAGGGTACGGTGACCCGCTGGCTCAAGCAGGTCGGCGACGCCGTCGAGGTGGACGAGCCGCTGCTGGAGGTCTCCACCGACAAGGTCGACACCGAGATCCCGTC
>NZ_QKKX01000127.1 GCF_003434305.1 Micromonospora sp. MW-13
CCCGGGCGGATCCCGGCCCGGGCAGGCCCCGGCTCTCCGGCCTTCGTGCCGGTGGAATGTGGGGGCCGGCGGGATCGTTGCATCCCCCTGGACGACCCGAGTAGGCCCCCCGGCCGCCGGGTTGGTCCCCCGAATCTCTTTTTCTCGCGGCAGTCGCCCCTCTTCGGGGTTGTGTTGTCGTGTGTCCCCCGAGCAGAGGAGCACGCCATCATGGGTACCGATCTGATCCGTAGGACCGCGCTGACCGCTGGTGTTCTCGCCGCCGCTGCTGGTGGTATCGCCGCTCCCGCGGTCGCCGCGCACGCGGCCCCGGCGGTGAAGGCTCCCGCCGTGCAGGCCGATGGTAAGGCTGGCGGGGAG
>NZ_QKKX01000128.1 GCF_003434305.1 Micromonospora sp. MW-13
TTCCTGACCGCGTGGTACGCGTTGCGGGATCTGGCGGGGTTGCGGGCGGGTGAGTCGGTGCTGGTCCACTCGGGTGCGGGTGGGGTCGGTATGGCGGCGATCCAGTTGGCGCGGCATTTCGGTGCGACGGTGTTTGCGACGGCGAGTCCTGGTAAGTGGGGGGTGTTGCGGGGTCTGGGGGTGGATGCGGAGCGGATCGCGTCGTCGCGGACCACGGAGTTCGAGCGGGTGTTCGGTGCGGTGTCGGGTGGCGCCGGGGTGGATGTGGTGCTTGATGCGTTGGCGGGTGAGTTCGTCGACGCGTCGTTGCGGTTGTTGCCGCGTGGTGGCCGGTTCGTCGAGATGGGCAAG
>NZ_QKKX01000129.1 GCF_003434305.1 Micromonospora sp. MW-13
AGACAGCCTGCCCGACACGTCCTCGACACCCACGGCGGTGGCGAAATTCGGGCGGGAGCGCTTCGGTCACGGAGTCTGGGAGTTCCTGGCGTGGGCGCCGCTGCATACCAGGTGTGCCTTCCGGTGCCTATGGAGCTGAGTCGAATACGACATCAGCCACGCCCGCCAGCCACGACCCAACAGGGCGGTGGGTAACCGCGAACGGTGATGACGTGAACGACTCAGCTCCATAGGCACCGCCGCCCACGTCATCGACCGCCGCCCACAGTTCCGCCTGGGTCACCGTTGCCCGCCGGCCGGGGACCGCACCCACGACCAGGCAATAGCCCGCCCCGCATCACCCCTGCCT
>NZ_QKKX01000130.1 GCF_003434305.1 Micromonospora sp. MW-13
ACAACGAGATCGTCCACGCGCGAGCCCCACACCACCGCCCGGTGCTCCAACGCCGCCCGCGACGACACCAACGACCACGACACGTCCACCGCCGACACATCGGACCGGCCCCGCGCGAACGCCGCCAACCGCGCCGCCTGACCCACCAACGCCCGCTCCGAACGCCCCGACACCACCCACGGCACCGGCACCCCGACGACAGACTCCACCCCCGGGACAGACTCCACCCCGGAATCCGACCCCGGCTGTTCCAGGATCACGTGCGCGTTCGTTCCGGAGATGCCGAACGACGACACCCCCGCCCGACGCGGACGGTCCACCCCCGGCCATTCCCGGGGCTCCGTCGCC
>NZ_QKKX01000131.1 GCF_003434305.1 Micromonospora sp. MW-13
CGGGTGTAGAGGATTTTTGTTCCGTTGGCGTTGAGTGCGGTGACGGTGTTGATGTTGGTGAGGTTGGGTACTCGGAGGTTTTGCCATCCGGTGTTGCTGGCCGCTTCGTATACGTTGCCGTTGCGTACCGTGTAGATGATCCTTGTGTTGTCGGTTCTGGTGATCGCCGACACGGCGGTTCCGTAGACGGGTTGTCCGTTGTAGCCGACCAGCATGGCCTGCCAGTTGCCGCTGGCGGCCTCGTACACCGCGCCTCCACGTACCGTGTACACCACGACTCCGCCGTTGTAGGGGATCGCCGAGACCGCGGACACCTGGTCGTGGTTGGGCACCTGCA
>NZ_QKKX01000132.1 GCF_003434305.1 Micromonospora sp. MW-13
TTTCAAAGCTTATCGCATCCCCGGGACGGAGATCAGCCGGCCCCCCGAGTCGGCCGAATCATCGACCCGGCGTGCGGCATGTCGCGGTCTCCGAGCACTGGCAGACCCCGAGATCCCGCACCCGGTGTCGATCATCGTGTCGAGAAGTTCGCGGATCGCGGATCGCGGGAAGCCAACGCCCGGGGCAGGCAACGCCCCCGGGGCAGGCAACGCGAAAGGCCCCGGAGTTTCCTCCGGGGCCTTTCCAACGAGTAGCGGGGACAGGATTTGAACCTGCGACCTCTGGGTTATGAGCCCAGCGAGCTACCGAGCTGCTCCACCCCGCGTCGGC
>NZ_QKKX01000133.1 GCF_003434305.1 Micromonospora sp. MW-13
CGGCAGCTCGACGTGCGTTACGAGGCGCAGCCCAACTTCTTCTACTGCGGTCCCGCCGCCGCCCGTAACGCCCTGTCGGTGCAGGGCAAGGCCATCAGCGTCGATGCCATGGCCAGGGAGATGGGCACCACCGAGAACGGCACCGACTCCATCAAGGACATCACTCCCGTCCTGAACAAGGAGACCGGCAAGAACGACGCCTACCGCAGCGTCGAACTGCCCACCGGCAAGGCCGACACCAAGCAGACCGACACCCTGCGCGCCGACGTCGTGCGCACCGTCGACCAGGGCCGCGCCGTCGTGGCGAACATCGCCGGCACCACCA
>NZ_QKKX01000134.1 GCF_003434305.1 Micromonospora sp. MW-13
GGCGATGGATCCGCAGCAGCGGTTGTTGTTGGAGGCGTCGTGGGAGGTGGTGGAGCGGGCAGGGGTTGATCCGGCGGGGTTGCGGGGTTCGCGAACAGGGGTGTTCGTGGGGACGAATGGTCAGGACTATGGGGCCCTGTTGATGGTGTCTGCTGCGGATGAGGTGGAGGGGTTCGCGGGGACGGGGAATGCGGCGAGTGTGGTGTCGGGTCGGGTGGCGTACGCGTTGGGGTTGGAGGGGCCGGCGGTGTCGGTGGACACGGCGTGTTCGTCGTCGCTGGTGGCGTTGCACCTGGCGGCGCAGGCGCTGCGCCGGGGCGAGTG
>NZ_QKKX01000135.1 GCF_003434305.1 Micromonospora sp. MW-13
TTTCTTCGACACGGTCGTGTTGCCGGTCGACGGCACGTACACCCTGCTGCTCAACCCCGACGGCGCCAGCGTCGGCCAGGTCGCGGCGCAGGTCCACCTGGTGCCGCCGGACGCCACGGCGAGCACGAGCCCCGGCGGCGCCGCGGTCACCCTCACCACGACCGTGCCGGGGCAGAACTCGGTGGTGTCGTTCGCCGGCACGGCCGGGCAGCGGGTGTCGGTGCAGCTCACCGGCGGCACGTACGGGACGTACAACGCCTCGGGGGTGATCCGTAAGCCGGACGGGTCGAGCCTGACGGGCAGCGCGTACTGCGGGGCGTCGTG
>NZ_QKKX01000136.1 GCF_003434305.1 Micromonospora sp. MW-13
CCCCACCCCGGGGAAGGGCAGGCGTGTAAGCACCACGTCAAGGCGCCCAAGAAGATCAAAAGGGGGAGATCCATCCGGCGCCGGCCTGCGAAGGCTCGTGGCGCCGGGTCCAGATGTAACGACCGACAGCCGGCCCGCATTCCATCCCGGGGGGAGATGCGCTCGGGCAGCTCAGCAGCATGCGCTACTCGATCGTCCGCCATGTGTAACGCCCCCACCCACCCCCATGTTCCACCCCCACCGTGCCCCCGCTCACACCCCCACCCACCCCACCCCGGCCCTACGCGGTGATCAAGAGGTTTGAGTCGGCAT
>NZ_QKKX01000137.1 GCF_003434305.1 Micromonospora sp. MW-13
TCAACCGGTACCCGCACCAGTTCTCCGGCGGCCAGCGTCAGCGCATCGGCATCGCCCGCGCGCTGGCCCTGCGTCCGGAGATCATCGTCTGCGACGAGCCGGTGTCGGCCCTGGACGTCTCCATCCAGGCCCAGGTGATGAACCTGCTGGAGAAGCTCCAGAACGAACTCGGCCTGTCGTACGTCTTCATCGCGCACGACCTGTCGGTGGTCCGGCACCTGTCGGACCGGGTCGCCGTGATGTACCTCGGCAAGATCGTCGAGATCGGCACCGAGGACGAGATCTACGAGCGGCCGACCCACCCGTA
>NZ_QKKX01000138.1 GCF_003434305.1 Micromonospora sp. MW-13
CCGAGCCGGGTCACGGAGTCGAGCAGCACGACCACGTCGTGCCCCAACTCGACCAGCCGCTTCGCCCGCTCGATCGCCAGCTCCGCCACCGTCGTGTGGTCCTGCGGCGGACGGTCGAACGTGGCCGCGATGACCTCGCCCTTCACCGACCGCTGCATGTCGGTGACCTCTTCGGGCCGCTCGTCCACCAGCACCACCATCAGGTGACACTCCGGATTGTTGTGCGTGATCGCGTTCGCGATCGCCTGGAGCACCATCGTCTTGCCCGCCTTCGGCGGCGACACGATCAGCGCCCGCTG
>NZ_QKKX01000139.1 GCF_003434305.1 Micromonospora sp. MW-13
TTACACCCCGCCGCCACACCCGCCGCCAGCCACGACCCGACGGGGCGGTGGGTAACCGCGAACGGTGGTGGCCCGACCGACGGTGATGACGTGAACGACTCAGCTCCATAGGCACCGCCGCCCACGTCATCGACCGCCGCCACCCACAGTTCCGCCTGGGTCACCGTTCCCCGCCGGCCGGGGACCGCACCCACGACCAGGCAATGGCCCTGCCCCGCGTCACCCTCTAGCCAGGCCACGGCATCGCGTACGCCCAGGTCAGATATACCTCAATCGACTACGTAAAGACCCTGCCT
>NZ_QKKX01000140.1 GCF_003434305.1 Micromonospora sp. MW-13
GACGTCGGCGGGTGGTGCGTTCGGTGGGTGGCAGCAGTTGACGTCTGAGGGTGGTTATGTGGGTAAGCCGGCGGCGGTGGTGGACGCGGGGCAGCGGATTTCGTTGTATGTGCGGCGTAATGGTGCGGTGTATGGGGCGAGTCAGGGTGGTGCGGGTGGTGCGTTCGGTAACTGGGGTGTGATGGGGACCGGGGGTTCGGGGGTGGCTTCGGATCCGGCGGCGGTGTTCGCGGCGAACGGGACGATCGCGTTGTACGTGACGAGTTCGGCGGGGAACGTGTCGGGGGTGAACCA
>NZ_QKKX01000141.1 GCF_003434305.1 Micromonospora sp. MW-13
TGGCCGGCCAGCCGGCCCAGGCCGCGCCGCGGCAGGGCGCGGAGTCGCTTGCCGCCGCCTTCGACCGGGCGGCGGCCCGTTCCGACGTGCCGCGTGACCTGCTCGCCGCGCTCGGGTACGCCGAGACCCGGCTGGACGGTCACCACGGCGAGCCCAGCGCCTCCGGCGGGTACGGCGTGATGCACCTGACCAGCAACCCGAAGGTGCGGACCCTCGACGAGGCCGTGCGCCGTGCCCGACTGGACCGCACCGAACTGCGCACCCGTGACGCGGC
>NZ_QKKX01000142.1 GCF_003434305.1 Micromonospora sp. MW-13
CTGGTTCCGTCCGCGCGGAGCACCGCGCTGACCGCGGTCCCGTAGACGGGTTGGCCGTTGTAGCCGACCAGCATGGCCTGCCAGTTGCCGCTGGCGGCCTCGTACACCGCGCCTCCACGTACCGTGTACACCACGACTCCGCCGTTGTAGGGGATCGCCGAGACCGCGGATACCTGGTCGTGGTTGGGCACCTGCAGGTTCTGCCACCCGGTGTTGCTGGCTGCCTCGTACAGGCGACCGTCACGAACCGTGTAGATGATC
>NZ_QKKX01000143.1 GCF_003434305.1 Micromonospora sp. MW-13
TTGGTGCCGGTGGACAGGGCGACGTAGACGTCGGCGAGGGATCCGTGGGTGAAGGTGACGATGTCGTCCTTG
Organism: Micromonospora sp. MW-13; assembly: GCF_003434305.1. Taxonomy (GTDB): domain Bacteria; phylum Actinomycetota; class Actinomycetes; order Mycobacteriales; family Micromonosporaceae; genus Micromonospora. The sequence continues at coordinate 73 of NZ_QKKX01000143.1, forward strand.
CCGTCGCCGTTGAAGTCGCCGGAGGTCAGGGTTTCGCCGTTGAGGCCGAAGAAGTCGTTCCACTTCACCGAGGTGCCCGCGAACGATGATCCGGTGGACGTGGCGACGTACACGTCGTTGAGCGACCCCCGATTGAACGCCACGATGTCGTCCTTACCGTCACCACTGAAATCCGTCGGCG
>NZ_QKKX01000144.1 GCF_003434305.1 Micromonospora sp. MW-13
CGACCGGGTGGCGGCCAGGGACCAGCCCACCGCCGCCGGGTCGAGGCCGTCACGCTCCCGCAGGTACGACGCCAGGCGGGCGGCCTGGCCGGCGAGGGCGGCCCTCGACCGGGCCGACACCGGCCACACCGTCACGTCCGAGTCGACCAGCCCCGGGGCCCCGGTCCGGGCGGCGACCGGCTCCGCCGGCTCGTCGTCGGCCTGCTCGATGATCACGTGCGCGTTGGTGCCGGAGATGCCGAACGA
>NZ_QKKX01000145.1 GCF_003434305.1 Micromonospora sp. MW-13
AACTCCACCGCACCCGACGACCAGTCCACATGCGACGACGGCTCGTCCACGTGCAGGGTCGCCGGCACCACCCCGTGCCGCATGGCGAGGACCATCTTGATGATCCCCGCAACACCCGCCGCCGCCTGGGTGTGACCGATGTTCGACTTCACCGACCCCAGAAGCAACGGCACATCCCGACCCTGCCCGTAGGTGGCCAGCAGAGCCTGCGCCTCGATCGGATCACCCAACGTCGTACCCGTGCC
>NZ_QKKX01000146.1 GCF_003434305.1 Micromonospora sp. MW-13
CGGGGCACTCGACGTTTGTGGAGATCAGTCCGCATCCGGTGTTGACGATGCCGGTGACGGCGATCCTGGACGACGCCGGGGTGGCCGGGCACACGTTGGGCAGCCTGCGGCGGGGGGACGACGATCCGACCCGGTTGTTGACGAATCTGGCTGCCGCGCACGCGATCGGCCTGCCCGTCGACCTGACGAGCGTGCTCGCCGGGACCGACGTGGTGCCGCTGCCCACGTACGCCTTCGA
>NZ_QKKX01000147.1 GCF_003434305.1 Micromonospora sp. MW-13
GGCGGTCATCGGGCTCGGGGCTGCGGTCATCGGCCACGAGACCGACGCACCGGGCAACATTGAGGTCCTGCTCGGGGTGGCGTTCATCGGCCCTGGGGTGGCGTTCATCGGCCTCGGGATCGCCAGGCTCGTCGGCAGTGACGTCCTAGCCGGGGTGGCGTCCATCGGCCTCGGGGTGGCGGTCATCGGCTATGGGATCGTCACACTGGTCAACAGTGACGGCGGCCTGTTCGGGGT
>NZ_QKKX01000148.1 GCF_003434305.1 Micromonospora sp. MW-13
CAGGTCTACACGTGTAACGGCAGTGCCGCCCAGACGTGGGCGGTGACGCCGAACGGGACGGTGCGGGCGTTGGGCAAGTGTCTGGACGTGTCGGGGGCGGGTACCGCGGATGGTACGAAGATCCAGCTCTGGGTGTGTAACGGTACGGGTGCGCAGAGTTGGTCGGCGCAGGCGGACGGGACGTTGCGTAATGCGGGGTCGGGCAAGTGTCTGGACGTCTCCGGTAACA
>NZ_QKKX01000149.1 GCF_003434305.1 Micromonospora sp. MW-13
GCTGTCGGTGTTGACAGTGGCCCTGCTGCCGTCGATGGTCGCCGTCTGCGTGCGCCGGTTCGTGACCTTCGCGTCGTCGGCGGTGACCGTGAGCGTGGCGATCTCATCGACGTTGACGCCCGATCCGCGACCGGTGATGGTGGCGGTGCCCCATTTCTCGCCGAGCAGCATGCTGTCCGTGCCGCGAATGGTTACCGTGGTCGCGGCTGCGATGTTGCCGGAGGCGTTG
>NZ_QKKX01000150.1 GCF_003434305.1 Micromonospora sp. MW-13
CTTCGCCGCGGGCGACCATCCGTACGCATTCATCCCGGTCCGGGACGATCTTCAGGATCAGCCGGTCGATCTCCGGCTGCGGCCCCCAGTGGTTCTTGACCGCTTCCATGACGATGTGCTCGCCGGGAATCCACTCCGCCAGTCGGAACGGCCCCGAGCCCACCGGCTTCAGATTGTGCGGGTTGGTCGCCCAGTCGGTGCCCTCGTAGAGGTGCCGGGGCAGGATGT
>NZ_QKKX01000151.1 GCF_003434305.1 Micromonospora sp. MW-13
GGCGCTCATCGGCCTCGGGGTGGCGCTCATCGGCCTCGGGATCGACGCACTGGTCGGCAATGACGTCCTGTACGGGGTGGCGTCCATCGGCCTCGGGGTGGCGGTCATCGGCTATGGGATCGCCAGGCTCGTCGGCAGTGACGTCCTAGCCGGGGTGGCGCTCACCGGCATCGGGGCGGCGGTCATCGGCCTCGGGATCGACGAACAGGTCAACAGGGACGTCCTG
>NZ_QKKX01000152.1 GCF_003434305.1 Micromonospora sp. MW-13
CGAGCGCACCGGCTACCCCGTCGACCTCATCGAACTCGACCTCGACCTCGAAGCCGACCTGTCCATCGACTCCATCAAACGCGCCGAAGTCGCCGGCGAAGTCGCCCAACGCCTCCACCTCGCCGTCGAAGGCGACGAAAGCGAACTCGAAGACCTCGTCAAGGCCCGCACCGTCCGCGCCATGGTCACCTGGCTCGACGAGAAG